>NZ_JAAVJH010000001.1 GCF_012035195.1 Sphingomonas corticis
AATACCAGCATCCCGATCTCGCCGCCTGACACACCGCCAAGCGAGCAGCCTAGACCACCGGGATGAGGGGTCCTTTTTCGACGCCGATCACCCCGCTACCGGGGTCCCTTTTCCACGCCGATCCACATCGATATCGTCTTGAGGGCGAACGCGACGGGGCGCGTAGTCCCTCATGAGCGGGGGCTCACGCGGAGATCACCGATGCACGATCATATGAGCGCCGAGATGCAGGCTTGCATGGACGCCTGCCACCACTGCCACGTCACCTGCCTGTCGATGACCACCCAGCACTGCCTTCAGGTGGGCGGCGCACATGCCGCGCCCGACCACATCAAGATCGTGCTCGATTGCGCGCAAATTTGCGCCACCTCGCTCGAGTTCATGGCGCGCGGGTCCGACCAGCATAAGCTCGTATGCGGCAGCTGTGCCCAGATCTGCCGCGCCTGCGCAGAGAGCTGCCGCGGGCTCGACGGCATGGAAGATTGCGTTGCCGCCTGTGAGCAATGTGCCGACGCATGCGAGAAGATGGCCGCCTGATCGGTGATGGGCGGGTGGTGATCGACCGCCCGCTCCTCACATCGCCGTTGCGGGGGGCTCGAGCATCCCCAGCCAGGCAACCAGCGCCAGGATCGTGACCGCACAGCTCGTCTCGATTGCGAGACTGCGTCGCAGAGCAGCGAGCGCGGCCCGATGATCGCCCACAGCAACCGAGCGCTCGAACGCCGGCGTCAGCCGAAAACGGTTGAGGGAGGCCAACCCCAGCATCGTGCCGAACAATGCCAGCTTGGCGAGGAGGAGCTGGCCGTAGAGTGTGGTGAGAAGTCTCGGTAGATTGCCGGCACCGACCAGCAGCCAGCCATTGACCAGGCCCGTCACAACTATCGTGCCGACCGCGACCGTGCCGACCAGACCGAAGCCGTGCAGTGCGCGATGGGTTAGTCTGAGATGCGCGACATCGACGCGAACTGCTGGCCGCATCACGAGCAGCGTCAACCCGAGCAGTGCGCCGACCCAGGCTCCGGCCGCCAACAGGTGCAGAATGTCGGCGACCAGATGGACCCAGCCTGTCGCGCCTTCATCCATCGCGCCATGACCCGTCCAGGCGAGCGTTGCGAGCGCAAGGCCCGCCGCGAGCGCCACTAGGCCGAGCGGCGCAGTGCGTCCCGCCGTGATCAGCGCGGCAATCACGGCAACGATCAGCGCGACCATGCGCGCCTCCCATGCCGTGCCCGTTGCGGACCCGGTAAGCAGCATCCCGATCGCTTCCCGGTCGATCGGCCACGCCGGCGCACCGGCCATCGCCGCGGCGAGCAGGACGAGCGCGATGCTGGAAAGCAGCAGACCGAGCAGGCCACTCCCCACCAGCCAGGGGCGCAAAGCGAGCGCGTCTGCGCGCTCCTCGACCTTGAGCCCGTAGAGGCTGAACGCCGACAGGCCGAACAGTCCGCTCAACGCCATGTAGAGTGCGAAGCGGACCGCGATCAGCGGCCAGTCGGCGTCCACCTCACTTCACCGCGAAGGCGAAGTTGCCGGATACCCGATGGGTATCGGCGGAGACGATATGCCACGCGACGCTATAGCGGCCTGCGCCGAGCGGCGACTTGGGCACGATGACCAGCGTTCGGCCGTCAGGCGCGATTTCTGCGGTAGCTGCGACCTTCATCGGCGGGTGCGTCGTACCGCCATGGCCGGTCATCATCACGTCCGCGCCGGAAAATTTCGGCATGAGCTTCTCGCTGAACTGCAAGGCGATACGCGCAGGTTTGGTGACGGTCGCGTTGGGCGAGGGCGAGGCCGAGACGAGCTTTGGGTGAGCCTGCGCGGCACTGGCGAAGCTCAGGAGAGCCAGGGCAATAGGAAGGGCAACAGAACGCATGAGCTACTCCGACAAGGTTCGTGTCCCTTCTACGCGGCGCAAGGTCCGATCCCTCAGCCTGGCCGGTGAGGGATGATGGGCAGCGATGCGTATCGGATGTTAGAGGGGCGGAGTGGAAAGCATGGACGACTTGGACAGAGCACTGGCTCGACTGGCGGAAGCGCCAGCTCCGGCTGCCCTAGAAGGCATCGAGAACCGGATCCTCGCGCGGATCGGCAGCCGTCCCGCCGTCCGGGGGGCGGGGCTCGGGATTGGTGTCATCACGGCCGTGGCGCTCGGCATCGGGATCGTGGGCGCGGAATTGCCTGCGACGGCAAGCCCCGTTGTCTCGCTCGCACCGCTTGGCGCAGCCTCCCCCCTTGCGCCTTCCGCGCTGCTGATCGGTGAGCCATGACCTCGACCAAACGGGTTGTCCTGTGCGCCTTGCTCGCCTTCCTGGCAGCGATCGGTGGTGTCTTTGTCGGGCGTGCGCTGCTGCCGCAGCCCAAACAGCCCGGCGCGGCGCTCCACGAAGTGCTGCACCACAAGCTCGCGCTCGATAGCGACCAGCAGGCCCGACTGAAGGTGCTCGAAGACCGGTTCGCGGTGCAACGCCGCGCCCTCGAGCTGGAGATGCGCGCCGCCAATGCCCGACTTGCCGAAGCGATCGAGGCCGAGCACGGCAACGGCCCGCGGGTGGCCGCGGCGGTCGACCAGAGCCATGCCGCGATGGGCGAGCTGCAGAAGGCGACACTGGCGCACATCTTCGCAATGCGTCAGCTCCTCCGGCCCGATCAGACATCCCAATTCGACGATGCGGTGGTGAAGGCCCTCACCGACGGCCAGGGGTGAGCCTCGATTGGGCCGCGCTGTCGGATGGTGAACTGGCGACGCTCAGCGTCGCCGGCCGGCAAGCCGCTTTCGCCGAGATCGTGCGACGCTATCGGCAGCCGATGTTCCGGCTTTCGCGCGCCTTCCTCGGCGATGCCGACGACGCGCTGGACGTGACCCAGGAAGCGTTCGTGGCCGCGCATCAGGCCTTGTCGCGCTACGACCCCAACCGATCAATGCAGGCGTGGCTCACGACCATCGCCGTCAACAAATGCCGCGATTGGGCGCGCAAGCGTGCCGTGCGCCGGTTTTTGTCGTTCGCGCTGCCGAACGACGAACAGGTTCAGAGCATCGTCGACGAACAGGTGCCGATCGACGATGCAGCCGGCGATCGGCAGGAACTCGACCGCGTGACCCACGCCATCTCGACCTTGCCGGCAAACCTGAAGGAGCCTCTGGTGCTTCGCACCATAGAAGGTCTCAGCCAGGCTGAGACCGCCGATGTGCTGGGGATCAGCCAAAAGGCGGTCGAAACCCGCCTCTACCGCGCGCGGGCACGGCTGCTTGAAAAACTAGGGAGCCGTTGAGGGGTGGATGGGCCGCCCGCGTAGAAGAAGCGACGGCCCGTCGTGGCCACATCCTAGGAGCTTGCATGTCGCGCGTTCTCGACCGCCGCCAGGTGCTGCGCGGTGCCAGTCTGGCAGGGGGCGGCCTCGCCCTGTCGGCCTATATGCCCGCTTGGGCACAGCCCGTTTCTGCCGGCATCGCTAAGCCGTTGCCCACGGTGTCGGGCGAGGACATCACCCTCAGGGTTGCGTATCAGATGATGATGATCGACGGGCGGCAGAGCCACGCGATCGGCATCAACGGCACCGTGCCCGCTCCGCTCATCCGCTTGCGCGAGGGACAGAATGTCCGCCTCCACGTCGTCAACGAGCTCGACGAGGAAACCTCGATCCACTGGCACGGGCTGTTGCTCCCCTTCCAGATGGACGGCGTGCCCGGAATCGCCTTCCCCGGCATTCCGGCCCGCTCGACCTTTACCTACGAGTTCCCGATCATCCAGAGCGGCACCTATTGGTACCATAGCCATTCGGGGCTTCAGGAGCAGGAAGGGCATTATGGCCCGATCCTGATCGACCCCAAGAACCCCGATCCGGTGAAGTTCGATCGCGAGCATGTGATCGTGCTGTCCGACCACAGCTTCCGGCACCCGCACTATCTGTTCGATCGGCTGAAAAAGGAATCGGGTTACTTCAACCGCCAGCGCCAGACCCTGGCCGGCCTTCTCGCCGGCAAGGACCAATCGCTGAAAGAGCGGTTGATGTGGGGCAAGATGCGGATGGACCCCGCCGACGTCGCCGACGTCACAGGGTCGGTCTACACCTACCTCGTCAACGGCTACGGTCCGAAGGACAACTGGACCGCACTGTTCCGCCCCGGCGAGCGGGTGCGGCTGCGCTTCATCAACGCGTCGTCCATGACGACCTTCAATGTCCGCATTCCCGGGCTGCCGATGACGATCGTCGCGGCTGATGGCCTCAACGTGCGCCCCGTCGAGATCGATGAGTTCCAGTTCGGTCCGGCCGAGACCTATGACGCGATCGTCACCCCCCCTGACCTGCGCGCCTATACGCTGGTCGGTGAGAGCGTCGACCGCTCCGGGATGGCGCGCGCGACGCTTGCACCGCGCGAGGGCATGGCGGCCGAGGTTCCCCCACTCCGCAAGCGCCCACTCACGACCATGAAGGACATGGGCATGGGCGGGATGGATCATGGCACGATGGACCACAGCGCCATGAACCATGGCGCAGCGGGCGCCGCCGCGGGATCGATGGCCGGCATGGACCATGCTGCAATGGGGCATGGTGCAAGCGTCGGCACGATGCCGGGCATGGATCATTCCCAGATGAACCATGGCGCCTCTGGCGCTGCTGCGGGCGGCGGCATGGCGGGCATGAACCACGGCCAGCCCGAGGGCGGCGCCATGGCCGGAATGGATCACGGTTCCGGCACGATGTCGACGACGACCGGCGATCAGATGGGCGGGATGGACATGGGTGGCATGAGCCATTCCATGCGCGACTTCAGCAATGCCCCCGAGGTGAAGAAGGGACCGGGCGTGCAGACCATTTCGCCGATGCCGGTCGATCGCACCGGCGATCCCGGGCAGGGCCTGGAGAACGTCGGGCATCGCGTTCTCACCTATCGCGACCTGATGGCGCTCGACCGCAACCCGGACACACGCGCACCGGAGCGGGAGATCAAGCTTCACCTCACCGGCAACATGGAGCGCTACATGTGGGGCTTCGACGGCGAGAAGCTGTCGGAGAACCCCGACCCGATCACCCTGCTTCACGGCGAGCGGGTACGGGTGACGCTCATCAACGACACGATGATGGGGCATCCGATCCACATCCACGGCCACTTCTTCGACCTGGTGACCGGCAAGGGCGCCTACGCCCCCCGTAAGCATACGGTGCTGGTGCAGCCGGGAGGAACGGTAAGCTGGGACGTGACCGGCGAGGAAGGCGACTGGGCCTTCCACTGCCACATGCTCTACCACATGCACGCGGGGATGATGCGCGTTGTCCAGGTTCGCAAGGCCGGGGAGGCCGCGGCGTGATCCGGGCGCTCCTCCTCGCCGGTATGGCGCCGCTCGCCCTTGCGACACCCGCATTCGGGCAGACCATGGACCATTCCATGCACAACATGCCGGGCATGACGATGCCGGCAAAGCCGGCGGCCAAACCGGCCGCCAAGCCGAAAGCGAAAGCCGCGGCCAAGTCCGCGACTAAGCGTAAGGCCCCCGTCCGACGCACCGCGCCACGCCGCGCGCAACCGGCGAAGGCGCAGGCTGCCGACCCTCATGCCGGGCATGACATGAGCGGAATGCAGGGGATGGATATGGGCGGTCAGCAGCAGGCTGCGCCCACCCAGAACCCGCACGCCGGGCACGATATGTCCGCTATGCCCGGCATGGCAGCATCGACAGATGCGAGCCAGGACCCGCATGCCGGCCATGATATGAGCACAATGTCGGGCATGGCGATGCCCGGCGCTCAGCCCGCTGCCAAGGTCGGAACCGACCTTCCCCCCGGCAACAAGCCCGCTCCCGCCCCGGCCGGCGACCACCTCGCCGATCGCTTCTGGGGCGCTGACGCCATGGCCAGCTCGCGCGAGAACGATCTGCGCCGCGAGCATGGCGGGATGACCGTCTATCAGATCCTCTTCAACCTCGCCGAATATCAGGCACGCAAAGGCGGCGACGGCTATCGCTGGGACGGAGAGGCCTGGATCGGGGGCGACATCAATCGCTTCACGCTGAAATCCGAGGGCGAAGGCACCTTCGGCAAGCCGCTCGAACAGGCCGAGGTGCAGGCGCTCTACAGCCGCGCTCTCGATCCCTACTGGAACCTCCAAGCTGGCGTTCGCTACGACTTCAAGCCCAACCCCTCACGCACCTATGCAACGGTAGGGATCGAGGGGCTGGCCCCCGGTTGGTTCGAGGTGGAGGGCGCAGTGTTTCTCTCCGACAAGGGCGACGTGCTTGGCCGTGCCGAAGGCTATTACGATCAGCGCATCACCAACTGGTTCGTGCTCCAGCCCAGGGTGGAGGCCAACTTTTCCGCGCAGGACGTGCCCGAAACCGGCACCGGCTCCGGTCTCACCGACCTCGAGGCCGGGCTTCGGCTTCGCTACGAGGGCCGGCGCGAGTTCGCCCCGTACATCGGCGTGTCTTGGGAGCGGCAGTTCGGCGACACCGCGCGCTTCACCCGCGCACGCGGCGACAGTACGGGCGGCTTCAGCTTCGTCGCGGGCGTGAGGACCTGGTTCTGAGCCCGCGGCTCCGCCTCCATGTCGGGGCAAGCAAGGTTCACCGCTGGCTTGCGCTCCTGATTGGGGCGCAGGCGATCGTCTGGTTCACCAGCGGGCTCGTCATGAGCCTGCTGCCGATCGATACGGTGCATGGCGATCACCGGATCGACCGGAACGTCGAACCAGCCCTGATCGCCACCCAGGACTTCGCGCCCGTCCCTGCCCTTCTCGCATCGGCAGGAGCGCCGGTGCGTCAGCTTCAGCACCGGATGCTGCTGGGGCGATCGATCGTCGAAGCCCAGCTCGACGACGGCAAGGTGCGTTTGCTGGACGCTCGCACCGCAAAGCCGCTGCCCCCGGTCGACAGCGCAGCCGCAGCGCTGATCGCAAGACAGGCGTATCGCGGCGATCCCGGCTCGGCGCCCATCGTCGAGCGGATCGACCGCCCGAGCACCGAGTACCGCGGTGCCCTCCCCGCCTGGCGGGCCTCTTTCCCCGATGACGACGGGACCCGCATCTACGTGGCGGCTGAGACGGGGCGGCTGACATCGGTGCGAACCGGCACCTGGCGGCTCTACGACTTCTTCTGGGGCCTCCACATCATGGATTGGACCGAGCACGAACGGTTCAACACGCCATGGCTCAACGCTTTCGCAGCGGGCGGACTCGTGTTCGCTGTCGCCGGGGCGATCCTGCTCTTTATGCGCTGGCCCCGTCGACGCCGCAGGAAAGCTCAAGGGGTCCGCTAGAGAGCCGCGTATCCTTCAGTGGGTGGGGCCGCATAGGAGAGCGCATGATGAAGCACGACGACCCCAGCTCCAAACGGGGCGGTCTGGGGATGAGCTACGGGCGCTTCGCCGCAATGATCGCGACGTCGACGGTCGTGATGTTCGGGCTCATGTACCTCAACACCTACGCGCTCGCCCATGTCGAATACAGCCAGACCAGGACATGGATGGCGATCGTCATGGGCGCCGTGATGGCGATCATCATGCTCGGCTTCATGTGGGGCATGTACCCCAACCGGAAGGCCAATCTCGGCATCGTGGCGGCCTCGATCGTGGTGTTCGCCGGCGCCTTGTGGCTTGTCCGCAGCCAGGAGACGGTCGGCGACGTCGCTTACATGAAGGCCATGATCCCGCATCACTCGATCGCGATCATGACCAGCGAGCGCGCGCACATCAAAGACCCCGAGGTGCGGAAACTCGCGGACGGGATCATCGACGCCCAGGTCCGCGAGATCGCGCAGATGAAGCGCTACATCGCTCGGCTCGAGGCGCACCCGATGCCCGATAATGCGCCCGACCTCCCGTCCTATCGCGACAAGCAGGTGCCCCCGCCGCCCCCCGAAACCGACGAGAGCGTCGGCATCAACACGCTTCAGCCGATCCGCTGAGCAACATCGCTTGAGGGCTAATCGTTTGAAGCCCGTATCCCTGTTGAGCGGGGGCTTTGACGCAGGAGCGACACGATGAAGAAGATGATGATTTTGGTCGCCGCGGCCGCCCTCGGCGCGGTTCCCGCGGTCGCCCAGATGCAGGGCATGGACCATTCCGGCATGAACCACGGGCAGATGATGCGGCCGACGCCGGCGAACCCGTATCCGCAGGCCGAGATGGACATGCATCAGAAGATGATGTCGGCGATGGGTGCCGATGCCACCGAGACGTGGGTCCGCAAGATGGTCGAGCACCACCGTGGCGGCATCGCCATGTCGCGTATCGTGCTGCGCGAGACCAAGGACCCCAAGGTTCGTCAGATGGCCACCAAGACGATCGCAGAGCAGACTCGCGAGGTCGGCGAGTTGAACGCCTGGCTGCGGGCGCATGGCAAGCGCGCCCAGTAATTGACTATCGTCCTCCCCCCGTCTCCGTGCGGGGGGATGGCCACCCGGTAACTTAGATATGGATCGCTTTCGCCTCCTCGCCGCTGCGCTGGCGGTCGCAACCCCTGCGGGGGCTCTCGCCGCGAGCTCCGTCCTGATGCACCGCGATCCAGGCTGCCCTTGTTGCGAGAAATGGGCGCAGCAGGTGAAGGCGCAGTTCGGCCGCGCCGTGCGCGTCGTCGACGATGCGAACCGGCCGGCGTTTATGAAGGCACGCGGTGTGCCTCAGGACCTCGCCTCGTGTCACACTGCCATCATCGACGGTATGACCTTCGAGGGCCACGTCCCGATCGCCGACATGAAGCGCGCCCTTGCCACGCATCCGAAGGGCGTCACCGGCCTTGCCGTCGCCGGGATGCCGATGGGTTCACCCGGTATGGAGATGCCGGGCATGAAGCCGCAAGCTTATGACGTCGTGGTGTTCGGGCCCGGCGTACGCCGCGTCTTCGCGCATCACGGAGCCTGACGCGTGCATCACGATCATCGCAGCGAACACGTCCACGACCACGTCTTTCTAGGCGACGCACACGACGCCCACGAAAAGCGCACCCGCTACGTCGTCGCGCTGACGGCCGGCATGATGGTCGTCGAGATCGTTGCCGGGTGGATCACCGGATCGATGGCGCTTCTCGCCGATGGCTTCCACATGGCGACGCACGCCGGCGCACTCGGTGTGGCAGCGCTCGCCTATCGCTATGCTCGCCGACACGCTTCCGACAGGCGTTTCACCTTCGGGACGGGTAAGGTCGGCGAGCTGGCCGGCTTCGCCAGCGCGCTCGTCCTGGCGCTGATCGCGCTAGGGATTGGAGCGGAGTCGGTCGGACGGCTCTTCGCAACGCCCGTTATTGCCTATGGTGAGGCTCTCTGGATCGCCGTGCTGGGCTTGGGCGTGAACCTCGCGAGCGCATGGCTGCTCGGGGGTGATCATCACCACCATGGGCATAGCCACGGCCATCATCATGGGCACGAGCAGGGCCACAGCCATGCTCACCACGACAACAACCTGCGGTCGGCATACTTCCACGTGCTGGCCGATGCGCTTACGTCCGTTCTCACCATCCTCGCCCTTCTGGCCGGGCGCTATCTCGGATGGAGCTGGGCGGACGCCGCGATGGGCGTCGTCGGCGCGATCGTCATCGCACGCTGGTCTTGGGGCCTGCTACGCGACACCGGGCGGGTGTTGGTCGACGCCAGCGCAAACCCCGGTCTCGAGGAGGAAATCCGCGAAGGCATCGAGGACGGCGACGCAGTCATCACCGATCTCCACGTCTGGCAGGTCGGCCCTGGCAAGTTCGCGGCCATTGTGTCGCTGGTGGCCGAGCGCCCGCTCCCGCCCGCGGACTATGCCGCTCGCGTGACCATCCATGAGGAGCTGGTTCACGTCACCGTCGAGACGCACCGCTGCCCAGGTGAGCACCGCCACCTCAGGGCGGCTTGAAGGCGGGGACGCCAGAACGGCGTCCCCCACCCGACGTGTTACTTTTTCTGCATACCCGACATGTCGTGACCGGCGTGCTCGCCGTGCTTCATGTCCTTCATGTCGGCGCAGCAATCCTTCTTCGCGCCGTCCTTGTCCTTGCAGCAGTCGGCGCCGTCCTTGCAGCACTCCTTCCCCGCGCAGCAATCAGCGGCGGCAAAGGCCGTGGCGGGAACGAGCGCAAGCGCGATGGCCGCGCCGATGAACTTGATGGTCTTCATGTGTAATTTTCCTCGAATGCACTGATTGATCGGAATCCACGTCGATCAGGCGGTTCGGGGAGGTGGCGGCGCAGGACCGCCCGAGCGACCAACAAGGGCATGAGGCTCGGGTGCGGGCGGGTCCGTCCGCACAGCGAGCTGCGGCGCGGCAGACGTGTGAAGATCGAGGGCCGTTGCGATGCAGGCTCCTACGCAGTCCACCGGAGGGGCCTTCTTCACAGGAGTGGGCGGCGCGCGATCGCAATCTGCCATGCCGGCATGCGCCTGCGTAAGCGGAGCCGCCTGCGCCATGGCCTCGCACATCGGGCCCATCCGCACGAGCAGCATCGCGCCCAGTAGGACCAGCGCAAACGTGCGGACGAGGCGGCCGAAGCTCATATGGCCCTTCTAGGTTGCGCCGGGCCGCCGCGCTAGATCAGTGCGCGACGCCCAGCATCATCCAGATCGCCATCGCTACCATCATCACGTTCTCGGTCAGCGACAGGAAGCCGAGCGGCACGTTGCTGTCGCCGCCCACGCACGCACATTTCAGTTCGCGCTTGTCGACATACACGGCCTTGATGACCGAGACCGCCCCAATTGTCCCGATCACCAGCGCGATCGGCACCGACAACCAGGTCAACACGCCGGCCGCCATCAGCACGCCCGCCGCACCCTCCGCGTAGGGGTAGATATAGGAGTATGGCACCCAGCGCTTTGCGAGCAGGTCGTAGTTGAGGAACATGGTCGCGAACTTCTCGACGTTCTGGAGCTTCAATAGCGCCAGCACACACATGGAGAAGGCGATGAACCACTCACCCGCGCGTACCGTGAACGGTGTGCCGAGCACGGCATAGCTGGCCGCCAGCGCCATCAATGCCGTCATCGCGAATACAACTGCGACCGGCCGGTAGGTTACCGCATTGGGGTCGGCCACGGTCTTGCCGAAGAACCGGCGCAGATCGTCATAGCCTCCTACCCGCTCGCCGCCGATGAAGGTTTGCGGTGTCGTCTTGACCCCGTGCTCGGCTTTGAATGCGTCTGTCTCCTCGCGCGTCCTCAGCCAATGGTCCTCGACCTCGTAGCCGCGTCGTTGCAGCAGGTCCTTCGCCTTCAAGCCGTAGGGGCAGGTGTGCGTGGGCATCACCATGCGATAGATCGTTGCCTTCTTGGGCGCCGCGGTCGCCATGTTCTTCTCCACCATGTTCGCGACGCCTATATGGGGGCCGTACTATGGTACGGAGTCAAGGCATGGCCGACGTAACAATTGCAGG
Organism: Sphingomonas corticis; assembly: GCF_012035195.1. GTDB lineage: Bacteria > Pseudomonadota > Alphaproteobacteria > Sphingomonadales > Sphingomonadaceae > Sphingomonas > Sphingomonas corticis. The sequence goes on from NZ_JAAVJH010000001.1 coordinate 11,342, forward strand.
GCTTGCGCGCGAGGGTGGCGTCGGTGTGGAGACGGTGCGCTATTACCAACGCAGAGGCTTGCTCGAGACGCCGGAGAGGCCTGAAGGATCGGGCACGAGTGGCGGTATCCGCCGCTACACAGCAGAGGATGTTCGGCGGCTCCGGTTCATCCGATCGGCGCAGGCCGCTGGCTTTACGTTGGAGCAGATCGGGGAACTGGTGGCGCTGGACGCGACCGATGATCGCGCTCGGGCACGCCAGCTTGCCAACGAGCGGATCGCGGCGCTGGATTTGAAGATCCAGGAGTTGAAGCGCGTGCGCGCATCCCTCCATCGCCTCGCCAGCGAATGCGGGTCCGCCAATCATGGCCCTTGTCCGATCCTGCAGGCGTTCGAGGCGGCCACCTCTGCGGATCGATAGCTGCGCTCGCCGTCTAAAAATTGAGGTAAATATCAGGTAACTGACGTCCAGCGAAGGCTTTCCTTCGCACAAGAAACAGCAACAGAAAAAGAGAAGGCTGCTTATAGCGCCTATCGTGTAGGATCAGACTGATCGCTACACCTCCGCATCTCGCCGAACGGCGAATTGCCCATTCTCAGGAAGTCATGCATGGGCTCCGGTATTTTGCAATTAGCGTGCGCGGCCGTTCGCCGACGTGAACGAGCCCGCTGCTGTCGCAGCGGATCCGAGGCCGCAAGAGCCGCCACGTCACCGCCTCAGCGGGGGCATCGCTGCGCTGCTTGGGGGGCTCCACGCTGCCCCCGCTGCCACCGCGAGTGTCATTTCTATCTGGCGGAGAATATGTCTTTTCTAACTGGCGGCAACAATTGCATGTGTATCGGAAGTCTCCTCCGATGATCGGGCGGCTGGTCGACATCATGGCGCGCCTGCGTGGCGACGACGGTTGCGAGTGGGATCGCGCGCAGACCTTCTCGACGATCGCGCCCTACACGATCGAGGAAGCCTATGAGGTCGCCGACGCGATCGCGCGCGAGGACGCTGACGACCTGAAGGACGAACTCGGCGACCTGTTGCTGCAAGTGGTGTTCCACAGCCGCATCGCCGAGGAAGCCGGGATGTTCGCACTGCCCGACGTCGTCGACGCCATCAGCGACAAGATGGAGCGCCGCCACCCCCACATCTTCCGTGGCGCGGACGACGGCGGGCATCACCGTTGGGAAGACGTGAAGGCGGCCGAGCGCGCCGGCAAGGGCGCGACCAGCGCGCTCGACGGGGTAGCCATCGGCCTGCCGGCGCTGCTGCGCGCGGAAAAGCTGCAGAAGCGCGCGGCGCGAACCGGCTTCGACTGGCCCGACGCCAGCGGACCGCGCGCGAAGATCCACGAAGAGCTGGCCGAGGTGGAAGCGGCCGCGACGCCGGTCGATCGCGCCGAGGAGATCGGTGACCTGCTCTTCGCCGTCGTCAACTGGGCTCGCCACCAGGGCGTCGATGCCGAGGCCGCGCTGCGCCACGCGAACGCCAAGTTCGAGCGCCGTTTCCGCGCGATGGAGGCACTGGACGACGGCTTCGCCTCACGCTCGCTGGATGAACAGGAGGCGCTGTGGCAGCGGGTGAAGTGACCCGCCGTGCCGCCTGCTCGTGCGGCGACCTGTCGATCGCGGTTGCGGGCGAGCCGCTCGGCATCGGCATCTGCCACTGCCTCGATTGCCAGCGCCGCACCGGCAGCGTCTTCGCCGCACTGGCGACCTTCGCCGCGCCATGGACCGTCGAGGGCGCCGCGTCCGAGTATCGACGGACGGGCGATGCGGGCGCCACCTTCACCTTCCGCTTCTGCCCGCGCTGCGGCACCAACCTGTTCCACACCGAGGACGGCGTGGCCGGCACCGTGTCCGTCGCGGTCGGCGGGTTCGCCGATCCCGGCTTCGCGCCGCCCGAGATCTCCGTGTATCACAGCCGGCGGCACCATTGGGTCACCCTGCCCGACACCGTCATCCGCTGCGATCGCGACCCCGACTGATCCTCACCGCGTTGCGAACCGCTCGTAATCGCGCGGCGCCATGCGCACCTCGTAGTGGACGCGGTCGCTGTCCACGTCCTGCGACAGCACTTCGCCGTTGGCATGGAGCCACGCCGCCCCCGCCCCGTCGCCCGCATCCAGCGTGATCGCGTAGCGCTGATGCCCCGCGGTGAGCAGGTCGGCGACGTCGCGGAACAGCGTGTCGACGCCCTCCCCCGTCAGCGCGGAGATGGCGACCACGTCGTCGCGCCGCGCCGCCTCGGCCAGCAGCTCGTCGCGTGCATCGCCGTGAAGCAGGTCGAGCTTGTTCCACGCCTCCATCCGCGGCGTCGTCTCCGCCACGCCGACCTCCGCCAGCACCGCCTCCACGTCCGCCTTCTGCGCCGCGCTGTCGGGGTGCGCGACGTCGCGCACGTGGATCAGCAGGTCGGCGGAGACCACCTCCTCCAGCGTCGCCTTGAACGCGGCGACCAGCTGCGTCGGCAGCTCGCTGACGAAGCCCACCGTGTCGGAGAGAATAGCCTTGTCGATGCCGGGCAGGCTGATCTGGCGCAGCGTGGGGTCCAGCGTGGCGAACAGCAGGTCCTCCGCCATGACGTCACTTCCCGTCACGCGGTTGAAGAGCGTCGACTTTCCCGCGTTGGTATAGCCCACCAGCGCGATCACCGGCCATGGCGCGCGCTGGCGCCGCTCGCGATGCAGCCCGCGAGTCCGCGTGACCTGCTCCAGTTCGCGGCGCAGGCGCGCCATGCGGTCGCGGATCAGGCGTCGGTCGGCCTCGATCTGCGTCTCGCCGGGACCGCCGAGGAAGCCGAAGCCGCCGCGCTGCCGCTCCAGGTGGGTCCAGCTGCGCACCAGCCGGCCGGACTGATAATCGAGGTGCGCCAGCTCGACCTGCAACCGCCCCTCAGCGGTCGCGGCGCGCTCGCCGAAGATCTCGAGGATCAGGCCCGTCCGGTCGATGACCTTCGCCTCCAGCGCCGTCTCCAAGTTGCGTTGCTGGATCGGCGTCAGGTTGCCGTCGACGACGACCAGCGCGGCCTCCTCCATCCGCGTCCGCGCGGCCAAGTCTTCGATCTGGCCGGAGCCGATCAGCGTCGCCGCGCGCGGCGTGCGCACGCGGAATGAGATGCGGTCGACCACGACGACGCCGATCGCCTCGGCCAGCCCGGCGGTCTCCTCCAGCCGCGCTTCCGCATCGCGCGACGAGCCGCCCAGGTCGGGGTAGACGACGATTGCGCGGGCACCCCGCGCGACGTCGTCGCGATCGCGCTCGAAGCCGGTGCTCATGCCGGCCTCAGTCCTCCGCCTCGCCCTGCTCGCCCGCCTGCTCCTCGGCCAGGTTCAGCGGGCGCGACGGCTGGATCGTCGACACGGCATGCTTGTAGACCAGCTGCACCATGCCGTCGCGCTGGAGCAGCATGCAGAACAGGTCGAACGATGCGATCGCGCCCTGCAGCATGACGCCGTTGACGAGGAACATCGTTACCGGGTCCTCGGACTTGCGCACCGCGGACAGGAAGATGTCCTGCAGCAGCGGCTGCTTCTTCGTTTCGCCGGGCTGCCCGACGATGCCGGCGAGGTCCATCGGCCCGGCGGGCATGATGGTCGAGATCGCGTGCTTGTAGATCAGCTGCGACTGGCCGTCGCGGCGCAGCAGGACGGAGAAATTGTCGAACCAGGTGACGATGCCCTGGAGCTTCACGCCCTTGACGAGGAACATCGTCACCGGCGTCTTCGATTTGCGCAGCGCGTTGAGGAAGAGGTCCTGCAGCGAGGTCTGCTTGTCGGCCATCGTTCTTCGTCCTTATTTTTGGCGGGAGGTTCCCCGCGTGGTGCGCCGTTGCCGGCGTCGGAAGAGAGCCGCTCGAAGCGACCCGGCAAGGTTATTGTTCCGCCGCGCCCGCGTCCAGCGCGCCGTGGTCGCGCTCGATGGCGGCGATGGCGAAGGCGAGCAGCGGGCCGGCATCGACCAGCGTCGCCTGCGCCTGCCCCACCGGGCCACGCCACCCCTCGCCCGTCGCGAGATAGGCATCGACGATCCGCTGGAACAGATCCTCCGGCATGCCGTCCACGCAGGGCTCGCTGGTGTCGAACTCCTCGATCCGCCGCCAGCGCACCCCGCCCGGTTCGGCGAACGGCACCTCGTAGGAGAGGATGCGCTTGCCCGGCACGCGGGCCCGATGCTCGGCCAGATGCAGCAGGGTACAGGTGTCGTGCGGTGCGCCGACCATCAGCACGCGCCCGCCCGCCTCGACCAGCTTCGCCAGCGGCGATCCCTCGCCGCAGCCATAGTCCTGCGGATGATCGGCGGTGAGCCAGGCCGCCTTCGCCCCGATCGCGGCCATCGACATGCCCGGGTTGGCGCTGCGAACGGCGCCGGGCGTCGTCCGCACGAACTCGGCGAAGGCGCCGTTCAGCCGCGTGGCGCGACTGGCGGCGGGATCGAAGCCGGGCACGTGCTCGCGCCACGCCGGCAGCACGCAGCCGTCGCCGTCCAGCAGATCGTCGTGCAGCGTGTCCCAGCCGACATAGGCCATCAGCGTGCCGGCCTCGCCGATCACGTCGCGGATCGCGCCGATCAGTGCGTCCGGCCCGTTCAGCAGCGGGCCGACGCTCCGCATTCCGGCGTGCGCCATCACCGTGTCGCCGGGGTGGAGCCCCAGCTGCGACAGGTCGGCGGCCAGCGCGGCGCGGGTTGTCGGCGTCATTCCTCGCGCGTTTCGGTGATGCCGAGCAGCTTCAGCTTCCGGTGGAGCGCGGAGCGTTCCATGCCGATGAAGCTCGCCGTACGGCTGATGTTGCCGGAGAAGCGGCGGATCTGCACGCGCAGATACTCGCGCTCGAACGTCTCGCGCGCCTCGCGCAGGGGGGCGCCCATGATCGCGCTGGTGCCGGTGCCCGCGTCGGGCGAACCGAGGATCTCGGCCGGCAGCAGGTCGATGTCGATCCGCCCGATGCGGTCGCCCGGCGCCAGGATGATCGTGCGCTCCACCACGTTGCGCAGCTCGCGCACGTTGCCGGGCCAGTCGTAGGATTGCAGCGCCACCAGCGCGTCGGTGGCGATCTCCGGCGTGGGCACCCGGCGCTCCGCGGCGTAATGGGCGACGAAATGCTCCACCACCGCGGGAATGTCCTCGCGCCGCTCGGCCAGGGGCGGGATGGTGACGGGGACGACGTTGAGCCGGTAGAACAGGTCCTCGCGGAACCGCCCCTCGGCGATCTCCAGCGCCAGGTCGCGCGCGGTCGCGGACACGACACGGACGTCGACCTTCACCACCCGGGTGCCGCCGACGCGCGTGAAGCTCTGGTCGGTCAGCACGCGCAGGATGCGCGCCTGGGTCGCGGCGGGCATGTCGGCGATCTCGTCGAGGAACAAGGTGCCGCCGTGCGCCTGTTCCAGCAGCCCGGTGCGGACGAGGTCGCCCCCCTCCTCCACGCCGAACAGGTCCTCCTCCACTCGCTCGGGCGCCATGCCGGCGGTGGAGGCGATGACGAAATTGGCGTGCGCGCGTTGGCTCCAGCCGTGGAGCAGACGCGCCGCCACCTCCTTGCCGACGCCCGCCGGCCCCATGATGAGCACGCGGCTGCCCGTGCCCGCCACGCGCTTCAGCGTCGCGCGCACCGCGTTGATCGCGGTGGAGCTGCCGGTCAGATCGACCGCGCGACCCGCCGCCTTCTGCAGCGAGGCGACTTCGGCGCGCAGCCGCTCGGTCTCCGTCGCGCGCTCCACCATCAGCAGCAGCCGCTCGGCCTGGAACGGCTTCTCGATGAAGTCGGCCGCGCCCTTGCGGATCGCCGCCACCGCGGTGTCGAGCGTGCCGTGACCCGAGATCACCAGCACCGGAATCGACGGATCGCGGCGCTTGATCTCCTCCAGCAGGTCCAGCCCGTCGAGCCGCGACCCCTGCAGCCATACGTCGAGCAGCACCAGGCTCGGCCGGCGCGTGGCGATGGCGTCCAGCGCGGCATCGCTGTCGCCCGCCATGCGGGTCTCATACCCTTCGTCCTCCAGCACGCCGGCCACGAGTTCGCGGATGTCGAGTTCGTCGTCGACGACGAGGATGTCGATCGCCATGTCAGTTCAGATCCGGTTCCTGGTCAGCGCGGCGATCGTGCGATCGTCGCCGTCCGTTGCGGGGTCGCCGCCCTCCGCCATGCCTGCAAGCAGGCCGGCATCGAACGACAGCGTTACGATGGTTCCCCTCCCCGGGCGATCGGCGAACGCGATCGTTCCCATATGTTCTTCGACGATCTTCTTCACGATGGCGAGGCCCAGCCCCGTCCCCCTCGCCCGCGTCGTCATGTACGGCTCGACGATGCGGTCGCGCTCCACCGGCAGGCCGACGCCGGAATCGGCAACGGCGATCACCACTCGGTCATCCTGCTCGATCAGGCTCATCGTGATCGACCCCTCGGATTCGTCTGCCTCCTCCACGGCTTCCACTGCGTTCTTGACGATGTTCGTCAGCGCCTGCCCCAATTGTCGGCGGTCGCAGACCAGCGTCGGGCCGGGTTCCTCGTGCTCGATCGCGAAGCGGATGCCGGGATGGGCCACCTCGTGCAGGAACATCGTCTGCCGGGCGATGTCGACCAGCGACTCCGCACGGAACACCGGTTTGGGCATCCGCGCGAAACTGCTGAACTCGTCGACCATGCGGCGCAGGTCGCCGACCTGGCGCACGATGGTCGACGTCAGCCGCGAGAAGGTGGTGTCGCCCTCCTCGATCTTTCCGCCGTAGCGGCGCTGGAGCCGCTCCGCCGCCAGCTGGATCGGCGTCAGGGGGTTCTTGATCTCGTGGGCGATCCGGCGCGCCACGTCGGCCCACGCGGCGCGGCGCTGGTCGGTCAGCTGCTGCGTGATGTCGTCGAAGGTGAGGATCGGTCCCGCCCCGTCGCGCGTCACGCGCACGGCGAAGGTGCGCGCCTCGCCGCGGATCGTGGCCTGCACCGTGGCGTCGCGCTGCCCGCCCGCCAGGACCTGCGCCAGTTCGGGCGAGACGGCGCCGAGCGGCTGTCCGATCGGCGAGGCTTCGAGCCCCAGCAGCGTCTCCGCCGAGCTGTTGATGAGGCGGACAGAGCCGTCCTCGGCAATCGAGACGACGCCGGCGGACACGCCGGACATCACCGCCTCGATGATCTTGCGACGACTGTCCGCGGCTTCGTTGGCGGTCACCAGCGCCGCGTTCTGCGCCTGCAGCTGCGACGTCATGCTGTTGAAGGCGTTGGACAGGACGCCCAGCTCGTCGCGCTCCGGCGTCTCCTCCACCCGCGCCGACAGGTCGCCGCCCTCCACCCGGCGCGCCGCCTGCACCAGCTCGCCGACCGGTCGCACCAGCCGGTCCGCCACGGCCAGCGCGATCCACACCGCGGCGGCGACGATCAGCAGCGAGACGATCAGCAGCGCGGCGTTGAAACGGAGCTGGAGCGAGCGGGCACGGACCAGCAGCTGGCGGTAGTTGCGCAGCGCTGCCTCCGCCCGCGCGGTCTGCGTCGTCATCTCCTTGGGATCGGTCACGCGCGCGGCGTAGAGATAGACGCGCTCCGCACCGGGCAGGCGCGTGAACACCTGGATGCGATCGCCCGTGACGATCACGGTGCTGCGCTTCGTGTCGTTCAGCTGCGCCAGCGCCTGCGGCGTCACCAGCCGGCCGATGTCCGCCTCGTACGGGTTCACGATCGCGAGGGTCTGCAACCCGCCGCGCGGATTGATCGCGAGCAGCGCGCCCTCGGACAGGCTGCGGAAATAGACCTGGCGGCCAAAGAAATCGGCGAAGCCTGGGCTGTCGATCGGCTGCTCGCGCAGGAAGGCGGACAGGTCGTCCGCCATCGTCACCGTCGCCTCGTCCCAGCGTTGCAGGATCTGATCGTAGGAGGCGCGCGTCAGCGAGGTCGCGTTCTCGAACACGCCGCGCGCGCGGTCGGAATACCAGAACAAGGCGCCGTACTGGAACAGTAGCGAGGCGAAGATGGTGACGATGATCGCCGGCACCGCCGCGACCGAGGAGAACAGCAGCATCAGCCGCACGTGCAGCCGCCCCTCCCCGCCCACCGGGGACCGCGCGGCCCGCTTGTGCGCCACACGGCGACCGTACAGGATCATCAGCACGATGCCGGCGACCAGGTTCGCCACCAGCAGCAGCGCCACCGTTTGCGGCGCCAGCAGCTGCGCGCCCGCCTCGTCCTGCACGACGAAATAGGTGCCCACCACCACCGCGATGGCGATGCCGACCACCGCCAGCTCGATCCACGGCCGCACCACCGTCCGCGGCGGGCGCGGGGAAGTGGCCGGTTCTGTCGCGGTGATCGCGCTCATCCCCCTCCCGCTACAACAAGAGTGTTGCAGCGAGAACACATATTCTCGCCGGTCAGCCCTCGTTCGCGGCGGACGGACGCGCCAGCGGGTCGATCCCCAGCACGTCCAGCCGCTTGCGCAGCGTGTTGCGGTTGAGGCCGATCGCCCGCGCGGCGCGCAGCTGGTTGCCGCCATGGCGCGCCAGCATCGCCTCGATCAGCGGTCGCTCCACCTCGCCGATGACACGGTCGTAGAGCGTGCCGTCATCCAGCGCGCGCGGATCGTGCCGTGCCAGCCGGTCGATCAGCGCGCGGATGGCGGCGTCGATGCCGATGTCGGCGGGCTCCGCCGATGCGGCCCCGCTGCGGCCGATCATCGACTGCACCTCGGCCGCGCCGACGTGTTCGTCGCGACTGAGCGCGGCGAGACGGCGCATCAGGTTCTCCAGTTCACGCACGTTGCCCGGCCAGTCGTGCGCCTCCAGCACCGTCACCGCGGCGGCGTCCAGCGTCTTGCGCGGCAGCCCCGCGTCCGCCGCCTTCTCGAGGAAATGACGCGCGAGTTCCGCGACGTCGTCCCGCCGCTCGCGCAGCGCGGGCAGCACGATCGGTACGACGGCGAGCCGGTAGTAGAGGTCCTCGCGAAACTGACCGGAGGAGACCGCGCCGGCGAGGTCGCGGTTGGTCGCCGCGACGATGCGCACGTCGGCGCGGATCGTGCGCGCGCCGCCCACGGTGGTGAACTCGCCCGATTGCAGCACGCGCAGCAGCCGCGTCTGCGCCTCGATCGGCATGTCGCCGATCTCGTCGAGGAACAGCGTGCCGCCCGCCGCCTGCTCGAAGCGGCCGGCGTTGCGCTGCGCCGCGCCGGTGAAGGCACCGCGCTCGTGCCCGAACAGCTCCGCCTCGATCAGCTCGCGCGGAATGGCGGCCATGTTGATCGGCACGAACGGCGCCGCGCGCCGCCCGCCCAGGTCGTGGATCGCGCGCGCGACCAGCTCCTTGCCCGTGCCGGATTCGCCGGAGACCAGCACGGTCAGGTCGTTGGAGACGACGCGGGCGATCACGCGATACACCTCCTGCATCGCGGGCGAGCGGCCGATCAGCGGCAGGTCCTCGCCGCGCGGCTCGGCCGCCGCACCGCCGCCGCGTCGCGCCAAGGCGGCGGCGACGGTGCGGGTCAGCGTGTCGAGGTCGAAAGGCTTGGGCAGGTAATCATAGGCGCCGGCCTCATTGGCGCGCACCGCGGTGGTCAGCGTGTTGCGCGCCGACAGGACGATCACCGGCATGTCGGGCCGCGCCTGCAACACCTTGCCCACCCGCTCGATGCCATCGCCGTCGGGCAGCACCACGTCGGTGACGAGGACGTCCGGCGGGTGCGCGACCAGCTCCCGCTCCAGCTCGGCCAGGCTGGCCGCGGTGCGCACGCGGTGTCCCGACCGCCGCAGCGCCTGCGCGACGACGACGCGCACCGCATCGTCGTCGTCGACCAGCAGCACGCTGCCCGTGGCATCCGCGCCGGTCACGAACCGGCCCGCGGCAGGAGGATGCGAAAGACGGTCACGTGCGGGCTCCCCTCGCGCGAATATTGGATCATGCCGCCCATGTCGCGGATCAGCTTGTCCACCAGCGCCAGGCCCAGCCCCTTCCCCTCCGGCCGGCTCGACACGAAGGGGTCGAACAGGTGATCGGCGATGTCCGCCGGGGCACCCGGCCCGGTATCGATCACGCAGATCTCGATCGGCAGCGCGACGCGCGGCTGGCCGCTCGCGCGCGCGACGGTGATGCCGTGACGATAGGCAGTGGCGAGCGTGATGCGCCGTTCACCAATTGATCCAAGCGCATGGGCCGCGTTCTTCAGCAGGTTCAACAATACTTGCAGCAGCGCGTCGCCATTGCCGAGTGCGCGAGGCAGCGAGGGATCGTAGCGCTCCTCGATCGCGATGCCGCGCGCGAAGCCGGCCAGCGCCACGTCGCGGGCGTGGGTGAGCAGCGGGTAGATGTTCAGCGGCGCCACGTCGCGGGGACGCGTGTCGGTGAACCCCTCCATGTGGTCGATCAACGAGACGACGCGATCGACCTCGGCGATCATCAGCCGCGTCAGGTCGGCGGCGTCCGCGCCGTCGGCAATCAGCTGCGCCGCGCCGCGGATGCTCGACAGCGGGTTCTTGATCTCGTGCGCCAGCATCGCCGCCGCCCCCACCGCGCTGCGCGCCGCGGCGGCGCGATCGTGGTTCAGGCGGCGGGCGGCGGCATTGTGGAGCGTCACCGTGCGCCAGCCCGGCCGGTCGGGCACCGCCGCCTCGACGATGTCGACCCTGACCGGCCCGCGCGAGGTGGCCACGTCGGCATCGAAGGCGGTGACGGCGTGCCCGTCGTGCCGCGACTCCGGCTCGGGCAGGCGGAGGACGTCGGCGACGGCATGGCCGCGCAGCGAACGCTCGGACCGGTTCAACAGCGTCTCGCACGCCGCGTTGGCCCGGGCGATGCGCCCCTCTGGATCGATCACCAGCAGCGCGACCGGCAGCGCGGCGAGCAGCTCCGCCTCGTCCGGCCCGCCGGCGCCGAACCGCGTCGTCAGCATCACGCCGCGGCCTTCAGCCGATAGGGAGCGTAGAATTCGGCGAGCATCGCCTTCACCCGCGCCGGATCGGGTTCCTGGTTCACCTTGTTGCGGAAATCGGCCGATCCGGTCAGCCCCTTGGTGTACCAGCCGATATGCTTGCGCGCCATGTTGACCCCGGTGACGATGCCATAGTGGCTCAGCATCGCCTCGTAATGCTCGCTGATCGCGCGATATTGTTCGTCGAGCGACGGATCGGCCACGCGCTCCCCGGTGGCGAACCAGCGCATCACCTGATCGAGCAGCCACGGCCGCCCGTACGCCCCGCGCCCGATCATGATCCCGTCCGCGCCGGACTGTTCCAGCGCCGCCGCGGCATCCTCGATCGAGCAGATGTCGCCGTTGGCGATGACCGGGATCGTCACCGCCTCCTTCACCCGCGCGATGAAGCGCCAGTCGGCCTGCCCCTTGTACATCTGGTTGCGGGTGCGGCCGTGGACCGTCACCATCGCGACGCCCAGGTCCTGCGCGATCCTTGCCAGCTCGGGCGCGTTCAGGCTGTCGAGATCCCAGCCCATCCGCATCTTCAGCGTGGTGGGCGCGTCGGTGGCCTTCACCACCGCCTCGATCAGCGACGCGGCGAGCTTCAGGTCGCGCATCAGCGCCGAGCCGGCGTCACCGTTGGTCACCTTGCGGACCGGGCAGCCCATGTTGATGTCGATGATCGCCGCGCCCTTGTCGCGCGCCAGCTTCGCCGCCTCACCCATCTCATAGGGCGTGCAGCCGACCAGCTGCATCGACACCGGCTCCTCGCTCAGGTGCCACATCGCCTTCTGCAACGACTGGCGCGTCTCGCGGATCGCAGCCTGGCTCGCGATCATCTCCGTCACGTTCAGTCCGGAGCCGTAGCGGCGGACGAGCGTGCGAAACGGCTGGTCGGTGACGCCGGTCATGGGCGCTAGCACGACGGGCTGGTCGATCCGGACCGGACCGATATGGATGGGTGAGAGGGTGCGCATCGATACTGCCTGAAAAACGGGCAGATACCCGATGGCGGCTGGACTGGCAAGCGAGCGCCGGACGGGCTAGGCGCGGCGCCATGACCACGGTCGCCCTCATCGTCGCCGCCGGCAAAGGCGAGCGCAGCGGTTCCGCGCTGCCCAAGCAATTCGCGCCCCTGGCCGGCCGCCCCATGGTGGCCTGGAGTCACGCGACGCTTGCCGCGCATTCCGCGGTGGACGAGGTGATCGTCGTGATCGGCGCGGGGCAGGAGGCGATGCTCGCCGCCGCCCTTCCCGGCGCGCGCCACGTCACCGGCGGCGCGCGGCGCCAGGACAGCGTGCGCGCCGGACTGGATGCCGCCGCCGGTGCCGACCGAATCCTGATCCACGACGCCGCCCGCCCCTTCCTCTCGCCGGCGGTGATCGACCGCCTGCTCGCCGCGCTCGACACGCACGACGGCGCGGTGCCGGTGCTGCCCGTACCCGACACCCTGGTGTCCCAGGACGGGACGCCCGTGGACCGCGCCGCGCTTCGCCGCGTTCAGACGCCGCAGGCCTTCCGTGCGCCCGCGCTGGCGCGCGCGCACGGCGGATGGCAGGGTGGCGAGGCGACCGACGACGCGCAGATGGTGCGCGCCGCGGGCGGCTCGGTGGCGCTGGTCGAAGGGGACACGATGCTCGAGAAGGTCACCTACCCCGCCGACTTCGCCGCCGCGGAGGCGCGGGTCGCGATGGAAACCCGCTCCGCCAGCGGCTTCGACGTCCACCGGCTGGAGGACGGCGAGGAATTATGGCTCGGCGGGGTGCGGATCCCGCACCACCGGGGCCTGTCCGGCCACAGCGACGCCGACGTCGCGCTCCACGCCATCACCGACGCGGTGCTCGGCACCATCGCGGCGGGCGACATCGGCACGCATTTTCCGCCCAGCGATCCGCGATGGCGCGGCGCCGAATCGGGTCAATTCCTGTCGCACGCGCGCGGTCTGGTCGAGGCGAAGGGCGGCCGCGTCACCTTCGTGGACCTGACGCTGATGTGCGAGGCACCGAAGATCGGCCCGCACCGCACGGCGATGCAGGCGCGGATCGCGGAACTTCTCGGCCTCACGACCGATCGTGTCAGCGTGAAGGCCACGACGACAGAGAAGCTGGGCTTCACCGGCCGCGGCGAGGGGATCGCGGCGCAGGCAGTGGCGACCGTCAGGCTCCCCGCCGCATGAGGCTGCCCACGCCCCTTCCTGCCCTGTGGGCCGCCGCCGCCGTCATGACGACACCGGCGTCGGCGCAGACCCGCTGCCTCACCAGCATGGAGGCGGAGGCGATCGTGCAGGTCGCCCTGCCCGAGGTGATCCGCAGCGCCGGCCGCGTGTGTGCCGCCCTGCCCGCCGCCAGCCTGCTGCGCCGGCCGTCGAGCGACTTCCTGACCCGTTACGACGCCGAGGCCGATCGCGCCTGGCCATCCGCGCGCACCGCGCTGGGCAAGCTGACCGACCCGCAGCTCGCGCCGCTGTTGCAGAGCAACCTCGCCCGGCCGCTCGTCACCTCGCTGGTCGCGCCGCAGGTCACCGGGCAGATCCAGCCGGCGGACTGCCCCACGCTCGACCGGCTCGTGACGCTGCTGGAGCCGCTGCCGGCGCGCAACACCGCGGGCATCGTCGCCGCGACGCTGCAATATCTGAAGGCGGAGCGGGTGCGCGGCGGACGCAGCGACATTCCCGACCTGCCCGTCTGCCCAGCGGCCAGCCGATGAGCGACGCGGTGCTTCCCGACCGGCTGATCGACGCCGCTCGCCGCGTGGTGGAGGAGAACCGCGCCCGCGGGCGCCGCATCGCCGTGGCGGAGAGCTGCACCGGCGGGCTGGTCAGCGCCGCGCTGACGGAGATCCCCGGCTCCTCCGACGTGCTGGAAGCGAGCCTCGTCACCTACTCGAACGAGGCCAAGGCGCGGCTGCTGTCGGTCAGCAACGACGTGCTCGACACGTTCGGCGCGGTTTCGATCGCGGTGGCCTGGAGCATGGCGCAGGGCGCGCTGAAGGCCACCAGCGCGGACGTGGCGGTGGCGATCACGGGCGTCGCCGGGCCGGGTGGCGGCAGCGAGAAGAAGCCGGTCGGCACCGTCGTCTTCGCCCGCGCCGAGCGCGGCGGCGATCCGTCCGACGTGGTCGCCGACAAGAGGATGTTCGGCGACCTGGGTCGGGGCGGGATCCGGCTTCAGGCCGCGCTGTGCGCGCTGGAACTGCTGCTGCCCGATCCGGATGCGGCGTAGAGCACCGCCGCGCGCTCCTCGAACGCGCCGATCATGCGCCGCAGCGCGAGGCCGAAGACCTGCCCTGCCAGCATCTCGAACATCCGGTTCTTGAACGCGAAATCGACGGTGAAATCGACCAGGCAGCCGCCCTTCCCGTCGGAGCGGAAGCGCCAGTCGTTGTGCAGGTACTTCAGCGGCCCGTCGACGTAATCGACGCGCACGCTGTCCGGCCGCTGCTTCGCCACCTTGCTGGTGAACGTCTCGCGCAGGCCCTTGAAGCCGACGATCATGTCCGCCAGCGCCTCGTCCGGCGTCTCCTTGCGCACCCGCATCGCCGAGACCCAGGGGAGGAACTCGGGATAGCGGCGCACATCGGCGACCAGGTCGAACATCTGTTCGGGCGTGTAGGGCAGCGCCCGCGTTTCCGAATGCTTAGGCACGCGCCAGCTGCGCCTCGCGCGCCGCGCGCATCTTCGCGAAATCGTCGCCGGCGTGATAGCTCGACCGGGTCAGCGGCGAGGACGCCACCAGCAGGAAGCCCTTCGCCCGCGCGATCGCGGCATAGGCGTCGAACGCCGCCGGGGTGACGAAGTCGCGCACCTTGGCGTGCCGCGGCGTGGGTTGCAGATACTGTCCCATCGTCAGGAAATCGATGCCGGCAGAGCGCATGTCGTCCATCACCTGGTGCACCTCCAGCCGCTCCTCGCCCAACCCCAGCATCACGCCGGACTTCGTGAAGATCGACGGGTCCAGCTTCTTCACCGCCTCCAGCAGCCGCAGCGAGGCATAGTAGCGCGCACCCGGCCGGATCGTCGGGTACAGCCGTGGCACCGTCTCGAGATTATGGTTGTAGACGTCGGGGCGCGCCGCCACGATCGCCTCCACGGCGCGCTCGTGCTTGTTGCGGAAGTCGGGCGTCAGGATCTCGATCGTCGTGACCGGGCTCGCGCGACGTACCGCCTCGATCACCTTCACGAACTGGCCGGCGCCGCCATCGGGCAGGTCGTCGCGGTCGACCGATGTGATGACGATATGCTCCAACCCCATCTGCACCGCCGCGTCGGCCACGTTCTGCGGCTCCATCGGGTCGACCGCGCGCGGCATTCCCGTCTTCACGTTGCAGAA
This sequence comes from Sphingomonas corticis, assembly GCF_012035195.1. Lineage (GTDB taxonomy): Bacteria > Pseudomonadota > Alphaproteobacteria > Sphingomonadales > Sphingomonadaceae > Sphingomonas > Sphingomonas corticis. Next base: position 26,527 of record NZ_JAAVJH010000001.1, read on the forward strand.
GGCGCAGGCGCGGGTGCACGTGTCGCCCAGGATCATGACGGTCGCGTGCTTCTTCGACCAGCACTCACCGATGTTGGGACATGCGGCCTCCTCGCACACCGTGGTCAGGCTCTTCGACCGCATCAGCGCGCGGGTGGCGGCGAAGCCGGCGGAGGTCGGCGCCTTCACGCGGATCCAGTCGGGCTTGCGCTCGCGGCGCGGCAGATCGGGAGCTTTGATCGAGGTCATGTCGTTCATGCCGCGCAGATAGCGTCTGCGGCTGCGCGAAACAACGAAAGGGATCTTCGACCGTGAGCAACTTTTCCGACCTGATCGACGGCTACTACCGCTTTCGCGGCACCGAGTGGCTGGAGGAGCGGGAGCGCTGGGCCGAACTGGCGGAGGGGCAGTCGCCCCGCGTCATGGTGATCGCCTGTTCCGACAGCCGGGTCGAGCCCGCTACCATCTTCGGCAGCCGCCCGGGCGAAATCTTCGTGGTGCGCAACGTCGCCAACCTGGTGCCGCCGTTCGAGACCGGCGGCGGCCTGCACGGCGTCTCCGCGGCGCTGGAGTTCGCCGTCACGGTGCTGAAGGTCAGCGAGATCGTCGTGCTCGGCCACGGCGCGTGCGGCGGCGTGAAGGCGGCGCTCGCCGGCAATCTGAAGGACGCGGCACCCGGCGAGGGCGGGTTCGTCGCGTCGTGGATCAGCCTGCTGGACGAGGCGCGCGAGAAGGTGATCGCCGCGCACGGACAGGGCGAGGAAGGGCAGACCGCACTGGAACAGGAAGGCGTGCGGACCTCGCTGAAGAACCTGATGACCTTCCCCTTCGTGAAGGAGCGGGTCGAGGCCGGCGAGCTGCAGCTGCACGGCGCGGTCTTCGCCATCAAGGACGGCAAGCTGCGCGTGCTGGAGGGTGACGACCGGTTCGAGCCGGCGTGATCTGTCAGGCCTGCGCCGTCCACCCGCGACGGCGCAGGACCAGGAGGTAATAGGCGGCGGCGAGCGCGACCTGCGCTGCCGTCGCCAGCATCGCCGGCCGGCCGTCTTCCGGATCGAGCCACGTCGCGCAGGCGATCCCGGCGAGCGCGATCAGCGTGACCGCCGGCGCCAGCGGATAGAGCGGCATGCGGTAGCGCGCATGCGCCGTCGCCCCGCCCCGCCGCCCGGCGATCGCCGCCATCGCCAGCCCGGCGTAGATCGCGATCAGCCCGGCGCCGCTCCACACCTTTAGCAGGCGCAGCGGCAGGACGCACAGCGCCATCCCCGTACCGCCGACCATCAGCGTGCCGATCCACGGGCTGCCGAGCCGCGGGTGGATGCTGGTCAGCCAGCGGTCGACCGGCCGGCCCCAGGTGCCGTCGCGCCCGGTGGCGTAGAAGAAGCGTGCGCAGGCGAGCACCCAGGCGATGATCGCGTTGACGATCGCGATCGCCACGCCGGCGGCGACCCATCCGCCCGCCTCCGCCCCCACCGCCTGCCGCACCAGCAGGCCGAACGGGTCGCCCGAGGCGAGCAGCGCGGGCAGATCCGCAGCCCCCATCAGGGCGGCCACCAGCGGCACCCCTTCCAGCACCAGCGTGAGCGCCAGCGCCGCCGTGACCGCCTTCGCGATGCGCCGTGGCGCCTCGTGCATCTCCTCGCCGAAATACACCGCCACGCCATAGCCGTTGAAGGCGAAGATCGCGATCGAGGCGGCGACTCCGAGGTCCGTGAGCGACGCCGGCGCGCCGGACGGCGTCATCGGTGCGGCGAGGAACGCGACCGGGTTGCGCGTGCCCTCCATCAGCCCGAGCGTGGCGACGAGCGCGAGCGCGGCCACCTCCACGGCAAGGAAGATGCCGGTGATCCACGCGTTGATGCGGATGTTCAGCAGCGCCACCAGGGTGCAGCCCGCGACCACCGCCATCGCGACGGGCACCTGCGGCAGCCCCGGCCACACGCCGGCCAGCACCTCGCGGATACCGAGACCGGCAACCGGCAGGAAGAGCAGGTTGTTGAAGACGTTGACGCCCAGCATCACGAATCCGGCAAGGGGCCCGAGCGTGCGCGCGACCATCACATACTCGCCGCCCGCCACCGGCCACGCGGAGGACAGCTCGGCATAGAGATAGGCCGTCGCGACGCAGACGAGCGCCGCCGCGATCGTCGCCAGCACCGCGCCCGTCCCCGCCACCTGGAGCATTCCCGGGACGATGACGAAGACGGACGAAGCCGGGGTCGTGACGGAGAGCGTGAGGAACAGGACGCCGGCGACGCCCAGACTGCGGGTCAACGGGGCGGGCGGCGCGATGCTCGACACCATCGTGCCGTGCCACGCGGCGGCGCGTCGCGCCAGAGGGGCGCCGCCCGCGCGACGCCCCCTTTCTTCCGCCCCGTTCCCGCGGCTAAGGACGGATCATGGCGGAGCTGATCTCGTACGAACCCGCGACCGGCGCGGCATTGTGGCGCGCGCCGACGAGCGACGTGTATCTCGAGGTCGCGACCGCGCGGGACGGCTTCGCGCTATGGGCGACGCAGGCGCTGGCCTACCGCGTCGAGACGATGCGGCGCTTCGCCAACGTGGTGCGCCAGCGCGCGGACGCCTTCGCGGACCTGATCGCACGCGAGACGGGCAAGCCGTTGTGGGAGGCGAAGACCGAGGTCGAGAGCGTCGTCGCCAAGGTGGACATCTCGATCGCCGCCTATGCCGAGCGGACGCCGCAGCGGCGCGTGGAGGCGCCGATGAACAGCCGCATGGCGCTGCGTCACAAGCCGCACGGCGTGCTGGCGGTGCTCGGCCCCTACAATTTCCCGGCGCACCTGCCCAACGGCCACATCGTGCCCGCGCTGATCGCGGGCAATGCGGTGGTGTTCAAGCCGTCGGAGAAGACGCCGGCGACGGGCGCCTTCCTCGTCGACTGCCTCCAAGCCGCGGGCGTGCCGGAGGAGACGGTGCGGCTGGTGGTCGGCGGCCCCGCGGAAGGCAAGGCGCTGGCCGCGCACGAGGATATCGACGGGCTGCTCTTCACCGGATCGGCGCGCACCGGTATCGCTTTGAACCGCGCCTTCGCCGATCGGCCGGAGAAGATCCTGGCGCTGGAGATGGGAGGCAACAACCCGATCGTCGTGTGGGATACGCCGGACCTGCACGCCGCGGCCACGCTGGTGATCCAGTCCGCGTTCACCACCGCGGGCCAGCGCTGTACCGCGGCGCGGCGGCTGATCGTGGAGGACCGGATCGCGCCCGCGCTGCTGGACGAGCTGTGCCGCATCGCCGGGCGGCTGATCGTCGGCGCGCCGCACGACAAGCCGGCACCGTTCATGGGGCCGGTGATCGACAACGAGACCGCGGACGGGCTGACGGAGAGCTTCCTCGCGCTGATGATGAAGGGCGGCCGCCCGCTGCGCCACATGGCGCGGCCCGACCCCTCCCGCCCCTTCCTCACCCCCGGCATCATCGACGTGACCGACGCGACCGATCGTCCCGATATCGAGCTGTTCGGCCCGCTGCTGCAGGTGATCCGCACCGACGATTTCGACGCGGCCATCGCGCACGCCAACGACACGCGCTACGGCCTGTCCGCCTCGCTCGTCTCGCAGACCCCCGCGCTGTACGACCGGTTCTGGGCGAACGTGCGCGCGGGTATCGTGAATTGGAACAAGCCCACCAACGGCGCGTCCTCGTCGCTGCCGTTCGGCGGCATCGGCTGGTCCGGCAACCACCGGCCCAGTGCCTATTACGCCGCCGACTACTGCGCCTATCCGGTCGCCAGCAACGAGGCGGAGGCGGCGCGCGCGTCGATCGGCATCGGGCTGGCGGACGGCTAGACCGGAACACAGGGGGATCGCAGGAACATGGCAAGCGGATTGGTCGCGCTGCTGGACGACATCGCGGGGCTGACGCGGCTGGCTGCGGCGAGCCTGGACGACGTCGGCGCCGCCGCGGCGAAGGCGGGAACGAAGGCCGCGGGCGTGGTGGTCGACGATACCGCGGTGACGCCGCGCTATGTCGTCGGCCTGTCGCCGCAGCGCGAACTGCCGATCATCGGCAAGATCGCGCTCGGCTCGATCCGCAACAAGTTGCTGTTCCTCCTGCCCGCCGCGCTGATCCTCAGCGCCTTCGCGCCGTGGGCGATCACGCCGCTGCTGATGGTGGGCGGCGCCTTTCTCTGCTTCGAGGGGGCGGAGAAGGTGATCGAGGCGCTGTCCGGCCACGGCCACGCCGCGGAGGAGACCGCCACCACCGATCCGGTAGCGCTGGAGCAGGAGAAGGTGTCGGGCGCGATCCGTACCGACTTCATCCTGTCGGCGGAGATCATGGCGATCGCGCTGAACGAGGTGGCGGACCAGACGCTGCTGGCGCAGGCGGTGACGCTGGTGCTGGTCGCGGTCGCGATCACCGCGGGAGTCTACGGCGTGGTGGCGCTGATCGTGAAGGCCGACGACGTCGGCCTGTACCTGGCGCAGCGCGGGTCGGCGGTGGCGCAGGCGATCGGTCGCGGGCTGGTGAAGGGCGTGCCGGTGCTGATGTCCGCGCTCGCCATCATCGGCACCGCGGCGATGGTGTGGGTGGGCGGCGGGATCATCACCCACGGCGCGGAGGTGCTCGGCTTCGCCGCGCCCGCCCACGCCATCCACCACGCGTCCGAGGCGGTGGAGCACGCGGTGCCGGGGGTCGGCGGCGCGCTCGGCTGGCTGGTCGCGGCGGCGCTGAACGGCGTGGTCGGCCTGGTACTCGGCGCGATCATCGCATTCGTCGTGCACCGCGTCGCCCAGGCGCGCGGGGCGCACTGAGCGGGCGGATCAGAACCGCAGCAGCGGCAGGATCGTGGCATAATCGTCCGTCCAGGCGCCGAGCCGCGGGTTCGCGCGCAGCCGCCGCCAGCGGGCGCCGTCCATCTGTATCGTCGCGTAGGTCTCGGGATCGCGCGACAGCACGACCCAGGCGGAGGCGGACGCCTGCGGATCGAGCACGGAGGGGCGATGGTTCAGCACCATCGCCTGCCACCCTCCCGCCGTCGCCGCCGCCGCCACGACCGGTGCCAGGTTAATGAAGCGGTTCGAGATATGCACCGCCAGCACGCCGCGTGGCTGGAGCACCCGGGCATAGACCGCGAAGGCCTCGCGCGTCAGCAGGTGCATCGGCACCGCGTCGGAGGAAAAGGCGTCGAGCGCCAGCACGTCGAGGCTGCCGGCGGGCTCCCGTTCCAGCGACAGCCGGGCGTCGCCCAGGATCACCGCCGCGTCGGGGGCGCAGCGGCGCAGGAAGGTGAAGCGGCCGCGGCGCGCGATGTCGACCATGGTCGGGTCGATCTCGTAGAACCGCCAGCGCTGCCGCTGCTCGCGATAGCAGGCGAGCGTGCCCGTCCCCAGCCCGACCACGCCGATCCGCGCGGACGGGCCGTATAGAACGGTGGCCGCCTGCATGACGCGACCGACCCCCGACTCGGGCGTGTAATAGGTCGTGGGCGTGCGCTCGCGCCCGGGCGAGCCGGTCAGTTGCAGGCCGTGCACGGTGCTGCCGTGGATCAGCACGCGCTGCCGCGCCTCCGCACGAACGGTGTAGATGCCGAAATAGCTGCGTGTCCGAGCGCCGGACTCCAGCGTCAGCATCAGCGAGCCGAGCCCGCCGAACAGCAGCAGCGAGGCCGTCAGCACCAGCATGTACGGGAGCCGCGCGCCGATCGTCACCATGCCGACCCCGGCGATGAGGATGAACGACGTGAGCGTGTACTGCGACCCGTTAAGCCCGCCGGGCGAGATCGCGGCCATCACGCCGGCGACGAGCAGCAGCACCCCCGCCACCGCCAGCGCGGCGATGCGCGATCCCGCCCGGCTCCACAATTCGCGCAGACCGTGGGTGAGGTAGAGCTGCGGCACCAGCAGACCGGCGGCGAGGATCAGGATGGGATATTCCCACGTCCAGTCGAACGTCACCGGCGCGACCAGCCCGGCGAACACGCCACCCAGCGCTCCGCCGATCGACATGGCGAGATAGAAGCCGGTCAGCCGCGCCGGTTCCGGCCGCAGCCGGTAGAGGCGGGTGTGCAGCGCCACCGACAGCATGAACAGCAGGATCAGCGCCAGCATGACGCTGAGCCACGGTGTGGGCGTGAAGCCGCCCATCATGATCCCGCCGAACATCAGGATCGTCACCGGCGCGATCCGCGTCAGCGTGTCGGCGAGGAGGCGGTTGGCGGCGAAGGCGACGGAGAAGCTGAGAAGGTAGAGCGCGAGCGGAAGCACCCAGATCAGCGGCATCGCCAGCAGGTCGGTGCTGATGAAGGTGGACGTCGCCAGCATCATGCCCGACGGCACGAAGCCCATCACGATCCACAGCGCCACGCGCGACCGGGCCGGCGCCGGATCGGACGGGGCCTCCGCCGCGGCGACGTGGCGACCCGGCAGACGCGCCGCGCACAGCAGCACCAGCAGGATGAGGAACAGATAGCCCCCGCTCCACAGCCAGCGCTGCTGCGTGACGCTCAGCTGCGGCTCGACCAGCAGCGGAAAGGCGAGCAGCCCGGCGAAGCTGCCCAGGTTCGACGCGGCGTAGAGCGGATAGGGATCGGCGCCCGGACGCGCGATCGCGAACCAGCGCTGCACCAGCGGCGCCTGCGCGGAGACGGCGAAGAACAGCGGGCCGATCGACAGCGCGAACAGGTACGGCACCCACAACGCCGGCTCTGCGCCCGGCGGGAGCACCCGGTCGCTGAGGCCGATCGGCAGGAACAGGCAGGCGAGCGCCAGGACGGCCAGATGCACCTGCCCCTGCCGGCGCGGCGCCAGCCGGGTCAGCCAGTGGGCGTAACCGTAGCCGCCGAGCAGCAGCGCCTGGTAGACCAGCATCGCCGAGTTCCACACCGCCGGCGCGCCGCCCAGCCGCGGCAGTGCGATGCGCGCGATCATCGGCTGGACGAGGAACAGCAGGAACGACCCCGTCAGGATGGTGAGGGCGAACAGGGCGCGACCGCCCCGGGCAGGAGCGTCGGTCAAGCGGGTCTTTCGATGCGATAGAGGACGTGGCGGCGCAGCGGGTCGCCGGGCGCCAGCGCGGGGTGATCGAAGTCGCCAGCGGGCTCGTGCGTCATGCCCAGCCGCTCCATGACCGCGCGGCTGCGCGCGTTGGCGGGGACGGTGATGGCAAGAACCTGCGTCGTGCCGCGCCCCCATTCCGCGTCCAGCGCAGCGCGTGCCGCCTCCGTGGCGTAGCCGCGTCCCCAGGCCGCGCGGGCGAGGCGCCAGCCTATCTCCGCCTCGCCCTCAACCGGCGTGCCGGCGGGCCCCGGCTTGACGCCGCAGAAGCCGAGGAAGGCGCCGTCCCCGCGCCGCTCCAGTGCGAAGAAGCAGCGGCCGAACTCCCCGGCGATGGTGTTCTGCCGCACGACGACGGCGCGGCAGTCGTCCGTCGTCATCGGCGGGCCGAGGAAGCGCATCACCTCCGCGTCCTGCCCCATGGCGTGAAACGGCGCCACGTCCTCCTCGCGCCAGCGACGCAGGATCAGGCGCGGGGTCTCGATCGCGGGCAGGCTCACGGGCGGTCGATCGCGTAGACGATCATCGCGCCGTCGGGATCGCCGGCGGCATGCGCGGGGTGGCGAAAGTCGAGTTCGGCGCGCCGCGACATGCCCAGCCGCTCCATCAACCCCCACGAACGCGTGTTGCGCAGCGACGTCCAGGCGGCGATCCGCGGGCGGTCGGTGTGTGCGAAGCCCCAGGCGAGGCTTGCCTCCGCAGCCTCGCGCGCGATGCCCTGCCCCCACCATCGCTCGCCGATGCGCCAGCCGATCTCCAGCTCCTCGGGCACCGGCGTGCCGGCATGCCCGCCGATACGCACGCCGCAGATGCCGGCGAGCTCCCCTCCGTCGCGCATCTCCACCGCCCACATCGAATGGCCGTCGCGCGCCTGGTTCGCCATCTGCGCGTCGATCAGCGCGGCGACCTTCTCCGCCGGGGCGACGCCGCCGAAATGCGCCATCATCGCGGGCGTGTTGACCAAGGCGACGAAGGCGGGCTTGTCCGCCTCCCGCCAGGGACGCAGGATCAGGCGCCCCGTCCCGATCACGCGCCCAGCAACCGCGCCGCGTGGACCGCGTGGTAGGTCAGCACGCCGGAGCAGCCCGCACGCTTGAAGGCGAGCAGCGTTTCCAGCACCATGGCGTCGCGGTCCGCGGCGCCCGCCGCCACCGCGGCCTCGATCATCGCGTACTCGCCCGACACCTGATAGGCGAAGACGGGCACGTCGAACGCCTCCTTCACGCGGCGAACGATGTCGAGGTACGGCAGCCCCGGCTTCACCATCACGCTGTCCGCACCCTCTGCAAGGTCCAGCGCCACCTCGCGCAGCGCCTCCTCCGCGTTCGCCGGATCCATCTGGTAGGTGGTCTTGTCGCCCTTCAGCAGCCCGCGGCTGCCCACCGCGTCGCGGAACGGGCCGTAGAAGGCGGACGCATATTTGGCGGCATAGGCCATGATCTGCACGTTCTGGTACCCCTCCGCCTCCAGCGCGTCGCGGATGATGCCGACGCGGCCGTCCATCATGTCGCTCGGCGCGATCACGTCCGCGCCGGCGCGTGCCTGGTTGAGCGCCTGGCCGACCAGCACCTCCACCGTGGCGTCGTTCATCACGTAGCCGCGCGCGTCCACCAGCCCGTCGTGGCCGTGCGCCGTATAGGGGTCGAGCGCGACGTCGGTGAGGATGCCAACGTCGGGCACCGCGTCCTTGATCGCGCGCACCGCGCGGCACATCAGATTGTCCGGGTTCAGCGCCTCCGCGCCGTCGTCGCTGCGCCGCTCGCGCGGGGTGTTGGGGAACAGCGCCAGGCATGGGATGCCGAGCGCCGCGGCCTCACGCGCGCGGGCGACGAGCAGGTCCACCGACCAGCGCGAGACGTGGGGAAGCGTGGCGATCGGCTCCTCCACCCGCTCCCCCTCCGTCACGAACAGCGGCCAGATGAGGTCCGCGGGGGTCAGGACCGTTTCGGCGTGGAGGCGGCGGCTCCACGCGGCGGCGCGGGTGCGGCGCAGGCGAAGCGCGGGATAAGCGGCGTGCATCGCGCGGCTTTCGGCCAATCGGCGGGGTCGTGCAAGCGTTACGGGGGCGAAACCGTGGCTCGCGCGTTGCGCCCCCATGGACCGGATCAAGACCGCCGCGCTGATCGTCAACGCCAAGTCGCGCAAGGGCCGCAAGCTGTTCAAGCGGGCGTGCGAGCGACTGGCGACGCTGCCCTACGAGGTGGAGCCGCATGCGGTGGACGATCCCAAGCACCTCGACCGCATCGTCCGCCAGGCGCTGGCGAAGAAGCCGGACCTCGTCATCCTGGGCGGCGGCGACGGCACGGTCAGCGGGCTGGTCGACCTGCTGGTCGGGCAGGACGTGATGCTGGGCGTGCTGCCGCTGGGCACCGCCAACAGCTTCTGCCGGACGCTGGGCATCCCGATGGACATCGATGGCGCGTTCGAGGTGCTGCGCACCGGCCAGCCGCGACGCATCGACCTGGGCATGATCGACGACGACTATTTCGCCAATTGCGCCGCCATGGGCCTCAGCCCGCAGATCGCCGAGACGGTGCCGCACAACCTGAAGAAGGTGCTGGGCCGCGTCGGCTATCTCGGCTGGGCGTCGTACCAGTTCGCCAGCTTCCGCCCGTTCATCCTGACCGTCGACGACGGCAAGGAGGAGCACCGTATGCGCGTGGTGGAGGTGCGCATCTCCAACGGGCCCTACCATGGCGGGCAGTGGCTGGTGGACGAGGCCAAGGTCGATTCGGGCCGGATCGTCGTCCAGGCGGTGTGCGCGCGGTACAAAAGGGGGCTGGTGAAGAACTGGGCGGCGAGCTTCCTCGGGCTCGAGGCGCGGCACCACGACACGGTCAGCTTCTCCGGCACGTCGCTGAAGGTATCCACCGTGCCGCCGCTGCCGATCTCGATCGACGGCGAGGTGCTGGCGCACACGCCGGTCACGGCGCACATCGCGGCCGGGGTGATCGAGGTGATCGCGCCGCGGCAGGCGGGCGCTACCCCACCGGCCTGAGGCTGCCGGCCGGCTCCACGTCGGCGTGGCTGCGCTCCTCGCAATGCGCCTCCGGCACCAGCAGCGCTCCCTTCCGCCAGCTGCCGCGCCCATAATAGAGCGCGGCCAGCGCGACCGTGGTGGCCGAGCCCATGGGGAAGCTCCACCACAAGGCGTCGACGCCCAGCGTTGGCCGCAGCAGCAGCGCGATGCCGAGCCGCACCGGGAACATCGCGACGAACAGGATGGCCAGCGGGCCCCACACCGCGCCGTTCGCCCGCACCACGCCGAACAGCACCATGGTACCGCCGAAGAGGACGAAGCCCCAGGTCGCGATCAGGTTGATGTGCGTGGCGATCGGCAGCACGGGGCTGTCCGCGGGCACGAACAGCGCGAGCAGCGCGCGGTCGAACAGCAGCGCCACGACCACGGCCACCCCGGTGATCGCGACGTTCAGCACCAGCCCCGCGCGCGTGATCCGGCCGACGCGATCCCATCGCCCGGCGCCGATGTTCTGCGCCGCCATCGCGCTGACGGCGGCGCCGATCGCCATCGCGGGCATCTGGATGTACGTCCACACCTGCTGCGTGATGCCGTAGGCGGCGGTGGTGTCCACGCCGTTGCGGTTGACGAGCCCCACCATCGCCAGCCCCGCGCCGGAAATGACCAGCATCTGCGCGCCGATCGGCACTCCCTTCGCCAGGATCGTGCGCGCCACCGCGGGATCGGGCAGGACCAGCCGCAGGTCGCGCCCCTTCAGCGCGATCGGCACGTCCTTCCACGCGATCCACGCGGCCAGCGCGGCGCAGGAGACGAGGTTGGCGATCAGCGTGGCGGTCGCCGATCCGGCGATGCCGAGTTCGGGCGCGGGGCCGAGGCCGAGGATGAAGACCGGGTTCAGCGTCGAATCGAGCAGGACGGAAAGGCCCATGAACCAGAGCGGCGTCATCGAATCGCCGATGCCGCGCAGCCCCATGAACATCAGCACCAGCAGCATCGACGCCGGCAGGCCGAGGAAGATGACGCGCAGGTACGCCAGCGCGTCGTCGTAGGCGCGACCGGGCGTCGCGAGCGCGCGCAGGATCTGCGGTGCGAATGTCCAGCCGAGGAGCGCGGTGACGACCGACCCCGCCAGCACGATGCCGGTCGCCGAGCCGAAGGCGCGCCGCGCCGCGTCGACATCGTGCCGGCCCCAAGCCTGGCCGACGAGGATCGTCGCCGCCATGCCGAAGCCGAAGACGAGGCCGAACATCAGGAACATGATGATGTTCGCGTTGCTGGTCGCCGCGAGCGCGTCCTCGCCCAGGAAACGGCCCACCCAGATCGTGTTGATCGATCCGTTGAGCGACTGGAGGACGTTCGAGCCGAGCGTCGGCAGCGCGAAGGCGACGAGCGTGGAGAAGATCGGTCCGCGGGTGAGATCGCGCTGGCCGTCGGCGGCGGGCGCGTCCGCCAATGTTGAGGACGTTGGGGCGCCGGCGGTGTTTTCGCTCATATCGCGCCGCCGATGCGACGGCGAGGCGACCGAGACGTGACAGCGGCGCGACGCGCGCGCGACGGGTGCGCGACGGCGGGGATTCGAAGGAGCGACGCGGCAGGCATCGGGAGATAACGCCGGAGCGGGCGTGCGGATGCGGCGGCCATGGCCATCCGTTCTCCCCTGCTGCGATGATTGCGATGCCATAGCCGGCGACGGGTGCGTAGGACAGGGTCGGATCAGGCGCGAATGGATCGGCATTCCGGCGTGCTCCTGCGCTGGCAGGAGCCCAGGGCCACGATCGACTCTGCACAGAAACTCCAGGCTCCTGCCGACGCAGGAGCACCGCTCCGCCAAGAAGCGACCTCCCGAGCGACCGAGCGCATTACAGCCAGCGCGCCATCACCGTGACATCGGCAGCTTCGTAGCCCAGCGCCGCATAGAATCCGGCGGCGTCGTTGCCGTCGCGGACCATCAGCTGGACCTTCGGCACGCCCCGCTCACGGAGCCATCCCTCCGCGGCGGCGACCAGAATTGGCGCCAGACCGCTGCCGCGGTGGGACGGTGCCACCGCGAGGTAATAGAGCCAGCCGCGGTGGCCGTCGTCGCCGACCATCACCGTGCCGACGAGCGCCGCCCCGGCATCGACGCCAAGAATGGCGCTGCCCTGCCCCGCCACCGCCCGGTCGAAGTCGACCGCGGGATCGTTCCACGGCCGCGTCAGCCCGCACGCCTGCCACAACGCCACCGCGGCGGTGCGATCGCCCGACGCCAGCCGGCGGGGCGTCACCCCAGCCGCGACAGTGCCGCGGCGAAGCGGTCCGCGTCGGCTGCCTTCTCCGCGTGATCGGCGCGCGCCTTCTCCACCGCTTCCGGCTTGGCGCGCTCGACGAAGCTGGCGTTGCCGAGACGGCCGGCGAGCGCGTCGCGCTCCTTCTGTGCCGCCGCCAGCGCCTTGGTGAGGCGCGCGCGCTCGGCGTCGAGGTCGATGACGCCTTCCAGCGCGAGCGCAAAGGTCTGCGCCTTCCACAGGATCGGCGCGCGCGCGCCTTCCGCCTCGTCGGGAACCAGCGTGACGCGGGCGAGCCGCTCGACATAGGGAGCGATCGTCGCGGGGACGCTGCCGGTACCGGTGTGGAGCGCGATCCGCGCGCCGGGCGGCACGTTCAGCTCGGCGCGCGCGGCGCGGACGTTCTCGATGAGGTCGATGAGGCCGGCGACCTCCTGCTGCGCCGCCGGATCGAGCGCGCGCGCGTCGGGCTGTGGCCAGTGCGCGACGATCAGGTCGTGCTCGCGGGCCGCGAGCGCGTGCCACAATTCCTCCGTGATGAAGGGCATGAAGGGGTGGAGCAGGACAAGGATCTGGTCGAGCACCCAGCCCGCCACCGCCTTCGTCTCGGAGTCGATCGACCCTCTCTCGTCGCCGCTCAGGACGGGCTTTATCAGTTCGAGATACCAGTCGCAGAAGCGCGACCAGACGAACTGGTAGATGGCGTTGGCCGCCGCATCGAAGCGATAGTCGGCAAGCGCGAGGTCGACCGCCTGCACTGTCGCGACGGTCTCCGCGACGATCCACTTGTTGACCGCGGACGTGGCGGCGGGCGGCTCCAGCGTCTCCGATCCGCCGATCCCGTTGGCCTGCGCGAAGCGGCTGGCGTTCCACAGCTTCGTCGCGAAGTTGCGGTATCCCTCGACGCGCCGCTCATCCATCTTGATGTCGCGGCCCTGGCTCTCCATCGCCGCCATGAAGAAGCGCAGCGCGTCCGCGCCGTAGCGGTCGATCAGGCCGAGCGGGTCGACGGTGTTGCCCTTGGACTTGGACATCTTCGCCCCGTCCGCCGCGCGCACCAGCCCGTGGAGGTAGAGCGTGCGGAACGGCACGTCCTTCATGAAGTGCAGGCCCTGCATCATCATGCGGGCATCCCAGAAGAAGAGGATGTCGAAGCCGGAGACGAGGACGTCGTTGGGGTAGCGGCCGGCGAGCTGCGGCGCGCGCGTGCCCTCGCCGCCGTTCGTGCTGAGCGAAGTCGAAGCACGTGCGTCGGGCGCTGCGCCATTGGCATGTCCTTCGACTTCGCTCAGGACGAACGGATCGTTTTGGGCATCCGGCCAGCCCAGCGTCGCGAAGGGCCACAACGCGCTGGAGAACCAGGTGTCCAGCACGTCCTCGTCCTGCCGCAAGGCGACGCCTTCGCCCGCCTGCGCCTGGGCCTCTTCCTGCGTCAGCGCGACGAAGATGCGGCCGTCCTCGGCGAACCACGCGGGGATGCGGTGGCCCCACCACAGCTGCCGCGACACGCACCACGGCTGGATGTTCTTCATCCAGTTGAAGAAGGTCTTCTCCCACGTCTTCGGCACGATCCGGATCGCGCCCGATCGCACCGCCTCGATCGCGGGCTTCGCCAGCGTGGCGGCGTCGACGTACCATTGGTCGGTCAGCCACGGCTCGATCACCACGCCGGAGCGGTCGCCGAACGGCGTCTGGATGGTGCGCGGCTCGCTGTCGTGTTCGGCACCGTCCTTGTCGACGTGGGGCACCAGCACGCCCTCCGCCTTCAACCGCGTCACGACCGCGGCACGCGCGTCGGCGGTGGACAGGCCGAGGAACTCGGGCGGGATCAGCCCGTCGGCGGTTTGCACCACGCGCGCCTTCGCATCGAGCATGTTGAGCATCTCGCCCGCCTTCATGCCGGCGCGCCTGCCCACCTCGAAATCGTTGAAGTCGTGGCCCGGCGTGATCTTCACCGCGCCGGAGCCGAGCGCCGGATCGGCGTGCTCGTCCGCCACGATCGGGATCAGGCGGCCGGTGATCGGCAGCCGCACGTCCCGCCCGACCAGGGCGGCGTAGCGCGCGTCGTCGGGATGCACCGCGACCGCCATGTCGGCCAGCATCGTCTCCGGCCGCGTCGTCGCCACTTCGATATGGCCGGAGCCGTCGGCCAGCGGGTAGCGCAGCTTCCAGAAATGGCCGCGCACCTCGCGCGTCTCGACCTCCAGGTCGCTGATCGCGGTGCCGAGGCCCGGGTCCCAGTTGACCAGCCGCTTGTCGCGGTAGAGCAGGCCCTCCTTGTGAAGATCGACGAAGACCTTCAGCACCGCGGCGCTGAAGCCCTCGTCCATCGTGAAGCGCTCGTTCGCCCAGTCCATCGAGCAGCCCAGCCGCCGGAGCTGGCCGGTGATCTGCCCGCCGCTCTCCGCCTTCCACGTCCACACCTTGTCGACGAATTCGTCGCGGGTGAAGTCGGTGCGCTTCTGCTGCGACAGCGCCATCTGCCGTTCCACCACCATCTGGGTCGCGATGCCGGCATGGTCGGTGCCGACGACCCACAGCGCATCCTTGCCCTTCAGCCGGGCGTGGCGCGTCAGGATGTCCTGCAGCGTGTTGTCGAGCGCGTGGCCGATATGGAGGCTGCCGGTCACGTTGGGCGGCGGGTTGACGATCGTCCACGGCTCCGCCCCCGGCCGGTCGGGACGGAACAGGCCGTTCTCCTCCCAATGCGCGTACCAGCGCGATTCGATGGCGGCGGGATTGAAGGTTTTCGGCAGCTCGGTCATGCGCGGGTCCTTAGCCAGAACGACGGGGCACGCACCACCCCCGTTCAGCCTGAGCGAAGTCGAAGGCCAAGCACCGGCGCATGTGCTTCGACTTCGCTCAGCACGAACGGATCAATTTGCCCCCTTGGTCCAGCGGTCCATCCAGCCGATCACCTCGGCGTACCATTGCCGCGAGTTCCTGGGCTTCAGCACCCAATGGTTCTCGTTGGGGAAGACGAGCAGGCGCGAGGGCACGTCGCGGCGCTGGAGCGCGGTGAAGGCGGCGAGGCCCTGCGTGTAGGGGATGCGGAAGTCCTTCTCGCCGGTGATGACCAGCTGCGGCGTTTTCCATTTCGCGACGTGGTTGACGGGGTTCCACTTCTCGAAGGCGGCGGGATCCTCGTGATAGGCCTTGCCGCCGTGTTCCCACTCGTCGAACCACAATTCCTCGGTCTCGTACGCCATGGCGCGGGCGTCGAAGACGCCGTCGTGCTGGACGATGCACCGGAAGCGGTCGGGCCATTTCCCCTCGATCCAGTTCATCATGTAGCCGCCGTAGCTGGCGCCGAGCGCGCAGGCGTTGTCGCCGTCGAGCCACGTGAACTTCGCCGTCGCGGCGGCCAGGCCCTTCTGCAGGTCCTCCAGCGGCCAGCCGCCCCAATTGTCGCGGATCGCGTCGGTGAAGCGCTGGCCGTAGCCGGTGGACCCGTGGAAATCGACCGCGACCAGGCCGTAGCCCGCGCCCGCGAACACCGCCGGATTCCAGCGATACGACCAGCTGTTGTTGCTCGACCCCTGCGGGCCGCCGTGGACCATGAAGGCGATCGGCACCTTGCCGGTCGATCCGTAGGGCTTCACCGCATAGCCGTGCACGGTGTCATTGTTGGCGCCGGTGAAGGCGAAGCGCTCCACCGCCGGCATGTCGATCCCGGCGAGCTTCGCGGCGTTGACGCTGGTGAGGCGCTGCGGCGCGCCGGCCGCGATGCGGTAGAAGTCGGCCGGGGCGGTCAGGCTGTCGATCGCGACGACCGGACCGCGCGCGCCCACGGCGACCGCACCGACATGGCCTTCCTGCGTCAGCCGCGTCACCGCGCCGCTCTGCGCGTCGACGCGCCACAGCGGCACTTCCTGCGTATCTTCCGCCGTGACGTACAGGCTCTTCGAATCGGGTGCCCAGGCGATCGAGCCGACCGAGCGGTCCCACCGCTCGGTCAGCGACACCGCGCGGCCCGTGGCGAGGTCGCGGATCGTCAGCACGTAGCGGTCCGCCTCGTAGCCGGGGCGGCGCATGGCGAGATAGGCGAGGCGGCGCCCGTCGGGCGAGACGCTGGGCTGCGTGTCGGTGGCGTCGTTGGCGTCGGTGAGATTCACCGGCGGCGCGGAGCCGTCCGCGGGCGCGGAGAAGATGTCGAGGTTGGTCGAGAGCGGCTCGATCCGCCCCGCCTCGCGCAGCGCGAAATAGACGGTGCGGCCGTCCGCGCTCCAGCTCACTTCCTCCGCGCCGCCGAACGGCTTGGACGGCGTATCGCCCACCAGCCCGCCGGTGATCGCGACGCCGTTGCCGCGCGCGCCGCCGGCGCCGAGCGGCAGCACGAACAGCTGCGAGCGGTTGCCGTCCGCCCAGCTATCCCAATGGCGCACGAACAGCCGGTCGTAGGTGCGGCCCGATCCCGCGTCCGCCGCCTTCTTCTCCATCGGCGGCTCCAGACTGGGCGCGCCGGGGCGGCGATCCGCCCACACGACCAGCCGGTCCCCCGTGGGCGCGACCTTGAAGCCGTTGAAGCCGCCCTTGAAATCGGTCAGCCGCCGCGGCGTGCCGCCGGTGACCGGCACGGACCAGATCGCGTCCTCCGCGCTGAAATAGACGGTGGTGCCGACGATCTGCGGGTCGTTCTCGTCGACCTGCGGATCGGCCGCGAGCTTCGCGGGCGGCGCGCCGGGCTTCGTCAGATCGAGCCGCCACAGATCGAAGCGGCCGCGATCCGCGGCAAGATCGGTCTCGCGCTGCGCCCACACCAGCCAGCGCCCGTCCGCCGACAGGGCGGGCGCGCCGATGCGGCTCAGCATCGTCACGTCCTCAATGGTCAGCTGGCGGGCGGCGGCAGGAGCCGAGGCGGCGGCGATCGCGAGGAGACTCGCGGCGAGAAGGGTCTTCATCGCCGGAACAAAGCAGATCGTCGCGCGCGAAACAATCGACGCGACGGCGCAAAACCGCGCGGGGCGGCGATCAGCCGCGGTTGGTGATCCGCGCGATCTCCCGCGCGACCATGTCCTCGACCAGGCCGGGCAGGTGCGCGTCGAGCCAGTCGCTCAGCATTGGGCGGAGCATGTCGCGCACCAGCCCCTCCAGCGTGCCGTCGGTGCCCGGTTCCGGCCGGACGACCAGCCGCGACAGCGCGCCGAGCGCGTCGCGGGTCGCCTCCGCCGTGGCGGACGAGACGCCGGCGGCGAGCGGGGCCGCGGGAGCGGCGGCAGCCGAAGGAGGGGGAGACGGAGCGGGCGAAGCCGGAGCGGGGGGCGCGTGGTCGAAGGGCGGCGCAGCGACCGGAGCTGCGCGCTCGGCGGCCGGGGACGGCGCCTCGGCGGGAGCGAGCGGCTGGCGCAGCTCGAGGATCTCCTCGCGGTCGGTCCGCAGACCGGCGTCATCGTCGACCGGCGCAGCGGGCGCGGGGCGCGGCGACATGCGGCGCGGCGGCCCCTGCGTCTCGCCCTCCTTGATGACCCGCTTGATCGAGGCGAGGATGTCTTCCATCGACGGTTCGGCGCTCATATCGCCCATGTGCGACCTTCCTCCAACGCCCGCTTCCCCAACGGCTTGGCCAACGATGTGCCGGGCGCGACCGAAGAACGGCATCACGGACGCGGCCGGTCAATTCCTGTCGTCAAGGCGGGGCTTCTGTCAACATCGCTCTCCAACGCGGGGTCGAGCGGACGGGTGACGGTGGCGTCCTGCGCGGGCAAAGCGGCGGTCGTCGGCGCGATCGGCTGCGGCGCGGGGTTGCTGTTGTAATCCGACCAGCTGCGGCGCACGCGACGGTAGTTGACCGCGGGATCGTACAGCGGACCGCCGTCGAGCCCCAGGTCCTCCGCCTCCGCCTTGCCCATCGCGGCAAGGAGCGAGAAGCCCGCGACATAGGCGTCGCGCCGCGCCGTCACCAGCGTCACCTGGCTGTTCAGCAGTTCCTGCTCCGCGTTGAGGATGTCGAGCACGGTGCGGGTGCCGACGCTGTTCTCCGCGCGGACGCCCTCCAGGCTCAGCTTGTTCGCCGCCACGGCGGCCTCCGCCGAGGCGATCACCTCCTGCGAGGAGCGCCAGATGGCGAAGGCGGAGCGCGCGTTCGCCACCACCTGACGCTCGGTCGCGGTGGCCTGCTCGATCGCCTGGCCGCGCAGCTCCTGCGCCTGGCGGATCTGCGCGCCGGGGCGTCCGCCCTGGAACAGCGGCAGGCTGAGCTGCACGCCCGCGGCAGTGGTATTGCCGCTCTGCCCGATGCCGAGGCCGGCGCCCGAACCCTGGCCCAGGCTACCGAGATAGTTGAAGTAATTCTGCGTTAGTCCGACGCCGACCTGGGGATTGCGCGTGGCGCGGGCGGCGCGCACATCGTATTCGGTCGCGTCGCGTTGCCGCCGGGCGGCGATCAGCGCGGGATTGTCGTCCAGCGCGACCTCCACCGCCAGATCGGGTGCGGAGGGCAGGTTGGGCAGCGGCGGCGGCGGTTCCAGCGTGCCCGGCGGCGTGCCGACCAGGCGGACGTAATTCTCCCGGCTGGCGATCAGCGTCGCCTGCGCGCTCTGCAACTGCGCCTGGGCCAGCCGCAGCCGCGCTTCGGACTGGGCGACGTCGGTGCGCGTCACGTCGCCCACCTCGAACCGGTCGCGGCTGGCGCGCAGGTTGGTGTCCAGCACGCGCACGTTCTGCGTGTTGAGCGCCACGATCGCCTCGTCGCGCAGCACGTTGTTGTAGGCGGCGACCACGTCGGTGAACACCACCGCCTCCGTGTTGCGCAGGCCCGCCTGGCCGGCGAAGGCGCGCGTTTCCGCGGCGCGCACCGCGTTGCCGACGCGGCCGCCGGTCCACACCGGGACGGTCACGCCGCCCTGGGCCTGGAACACCCGCTCCGCGGTGGTGAACGAATTGCCGCCGCGCACGAAATTGTCGTTCAGCGACCCGCTGACCTGCGCCGAGGGCAGGCCGTTGGCCCGCGCGATTGGCACGTTCTCGTCCTGCGCGCGCTGCGCCGCGCGCTGGCCAGTGAGCGTCGGATTGCCGTTATAGGCGCGCGCCAGCGCCTCGCGCAGCGTCTCCGCCGTCGCCGGCGCCGCCTGCAACGCCGCCGCCCCCGCCAGCAGCGCCGCCACCCCTCCCCCGATCCTGCGCATCAGAAGGTGAAGGCCTTCGGTTTGGCGAAGCCGGGCAGGCGGACCGCGTCGATGTCGGCGAATGGTGCCAGCGCGGTCGCGCTGCCCGCGCGGCTGCCCGCGGCGAGGCGGCTGACGCCGCGCTCGACCAGCCCGCTGACGATGCGGCCATGCTCCGCCACCTGCGTCAGCAGCGCCTGCGGCAGTTCCTCGACCGCGCCGTCGACGATCAGCACGTCATAGGGCGCGCCCGCGGGATGGCCGTGCTCCAGCGCGCCTTCCACCACGGTCACGTTCGGCTCACCCGCCAGGGCGCCGCGCGCCTGTTCCGCCAGCGCCGGAAGCGATTCCACCGCCACCACCTCGCGCACGATCCGCGCCAACACGGCCGCGGTATAGCCGCCCGCCGCGCCGATCAGCAGCACGCGGTCGTCGGCGCGCAACCGCGCCTCCACCAGCAGCCGCGCGGTGGCCAGCGGCACGTTGGCGGCGCGCCCCTGCCCCAGCGGAACCGCGGTGTCGCGGTACGCCATCGCCGCGGCCTCGGCCGGCACGAACCGCTCGCGCGGGACTTCCGCCATGGCCGCGATCACGCGCGTGTCGGTGACGGCGGTGGTGCGCAGCTGGCTGGCGACCATCGCCTGGCGCATGGCGGCGTAATCCACCGGGGCGGCCTGAGCGGAGGGAGAGCTCGCGGGCATGGGAGCGGTCATCGAATTTCCTGCATCGTCAAGGCTTGGCACGAGTGTCTTGCTTATGCAACACACTTTCCGCATCGTCGCGTTCTATCGCGTCGGCGCGGCTTCGCCAACGGGGTGACGGTGCGGAAGCGGCGGGAGGACGATGGAGGCCCGACCGGGAATCGAACCCGGGTGCAAGGATTTGCAGTCCTCTGCGTCACCACTCCGCCATCGGGCCTCGATGCGGTGTGGCAGGCCCTTGGCGGGCGGCGCGGCCAGCGTCAACCCCATGCGTCCCGCGCGAGCATCGCGACGAGCGGCCGGTCGACCGGCGGCATGGCGCGGCGGGCGAGGTCCGCGGGCGTCTCCCACGCCAGCGCGGATGCCGCCAGCGGGCGCGGTTCGCCCCGCCAGCGCGCCACGCGATAGAGCAGCATCAGCAGCGGACGCCCGGTCGCCGTCGCGTCCGTGGCGAAGCCCAGCGGCGTGCAGTCGACCGGATCGACGGCGATGTCGAGCTCCTCGGCGAGTTCGCGCGCCAGCGCCGCGGCGGGCCACTCGCCGGGATCGACCTTGCCGCCGGGAAACTCCCAGAGGCCCGCGTGCGCCTTCCCCTCGGGCCGCCGCTGCATCAGCCAGCGGTCGTCCCGCGGCAACGCGCCGGCGACCACCAGCAGCGGCGTCGACCAATCGTTAAGCGTCATCGCGTATCCCCGCTCCCATGCGTCCCCGCCGCCCCCGTCTCGTTCCGCTCCGTCGCCTGCTGCGCGATTCGCGCGGCGCCAGCGCGGTGGAATACGGACTGATCCTGGCGCTGGTGGTGCTGGTCAGCTTCGTCGCGCTGCTGGCGGTGGCACGCACCACCAACCGCATCTGGACGGACATGGACGAGAAGGTGCGCACCGCGTCCAATCAGTGACGATCCGTTCACCTTCGCGTTTAAACCTTTGTCAATCCGGCCGACGTAACACGGTTCTCGCTGGATCCGGTCACACCGGCTTCGGCCGGGTAACTGAAGTTTCGAGTGCACTGGAGATCGATATGCAGAAGATTCGCGCTTTCCTGAAGAACAGCAAGGGTGCCACCGCGATCGAGTACGGCCTGATCGCCGCGCTGATCGCCGTCGCCGCCATCGCCGCGATGCAGGGCCTGGGCAACCAGCTCAAGAGCACCTTCAACAAGACCAACAGCAGCATGAAGGCCGGCGTGGACGCCAGCGCGAACACCTGATCGCGCGGGTCCGCACGGACACGGCAGGGGCGGCGGACCGAGGGTCCGCCGCCCCTTTCCTTTTGCCGTCAGCCGAGGCGGCCCATCCGCAGGAACTTCTCGCGCCGGTCGCGGCGCAGCGCCGCGGCGTCGAGCGACGACAGTTCGGCCAGTGCCCCCTCGATCGCCGAACCGAGCGCGGCCACCGCGGCGTCGGGCAGGCGGTGCGCGCCGCCGACCGGCTCGGGCACGATGGCGTCGATCACGCCCAGCCCCTTCAGGTCCTGCGCGGTCACCTTCATCGCCTCCGCCGCCTCGGGCGCCTTGTCCGCGGTGCGCCACAGGATCGAGGCGCAGCCCTCGGGCGAGATGACGGAATAGACCGCGTGCTCCATCATCAGCACGCGATTGCCGCTGGCGAGCGCGATGGCGCCGCCCGATCCGCCCTCGCCCACCACGCTCGCCACCATCGGCACGCCGAGCGCGAGGCACGCCTCGGTCGAGCGCGCGATCGCCTCCGCCTGGCCGCGTTCCTCCGCCTGGACGCCGGGGAACGCGCCGGACGTGTCGACCAGGGTGACGACGGGCAGCGCGAAGCGGTCCGCCAGCTCCATCAGCCGGATCGCCTTGCGATAGCCCTCGGGCTTGCCCATGCCGAAATTGTGGCGAAGGCGGCTGGCGGTGTCGTCGCCCTTCTCGTGCCCCAGCACCATCACGCGGCGCCCGCGGAAGGTGGCGAAGCCGCCGAGGATCGCCTGATCGTCGGCGAAGGCGCGGTCGCCCGCCAGCGGCACGAACTCGCTGAACAGGCCGGCGACGTAATCCTTGAAGTGCGGACGCTCGGGATGGCGCGCGACCTGCGTCTTCTGCCACGGCGTCAGCTTCGCGAAGGTGTCCTTCAGCAGCTTGTCCGACTTCGCCTGCAGCTTGGCGATCTCCGCCGAGATGTCGACGGTGCCGTCGGCGCCGGTGTCGCGCAGTTCGTCGATGCGCGCCTGGAGCTCGGCGATGGGTTTTTCGAAGTCGAGGAAGCTTGGCATCGCGCGCGACTAGGCCGGGTGCGCGGGGGCGTCAACGCGCGCGTCCGTCCGCTCCGCCGCCAGCGCCTCGTCGAGCGGGTGCCGCTCGTTCACCAGCGCGACCAGCCGGGCGGCGTCGACGTGGGTGTAGATCTGCGTGGTGGCGATGTCGGCGTGGCCCAGCATCGTCTGCAGCGCGCGCAGATCCGCCCCGCCCTCCAGCAGGTGGGTGGCGAAGGCGTGGCGCAGGACGTGCGGGCTGATCCGGTCGGGTGCGATCCCCGCGTCGGCGGCGAGCGCGCGCACGATCTGGAACAGGCGGACGCGCGACAGGTGCCCGGTGCCCGACGGGAACAGGAAGGCGCGGTCGGCGGCGACGTGCGCGCGCCACGCGGCCACCGCGGCGCGCGCGCGGTCGGAGACGGGCACCAGCCGCTCGCGCCCGCCCTTCCCCTTCAGGATCACGAACGGCCGGTCCGGATGGATGGCGTTGCGCGGCAGCGACACCAGCTCGCTGGCGCGCAGCCCCGAGCCGTAGAGCAGCTCCACCAGCGCGGCGTTGCGCCAGTCGGCGGGGAGCGGGTGCTCCAGCCGCACCGCGATGGCGGCGAACAGGCGGTCGACGTCGGCGTGGCCCAGCGTCCGCGGCAGCGGGCGCGCCGCTGCAGGGCGCGGCAGGGCGGACGAGGGATCGTCGGCACGGTCGCCCTCGTCGACGAGGAAGCCGAAGAAGCGGCGAAGCGCCGCGGCCTTGCGCGCCACGGTGGCGCGGGCGAGATCGCGCCACTCCTCCGCCAGGCGTTGCAGCGCCGCGTCGTCGGCGCGCGCGAGCCCGCCGCCCAGCGCGGCGGAGGCCAGCGACAGGTCGCGGCGATAGGCCGCGATCGTGTTGGCCGCCGCCCCCGCCTCCGCCGCCATCATCTCGAGGAAGCGGTCCATCGCGGCGGCGTCGCTCACGATCGCGCGATCGCCTCGGCGGCGATCATTCGCGCCTCGCCCTCCAGCCCCACGGCACGCAGCGCGGCGACGATGCGATAGAGGTGCTCGGCCGGCACGCCGCTCCAGTCGCCGGTCTGCATGCCCACCGCGGCCAGCAGGATCACCATGCCCCCCTGCCGGTCGCGCGCGGCGCGATCGATCGCGCGGGTCCACGGCGTTTCCGCGCCGATCCGCACGTCCAGCGCGGCCGCGGCCTGCTCGACCTGCCCGGTGGACAGGCGGCCGAGCCCGGCGAGACCGGCGAGGAACAGCCGCCGCCTGCGATCCGCCGTGGGCCCCTGCGGCGCGTAATCGTCGAACGCGGCGGCGCGCCCGCCGGCGTCGGGATCGGCCAGCGTCAGCATCGCCCACGCGTCGCCGCCCGCCGGCACCACGCCGCGCCAGCGCTGCGCCGACCGGTCCAGCCCCGCGGCGAGCATCGAGGCGACCAGCCGGTCCGCCTCCGCCGTCTCCGCCGCGGGGGTCAGCCGTGCGGCGGCGCGCGCGGTGAGCACCAGGCGGGCGTAGCGCGCCGCCGGCGTCGCCGCGGCGCTCCACAACTGACGCATCGCGGCGAGCCGCGCGGCGCGATCGCCGGCGACATAGGCGTCGCGCAGCGTCTCCGCGTCGGCCGTCACCGTGCGCGGCGCGGCGTCGTCGTCGGCCACCGCGGCGTAGAGATCGACCAACGCCACGTTGGAGAGGACGCCCATCGCTGCGGCGCGCTCGGCCGGGGCGGCGCGTTCGGCCAGCGGGATCGCCGCCGCCAGTGCGCGCCAGCCCGCCACCTGCGGGCCGACGGTGGCGTACAATTCGTCGGGCACCGCCACGCCCGTGGCCGTGGCCAGCCCGAAGCGCCACGCCGTCAGCTGCGTGACCGGACCCCATTCGATCGTGATCGCCTGCCGGCTGTTCAGCCCCGCGCCCATCACCTTCTGCGCCAGCTGCAGGTCGATGCCGCTGGCGATGCGGCGACGGCGGATGGCGGCGACCAGCGGCTGGCTGCGCGCGCCCGTGCCCAGCGTGGCGCACATCGCGCGCGCGACCACCCAGCCGCGCTCGCTGTCGCCCGCCCCCTCCGCCAGCGGGCAGAGGCCCGCGGGATCGGCGGTGGCGAGCGAGGCCTGCATCCACACCTGGCGCAGCTTGGGCGTCATTCGGTCCGTGTCCACGCCCTGCACCACCGCGCGCGCGGCGACCGATTCGCCCATGCGCAGCAGCAGCCACGCGCGCTCCGCCGCGAAATCGGCGCCGTTGACGCCCGCGGGCGTCTCCACCTGTGCGACCAGCAGCCGGCGCAGCAGGATCGACGTCCAGCGCGAGGGCAGCGGAGCCGACAGCCGCCGCATCAGCAGCTCGATCGAGCGTCCGTCCGCCGCGCCGAAGGCATCCACGGGCAGCGCGGTCTGCGCCACGCCCACGCGCGTCAGCGAGCGGCGGGCGAAGGCGGGCAGCTGATACGGACTGGCGGTGGAGGTGGGCGACGGCGACGGCGACGGGCTGGCGGAAACGGCCGGCGACGGCGACGGCACCGGCAGCGGCTGCACGAAGCCGCCGCCGGGCACCGGCGCGGGCACGGCCGCACCCGTCGGCGACGGCGCGGGCGCCGGCGCGGGATCGCCGAACCCGGGCGGCAGCAGCGATTCGGGCCGGTCCTGCGCGACCGCGGCGGCACCGACGGCCAGCGCCGCGGCGCCCAGGATACCGGCGCGGTAGCGCGACGCCCTAGCTCGCGAGGTTGCCAAGCTCGACCGCCTTCTCGACCCGCGTCGTCGGCTGCTCGGACGCGCGGCCCGACAGGAAGAAGAGCAGGCCGGCGACCAGCGCCAGCACCACCACCACCGCGACGATCAAGCGAGTCATTCCAGCACCTCGGCCACGCATCACCAAACGGGGCCGTGTTGCCGACGCCCGAGCGGGCTGTATAGCCGCAGACGCGATGTTGCAAAGCCCGCCGATCCCGCTGGACCCGCCACCCGTCTATCGCGGGCAGCCGATCGTGCTGGTCGGCCTGATGGGCGCGGGCAAGTCCACCGTGGGCCGACGGCTGGCGGGGCGGCTGGGCCTCCCCTTCGTCGATGCCGACATCGAGATCGAGCGCGCGGCGGGGATGACCATCGCCGACATCTTCTCGCGCTTCGGCGAACCCTATTTCCGCGATGGAGAGCGCCGCGTGATCCAGCGGCTGATCGACGGCCGGCCCAAGGTGATCGCGACCGGGGGCGGCGCCTTCGTGAACGACGCCACCCGCGCGCTGATCCTGTCCGAGGCGCTGGCGATCTGGCTGGACGCGCCCGTCGAGGTGCTGGCCGAGCGGGTGCGGCGACGCGACACGCGCCCGCTGCTGCGCGGCAAGGACCCGCTGGCCGTGCTGCGCGAACTGGCCGCGGTGCGCAACCCGCTCTACGCGCTGGCGCCGATCCGCGTCCCCAGCGCGAACGCCCCGCACGACACGACGGTGCGCGCGATCATGGAGGTCCTGAAGAGATGACGACCGTCAGCGTGGCGCTGGGCGAGCGCAGCTACGACGTGCGGATCGAGCCGGGGCTGCTCGCGCGCGCGGGCGAGGCGATCGCGCCGCTGGCGGGCACGCGCCCCGTGGTGATCGTCGCCGACGCCAACGTCGCCGCGCATCGCGCCACGCTGGAGGCGTCGCTTCGCGCGGTGGGTATCGCCACCCACGCGATCGAGGTGGCGCCGGGCGAGGCGTCGAAGAGCTGGGCGACGCTGGAGCGCGTGGTCGACGCGCTGCTGGCGCTGGGGGTGGAGCGCGGCGACCATGTGGTGGCGCTGGGCGGCGGAGTGGTCGGCGACCTGGTCGGCTTCGCCACCGCCATCATGAAGCGCGGCTGCGGCTTCGTGCAGGTTCCGACGACATTGCTGGCGCAGGTCGATTCGTCGGTGGGCGGCAAGACCGGGATCAACGCGCGCGCGGGCAAGAACCTGGTCGGCGCGTTCCACCAGCCGCGACTGGTGCTGATCGATCCCGACGTGCTGGACACCCTGCCGCTGCGGCAGGTGCGCGCCGGCTATGCCGAGGTGGTGAAATACGGGCTGATCGACGATCCGGCCTTCTTCGCCTGGTGCGAGGCGAACGGTGCGGCGCTGCTGGCAGGCGACGGCGCGGCGCGGACCCACGCCATCGCGCACGCGGTCGCGGCGAAGGCGCGGATCGTGGCGGCGGACGAGTTCGAGACGAACGGCACCCGCGCGCTGCTGAACCTGGGCCACACCTTCGGCCACGCGCTGGAGGCGGAGGCGGGCTTCTCCGACCGGCTGCTGCACGGCGAGGCGGTGGCGGCGGGCTGCGGCCTGGCCTTCGCCTATTCGGCCGCGACCGGACGATGCGCGCCCGAGGAGGCCGCGCGCGTGGCGGCGTTATGGCGGGCGAGCGGGCTGCCCGACGGACTGGCGGCGAGCGGGGTGCAGGCGACGCCGGCGCGGCTGGTCGAGCACATGCGCCACGACAAGAAGGGCAGCGGGGGGCGGATCCCGTTCCTGCTGGCGCACGGAATCGGGCGGACGTACCTCGACCGTACCGTGCCGCTGGAGGATGTGGAGCGGTTCCTGGCGACGGCGCGGTAGCGGCGGCGGGCGGGTAGCCCTGATGTGCGTCCGGATCGGCGAACGCTTGCCGGTCGATGACCTGCCTTCCCGGCGAAAGCAGATCGCCGACCGGGGCCTTCCTCGTCATGCCGGGCTTGTCCCCGCATCCACCGCCCCGCCAACCCACAGGCGTTTGCGCGCGTAGCCTGGCGGACCCCGGCGCAGGGCCGGGGTGACGAGCGACCGATCGCGTAGCCTCCGACGATCGCGGAGGTCGCGCGAGAGCCGGGCGCCAGAAAAGGAAAGGGCGGCCCCTTTCGGAACCGCCCCGTCGATCTTCAACCGGAAGCGCCGGCTCAGTGCGGGCGGCCGATCCCCGCGATCGCCTTGTCCACCAGCGCGCGGTCGGCGGTCACGTCGTGGCGCTGGGCGATCAGCGACGCGGCGGCGGCGGCGGCGGCCTGGGCGGTCTTCGTGCGGACCTCGGCGAGCGCCGAGCGCTCCGCGGCGGCGATCTTGTCCTCCGCCATCTTCGCGCGGCGCGCGACCAGCGCGTCGGCGTCGGCCGTGGCCTGCGCCACGATCGCGTCCGCCTCGACAGAGGCGTGGCGCGTCATCTCCGCCGCGTCGGCCTCCGCCGCGGCGATCTTGCGCGCATATTCGTCGCGCAACGCCTCGGCCTCGGCACGGAGCGACCGGGCGTCGTCCAGCTGCTTGCGGATGTCGGCGATCTGGCGGTCGAGCCCGGCGGTGATCGCCTTGATGCCACCCTTCGCCACGACGATGGCGAGGAAGACGATCATCGCGATCGACACCCACACGGTGCCGTTCAGCCCGAGCACGGACGGGTCGGCGTGATGCTCCCCGCCCTCCGCCGCGGTGGTGGCGAGCGCCTCGCCCCCCTCGTGCGGCATGCCCTCGAGATGGTCGGCCTCGGCCAGGTTCGCCGCCACGGTGCCCGCAGTGGTCAGGATCAGGAGATCAGCCATGGGTCACCGCCGCCTTCACCGCGCCGCACGCGTCGTCGATCGAAACCTCGACCCCGGCCACGCGCTGCACGATCGCCTGCGCCGCCTCTGCGGCGACGGCCTCGATCTCGGTGCCGGCGCGGGTCGCGGCGTCGCGGATGCGCGCCTCGCCCTCCGCCACCTGCGCCGATTGCGCGGCATTGGCGGCGGCGAGCTTCTCCTCCGTCGCCCGGGCGGCACGCTGGCGGGCGTCGGCGACCACGGCCTGCGCCTTCTCGCGCGCGGCGAGATCGCGCTGGCGCCACTGCTCCTCCGCCTGGTCGGCGGCGTCGCGCGCGGCGCTGGCGGCGGCGAGATCGCCGGCGATGGAGCGGTCGCGACCGTCGATCGTGGCCTGCACCTTGGGCAGCATGCCGCGCCCGACGATGAGGAACACCGCACCGAAGGTGACGACCAGCCAGAAGATCTGCGACGCCCAGGTGGCGGCGAGCTGGGAAATCTGAGGCATGTCTATCCTCGTCGGGCGGGCCGCCGAGCGGCCCGCCCGTCAGGTCGGTGTGTTACGCGACGAAGATCAGGATCATCGCGACGACGAACGCCAGCAGGCCGAGAAGCTCGGCAGCGGCGAAGCCGATGAACAGGCGGCCCTGCTGGCCGTCGGCCGCGCCGGGATTGCGCAGCGCGCCTTCGAGGAACGAGCCGAAGACGTTGCCCACGCCGATGGCGGCCATGCCGGCACCGATGGCAGCGAGACCGGCACCGACGAGCTTGGCGGCGGTAGGATCCATAACAAACACTCCAATCAAGTAACGATGGTTGAACGAAAACTCAGTGCAGGTTGACCGCGTCGTTGATGTACAGCGAGGTCAAGAGCGCGAACACATAGGCCTGGATGCCCGCGACCAGCAGCTCCAGCGCGGAAATGCCGATCATGAGGAGGAAGCTGGGCCCGCCCACCAGCACGCCGGTGGCGATCCCCGCGTTGCCGGCGTTGATGACGAAGCCCGCCAGCACCTTCAGCAGCACGTGCCCCGCGGTCATCGCGACGAACAGCCGCAGGCCCAGCGAGAACGGGCGCACCATGAACGAGACCAGCTCGATCACCGGGATCAGCCACATCAGCCACAAGGGCGTGCCGTGCGGCACGAACAGGCTGAAGAAGTGGAGGCCGTGGCGCCAGAAGCCGACGATCAGCACGATCGAGAAGCTCATGATCGCCAGCACGCCGGTGATGGTGAAGTGGCTGGTGAAGGTGAAGGGATGGATGCCGACGACGCCCAGCGGCAGCAGGCCGAGGATGTTGGCGAACAGGATGAACATGAACAGCGAGAAGACGTAGGGAACGTAGCGCTTGCCCTCCGGCCCGACGTTCGCCGACAGCATGTTGTCGATGAAGCGCGTCGCGCTCTCGACCATCATCTGCCCGCGCGCGGGTACCAGCGCGCCCTTCAGCCCCATCGACATGAAGGCGACCAGGGCGACCACGGCCAGCACCATCCAGGCGGCCGAGTTGGTGAAGGCGATCTGGTGCCCGCCCAACGCGAAGCCGTCCCAAATCGTCTGCACCTCGAACTGGTGCATCGGGTCGATCTTGCCGCCGCCTGCCGCCACTTGCTCGCGTCCCTCTAGAACGAAGCCTCCCAAGTCACTTGGGAGGCTGGGAAATCCGGATAATATTCCTGAACGCGACGATGATCCCGAGGAACAGCATCACGAGCAGGCCCCAGGGCGACGTGCCCGCGAACCGGTCGATCACCCAACCGATCAGCGCGCCGCCGATCATTCCCCCCAGCAGCTCGGCCAGGACGCGGTTGCCGAGCCGGTAGCCGGCATCGGTTCCCGCCTTTCCCGCGCCGGTGCGCTGCGCCTCGTCGTGCTGCGCGTCGCGAAGCCGCTGGTCGAGCGACTGGAGACGCGCATCCTCGCCGAGGGGGTCTGGTCCGGGTTCGTTCCCTGCCACGTCCGCGCGTCTCCCCGTCGTTTTCGGGCAGGCGTTCGTCAGGCCAGGTGGCGAGCCCGCCAAGGCGCCGCCCGGTTAGCCGGGGGGTGGGGGGGTGTCAACCGTAGCGAACCGGGGCAGCCCGCTTCCCCCCACCCGGCTGCGCCGGGCAGGCCGCTCGCTCTCCCGCCGCGACAGGAAGGTCAGACGCAGCGCGAGTCGCGCGTCGGCGCGCCGGCGCCGCGGGTCTGCCAGCTGCCGTCGGGCGTGCGATACTTCTCGCCCGCCCGGGTCTGCTGGATCAGGTTGCAGCCGGTGGTGAAGGCGAACTGGTCGATGGCCACCCCCTGCGCCTGCGCGGAGCGGGTGTAGGCGGCCTTGCGCTGGATGTTGATCGCGTTGACCAGCGCGCGCACGTCCGCCCCGCCCGACACGACGCCGAGATACCCGTCGGGCTGTTCGCCCACCTGCCCCGCGGCGCGCGCGGCGGCATAGGCCGGGTCGCGCTGCGCGAGCGCGGGCGCCGCGACGAGCAGCGCGGCGAGCGAGACTGATGCGGCAATCCTGGCAGTCATGTTCAGAAGATCCCCGGGTTCTGCTTGATGAGCGATTTCGCCTCGCCATCCAGCCGATAGACCACTTCCTGCGTCACGTTGATGTTCAACTGGATCACGATCGGCTTGTCCGGTGCCGAGATGTTCACGCACCCCCCCGCCTGCAAGAGGGCAGCGGCGCCGAGCGCGATCATGATCCTTCGTCCCTTCGACACGTCCGTTTCGCTCATGGCACGTTCTCGCTTGCTTTTGGCTGAATGGCGGTGCGGCGCTCCTGCTCCTCCAGCAACTGCTGGAGGTTGCGCTCCACCAGCCGCTGGGGATCGTAGAAGCTGGCGGCCGAATCGATCAGGCCGCGGAACGGCGCGCGGATGCGGATGTCGAAGCGGATCGGCAGCCGCGTCAGCCGGCGCAGGATGATGTTGCTCTTCGCCCCCTGCCCCTGTCGCACGCCGGCGATGCCGACCTCCGTCACCATCTCGCCCGCCAGCGGGCCGTTCATGCTGACGTCGAGGCTGCGATAGCTGAGCGAGCGCAGCGCCTGGAACGCGAAATCGCCCCAGAAGCCGAGCTGCTTTTCCGTGAGCTCGCCGAGGTAGGCGACGCTGCCCCCGCCCGCGCGCGCGACCAGCCGCCCGCCCTCCACGCGGCCGCCGGCCTGGTCGAACACCATCGGCAGCACGCCGTCGAAGGTGCCGGTGGCGTTCAGATTGTCGAAGTCGAACTGCTGCAGGAACTGCCCGGCCTGCATCCCGTCGACGCGGAAGGTGAGCCGCCGCGCGCTGTCCTGCGCGAAGTCCAGCGTGGTCGGATCCAGCGTCAGCGTGCCGCCGGCGAACGGCCAGCGCCCGCTCTCCACCTTCACGCGCGGGCCGGGCAGCACCTGATAGACGATGCGCCCGTCGGTCACCTCCACCCCGGTGTTGATCGAGGCGACGGTGGCGACCTGCCCCGGTGCGCTCTCCAGCGCGAGCAGGTCGGTGAAGCGGATCGTGCCCGACAGGCCGGTGACGGGGCCGAAGGCGGCGGCGAGGTCGGTGCCCTCCGTCGCGAACGTGCCGGTGGAGGTGACGCCGCGCGCGTCCCACTCGATCCGCCCCTCCCCCGTCACCTCGCCCTTCACGTCGGCGATGACGCCGAAGGTAAGCGGGGTGAGCCGGTCGGGCTGGAGCGCGTCGCCGAAGACGAGGCCAGGAACGGCGATGGTCGCCCCGCCGCTGCCGCTCGCCAGCCGGTGGCCGATCGCGACGCGGGCGACGTCGATGCCGCTCACCGGCTCCACCAGCCGCGCGGTCGCGCCGATCCGACCGTCGGCGAGGCCGACGACCGCGTCGCGCGCGGAGAGCGGGTTGAAGCGCGGCTGCGCCGCCGCGTCGGTGACGGTCAGGTCGCCGAGCAGCGCGAGCCTGCCGCCGGCGAACTCCCACCGGCCGGTCGCGTCCGACAGCAGCAGCGGCACGTTGCCGATCTGCCCCGCGCCGCCCGTGATCGTGCCGGCGAGCCCCTCCGCCGTCACCGCGCCGTCGAGGCGCGCGAGATCGAGCCGGGTGACCGCGCCGGGCCGGCCGAGGCGCGCCTGAAGGTCCGCGACGGTGAAGCCGCGCCCCGCCAGCGCGACGGTGGCGCCGCTCGCCGCCAGCGTCACCGGCGTGTCGCCGAGCCGCCCCGACAATCGCGGCGCCGCGATGCGGGCGCCGCCGCGCACGCCGTCGCCGATCTCGACCAGCGCGGCACCGGTGGGACAGGCGGTCAGCCGCGCCGAGTCGAGCGACAGGCCGGACAGCGAGAGCGAGCGGAAGGCAATCGGCGTGCAGGCGGGATTGGCGGCGATCCGTCCGCCCTGCCCGCGCACGTCCAGCGGCACGACGAGCCGGTCTATCCGCCCGCCCGCCAACGGACCGGTGAGCGTCGCCACGGTGTCGACGCGCCACCCGCGGTCGCGCGCGGTGATCTCGACCGGCGCCAGCGCGAGCGCGGCGCCTTCGGCGGCATAGGGGGCGACGCGCGCCGTTGCCCGCAGCGGGCTGTCGAACGCCGGCCGGGACAGGTCGATGGCCGCGCTCGGCAGTCCGCCCCCGGCGATCGACACGCGGCCCGCACCGGCGACACCGGCCGCGCTCGCCATCATGATCGTCCCGCGCAGCGTGGCGCGCGCACCGCTGCGCGCGGCAAGCGTCGCGTCGGCGGCGGCGACGCGCCAGCCGTCCCGCGCGACATCGGCATCGACGTCGGCGCGGCCGGACAAGTTCGCCGCGGCGCGCCTCAGCGCGGTCGACGCGCGGCGGACGAGCGGATCGACCGGGCTGCCCGCCGCCGCATCTTCCCACCGTGGCAGCAGCGCGCGCACGTCCGCCCCGGCGGCCGCGACGCTGCCGGCGTAGCGGATGCCGGCTTCGCCGCGAGTCAGCCGTCCGTCGAGAGTCGCGCTCCCGGCGCTCGCCCCCGCCACGGTCGCTTCTCGCGCGGTGAGGCGCAGCGTCGCCGCTCGCGGATCGGCGATCGCGACCATCCCTTCCACCGCGGTCGCTCGAAGCCCGGCATAGGCGACGGCACCGGTCGACACGCGCGTGCGCAGCGTCGATGCCGGCCAGCGGCCGAGCGCCAGCCGCGCGCTGGCATCGAGCCGAGGAGCAGCCACGCGCGTGCCGGCGCAGGCGAGCGTCGCCGCGCGGAGCGGGCCGTCGAAGGCGAGGCCGTAGCCCCCTTTCCCGTCCGCGCCGATGGAGCGCAGCGCGCCCGACGCGGCGATGCGCGACGCGGCACAGTCGCGCGTGCCCAGCCGCTCCGCCGCGAGCGCGACCGATCCGGCAAACCCGCGGTCGAGCCGCCCTGCTCCGGCCAGGCTGACCCCGGCCACGCCGTAGGGTGTCTCCACGCGCAGCCGAGCGTCGGCAAGCGAGAGGTCTATGGCGGGCAAGGTGAAGCCGCCGCCCGTGGAGGCGGGCAGCAGGCGGTCGATCGCACCGAGCCGCAGGCGCCCGTCACGCCAGCGCGCCCGCGCGCGCACCGATCCGGCGCGCACCGCGACGAGGCGGGGACCGTCGAGGCCGAAGTCGGTCACTGTCTCCACCCAGTCGGCGACGAGATCCGGATCGCGCGGATCGCCCAGCACCACGCCCGTCAGCCGCTGGCGACCGAAGCCGAGGTCGGCGATGCGGTAGCGCGCGGGAACGCCGCGCCTCGCCAGCTCGCGATCGATGACTCCGGTGGCGATCGGCACGCGCGAGAGCCAGGCGACGCCGCCCGCGGCCAGTGCCAGCACCGAGACCGACACGGCGACGCGGCGGGCGGGGCGGCGGCGCGGCTTTCCCGCGTGATCGTCTGCGCTGGCGCCGCTCATTCCGGCACGGTCATAGGCGGCAGGGGGCGCGGGAGGCAATTGCGTCTCGCGGGCCGCAGGCGATAGCCTGTGCGCGATGGCCGACACCGACCCCACCGATCCCGCCGGGCACCGCGCCCGGCTGCGCACCCGCCTGCTCGGCGACGCGGCGGGGCTGCACGACCACGAACTGGTCGAGTATCTGCTGACGCTGTCGATCCGGCGGCAGGACACGAAGGCGCTGGCCAAGACGCTCCTGCACCGCTTCGGCGGGCTGCCCGCGCTGCTGACCGCGGACCCGGCGCTGCTGGCGCAGGCGGGACTGGGCGAGACAACGGTGGCGGCGATCAAGATTGCGCATGCCGCCGCGATCCGGCTGGTCGCGACGCAGGCGCGCGAAGCGCCGGTGCTGGGCAACTGGCAGGCGCTGGCCGACTATCTCCACGCCACGCTGGCGCACGAGCCGGTGGAGGAGTTCCACGTCCTGCACCTCAACACGCGCAACATGCTGGTGCGCGACGAGCGGATGAGCCGCGGCACGATCGACGAGGCGGCGGTGCACGTGCGCGAAGTGGTGCGCCGCGCGCTCGACCTCGGCTCCGCCGCGCTGATCCTGGTGCACAACCACCCGTCCGGCGACCCGACCCCCAGCCGCGCCGACATCGACATCACGCGGGCGATCGTCGCCGCGGGCAAGCCGCTGAACATCAGCGTGCACGACCATGTCATCGTCGGGCGCGCCGGCCAGGTCAGCCTGCGTGCCAAGGGGCTGCTGTAAGGCGCACGACGAAACGGCCGCCGGATCGCTCCGGCGGCCGTCCCTGTCGATCACGACGCGGCGCGCTTACGACGCGGCGCTCGAGCTCCCACCGAGGAACCCCGCAAGTTCCTCCTTGGTGACGCTCTTCGAGCTGTCCTTGTCGGCCTGCTTGAAGGCGGCGTCGTTCCACTTGGCATCCGGCTTCGCCGCCGGATCGGCCTTGGTCTTCAGCGCGTCCATCCACGACGCGAACTCGGTCTTGTTCAGCGAACCCGACTTGTCCTTGTCGTAGCCCGGAAACTCGCTGTCGAGGATCGCGGCGACCTGCGTGCCCTGGTCGGTGGCCGGCGCGGGCTGCGCGGCGGCGGCCGCGTCCGCCTGCGGCGCAGCGGGAGCCGCAGCCTGCGACGGATCGGCGACCGGCGCGGCGGGCGACGGCGCAGCCTGCAGCGCGGCAGTCTGCGGCGGCGTGGTGCTGGCCGGCGGGGTGGTCACCGCCGGATCGGCGGTCGGTGTGGTCGGCTGCGTCGAGGCGTCGGGTGCCGGAACGCCCGTGCTGCCCGTCGTCGCCGACGGATCGGCCGTCGCGTCGACACTGCCCGAATCGTTGGTCATCGTCGTGCTGCCCGTCGTCGCCGTGGAGGACGGCTGCGCAGTGCGATCCTTCTTTGACTTCTTTGCCTTGGTCGAAGTCGGCTGATCCGTCGTGGGCGCCTGGGACATATCCTGCGCAAGCACCGGGGTAGCCAGCGTCATCGCCGAGGCGAGAAGAACATACTTCATCATTTCGTCTCTCCAACCTTGTCGTTATCGAAACACATGAAACGTGACGTGACTGAACTTGATGCCACGTCCCGAAAGGCAGGATATAAATAGGCGCCGGCACCGTAATGTTCCAGACTTTGTGGCGAATTGATGGCTCGGCTCACCCCTGCTAACGCCCGGCCCGTCCCGTCATCCATCAGCAGGCCGCCATGATCCCCCGCTATTCCCGTCCCGACATGTCCGCGATCTGGACGCCCGAATCGCGCTACCGCATCTGGTTCGAGATCGAGGCGCACGCGACCGAGGCCCTGGCGGAACTGGGCGTGGTGCCGAAGAGCGCGGCCGAGGCGCTGTGGCGCTGGTGGGCGACCGACCCGGCGATCGACGTCGCCGCGATCGACGCGATCGAGGCCGTGACCAAGCACGACGTGATCGCCTTCCTCACCTGGGTCGCGGAGCAGGTGGGCGACGAAGCGCGTTTCATGCACCAGGGCATGACCTCCTCCGACGTGCTCGACACCACCCTTTCGGTGCAACTGGCGCGCGCCTCCGACATCCTGCTCGCCGACATCGACGCACTGCTGGCGGTGTTGGAACGGCGCGCGAAGGAGCACAGGCTGACGCCGACGATCGGGCGCAGCCACGGCATCCATGCCGAGCCCGTCACCTTCGGCCTGAAGCTGGCGGAGGCGCACGCGGAGTTCGCGCGGCACCGCAAGCGGCTGGTCGCCGCGCGCGAGGACATCGCCACCTGCGCCATCTCCGGCGCGGTCGGCACCTTCGCCAACGTCGATCCGCGCGTGGAGGCGCATGTCGCCGCGAAGCTGGGGCTGGCTGTCGAACCGGTCTCCACCCAGGTGATCGCGCGCGACCGGCACGCGATGTTCTTCGCCACGCTGGGCGTTATCGCCGGATCGATCGAGCGCGTCGCGACCGAGGTGCGCCACCTGCAGCGCACCGAGGTGCTGGAGGCGGAGGAATATTTCTCGCCCGGGCAGAAGGGATCGTCGGCGATGCCGCACAAGCGCAACCCGGTGCTGACGGAGAACCTGACCGGGCTGGCGCGGATGGTGCGCGGCTACGTCACCCCGGCGCTGGAGAATGTGGCGCTGTGGCACGAGCGCGACATCTCGCACTCGTCGGTGGAGCGCTACATCGGGCCCGACGCCACCATCACGCTCGACTTCGCGCTGGCGCGGCTGACCGGTGTGGTCGACAAGCTGCTGGTCTATCCCGCGCGGATGCAGAAGAACCTGGATCGGATGGGCGGCCTCGTCCACTCGCAGCGCGTGCTGCTCGCGCTGACGCAGGCGGGGGTGAGCCGCGAGGATTCCTACCGGCTGGTTCAGCGTAATGCGATGAAGGTGTGGGAATCGGACGGCGAGCTGTCGCTGCTGGAGCTGCTGAAGGCCGACCCGGAAGTGGGCGCCGCGCTGTCCGCCGCGGAGATCGAGGACAAGTTCGATCTGGGCTACCACTTCAAGCACGTCGACACCATTTTCGAGCGGGTGTTCGAACGTTAACTTCTCGCGAACGATTGCATCGCACGCAAGCAAGATTGTTACGCACGGTTGTTGCGGTGCAACACGGGTGTGGCCATATCGCCACTGCCGGGATGACCCGGCAGGAGACCACACCATGCGCATGTTCGAAGCCGCCGCCAGCACCATGCTGGCCATCGCGGCCCAGGCGCTGGTGGTCGGCGCGGTCGTGACCGCGCTCTGATCCATCGGCGCTCCGCCCTCCCCTCGCGGAGGGCGGTCAGCCGCCCGGATCCATGCTATCTTCCGTCGATGACGAAGATCCTCGGTGCCGTGCTGGCGGGCGGGCGCGCGACCCGCTTCGGCTCGGACAAGGCGCTGGCGCTGCTCGACGGCGCGACGCTGCTCCACCACGCGCTCGCCAGCCTGGCGCCGCACTGTGCCGCGCTCGTCGTATGTGGCCGCGATGCCGCACCGGTGCCGACCATCGCCGATCGGCCCGCGCCGGGGCTGGGCCCGCTCGGCGGACTGGCGGGAGCGCTGCTCCATGCCGAGGCGCACGGCTTCGACGCCGTGCTGACCACCGCGTGCGACACGCCGTTCCTCCCTGCCGACCTGCTCGCCGCGCTGCTGGCGCGCGACGGCGCCTTCGCGGCGGAGGCGCCCACCGTGGGCCGCTGGCCGGCGCGGCTCGCGAGCGGGCTGATCGCGCATCTCGCGGACGGAGGCGATCGCTCGATCCGGCGATGGGCCCGATCGGCCGGGCTGCACGCGGTGATGCCGGGGGTGACGGTGCCCAACGTCAACACGGCGGAGGACCTGACACGCCTGTCGCGTCGGAGCGGAAACGCCGGGACGCCGATCTAGATCAGGAACCTCGACCTTTCGGCCAACATGGCTGACTGATACGCGTCAATGATCGCGAAAGGGGACGCTTGCCCGGGTGGGCGCGGCACATCCATCCCGGCAGAAGGGTCCCATGCCTCGTTACTTCTTCCATGTCATGGACGGGCAGGACTTCCCGGATCACGAGGGCGTCGAGCTTGCCGACCTGCCCGATGCGCGCCGCCACGCGATCCGGGTGGCGGGCAACCTGCTGCTCGACATCTCCGACACTTTCTGGTCGACGGGCGAGTGGACCATTCGCGTCGCCGACGAGCGCGACCTGACGCAGTTCCAGCTGACCTTCTTCGCCACCGAAGCGCCCGTCACGCAGGCGCATGGCCCCAAGCCGAGGATCGATCATTGAGCGACCTTTACTACCTCAACCTGCGCGGCGGTGGGCGGGAGCGGGTGGAAATCCGCGCCGCCGGCGTGGACGAGGCGCGCAACATGGCCGTCCGCTACCTCGGCCAGTATCTCACCGAGCATCCCGCCTTCGCCGACGAAGGGCATTGGCGCCTGTCGGTCGAGGACGTCGCCGGATCGGTGCTGACGACGGTGATCGTCGCCACGGTGACGCCGCGCTGAAACGACGGGGACCGGCCGCGCGCGCACGGGCCTGGACCCCGCGCGGCATTGCCACCCGCCCACGCCCCGCCTAACCCGCCGCGCATGGCCAGCATTCCGGACGTCGCCCCCTCCCGCAGGATCGGCAATCTCGCGATCGTGTGGCGCCACGCGAAGCGCTATCCCGGCCGCATCGCCATCGCCTGGGCCGCGCTGGCGGTGACGTCCGCGGCGACCATCGCCATCCCCTACAGCTTCAAGCGCGTGGTCGACCGCGGCTTCGCCGGCGGCGGCAGCGAGGCGGCGGTGGCTGGCGCGTTCCACTACATGCTGATGATCGTCGTCGTGCTGGCGATCGGCACGGCGGTACGCTTCTACTACGTCTCCTGGCTGGGGGAGCGCGTGGTCGCCGACATCCGCGAGGCGGTGCAGCGCCACCTGCTGGGGCTGGCGCCGCGCTTCTACGAGGAGAACCGACCCTCGGAGATCGCGAGCCGGCTGACCGCGGATACGGCGCAGATCGAGACGGTGGTCGGCTCCACGGTGTCGATCGCGCTGCGCAACGCCTTCACCGCGGTCGGCGGCCTCGTCTACCTCTTCGCCATCTCTCCCAAGCTGGCGGGGATGCTGCTGGTCGGGATCCCGCTCATCATCGCGCCGATCGCGCTCTTGGGCCGCAAGGTGCGCGACTATTCGCGCACGTCGCAGGACCGCATCGCGGACGTCGGATCGATGGTGACGGAGACGCTGGGCGCGATGAAGATCGTGCAGGCGTTCGGGCAGGAACGGCGCGAGG
Source organism: Sphingomonas corticis (assembly GCF_012035195.1). GTDB lineage: Bacteria > Pseudomonadota > Alphaproteobacteria > Sphingomonadales > Sphingomonadaceae > Sphingomonas > Sphingomonas corticis. The sequence goes on from NZ_JAAVJH010000001.1 coordinate 65,332, forward strand.
CGTCGCGCTTCGCGCAGGCGGTGGAGGCGACCATGGCGGCGGCGCAGAAGCGCATCGCCCTGCGCGCCGCGATGACCGCCATCGTCATCGGGCTGGTCTTCGGGTCGATCACGATGGTGCTGTGGGAAGGCGCGGAGGACGTGGCCAGCGGCGCGCTGTCCGGCGGCGCCATCGCCGCCTTCGTGCTGACGGGCGGGATCGTCGCCGGCGCGTTCGGCGCGCTGACCGAGGTCTACGGCGACCTGCTGCGCGGTGCGGGCGCGGCCGGGCGCCTGTCCGAACTGCTGGAGGAGCGGGCGGAGATCGCGGCGCCGGCGGCTCCGCTCCCCCTGCCCGAGCCGCCGCAGGGGCGCCTCGCGTTCGAGCACGTCGCCTTCCGTTACCCCACCAGGCCGGAGGTAGCGGCGCTGCAGGACTTCTCGCTCGCCATCGCACCGGGCGAGACGGTGGCGGTGGTCGGCCCGTCGGGTGCGGGCAAGTCGACGCTGTTCCAGCTCCTCCAGCGCTTCTACGACCCCGCCGAGGGGCGGGTGACGATCGACGGCGTCGACCTGACCGCGGCCGACCCCACCGCCGTGCGCGCGCGGCTGGCGATGGTGCCGCAGGAAACGGTGATCTTCGGCACCAGCGCGCGCGACAACCTGCGCTACGGCGCGTGGGAGGCGGACGATGCGGCGATCTGGCGCGCGGCGGAGGCGGCGAACGCGGCGGACTTCCTGCGCGCGCTGCCCGAGGGGCTCGACACGTTCCTGGGCGAGGGCGGCGCTCGCCTGTCGGGCGGGCAGCGGCAGCGCGTCGCCATCGCCCGCGCGCTGCTGCGCGACGCGCCCGTGCTGCTGCTGGACGAGGCGACCAGCGCGCTGGACGCGGAGAGCGAGCGCCTGGTGCAGGACGCGCTGGAGCGGCTGATGGCGAACCGCACCACCATCGTCATCGCGCACCGGCTGGCGACGGTGCGCGCCGCGGATCGCATCGTCGTGATGGACGCCGGGCGCATCGTCGAGGAGGGCACGCATACGACGCTGTCGGCGCGGGGCGGGCTGTATGCGCGGCTGGCGAGCCTGCAGTTTCACGACGCATGATCGAGGTTCGCGCGAAGGCGAGAAGGCGCGAAGAGGAAGTTGCTTCGCGCGGAAGCGCGGAGACGCGGAGAAGAAGATCTCGGCGAAGCCGAGCCTCCCGCCACCTCAGGCTTTGAAGGAGCCGCCGATGGCGGCTCGGCGGATCACCACGAGCGGATCACCTCCGCGTCTCCGCGCCAACCAGCCGTCTTCGCGTCTTCGCGTCTTCGCGAGAACCCTCTACACTCCCGCGCGACACAGGAGAGGAGCCAGCGACATGGCGCAGGATTTCGACATCATCGTCTACGGCGCCACCGGCTTCACCGGGCGGCTGGTGGCGGAGCATCTCGCGAGCGCGCACCCCGGTCGCGGGCGGTGGGCGATGGCGGGGCGGTCGCTCAGCAAGCTGGAGGCGCTGCGCGCCGAGATGGGGATCGGCAACGACGTGCCGCTGCTGACCGCCAATGCCGACGATCCCGCCTCGCTGCGCGCGATGTGCCAGCGCACGAAGGTGGTGATCTCCACTGTCGGTCCGTACCAGCTCTACGGCAGCGACCTGGTCGCCGCCTGCGCCGCGACCGGTACCGCTTATGTCGACCTGTGCGGCGAGCCCGCCTGGATGCGCGAGATGATCGACGCGCACGAGGCGGAGGCGAAGCGGACGGGCGCGCGGATCGTCTTCTCCTGCGGGTTCGATTCGATCCCGTTCGACCTGGGCGTGCTGACGCTGCAGGAAGCGGCGGCGCGGCGCTTCGGCGCGCCGGTGCGGCGCGTGAAAGGGCGCGTGCGGCAGATGAAGGGGGGCTTCTCCGGCGGCACCGCGGCCAGCCTGAAGGCGACGCTGGCGGCGGCGGCGCGCCAGCCGATGCTGGTCAAGCTGCTGGCCGATCCCTTCGCGCTGACCCCGGGGCACAAGGGCCCGGCGCAGCCCAGCGGCCTGATCCCGGAATTCGATCCCACGCTGAACGCCTGGGTCGCGCCGTTCATCATGGCGCCCATCAACACGAAGAACGTCCACCGCACCAATTTCCTGCTGGGCCAGCCGTGGGGCGACATCGTCTACGACGAGATGGTCGTCGCCGGGCTGGGCGATATCGGCAAGGCCGCGGCGGAGGCGCTGGCGAAGCTGAACCCGCTGGCGAGCGACAAGGGACCGAAGCCCGGCGAGGGACCGTCGAGGGAGGAGCGCGAGGCCGGGCATTTCGACGTGCTGTTCGTTGGCCTGACCGAGGACGGCGGCCGCTGCGAGGCGGTGGTGACGGGGAACCGGGATCCCGGCTACGGGTGCACGTCCAAGATGCTGGGCGAGAGCGCGCTGTGCCTGGTCGAGGACGTGGCCGGGGCGGGCGGGATCTGGACCCCCGGCGCGCTGATGGGCGCGGCGCTGCGCACGCGGCTGGAGCGGCACGCGGGGATGAGCTTCACCGCGGCGTGAAGCCGACCGTGCCCAAGGCGCCGGCCGCTCCCCGTTCGTGCTGAGCGAAGTCGAAGCACATGCGTCAGGCACTAGCGCCCTGGGCATGTCCTTCCGACAAGCTCGTGACAAACGGTCGCGAGCCGCGATCGGCCCCTCATCCCGTTGCGGCGAGCGCGCCCGCGGCAGCGAAGCCGGCGAGCGCGACGTAGCCGAGCACGCTCGCCAGCCCTTCCTTGCGGAAATCGAGGAAGCGGCGCTCGTCCAGCCAGTGGCGGCCCTCCGGCGTCTCCTTCACCGCGCCGAAGGCGACCATGCGGTCGAGCAGCTTCGCATCCTCCGCCGGGGCGATCTCGATCGCGGTGTCGCGCGTGATCGCGCCCCGCCGGCGCAGCTCGAGCGCCACCTTGTTGCGCGTGCGCGTGGCCCGGTCGAGCACGCGGTCTTTCAGATCGGGCTTCATCGACGCTTTCCCTGGTGACGGATGTTGGCGGGACGGCCCCGCCGCTTGAGGACGCGCTTCGGATCCCGCCCGCGATCCTCGCGCGGCGCGGCGAAGCGGCCCTCGGGCAGTTCGAAGCGCAGCGCGCCGGAGACCGGATTGGCCTCCGCCAGCCGCAGCTTCAGCCGCTGTCCCGAGGCGTAGACGTCGCCGCTGGCGTCGCCGACCAGCCGCCGCGCGCCTTCGTCGAAGCGGAAATATTCGCCGCCGAGATCGCGCACCGGCATCAAGCCGTCGCCGCCGACCCCCTCCACCGTGGCGAAGAAGCCGAAGTTGGTGACTCCGGTGATCCGCGCCTCCACCACCTCGCCGACGCGTTCGGACAGATAGGCCGCGACGTAGCGGTCGAGCGTGTCGCGCTCCGCCTCCATCGCGCGGCGCTCCAGCGCGCTGATCGCCTCGCCCGCGCGCTCGAAATCCTCGTTGCCGGCCAGACCGCCGGGACCAAGCGCATAGGCGGAAACGAGCGCGCGATGGACCATCAGGTCGGCGTAACGGCGGATCGGCGAGGTGAAGTGGGCGTAGCTGCCGAGCGACAGGCCGAAATGGCCGAGGTTGCCCGGCCCGTAATAGGCCTGGGTCTGCGTGCGCAGCACCTGCTCCATCACCTGCGGGCGGAACTCGGCGTCGCCCACGCGCTCGATGATGCGGTTGAAGGTGGCGGGCTTCACCACCTGGCCGAGCGCGAAGGCGACGTCGTAGGTGGCGAGATAGTCCTTTAGCGCGACGAGCTTCTCCCGACTGGGCGGTTCGTGGATGCGGTACATGACCGGCGCCTTCTTCGCCTCCAGCGCCTTTGCGGCGGCGACGTTGGCGGCGATCATGAAGTCCTCGACCAGCCGGTGCGCATCCAGCCGCTCGCGCGGGGCGACGGAGAGGAGGCGGCCCTTCTCGTCCAGCACGACGCGGCGCTCGGGCAGGTCGAGGTCTAGCGGCTCGCGCCGGTCCCGCGCCGCGGCGAGCGCGCGCCAGCAGGACCAGAGATCGCGCAGCGTCTCGCCCTCGTCGCCGCGGTCGACCGCTGCCTGCGCGTCCTCGTAGGCGATGTTCGCCGCGATGCGCACGACCGCGCGAGAGAAGCGCCACGCCTTCAGCGTGCCGTCCTTCGCGATCGTGAGGTGGCAGGCGAGCGCCGCGCGATCCTCGCCGTGCTTCAGCGAGCAGACGTCGGCAGACAGCACCTCCGGCAGCATCGGCACGACGCGGTCGGGAAAGTAGACCGAATTGCCCCGCGCGCGCGCCTCGCGGTCCAGCGCGCTGCCCGGGCGGACGTAGAAGCTGACGTCGGCGATGGCCACCACCGCCGTCCAGCCGTCGGCATTGGCGGGATCGTCGTCGGGCGCGGCCCAGATCGCGTCGTCGTGGTCGCGCGCATCCGCCGGGTCGATCGCGACGATCGGCAGGTGAGTGAGGTCCTCGCGGCCTTCACCCAGGGGCTGACGCGCCACCCGCTCGGCCTCGTCGAGCGTTTCCTCGGCGAAGCGGTCGGGAATGCCGAACTGGTGGATGGCGATCAGCGAGAAGCTCTTCGGCGCGAAGGGATCGCCCAGTCGCTGCACGACGCGCGCGGTGACGCGCGGGGGGCGGCCCGCCTTCTCGGCCAGCACCAGATCGCCCGCCTGCGCGCCGCCTGCGTCGGACACTGCGTATTCGCGCTTCTCCTTCTTCTCGACGCCCTGCAACCACAGGCGGTCTCCCTCACCGCGCAGCACCCCGATCATCTGCTCCGACGCGGCCTGGAGCGTCTTCATCGGATGCGCGATCCAGCCGCTGCCAAGTGCCGGTGAAGCCGTCCCCCGGACGGCTTCAGATCGTCCGGGGGACGATCGGGCCGGCACTTCTTCCGTCCGCGCCAGGATGCGCTGGCCGACGCCCAGCGCGCCGCGCTTGCGCTCGCGCACGCGGACGCGCGGCGGCGGCGTCTCCGCCTCCCACCGCTCGGGCACCGCCCACACATTGCCGCCCTCGTCCACGTCGGCGACGCGCAGCACCGTCACCTTCGGCAAGCCGCCCATCTTGTGGAAGGCGCGGCCCGGAGCCGAGTCGATCAGCCCCTCGTCGGCCATGTCCTTCAGCAGGGCCTTCAGCGCGATCTTCTCCTGCGCGGTCAGCGCGAAGGCGCGCGCGATCTCGCGCTTGCCCGCGGGCTCGTCGCTGGACGTGATGAAGGACAGGATCTGCTCGCGCGTGGGCAAGCCGGCTGGAGGTCTTTTCGGCACGGCGATGCAGATAGGGACTTGCGGCGGCCGCGTCATCGGTCACGCTCCCGACTCGGGGGGCAAAAACGATGCGATGGATCCTTTTCCTGCTGGCGGCGGCGATGGCCGGGGCCGCCGCGGCACGCGAGCCGGTGATCGACATGCACCTGCACGCCATGAGCGCGGACGATCAGGGGCCGCCACCCCTGTCCGTTTGCACCCCGCTGGATCCGATGCCGCGCTGGGACGGGCACGAGCCGTGGGCGGACGCGCTGGTCGATTATTTCCGCCATCCGCCCTGCCGCGATCCGGTCACTTCCCCGGTGACCGATGACGCGGTGCGCGACAGGACGCTGGCGGAAATGCGGCGCTACAACGTGATCGGCGTGGTGAGCGGACCCACCGATCGATTGCGAGCCTGGAGGGCATTGGCGCCTGGACGGATCCTGTTCGGCATCGACCCGCCCGTAAAGACGCTGGCCGACGCTGCCGCGCTGCGCCGCTTCGCCGAACCGTTGCGGCGCACCGGGGATGCGACCGTGATTGGCGAGATCCCGGCGCAATATCTCGGCATCGGTCCCGACGATCCGCGGCTGGAGGGACTGTGGACGACCGCGGAGGCGCTGGATCTGCCCGTGGCGCTGCACGTCGGACCGGGCCCGCCCGGCGCCGCCTATCTCCCCGGCATGGCGTTCCAGGCGCGGCTATCCGATCCGTTGCTGCTCGAAAGCGTGCTGCTGCGGCATCCCAGGCTGCGGATCTACGTCATGCACGCGGGCTATCCGATGCTCGAACGCATGCTGGCGCTGATGTACGTCCACCCGCAGGTGTACGTCGACACCGGCGTCATCGTCTGGTCGCAACCTCGCGCGGCCTTCTACCGATATCTGAAGGGGATGGTGGACGGCGGCTTCAGCGACCGGATCATGTTCGGCTCCGACCAGATGGTATGGCCCGAGACGATCGGCCGGTCGATCCGCGTGATCGAGGAGGCGCCGTTCCTGACACGCCGGCAGAAACGCGCCATCCTGTACGACAATGCCGCCCGGTTCCTGCGCCTGGACGAAGCCACGATCCGCCGCCACCACGCCAAGTAAATCAGCTGGGATGCGCCGCCGCTTCCTCCTCGGCGCGACGGTCGAGCAGGCGCATGCGCCCGCGGTCGGCCGCCTTCAGCGCGACACCGGCGATCCGTTCGGACAGCCAGCCGACCGCCGCGCCGGCGATCACGTCGGACAGGTAGTGGGCGCCGCGCGGCACCTGCAGCGCGCCCGCGGTGCCGGCGAGCGCGCGCGCCGCCGGGGCGGCGCCGGGCACCTCGTGCGCCACCGCCTGCGCGACCGCGACCGCACCGGCGGTGTGGCCGGAGGGAAAGGCGTTCTTGCTCTTGTCCTTGGTCCCCGTGCCCTTCTTCACGCTGGGACGGTCGCCGGCCGCGTGCGGGCGGGTGCGGTCCACCGCGGCCTTCAGCAGCGTCTTCGCGCCGGTCGCGACCAGGTGGCTCGCCACCATCCGCGCGCCGGTGCGGATCATTGTCGGGCGGCGCAGCAGCGTTCCCGCCGCCAGCGTGCCAAGCGCCAGCAGCATCAGCGGCGGCTCGTCGCTCGCCTTTGCCAGCGGCTCCAGCGCCTTCACCGCCCGGCTGTCGCGCAGCGCGACCAGCGGCGCCAGCGCCCGGTGCTCGGCGTGCGCGGCCTTCTTCGCGCTGCTCTTCTTCTTGCTCATGCCCGATCGCCCTCCGGCTCGCCCTGCACCTGCCCGTGGGCCAGCAGCGTGAACAACCCGGCGCCGCCGATCAGGTTGCCCGCCACCGCCGGCATGATCTCGCCGAACAGCGCGCCGGGCCAGGACAGCAGCCCTTCCCATGCCAGCACCCACGCCTTCGCGGAGCCCGCGACCGAGTGCGCGAAGTCCGCCGCGCCGACGACCCAGGTGATGGCGAAGATGACGAGGAACGCCTGCTCGCGCCCGTTGGGAAGCAGCCAGGCGATGCCCGCGATCAGGAAGCCCGCCGGGATGCCGACCAGGAAGGTGTGCATCGGATCGTGCGCCAGCATCGATTCCGCCACGCCGGTCATGCCCGCCCGCACCTCCGGCGCGACGAGGCCGAGGTGGACCAGCGCGCCGGTGGTCAGCAGCGTGCCCGCCAGGTTCGCCACCAGCACCAGCGACCACAGCCGCACCGTCCGCCGCGCGCCGTCCAGCGACGGCCGGTGCGCGAACGGCAGCATCGCGGTGATCGTGCTCTCCGTGAAGAACTGCATCCGGCCGAGCACGACGATGATGAAGCCGATGGGGTAGCCGAGCGCGACGAGGAGCGGCTTGGCCGGCCCCTCGGGCAGCGCGGCGTGGAGGATCGCCATCGCCACCAGCGAGGCGTTGATGGCGATGCCCGCGGCGAGGCCCGACCACAGCAGCGAGGGCGCGGAGCGGCGCAGTTCGGCCTCGCCCTCCTCGCGCACGGCGCGGTGGACGTCCTTCGCGTCCGCCGCCTTCAGTTCCTCGATATCGTCGTCGGCGGCGCGCTCTTCCATCACCGCCGAACGGACGGGCTCTCGTTTCGCTCCCGCTACGGCTGGAGCGCGGCGGTGTAGGCGCCGAACGGCTCGGCCAGCACGCGTCGGCCGGCCTGCCACACCTCCACCCCGCCGCCCGGCGTGGCAGCGTCGGTGGAGGCGAGGACGCGGTAGACGAAGCCGGCGCGGCGGAACTCGTACACGCGCCGGTCGCCGCTCTGCTCGACCAGCCGGCCGCCGTCGATCGTCGTGGACGCGCGCGTGTCGCGGCCGCCCCACGGCTGCGACAGCGCGGGCAGGTTCGTGTCGTAATCGTAGCTACGATAGCGATAGCCGCTACGCTCGGTCCGCGTCACCTGGATCGAGCGCTTCGCAGTGGCGCCCAGCACGCGCGTCTGCGGCGCGAAGCGGCAGGTGGCGGTGTCGTCGTTCAGCGTCAGCGACGTGACCGTCGGCGTGGTGGCGCCCGGCTCCACCACGCCGGGGCTGACCGAGTGGATGGTCCCGACCTGCGCGCCGGCGGCGTCGAGCAGGGGCATCCACATCTGCGACATGCCCGCCTCCCCCTCGCCAATGCGCAGCTGCGCCGCACGCGCCGGCGCCAGCCCCGGCTTCTCCAGCGCCGTCAGCGTGACGCGGCGCCGCGCGTCCGGTGCGGACATCACCAGCACGCGGTCGCGATCGATCGCATCGCACACGAACAGCGCGGGCGACCAGGCGCCGCCGGTCCGCATCCCCGCGCGCACCATCGACACCGACTGCGGCGGCTGCTGCGCTCCGGCTCCGGCCCCCGCCCCCGTCACTGCCGACCCCGCCAACAGCACGGCACCGATCACCCACGCGCGCATCGCACCAACCTTCCATTCCGTTTCGCGGGCGAAGCCGGTAATCCGCGCGACATGAACGATCCCACAACGATCCGCCGCCTCTACGGCCGGCGCCAGGGCCACGCGCTGCGCGCCGGCCAGGCCGCGCTGGTGGAGGACCTGCTGCCCCGCCTGTCGCTGCCCGAGGAAGGCCCGCTCGACGCCGCGCGGCTGTTCGGCGACGACCGGCCGCTCCAGCTGGAGATCGGCTTCGGCGCGGGCGAGCATCTCGCCGCACAGGCGGCGGCGGCGCCGGGGACGGGGTTCATCGGGTGCGAGCCGTTCCTGAACGGCGTCGTCGGCGCGCTGGGCCACGTGCGCGACCGCGCGCTGACCAACGTCCGCCTGCACATGGGCGACGCGCTGGAGGTGGTGGAGCGGCTGCCCGACGCCTCGCTCGAGCGGGTCTACCTCCTCCATCCCGATCCCTGGCCCAAGGCGCGCCATGCCAAGCGGCGGATGATGAACCACGGCCCGCTCGACCTGATCGCGCGCAAGCTGAAGCCCGGCGGCGAGTTTCGCCTGGGCACCGACGACCCGACGTACTGCCGCTGGTCGATGATGGTGATGGACGCGCGCCGCGACTTCGCGTGGCAGGCCGCCACCCCGGCCGATTTCCTCACCCGACCCGACGACTGGCCGGAGACGCGCTACGAGCGCAAGGCGCGGCGGCAGGGGCACGAAGTCTGGTATTTCCGCTACCTGCGTCGTTGATCCAGGTGGGGAACGGGGCGGATGTCCGCTCGTTGGCCGGGTTCCAATTCACGGAGGCTCCCATGCCCTACATCAAGACGCGCGACGGCACCGACATCTACGTGAAGGACTGGGGCTCGGGCCGGCCGGTCGTTCTGGTCCACGGCTGGCCGCTGTCCGCCGACAGCTGGGACCCGCAAGCGCTGGCGCTGGCGGAGGCGGGGTTCCGCGTCATCGCCTACGATCGGCGCGGCTTCGGCCGGTCGGGCCAGCCGTGGTCGGGATATGACTACGACACGCTGACCGACGACCTGTCCGACGTTATGACGGCGGCGGGCGCGGACCGGGACGCCACGATCATCGGCTTCTCGATGGGCGGCGGCGAGGTGGCGCGGTACATGAGCCGGCACGACGGCAAGGGCCTGGTCTCGGCCGGGCTGATCGGGTCGGTGGTGCCGTATATGCTGAAGACCGACGACAATCCCGATGGCGTGCCGGAGGAGCAGCTCCAGCAGATCGCCGCCGGCATCAAGAAGGACCGCGCGAAGTTCTTCGCCGATTTCTTCAAGGACTTCTTCGGCGTGGGCTACGTCACCAGCCCGGTCAGCCAGGAGACGCTGGACTGGGCGTGGCGGCTGGCGATGCAGGCCGGGCTGAAGCCGACGCTGGCCTGCGCGGAGAGCTTCGGCCACACCGACTTCCGCGGCGACCTGCCCGCATTCCGCGTGCCGACGCTGGTGCTGCACGGGACGGAGGACAAGACCGTGCCGATCGACGCCTCCGGCCGCGCCGCGGCTGCGGGGATCGCGAACGCGCAGCTGGTGGAATATGACGGCGCGCCGCACGGGCTGTTCGCGACGGAGAGCGACCGGCTGACGCGCGACCTGCTGGCGTTCCTGGGGCGGTAGGAACCGCGCCGGAACGACAGACCAGCATCCGTTCGCCCTGTGCGAAGTCGAAGGCACGCGCCGATGGCCGTGCTTCGACTTCGCTCAGCACGGACGGCACTCTTCATCGCATTCGCGAGCCCACCACGTCACTTCAGCGGGACGATCACCTCGTCCGGATGCGCGACGTTCAGTTCCTTGCGCACCAGCTCGTCCACCATGTCCGGATTGGCGTGGCGCGGGTCGAGCAGCGCGACGCGGTTCTTCAAGGTCTCGCGCCGGTGCGACAGCGTGGCGAGCTGCTTGTTGCGGGCCGCGATCTGCCGCTTGTAGTCGCCGAGCGCGAGGATGCCGTTCGAGCCGAGCACCGCATAGGCGCCGAAGAACAGCATGACGCCCACCGCCGCCGCGGGCACGAGCGCGCGGCGGAGCTGGGTGCGGATGCGATGGGGCGGGCGTCGCTTGCTCACGTCGTCGATTCTCGCCCGGCCCCTGCGAAAACGCAAGCGCGATCAGCGCGTGCGCAGTACGTCGCGGCCAGCGTAGCGCGCCACGTCGCCCAGCTCCTCCTCGATGCGGATCAGCTGGTTGTACTTGGCCAGCCGGTCCGAGCGCGCGAGGCTGCCGGTCTTGATCTGTCCGCAGTTCGTCGCGACGGCCAGGTCGGCGATCGTCGCATCCTCCGTCTCGCCCGACCGGTGCGACATGACCGCGGTGTAGCCCGCGCGCTCCGCGACGCGGATCGCCTCCAGCGTCTCCGTCAGCGTGCCGATCTGGTTGACCTTCACCAGCAGCGAGTTGGCGAGGCCGCGCGCGATGCCGTCGCGCAACCGCTTCGGATTGGTGACGAACAGGTCGTCGCCGACCAGCTGCACCTTGCCGCCGACCGCGTCGGTCAGCGCCTTCCACCCGTCGAAATCGTCCTCCGCCATGCCGTCCTCGATCGACAGGATCGGGTAACGCGCGACGAGGTCGGCGAGATAGTCGGCCATCGCGCCGGGATCGAGCGTCAGCCCCTCGCCCGAGATCACGTACTTGCCGTCCTTGAAGAACTCGGTGGCCGCGCAGTCCAGCGCCAGCATGACGTCGTCGCCCGGCGTGTAGCCCGCCTGCTCGATCGAGCGCATGATGAAGTCGAGCGCGTCGGTGGTGCTGGCGAGGTTGGGCGCGAAGCCGCCCTCGTCGCCGACGGCGGTGGCAAGCCCCTGCTCGTGGAGCGCCTTCTTCAGCGTGTGAAAGATCTCCGACCCGCAGCGCACCGCGTCCGCCAGCGTCGGGGCGCCGACGGGCATCACCATGAATTCCTGAAAATCGATCGGATTGTCAGCATGTTCGCCGCCGTTGATGATGTTCATCATCGGCACGGGCAGGACGTGCGCGGCGACACCGCCGACGTAGCGGTAGAGGGGCAGGCCGCGCGCGTCCGCCGCCGCCTTCGCGATCGCCAGGCTGGCGCCGAGGATGGCGTTGGCGCCCAGCCGCCCCTTGTTCTCCGTCCCGTCCAGCGCGATCATGGCACGGTCGATCTCGATCTGGTCTTCGGCATCAAGGCCGACCAGCGCCTCCGCGATCTCGCCGTTGACCGCGTCGACCGCGGTGTCGACGCCCTTCCCACCCCATTTCGCCTTGTCGCCGTCGCGCTTCTCCACCGCCTCGTGCGCGCCGGTCGACGCGCCGCTGGGCACCGCGGCGCGGCCGAAGCTGCCGTCCTCCAGCAGGACGTCGACCTCCACGGTGGGATTGCCCCGGCTGTCGATGATGCGGCGGCCATGAAGGTCGATGATTGCGGTCACGTAACGTTCCCCTTATCGCAGGTAAAGGTAGCGGATCGGCCGCGCCTTACCCTGCGTGCGTCGCTGCTGCAACGCGAGGGAACCGCTGCACGCACCCGCGGTTAGTGGCGCTGACCAAGGAGGACCGACATGGCCGATCAGGATCGAGACTATCCGACGCCGCTGACCGACGGGGACATCACCCCGCCGCCGGCGAACGCCGACTTCCAGCCCGCCGCGCCGCTGAAGGACGCGGGCGTCGAATTCGTGGCGGAGGGCGACGCGCCGGGCGGCATCGCCGGCGCCAAGCAGACGGTATTGGAGAAGACCTCCGACGCGCGCAGCCAGGCGACCGACAAGGCGCGCCTCTACGCCGAGGACGGCAAGGCGAAGGCCACCAGCGCGCTGGTGCAGCTGTCGCAGATGCTGACCGACGCCGCGGGCCAGGTGGACGAGAAGCTGGGCGAGCAATACGGCCAGTACGCCCGCGCCGCCGCCGACCGGGTGAGCGGCTATTCCACCGCGCTGGACGGCAAGAGCGTGGACGAGCTGGTCGAGGACGCGCGCGAGCTGGTGAAGAAGAGCCCCGCGGTCGCGATCGGCGCCGCGGCGGCGATCGGCTTCGTCATCGCGCGGGTGCTGACCGCCGGCGTCGACCAGCGCAACGCCTGACGCGATGGACCTGCACGATCCTGTCCTGCACCCGCGCGTCGAGGACGACAGCATTCCGGCGCTCGTCGCCCGCCTGACCGGCGACGCGCGGGAGATGGTCTCGGCCGAGGTGGCATTGGCCAAGGCGAAGGTCGCCGATGCGACCGGGCGCTACAAGTCCGCCGCCGTCTTCTTCGGCGCGGCGGGCGTGCTGGCGCTGGCGGCGCTCGTCGCGCTGCTGGTCGGCCTCATCCTGTCGCTGGCGACCGTGATCGGACCGGGACTGGCGACGCTGGCGGTGGTGGGCGTGGTGCTCGCCGTCGCGCTCGTCCTCGCGCTGGTCGGCCGCTCGCGGCTGGCCGGAAAGGTGTCGGCATGACCGAGCTGAACCGCGCGGAAGCGCGCGCGCAGGCGGCGCGCGAGCGGCTGGGGCAGACCGTCGACACGTTGCAGGCGCAGCTCGATCCGCAAGTGCTGGTGCAGAAGGCGAAGCATCACGTCGCCGACGGCGGCGGGCGCGCCGCCCGCGCGTCGGTGGAGGCCGCCAGGCGCAATCCCGCCACCGTCGCCGGCGGCGTGGCGCTGCTCGCCGCCTTCTTCGGACGGCGCCGCATCGCCGCCGTCTTCAGGAAAACCGAAAGGAAGAACGATGACCACTCCGCAGCACAGCAATGACGAACACGGCCGGGTCCGCGACGGCGTGGACAACGTGAAGGAGAAGGCGCGCGAGGCGGCGCGGCAGGCGTCGAGCGCGGTGGAGACGAACCCGCTGGGCGTCCTGATCGGCGGTGCGGCCGTCGGTGCCATCGTCGGCGCGGTGCTGCCGCGATCGCAGAAGGAGAAGGACCTGCTCGCCCCCCTGGGCAAGCGCGTCGGCGCGACCGCCGCCGCCGCCTTCGCCGCGGCGAAGGAGACGGGGCGCAGCGAGCTCGACAACCTCGGCCTCAGCAAGGGCGCGGCGAAGGACCAGGCCAGGTCGCTGCTGTCGAACGTCGCCAAGGCGGCGGGCAATGCCGGCAAGGCCGCGGTGAACGCCGGCCGCGAGCAGGCGAAGGGCCAATAAGCGTTCCGCGGGCGGTTCAACCCGCCCGCGAAACCCGCTAGAGCGCAGGCATGAGCAAGCTTCACCTCGTCTTCGGCGGGCGCGTCAGCGACCCGCGAACTCTCGACTTCGCCGATCTCAAGTCGATCGACATCGTCGGCGTCTTTCCAGATTACGCCAGTGCCGAAAAGGCCTGGCGGGCGGCGGCGCAGCGCACGGTGGACGATGCGGAGATGAAGTACGTGGTGGTGCACCTGCACCGCCTGCTGGAACCGGACGTGCTGGCGCGAAGCGCGGGAGCGTAACGCGGCCAGGCGTGCCGGCGCCTTGGACGTCGGGGCCGCACTATCCTAGTACGGCTGGTCGGCGCGGGCGAAACCGGGTGTCGTCCGCGACGGTGGCGGTGTTTCGACTTGGCTCAGCACGAATGGATGGCATCGCAGGCTCGATCCTCTGCGACCAGCCGCGCGAATGCCTGGCATCGGCCGGAAGATCGTAGCCGCCCCTCCGTTCGGCCCGAGCGACGTCGAAGGCCCTGCGGACACCGGTCGTGCGTAGACCCCTGGCACGACATCGGCCGGAACACCTGGAGGAGCCGAACGACGAAAGGGCCGCCCGGCATCCCAGGCGGCCCTTCACGCATCGACCCGCGGTCCGATCGACTCAGATGAATTCCACCTTCGAGACGACGTAGTAGCGCTCGCCCGCGGGCACCGACACCTCGACCTCGTCGTCGACGTTGCGGCCGATCAGCGCGCGGCCCAGGGGGGAATTGTAGCTGATCCGGCCGGTCTTCGCGTCCGCCTCGGTCTGACCGACGATCTGGTAGCGGACCGGCTTGTCGTCCTCGTCCAGCAGCGTGACCGTCGCACCGAAGACCACCTTGTCGCCCGACAATTCCGTCGGATCGATGATCTGCGCGCGGCTCAGCTTGTCCTCGATGTCCGCGATCGACGCCTCGATCTGACCCTGCCGCTCCTTGGCGGCATGATATTCGGCGTTCTCGCTGAGGTCGCCGTGCGCGCGCGCTTCCTCGATCGCGTCGACGATCTGCGGGCGTTCGGCCTTCAGGCGCTTCAGGTCCGCAGTCAGCTTGTCATGGCCTTCCTGCAGCATCGGCATCTTCTCGACCGTCGCCATCGCGCACTTCCTTCAAAAAAAGCTTTCCCCCGAGCGACCCCGCCGGGGCCGCCCGCACCACCGTTCGAACAATCTCGGAGGTCAGTTGTGCGGCTGCGAATAATAGGACTGCAACGGACGCACTTCAAGGTTGCGCAGGGCATCGGCGCGGATCGCCCTGGCCGCCTCCACGCTGGCGGAGGCGGTGGTGAAATACGGGATCTTGCCGTTCACCGCGCTGGCGCGGATCGGCTGCGAATCCTTCAGCGACTGCCAGCCTTCCGTCGTGTTGAAGATCAAGGCGATGCCACCGTCCTTGATGCGGTCGACGATGTGCGGCCGGCCCTGCGCCACCTTGTTCACCGTCTCCACCGGCACGCCCGCGCGCGCCAGATAGTCCGCCGTGCCGCCGGTCGCGACGATGGCGAAACCCGCCGCCACCAGGTCGCGCACCGCGGGCAGGATCGCGGGCTTGTCCCCGTCCTTCACGCTGACGAACACCGCGCCCGATGCGGGCAGCAGCGTGCCGGCGCCGAGCTGCGACTTGGCAAAGGCGGTGGTAAAATCACGATCGATTCCCATCACCTCGCCCGTGCTCTTCATCTCCGGCGACAGCACCGGATCGATCCCGGGGAAGCGGTTGAAGGGAAACACCGCCTCCTTCACGGCGAAATAGTCGATGTCACGGTCGATCGCGGGCAGGTCGCGCAGCTTCTCCCCCGCCATCACGCGCGCGGCGATCTTCGCGATCGGTGCGCCGATCGCCTTGGCGACGAACGGCACGGTGCGGGACGCGCGCGGGTTCACCTCGATGAGGTAGACGCTGCCGTCCTTCACCGCGAACTGGATGTTCATCAGACCCTTCACGTCGAGCCCGCGGGCGAGCAGCTCGGTCTGCCGCTCGATCTCCGCGATCGTCTCCGGCGACAGCGAATAGGGCGGGATCGAGCAGGCGCTATCGCCCGAATGGACGCCGGCCTCCTCGATATGCTGGAGCACGCCGGCGACCACCACATCGTCCCCGTCGCAGATCGCGTCGACGTCCACCTCGGTCGCGTCGCGCAGATACTGGTCGATCAGCACAGGGGCGTCCCCCGACACCTGCACCGCCGTCTGGATGTAATCCTCCAGCTGCTGGTCGCTGTCGACGATCTCCATCGCGCGGCCGCCCAGCACGTAGCTGGGGCGCATCAGCACCGGATAGCCGATGCGGTTGGCGACGTTCAGCGCCTCCTCGCGGCTGCGCGCGATGCCGTTGGCGGGCTGGAGCAGCTTCAGGCGGTTGACGAGCGCCGCGAACCGCTCGCGATCCTCGGCCAGGTCGATCGCGTCGGGCGAGGTGCCGAGGATCGGGATTCCCGCCTTTTCCAGCGCGCGCGCCAGGTTCAGCGGCGTCTGCCCGCCGAATTGGACAATGACGCCGACCAGCTCGCCCGCCTGGCTCTCGACGTGCAGGATCTCCAGCACGTCCTCAGCGGTCAGCGGCTCGAAGTACAGCCGGTCGGACGTGTCGTAATCGGTGCTGACCGTCTCCGGATTGCAATTGACCATGATCGTCTCGAACCCGGCATCGGCCAGCGCGAAGCAGGCGTGGCAGCAGCAGTAATCGAACTCGATCCCCTGCCCGATCCGGTTCGGCCCGCCGCCCAGGATGACGATCTTGCGACGATCGGACGGCTGCGCCTCGTTCTCCGGCTCGCCGAAGGACGGAGCCTCGTAGGTCGAGTACATGTACGGAGTCTTCGCATCGAACTCGGCGGCGCAGGTGTCGATCCGCTTGAAGACGGGGCGGACGCCCAGCTTGCACCGATGCTCGCGCACCTCCTCCTCCGTGACACCGCCGGTCATCGCCTTCACGGCCTCGTGGATCAGGCCGCTGCCGCGCGCGATGCCGCGGCTCATGCCGCGCAGGTTGGCGGATTGCAGCGCGAGCCAGGCGAGGCGCTTGTCGCTGAAGCCCATCGCCTTCAGCCGGCGCATGCCGGCCGCCTCGATCGGCAGCCCGTCCTTCATCACCTCGGCCTCGGCGGCGACGATCTCCGCGATCCGCTCGATGAACCAGGGATCGAACTTTGCAATCGCGTTCACCTCCGCGACGGTGAAGCCCTCGCGCAATGCCTGTGCCGCGACGAGCAGCCGGTCGGGCGTGGGCGAGGCGAGCGCCGCCTCGATCTCCGCGCGCGGCGCGCCGGCGAGGCGATCGACCTGGTTGAAGCCGGACAGGCCGGTCTCCAGCCCGCGCAACGCCTTCTGCAACGATTCGTGAATGTTGCGGCCGATCGCCATGACCTCGCCCACCGACTTCATCGCGGTGCCCAGCGTCGCCTGCGCCCCCTTGAACTTTTCGAAGGCGAAGCGCGGGATCTTCGTGACGACATAGTCGATCGTCGGCTCGAAGGACGCGGGGGTAGCGCCGGTGATGTCGTTCTCGATCTCGTCCAGCGTGTAGCCGACCGCCAGCTTCGCAGCGACCTTCGCGATCGGAAAGCCGGTGGCCTTCGACGCCAAGGCCGAGGAGCGCGATACGCGCGGGTTCATCTCGATCACGATCAGGCGGCCGTCCTTCGGATTGACCGCGAACTGGACGTTCGAACCCCCTGTTTCCACACCGATTTCGCGCAGCACCGCGATGCTGGCGTTCCGCATGATCTGATATTCCTTATCGGTCAGCGTCAGCGCTGGCGCGACGGTGATGGAATCGCCAGTGTGGACGCCCATCGGATCGATGTTTTCGATCGAACAGATGATGATGCAATTGTCCGCACGGTCGCGGACGACCTCCATCTCATATTCCTTCCAGCCGAGCAGCGATTCCTCGATCAGCACCTCGGTCGTGGGCGAGGCGTCCAGCCCCTTGCGGACGATCTCCAGGAACTCCTCGCGGTTGTAGGCGACGCCGCCGCCGGTGCCGCCCAGCGTGAAACTGGGCCGGATGATCGCGGGCAGGCCGACCTTCTCCAGCCCCGCCAGCGCCTCCGCCTCGGTATGCGCGATGTGCGAGCGCGCGGATTCCAGGCCGATCCTGTCCATCGCGTTGCGGAACTTCAGCCGGTCTTCCGCCTTGTCGATCGCTTCCGCATCGGCGCCGATCATCTGCACGCCGAACTTGGCCAGCGTGCCGTCGTGGAACAGCGCCAGCGCCGTGTTGAGCGCGGTTTGCCCGCCCATCGTCGGCAAAACCGCGTCCGGTCGCTCCTTCTCGATGATCTTCGCGACCACCTCCGGCGTGATCGGCTCCACGTACGTGGCGTCCGCCCCTTCGGGATCGGTCATGATCGTCGCCGGATTGGAGTTCACGAGGACGATGCGATAGCCTTCCTCGCGCAGCGCCTTGATCGCCTGCGTGCCCGAATAATCGAACTCGCACGCCTGCCCGATGACGATCGGCCCCGCGCCGATGACGAGGATGGAGGAGATGTCGGTGCGTTTGGGCATTAGTTCTCTTCCGAAGCTGGTGCATTGCCGATGAAGGAGGTTCTGTTCATCGACACGACGGCGCTGACTTTTCTGAGCACGCACTCAGTCTGAGTGAAATCAACATTCGGGCCGCCGCGAAACACCACCTCACTGCCATTCATGACGACCGCTTCGTGCGGGACATGACATGCGTCTGCCATTGCGTGCAGGTCAGCCTGGGTCACTTCACGGCGACGCTGGGCCGGTTGCGCCGCAACCTGCATGGCAAGTGCGACCAATACGCTCATTTACCTAGCGCCCCCACGAACCGCTCGAACAGATACAAACTGTCCTGCGGCCCCGGGCTCGCCTCCGGGTGATATTGCACGCTGAACGCCCGCCCCCCGTCCAGCTCCAGCCCCGCGTTCGAGCCGTCGAACAGCGATACGTGCGTCTCGCGCGCGTTCGCGGGCAGGCTCTCGCGCTCCACGGCGAAACCGTGGTTCATGCTGGTGATCTCGACCGCGCCGTCGCTGAGGCGCTTGACCGGGTGGTTGGCGCCGCGGTGGCCCTGGAACATCTTGGTGGTGCGCGCGCCGACCGCCAGCGCGAGCAGCTGGTGGCCCAGGCAGATGCCGAACAGCGGCTTGTCCGTGTCGAGCAGCTGACGGATCACCGGCACGGCGTACTCGCCGGTCGCGGCGGGGTCACCGGGACCGTTCGACAGGAAGATGCCGTCCGGCGACAATGCCATGATCTCGTCGAAGGTCGCGGTAGCGGGCACCACCGATACCTTCGCACCCGCCTTCACGATGTTGCGAAAGATATTGAATTTGCTGCCGTAATCGATCGCGACGACATGGGGACGCTCGCCCTCTCCCGCGGCCTCGTAACCGAAGCCCAGCCGCCACACGCCGCCCTCCCACGACCCGTGCGTCTCGCGCGTCACGCTCTTGGCGAGGTCCATGCCCTCCAGCCCGGGCCAGCCCTTCGCCATGGCCAGCAGGACGTCGAGATCGAACTCGCCGGTCGGCGAGTGCGCCACCACGCCGTTGGGCGCGCCTCCTGCGCGGATGCGGCGGGTGAGCGCGCGGGTGTCGATGCCGGCAAGCCCGATGCGCGCGTGCCGCTTCATCCAGCCGTCAAGGTTCTCCATTGCCCGGAAATTCGACGGCGCGGTCGGATCCTCGCGCACGATCATGCCCAGTGCGTGCGGCGCATCTGCCTCCACGTCGTCCGCATTGGCGCCGACGTTGCCGATATGCGGGAAGGTGAAGGTGATGATCTGCCCCGCGAAGGACGGGTCGGTCATGATCTCCTGATAGCCGGTCATCGCGGTGTGGAAGCACACCTCGCCCACCGCCTCGCCTTCCGCGCCAAAGCCCCTGCCCCACGCGACCTCGCCATTGGCGAGGACGAGGACCCCCGTCGCTCCTTCCGGTTTGGACGCAGGCGTGATGGTCGGCTCGGCCATGATCGGCGGGCACTCCTTGAGCTTGTCGGCGATGTCGCTAAGCCCCGCCCGCTAGAGACGCGGCACCGGCGCGTCAACGCATAAGGGACGAGACGACATGATACGCGACGACATCAAGGCCGCGCAGATCGCCGCCATGAAGGCGGGCGACAAGGAGACGCGCGCCGCGATCTCGCTGATCCAGGCGGCGGTGAAGAACCGCGACATCGAGGCGCGCGCCCCTCAATCAAGAGCTGGCAAGGCGCCGGAGGACGACGACGCGCTGGTCGTGGAGGTGCTGCAGAAGATGGTGAAGCAGCGCCGCGAATCGATCGAGATGTACCGCAAGGGCGGACGCGAGGAACTGGCTGCTTCCGAGGAGGCGGAGGTCGCGGTGATCGAGCGCTTCCTGCCCGCGCAGCTGGACGAGGCCGCGACAAAGGCGGCGATCGAGGCGATCAAGGCGGAGATCGGTGCGAGCGGGATGAAGGACATGGGCCGGGTGATGGCGGAACTGAAGGCCCGGCACGGCACGCAGTTGGACATGAGCAAGGCGAGCGGATGGGTGAAGGGGGCTTTGGCCGGCTGATGGTCCGTTCGTCCTGAGCCTGTCGAAGGACGTGTGGCGCACGAAATGCTCGACCGAATCATCCCGCTGTGGCACGCGCGAACGATGGCGTTCTGGGTGTATCTTCTCCGCTGCGGAGACGGCAGCTTCTACGCCGGCCATACAGACGCACTCGACGCTCGCATCGCTGCGCACCTGAACGGCAAAGGAAGCGACCACACGGCACGGCGGCAGCCGGTCACCTTCGCATGGGCACAGGGTTTCCCTAGCAGGATCGAGGCTCTCGAAAGCGAGCGCCGGATCAAGGGCTGGTCGCGTGCCAAGAAGGAGGCGATGATCGTCGGCGATTGGGAGCGCGTATCTCGATTGGCATGTTCGAACGGCGCACGTCCTTCGACAAGCTCAGGACGAACGGTGGACCCGGGAGCCGTTCGTGCTGAGCCTGTCGAAGCACGTGCGTTAGGCGCGGCCAGCCGATGAGTCTCACCCCCGCCTTCCTCGACGAGCTTCGCGCACGCACGTCGCTGTCCGCGCTCGTCGGCAAGACGGTGAAGCTGACCAAGGCGGGGCGCGAGCACAAGGGCTGCTGCCCCTTTCACAACGAGAAGACGCCGTCGTTCTACGTCAACGACGACAAGGGCTTCTATCACTGCTTCGGCTGCTCGGCGCACGGCGACGCGATCCGCTGGATGACCGACCAGCGCGGGCTGCCGTTCATCGACGCGGTGAAGGAACTGGCCGCCGCCGCGGGGCTGGAGATGCCGGCGCAGGACAAGCGTGCGGTGCAGAAGGCGGAGCGGGCGAAGTCGCTGCACGACGTGATGCAGGCGGCGGCGGAGTGGTTCGAGACGCAATTGGGCGGGCTGGACGGCGCGGAGGCGCGCGCATTGCTGGAACGGCGGGGGATCGCCGAGGCGACCCGGCGCGCGTTCGGCATCGGCTATGCGCCCGACAGCCGCTCCAAGCTGCGCACCGCGCTGCGCGACTTCGGCGACGCGATGCTGATCGAGGCGGGGCTGCTGATCCAGGTGGACGGCCCAACTGGACCTCGGGAGCCGTACGACCGCTTCCGCGGGCGGTTGATGATTCCGATCAGGGACGCGCGCGGCAAGGTGATCGCCTTCGGCGGGCGGATCATCGGAGAGGGCGAGCCCAAGTATCTGAACTCGCCCGACACCCCGCTCTTCGACAAGGGGCGCACGCTCTACAACCTCGACCGGGCGTCCGCCGCCGCGCGCAAGGCCGACCGCGTGTTCGTGGTCGAGGGGTATATGGACGCGATCGCGCTGGCGCAGGGCGGCATCGCGGAGGCGGTGGCGCCGCTGGGCACCGCGCTGACCGAGCATCAGATCGAGCGGCTGTGGCGGATGGTCGACGTGCCGACGCTCTGTCTCGACGGCGATGGCGCCGGGCAGAAGGCGGCGGTCCGCGCCGCGCATCGCGCGCTGCCGCTGCTGCAACCGGGAAAGAGCCTGTCGTTCGTCACGCTGCCCGACGGGCAGGACCCGGACGACGTGATGAAGAAGGGCGGCGCCTCCGCTTTCGAGGAGCTGGCGCGCCAGCCCGAGGCGCTGGTCGACCGGTTGTGGAAGCACGAGCTGGCGGCCGAACCGCTGGTCACGCCGGAGCAGCGCGCGGGCCTGCGCGCCCGGCTGCGGGAGCTGGCCAACACGATCGCGGACAAGGAGGTGCGGCTGGAATATGTCGCGGCCTTCAACACCCGGTTGTGGGACTTCTCGCATCCCGAGCGACCGAGCCAGTCGTTCCGCACCTTCGACAACGGCAAGCGCGGCAAGGCGCCGTACCAGCCGGTGTCCGAGCGCGTGCTGGCGATCTCCAAGGCCGGGATCGACCAGGTCACGATCGTCCCGGCGCTGTTCCGCGGGCTGATCCTCTATCCCGACATGATCCGCCCGCTGTCCGAAACGCTGGTGCGCATCCCCGTCAACGCCATCCGGCTGCGGCAGGTGCGCGAGCGGCTGCTGGACGCCGCGCTGCACGAGGACGCCCTTGATTCCGCGCGGGTGCTGACCATCTTGCGGCAGGATGCCCTCGAACCCGTGGTGAAGAAGCTTGGGGAGGTGACGCTTGCGTTTTCCTTCCTCGCTCATAAAGCCGAGCCTGAACAGGCGCGGCGCGACCTCGCGCTCGTGGCGGAGAAACTGGACGTCGGTCCCGCGATCGAGACGGAGATCGCCGAGGCGCGGACACGCTACTCGGACGGCTGGAACGAACGCGATTACGAGGAATATGTCCGGCTGCTGAAGGCGAAGCAGCGGATGGACGAGGTGTTCATGGACGCGCTGCTGCCGGACGAGGCACCGGCAGCGTGAGCGATTGAAGGACGATTATGGCGAAGACGAACGGTGGCGGGATGGAAGACGGCGCGGACGTGGCCGACGCCCCGTTGATCGACCTCAACGATGCGAACGTCAAGAAGCTGATCGCCCGCGCGAAGAAGCGCGGCTACATCACCTACGATCAGCTGAACGAGGCGCTGCCGCAGGATCAGATGACGTCGGATCAGCTGGAGGACGTGATGTCCGCGCTGAACGAGATGGGCGTCAACATCGTCGAGAACGAGGAGCAGGGCGAGGACGGCGAGACCGAGGAGCGCGCCGACGACGACGAGGCGGAGGCGGTCGACACCGAATCCGACGGCTCCGCGCCGGTCATCGAGAAGAAGAAGGAGACGGTCGATCGCACCGACGATCCCGTCCGCATGTACCTGCGCGAGATGGGGGCGGTGGAGCTGCTGTCGCGCGAGGGCGAGATCGCGATCGCCAAGCGCATCGAGGCCGGCCGCGACACGATGATCCTGGGCCTGTGCGAATCGCCGATCACCTTCAACGCCATCATCGACTGGTCCACCGCGCTGAACGAAGGGACGATGCAGCTGCGCGAAATCGTCGATCTCGACGCGATGCTGAACAAGGGTCCGTCGGCCGAGCAGGTCGAAGGCGCGGACGAAGACGACAACGGCGAGATCAGCGAGAAGACCGCGGGCGCCAGCATCAAGGAAGAGGAAGAGCCCGAGGAAGCCGCCGCCGACGAGGAGGATGAGCTGACCGAGCGTCGCGCGCCGCGCCCCAGCGACGACGACGACGAGGACAACACGCTGTCGCTGGCGCAGATGGAGGAGACGCTCAAGCCGCAGGCGCTGGAGAAGTTCGCCAACATCACCGCCATCTACAAGAAGTTCGGCAAGATGCAGGAGAGCCGGCTGGGCTCGATGGCGTCCGGCGGCGAGCTGTCGGCGGCGGAGGAGCGCAAGTACCAGAAGCTGCGCGAGGAGCTGACCGCCGAGGTGGAGAGCGTCCAGTTCCACCAGACCAAGATCGAGTATCTGGTCGACCAGCTCTACAGCTACAACCGGCGCCTGACCGCGCTGGGCGGCCAGATGCTGCGGCTGGCCGAGCGGCACAAGGTGAACCGGAAGGATTTCCTCGACCGCTACATGGGTCATGAGCTGGACGAGAGCTTCCTCGCCAACGTCAACGGCCTGGACAAGAAGTGGACCGCCTTCGCCACCAACGAGGCGGGCGCGGTGGACCGCATCCGCACCGAGATCAGCGAGATCAGCCAGCAGACCGGCATGGCGCTGGCCGAGTTCCGCCGCATCGTGAACATGGTGCAGAAGGGCGAGCGCGAGGCGCGGATCGCGAAGAAGGAGATGGTGGAGGCGAACCTGCGCCTCGTGATCTCCATCGCGAAGAAGTACACCAACCGCGGGCTGCAGTTCCTGGACCTGATCCAGGAAGGCAACATCGGCCTGATGAAGGCGGTGGACAAGTTCGAGTATCGCCGCGGCTACAAGTTCTCGACCTATGCCACGTGGTGGATCCGCCAGGCGATCACGCGATCGATCGCCGACCAGGCGCGCACGATCCGCATCCCGGTGCACATGATCGAGACGATCAACAAGCTGGTGCGCACCAGCCGCCAGTTCCTGCACGAGCAGGGCCGCGAGCCGACCCCGGAAGAGATGGCGGAGCGCCTCTCCATGCCGCTGGAGAAGGTGCGCAAGGTGATGAAGATCGCCAAGGAGCCGATCAGCCTCGAAACGCCGATCGGCGACGAGGAGGACAGCCACCTGGGCGATTTCATCGAGGACAAGAACGCCGTCATCCCCGTCGACGCCGCGATCCAGGCGAACCTGAAGGAGACGGTGACGCGGGTCCTCGCCTCGCTCACCCCGCGCGAGGAGCGCGTGCTGCGGATGCGGTTCGGCATCGGGATGAACACCGATCACACGCTGGAGGAGGTCGGCCAGCAGTTCAGCGTGACCCGCGAGCGCATCCGGCAGATCGAGGCGAAGGCGCTGCGCAAGCTGAAGCACCCGAGCCGCAGCCGCAAGATGCGGTCGTTCCTCGACCAATAGGCTCGTGTGCCCCGGCCCGGTCCTGACCGGGACGGGGCACTATTTGTCGTTGCTGTACACCGCCACGCTCGGCGCCATCGCATCCAGCCGCACCGACAGCGCCACGCCCGCTGCGGCGACGAGCAGCATCGCGGCAAGCGTCAGCGCGATACGACGGCGCACCGGGCCGGCGAGCGGCAGCAGCGCCGAGGCCGCGATCGCCAGCGGCAGCAGCGCCGCCTGCGGCGTCGTCGGCCCGACCGCCTGCATCAGGAAGAAGCCGAAGCCGAGCACGTAGCCGACGACCAGCGCGGCGACCGCCGGCGACAGCCATCGCCACCCGGCGCCGGCGGCCAGCCCGCCGAGCATCAGCGGGATCGCCAGCGGGTAGCTCGCCGTCGGCGCGGCCGCCTGGGCGAGGAGGCCGAGCAGCGCGAGCGGCAGCGCCGCCCCGGCGACGATGCCCGGCGTGGCAGGGCGGCGCAGCACGAACGCCGCGACGCACGCCAGCGCCGCGCCGCACGCCACCAACGCCTGCGCCTGCAACCGCGGGACGGCGGCGAGCCGGTCGTAGTAGTTCACCGGCCCGTCCGCACCCGACAGCAGGTTCAGCAGCGTCAGCGCCGCCGCCGCGAGGACGACCAGCGCGACCATCGCCCCCGCCCCCCGCGGTACCGCGGCGAGGTCCCGCCGCGCCGCGACCGCGTAGCCGGCGATGCCGATCGCGAGCCACAGCCAGCCGAGCGCCGCGGGATAGCCGACGAGGAACAGGCCATAGGCGTCGAAGAAGGTCCGGTCGGGCGCGGCGCGCGGCAGCGTGGGGGCGGCGAGCAGCGCGCGCGTCAGGTCCAGCACCTGCCCGCCCATGTCCTGCACCGCCCCGGTGTCGACGATCGCAGGCGTGGAGAGCGGCGAGTGGTAATAACCCGCGCGGCCGATGAAGGCGAAATTCCAGCCCTGCCAGCCGCCCTTCTTCGCCGGCGTGAAGTCGGTGCTGTTGGGCAGCCGCTCGTAGATGAAGGCGGACAGCGAAGTGGCGACCGGGCCGCCGACCGCCCGTGCGAACAGGCGCATCCCCTCGCCGTTGCCGCGCCCGGTCTCGAACATGGCGGCACGCCCGCCGCCGCCGCGCGACTCCAGGTTGATGACGCTGCCGACGCGGGTGCGCGCCGGGTCGGCCGAGAAGAAGGCGCGGGCGCCCTCCAGCCCCAGTTCCTCGCCGTCGGTCAGCAGCAGCATCAGGTCGCGCCGCGGCGGGCCGGCGGTTCGTACTGCGCGCGCGACCTCCAGCGCGGCGGCGACCCCGCTCGCATCGTCGGCCGCGCCGGGCGAGCCCCACACGCTGTCGAAGTGCGCCATCAGCAGCACCGCGGGCAGGCGCCGGTCGCGGCCGCGCATCGTCGCCACCAGGCTGACCACCGCGGGCGCTGGCGCGGGCCGTCCGCGCCACCGGTCCAGCTTCCTGCGGCCGCTCGCACTCAGCGTCGAGCGCAGCGGCCGCACCTCCATGCCCAGCGCCTGCAATCGTCGCGTCAGATAGGCGCGCACGCGGGCATTCTCCGCGCTGCCCGTCGGGTGCGGCGCACGGGCGATGGCGCGCACGTCGCGCATCGCCCGGCCGGCGGAGAACTCGCGCGCAGGCGCATCGGACGGCGCGGCGCGCGGCGGCGTGGTGGCGAGGACCGCCAGCAGCGCGGCCCCCGCCAGCGCGATCACCATCGCGAACCAATTGCGCATCGCGCCCTCCCCGTTCGTCTTTTTCTCGCAGGATGCCAGCGGCTCGGCGGCGGTCAAGCCACGTAAACCCCGCCTTTACGCTGTGCGCGATATCGCCGCCCCGTCCGGTTTGAGTGGAGATGGGCATGGAAGCGGCGAATCTGGCCAGCAGCGGTCCATCCGCGACGATCCTGGCGCTGGTGGCGGCGGACGGCACGGCCGCGGCCGACCACGCCGCCGCCCTCAGCCGTCCCGGCGCCGCGCTGCGCGACGTCGCCGACGCCATCCACACCCTGTGCATCCTGCACGGCAGCCTGCCCGGCATCGTCGATCACGTGAAGGACGGCTGCACCGACCCGACCGCCCGCGCCTGGCTGGACATCGCCGCCACCGCGGTGACGGCGGAGCGCGGCGCGCTGGCGCGGCTCGCCTCCGCGGTGGGGCCGCAGCCGTCCACTCCGGGCCAGGCCGCCTCCGAAGGGGCCGTCACCGGGCAGCGCCACGCGCTGGACATGCTGGCGCGGTCCGATCGCGCGGGCTGCGCGCTCGGCACCGCGCTCGCCTTCGTGCTCGATTGGGCGGCGGTGCGCGGGGTGCTGGATGCCGGAGCGGCGCGGTGCGGCGTGGCGCCTCTGCCGCCGTTCGGGCCGCTGGTCGCGGAGACTCGCCACTTCCTCGCCGGGCTGGAGCCCGGCTTTTCGACGCAGCGCGCCATGGTGTTCGGGGCGCAGCAGATGCTCGCGCAGCATCGCGGGCTGTGGCACCTGCTGGAGGCGCGCGCCTCCGCCCGCGCGGCACGGTAGCTTGCGCCCCGCGCGCGATTGACGCTATCGCCGTACCCGGTTTTGGAACGGGACGGGATGGGTCGATGGAGCGGTTCGAGGGCACGCAGGATTATGTCGCCACCGACGACCTGAAGGTCGCCGTCAACGCCGCCGTCACGCTGCGCCGGCCGCTGCTGGTGAAGGGCGAGCCCGGCACCGGCAAGACCGTCCTCGCTCACGAGATCGCCAAGGCGACCGGCGCGCCGCTGATCGAGTGGAACGTCAAATCGACGACGAAGGCGCAGCAGGGCCTGTACGAGTATGACGCGGTCGCCCGACTGCGCGACGGCCAGCTGGGCGACGAGCGCGTCCACGACATCGCCAACTACATCCGCCGTGGCAAGTTGTGGGAGGCGTTCACCGCGCCGCAGGTGCCCGTCCTGCTGATCGACGAGATCGACAAGGCGGACATCGAGTTCCCCAACGACCTGCTGCAGGAACTCGACCGCATGGAGTTCCACGTCTACGAGACGAAGGAGACCGTGCGTGCCGCGGAGCGGCCGATCGTGGTCATCACATCGAACAACGAGAAGGAGCTGCCCGACGCCTTCCTGCGCCGCTGCTTCTTCCACTACATCAAGTTTCCCGATCGCGACACGATGCAGGCGATCGTCGACGTCCACTTCCCGGGCATCCAGCGGATGCTGGTGAGCAAGGCGATGGACATCTTCTACGAGGTGCGCGACGTGCCGGGCCTGAAGAAGAAGCCGTCGACCAGCGAGCTGCTCGACTGGCTGAAGCTGATCCTGCACGAGGACATGCCGCTGGAGGTTCTGCAGAACCGCGACCCGACCAAGGCGATCCCGCCGCTCCACGGCGCCCTGCTGAAGAACGAGGCCGACGTGATGCTGTTCGAGCGTCTGGCCTTTATGGCGAGGAGACAGACTAACAAGGGTTAAGCTTTCGTTCGATCCCGTCTTTCGTCCGCTTTGTCGCATGTTAAACTGTAACAAAACGGGTAAACCGACTTGGGGGGCGGATGATCGAGAGCGGGACGCACACCGTGGGTGTGCGAGTGGAGGATTTCGGCCTGCCGCCGGGGACGGCGCTGCGTGTCGACCTGCCGGCGCCGGCATTGCGGCCGTTCCTGACGCACTATCACGTGCTCGATTCCGATCCCGGCCTCCACGACGGCGTGGTCAGCTGGGCGCTGCCGGGATGGCCGCTGATCCGCCTGATCCTGACCGACGCGCCGATGACGCTGCGGATCGGCAACCGCCTGTACGATCCGATCCCGCCGGCCGCCCTCTACGGCTTCGCCAGCCGCGCGCGCCAGATGACCACGCACGGCGGGGTGACGGTGGGCATCGGCCTGACCCCGCTCGGCTGGGCGCGGATGATCGCCGCTCCCGCCGATCGCCTGCGCGACCAGGTGGTGCCGCTGGAGGACCACCTGCCCGCCACGCGCATCGCGGCGCTGCGGCGCGACCTGCGCGACAGCGACGGCAGTCGGGAAGTGGCGGCGCTGCTGGACGCGTTCTTCGCGCCGCTGCTGGCCGTACCCAACCGGGCGGAAGCGGGCATTGAGATGCTGATGCGGCTGGTGGCGGACGACCGCGTCCACGACATCGCGACCGCGAGCGAGGCGGCGGGCATGAGTCAGACGACGCTGCGGCGCCTGGCCACGCGATACTTCGGCTTTCCGCCCAAGACGCTGCTGGTGCAGCAGCGCTTCCTGCGTTCGCTGCGCCGGATGCTGATGGCGGGCAACAAGCCGGATTACTCGCAGATCGCACCGACCTATTTCGACAAGTCGCATTTCCTGCGGGATGCCGACCGCTTCCTCGGCATGACGCCGCGGCGCTTCATGCTGCTCGACAACCGCTATATGCTGGCCGTCATGCGCGCGCGCACGCTGGTGACGGAAGCGGACCGGGCGGGCGACGATGCGTTAACCATGGCGCGATAGGATGCGGCGGATGCGCTCCCCTCTCCTCGCGCTCGCCCTGGCGGCGCTACCGGCGGCACCGGCCTCCGGCGCCTCGCTGCTGGATTATGTCGGCCAGTGCGTTCCGTTCGCGCGGGCGGCGTCGGGCATCGCGATCTACGGCGACGCCTGGACGTGGTGGGAACAGGCGGCGGGCCGCTATCGCCGCGGCTCGACGCCGCGGGTCGGCGCGGTGATCGTGTTCGAGCGGTCGGCGCAGCTGCGCCTCGGTCACGTCGCCGTCGTCAGCCGGGTGGTGGAGGCGCGCACGGTGATGCTGACCCACGCCAACTGGTCGCGGCAGAACGGCGCGCGCGGCCATGCGGAGCAGGACGTGACGCTGCACGACGTGTCGCCCGGCAACGACTGGAGCCGCGTGCGGGTATGGTACCGCGACACGGGCGGATTGGGCGGCACGGTCTATCCGGTGGCGGGTTTCATCTACGGCGACGCCGCGCCCGCAGCGGAGCTGACCGGCGCGGCGCCGGACGACGTCGGGGCGCTGATCGACGCCTATGTGACGGCACGCTGAGCAGACCCGTTCTTCGAAACCCGGCTGGACAGCCGCGTCCGCCCGCGCCACGGTGGCGCCCATGTTCCTCCACTTCCTCGACGAGCTCCGCGCCGCGGGCATCCCG
Organism: Sphingomonas corticis; assembly: GCF_012035195.1. GTDB lineage: Bacteria > Pseudomonadota > Alphaproteobacteria > Sphingomonadales > Sphingomonadaceae > Sphingomonas > Sphingomonas corticis. Next base: position 94,935 of record NZ_JAAVJH010000001.1, read on the forward strand.
GCCAGCCTGAAGGAGCATCTGATCCTGCTCGAAGCGCTCGATCGCGACGTGATCGACCGCTCGCCGGAGGAATTCTACTATCTGAGCCGCGCGGTCTACGTGAAGGACGAGGGGCTGCTCGACCGCTTCGACCAGGTGTTCGGCAAGGTCTTCAAGGGGCTGGAGACCAGCTACGCGCCGGCGGGCGCCGAGGTGCCGGAGGACTGGCTGAAGGCGGTGGCCGCCAAGTACCTGACCCCCGAGGAGATGGAGGCGATCAAGTCGCTCGGTTCCTGGGACGAGATCATGGAGACGCTGAAGAAGCGGCTGGAGGAGCAGCAGAAGCGCCACCAGGGCGGCAGCAAGTGGGTCGGCACCGGCGGTACCAGCCCCTACGGCAACAGCGGCTACAATCCCGAGGGCGTGCGGATCGGCGGCGAATCGAAGGAGAAGCGCGCGATCAAGGTGTGGGACCAGCGCGAGTTCAAGAACCTGGACAACACGCGCGAGCTGGGCACCCGCAACATCAAGGTGGCGCTGCGCCGGCTGCGCAAGTTCGCGCGCGAGGGCGCGCAGGACGAACTGGACATCGACGCCACGATCGACGGCACCGCGCGTCAGGGCTGGTTGGACGTCCACATGCGCGCGGAGCGGCGCAATGCGGTGAAGCTGCTGCTGTTCCTCGACGTCGGCGGATCGATGGATCCGTTCGTCAAGCTGGTGGAGGAGCTGTTTAGCGCGGCGACGACCGAGTTCAAGAACCTGGAATTCTTCTACTTCCACAATTGCCCGTACGAGGGCGTGTGGAAGGACAACAGGCGCCGGTTCCAGGAACGCACGCCGATGTGGGATGTGCTGCACAAGTTCGGCCACGACTACAAGCTGGTCTTCGTCGGCGACGCCGCGATGAGCCCGTACGAGATCACGCATCCCGGCGGGTCGGTCGAGCATTTCAACGAGGAAGCGGGCGCGGTGTGGATGCACCGGATGACCACCACCTATCCCGCCGCGGTGTGGCTGAACCCCGTGGCCGAGGCGCAGTGGAACTACTCGCAGTCGACGAAGATCATCAGGGAGCTGATGACCGACCGCATGTATCCGCTGACGCTGGCCGGGCTGGACGACGCGATGCGCGAACTGACGCGCAAGCGGTGACGCTCAGCGCGGGCCGTCCGGACCTCGCCAGATCCGCAGCCGCTCCGACGACGCCGCGCCGCCCTGGTGCGCGGGGCAGGCCCGATAGCGGAAGCGGGTATCGGCGCAGAGCCAGATCTCGTCCAGCCAGCCCTGCCGCGTCGTCGTGACGCGCATCATCGACGCGCGCATCCCGGGGTTGGCGCGCGCGACCTCCTCCGCCAGCGCCCCCACGGTCAGCGCTGGCCGACGCGACAGCGCGTCCATGTCGGGAAAGCGCAAGGCGCGATACATCGCCGTCGATCGCGCGAAATAGCGGTCGGCCGTGCTGCCCGCCATGCAGGTGCCGTGCTTGGCCCATTCGTGCTGCAGCAGCTGCGCAGACGGCGTGGCGCACAGGTTGCGGCGGATCGTGGCGCGGGGGAGGATCGCGGTGGGGCGGCAATATTGCGGCCACTCCTTGCCCACGCCATCGGGCCACAGGCCGTGCAGCGTGAAGCCGAAGCGGCTGCCGCCGCCGCACTGGAAGCGCGACGCCGCGCGGTCTCGCGCGGTGCGGCAATATTCCGGCGACCAGCTGATCGCGAGCGTGTAGCTGCCGATGGGCAGGCGGCGGACCGGCTGGCGATCGTCGGGCAGGTCCGGCGACGGCCGCGGCACCTCGCGCGGTACCGCGCAAGACAGCGCCTGTGCGTGGGCCTGCGCGGGGACTTGAGCGGAGATGGCGCCGGTCAGCGCGGCGGCGAGCGGGAGCCTCACGCCTCCTCCTCCGCCGGCTCAACCGCGGCGTCATCCTCGCCGAACCACTCGCGCGCGTCCTCGCCGAACAGCGGGAAGACCGACGCGACGGTCAGCGCCGAGGTGACGAGCGCCAGCAGCTTGAACGGCATGGTCGCCCCGCCCGGCCGCACCAGCGCGATCACCTCCACCACCAGCAGCACCGCGGACACCGCCGCCGCGGCGATGGCGAGCCACTTGCCCGCCACGCTGCCGCGCCGGGCGGCAAGGTACCAGATGCCGACGTTCGCCGCCGCCATCGCGACGAGGAAGGCCGCGAGCACCCAGCCGTTGCCCCGCCCCGCGGGCTGCGCCTCGAACTGGGCGACGCGGGTGGACCAGGTGAGCGCCTGCTGCGCGATCCACAGCACGAGCGATAGGAGGAACAGCCGCTCGAAAGCGGTGACGGAGCGGGGGCGGATCACGCGGGGGAGCTTTCGGAGGCGAGGTTGAAGTCGAGGCCGATGTCGGCGGCGGGCGCCGACTGCGTCAGGCGGCCGACGCTGACGTAGGTGACGCCGGTCTCGGCGATGGCGCGGATCGTGTCCAGCGTGACGCCTCCCGACGCCTCGGTCGGCACGCGGCCGCCCACCAGCGTCACCGCGCCGCGCAGCACCGGGGGCGGCATGTTGTCGAGCAGCAGGTGCGTGGCCCCCGCGGCGAGCGCGGGTTCGATCTGGTCGATCCGATCGACCTCGACGATGATCCGGGCGATGCCGGCCGCCTTCGCGCGCGCCGCCGCCGCACCGACGCCGCCCGCCACGGCGACGTGGTTGTCCTTGATCATCGCGGCGTCGAACAGCCCCATGCGATGGTTCCGCGCGCCGCCGGTGCGCGTGGCGTATTTCTCCAGTCGGCGCAGGCCGGGGATGGTCTTGCGCGTGTCGAGCAGGGTGGCGCCGGTGCCCGCGATGCGATCGACATAGGCGCGCGTCATCGTGGCGATGCCGGACAGGTGCTGGACGGTGTTGAGCGCGGATCGCTCCGCGGTCAGCAGCGCGCGCGCGCGGCCGGCGACGCGCATCAGCTCGCTGCCCGCGGGCACGCGGTCGCCGTCGGCGACCAGCAGCTCGATCGTGGCCCCGGCATCGAGCCGGCGGAAGAAGGCGGCGGCGATCTCCAGCCCGCACACGGTGATGGCGTCGCGGCTGTCCATCACCGCGTCGAAGCGGGCGTCGGCGGGGATCACCGCGGCGGACGTGACGTCCCCCTCCTCGCCCAGATCCTCGGCGAGGGTCGAGGCGACGAAGGCGTCGAGATCGAAACCGTCGATGGTCAAGGCAACGTCTCCCCCACCTCGACACCCCACAGGTCGCGCTGCTCCACGTAGCCCGCCTGCCCCTTCACGTCGAAGCGGCACCAGCCGCCGCCGCACTCGCTGACGCGGCCGACCACGCCGGGCGCAGCGCGATAGGCGACACGGGTGCCGGCGGGGCGGTCGCGCATCTCGATGGGCTGGGGTGCGGTGACAATCGCGGTCCGCCGCTCGCTGACCAGCGCCTTCAGCATCCAGCCGGTGGTGCCGCCGGGATCCTCCACCTTGCGCCAGTCCTGGAACGCGTCGACGACCCGCACCGGCAGGTCGGGCCGGACGTACAGCCAGCTGGCGGGGAAGTTGCGCCCCGGCCCGGTGCGCATCCGCGCCTTGGCCGCGGCGATCGAGGCGAAATAGGCGGGCTTCTTCGCCGGCGCCTGCTGCGCGGACGCGCCGCTCGCCGCGATCGCACCGGCCACCACCGTCAGAAGAACCCCTCGCACCCGTACACCCCCGCTTCCCTCGTTCCTCCTCCTTGCCGCGCGGCGGCGGCGGCATCAACCGTTGACGCGACCGCGGCGCACGGCCAATCCCGCTTTCATGGTCGAGCGTCGCTGTCCCCACCCGAAAGTGATCGTCACGCGCGAGCTGCCCGACGCGGTGATGACGCGGCTGGAGGACCTGTTCGACGCGACGAACAACCGCGGCGATGCGCCGATGCCGCGCGAGGCGCTGGCCGCGGCGATGCGCGAGGCGGACGTGCTGGTGCCCGCCGTCACCGACACGATCGACGCCGCGCTGATCGCGCAGGCGGGCGAGCGGTTGCGGCTGATCGCGAACTTCGGCGCTGGCGTGAACCATATCGACCTGAAGGCGGCGCGGGCGCGCGGCATCATCGTCACGAACACGCCGGGCGTCTTGTCGGAGGACACCGCCGACATGACGATGGCGCTGATCCTGTCCGTTCCGCGCCGGCTGGCGGAGGGCGAGAAGCTGGTCCGGTCGGGCGAGTGGAAGGGGTGGAGCCCCGGCGGGATGCTGGGCTATCGCATCGGCGGCAAGGCGCTGGGCATCGTCGGCATGGGACGCATCGGGCAGGCGGTGGCGCGGCGCGCGCGCGCGTTCGGCCTGTCGATCCACTATCACAACCGCCACCGCCTGCCCAAGGTGGTGGAGGCCGAGCTGCACGCCGAATGGCACCCGAACCTGGACGAACTGCTGGGCGCGGTGGACATCCTGACGCTGCACACGCCGCTGAACGCCGACAGCCGCGACCTGATCGACCGCCGCCGCATCGCGCTGCTGCGCCCGCACGTCTTCGTCATCAACGCCAGCCGCGGCGGCATCCTGGACGAGGATGCGCTGGTCGAGGCGCTGGAGGCGGGCCGCCTCGCCGGGGCGGGGCTGGACGTGTGGCGGCACGAGCCGGAGATCGACCCGCGGCTGCTGGCGCTCCCCAACGTCGTCATGACGCCCCACATGGGCTCGGCCACCTACGAGGGGCGCGTGGCGTCGGGCGAGCGGGTGATCCAGAACATCCGCATGTGGGCCGACGGGCATCGTCCGCCCGACCAGGTGCTCGAAGGCTGGGCCTGACCCGCCCTATCGGCGCTCGACCTCGTGCAGCCAGGCGGTGACGTCCGCCATGCCGAACGGGCGGTCGAACAGGCAGCCGTAGTGCGTCCGCTGCCGGCGCAGCACGCGCGCGCCGATCGGCGGCAGGCCGGGCAGGTCCAGCCGCACGCGCCCCAGCGCCAGCGGATCGTCACAGGCGAGGCGAAGGCCGTGGGTGGAGATGTCAATCGTCGTGCCCTGCCACGTGCCGGACGCGTCGGTGATCGCGACCGGCTGCGCGATCGTCAGCCGCGGCATCCGCCGGCGCAGCTCCGCCTCGCCGCCGCCGCTGCGGTCCAGCACGTGCGACAGCGGCGTCTTTCGCTCGAATTCAAGCCCCGCCCGCCCGTCGCGCACCCAGCGCACGCGCGCGGGGATACGCACGCCGGTGGCGACGACCAGATCGAGCGCGTCGTCCACCGCCAGCGGCACGATCGTCTCCACCATCGCCCCCTGCGTCGACAGATTGCGGATGATGCCCAGGCCGCGCCCCCGCGCGGCCTCGATCGCGGAGGCGCGATGAAGCGTGATGGTGCGCGTCGCCGCGCGGTTCTCGACGGGACGCGCCACCTCCGCGCCTTGCCCGGAGGCGGCCGGCACCGCGCTAGCCATGCGCCTGCCCCATCCTGGCTCTCAGCGCATCCAGCCGGATCGCCGTCAGCGGATCCTCGCCGGCGACGCGGCGGCGCAGGACGCCGGCGATCTCGCCCAGCACCTGCGTCACCTGGTCGAAGCATTGCAGCGCGGCCATATGCCCGGCGGCGATGGCGGGATCGCTGCACAGCGCCGCCGCCGACGTCTCCAGGCTGACGCCCGCCCGATCGAGCTCGTCCGCCAGCCGCTCGTCGAGCGCTCCCCCGGCGGGCACGGGGTGCCGCGACCTAACCACGGCACAGGCCGAGCACGGTCGTGCGGACCTCGCCGGGCTTGACGGGCTGCGTCGCCATGCCGCGACCGAGCTCCAGTCCCGCGGCGCCGTCCTCTGCGGGCGCAATGGCGAAGCCGCGCGCGGCACGCAGCGCCGCGACCCCCTGCCCGCCGTCCTCCCCATTGGTCAGCAGCACGCCGATCGTCTGGTCCGCCGCGGTCTTCGCGAAGGTGGCGAGCATCAGCGAGATGGAGGGGCGCTGGCCCGCGAACGGCGGCTTGTCGAGCAGGCGGATGCGCCCACCCGGCCATTGATCGACGTAGACGTGCCGGTCGCCGGGCCGCGCGACGACGATCGTCCCGCGCTCCAGCGGCAGGCCGTCGCTCGCCTCCACCACGCGCGGCCCGACTGCCTCCGCCAGCTGCGCGATCATGCTGTCGGCGAGTTCCGGGCGCATGTGCTGGATGACGATGGCGGGCGGGCCGTCGACCGGCCAGCCGGACAGCAGATCGAACAGCGGTTTCGTGCTGGCGACGTCGGCGCCGATCGCGACCAGCTTGCCGTTCCAGGGGAAAGGCTCGCCCGTGGCGGCCTTCGCCACCTTCGCCCCGCCGGAGCCGTCGTGCAGCGCCGCGAAGCGCGCCGGGGCCTCCTTGATCGTCTTCGTCAGCTTGCCGACCACCTTCTGCAATTCGTCCGGTGTCGCGCGGGTGGGCTTGGGATAGCAATCCACCGCGCCGAGCCGCAACGCCTCGATCGAGCTCTCCGCCCCCTTCGCCGTCAGGGTGGAGAACATGATGACGGGCATCGGCGTCTTCTCCATCAGCTCGGCGAGATAGTCGATTCCGCTCATCCCCGGCATCTCGACGTCCAGCGTCATCACCGTAGGCTTGAGGCTGGCGACCATCGCACGCGCCTCCGCCGCGCCGTCGGCGAGGCCGACGACCTCGATGTCCTTGTCCTTCTCCAGCATGCCCGCGACGAGCGCCCGCATGGTGAGCGAATCGTCGACGACCAGAACCCGCGCCTTTGCCATTGTCGTATCCTGTTGAGCGAAATGAAGGTCAGGCCGCCTCGGCGCGCGGCACCGACAGCCGGTCGAGGTCGAGCACGAGGATCATGCGGTCGTCGACGGTCGCCAGCCCCTCCAGCAGGGCGGCGGCCTCCACCGAGCCGACGTCCGGCAGCGGCTGCATGTCCTCCGCGCGGACGGTCACGATGTCGTTCACCGCGTCGACGATCACGCCCTGCAACTGCTCGCCGATGCGCACGACGATGATGACGTGGCGCGTCGTGGGATCGGTGAGGCCCCAGCCCATCCGCATGCGCAGGTCGAGCACGGGCAGCACCACGCCGCGCAGGTTGACGACGCCGCGGATGTGCGGCGGTACGTTGGGCAGCGGCGTGGCGGGGGACCAGGCGCGGATCTCGCGGATGGCCATGATGTCGATGCCGAGCGACTGGTCGCCCAGTTCGAAGGTGATGAGCTGGCGGGTCATTGTCCGTCTCCTTGCGCGGATCAGATGAGGACGCGGCGCACCGCCGCGGAGAGCTTCACCGGATCGAACGGCTTCACGATCCAGCCGGTGGCGCCGGCGCTGCGGGCGCGTGCCTTCTTCTCGTCGGAGAATTCGGTGGAGAGGACGAGGATCGGCACGTTGGCCCAGCGCGCCTGCGCGCGCAGTGCCTCGATCAGGCCGAAGCCGTCCATGCGCGGCATGTTGATGTCGGTGATGACGAGGTCGGGCGTCACCCCATCCTCGTCGTCCTCCAGCCGCTCCAGCGCGTCGACGCCGTCCACGGCGCTGGTCACGGCATAGCCTTCGCCCGCCAGCGCGTTGCGCAGCAGGGCCCGCATGCTGGGCGAATCGTCCACGGTCAGGATCGTTTGCATCATCGGTTGGTCCTTCAGAACAGGTCGAGGTCGCCGCTTCCGGCGGGAACGGGAGGAGGCACGCGGCGGATCGGCGGGGGTGCCGCGTCGGGCACCAGGCGCGAGCGCGAGCGGCCGTGCGCCGGCTGGAACTCCACCCGCCGGGCCGCGCGCCCGCCCAGGTCCTGCTTCAGCACCGGGATATGCTCCTGCTCGAGGAAGCGGATCGCGAAGGCGGCGTTGGCGCTGCCGATCGCGCGCATCCCGGCGTGCAGGTTGGCGCCGCCGTAGAGGTGCGCGCGCAGCCGCTCGCGACGGGCACCATGACGCAGCATCTCGTTGATGAGCAGCTCCATGGCGTGGACGCCGTAGCGATGCTCCGCGGCGGCATCGACGACCTGGCCGGGCTGCGGTTCGCCGAGCAGGAAATGGTTGATGCCGCCGACGCTGGCGCCCGCGTCGAACAGGCACGCGGCGACGCAGCTGCCCAGGATGGTGCTGTACAGCACCTCCGGATCGGCGGAGACGCCGCGCTCCCCCTGCACGATGCCGAGGTGGCGGAACCCGTCCGCGCGCAACGGCGCGACGGTCCGGCGCGGGGCCGGTGCGGGCACGGGAGCGGTCATGCCGCGGCCATCGCGGCTTCGGCGATCCGGCCGAGCGGCAGCTGGCGGCCGACCGCGCCGGTCGCGAAGGCCACCTGCGGCATGCCGTAGACGACGCTGGTCTTCTCGTCCTGGCCGATCGTGCGCGAACCGGCCGAGCGCATGTCGAGCAGCCCCGCCGCGCCGTCCGCGCCCATGCCGGTCAGGATCACGCCGACCGCCGGCAGGCCGAGCCGCGCCACCGAGCGGAACAGCACGTCGACGGACGGGCGGTGGCCGCTGACGGTCGCCCCTTCGAACAGGCGGATGCGCGGGGCGGACGCGCCGATCACCTCCATGTGCTGCGATCCGCCGGGCGCGAGATAGACGTGGCCGCGCTGAAGCATCGTGCCGCTGCGCGCCTCTTCCACCCGCGGCGGGCAGAAGCGGTCCAGCCGCTCGGCGAAGCTGGCGGTGAACATGGCGGGCATATGCTGGACGATGACGGTGGGCGGACAATCCGACGGAAAGTCGCCGATCACCGACAACAACGCCTCCACCCCGCCGGTCGAGGAGCCGATCGCGACCAGACGCGCGTCGCCCCCCGGCACGCCGGTGCGGTGCCGCTCCACCGCACGCTCGCGCCGCGGCGCGTCCGGCCGGCGCACCGGACAGCGCGCGGCCGCGCGGACGAGCCGGGCGAGGCGATCGTCGTCCATCGCCGCGGCGATCGACGTCGGCTTGGCGAAACAGTCGAACGCCCCCGCCTCCAGCGCGCGCAGCGTCACCGCCGCCGCTTTCTGCGTCAGCGAGGACACGATGACGACCGGCATCGGGCGCAGCGCCATGATCTTCTCGAGGAATTCCAGCCCGCTCATCCCCGGCATCTCGATGTCGAGGGTGACGACGTCGGGATTGAGCTCCTTGATCGCGCGGCGGGCCTCCACCGCATCCGCCGCCTCCCCGACGACCTCGATACCGGGATCGTGGCGCAGCATGGAGGAGACGAGGCCGCGCATGGTCGCGGAATCGTCCACCACCAGCACCCGGACGCAGCGGTTCATGCGACCCTCCGATAGATGGTCTGACCGACCGGTTCGAACAGCGGCACCGCGGGGCCGATGACCCGTTCGGAATGGCCGATGTAGAGATAGCTGCCGGGCGCCAGCAGTTCGGCGAAGCGCGCCAGCAGCCGCTCCTTCGTCGGCTCGTCGAAGTAGATCATGACGTTGCGGCAGAAGATGGCATCGAAGGGCCGGCGGATCGGCCAGGGTTCCAGCAGGTTGAGCTGGCGATAGCTGACGATGCGCCTGGCTTCGGGCGCGATCACCATCTCGTCGCGTTCGGCGCGCGTCCAGGCGCGGCGGAAGCGATCGGGAACGTCCTTCGCCATTTCCGCCGGGTAGCGCCCGGCCGTCGCGGTCGCGAGCACGTGTGGCGCGAGATCGGTGGCGAGGATCGCCACGTCGCGCTGCGCCAGCCGCGCGCCGGCGGCCTGGTCCTCCCCCAGCAGCGTCATCGCCAGCGAATAGGGCTCCTCCCCACTGGAACTGGCCGACGACCACAGTCGCACGCGCCCGCCGCGCTCCGCCTGCTCGACGAGGCCGGGGCGCACCACCTTGGAGAAGTGCTTGAAATGATGATCCTCTCGGAAGAAGCGCGTGTGGTTGGTGGTCAGCGCGAAGATCGCCTCGCGCCGCGCGTCGGCATCGTTGCGCAGCAGCTCGACATAGGGGCCGAAGCCCGTCATCCCGCGCCGGCGCACCTGCTTGGCCAGCCGCGAGTAGACCATCTGGCGCTTGCCGTCCGTCAGCATGATGCCGGAATGGGCGTGAGTCATCCGCGCGATCGTGGCGAAGTCGGCGTCCGACAGCGCGAACTCGCCGACATGGGCGCGTGCCGCGGTCATGCCGCCAGCCCCAGCGCGAGGTCGCCGCGCTGACGCTGCACCAGCGTCTCCACATCGAGGATCAGCGCGACCCGACCATCGCCCAGCACCGTGGCGCCGGACAGGCCCGCGACGGGGGCGTAATTCGCCTCCAGGCTCTTCACCACCACCTGGCGCTGGTCCTGGATGCCGTCGACCATCAGGATCGACTGGCCGGCGTCGGTCTCGACGACGATCAGCACCGCCGCCGACGCCTCCGCGCACGACCCCTCCACGCCGAGCAGACGCCCAACCGGCAGGATCGGCAGATAGTCGCCGCGCACGTCCAGCACCGCCGCGTCCGGCCCGAAGCGGCGCACCTCGCCGGCCTGCGGGCGCAGGCTCTCGACCACGTGGGCGAGCGGGATGACATAGGTCTGCGCGCCGACACTGACGACCATCCCGTCGAGGATCGCGAGCGTCAGCGGCAGCGTGAGCGTGAAGGTGGATCCCTTGCCGAACACCGAGGTGATGCCGATCCGTCCGCCCAGCGCCTGCACGTTGCGGCGCACCACGTCCATGCCGACGCCGCGACCGGAGATGTTGGACACGGTGGCGGCGGTGGAGAAGCCCGGGGCGAAGATCAGATTCTCGATTTCCTCGTTCGACAGGTTGGCGTCGGGCGCGATGATGCCGCGCTCCACCGCCTTGGCGCGGACCTTGGCGGTGTCGATGCCGCGGCCGTCGTCGGACACGGAGATGACGATCCGGCCCGAGCGATGCTCCGCCGCGAGGCGGACCGCGCCCTCGGCCGGCTTGCCCGCCGCCACGCGATCCTCGGGCGATTCCAGCCCATGGTCGACCGCGTTGCGGATCATGTGCGTCAGCGGCTCGCCGATGCGCTCGACCACGGTCTTGTCGACCTCGGTCATCTCGCCTTCCACTTCCAGCCGCACGCGCTTGCCGGTGCCCGCCTCCAGCTCGCGGATGATGCGGGGCACGCGGCTGAATACCGACTTCACCGGCTGCGCGCGGATCGACATCGCGCTTTCCTGCAGATCGCGGGTCAGGTGATCGAGATCGGACAGCTCGTCGATCGCGCCGACCCCGTGCAGCGACAGGCGCTGCGCCAGCATCGCCTGCGTGATGACCAGCTCGCCGACCAGGTTGACGAGCCGGTCGAGCTTGTCGAGCTCGACGCGGATCGTTGCCGAACCCGACGCCTTGCCGCCGTCGTCGGGCACCGTGGCGGGCGGGGGAGATGCGGCGGGTGCGGCGGGTGCGACCGGCGCGTCCTTCGACGCGGCGGCGGCGGCGGGGGCGGGCGTGGCGCGCAGCGTGGGCGCCGTCGCTTCCGGCGCCGGATCCACGGTCGCCTCGTGCGTCGCGATCGTCACGACGGCGCCGTCGGGCATGAAGTCGAACAGGGCTTCGAGATCGGCGCGCGCGATGGTGCCGGGAACGGCCAGCGTCCAGCCGAGCATGCACTCGTCGACCGCCAGCGCGTGCAGCCGGGGCAGCGCGTCGAGATCCAGCGACAGCACCGAGGCGCCGATCGCTTCCAGCTCGCGTAGCAGCGGCAGCGGGTCGCCCCCGTTGTCGAACGCGGCGCGCCCCGGGCGGAAGGCGACGTGCCACGGCGCCGGCGCCTCGGCCGGCAGATCGATGTCGGCCATCAGCGCGTCGAGGTCGAAGTCCATCTCCTCCGCCCCGTCCTCCGCCACGGGCACCGCCGACGCGTCGGCCGGCTGCTCCGCGCCGCCGCTCGCGGCCGCTTCCAGCCGGGCGAGGACCGCGGCGTCCGCCGGGGCCGGGCCGCCGCTCTGCGCGCTGGCGACGTGATCGCTCAGGACGTCGAACGCGGCGAACAGCAGCCCGACGAGGTCGGGCGTCGCCGACAGCTCACGCGTGCGCAGCAGGTCGAGCACGGTTTCGAGATGGTGCGAGAAGCATTGCAGCGGCTCGAACCCGAATGCCCCTGCCCCGCCCTTGATCGAGTGGACCGCGCGGAAGATGGTGTTGATCGTCTCGCCATCGCCGGCGCCGTCGCGAACCTCGGCGAGGTTCGTTTCGACCGTGGCGAGCCCTTCCTCGCATTCCTGGAAGAAGATCGCCTGGATCTCGTCGAGCTGCATGGCCAGTCCTTCAAACGTCTGCGGCGAGCAGGAAGCCGGCGCCGGCAGTACGGGCCGCGGCCTGAAGCGCGGCGCTGGGGGTGATGATCGTCAGGCGGTGCCCCGCCTCCGCGGCGGTGGCGCGGGCGCTGAGCAGCAGCTGCAGCCCGGCCGCGCCGACCCGCTCGACGGCGGCACCGTCCACCACGATCGGCCCGCGCACCGCGCGGAAGGTGTCCGCCAGCGCGGTGGCGGCGGTGAGGTCGAACATGGCCGGGAGGGTGACGGGCGTCATCGCATCGATCCTTCGCGAGCAGTAAGGGAGACCGGGTCGCGCCGCGGACGCGCGACCCGCGGGACCGGTCAGAACTGCGACCAGTCGTCCTCGTCGGCCTCCACCGCCAGCGCGAGCGCGCCGTTGGTCTGCGGCCGACGCTTGGCCACCACGCGGGTCGGCGCGGCACGGCGGGCCGGTGCGGCGGCCGGCGCCTGCGGCTCGGCCGCGCGCTCCTCCTCCGCCAGGCGGAACCGGGCGACGTGGCGGGCCAGCTCGTCCGCCTCGCTCGCCAGGCTGCGCGCGGCGGCGGTCGATTCCTCCACCATCGCGGCATTCTGCTGCGTGACGTGGTCCATCTCGCCGACCGCGGTGTTCACCTGCTGGAGGCCCGAGGCCTGCTGCTCGGCGGAGGCGGCGATGGTGGAGACGAGCGCGCTGATCTCGTTGATGCGCGCGACGATCCGCTCCAGCGACTTGCCGGTCTCTCCGACCAGCTCGACGCCGCTCTCGACCTGTTCGGAGCTTGCCATGATCTTGATCTTCACGTCCTTCGCCGCGTCGGCCGAACGCTGCGCCAGCGCGCGCACCTCGGACGCGACCACCGCGAAGCCGCGGCCGGCATCGCCCGCGCGCGCCGCCTCGACGCCCGCGTTCAGGGCCAGCAGGTTGGTCTGGAAGGCGATGCCGTCGATCACGCTGATGATCTCCGAAATCTCCTGGCTCGACTTCTCGATCCCGCCCATCGCGGTCACCGCCTCGCGCACCACGCGGCCGCTCGCCTCGGCGTCGTTCTTCGCCTCGCCGACCACCGCGTTGACGCGCGCGGCGCCCTGCGCCGTCTCGCGGACGGTGGAGGTGATCTCGTCCATCGACGCGGCGGTCTCTTCCAGGCTGGCCGCCTGCTGCTCGGTCCGGTGCGACAGGTCGTCGGACGCCGCGCTGATCTCCGACGAGGCGGTGCGGATCCCGGTGGTCGAGCGGGTGACCGCGACCAGTGCGCCGCTCAGCTCCTCGACCGCGGCGTTGTAATCCTGCCGCAGCCGGTCGTAGTCGGCCGGGAACGGGTCGTCGATCCGCGCGCTGAGATCGCCCCTCGCCAGCCGGCCGAGACCGGTGCCCAGCGCGGCGACGATCTGCTCCTGCGCGGTGCGTGCGACGGCGATCTCGCGGGCATTGTCGCGGAACACCCCCATCGCCCGGGTCATGCGGCCGACGCAGTCGCGGAATTCGGTATAGCCGATCGGCGAATCGAGGTCGCCGCTGGCGAGCCCTTCCATCCGCACGACGGTGTTCACGTAGGGCGTGGTGATGAGCCTGGCGCTGATGACGCCGATCAGCGCGGTGACGCCCAGGGCGCCGCCACCGATCGCGAGCGCCGCTTCGCCGTGGCCGGCATTGGCATAGGCGATGGCGCCCAGCGACACAGCCGACGTACCGGTGTAAGCGATCAGCAGCGTCCGGAATTTCGTACGGATCGGCGCGTTCTTCTCAAACCAGCTAAACATTCCCAAGTCTCCTCACCAGCGCTTGGCGCGCTCCGTCAGAGGAGTGGCGCGCCGTCAGGAATGAGCTGGTGGACGGGCAATGGTTAACCGATTGCGTTCCCGCGTTAGCGATGTCGGCCTGATGCTAAAATTTGCGCTGGCCTGTCCTAATATCGCCCGGAGTTCCTGCGATTCCGCGGCACTCACTGAAGGTCGCGAGCTCTTCGTGAAGAGGCAGGATCGTGACCCTATGTTCGCGTTGCTGCCAGTCTCCAAAAATCTGATCTTCAACGATTTTTGCGCTCGTTCCGCCTTGTTGCTCAACATGCCGGCTTTGTTGACGAAGCGCCCGTCCCGAATACATCGACCGCCCGAGAACTTGCCGCAAGCGTCTGGGATCTCACGTTTTCTCACATAGATCAGGATCAGGTCGCGTGATGCCGACCAGTGGTCGCGACATCGGAAGGGCGACGGCTAGCCGATTCGCTCGTCGGAAGGCCGACCGGCGGCCGTCTTCCGGAACTGAGCGGGCGTGACGCCGACGTTCTTGCCAAAGACGCGGGAGAAGTAGCTCTGGTCCTCGAACCCGGCGGCCCGCGCGATGCTGGCGATCTGGCGACCCCGCTCCGCCGGACTGGCGAGCAGCCGGCGGGCGAGCGCCAGTCGCTGGGCCAGGATCGCGCGGGTCGCCGTCGTGCCGGCGGCGGCGAAGAGCGAGGAAAGATGGCGCGGCGACAGCCGCATCGCCGCGGCGAGCGCGGCGGGCGAGAAGGCGGGATCGGCCAGGTTCGCCGCGATCAGCAGCTCCGCCCGCGCGAGCAGTGAGGACGTGTGCGCCGAATAGGCGCCATCCCCGTTTCTGGCGGCCAGACTGCCGGCGAGATCGGCGATGAGCGCCAGCAGGCGTGCGGCCACCATTTCGTCGGCGAGGCCGAGCCGGTGCAAGTCGCTTCCCACGTCCCACTGGCGCCGGATCAGCCCGGCGAGCGGATCCTGCCCGGCCAGCGAGGTGACGGCGTTCACGTTCCGCCCGTCGATCGGCGGGACGACGACGCGGCGATCGAGGGGCAGCATCCGCGCGGTCCAGCCGGTCGCGCCGGCGAGGGTGACGGAGGAAGCGAAATCAACCAGCGCCAGATCGTCCGCGCGCATCGTCGCGATGTGATCGCCATGGGTGACGCGGAGCTCGGCGAGCGGCCACAGGAGAGCGATGCCGCGGTCCGCCGCGGGCACCGCGTCCGACGCCAGCGTCCGCTCCCGCCAGCGCGCCAGCTCCGGGCGCTCGCCGGGCGAGGCGCCCGCCGTCCCTCTCCTTACGCCATCGCAACGATCCATTCACCCGGCATAGAACATGGCCGTACCGGCACTATCCGTAGAAACCCCTAGTCTGTCGGCTCCATCCCGCCCAACCCCGCGACGAAGGCGATGCGCAGCGCATGGGACAGACTCTGCACCTCCAGCCGCGCCATCACGTTGGCGCGGTGGATCTCGACCGTGCGCGGCGAGATGCCGAGCCGCTGCGCGATGCTCTTGTTCGACAGGCCGTCGGCCAGGCCGGTCAGCACCTCGCGTTCCCGCGCGGTCAGCATCGCCACCGCCGAGCGCGCGCGCTGTGCGGCGGCGGAACGGTCGCGGGCGCCGGCAAGCTTGTCCAGCGCATCGGAGAGCGCGGCGAGCAGCACCGCCTTCTCGGCCGGTTTCTCGAGGAAATCGACGGCGCCCGCCTTCATCGCGCGGATCGCGGCGGCCATGTCGCCATGGCCCGTCATCATCACCGCCGGCATCCCCACTCCGGCGCGGGCCAGCCGGTCGAGCACGGCCATGCCGTCCATCTCCGGCATCCGCAGGTCAAGCAGGATGCAGCCGGGCTGCATCCCGTCCAGCGCCTCGACGAAAGCGAGTCCGGAAGCCCACTGGTCGGTCGTGAAGCCATTGAGGCGCAGCAGCACGGCGGTCGACCGGCGCACCGCGCCGTCGTCGTCCACGATGTGGACGTGGCGGCTAGGCGCGGTCATGCGCCGGGTGCGCGATCGGGAGGGTGAAGCCGACACGCGTTTTTCCGTCCCGGCGGGTTGCCGCGATCGCGCCGCCGTGCACCTCCACGATCGTGCGGCAGATCGACAGCCCGATGCCCATGCCGTCCGCCTTCCCGGTGGTGAAGGGGAGGAACAGGGTGTCGGCGACGTCCGCGGCGATGCCCGGGCCGGTATCCTCAACGCGCACCTCCACCATCGCGCCCTGCCGGCGGGTGGCGATCGACAGGACGCGCGGCTCGGCGTCGGCCATCGCTTCCACGGCGTTGCGCATCAGGTTGACGAGGACCTGATGGATCTGGATCCGCTCGATCAGCACCGCCTCCCCGCCGTGGCCCAGGTCGAGCCGCAGCGTCACGCCGCGCTGTTCCAGCATGTCGGCCAGCATCCGGCAGGATTCGCCGACGACAGCGGCGAGGTCGCAGGGCAGGCGGTCCAGTTCCCCACGGGCGACGAAGTTGCGCAGCTGGCGCACGATGCCGCCGGCGCGCAGCGTCTCCTGCACCACGCCTGCGAGCGCCTCGTCGATAGGCCCGGCGCCGGCCTGTCGCGCGAGCAGGTCGCGCGACGCCTCGGCGTAGTTGATCGCCGCCGCGATCGGCTGGTTCAGCTCGTGCGCCAGCGCCGATCCCATCACGCCCAGCACGCTGGCGCGTGCCGCCTGCGCGAGCTTCGAGCGCAGGTCGTCGAGTTCGCCGAGGGTCCGCTCGCGCTCGGTCAGGTCGCGCATGAAGATGATGAAGCTGCTCGCCCCGCCCGTCCCCATCCGATCGATGGCAAGTTCGCAGGCGAAGGTCGCGCCGTCGCTGCGCCGCCCCAGCACGCGCCGCCCCACCAGCGGCGGCGTGGCCGCCTCGAACAAGTCCGTGCCGGCTTCGGGTTGCAGCAGCACGCCGACGTGTCGCCCGACGACATCGCCCTCCGCATGGCCGAACAGCCGCTCCGCCGTGCGGCTGAAGGAAGCGATCCGCCATGCGGCGTCGACGAGGATCATGGCGTCCGGCACGGTGGCGAGCACGGCGGCGAGCTGGCTCTCGCGCTGCTCGATCGCGGCCTGCGCCACCCGTTGCTCGGTGATGTCGCGCACCACCTTGCCGAACCCGCGCAGCTCGCCGCCCGGTCCGCGCAGCGCGGTGATGGTGACGTTGGCGAGGAAGCTGGACCCGTCCTTGCGCATCCGCCAGGTCTCTTCCTCGAACCTGCCCAGCGCGGTCGCGCGCGCGAGGTCGCGCGCGGGCTTTCCCGCGGCAACATCCTGCGGCAGGTAGAACAGGTCGCTCGAGCGGCCGACGATCTCGCGCTCGCACCAGCCCTTGATCCGCTGCGCCCCGCGGTTCCAGATCGCCACCCGGCCCGCGGGATCGAGCATGTAGATGGCGTAGTTCATCGCGCCGTCGATCAGCAGCGTCAGCGCCTCGTCCGTCGGCAATTCGGCGCCGGTCGGCGCGGGCGCGCGATCGGCCTGCGGCAGCGGCGATCGCACCCGTTGGAGCAGGCGTCGCAACGGCGTCACTCCGGCGCCGCGGCGCGGGGCATCGCCTCATCGCTGTCAATCGCGACGGAGCGCGCCGCGCGATCGATGCGGACGCGCGTGCCGGGCAGGCGCATCTCGAAGCCGTCGGTGCCCGCCCAATCCTCGTCGCGCATCGGCTGCCCGTCCAGCCGGAACCAGCGCGCGTCGTGGCGGATCGCCGGGTCTGCGAGGGTCGCCGTGCGCCGGCGCGCGAGATCGGCGACGAACGCCTCCAGCGCGCGGTCGCGCCCGTCCCAGTCGAGCCAGGTCGTCGCGTTCTGCTGCGCATAGGCGTTGTTGTTGCCGCCCTGCGTGCGGCCGAACTCGTCCCCGGCAGTCAGCATGATCGTGCCGCGGGTGGCGTAGAGCGTCGCCAGCAGCGCGCGCGCGTCCGCCGGATCCCCCTGCCCCTCGGTGCCGGCATTCCACGACACCTCGCCGTGGTGGCCGTCGCGGTTGTCCTCGCCGTTGGCGTGGTTGTGCCGACCGGCGTAGGCGGTGACGTCGGCGAGCGTGAAGCCGTCGTGCGCGGCGACGAAGCTGACCGAGCGCGTCCGTTCCGCGCCGAAGAGGTCGCTCGACCCAGCCAGCCGCGTGGCGAGGGCGCCCGCGGAGCCGTCGCCGCGCCAGAAGCGGCGCACGTCGTCGCGGTAGCGGTCGTTCCACTCCAGCCAGGCCGGCGGAAAGGCGCCGAGGAAATAGCCGGCGCAGTCCCACGGCTCGGCGATCATCACCCGCCGCGACAGCAGCGGGTCCGCCGCGACCGCCGCCAGGAACGGGCCGTGCGGCGAGAAGTCCGGTCCGCGCGCCAGCACGGGGGCAAGATCGAAGCGGAAGCCGTCCACCCCCGCCTGCGCGACGAAGTGCCGCAGCGTGTCGAGCGCGAGGTCGCGCACCGCGGCCTGGCCGAAATCGAGCGTGTTGCCGGTGCCGGCCACGTTCGCGAGCGAGCCGTCGGCGTGGGTTGCGTAGGCGGCGGGATCGAGCCCGCGCAACGACAGCGTCGGACCGTCGAGATCGCTCTCGCCGGTGTGGTTGAGCACCAGGTCGAGGATCACGCCGATCCCCTCGCGCCGCAGCGCCGCCACGGTCCCGCGCAGTTCGGCGATGCCGCCGGGGGCGAGGCGCGGATCGAGCGCCATCGGCACGACGGGATTGTAGCCCCAGGCATTGGCAAGGCCGAGCGGCGGCAGGTGGCGCTCGTCGATCCAGGCGGTGATCGGCATCAGCTCCACCGCCGCCACGCCGATCCGCCTCAGGTGCGCGACGACGGCGGGATGCGCCAGCGCGGCGACCGTGCCGCGCTGCGCGGCGGGCACGTCCGGATGCCGCTGCGTGAAGCCGCGGACGTTCACCTCGTAGATGAGGCCGCCGGGGCGGAAGACGACGGGCTCATCGAGCGGCGGCAGCGGGGCGGAGACGATCGCGCGCGGCACGAGGTCCGCGGTGTCCGCGCCCGCGTCGGACAGGCGCGGGTCGTAGCGGAACGGCCGGTCCAGCCGCGTCGCGCGCGGGTCGACCAGAAGCTTGCCGGGCGCGAGATCGGTGCGCAGGCCGTAGCGGGCACCCTCCGGCGCCGGCACCTCCACGACCCAAACCTCCCCGGCGCGCGCCATCGGCACGCGGGTCTCCGCGCCATCGTCGAACAGGCACAGCCACACCGCCCCCGCGGTGGGGGCGCGCACGGTGAAGCGTGTCACGTGATGACGTCGGGCCGATCGCGCCCGGTGTGGCGACGGATGCCGGCAAGCTCCTCCGCGGCGGCGACGATGTCCGCCAGCCGCTCGGTGGTGTCGCCGTCGAGGTCGCCGCCGGCCGGCTCGTAGCGTTCAAGGTAGACGCGCAGCGTGGCCCCGCTGGTGCCGGTGCCCGACAGGCGGAAGACGACGCGGCTGCCGCCCGCGAACAGGATGCGGATGCCCTGCCGCTCGCTGACCGAGCCGTCGGTCGGGTCGTGATAGGCGAAATCGTCCGCGGTCTCGACGGTCAGCCCCGCCACCGTCGTGCCCGGCAGCTGCGCCAGCCGTGCGCGCAGCCCGGCGACCAGGGCATCCGCGCCCTCCTGCGCCACGCCCTCATAATCGTGGCGCGCGTAATAGTTGCGGCCGAAGCGCGCCCAATGGTCGCGCGCGATCGCGTCCACGCTCTTGCCCGTGGCGGCGAGGATGTTGAGCCACAGCAGCACCGCCCACAGCCCGTCCTTCTCGCGCACGTGGTCGCTGCCGGTGCCGGCGCTCTCCTCTCCGCAGATCGTCGCCATGCCGGCGTCGAGGAGGTTGCCGAAGAACTTCCACCCGGTCGGCGTCTCGTAGGCGGCGATGCCGAGCGCGTCTGCCACCCGGTCCGCCGCCGCGCTGGTGGGCATGGAGCGCGCGATCCCCTTCAGCCCGGCGGCATAGCCCGGCGCGAGATGCGCGTTGGCCGCCAGCATCGCCAGGCTGTCCGACGGCGTCACGAAGCGACCCCGGCCGATGATGAGGTTGCGGTCGCCGTCCCCGTCCGACGCGGCGCCGAAATCGGGCGCGTCGGGCGCCATCATCGCGTCGTAGAGCGCGCGGGCGTGGACCAGGTTGGGATCGGGATGATGCCCGCCGAAATCCTCCAGCGGCTCCCCGTTCATGATCGAGTCCGCGGCGAAGCCGAGGCGGTTGACGAGGATCTCGCGCGCGTAGGGGCCCGTCACCGCGCTCATCGCGTCAAAGCGGATCGAGAGGCCCGCGGCGCGGATCGCCGCGAAGTCGAACAGCCGCTCCATCAGGTCGGCATAGGCGGCGACGGGATCGACCACCTCCACGGGCATCCCGCCCACCATGGTCTCGCCGACCGCGTCGAGATCGACGTCGGCATCGTCGGTCGTCAGGTAGCGGTCGATCGTCCGCGTGCGCGCGTGGATCGCCTCCGTCACCTTCTCCGGCGCGGGGCCGCCGTTGGCGATGTTGTACTTGATGCCGAAATCCTCGTCCGGCCCGCCGGGATTGTGGCTGGCCGACAGCACCAGGCCGCCGATGGCGCCGCGGGTCCGGATCAGGTTCGAGGCGGCCGGGGTGGACAGGATGCCGCCCTGCCCCACCAGCACCCGGCCGAAGCCGTTCGCCGCGGCCATGCGGATCGCGCGCTGGATCACCGAGCGGTTGAGGTAGCGCCCGTCCCCGCCGATCACCAGCGTGGCGCCCGCCTTCCCGTCCACCGCGTCGAACACCGCCTGGACGAAGTTCTCCGCGTAGTTCGGCTGCTCGAACACGCGCACCTTCTTGCGCAGCCCGGAGGTGCCGGGCTTCTGGTCGTCGTAGGGCGTCGTCTCGACGGTCCGTGTCACATTAATCCCCCGTAGAGCCGGGCGTAAGCGAGGCCGCTCGCCGCCCAGGAAAAGTCCATCCTCATGCCACGCCGCTGGATCGCGGCCCAGCGTTCCGGCTGGCGATACAGTGCCACGGCACGCTGGATCGCCCCCGTCAGGCACGGCGCCGAGACAGGAGCGAACATGACGCCCGTCGCCACTTCCGCGGCCAGCGCCGCGACATTGGCGTCGATGATCGTGTCCGCCAACCCGCCGGTCCGCGCCACCACCGGCACGCAGCCATAGGCCAGGCCATAGAGCTGTGTCAGCCCGCACGGTTCGAAGCGCGACGGGATCAGGATCGCGTCGCTGCCGCCCTGCAACAGGTGCGAGAGCGGCTCGTCGTAGCCGATGCGCACGCCGACGCGGCCGGGGTGCCGCTCCCCGGCGAGATAGAAGGCCTGCTCCAGCCCGAGATCGCCCGAGCCGAGCACCGCCAGTCGCCCGCCCATGCCGACCAGCGCATCGATGCACTCGGCCAGCACGTCCATGCCCTTCTGCCACGTCAGGCGGCTGATGACGCAAAAGACGGGTCCGTCGCCCGGGTCGAGCGCGAAGGCCGCCTCCACCGCGCGCTTGTTGGCCGTGCGGCGGGCGAGCGTGCGGACCGAGTAGCGTTGCGCCAGCGCGCCGTCCGCTTCCGGACTCCACACCGCGGGATCGATGCCGTTGACGATGCCGCTGACGCGGTCGGCGCGTGCCGCGATCAGGCCTTCCAGCCCCATGCCGAACTCCGCCGAGCGGATCTCCTGCGCGTAGCTGGGGCTGACCGTGGTGATCGCGTCGGCGCTCTCCAGCCCGCCCTTCAGGAAGCCGACCCCGCCGTAATATTCGACCCCGTCGATCGCGAAGGCGGCGTCGGGCAGGCCCAGGTGCGGGAAGACGCCGGCGTCGAAGCGGCCCTGGAAGGCGATGTTGTGCACCGTCACCACGCTCCTGGCGACCGCGTCGGTGGCGGGGGCGTAGCGCAGGTAGGCGGGGGCGAGGCCGGCCTGCCAGTCGTGCGCGTGGAGCACGTCGTACGACCGGCCGGACACCCCACCCGAGGCGAGGTCCGCCGCCGCCCGCGCCAGGGCGGCGAAGCGGCGCCAATTGTCGTCGAAGTCGCGGCCCGACGGCGCGGCATACGGTCCACCGTCGCGAGTGAACAGCTCCGGCGCCTCCAGCACCAGCAGCGGGTGGCCGGACAGCTTGCCCGCCAGCAGCCGCGCCGGCGTGCCGAGCAGGTCCGGCCAGCGATGGACCACCTTCGCGCGCCCCAGCGCCTTGAGCACCGCGGGATAGCCCGGCAGCAGCGTGGTCACCTCCACGCCGTGCGGCGCCACCGCCGCGGGAAGCGCGCCCGCGACATCGGCCAGCCCGCCGGTCTTCACCAGCGGGTAGGCCTCCGACGCGACGGACAGGACGCGCACGGCTACAGCCGGTCGATCATCGGCTGGGTGATGAGGCAGATGCCCTTGTCCGTCCGGCGGAACCGGCGCGAATCCAGCTCGGGATCGTCGCCCACCACCAGCCCGTCCGGGATGACGACGCCGCGGTCGATCACCACCCGCCGCAACCGCGAGCCGCGGCCGATGTGGCAGTGCGGCAGCACGACCGCCTCGTCCAGCATCGCGAAGCTGTGCGCCCGAACGCCGGTGGACAGGAGCGAGCGGTGGATCGACGCGCCGGAGACGATGCAGTCGCCCGACACGAGGCTGGCCACCGCGGAGCCGCGGCGGCCGTCCACGTCGTGGACGAACTTGGCGGGCGGCGTGATTTCCGAATAGGTCCACAGCGGCCAGGTGCGGTCGTAGAGGTCGAGCTGCGGCACCACGTCGGTCAGGTCGATGTTCGCCTCCCAATAGGCGTCCACCGTGCCCACGTCGCGCCAATAGCTGCCGGGCTCGCCCTCCGCACGGACGCAGGACGCGCCGAAGCGGTGCGCCTGCGCCCTGCCGTGCTTCACCAGATGCGGGATGATGTCCTTGCCGAAATCGCGGCTCGACCCTTCCGTGTCGGCGTCGCGGCGCAGTTCGTCGAATAGGAATCGGGTGTTGAAGACGTAGATGCCGAGGCTGGCCAGCGCGATGTCCGGATTGCCGGGGATGGCGGGCGGATCGGCGGGCTTCTCGACGAAATCGACGATGCGATCGGCCTCGTCCACGTGCATCACGCCGAAGCCCACCGCCTCCATCCGCGGCACCTCCATGCAGGCGACGGTAACGTCGGCGCCGCTGTCGACATGCTGCTGGAGCATGATCTCGTAATCCATCTTGTAGATGTGGTCGCCCGCCAGGATGACCATGAATTCCGGCGCGTAGCTCTCGATGATGTCGATGTTCTGGAAGACGGCGTCGGCAGTGCCTTCGTACCATTGGAACTCGCTGACACGCTGCGACGCGGGCAGGATGTCGAAGCTCTCGTTGCGTTCGGGCCGCAGGAAGTTCCAGCCGCGCTGAAGATGCCGGATCAGCGAGTGCGCCTTGTACTGCGTCGCCACGCCGATGCGGCGGATGCCCGAATTGATCGCGTTGGACAGCGCAAAGTCGATGATCCGGCTCTTTCCGCCGAAATAGACCGCCGGCTTCGCGCGCGTATCGGTCATCTCGTGCAGGCGGCTGCCGCGCCCGCCGGCGAGTACGTAGGCCATGGCGTCGCGTGCCAGCGGCTGTCCTCTGCGATGATCCACTCGTCTTTCCTCTCCGTGCCGCACCATTGTCGATGGCGCCGTCGCTACCTATCTATTCGTCCCATTCGATGGGAGAAAACGCCATGACCGCCGATCCGCGGTCGATCGAG
This sequence comes from Sphingomonas corticis, assembly GCF_012035195.1. Classification (GTDB taxonomy): domain Bacteria; phylum Pseudomonadota; class Alphaproteobacteria; order Sphingomonadales; family Sphingomonadaceae; genus Sphingomonas; species Sphingomonas corticis. Next base: position 118,425 of record NZ_JAAVJH010000001.1, read on the forward strand.
ACCGCCGCCGTGTTCCGCGGCCTGATGGTCGCCGTGCTGCCTTCGCTGGCGCTGTGGAGCGCCATCGCGCTGCTGCTGCGCGAGGTGTTCTGACGCGCCGTCACGCGCGATATTCCAGCATGATCGTCGCCAGCGGCGGCAGCGACACCTCCGCCGCACCGTCGCGCGCCACCACGCCGCCCAGGTTGCCCAGGCCCGATCCCCAGTAATCGTGCGCGTCCGAGTTCAGGATCTCGCACCAGCGCCCGTCGTGCGGCAACGGCACGCGGTAGGGCACGCGTGCGACCGGGGTCATGTTGCAGATGACGGCGACCGGCGCGGCGCCGGGCGCCTTGCGCAGCCACACGAAGACCGAGTTGGCGGCGTCGTCTGCCACCAGCCACTCGAACCCCTCCGGCTCGCAATCGCGCGCGTGGAGCGCGGGGCAGTCGCGGTAGAGGCGGTTCAGGTCGCGCACCAGCTTGCGCACGCCGTCGTGCGCGGCCGATTGCAGCAGGTGCCAGTCGAGCGCGCGCTCCTCGCTCCACTCCCGCCGCTGTGCGAACTCCTGCCCCATGAACAGCAGCTTCTTGCCGGGATAGCCCCACATCATCGCCAGGAAGGCGCGCAGGTTGGCGAACTGCTGCCAGTCGTCGCCCGACATCTTCGTCAGCAGCGAGCCTTTTCCGTGCACCACCTCGTCGTGGCTGAGCGGCAGCACGAAATTCTCGCTGAAGGCGTACATCAGGCCGAAGGTGACGGCATCGTGGTGGTGCCGGCGATGCACCGCGTCGCGCGCCATGTACTGGAGCAGGTCGTGCATCCAGCCCATGTTCCACTTGAAGCCGAAGCCCAGGTTCGTCCGCGGCGCCTCCTTGAGCGCGGGCTGGCTGACGCCGGGCCAGGCGGTCGATTCCTCCGCGATCGTGAACACGCCGGGATGCGCGCCGTACAGCGCGCGGTTCACCTCGCGCAGGAAGTCGACGGCTTCCCAATTCTCCCGCCCGCCCTCGCGATTGGGGATCCACTCGCCCGCCTTCCGGCTGTAGTCGCGGTAGAGCATCGAGGCGACCGCATCGACGCGCAGCGCGTCCACGTGGTAGCGCTCCGCCCAGAACAGCGCGTTGGCTACGAGAAAGGACGCCACCTCGCGCCGGCCGAAATTGTAGATCGCGGTGTTCCAGTCGGGATGGAAGCCGAGCCGCGGGTCCTCGTGCTCGTATAGCGCGGTGCCGTCGAACCGGGCGAGGCCATGCGCGTCCGTGGGGAAATGCGCGGGCACCCAGTCGAGGATCACGCCCACGCCCGCGCGATGCGCCCCGTCGACGAAGCGCGCGAACCCCTCGTGATCGCCGAAGCGCGCCGATGGCGCGTAGAGCCCGGTCGTCTGATAACCCCACGACGGATCGTAGGGATGCTCGCTGATCGGCAGGAACTCGATGTGCGTGAAGCCCATCGCGACGACATAGGGGATCAGCCGGTCCGCCAGCGCGTCCCAGGTGAGGAACCAGCCGTTCTCGTCGCGGTCCCACGATCCGGCATGGACCTCGTAGATCGAGAGGGGAACGCGTCGCGGGTCCACCGCGGCCCAGGCCGCGCGATGGTCTTGGTCGCCCCATTCGTGGTGGGGCGGGCCGGTGACGAGGGAGGCGGTGGCGGGGCGCAGCTCGGCGGCGAAGGCGAAGGGATCGGCCTTCAGCGGCTGCTCCACCCCGTCTGCGCCGATCAGATGGTATTTGTACGCCACACCCGGTGCGATGTCGGGCAGGAAGATCTCGAACACGCCCGTGTCGCCGCGCCGTCGCATCGCGTGGCGGCGCGGATCCCAGTCGTTGAAGTCGCCGACCACCGCGACGCGTCGCGCATTGGGGGCCCACACGGCGAAATGCGTGCCGCGCACGCCGTCGTGCTCGATCGGGTGCGCGCCCAGCTTGTCGTGCAGCCGCCGGTGCGTACCCTCCGCCATCAACACGTCGTCGATGGGACCGAGGACCGGACCGAAGCTGTACGGGTCGGTCACCCACCACTCGGCACCGCGACCGCGCGCGCGGTAGCGCAGCGGCTGCGGTGCGCCCGCGATCGTGCCCTCGAACAGTCCCGCCGGGTCGACCAGCGCGAGCGTGCCCAGCATGCGGCCGTCCAGCGCCTGCGCCTCCACCGTCTCCGCCCCCGGGATCCACGTCCGCGCGAAGGTGCCGCCCGGGCCCGAATGCGCCCCCAGCAGCGCGAAGGGATCGGCGTTGCGCCCCTCCAGCAGCGCGGCGATCGCGGCGGCGGGGGGCTTCACATCACGCCCCAGATCTCGCGTGCATAATCGGCGATGGTGCGGTCGGAAGAGAACCAGCCGACGTTCGCGGTGTTGAGGATCGCCGAGCGGCCCCACCCCGCACGGTCCGCCCAGCGCCCGTCGACCTGACGCTGGGCCGCGGCATAGGCGTCGAAATCGGCGGCGACCATGAACCAATCATGGTCGTACAGGCCCTGCACGAGCCCCTTGTAGCGGTCGGGATCGTCGGGCGAGAAGACGCCGCTGGCGATCGCGTCCAGCGCCTGCGCCAGGTCGCGCGAGCGCTCGATCGCCTCGCGCGGGACGTAGCCGCCGGCGCGCTTGGCCGCCACCTCCTCGGCGGTCAGGCCGAAGATGACGATGTTCTCGTCGCCGACGTGATCCCTGATCTCGACGTTGGCGCCGTCGAGCGTGCCGATCGTCAGCGCGCCGTTCAGCGCGAACTTCATGTTGCCGGTGCCCGACGCCTCCATCCCGGCGGTGCTGATCTGCTCGCTGAGGTCCGCCGCGGGCACCATCTTCTCCGCCAGGCTGACGTTGTAATTGGGCACGAAGGCGACCTTCAGCAGCCCGCCGATCGCCGGGTCGGCGTTGACGCGGCGCGCGACGTCGTTGGCCAGTTTGATGACCAGCTTGGCATTGTGATAGCTCGACGCCGCCTTTCCGGCGAACAGCTTCACCCGCGGCGTCCAGTCGCGCTCGGGATGGTTGCGGATCTGGTCGTAGAGGACGACGGTCTCGATCAGGTTGAGCAGCTGGCGCTTGTACTCGTGGATGCGCTTGATCTGCACGTCGAAGATCGCGTCGGGATCGAGGCGCACGCCCATCGCCTCGCGCAGATGCTGCGCGAGTGCGACCTTGTTCGCGCGCTTCACCGCGGCGAAGCGGTCGCGGAAGCCGGCGTCCTCGGCCAGCGGCGCCAGCGCGGACAGCGCCTGCGCGTCGTCCATGAACGCCTCCCCGATCCCGTCCCGCACCAGCGCGCAGAGGCCAGGGTTGCACTCGTGGAACCAGCGGCGCGGGGTGATGCCGTTGGTCTTGTTGTTGATGCGGTCGGGATACAGGCGATGCAGGTCGGCGAACACCGTCTGCTTCATCAGGTCGGTGTGCAGCGCCGCGACGCCGTTCACCGAATGCGCGCCGGCGAAGGCGAGGTTGGCCATGCGCACGCGCCGCTCTCCCGCCTCGTCGATCAGGCTGATGGCGGCGATGGCGCGATCGTCGATGCCTTCCCGCCGGCGCGCCTCCTTCAGCAGCTTGGCGTTGATCGCGTAGACCAGCTGCATGTGGCGCGGCAGCAGCCGCTCGAACAGCGGCAGCGGCCAGCTCTCGAGCGCCTCGGGCAGCAGGGTGTGGTTGGTGTAGCCGAACGTCGCCTTGGTGATCTCCCACGCCTCGTCGAAGCCCAGGTCGTGGTGGTCGAGCAGCAGCCGCATCAGCTCCGCGACGGACACCGCCGGATGGGTGTCGTTCAGCTGGATCGCGGCCTTGTCGGGCAGGGTGCGGATGTCGCCGAAATACTGGACGTGGCGGCGCACGATGTCCTGGATCGAGGCGGAGCTGAAGAAATATTCCTGCCGCAGCCGCAGCTCCTGCCCCGCGGCGTTTGAATCCGCGGGGTAGAGGACGCGCACCAGCGTCTCCGCGCGCGTCTGCGCCGCCAGCGCGCCGACGTGGTCGCCGGCGTTGAACTTGTCGAGCTTGATCGGATCGAACGCACGCGCGCTCCACAGCCGCAGCGTGTTGACCCGCCTGCCGCGCCAGCCGACGACGGGCGTGTCATAGGCGACCGCCTCCACCGCCTCGGCGGGTTTCCAGTGGACCTGGCCGTTCTCGTTGCCCGTCACCTCGCCGCCGAAGCCGACGAAATAGGCGCTCTCGCGGCGCTCGAACTCCCACGGGTTGCCGTGCGCCAGCCACGTTTCCGGCAGCTCCACCTGCCAGCCGTCGTCGATCCGCTGGCGGAACATGCCGTTCACGTAGCGGATGCCGTAGCCGTAGGCGGGCAGGTCCAGCGTCGCCAGGCTCTCCATGAAACAGGCGGCAAGCCGGCCGAGCCCGCCGTTGCCCAGCGCCGCGTCGGGCTCGATCTCCTCGATCTCCGCCAGATCGACGCCGAGTTCGGCGAGCGCGGCGGCGATCTCCCCGGTCTTCTGCAGGTTCGACAGCGTGTCGCGCAGCAGCCGGCCGATCAGGAATTCGAGGCTGAGATAATAGACCCGCTTCGCCCCCGCGGCGTGCGCCGCCTTGGTCGATTCCATCCAGCGCTCGATGATCTCGTTGCGCACGGTCAGGATCGTCGCCGCCAGCCAGTCGTGCGGACGCGCCGCCTGCTCGTCCTTGCCGATGCGGTGGACCAGCGTGTCGACGATGGCATTGGCCAGGCTGCCGCGTTCGCTGATCGGCCTGATGGTGACGGGAGCGTGCAAGCGAGGATTCTCCGATACGGTCGAAGAACGAACGTAGCGGGCGCGGAAAGGTTGTCACCTGCGGATACGTATGCGGAGATTTCCGCACCTGTCGGCAGCGCCGGGCGATCCGGCGCTGCCGACGCGGAACGTCAGAACATCTCCACCGGCAGCGCCATGATCGCGTCCACGCCGCCCTCGATCTGGCGGCGCAGCGCGCCCGCCTCGGGCAGCACGCGCTCGGCGAAGAAGCGCGCGGTCATCAGCTTCGCGTCGAGGAACGCGGCATCGCCCTCCCCCGCCGCCTTCAGCCGCGCCGCGGCGCTGGCCATGCGCAGCCACATCAGGCCCACGGCGACCACGCCGACCAGGTGCATGAACGGCACCGCGCCCGCGCCGACGTTGTTGGGATCCTTCATGCCGTTCGCCATGAACCACATCGCCGAGGCCTGCAGCTCGCCCGCCGCCTTCTCCAGCCGGGCGGCGAAGTCCGCGGTGGCGGCCTCGCCCTTCGCCGCGGCGATCTCCTCGCCGACCAGCTTCGCGAAGGCCATCACCGCGCGTCCGCCGTTCTGCGCCAGCTTGCGCCCGGCGAGGTCCATCGCCTGCACGCCGTTCGTGCCCTCGTAGATCATCGCGATCCGCGCGTCGCGCACGTATTGCTCCATCCCCCATTCCTGGATGTAGCCGTGCCCGCCGTAGACCTGCTGCGCGTCCGTGGCGATCTGATAGCCCTTGTCGGTGCCCACGCCCTTGATGACGGGGGTGAGCAGGCCGAGCAGGTCGCCCGCCAGCTGGCGTTCCTCCTCACCCTCGGCATGATGCTCGAGGTCGGCCTGCAACGCCCCCCACAGGCACAGCGCGCGCAGCCCCTCGGTCCACGCCTTCGCGTTCATCAGCATCCGGCGCACGTCGGGATGGACGAACAGCGTGTCCGCCTTTTCCTCCGGCTCGGCCGGGCCGGTCAGCGCGCGGCCCTGGCGGCGGTCCTTCGCGTACTGGACCGCGTTCTGGTACGCCGTCTCGGCGACGCCCAGCCCCTGCAGGCCGACGCCCAGCCGCGCCGCGTTCATCATGATGAACATGGCGGCCAGCCCCTTCATCTCCTCGCCGACCAGCCAGCCGGTCGCCCCGTCGTAGTTCATGACGCAGGTGGCGTTGCCGTGGATGCCCATCTTGTGCTCGATCGAGCCGCACGACACCGCGTTGCGTGTCCCCAGCGAGCCGTCCGCGTTAACCATCACCTTGGGCACCACGAACAGGCTGATGCCCTTCGAGCTGTCCGGCGCGCCCGGCGTCTTCGCGAGGACCAGGTGGATGATGTTGTCGGTCAGGTCGTGCTCGCCCGCGGAGATGAAGATCTTCGTGCCGGTGATCGCGTAGCTGCCGTCGCCCTGCGGCTCCGCGCGGGTGCGGATGAGGCCCAGGTCGGTGCCGCACTGCGGCTCCGTCAGGTTCATCGTGCCGCCCCACTCGCCCGAGACCATCTTGGGCAGGTAGGTCGCCTGCTGCTCGGGCGAGCCCTTCACCACCAGCGCGGCGATGGCACCATGGGCGAGGCCGGGGTACATGGCGAAGGCCATGTTCGCGGAAATCATGTACTCCTGGAACGCGGTGGAGACGACGTGCGGCATCCCCTGGCCGCCGAACGCCTCCGGCGCACCCAGCGTGCCCCAGCCCGATTCGACGAAGCGGGCATACGCTTCCTTGAAGCCGTCGGGCGTCGTCACGCGGCCGTCGGCATGGCGGGTGCAGCCCTGCTGGTCGCCCGACTGGTTCAGCGGGAACAGCACCTCCGCGACGAAGCGCCCGCCCTCCTCCAGCACCGCGTCGATCGTGTCGGGCGTGGCGGCGGAGAAGCCGGCGAGGTTGGCGTGACGGTCCAGCCCGAGGACATGGTCGAGCACGAAGCGCGTGTCGCGGATCGGCGGGGTGTATTGCGGCATGTCAGCGGTCCTCTTGCATCTCTTCCAGCAGCGTCACGAAGTCTTCCAGCTCCGCGATCGCCGCATCGATATCCTTCTTCTGCTGGTGCAGCGTGACGATGCGGTCGCGACAGCGCTCCGCCGTCACCGCGCGCTGCGCCGCGCGCCCGTCGCCCAGGTCGTACAGGTCGATCATCTCGCGGATCTCGCCCAGGCTGAAGCCCACGCGCTTGCCGCGCAGGATCCAGGCGAGCCGCGCGCGATCACGGTGCGAGTAGACGCGGGCGACGCCGCGCCGCTCGGGCGCGATCAGCCCCTCGTCCTCATAGAAGCGCAGCGCGCGAGGCGTCACGCCGAACTCGGTGGCGAGATCGGTGATGGTGAAGGCCTCGCGATCGGCGCGCGGCGTGACGCTCGCGTAGGCCGAGGAGGCGGCCGAGGCGGCGGCCGAGGTCGCGGTGGGGGCGGGGCCGGCAGAAGCGCTCATGCCTCCGCTTAGCTTCCGCTTACGTGAACGTCAATCTCCGCAAAGCAGCCTGCCGTCGGCGCCGCGGACCTGCCGCGCCTCCGCCGACGCGTCGCTCAGCCGCTCCGCGGTGAGTGCCGTGAGCGAGGCGCGACCGGTGCAGGCAGCGTCGCACGCCGCGGGCAGGACCGCGGGAAAGGTGACGCGATCCGCATCGACCTGAACGTCGAACCGGCATCCCTCGCCGGCGTCGACGGACAGCGGCGCGCGCCCGCTGGCGCTCCCGCGTGCGACGCAGCGCTGCCCCTCGCCATAGTCGACGCTGGCGCCGACGCGGTAGCCGCCGCCGGCGGGCACGACGCAGACCTGATCGCCGCCGTTGCGATAGACGCCGACCGGCGTCGCCTGCCCGTCCGCGGCCACCAGCCCGCGCGCGCGCGCCGCCTGCTCCAGCGCCGCGCCGCCGGAGCGGTCGGCCTGCGGCTCGGGCGATCCGCATCCGGCCAGCAGCAGCAGCCCCGCGAGCGCGCGGGTCAATCCGCCCGCTCCAGCCCGTCCGGCGTCAGCCGGCGATAGAAGCAGCTTGCCGCCCCGGTGTGGCAGGCGGGCCCCGCCGGATCGCAGATCAGCCACAGCGCATCCTGATCGCAGTCGACGCGCATCTCGACCACGCGCATGACGTGGCCGGAAGTCTCGCCCTTCTTCCACAGCCGTGCCCGGCTGCGCGACCAGAAGGTGGCCTCGCCCGTCGCGCGGGTTGCCGCGATCGCCTCCGCATTCATGTGCGCTACCATCAGCAGCGCACCGGAGCGGTCGGTGACGACGGCGGTGAGGAGGCCGGCGGCGTCGAATTTGGGCAAAAACGCCGTGCCGGTCTCGCGGGGGTCGGTCATCCGGGTCGCTTACTCCACCGGGCGGCACGCGCAAGCGAGCATCAGAACGGCGGCGGGATCTCCGCCTTGATCCAAACCCGCGTGATGCGTCCGCGCTCGCGCGTGATGATGCCGGTCGTGTAATTGCCAGCGACGAAGCCGACATTGTCGATCCCCTCCCCTGAGGGAAGCGCCCGTCGCACGGCGTCGGGGATGCTACCGAGCCGGGCAGCATCGAGCGCAAGGGTGATCCGATCCAGCGGCAGGTTTTTGGCGGCTTCCTCGCCTGAGGCGAAGCGCTCGCTTGTGAAATCCGCTGGCAGCCGGTCGATGAACGTCACCGCGTAAGACGCGCGCCGCGCGCGCCGGGCACGATCGAAATCGCGAATGACGCTGCGGGTCACGGCGCTCTGATACGCGCCGTAGCGCGCGTCGCCGCCGACGCAATCGTTGCCGAAGCGATGATGCTGGGCGGTCGAATCAAGCACGACGGTTGCGGCTGCGCCGGGATTGACGATCCGCATCTCGATGCTGGTGCGTTGGCAGAAACCGGGCTCCCCGGGTTCTGGCGTCGTCTCGAGCCGGACGTGAAGCTGCGGTGAAAAGCCCGGAGGCAGCGGTACCCTCCCCTGCGAGCCGATGCGGACATGATCGACCGGCGGGTGGCCAGGCTTAAGCATCGTATCCGCCACAATGGGGGGCGGCATGGACGCTGCGAGGCTCCCGATTTCGACCGGCCCCTCTCGCGCGGCGATCACCTGCGCCACGAACAACCAGCCCGACACCTCAACGATGCCCCCGTATCGCCTTCACCAACGCGGCCTTGTCCATCTTCGACCGCCCCTCGATGCCGATCTCACGCGCTTCGTCCATCAGCGCCTTCTTCGTGCGGTCCTCCAGCCGGGTCGACTTGTGGTCGAGCGTACCCGCGGCCTTCGCATTGGCGATGCGCGCCGCCTTCTCCTTCGATTCGCCCTGCTTCCTCAGGTCCTCGTAGAGCTTGTCGTCCTTGATCTGCGGTCCGTGATCCTTCGCCATCGCCTGTCTCCCTCACGCGCACGAACCGGCGAGCGCCTTCTTCGCTCCGGATGACATTCGCGCGACAGTCGCTATATGCGGCCCTGCCCCGCCGCCACGCGAGCCTTCCCGATGCTGACCACTCATCCGTTCGAGCCCGAAGACGGCGACCATCTGCGCGAGGAGTGCGGCGTCTTCGGCGTTTCCGGCAGCGAGGGCGCCGCGGCGCTGGTCGCGCTCGGCCTCCACGCGCTGCAGCATCGCGGGCAGGAGGCGGCCGGGATCACGACCTGGGACGGGCACGACTTCCACACGCACCGTGCGATGGGCCATGTTGCTGGCAATTTCGACCGCGACGAGGTGATCCGCGCGCTGCCCGGCGCCGTCGCGTGCGGGCACGTCCGCTACTCGACCACCGGCGAGACCGCATTGCGCAACGTCCAGCCGCTCTACGCCGAACTGGCGAGCGGCGGCTTCGCGGTGGCGCACAACGGCAACCTGTCCAATGCGATGCGGCTGCGGCGCGAGCTCGTCCGCCGCGGCTCGATCTTCCAGTCGACCAGCGACACCGAGGTCATCATCCACCTCGTCGCGACCAGCCAGTACCGCACCCTGCTCGACAAGTTCATCGACGCGCTGAAGCAGGTCGAGGGCGCCTACGCCCTGATCGTGATGACGCCCGACGGCATGATCGCCTGCCGCGATCCGCTGGGCATCCGCCCGCTGGTGATGGGCAAGCTGGGCGAGACGATCATCTTCGCCAGCGAGACGGTGGCGCTGGACGTCGTCGGTGCGGAGTTCGTCCGCTCGGTGGAGCCGGGCGAGCTGGTGATCGTGCAGGGCACGCAGACGCGCTCGATCCGCCCGTTCGGCGAACAGGCGGCGCGGCCGTGCATCTTCGAGTGGGTGTATTTCAGCCGTCCCGACTCGATCGTCGACGATCACTCGGTCTACTCGGTCCGCAAGGAGATCGGCGCGCAGCTGGCGATCGAGGCGCCGGTGGAGGCGGACCTCGTCATCCCCGTGCCCGATTCGGGCGTGCCCGCCGCGATCGGCTACGCGCAGCAATCGGGCATCCCGTTCGAGCTCGGCATCATCCGCTCGCACTACGTGGGCCGCACCTTCATCCAGCCGGGCGACAAGGTCCGCCACCTGGGCGTGAAGTTGAAGCACAATGCCAATCGCGCGCTGATCCAGGGGAAGCGCATCGTCCTGATCGACGATTCGATCGTGCGCGGCACCACCTCGCTGAAGATCGTGCAGATGATGCGCGAGGCCGGCGCGGCGGAAGTGCACATGCGGATCGCCAGCCCGCCGACGCGGCATTCCTGCTTCTACGGCGTCGACACGCCGGAGCGCGCCAAGCTGCTCGCCGCCAAGCTGGACGTGGGCGGGATGACCGACTTCATCCACGCGGACAGCCTCGCCTTCGTGTCGATCGACGGCCTGTACAAGGCGCTGGGCGAGAGCCACCGGGCGGACATCCGTCCGAAATACTGCGACGCCTGCTTCACCGGCGACTATCCGACGACGCTGACCGACCACGACGAAGTCGCGACCGAGGACCAGTTCGCGCTGCTGGCGGAACGGGTGAACTGAAGCCCGGGATGACCGACGTGACCAAGCCCCTCGCCGACAAACTCGCCCTCGTCACCGGCGCGAGCCGCGGGATCGGAGCCGCCACCGCGATCGCGCTGGGCGCCGCGGGCGCGCACGTCGTCCTGACCGCGCGCACCGCGAGCGGGCTGGAGGAGGTGGAGCAGGCGATCTTCGACGCCGGCGGCTCCGCCACGATCGCGCCGCTGGACCTGACGCAGACCGATTCGATCGCGCGGCTGGCGACGGCGATCGGCGAGCGGTGGAACGCGCTGGACGTGTTGGTGCTGAACGCGGGGATGCTCGGCACGCTGGCGGCGGTGCCGGCGATCGATGCCAAGGAGCTGGCGCAGGTGCTGACGCTGAACGTCTCCGCGCCCGCGGCGCTGATCCAGGCGTTCGATCCCATGCTGCGCCGCTCCGCCGGGGCGCGGGTGATCGGCGTCACCTCCTCGGTCGGGCGCACGCCGCGGGCCTATTGGGGCGCGTACGGCGCGTCGAAGGCGGCGTTCGAGACGCTGCTGGGTGCCTATGGCGACGAGATGGCGGAGATCAGCAAGGTGCGCATCGCGGTGCTCGACCCCGGCGCCACGCGCACGAAGATGCGCGCGCGTGCCTATCCCGGCGAGGACCCGGCCTCGGTGAAGCCGCCGGAGACGGTGGCGGAGCGGATCGTGGCGCTGGCGATGGACGGTTTCGAGGCGAACCATCGGGAGCGGGTGGAGGCGTAAGGCGCCGCCGGACGCTCAGAGGTCGCGCGCGAAGATCAGGTCATCGTGCCATGTCGCGCCGACGAGGAAGCGGCGCGTGCCGACGACGGCAAATCCCTGCTTCGCGTAGAAGCGCTGCGCCCGCGCGTTGCCGCCGTACACGCCGAGCAGCAGCCGCCGATGCCCCGCACCACGCGAGTCGTCGATCGCGCGGGCCATCAGCGCCGGGCCGAGCCCGCTGCCGTGCAGCGGGGCGAGCACGTAGATGCGCTTCAGCTCGATGTCGCCGTCACGGGGCTCGACCGGCAGGTCCGGTGTCGTCAGCAGGGTGTAGCCGACCGGCGCGCCGCCCGACACCGCCTCGGCAAGCGTCGCGATCGCACCGGCGGCGAGGTAGCGCAGGAACGCGGGCGGGCCGCTCTGCTCGCGGACATGGACGACAATGTCCTGCCCGTCGAGGACGCCCGCGAACGCCTCGAGAAAGGTCGCGCCCGCGACGAGCGACAGGCGGGCGCCATCGCCCTCCCCCGCGCGTCGCAGGCGCCAGTCCATGTCAGCCGACGATCTCTTCCGGCTGGAAGAAGTACGCGATCTCGATCGCGGCATTCTCGTCGGAGTCCGAGCCGTGCACCGAATTCGCCTCGATCGATTCGGCCAGCTCCTTGCGGATCGTGCCGGCATCGGCGTTGGCGGGATTGGTCGCGCCCATGATGTCGCGGTTGCGCTGCACGGCGTTCTCGCCCTCCAGCACCTGCACCACGACCGGGCCGGAGATCATGAACGAGACGAGGTCGTTGAAGAACGGCCGCTCCTTGTGGACGGCATAGAAGCCCTCGGCCTGCTCCTTGGTCATCTGGATGCGCTTGGACGCGACGACGCGCAGCCCCGCCTCCTCCAGCATCTTCGTGACCGCACCCGTCAGGTTGCGGCGGGTGGCGTCGGGCTTGATGATCGAGAAGGTACGGTTCGCGGCCATGACGGTCACGGTGCTCCTGATGATGAGGATTGCGGAAAAGTGGCGCTGCCCTAGGCGGGCGGCGTCGGAGAGGCAAGCGGCGCGAGGCCGATCGCTAGGCCGCCTGCTCCCAGCGGCCCGCCTCGTTCTGCTTCCAGTAGCGCCGCTCCACGCCGTCGCGGGCGGCCAGCGCCTTCCACGCCGCGCGCGCCCCGCCGATCCGCTCCTCGTCGAAGAAGTGGAAGGCGCGATCGAAGTCGAGGGCGTCGTCGCGCCACTCGCCGTCCACCAGGGCGATGTTGCGTGCGCCGTTGGCCGCGTTCACCTCGCCCGCGATCAGCACCGGCTGGCGTGCGTCGTCGGGGCCGCCCGCCCGCGCGTGCGGCAGGAAGCTGTCGGCGGCATAGGTCCACAACAGCCGGTCGACGCCGGCGCGCTGCACCTCGTCCGCCGCGACGATCAGCAGGCGACCGCCGCCCGCCACTACCTTCGCCGCGATCTGGGGCAGCGCGCGGTCCAGCGGCATGGCGGTCAGGTGGTAGAAGTCGACTTGCATCATCCCTCCGCCACCGTTCGGCCTGAGCGAAGTCGAAGGCTACGCGCTGGCCAGCGCGACTGTGCTTCGACGTCGCTCAGCCGAACGGCGGTTGCATTCACCCCTCGCAGTGATCCGCCACGAACCGGTCGAGCACGCGCACGCCGTAGCCGGTCGCGCCCTTCGCCCAGGTCGCGCCGTCCTTGTCCGACCAGACCATGCCGGCGATGTCGAGGTGCGCCCAGGCGACGCCCTCGTCGACGAAGCGCTGGAGGAACTGCGCCGCGGTGATCGAGCCCGCGCCGCGCGGCCCGACATTCTTCATGTCGGCGATCGGCGAATCGATCAGCTTGTCGTACGCCTCCGACAGCGGAAAGCGCCACAATTGGTCGCCCGACGCCTTGCCGGCGGCGAGCAGCCTGTCCGCCAGCGCGTCGTCGTTGGAGAACAGGCCGCCATATTCGTTGCCCAGGCTGACGATCATCGCGCCGGTCAGCGTGGCCAGGTCGACGATCGTGGCGGGTGCGTGCGTCTTCTGCACCCAGGTGATCGCGTCGCACAGCACCAGCCGCCCCTCGGCATCGGTGTTGATGACCTCCACCGTCTGCCCCGACATGGTCCTCACCACGTCGCCCGGGCGCTGCGCGTTGCCGTCGGGCATGTTCTCGACCAGGCCCATGACGCCGATGACGTTGGCCTTGGCCTTGCGCTTCGCCAGCGCCAGCATCGCGCCCGCCACCGCGCCGGCGCCGCCCATGTCCCACTTCATGTCTTCCATGTTCGCGGCGGGCTTGATCGAGATGCCACCGGTGTCGAACGTCACGCCCTTCCCGACCAGCGCGGTCAGCGGCGCCGCGCCGCCCCCGTTCCACTTGAGCGCCAGCACGCGCGCCTCGCGCCGCGACCCCTGGCTGACGCCCAGCAGCGCGCCCATGCCCAGATCGCGCATCGCCGGCTCGTCCAGCACCGTCACCTCCAGGCCGAGCCCGTCGACCGCGGCGGTCACGCGCTCCACGAAGCTTTCCGGGTAGAGGACGTTCGGCGGCAGCGCCGCCAGCGTGCGCGCGAGCGCCAAGCCCTCCGTCACCGCGGCGCGCGGCGCCCAGGCGGCGTCGCTGCCGACGATCGTCAGCGTGGCCAGCGTCGGCTTCTGCTTCTCCGGCAACTTTGTGCGATATTCGTCGAAGCGCCACGCTCGCTGCGCCGCCCCCGCGGCGAAACGCGCGGCGGCCACGTCGGACGCATCGGCGAGGTCCGCCACCGCCGCGGTCGCGCCGGACGTCAGCAGCCGCGCGGTCAGCGCGCCGCCGGCGCGCTCGTACGCCGCGTCGTCGCCGGTGCCGACACCGAGAAGCAGCAGCCGCGTCGCGCGGCCCGCGCCCGGCAGGTACAGTTCGGCGACGCTGCCCGCCTCGCCCTCGAACCGCTGCGCGGCGGCGGCCGCCTCCACCAGCGCGCGGTCGCCATCGGCGACCGCGGGCGTGGCACCCTTGCGGACGGGGAGGGCCAGCACCGCGGCGTCGGCGGGGCGGGCGGCGGCGAACGAGATCTGCATGGGCAGTGTACTTCCTTGAGTCATGCCCCCTCCCTACGCCCCCCGCCCCGCACTGGCAAAGCGTTGCAGCCGCGGCGCGGGGGTGCGATAGGCGGCGAAATGCGGCCGTTCGCGACGGAACCGCGGGTTCAGGTCAAACGGGGTCGACGTGACGCGCTGCTATCTCCTCGCGGGCGCCGCCCTCTTCCTCTCCGCGCCCGCCGCCGCGCAGAACCTGGCCGAGCGCGGGCCGCCCCCAGCCGCACCCGAAGGCACCGCGCCGGTGGCGGACGATCAGGTCCAGTTCAGCGCGAGGACGCTGGAATACGAGTACGAGGCCGACGTCGTCACCGCCACGGGCGACGTGCGGATGGCGCGTCGCGGCGACCGGCTGCGCGCCGACAAGGTGACGTGGAACCGCAAGACCGGACGCGTGCTGGCGACTGGCAACGTCGCGGTGACCAACCCGCAGGGCGACGTCGCCTACGGCGATTCGATCGACCTCACCGATTCGCTGCGCGACGGTGTGGTGGCGAACATGCTGGTGGTGCTGGAGCGCGGCGGGCGGCTCGCCGCGGTGAAGGGCACGCGCGAGGAGGACGGGACCGTCCGGCTCGACCGCGCCGCCTACACCCCCTGCCCGGTCGAGGAGGGCGGCTGCCCGAAGGAACCGACGTGGAAGATCACGTCGGTGCGCGTCACCTATCGGCCCGACAAGGAGCGCGTCTATTTCGAGCGGCCGCGCGTCCACCTGTTCGGCCTGGCAAGCCCCGCGCTGCCCTCGTTCAGCGTGGCGACCACCGCCAGCAACGACACCGGCCTGCTCGCGCCCAGCTTCGGCATCTCGCGGCTGAACGGGCTGGAGCTGGTGCTGCCGATCAACATCGCGCTGTCGCCCGACCGCTCGCTGATCGTCGCACCGCACCTGTTCTCCGGCGAGCTGCCGATGCTGGAGACGCGCTACAGCCAGCGTACCGAGCTGGGCGCGCTGGCGGTCACCGCCTATGCCACGTCCAGCCGGCGCAGCGAGGACCTGTCGTCGCGATTCACCTCCGACACCAAGCGCGCGTTCCGCGGCTACATCGACGGGGTCGGCAAGTTCCAGCTCGACCCGAACTGGAGCCTCTCCGGCTCGCTGCGCCTCGTCACCGACCGCACCTTCCTGCGCCGCTACGACATCTCGCGCGAGGACCGGCTGCGCACCACGCTGGCGCTGGAGCGGATCGATCGCGACAGCTACCTGTCCGTGGCCGGCTGGGCGGTGCAGACGATGCGGGTGGGCGAGCGGCAGGGCCTGCAACCCGTCGCCCTGCCGGAGATCGACTATCGCCGCCGCGTGGAGGACAGCGTGCTGGGCGGCACGCTGAACCTCCAGCTCAACAGCCTGGCCATCGGGCGCAAGGCCGGACAGGACACGCAGCGCGCCTTCGCCAGCGGCCGGTGGGACCTGCGCGGCATCACCAACGGCGGGCAGGAGATCGTGCTGACCGCGTTCGCCCGCGCCGACGCCTACAATGCGGAGGGCGTCGCCGCGACCAGCATCGTCAGCTATCGCGGGCTGGAAGGCTTCCACACCCGGGCGATCGGCGCGGTGGCCGCCGACGTGCGCTGGCCGCTGGCGGGCGAGCTGTTCGGCGGGGTGCAGCGCTTCACCCCGCGGGTGCAGGTGGTCGCCGCGCCGCACATCGCGAACCTGCGCGTCCCCAACGAGGACGCGCGCGCCGTTGATCTGGAGGATTCGAACCTCTTCGCGCTCAACCGCTTCGCCGGATACGACCGGTTCGAGGATTCGAGCCGCGTCACCTACGGCGCGGACTGGGCGCTGGACCTGCCCGGCACGTCGATCACCGCCAACATCGGGCAGAGCTACCGGCTGGACAGCCGCCCGTCGATCCTGCCCAACGGCACGGGGCTGTCCGACAGCTTCTCCGACATCGTCGGCCGCACCACGGTGCGGCTGGGCGACACGGTGTCGTTCATCCACCGCTACCGACTGGACAAGGACGACCTGGCGATCCGCCGCAACGAGGTCGACGCGACGGTCGGCTCGCGCGCGACCTACGCGACGATCGGCTACCTGCGGCTCAACCGCGACATCGACGAGCTGGAGGATCTGCAGGATCGCGAGGAGATCCGCGCCGGCGGGCGCGTGGCGTTCAAGCGCTACTGGTCGGTATGGGGATCGGCGATCGTCGACCTGACGAGCAAGTCGGAGGACCAGCTGTCCACGTCCGACGGCTTCACGCCGATCCGCCACCGGCTGGGCGTCGCCTATCAGGACGATTGCATCGACCTCGGCCTCACGTGGCGGCGCGACTACCGCTCCACCGGCGACGCGCGGCGCGGCAACGCCTATCTCTTCACCTTCGCGCTGAAAAACGTCGGGCGATAGCGCGGGAACGCGGGTCTCGATTTCGCCGCGATTGGACGCTAAGCCGCCATTCAGGCGCGATGGGGCACGGATCGCCGCCTGTTCCTCCATCGGCGCGAAGGTTTCGGAAAGCACGTGATGACGACGACGAAGGTTCGTTCAATGGGCCGCCGCGCGGTGGCGTCGCTCCTGATGCTGGGCGCCGCGGGAGCAGCGCTGGCGCAGCAGACGGTGGAGGACCAGTCGCTGCCGGGCAACACCGGGCTGGACATCCCCGCCAACCTGCAGATCTTCGGCAAGGTGGATCCCAACGTCCGCAAGGCGACCGCGATCGTCAACGAGTCGGTCATCACCGGCACGGACGTCGACCAGCGGGTGGCGATGATCGCCGCGGCGAACAACGTGAAGCTGTCGAACGAGGACCGCGACCGCCTGCGCCTGCAGGTGCTGCGCCAGTTGATCGACGAGACGCTGCAGATCCAGCAGGCGAAGACTGCCGACGTCACGATCACCAAGGACGAGATCGACCAGAGCTTCGCCCGCATCGCGCGCAGCTTCCAGCGCTCGCCCGAGCAGTTCGCGCTGTTTTTGCGGCAGAACAATTCCTCCGACCGGTCGATGCGCCGGCAGATCGAGGGCGAACTGGCTTGGAACCGCTACCTGCGCCGCAAGGTGGAGCCGTACGTGAACGTCGGCGAGGAGGAGGTGAAGGCGATCATCGACCGCCTGGAAGCCGCCAAGGGCACGGAGGAATATCACCTCAACGAGATCTACATCTCCGCCGGCGCCAACGAGCAGCAGGCGTTCGCCAACGCGCGCAAGGTGATCGAGGAGATCCAGAAGGGGCAGGCGCCCTTCAGCTATTTCGCGCGCAACTTCTCCGAGGCGTCGACCCGCGGCGTCGGCGGCGACCTTGGCTGGGTGCGCGCGGCGCAGCTGCCGGCGGAACTGGCCGAGGCGTCGCAGACGATGCAGGTCGGCCAGGTGGCCGGCCCGATCGCGGTGCCGGGCGGCTTCTCCGTCCTGTACCTGGTCGACAAGCGGCAGGTGCTGACCGCCGACCCGCGCGACGCCAAGCTGTCGCTGAAGCAGCTGACCATCAAGTTCCCCGCCGGCACCACGCAGGCGCAGGCGACGCAGCGCACCGGCGCCTTCGCCACCGCCATCCAGAAGCTGCAGGGCTGCGGCTCGGTGGACAAGGTCGCGCGGACGCTGGACGCCGAGGTGGTGGACAACGACGCGATCCGCGTGCGCGACCTGCCCGCCCCGCTCCAGGCGATCATGCTGAAGCTGAACGTGGGCGAGGCGACGCCGCCGTTCGGCTCCCCCACCGACGGGGTGCGCACGCTGGTGCTGTGCGGCCGCGACGAGGTGTCGTCGGGCCAGCTGCCGGGCGCGGAGCAGATCCAGACGCAGCTGGAGCAGCAGCGCGTCAACCTGCGCGCGCAGCAGGCGCTGCGCGACCTGCGCCGCGACGCGGTGATCGAGTATCGCTGAGGCCGGCATGACGACCAACGATCGCCCGATCGTCGTCTCGATGGGCGATCCCGCGGGGATCGGGCCGGAAGTGATCGCCAGGGCATGGGACGCGCGGGCGGCGCACGCCTTGCCTCCCTTCGTCGTCGTCGGCGATCCGCGCGCGATCGCGGCGGCATGGCGCGGCCCGGTCGCGCGCGTCGCCAGCCCCGCGGAGGCGGTCGCCGCCTTTCCCTCCGCCCTGCCCGTCCTGGCAATCGAGGCCGGTGGGGCGATCGTGCCCGGCGCCCCCGACGCGGACGGCGCGCGCATGGCACTCGACGCGCTGGGACTGGCGGTGGGGCTCGCGCGATCGGCCGCGGCGCGCGCGCTGGTGACCGGCCCGGTCGCCAAGGCGCAGCTCTACGCGATCGGCTTCACCCAGCCGGGGCAGACCGAGTTCGTCGCCGACCGCTGCGGCATCGCGCGCGAGAATGCGGTGATGATGCTGGCGGGACCGGGGCTGCGGGTCGTGCCGCTGACCGTTCACGTGCCGCTGGCGGACGTGCCGCGGCTGCTGACGACCGAGCTGATCGTGGCGCGCGCGCGCGTCACCGCGCGGGCGCTGCGCCGCGACTTCGGCATCGCCGCGCCGCGGCTGGCGATCGCCGGGCTGAACCCGCACGCGGGGGAGAATGGCGCGCTGGGTCGCGAGGAGATCGACGTGATCGCCCCCGCGGTGGCGCAACTGCTTGACGAGGGGCTGGACGTCGTCGGCCCGCTCGCCGCGGACACCATGTTCCACGCCCGCGCCCGCGCCGGCTACGATGCCGCGCTCTGCGCCTACCACGACCAGGCGCTGGTGCCGCTGAAGGCGCTGCACTTCGACGAGGGCGTCAACATGACCCTCGGGCTGCCGATCGTGCGCACCTCGCCCGACCACGGCACCGCCTTCGCGCTGGCAGGGCGGGGCGAGGCGGAGGCGGGGCCGACGATCGCCGCCATCGCCATGGCCCATGCCGCCGCCACCGCGCGGGAAACGGGATGACGCCGCCCGACGCCGCCCCCTCCCTCCCCCCGCTGCGCGAGGTGATCGCCCGCCACGGCCTGTCGGCGTCCAGGGCGCTGGGACAGAACTTCCTGTTTGACGCGCAGCTGCTCGCCCGCATCGCGCGCATTCCCGGCGACCTCGCCGATGCCGAGGTGCTGGAGGTCGGCCCCGGCCCGGGCGGGCTCACCCGGGCATTGCTGGCGGCGGGTGCGCGCGTGACGGCGATCGAGATGGATCGCCGCTGCCTTCCCGCGCTGGCCGAGCTGGAGGCGGCCTTTCCCGGCCGCCTGCGCGTGATCGAGGGCGACGCGACGCGCATCGCCATGCCGCCGCTGTTCGACGGCGCGCCGCACATCGTGTCCAACCTGCCGTACAATGTCGGCACGCCGCTCCTGGTCGGCTGGCTGTCGGCGGAGTGGCGGCCGTGGTGGCGGTCGCTGACGCTGATGTTCCAGCGGGAGGTGGCGGAGCGGATCGTCGCGCCGGTGGGCGGCGACCATTACGGCCGCCTCGCGGTACTCAGCCAGTGGCGCAGCACCGCGCGCATCGCCATGCCGGTGCACCGCTCCGCCTTCACGCCGCCGCCCAAGGTGATGTCCGCGGTGGTCCACCTGGAGCCGACCGACGCGCCCGCCAGCGTGCGGCTCGCCACGCTGGAGCAGCTCACCGCCGCCGCCTTCGGCCAGCGCCGCAAGATGCTACGGCAGAGCCTGAAGGGCGTACCGGGCGCGCTGGAGGTGCTCGACGCGATCGGCATCGACCCGACGCGCCGCGCGGAGACGGTGAGCGTGGCGGAATTCGTCGCGCTCGCCCGCGTCCTCGACGCCCGTTAGTCCTTCGCCGTCGTCGTCGTGTTGACGCCCACCTGCGCGGTCGTCACCGGTGGGCCCTTGGCGATCGTCGCGGCCAGCGCGCTCGCCTGCGGGCAGGACGTCTTGCACAGCGTCTTCACACGGGCCAGGTTCTCGCGCGCACGCGCCACCGCGCCCTTGGCCACCATCGCCTCGCCCTGTCCGGCCAGCGCTGTGACGTCGTTGGGTTCGAGCAGCAGCGCCTCGCGATACAGGCGGATCGCCTTGCCCGGCAGGCCGCGCGTCTCCGCGATCTCGGCCATGGCGATGAACGACTGGCGATTGCGCGGGTCGACCGCGACGGAGGTTTCCAGCAGGTCGACGGCGCGGTCGAGATCACCGGCCGCGCGCGCCGCCTTGCCCTGCTCCAGCAGCGCGACCGAGCGCGCGTCGATCTGGTCGTCGGGCCGCTGGCCGTGCAGCGAGGTGGACAGCGACACCAGCGCCAGCGAGGCGGCGACGGCGACGGACGTGAAACGCATGATCGGCTCCAGCTTCGGCACGATGCCCCGCGACTAGCATGGCGCACGAAGGCGCGCGACGAAAAATCCGTCGCTGCCGTCGTGCGCGGGGGTGAGGCGCCAGCCGGTCCCGTGCGCGCGCCCGAGCGGCAGGTCCGCGGGCTCCGCGGCCCAGCCCCCGCGCCGCGCGAGGAAGCCGGCGACCTGCGCCGACCCTTCCGCGTCGAGCAGCGAGCAGACGATGTAGGTCAGCGCGCCGCCGGGGCGAACGCGATCGGCGGCAATGTCCAGCAGCCTCGCCTGCGTCGCCACCAGCCGGTCGAGCCGCGCGGGCGTCAGCCGCCATCGCGCCTCCGGATTGCGCCGCCACGTGCCCGTGCCGGAACAGGGCGCGTCGACCAGCACGACGTCGGCGGCCACGTCCGCCAGCGCCGCCGCCTCGCGGCCGGGATCGAGCAGCCGCGTCTCGGCGATCGTCACGCCGGCCGCCTCCGCGCGCGGCGCGAGCCGCGACAGCCGCGCGCGATCGACATCCGCGGCGACGATGCGCCCCTCGTTCTGCATGGCCGCCGCCAGCGCCAGCGTCTTGCCTCCCGCGCCCGCGCACAGGTCCAGCACCGTCATGCCCGCCCGCGCCGCGGCGGCGAGCGTCACCGCCTGGCTGCCCGCGTCCTGCGCTTCGACCGCGCCGGCGAAGGGGGCGAGGTCGAACCCGGCGGGCAGGCGCCGTGCGTCGGGCAGGCCCGCGATCGGTTGTGCGCCGACGAGTTCGGGCGCGGGACGCAGCGGGTTCAGCCGCACGTCGAGCGGGGCGCGATCGACCAGCGCCGCGCGCTCGTCCTCGTCCAGGCCGGCGTCGGCGAGCGCCTGCTCCAGCCAGGCCGGCGCCACGCCGCGGCTCGCCACGGGCTCGTCCGGGGCGACCGGCGCGGGCGCGTGGCGGCCGCCGTCGAAAGTGGCGGCGAGGTCCGCGTCATCCGCGGCCAGCGCCAGCATCGCGGCGCGCCCCGACGCGGGCCGCTCGCCGAGCGCGCGGATCGCGGCGTAGACCCGCTCGCGCACCGCGCGTCGATCCTTCGACCCGGCGTAGCGCCGCGCCGCGAAGTAGCGAGCGATCAGCGTGTCGGCCGCCGCGCCCTCGTCGCGGGCGGCGGCGATCACCGTGTCGAGCAGCTCGATCGCGGCCTGGGTACGGGCACCGGGTGTCATGGCGGCAGGCCTTGGCAGAAAGCGGAGAGGTGAAACAGCCCCGCGATTTTATCGCGTCGGAACAGTGGCTTCGTGCGCTCGTTGCGGAGAGATCGGATGAGGAGAAGCGTGATGGCGACGGCAGTGCGTGAGGCGCGATCGCAGGGAATCGGCCGTACCGTGGCGATCGGTGCGGCGGCGGGCGTGGCGACCGGGTTGCTCGCCAATCTGGTCCGCAAGGCGGTGGTGCAGGCGCCGACCGCCCTGGCCGGCAGCTGGGACCAGGCGCTGGCGGCGGAGCACGCCGCGGCGCTGAAGATCTTCGACCTGATCGAGAAGACCGACGACGATGCGACGGCACGCCGCTCCTTCCTGCTGATGCAGCTGAAGCATGCGGTGGGGAAGCACGCCTTCCAGGAGGAGAACGTGGTCTACGCGATGATGCGCGACCAGGGGCTGACCGAGGCCGCGGACCACCTGAATCACGATCACGGCTACGTGAAACAATATTTCTTCGACCTGACGGAAATGCCGAAGGACGATCCCGCCTGGCTGCCCAAGGTGCGCGAGTTCCGCGGCATGATCGAGACGCACATGCGCGAGGAGGAGGACGAGCTGTTCCCGCGCCTGCGCTCGCAACTGTCGGAGAAACAGAACCGCCACGTCACCGCGGCGATGAACAAGGAAGGGCTGAAACTGGCCTGACCGCCCGCGCGACCACCGTCACCCCGGGCTCGTCCCGGCATGACGAAGAAGCGTATCACCGCGTCGGGTAATTGGGCGCCTCGCGCGTGATCGTCACGTCGTGGACGTGGCTCTCCTTCAGCCCGGCGCCGGTGATGCGCACGAAGCTGGCGCGGCGCTGCAGGTCGTCGATCGTGGCGGAGCCGGTGTAGCCCATCGCCGCCTTGATGCCGCCGACCAGCTGGTGGATCACGTCCTTGGCCGGGCCCTTGTACGGCACCTGCCCCTCGATGCCCTCGGGCACCAGCTTCAGCTGGTCGCGCACCTCGCCCTGGAAGTAGCGGTCGGCGGAGCCGCGGCCCATCGCGCCGACGCTGCCCATGCCGCGATAGGATTTGTAGGCGCGGCCCTGGTACAGGAAGGTCTCGCCCGGCGCCTCTTCCGTGCCCGCCAGCAGCGATCCGACCATGCACGTCGCCGCGCCCGCGGCCAGCGCCTTGGCCAGGTCGCCCGACGTGCGCAGGCCGCCGTCGGCGATCACCGGCACGCCATGCTTTACCGCTTCCTCGGCGCAGTCCATCACCGCGGTCAGCTGCGGCACGCCCACCCCGGCGACGACACGGGTGGTGCAGATCGAGCCGGGGCCGATGCCCACCTTGATCCCGTCCGCCCCCGCGTCGATCAGCGCGCGGGTCGCGGCGGCGGTGGCGACGTTGCCCGCGACGACCTGGACCGAATTGCTCAGCTTCTTCACACGCTCCACCGCGCGCGCCACGTCGGCGTTGTGGCCGTGCGCGGTGTCGATGACGATCAGGTCGCACTCGGCGTCCACCAGCGCCTCGGTCCGTGCGAAGCCCTTGTCGCCCACCGTCGTCGCGGCGGCGACGCGCAGGCGGCCGGCGGCGTCCTTGGTCGCGTCGGGATAGGTGACGGCCTTCTCGATGTCCTTGACGGTGATGAGGCCGACGCAGCGATAACCGTCGTCGACGACCAGCAGCTTCTCGATACGGCGCTGGTGGAGCAGCCGGCGCGCCTCCTCCTGCCCCACGCCCGCGCCGACGGTGGCGAGATTGTCGCGCGTCATCAGCTCGGCGACGGGCTGGGCCGGGTTCTCCGCGAAGCGGACGTCGCGGTTGGTGAGGATGCCGACCAGCTTGCCGTCCGCCTCCACGACGGGGATGCCGCTGATCCGGTTCGCCGCCATCAGCGCCTGCGCCTGCGCCAGCGTGGCGGACGGCGCGATGGTGATCGGGTTGACCACCATCCCGCTCTCGAACCGCTTGACCTGGCGCACGGCGGCGACCTGCTCGTCCACCGTCAGGTTGCGATGGAGCACGCCCAGCCCGCCCAGCTGCGCCATGACGATCGCCATGTTGCCTTCCGTCACCGTGTCCATCGCGGAGGACAGCACGGGGATGTTGAGCGCGATCCCCTTGGTCACGCGGGTGCGCGTGTCGGCGTCGGTCGGCAGCACCTCGGAGGCACCCGGGACCAGCAGCACGTCGTCGAAGGTGAGGCCGAGGCGAATGTCCATGGGGTGCCGATTCCTGTGCGGGCGCGGGGAAGTGGCGGGCCATGTAATCGCATCGCGGCGATTGGGCTAGGGGCGGGTTGGCAAGCGGCGTCGCGAAGCGCCGTGCCGACGATCTGTTCACGCAAAGGCGCGAAGACGCGAAGCAGGTCGACCTTCGGTGGCCTGCCAGGACGCGTCGATAGCATGCAGCGAGCGCGGCACCTTCGCGTCTTCGCGTCTTCGCGCGAACCACTTTCTTCATTAAGGGCGCGCCATGCCTGTCAACGCCAAGATATGCGGTCTCTCGACGCCCGATACGCTGGACGCCGCCATCGGCCATGGCGCGAGCCACGTCGGATTCGTCTTCTTCCCGCCCTCCCCGCGCGACGTCGCGTTCGAGCAGGCCGCCGGGCTGGCGGCGCGGGTGCCGGAGGGGGTACGCCGCGTGGGCGTCTTCGTCGACCCCGAGGATGCCTTGGTCGCCGAGGCGGTGCGCGTCGCCCGGCTCGACGCGATCCAGCTCCACCGCACCGCCCCCGCTCGGGTCGCCGCGCTGCGGCGCCCGGGGGTCGAGAGCTGGGCCGCCATCGCGGTGAAGACGCGTGCCGACCTCGACGCCGCCCGCGGGTTCGTCGGTGCGGCGGACCGGATCCTCTACGACGCGAAGACGCCGGAGGGCGCCGCGCTGCCGGGCGGGATGGGGCTGCGGTTCGACTGGGCGCTGCTCGTCGGCTTCGCGCATCCGCTGCCCTGGGCGCTGTCGGGCGGGCTGGACGCTGGCAACGTCCGCGAGGCGATCCGGCGCACCGGCGCCACCCTGGTCGACGTGTCGAGCGGCGTCGAGCGCGCGCCCGGCGTCAAGGATGTGGACAAGATCGCCGCCTTCCTTCAGGCGGCGCACGCATGAACGCCCCCAATTCCTTCCGCGCCCAACCCGACGACCGCGGGCATTTCGGCGCCTATGGCGGCCGCTACGTGGCGGAAACGCTGATGCCGCTCGTCCTCGACCTGGAACGCGAATATCGCGCGGCGAAGGCGGATCCCGCCTTCCAGGCGCAGTTCGACGACCTGCTGGAACATTACGTCGGCCGTCCCTCTCCGCTCTACCACGCCGAGCGGCTGACCGAAGCGGTCGGCGGCGCGCAGATCTGGTTCAAGCGCGACGAGCTGAACCATACCGGCGCGCACAAGATCAACAATTGCATCGGCCAGATCCTGCTGGCCATCCGCATGGGCAAGACGCGGATCATCGCGGAAACGGGTGCAGGCCAGCACGGCGTCGCGACCGCGACCGTGTGCGCGCGCTTCGGCCTGCCCTGCGTCATCTACATGGGCGCCAAGGACGTGGAGCGGCAGGCGCCCAACGTGTTCCGCATGAAGCTGCTGGGCGCGGAGGTGCGCGCGGTCACGTCCGGCGCGAACACCCTGAAGGACGCGATGAACGAGGCGCTGCGCGACTGGGTCGCGAATGTCCACGACACCTTCTACATCATCGGCACCGCCGCCGGGCCGCATCCCTATCCGGAGCTGGTCCGCGATTTTCAGAGCGTGATCGGACGCGAGGCGCGCGAGCAGATGCTGGCGCGGACCGGCCGCCTGCCCGACCTGCTGGTCGCCGCGATCGGCGGCGGATCGAACGCGATCGGCCTGTTCCACCCCTTTCTCGACGACGGCGACGTCGCGATGCTGGGCGTCGAGGCGGCGGGCGAAGGCCTGGATGCCAAACACGCGGCGAGCCTGGCCGGCGGCTTCCCCGGTGTGCTCCACGGCAACAGGACGTACCTGCTGCAGGACGACGACGGACAGATCGCGGAGGCGCACTCGATCTCCGCCGGCCTCGACTATCCCGGCATCGGGCCGGAGCATGCCTGGCTGAAGGATGTCGGCCGGGTCGAGTATACGTCGGTCACCGATACCGAGGCGCTGGATGCCTTCCAGCTGCTGTGCCGGACGGAGGGGATCATCCCCGCGCTCGAACCCAGCCACGCCATCGCCGCGGTGGCGCGGCGGGCGAAGCAGATGCAACCGGACCAGGTGATCCTCGCCAATCTGTGCGGGCGCGGGGACAAGGACATCTTCACGGTCGCCGAGGCGCTGGGAGTGGCGATTTGACGCGATTGTCGGGAGCCTTCGCGCTTGGGCCGGCGCTGGTCTGCTTCGTCACCGCCGGCGACGGCCCGACGCCTGCGATCCTCGACGCGCTGGTCGACGGCGGGGCGGACGTGATCGAGCTGGGGATGCCGTTCACCGATCCGATGGCGGACGGCCCGGCGATCCAGGCGGCGAACATTCGCAGCCTCGCCGCGGGCACCACCACGGCGGACATCCTGCGGATCGCCGCCGACTTCCGCGAGCGCCATCCGCAGGTGCCGCTGGTACTGATGGGCTACGGCAACCCGATGCTGCGCCGCGGACCCGAATGGTTCGCCGCCGCGGCGCGGGACGCTGGCGTCGACGGCGTCATCTGCGTCGACGTGCCGCCGGAGGAGGACGAGGCGCTGGGCCCGGCGCTGCGCGCCGCGGCGATTGACCCGATCCGCCTCGCGACGCCGACCACCGACGCCGCGCGGCTGCCGCGCGTGCTCGATGGCGCGTCGGGCTTCCTCTACTACGTTTCGGTCGCGGGGATCACCGGCAAGCAACAGGCGGACACCGCATCGATCGAGGCCGCGGTCGCGCGGTTGAAGGCGGCGACCGACCTGCCCGTCGCGGTCGGCTTCGGCGTGCGCACCCCCGCGCAGGCCGCCGCCATCGCGCGCGTGGCGGACGGGGTGGTCGTAGGCTCCGCCATCGTTGAGATCGTCGCCGCGCATGGGGCGGATGCACCCGCGCCCGTCGCCGCCTATATCAAGACGCTGAAGGACGCGGTCGCGTCCGCGAGGAAGGTTTCCGCATGAGCTGGCTCAGCAGCGTCCGCAACGCCCTTTCCGGCATCGTCCCCGGCGCCAAGCAGCAGGCGCCCGACAATCTGTGGCACAAGTGCAAGGGCTGCGGCACCATGGTCTTCACCAAGGAGCTGGAGGAGAACGGCTTCGTCTGCCCGACGTGCGACCATCACGAGCGGATCGGGCCGCAGGAGCGGTTCCGGCAATTGCTGGACGAGGGCAGCGCGGAGGTGCTGACGCCCCCGCGCGCGGCCGAGGACCCGCTGAAGTTCCGCGATTCGAAGCGCTATCCCGACCGGCTGAAGGCGGCGCGCGCCGCCACCGGCGAGCAGGACGCGTTCGTGAACGCACGCGGCACGATCGACGGGCGCCGCGTCGTCCTGGGCGTGCAGGACTTCGCCTTCATGGGCGGGTCGATGGGCCAGGCCGTGGGCGAGGCGTTCATCCAGGGCGTGGAGACGGCGATCGCCGACCGCGCGCCCTTCATCGTCTTCACCGCCAGCGGCGGCGCGCGGATGCAGGAGGGCATTCTGTCGCTGATGCAGATGCCGCGCAGCACCGCGGCGATCCAGATGCTCCACGACGCCGGCCTGCCCTATATCGTCGTGCTGACCGATCCGACGTCGGGCGGCGTGATGGCCGCCTATGCCATGCTGGGCGACGTGCACATCGCCGAGCCCAAGGCGACGCTCGCCTTCACCGGCCGCCGCGTGATCGAGAACACGATCCGCGAGAAGCTGCCGGAGGATTTCCAGACCAGCGAATATTATCTGGAGCACGGGCTGATCGACATGGTCGTCCACCGCCACGCGCTGAAGGAGCGGCTGGGGACGGTAGTCGCGTATCTGTGCGGCGAGCGGGCGCATTGACATGACGCGCTCTCCCCGGGACGGGAGAGGGAGCAGCGCCGATGCCTGACCACGCCACGTCCACCGACCCCGCCGTGCAGGCGCAGCTCGACCGGCTGTGGTCGCTGTCGCCCGGCGCGGACGTGCTCGGCCTTGGCCGCATCACGCGATTGCTCGCGCGGCTGGGTGATCCGCACGTGTCGCTGCCGCCGGTCTTCCACGTCGCCGGCACCAACGGCAAGGGATCGACCTGCGCGTTCCTGCGCGCCGCGCTGGAGGCCGCGGGGCATCGCGTCCACGTCTACACCAGCCCGCACCTCGTCCGCTTCAACGAGAGGATCCGCCTCGCCGGGCGGCTGATCGACGACGCCGCGCTGGCGCCGCTCCTGGCCGAGGTGCTCGACGCGGGCGGCGACATCGGTGCGAGCTTCTTCGAGGTGACGACCGCCGCCGCCTTCCTCGCCTTCGCCCGCACGCCCGCGGACGCCTGCGTGATCGAGGTGGGGCTCGGCGGGCGGCTCGACGCGACCAACGTGGTGCGGCCGGTCGCCACCGGCATCGCGGCGCTGGGGATCGACCATCAGGCGTTCCTGGGCGAGACGATCGAGGCGATCGCCGCAGAAAAGGCGGGCATCGCGAAGCCGGGCGTACCGCTCGCCACGCTGGACTATCCCGCCGGGATCGAGGAGGTGATCGCGCAGGTCGCCGCGACGGCGGGGGCGCAGCTGCTGCGCGCGCGGCGCGAGTGGCGCCACGGCCTCGACGCGACCGGCGACACCCTCACCTATCGCGACGCGCAGGGCCTGCTCACGCTGCCCGCCCCCCGGCTGGCGGGGCGGCACCAGGCGGACAATCTCGCGCTGGCCGTGGCGATGCTGCGCCACCAGCAGGCGGTCCACGTCCCCCCGCTCGCGATCGAGGCCGGGCCCGCCGCCGCGACCTGGCCCGCGCGGCTGCAGCGGCTGGGCGACGGGCCGTTGGTCGCGCTGCTGCCCGCGCGTACGCCGGTGTGGCTCGACGGCGGGCACAACCCGTCCGCCGGCGCGGCCATCGCGGCGTCCTTGCCCGCGTTGCGCGGTGCCGCCGCCGGGGGGGATCGCCCGCTGACGCTGGTGCTCGGGATGCTCGCGAACAAGGACCTTGCCGGCTTCCTCGCGCCGTTCGCACCGATGGTGGGGACGGTGGTCGCGGTGCCGGTCCCGGGGCACGAGCATCACGCGCCCGACGCGATCCTGGCCGCCGCTCGCGGGCTCGGCATCGCGGCCGGCCGGGTCGCCGCCGACGTTCCCGCCGCGCTGCGTGCCATTGCGCAGGACGCGCCGGCGGGCGTGCTGATGGCCGGGTCGCTGTATCTCGCCGGCGAGGTGCTCGCCGCCAACGACGAGCAGCCGCGCTGAGCAGTATTTGCGATTGACTATCAATAGCGGAGTGGCGACCATGCGCGCGACCAACGGAGTCGCGTCGATGAATGAGACCGCCACCAGCACCCTGGCCGCCTTGCCCTACTCCCTGCCCGCCTGCCCCAATGCGCGCACCGCGCTGTTCGCGATGCGGCGCATGGGGGCGCACGGCCTGTCCGACGCGCGCGCCGCCCATGCGATGATGACCGCGTTCGGCGGGGGCTTCCGCCGTCCGCTGACGCTGATGCGCGGGCTGATGGCGGACCTCGCCGCCCATTCCTCGGTCCCGATCGCCATCGCACCGTGCTGCTGCGCGCGCATGACGCCGGGCGAGCGCGCGCTGCTGACGGTGCTGGCCCGCGTGGAGGTGCAGAGCGACACCGCCGCGCTGCTGCTGTCCGACCTGATCGGCCAGCGCCGGTGCGACGGCGTGCTGGCAAGCGCGGCGGCGGTGGCGATGGCCTTCGCCGACGAGGGCCGGCCGGTCTGCGTCTAGGCGGCGCCGCCCTCCCGCGCGTCGCCCGGACCCTCCGTTCCCGCCGTGCCGACCGAGCGGTCGACCAGGCCGGAGCGCGCCATCCACCAGAACAGCGCCACACCGGGCAGCGCGACGACGGTAGTCAGCAGGTAGAAGTTCACGAACCCCATCGATTCCACCAGCGCGCCCGCGGTCGTGCCGGTCAGCACGCGCCCGACGATGCTGGCCGCGGCGGAGATCAGCGCATATTGCGCCGCGGTGAAGCGCAGGTCGCACAGTGCGGAGAAATAGGCGACGATCGTCACCCCGCCGATACCCGAGGCGATGTTCTCGAACAGCATTGCGCCCGCCAGTCCCGCGTTGCTGTGCCCCGCGGCGGCGAGCATCGCGAACGCGGCGTTCGACACCGCCATCAGCACCAGGCTGAGCAGCACCGACCGCTTCATGCCCAGCCGCGCGTACAGCCATCCGCCGAGGAAGATGCCGATCAGATACGCCCAGAACCCGATGCCGACGTCGTAGAGTGCGATCTCGTCGTTGCTGAACTTCAGGTCGTCCAGCAGCAGCCGCAGCACCAGCTGGCTCAGCGTGTCGCCGATCTTGTGGATCAGGATGAAGACCAGCACCACGATCGCGCCCGGCCGCTGGAAAAATTCGACGAACGGCCGCCAGATCGCCGCCGCCGCCTGTCCGACGCCGCGGCGTTCGGCGGGGGCGCGGTGGCGGCGCGGCTCGCCCACCACCAATGCCGCGACCATCGCGGGCAACGCCAGCAGCGCGCACGAGAGATACGCCGCCTCCCACCCCGCCCGCGCCGCGACGACCAGCGCCAGCGAGGCGGCACCCGCCGAGCCGATGCGCCAGCCGTACTGGCTCATGCCCGATCCCACACCCAGCTGGCGCGGCTCCAGGATCTCGATGCGATAGGCGTCGATGACGATGTCGAACGTCGCGCCGGCGACGCCCACCAGCACCGCCGCCGTCGCCGTCGCGCCGATGCTCGCCACCGGATCGGCGAGCGCGAGGTTGGCGACCGCCGCGATCACCAGCACGCCGGCGAGCAGCACCCACGATACGCGCTGGCCCAGCCGTCCCAGCACCGGCAGCCGCACGCCGTCGACCAGCCACGCCCACAGGAACTTCAGGTTGTAGACGAGGAAGGCGAGGCTGAAGGCGGTCACCGTCTTCTTGTCGATGCCGTCCTGCGCCAGCCGCGTCGTCAGCGTCGCCGCGATCATCGCGAACGGGAAGCCGGAGGACACGCCGAGCGCGAAGGCGGCCAGCGGCCCCCGCTCGACATAGGGGCGCACCCCGTCGATCCACGTCCGGTCCGTTCCGCGCGATGCCAACAACCCACTTGCTCCTTTCCCGTCGGTGGCGGAAACTAGCGGAAAAGACGCGAGAGGATAGCCATGAACGCGATCACCGGCCCGCTCCGGCCGACCGAGGGACAGCTGGCGCTGGCCCGCATCCTGGCAGACGGGGGGCGCGCGCGCGAACCCGGCATCACCCACGTCGATGCCGACGCCTATATCTCGCCTGCGCGGCACGCGGCGGAGCAGGAGCGCATTTTCGCCAAGACGCCGCTGGTCGTCGCGCCCTCCGCGCTGCTGCCGGAGCCGAACATGGCGGTGCCGCACGACGGCTTCGGCAGGCCGCTGCTGGTGACGCGCGACAAGGCGGGACAGGCGCACGTCTTCCTGAACGTCTGCCGCCATCGCGGCACCCGGCTGGTGGAGGGGCAGGCGGCGGTGTGCACGCCGCGCCTGGTCTGCCCCTATCACGCGTGGAGCTACGCCACCGACGGGCGGCTCGTCGGCCTGCCGCGCGGCGACGCCTTCCCGGGCCTCGACAAGGCCGATTACGCGCTGAAGCGGCTGCCCACGCGCGAGGCGGGCGGGCTGATCTGGTTCTCGTTCGACGACGAGGCCGATTTCGCCGAGGCGGAGGCGCTGGGGCTCGACTTCGACGCCTTCGGCCTCGCCGGCATGCACCTGTTCCGCCGCCGCACCCACGACGTGGCGGCGAACTGGAAGCTCATCATGGACGCGTTCCTCGAGAGCTATCACGTCCTGCGGCTCCACGCCGAAACGATCGGGTCGTTCTTCAAGGACGGGGTGGCCAGCGCCGACACGATCGGCCCGCACCAGCGCTCCGCCGTGGGACGCGACGTGGATGCGGAGACGGTGCGCGCGCAGGACTGGCCGACGCTGCGCCGCGCGATCACCTACACCTATCAGATGTTCCCCGGCACCGTGCTGATCGTCAGTCCCGACTACGTGAACCTGATGGTGCTGATGCCGCAGGCGCACGACCGCGTGCTGGTGGAGGATTTCATGCTGATACCGGAGCCGCCGTCGACGGAGAAGGCGCTGCGGCACTGGGAGAAGAGCTGGAACCTGCTGGACGGCGGCGTCTTCGCCAGCGAGGATTTCCGCGCCGCGGCGCTGGGACAGCAGGGCCTGGCGTCCGGTTCACTGGACCGGGTGACGCTGGGCACGATGGAGGCGGGCATCCGCCTGTTCCACGACGCGGTGGAAGCGCGGCTCTAGCCCGCCACGGCCAGCTACGCCCCGCCGCTTACCGGGAACAGGCGGAAGCCACCGGGCAGGCGCCGCGGCGGCTTGCCCGCGACCTGCGCCTCCACCGCGCCGATCGCGGCGAGCAGCGTGCGCTGCGGATAGGGCTTGGCGAGGCAGCCGATCGCCAGCGCCTCCGCCTCCGCCGGGCACTGGCCGGTGACGAACATGACGGGGATGCCGCGCGCCTGCGCCGCACGCGCCACGTCCACGCCGTTGCCGTCGGCCAGGTTCACGTCGGCGAGCACCAGGTCGATCGCCTGCCCGTCGCCGATGATCGCGACCGCGTCCGCCACCCGGTCCACCGTGGCGACGATCTCATATCCCTGGTCGGTCAGCAGATGCTCGGCGTCGAACGCCACCAGCGGCTCGTCCTCGACGAGCAGGAGGCGCACCAGCGTCGGCTTCTTCTTCGCGAACAGCATGAATTTCCCCGTTCGTTACGGGACCATAACGCGAACGGCGCAGTTCGGTCGCAAATTTTTCGGCGTGCCGGCGGCGATTTGCGATAGGGCAGCGCGATGGCCGACAGCTCCCGTCCCCAACATCGCATCGCCAAGCTGCTCGCGCGCGCCGGCGTCGCCTCCCGGCGCGAGGTGGAGCGCATGATCGCCGAAGGCCGCGTCGCGAAGGACGGCGTCGTGCTGGACACGCCCGCCACGCTGCTCCCCTCGCTCCACGGCGTCACCGTCGACGGGCAGGAAGTGGCCGCGCCCGCGCCCGCGCGGCTGTTCCTCTTCCACAAGCCCGCCGGCGTACTGACGACCGAGCGCGATCCCGGCGGTCGCCCGACGATCTACGACCGGCTGCCGAAGGACCTGCCGCGGCTGGTGCCGGTGGGGCGGCTGGACCTCAATACCGAGGGGCTGCTGCTGATGACGACCGACGGCGCGCTGAAGCGTCAGCTGGAGCTGCCGTCGACCGGGATCGAGCGCGCGTATCGCGCCCGCGCCTACGGCCGCGTATCGCAGGAACAGCTGGAAGACCTGATCGACGGGGTGGAGATCGACGGCATCCGCTACGGCCCGATCGATGCCAATCTGGAGCGGCGCACCGGCGCCAACGTGTGGATCGAGATGATCCTGACGGAGGGCAAGAACCGGGAGGTGCGCCGCGTGCTGGAACATCTCGACCTGCAGGTCGGGCGGCTGATCCGCATCCGCTACGGCCCCTTCGTGCTCGGCGACCTGCCGGTGGGCGAGGTGGGCGAAGTGCGCGCGGCCGATCTCGCCGCCTTCCGGCAGACGCTGGCGCGCGATGGCGCGAAGGCCGCGAGCCGGGCCGAGCCGGTCACTGCGCCGCGCCCGGTCCGCCGGGCACCGCCCGGAGCGCCGCGTGCCGATGCGCCGCGGGCGCAGCCCGCCCGCCCGCCCGCCACGCGCGCGTCGCCGTCCCGCGCGCCGACGCCCGGCGCGTCGCCACGCCCGGCGCGACCGGCACCGAAGCCGGCGAGCGCGCGACCTGCGCGGGCGGCGTCGAAGCCGTTGGAGCCGCCGGTGGTGGAGGCCACCGCCCCCGCGCGCCCGGCGCGGATCAAGCGCAAGGCCGGCTGGGCCACGCCCAAGCCGAAGACCGGGCCCAAGCGGCCGCGCCGCTCATGAGGGTCATCGCCGGACAGTGGCGCGGCCGCCCGCTGGTCGCGCCCAAGGGTGAGGCCACCCGCCCCACCGCGGACCGCACGCGCGAGGCGCTGTTCTCCATGCTGGCCAGCCGCGTCGGCAGCTTCGACGGACTGGCGGTGGCGGACCTGTTCGCGGGATCGGGCGCGCTGGGGCTGGAGGCGCTGTCGCGCGGTGCGGCCTCGTGCCTGTTCGTCGAGCAGGACCGGGCCGCGATCGACGCGCTGCGCGCCAACGTGGCGAAGCTGGGCGCCACGGGCGCGGAAGTGCGCGCCGCCTCCGTCCTCGCGCTGGGGCTCGCGCGCGCGCCGCTCGACATCGTCATGATGGACCCGCCCTACGGCTCCGGCGCGGGCGCGGTGGCGGCGGACAAGCTGGCGCGGCTCGGCTGGATCGGCGCGCACACGTGGGTGTCGGTGGAGACCGCCAAGGCGGAGCCGCTCGACCTAAACGGTTATGCGGTGGAGGCGGAGCGGGTGTACGGCAAGGCGCGGGTGACGTTGCTGCGGCTCGACTGAGCGGTCAGAATCCCTCCACCGGCACCGGCTCCGCCGCGCCGCGCGCCGGCATCGCCAGCAGCGCGCCCAGGCTCAGCAGCGACAGGACTGCCAGGTAGGCGCCGACGGGCAGCAGCCCGCCCCGCTCCGCCAGCGCCTGTGCCGCGACCGGGGTCAGCCCGCCGCCGATGATCCCGGCCATGTTGAACGCGAGGCTGACGCCGGTGTAGCGCACGCGCGCCGGGTAAAGCGACGGCAGCCACGCGCCGAGCGGGCCGTAGACGAACCCCATCACGAACAGGGCGAAAGCGAGGCTGGCGAACATCGACGGAAGCGATCCCGAGCCCAGCCCCGGCACCAGCACGAAGCCGGCCACCACCGCGCCGACGCATCCCCATTTCAGCACGGTGGCGGGCGAGCTGCGGTCCGACCAGATGCCCGACAGTGCGATGCCCACCGCCATGAACAGGATCGCGCCCAGCTGCACGCCGAGGAAGGCCTGCCGGTCGACACCCAGCGTCGTGGTGGCGTAGCCGAGCGCGAAGGCGGTGGCGATGTAGTAGACGGCGAAGCACGCCACCGCACCCAGCGTGCCGCCGAGCGCGCGGCGCCAATGGAGGCGCAGCAGCTCGCCCATCGGCACCGCGGGGGGCGGCCCCTCCTCCAGCACGCGCGCGAAAGCAGGGGTCTCGGCGATCTTCAGTCGTACCCACAACCCGAGGCCGACGAGGACCACCGACAGCAGGAACGGCACGCGCCATCCCCAGGCGAGGAAATCGGCCGGGGTCATGACGAGGCCGAGCAGCAGGAACAGCCCGTTGGCGGCGATGAAGCCGACCGGCGCGCCCAGTTGCGGCACCATGCCGTAGCGACCCCGCCGGCCGGGCGGCGCATTCTCCACCGCCAGCAGCGCCGCCCCGCCCCACTCCCCGCCGAGGCCGAAGCCCTGGCCGAAGCGCAGCAGGCACAGCAGCACCGGCGCCCACACGCCCGCGGTGGCATAGGTGGGCAGGAACGCGATCAGCAGCGTCGACCCGCCCATCAGCATCAGGCTGGCCACCAGCGTCGACTTTCGCCCGATGCGGTCCCCGTAATGGCCGAACACCCACGCGCCGACGGGCCGCGCGAAGAAGGCGACGGCCAGGCTGGCGTAGGAGGCGAGCAGCGCGGTGGACGGGTTGGAGGCGGGGAAGAACAGCGGCCCGAACACCAGCGATGCGGCGGTGGCGTAGATGTAGAAGTCGTAGAATTCCACCGACGTGCCGACCAGGCTGGCGAGCAGGATGCGGCGGTGCGAGGCCGGCGTGCGGGAAGCGTCCATCGCGGCCTCATCGGATGCGCGGGGGCGGCGCGTCAACGTGGAAACATTGCCGCCTCGTCACGAAAGAGTGGTCGCGCGACACATTGGAGCAACATGCCGCGCCTAGATGAACGTCACCGGCGTCCTTCCCCCCTGTGACGTCGGTATCGGCCGGGCACCTTCCCTCGCCCGGCCCCTTCCCTGAACTACGGGGCGGTCCGATCGGGCCGCCCCGGCTTTTCCCACCTTGCGGCCCGGGACGAACCGGGTAGCCTGCGTCGCGTGATCCGCGCGCGCGCCCTTGCCCCGCTGCTCCTCCTCGTCGCCGGCTGCGACGATTACGACGCGCGCGCCGCATGGCGGGAGATGCGCGCCGCGGAAGGCGCGCTGGCGCTGGGACGCGACGGGCGTGCCGCCGAGATCGACATGGGCGGGGACAGCGCGGTGACGCCGCCCGGCGGGATCCGCGACGGCGAGTGGCAGCGCTGGGCGCGCACCGCGTGGCCGGCGGCGTGCCGGCGGTTGCAGACGGTCGAACGTGTCGGCCGCGTCGCGCGCGCCGGCCGAACCTGCGCCAGCGTCGCCGTCTCCGGCATCGTTCCCGCCGCCCGGGTGATCGCCACCGGCACGCTGGTCGCGGGCGGGGCGCGCTTTCCGGTGGGCTGGCGATGGACCACCGGCGACGTCCGTCGCGCCTGCGCCACCGATCCGCTGGACGAGGCACCGCACCGCTTTCGCCTCAGCCGCTCCCGACGGGAGCAGCACTGGCACGCGACGCCGCTGCCAGTCGCGCCGCCGTTCGAGGCGGACGGGGTGCAGGAGACCTGCGCCGGCCTGCCGCGCTTCCTCGACGACGGTCCGGCCTAGCCGGCCGCGAGCGCGGCACCCATCAGCGGCACGACCGCGTTCAGCGCCTTCACCGGACGCACCATCACCTTGAAACGGACGATCCGCCCGTCCTCTCCCCACTCGATGATGTCGACGCCGTTGACGCTGATCCCGCCGGGCAGCTCGCACTCGAACTCCAGCACGGCGGAGCGCTCCGCGGTCCACTCGCCGACGTAGCGGAAGCTGGGATTGCCCAGCACCTCTGCCGCGGCGGTCAGATATTTCGTCGTCACCGCCTTGCCGTGCTGCGGCGTGTGCACCGCCGGGCTCTGAAAGACGACGTCCTCCGCCAGCAGCGCGTCCAGACCGGCGGCGGTCGGCGCGCGCATATAGGCGTGCCAACGCTCGATCGTCGGCGCCGTCATCCGTCCATCCCGGGATAGGTCCGGAACTCGGGCAGGTCCGTCATCTCGCGCGTCCAGGGCAGCCGGTCCTTCACCATGATCTGCGCGCCCGGCGGCTGCGCGGCGGGATCGTCCAGCGTGCCGGACTGGATGTCGATGATGCCCGGCAGCGCCTCGGCATTGCGATAGAAGAGGCCGGTGCCGCACGCGGCGCAGAAGTCGCGCTCGCCGTGAGTCGACGATCGGTAGGTGGCGGGCTCTCCGGCGACCGTCACCCGGTCCTGCTTCCACGCGATCCAGCCGACCGCCGGCGCACCCGACCAGCGGCGGCAATCGTCGCAGTGGCACAGGGCGTGATGTTCCGGCGGCCCCTCCGCCGTGTAGCTCACCGCGCCGCAATGGCACCGGCCCGTCGTCGCCATCACCATCCTCCCTCGCTTCGTCGTTGCGCCTTTGTTCTCATGGATTGCGTCGCCGTGCAAGCCTGCCTACGTGGGTCGGCGTGACCGACAGCCAACTCGCCGATCCGCCGTATCTCAAGGGCCTGAACCCGCCGCAGCGCGAGGCGGTGCTGACGACTGACGGCCCCGTGCTGGTCCTCGCCGGCGCGGGCACGGGCAAGACCGCGGCGTTGACGGCGCGACTGGCGCACCTGCTGTGGACACGGCGCGCCTATCCGTCCGAGATCCTCAGCGTCACCTTCACCAACAAGGCCGCGCGCGAGATGCGCGAGCGGGTCGGGCGGCTGGTCGGCGAGGCGGTGGAGGGGATGCCGTGGCTGGGCACCTTCCACGCGATCGGCGCGAAGATGCTGCGCCGCCACGCCGAGCTGGTCGGGTTGCAGAGCAACTTCACCATCCTCGACACCGACGACCAGCTGCGCCTGCTGAAGCAGCTGATCGTCGCCGCCGACATCGACGAGAAGCGCTTTCCCGCGCGCGGGCTCGCCGGCCTGATCGACGAGTGGAAGAACAAGGGCCTGACCCCGCGCGAGATCGACGCGGGCGAGAGCGAGCGCTACGCCAACGGCCGCGGCGGCGAATTGTACCAGCAGTACCAGGACCGGCTCAGGTCAGTGAACGCCTGCGACTTCGGCGACCTGCTGCTCCACGTGCTCACGATATTGAAGACCGAGCGCGCGGTGCTGGAGCATTACCAGCAGCGCTTCCGCTACATCATGGTGGACGAATATCAGGACACGAATTCGGTTCAGTATCTGTGGCTCCGCCTGCTGGCGCAGGAGCGACGCAACATCTGCTGCGTGGGCGACGACGACCAGTCGATCTACTCCTGGCGCGGCGCACAGGTGGAGAATATCCTGAAGTTCGAGAAGGACTTTCCCGGCGCCAAGGTGATCCGGCTGGAGCAGAACTACCGCTCCACCCCGCACATCCTGGGTGCCGCCTCGGGCGTGATCGCCAACAATGGCGGCCGGCTGGGCAAGGAATTGTGGACCGAGCTGGACGCGGGCGAGAAGGTACGCGTGGTCGGCGTGTGGGACGGACCGGAGGAAGCGCGTCGGGTCGGCGAGGAGATCGAGGCGGCGCAACGCGACGGCACCTCGCTGGACCATGTCGCCATCCTCGTGCGCGCACAGCACCAGACGCGCGAATTCGAGGACCGCTTCATCGCGATCGGCCTGCCCTACCGCATCGTCGGCGGCTTCCGTTTCTACGAGCGCGCCGAGATCCGCGACGCGCTCGCCTACCTGCGGGTCGTCAACCAGCCCGCGGACGACCTGGCCTTCGAGCGGATCGTCAACGTGCCCAAGCGCGGGCTCGGCGACAAGGCGATCGCCAAGCTGCACATGCTCGCGCGCGCCGAAGGGCTGCCGCTGACCCACGCCGCCGCGCGCATCCTCGACACCGACGAGCTGACCCCGCAGGCGCGCCGCGCGCTCGGCAACCTCGTCGGCGACATCGCCCGCTGGCGCGACATGGCGACGCAGCTGCCCCACGCGGAACTCGCACGCCAGCTGCTGGACGAGAGCGGCTACACCGCCATGTGGCAGGCGGAGAAGACCGCCGAGGCGGCGGGGCGGCTGGAGAATCTGGCCGAGCTGGTCCGCGC
Source organism: Sphingomonas corticis (assembly GCF_012035195.1). Lineage (GTDB taxonomy): Bacteria > Pseudomonadota > Alphaproteobacteria > Sphingomonadales > Sphingomonadaceae > Sphingomonas > Sphingomonas corticis. The sequence goes on from NZ_JAAVJH010000001.1 coordinate 157,191, forward strand.
GATGGAGGAATATGAGTCGCTCGGCGCCTTCCTCGAACATGTCAGCCTCGTCATGGACAACGAGGCGACGCGCGAGGACCCCAAGGTGACGATCATGACGATCCACGCCGCCAAGGGGCTGGAATACGACACCGTATTCCTCGTCGGATGGGAAGAGGGGCTGTTCCCGTCGCAGCGCGCGATCGACGAGGGCGGCACGCGCAGCCTGGAGGAGGAGCGCCGGCTCGCCTATGTCGCAATCACGCGGGCGCGACGGCGCGCGACCATCCTCCACGCCGCCAACCGCCGCATCTACGGCCAGTGGACCAGCTCCATTCCGTCCCGCTTCGTCGGCGAGCTGCCCGACGTGCACGTCGAGAGCGAGACGACGATGACGGGCGGCGCCAGCCTGTGGCAGGCGAACTGGTCCGAGCGGGCGGATCCGTTCGCCGACCTGGCGCGCGGCACCGGACGCGGGCCGGGGTGGCAGCGCGCGGCGGGAACGCTGGGGGCGAAGCCGGGCGGCGACTGGACCAGCCGCACGTTCACGCGCGAGCCGGCCCGGGTGGTCGAGAGCCGCGCGTCGGCCGTATCGCTGGGCAACAAGGGTCGGGGCGACCTTTCGGTCGGGCAGCGCGTGTTCCACCAGAAGTTCGGCTATGGCGCGATCGCCGAGATCGAGGGCAACAAGCTGGAGATCGACTTCGAGCAAGCGGGCCGCAAGCGCGTGATGGACAGCTTCGTGACCATCGCCGCCTGAGCCGTTCGGCGCTTTCGCGCGTTGGGCCCGAAAGGAGCCTGCCCGAGAGGAGCGTGCGATGTCGGAGACCGCCGAGAAGACCGACCCCAAGCTCTGGGAGGCGGTGAAGGACGAGGTCACCGCCGGCGCGAAGGGCGGAAGGAAGGGCCAGTGGTCCGCGCGCAAGGCGCAGCTAGCGGTGGCCGAGTACAAGAAGCGCGGCGGCGGCTACAAGGGCGGCAAGGACGACGACAACTCGCTCCACCAGTGGACCGAGGAAGACTGGGGCACCAAGTCCGGCAAGGAGAGCGGCGAGACCGGCGAGCGCTACCTGCCCAAGGCGGCGCGCGAGGCGCTGTCCGACGAGGAATATCGCCGCACCACGGCGAAGAAGCGCGCGGACACGCGCAAGGGCCGGCAATTCTCCGCCCAGCCCGGCGACGTCGCGAAGAAGACGCGCGCGCACCGCGACCATCGCACGAAGGAGCAGCTCTACGCCGAGGCGAAGAAGCGCGACATACCCGGCCGGTCGACAATGACGAAGGCGCAGCTGCTCGACACGCTATCGTCGTGAGGGGTTACGCGCGGCGGGAAGGACGCCGCCGCCGTGCCGCCCACGCACCGCTGGCATATAGCGCCCACGCGATGATCGCGGGTTGCAGCAGCAGCCGCGGCGCGTGGTACGCCAGCGGCAGGCCGGTGCCGTGCGACAGGTCGATGATGGCGTGCTGCACGTTCGCCGGCCACACGCACAGCGCGTAGAGCGCCAGCGCCCAGCCCGCCGCAACTCGCCAGCCCGGCAGCAGCAGCGCGAGCGCACCGGCCAGCTCGCACAGGCCGGTGGCGATCACGACCGCGCGCGGCCACGGCACCCAGCCGGGAACGATCCGCACCATCGCGTCGGTGACGACGAGGTGCGCCACCCCCGCCACGCCGTAGAAGGCGACCAGCAAGGCCAGCGCGACGCGACGCGCTGGAGGCTCGTCCGTCAGGCGTCCACCGCCAGCAGCGTCACGTCGACGTACTTCTCGTCGCGCGGCATGAACAGCTCGCTCGGCGTGAAGCGGCGCGGCGTGATGCGCAATCCGGACAAGCCGGACAGCTTGAACGCGCCGATCTTCTCCTCCTTGGGCGGCTTGCCGTCGCGCTCCAGCGTGACCGCGTCGAGATAGATCTCGCCGTGCTTCGTGTAGACGATGTGCGGCGCGAGCGTCACGGCGCCGCGATTGTACGTGGCGGCGATCGCCTGCTTCTTCACCACCGCCTCGAACACGATCGGAACGGTGTCGGGCACGGCGGCAGCGGGGCGGGTGTCGGTCATGGCATTCATCCTGCGCGCATCTCTACCGTCTCTGCTGCAACGCAGCAAGAAGAGGAAACGTGCCGCCGCGGGAATGGATCACCCGCGCACGTCTCAATCCTCCAGCTTCTGGGCGAAATAGGTCATCTGCAGTGCCTGCAACCGCGCGCCCTGCTCGATATCCGCGTCGCCCGAGTGGCCGCCGGCGGTATCCTCGTAGAACAGATAGGGCAGGCCATATTCCTTCAGCCGTGCGGCGAACTTGCGCGCGTGCTGCGGGCCGACGCGGTCGTCCTTGGTCGTCGTCCACACATAAGGCTCGGGATAGGCGACGCCCTTGCGGATGTTCTGATAGGGCGAGATCTTCCGGAGGAAGGCGCGCTCCTCCGGCACCTCCACCGAGCCGTACTCGTCCACCCACGACGCGCCCGCCGCGATCTGTTCGTAGCGCATCATGTCCAGCAGCGGCACCTGGATCGTCACCGCGCGCCACAGGTCGGGCCGCTGGTTGAGCATGACGCCCATCAGCAGGCCGCCGTTCGACCCGCCGTAGATGCCGAGCCGCCGCGGGCTGGTCAGCCGGCGCGCGACCAGATCCTCGGCCACGGCAATGAAATCGTCGTAGATCACCTGCCGCTTCGTCTTGCGCCCGGCGTCGTGCCACTTGGGCCCGAACTCGCCACCGCCGCGGATGTTGGCGAGGACGAAGCTGTTGCCCCGCTCCAGCCACAGCTTGCCGTTGATGCCCGAGTAGCTGGGCGTCATCGACGCCTCGAACCCGCCATAGGCGGTCATGATCGTCGGCGTGCTGCCGTCGCGCTTCGCGCCGCGGCGGTGGACGATGAAATAGGGCACCTTCGTGCCGTCGCGCGAGCTCGCCTCGAACTGCTCGACGACCAGGCCGGTGGCGTCGAACTTGGCGGGCAGCGCCTTCACCTGGCGCGGCGCGGCCGCCGTGGCGGCGTCCAGCGTCCACAGCGTCGTCGGCGCCAGGAAGCCGGTGACGGCGACATAGGCGGTGTCGCCCGCCTCGCTGGTGCTGACCGGCACGATCGAGGCGTTGTCAGGCAGCGCGACGGGGCGCTGCGACCACGTGCCGCCGGCGTGCGAGAACACGACGGCGCGCCCGCGCACATTGTCGTAGATGCTGGCGACCACGTGGTGGCGCGTCACCGACACGTCCTCGATCGACTGGCGCGGCCCCGGCGCGATCAGCACCTGCGGCACGAAGCGCCCCTTGCGCACCTCGGCCAGCGGCGCGACGGCGATCGCGCCAGCGGGCACCGCGCCCCACGGCTCGCTGGTCTGGAACAGCACCTGCCCGTCGACCATGCCCGCGGGGAAGACGCGCGGCGGCAGGTCCAGCTTCACCAGCTTCCCGTCCACCTCGGCGAAGGTCTCGCCGCCGAAGAAGGTGGGACGACGCAGCACGAGGACGAGGCGATTGCCCGCGCCGTCGGTCATCACCGAGCCGTAGGTGCCGAGCTGGTCCGACGCCTCGCCGCGATGGACCTCCTGCGCCGCGGACAGCGGCTGGCTGCGGCGCAGCTTCTTCACGACGAAGGGATAGCCCGACGCCGTCATCGTCCCCGCGCCCCAGTCGCGCGAGACCAGCAACGTGTCCGCGTCGATCCAGTCCGCGCCTTGTTTCGACACCGGCAGCACGAAGCCGCCCTCGACGAAGCGCGCATCGACCAGGTCGAACTCGCGATAGGTGACCGCGTCCTCGCCGCCCTCGCTCAGCGCGACCAGGCAGCGGCGCTCCTCCGGCGGCAGGCAGGTCGCGCCCTTCCACACCCACTTCTTGCCCTCCGCCTTCGACAGTGCGTCGAGATCGAGCAGGGTCTTCCACGTCGGCGCGGGCGAGGCATAGTCGGCCGGGGTGGTCCAGCGCCACACGCCCTGCGGATGATCGGCATCGCGCCAGAAGTTCGTGATGCGTCCCATGCGCTGCTCCGGCATGGGGATGCGGTCGCTGGCCGAGGCGATGGCGCGCGCCTGGTCGTAGAAGCCCTTGTAGCGCGGGTCGTTCTGCAGCCGCGGCAGCGTGCGGGCGTTCTCCGCCTCCACCCAGGCGAGCGCCTTCGCGTCGTCCTTGCCCTCCAGCCAAAGATAGGGATCGTCGGTCATTCCGGCCGTCTGCGCGCGCGCGCCGCCCGCCGCAAGCGCCAAGGCGGCCAGCACGATGAACCCGATCGACTTTCCCATGCGTCCTCCCCTGCGTAGACGGCGCGCATAGCGCGGAAGGAAGCGATGGCGAAGCGACGATCTCCCCTTTCCCGCGGCGCCGCGCGGCCGGCGGCCGACGGGCTGCCCCTTCCCCGCCGCTATGCCGCCATCGCGGCTCTGTGCTGCGGCACCGCGCTGGTCATCATCGACGGCGGCGTCGCGAACGTCGCACTGCCGACGATCGCGCGCGACCTTGGCGTCGAATCGAGCTCGGTGGTGGCGGTGGTGACGGTCTACCAGCTGATCCTCGTCATGCTGATCCTGCCCTTCGCGGGCCTGGGCGAGCGGATCGGGCTGAAGCGGATGTACCAAACCGGGCAGATCGTCTTCGCCGTGGCCACGCTCCTCTGCTTCTTCGCGAAGAGCCTGCCCTTCCTGCTGGTCGTGCGCGCGGCGCAGGCTCTGGGCGCGGCAGGGGCGCTGTCCGTCGCCTCCGCGCTGATCCGGCAGACCTATCCCGCCGCACAGCTGGGCCGCGGGCTCGGCATCAATTCGGTCATCGTCGCCAGTTCCGCCGCAGCGGCGCCCACGATCGGCGGGCTGGTCCTGTCCGTCGCGCCCTGGCCGTGGGTGTTCGCCAGCGCGGTGCCCTTCGCCTTGCTGTCGCTCGCGCTCGGCCGCGCGCTGCCCGACGGCACGCCGCGCGACCGCCCATTCGACGTGCTGGGCGCGGTGATGTGCGCGACGACGTTCGGCCTCGTCATCGGCGGGGCGGAGAGCGGCGTGCACGGCGACAGCCCGGTCGTTTCCACCGCCATCGTGCTGCTCGGCCTCGCGATCGGCACCGTCTTCGTCCGGCGGGAGCGGACGCGGCCCGGCCCGATCCTGCCGGTCGATCTCCTCGCCCGGCCCGTGATCGCCCTGTCGGCGGTGGGCGCCTTCACCGCCTTCGTCGCGTCCATGACGCTGCTGCTGTCCGTCCCCTTCCGTCTGACGCACGAATTCGGCTGGACCGCCGCGGCGGTGGGCGCCGCCATCGCGCCGTGGCCGTTGACGAACATGGTGGTCGCGCCGCTCGCCGGCTGGCTGTCCGACCGCGTGCCCGCGGGGCTGCTGGGCGGGATCGGCATGGCCATCTCCATCGCGGCGCTGTCGCTGCTGGCGTTCCTGCCGGCCGACCCGACCTACCTCGACGTGGCGTGGCGGATGGCGCTGTGCGGGTCGGGCTTCGGCACCTTCCTGCCGCCCAACGCGCGGCTCATCATCGGCTCCGCGCCCAAGGAGCGCGCGGCGGCGGCGGGCGCCCTGGTCGGCACGGTGCGGCTGGCGGGGCAGACGACCGGCGCGACGCTGGTGGCGGCGCTGCTGGCGCTGGGTGTCGGCGCGGGAAGGACGCCCGCGCTGGTCGCCGCGGGGCTGGCGCTGGTGGCGGGGCTGTGCAGTCTCGCGCGGCTGCGCCCGTCGCTCCGCTCGCCGCGCGCGGAGGAGGTCGAGACGGTGCGGTAGCCGCGACGCGTCAGCTGCGCATCCCCGCCCAGGCGAGCCACAGCCAACCGGCGATCAGCAGCGTGCCGCCGATCGGCGTGATCGCGCCCAGCCAGCGCGGCAGGCCGAGCGCCATCAGGTAGAGCGTGCCGGCGAACAGCGCACCGCCGGCGACGAACAGCCACGCTGGCCCGCGCGCCTCCAGCCGCAGCGCGACCAGCGCGACGACGGCGTGGACCAGCTGATAGTGCGCGCCCGTCTTCAGCCACTCCACCGCCTGCCCGCTGGCACCGTGCGCGCCGAACGCGCCCGCGCCGACCGCCAGCGCGCCTGAGAGGGCGGCGAGGACGAGGAGCCAGTTCATCGGTCGTTCCCCCACGGCTGCTGTTCCGCCACCAGCGCGCGCGCGGCACGGATGTCGCCCGCCTCCACCTGGATGCGAAGCCGCTCCTTGTCGCGGGCGCGGTACATCTCCTCCGCGCGGCTGATCTCCGCATCGGCGACGCCCAGCCCCTTCAGCGCGAGCCGCGCCATCTTGATCGCGCTTTCCAGCACCTCGCGCACGACAAACTCCGCCGGGCCTGTCTTCAGCTGGATCAGCGAGCGGCGGTCATAGGCGCGAACGTAGATGCGGGCATCGGGAAACGCCTTGTGCACCGCATCCAGCAGTTCGCGCGTCACCTGGTCGCCGTCGATGCAGAACAGGATCAGTTCCGCCTCCGCCGCGCCGGCCTGGCGCAGCAGCTCCAGCCGGGTGCCGTCGCCGTAATAGACCTTCGCGCCGAACTCCCTGGCGATGTCGATCATCTCGATATCGGTGTCGATCAGCGTGACGGGCACGTCGCTGGCCAGCAGCATCTGCCCCACCGTCTGACCGAAACGTCCGTAACCGACGATCAGCGCATTGGCCCCGTCGGCCTTGGGTCCGTCGCGCTCCGCCTCGACCACGGGAGCCTCGCGAAGGCGGCGCGTCGCCATCATCAGGAACGGCGTGGTCGCCATCGACAGCGTGATGACCGCGCCGAAGATGCTCGCCGCCTCGGGCGCGATCAGCAGCCCCGCCTGCGCCTGCGCCAGCAGCACGAAGCCGAACTCGCCGCCCTGGCTCAGCAGGAAGCCGAGCGCCAGTGCGCGGCGCCATTCCATGCGGAAGGAAAGGCCGATGGCGACGATGATCGCCGCCTTCACCGCCACCAGCGCCAGCGCCATGGACACGACGAACAGCGGCCGGTCGTAGATCGCGTGGAGGTCCAGCATCATGCCGACGGCGAGGAAGAACAGGCCGAGCAGGATCGAGCGGAACGGCTCCACGTCCGCCTCCAGCTCGTGCCGGTAGGGGCTGTCTGCCAGCATCACGCCCGCCACGAAGGCGCCGAGCGCGGGGGAGAGGCCGAGCGACTGCATCAGCGCGGAGGAGGCGATGACGGTGAACAGCGCGGCGAAGACGAACATCTCGCGCTCGCCCATGTTGCCGATGCCGCGAAACAGCGGGCGCAGCACGAACCGGCCCGCCGCCACCAGCCCGCCCACCGCCAGCACGGTATACACCGCCAGCAGCCAGCCCGGCGGCCCGCCCGCGTCGGCGGGGTTGCGGCTCATCGCGGCGATGATCGTAATCATCGGGATGATCGACAGGTCCTGGAACAGCAGGATCGAGAAGGCACGCTCGCCGAACGGCGTACGCAGCCGCCCGGCCGATTGCAGCAGCGGCAGCACCTGCGCCGTGGACGACAGCGCCAGCGGCATGCCGATCGCCAACGCGGCCTTGGCGGAGAAGCCGACCAGCGCCAGGATGCCCGCGATGGCGAGACCGCACGCGACGACCTGGATCAGGCCGACGCCGAAAATCTCCTGCTTCATCCGCCACAGCCGCGACGGGTTCAGCTCCAGCCCGACCACGAACAGGAGCAGCGTGATGCCGAGCTCGGCGATGCCCAGCTTCTCCTGCGCGTCCCCGACGAGGCCCAGCATGTGCGGGCCCACCAGCGCGCCGGCGACGAGATAGCCCAGCGTCGCGCCCAGCCCCAGCCGGCGGAAGAGGAGGACGAAGGCGAGCGCGAACCCCAGCAGGACGACGCCGTCGCGCAGCAACGTGCTGCCGCCATGTTCCATCAGGTGCGTCCCTTCACGCCGTGGCTCGCGCGGCGCGACCCGCGGTCTCCGCCGCGGTCTCCGCCGCCTCCGCCGCCGCCTCGAAGGCCAGGCGGATCGACGGGTGTCGCGCGGTGAGCGGCAGGCCGGGCGCGAAGATGTCGATCCCCGGCCAGTGGGGCACCGCCCCCTGCCCCGCCAGCCACGCGGTCAGCGCGTCGCGCGCCGCGGCGATCTCCGCCGGGGAGCGCCCGACGGCGTGGCGGGCCAGCAGCGTGGAGGACGCCTGGCCCAGCAGGCAGGCGCGCACCAGCGTGCCCACGCGCGCGACCCGTCCCTCGCCGTCGAGCGCCACGTCGACGGTCACGCGGCTGCCGCAGATCGGCGAGCGCTTCTCCGCGGAGGCGTGCGCGTCCGTCAGGCGGTCGGGAAAGGGATTGCCCGCCGCCAGCGCGGCGATCTCGGGCGTGTAGAGGTCGAGGCTCATGCGGCATTTCCCAGTTCGGTGGCCGGCTCGCGCGGGCCGAAGACGGGCTCGCCGCGGCGGCGCCGGTCGACGAAGTCGGCGATGGCGCCGCTCGTGGCGCGCAGCAGCGGGTAGGTGCGCGCCTCGCGGATCCACGCCGGCCGCTGCGACGGTCCGCCGCCCAGCGTGTCATAGACCAGCGCCATCAGGATGAAGGCGAGGCTGGCGAGGATCAGCCCCTTCAGCGCGCCGAAGCCGAAACCCAGCGCGCGGTCGATCGGGCCGAGGACGGAGGTGCGCGTGCGCCGGCCGATCGCGTTCACCACCAGCTTGCCGAGGAAATAGGTACCGCCGGTCAGGAGGAAGAACGCCAGCATCGCCGCGCCCGAGGTGCTGCCGACCGTGTCCGCCAGCCGGGCGCTGAGCGGCAGGTGGAACAGCTTCACCGCGAACACCATCGCGACCCACGCGAACAGGGCCAGCACCTCCGCCACGAACCCGCGCTTCGCGCCGAGCAGCGCGGTGGCGCCCACGAGGACGAGGACGACGATATCGAGACCCTGGAGATTCATCTTTGGCTAGATACGGCGGCAGGGCGACGGCCGCTAGGGGGCGCACCCGCCTAGTCGATCCGCTTACAGACCCGCCGGCTGCCGGGCGCTAGCGTGGCGGCATCGGATGAGGTGGAGAGCGGCATGACCAGCGTGACCGGCGGCATCGAGACGAAGCTCAGCGGCACGACGCTGTTCGCCGACGGCGAGAAGGGCACCGGGCCACTGGCTCCGGGCGCACTCGACCGGCTGATGGCGAGCGGCAGCGGCCTGGCGCGGTTCCGCGGCGACGACGGCGTCCACGTGGTGGCGAAGGGCGAGACCCTGTCGTCGATCGCCGCGCGCGCGGGCACCGACTGGCAGACGCTGGCGCGGATCAACGGCCTCGCCGATCCCGACCGGCTGAGCGTCGGCCAGCGACTGCAGCTGCCCGATGCGCCCCGGGTGCATATCGTTCGCGCCGGCGAGACGGTGTCGGGCATCGCGCGCGCGGAGGGGACGAGCGTCGCCGCGATCACGCGCGACAATCGCCTGGCGGATGCCGACCTGATCCACCCCGGCCAGCGGCTGACGATCGGCGCGCGGGCATCTTTCCCGGTTCCTTCGACCGCGTCCGCGGCGCCTGCTGCCCCCACCGTGGCACCCATCGCACCGGCGACGACGGCCGCGATTTCGCCCGGCGCCGCCTCGGTGCGCGCGGCCGACGTCGCGGCGGATCGTGCCGCGGGGCACCAGTCGATCGGCAAATGCTACGCCTGGGTGAAGACCGCGTTGCAGCAGGCAGGCGCGGTGCCGGACTATATGCCCGGCGTGGCCGCCAAGGATGCCGGGCCGACGCTGGAGGCGCGCGGCTTCGTCAACCTGCTCGACCGGCCGGGCAACGCGATCCGCTCGCCCTATGACGCGCCAAAGGGGGCGGTGCTCGTCTACGGCGCGGCGCCCGGCGCGGTCGACCGCAACGCGCGATACGGCCATATCGAGATCCGCACCGGCACCGGCTTCGCCAGCGACTATGCCTCCGCCAACGCGCGCACCGGCGCCGCCGCCAACGGGCTGGAGGGGCGCGGCCGGGTGCTGACCGGCGTCTACGTGAAGCCGGACGCGGCGCCCGCCGCCGCGCCTGCGCCCACTGGCCCGACCCCGACTGCGGCCGAGGGGGCCTATGCTCCCGCCAACCTGCGCCTGGGCGCCAACGAACCGCATCGCGCCGCCATCGTCGAGGCGGCGACGCGGACCGGCATGACGCCGCAGACGGTCGCAGCGATCATCGACGCGGAGACGCTGAAGGACGCCAACGGCGTGTGGCGCGCCGATGCCGCGGCCAGCACCTCCTCCGCGGTGGGTATGACGCAGTTCCTGAAGGGCACCTGGGTGGCCGAGGCACAGCGCGCGGGCGGCGTCCTCAACGCGGAGGCGAAGGCGGCGGGAGTCGTCGACGCGAACAACCGCGTGGTAGACCGCGACGCGCTGCTGGCGCTGCGCACCGATGCGCGGCTGTCGATCCTGGCAGGTGCCGATTACGCGCGGCAGAACCTGGCGGCGCTGACCCGCGGCGGCAGCGTGCCGGCGGATGCCTCGCCCGCCGCGCTCGCGAAATACGCCTATCTCGCGCATCACGAGGGGCTGGCCGGCGCACGCGGCTTCGTGTCGGGCGACATGAGCTACCTGCGCGACGCGACGTTCGAGGCGAACGTTCCCGCCGCGAGCCGCCAGCGCTACCTCGACGCGGCGGGGGGCAGCGAGCCGCTCGCCTATCGCAATTGGCTGTCCGACTACGTCGACCGCCGCATCGACGTGACGCGCTTCATGGGCGATGCGGCGGGAGTCGAGGTGCCGGCGACGCGCAACCTGGTGCGATAGGAGCGGTGCGGGCACCGGACCGGATGCTTCAAGTCGTGCGCAACGGCGGCTAGACGGTCGCGCATGATCCGGACGATGCCCGCGCCCGCCCTCCTGACCATCCTCGCGCTCGCCGGGTGCAGCGCCGCGCCCGAGGCGGCGATCCCGGGCAATGCGGCGACCGCCGCGGCACCGGAAGCCGCCGCCTCCGCCTACGAGCCGTGCCGCGACCGGGCCGACGGCGATCCTGCGGCGCTCCAGCGATGCGCCGACGCGGAGATCGCGCGGATCGAAAAATCGCTGCCGGGCCACGAACAGGCCGAACGGGACCATCGCGCCGCGCTGGCCGCGCTCGGCGACGACGCGATCGAGCGCGGCGTGTTCGGCGCGGGCGCGGCGGCCGGCGTCGCGGCCGCCGATGCCGCGGTGCGGCTGTCGCGCGCGCGCGCTTCGTGGCTCGCCGGCGGTCCGGCGCCCACGGGACGCGCCGGGGCGGCCGCGCTGGGCGAGGCCGCGCGCACCGCCTGGGAGGCCGCCCGTGTTTCCGCCTGCGGCGCCTGGCACCCCGCCGACTGCGCCGCGCGCTACGACGCGCTGCTCGCACCCTATCTGCCGGAGCCAGCCCCCATGACCGATGCCGTTTCGACCACCGCCACCACAGCCACCGCCGCCGCCACCGGCCTGCCGCTGCCCGACTGCACGTCGGTCAAGGCATCGGCGCTAGTCGGTGGAGCGCTGGGCGACGCCTTCTACCGTCGCTATCCCAAATCGCTCGCCGACCCGGCCGCGGTCGAGACACTGGCGCTGGATGACAGCGAGATGGCGAACGTGGTCGGCTATCTTGCCTGTGTCGCGACGCTGACCGACGGCGATCCGGTGGTCGCCGACAATGCCGCCGCACTGTTCGCCAGCCCCCGCCACGGCCGGGCCGCCTTCGCCCGGCTGGAGGCGCTCGCCGCAAAGGGTGGCGCCGAGGCGGCCGGCGCGGCGCGCTTCCTCCGGCAGATGAAGGCGCAGGTCGCCGGATAGCGCGCGATCATCCGCGACCGAGCAGGTGGTCGACGAACTGCCCGAGCGTCCGGAACGACGACGTCCTCATCGCCTCTCCCGCGGAGCCGCCGGCGACCGGCAGCAACGCCCGCTCGAACCCCAGCTTGGCCGCCTCCTTCAGGCGCAGCGGCGCGTGCGCCACGGGGCGCAGCTCGCCCGACAGCGCGATCTCGCCGAAGGCGACCGCGTCGGCGGGCACCGCGCGCTCGCTGAGCGCGGAGACCAGCGCCGCCGCCACCGCCAGGTCGGCGGCAGGGTCCTGAATTCGATAGCCGCCGGCGACGTTGAGATAGACCTCGCAGGTGGAGAAGCTGAGGCCGCAGCGCGCCTCCAGCACGGCCAGGATCATCGCCAGCCTGCCCGAATCCCACCCCACCACCGCGCGCCGCGGCGTGGCGCCGCTGGCGAGGCGGACGACCAGCGCCTGGATCTCGACCAGCACCGGGCGCGTCCCCTCCAGCGCCGGGAACACCGTCGCCCCGGTGACGCCCTCCTCGCGCTGCGTCAGGAACAGCGCGGACGGGTTCGACACCTCGGCCAGGCCGCTGCCCTGCATCGCGAAGACGCCGATCTCGTCGGTGCCGCCGAAGCGGTTCTTCAGCGCGCGAAGGATGCGATACTGGTGGCTGCGCTCGCCCTCGAACGCCAGCACGGTGTCGACCATATGCTCCAGCACGCGCGGTCCCGCGATCGTGCCGTCCTTCGTCACGTGCCCGACCAGCACCACTGCCGTCCCGCGCTCCTTGGCGAAGCGGATCAGCTCCTGCGCGCTGGCGCGGACCTGGCTGACGGTGCCGGGCGCGCCCTCGATCAGGTCGGAGTGCATGGTCTGGATGGAATCGATCACCAGCAGCGCGGGCGGCGTGCCCTGCGACAGCGTGGTGAGGATGTCGCGCGTGGAGGTGGCCGCCGCCAGCCGCACCGGCGCGTCGCCCAGCCCCAGCCGCTGCGCGCGCAGCCGCACCTGGTCCGCCGCCTCCTCGCCCGAGACATAGGCAACGCCGTGCCCGGCCCGCGCCAGCGCGGCCGCGGCCTGCAGCAGCAGCGTCGACTTGCCGATGCCGGGATCGCCGCCGATCAGCGTCGCCGATCCCGCCACCAGCCCGCCGCCCAGCGCGCGGTCCAGCTCGGCGATGCCGAAAGGCGTGCGCGGCGGCAGCTCCACCTTGTCGTCCAGACCGACCAGCTGGATCGCGCGCCCGCCGCCCTGCAGGTTGTGCTTGGCCTGAAACGGCGTGACGACCGCCCCCGCCTCCTCCACCAGCGTGTTCCATTCCGAGCAATCCGCACACTGCCCCTGCCAGCGCGAGCTGACCGAACCGCACGCCTGACACACGTATCGCCGCTGCACCTTCGCCATCGCGCGGATGTAGCCGATGCGGAACAGGAAGGGAACGGGTGCGTGCGCGAAAACGGCGCGTTTCGCGCACGCCCGCTTCCCGGCGTCGCGCGATTGTGGTTCAAGTCGCGCCACGAACAGGGAGAAGACCGATGCGCCTGATGCTCGCCGCCGTTACCGCCGCCTTCCTCGCCGCGCCGCTCGTCGCGCAGGCGCCGATGGCCAAGCCCGGCGCGAAGGACGCCCGCCGCGTCACCGGCGGCACGTACAAGACCGATCCCGGCCACACGCTGGTGACGTGGACGGTCGATCACATGGGCTTCACGCCCTACACCGGCATCTTCGGCGACGTCGCTGGCACGCTGGAGTTCGACCCCAAGGCGCCGAACGCGGCCAAGCTGGACGTGACCATCCCGGTCGCGAAGGTGACGACCGCCTCGTCCGGCCTCACCGCCCACCTGCTGCGCGGCGGCAAGGACGGCGGCAAGCCCGACTTCTTCGGCGCCAACCCGGCGGATGCGCGCTTCGTGTCCACCCGCGTGGTGTCGAAGGGACAGGCGGCGACGATCACCGGCAATCTGACGCTGAACGGCGTCACGCGTCCGGTGACGCTCCAGGCGCAATTCTACGGCGCGGGCAAGGCGCCGGCGCAGATGGGCGGGGGCGAGAACATCGGCTTCACCGCCACCGGCACGATCCGCCGCAGCGAGTTCGGCATCGGCTACGGCATCCCGATCGTGTCCGACGCGGTCAAGCTGGACATCGCCGCCGGCTTCATGAAGCAGTAATCGGCCGCGTCACGCGGCGCGCCGCACCGTCGCCAGCCCGGCGAAGGTGCCGCGCACCGCGGGCGACGCGCCGGCGACCAGCCGCTCCACCTGCGCCACGAAGGCATCGCCGTCCGCATCGGCGGTGCGGGCGGCCATGTCCCAAGGGCCGAACTCGCGTGTGGCGATCTCGCGGCGCGACAGGACGACGACGGCGCGGTGGCGCGGGTCTTCGCGGATGCGTTCGAAGGCGGCCTCCACTGCTGCGGCCTCCCCCTCCAGCGCCTGAAGGAAGCGCACGCCGTCGGCGAACAGCAGCCCCGTCACGCGGTCGCGCGCGTTGTTGCGGCGACTGGTGGCGAGGATCTGGTCAAGCCCCTGCGTTTCGCGCGCGGTGGCGGAGCTGATATAGACGAGCTGCAGCATGGGACATCCTGGATAGAGCTGCCATCACTCTGCACCGTCCTGCTTTCCGGAAGGTAAAGGCCGCCGCACGGGCAGGTCGGCGGCAAGTCGCTTCTGGACAAGCCATGCGCGCGACGGCATGACGCGGCGGCATGATCCGTCGACTGCCCCTCGCGCTTCGACTTACGCGCCCTTAGGCGCGACACCTGCCGCGTGCCCCGCGCACGCCCCGCGCCTAAGGGCCCGACCGACCTTCTATCCCTCGATCGACCGCGAGAGTTTCGGCCATGCTGCGCGACCCATCCGCCAAATACCGCCCTTTCCCCACCGTCGACATCGCCGACCGTACCTGGCCGTCGAAGGCGATCACGCGCGCGCCGCGCTGGCTGTCGACGGACCTGCGCGACGGCAACCAGGCGTTGATCGATCCGATGGACGCGGAGAAGAAGACGCGCTTCTTCGACCTCCTCGTGAAGGTGGGGCTGAAGGAGATCGAGGTCGGCTTCCCCAGCGCGGGCGCGACCGAGTTCGACTTCATCTCCGGCCTGATCCGCTCCGGCCGCGTGCCCGACGACGTGACGGTACAGGTGCTGACGCAGTCGCGCCGCGACCTGATCGAGACCAGCTTCGCCAGCCTCAAGGGCGCGAGGAGCGCGATCGTCCACCTCTACAACGCCGTCTCGCCCGCCTGGCGCAAGATCGTCTTCGGCATGACGCGGGACGAGGTGAAGGCGATCGCGGTCGCGGGCGCGAAGGTGCTGCGCGACGAGGCGGCGAAGCAGCCCGACGTCGCCTGGCAATTCGAATATTCGCCGGAGACCTTCTCCACCGCGGAGCTCGACTTCTCGCTCGAGGTCTGCGCCGCGGTGATGGACGTCCTGCGCCCGACGAAGGACGCGCCGATCATCCTGAACCTGCCCGCCACGGTCGAATGCGCGACGCCCAACGTCTACGCCGACCAGATCGAGTATTTCTGCCGCCACCTGCCCGGTCGCGACGCAGCCGTCATCTCGCTGCACACGCACAACGATCGCGGCACCGGCGTCGCGGCGGCGGAGCTGGGGCTGATGGCGGGGGCGGACCGGGTCGAGGGCTGCCTGCTCGGCAATGGGGAGCGTACCGGCAATTGCGACCTCGTCACCGTGGCGCTCAACATGTACACGCAGGGGATCGACCCCGCGCTCGACCTCTCCGACATAGACGAGATCGTGAAGACGGTGGAATATGCCACCAGCATCCCGGTCCATCCGCGCACGCCCTATGCCGGCGACCTCGTCTTCACCGCCTTCTCCGGTTCGCACCAGGATGCGATCAAGAAGGGGTTCGCGGCGCAAGCCGCGCGCAACGACGATTACTGGGAGGTGCCGTACCTGCCGATCGACCCCGCCGACCTCGGCCGCAGCTACGAGGCGGTGATCCGCGTCAATTCGCAATCGGGCAAGGGCGGCGTCGCCTGGGTGCTGGAGCAGGACAAGGGCCTGCGCCTGCCCAAGCGGCTGCAGGCCGATTTCTCGCGCCACGTCCAGGCGCTCGCGGACGCGACCAGCCGGGAGCTGAACGCCGCCGACATCTTCGCCTGCTTCGCCGCCACCTACCTGCCGGGCGAGAGCGACCGTTTCGTGCTGCGCGACTATGAGGAGACAGGCGCGGCGGGCGACCGGCTGTTCGTCGGTCGCGTCGCGATCGACGGCCAGGAACGGTCGCTGTCCGGCCGCGGCAACGGGCTGATCTCCGGCGTGGTGGCCGCGCTGGCCGACAGCACGGGGCCGACGCTGGACGTGGTCGACTATGCCGAGCACGCGATCGGCCACGGCGCCGAGGCGCAGGCGGTGGCCTATGTCGAGTGCCGCGCCGACGACGGGCGCACGATATGGGGAGTCGGCATGGACACCGACGTCGCCACCGCCAGCGTGCGCGCGATCCTCTCGGCGGCGAACCGCGCGTAAGCGCAGCCTGGAAGGTCCAACCACGGCCTCGAAGGCCGCCGGTTCGCATCATGATGCCGGTTGGCGCCCACGCCTCAGCCCCGCCGCCGCACCACCTCGCAGCCGACGGTCGCATCGGGATAGACGTCCAGCTTGGTCGAGCGCACCTGCGCCTCGACCACGCGCTCGTCCGCGAGGCACAGTGCGGCGACCGCGTCGACCAGCGTCTCCTGCAAGGCGAATCCATGGGCGGCCAGCGCGAGGATGCCCTCGCGCACCGCGTCGTAGTCCATCACCTCGTCGATCCTGTCCGCGCCGGGAGCGCGCGGATAGGACAGCGTCATCCGCACCGACAGACGCACGCGCTGCGGCGCGGCCTCGTGCGGGTGGATGCCCAGCCGCATCGCGACGATCAGGTCGTCGATGATGATCGCATAGTCAGCCATCGCGCCCCTCGAACATCACGTCGCCGTCGCGCTTCAGGAAGCGCTGGCCGGCATCCACGTACAGCGTCTGCCCGGTGACGCTGCGCGCCTCCAGCAGGTAGACCACGGCCGCGGCCACGTTCTCGGCACCAACCGGGCGCCCCAGCAGGTTCATCCGCGCCACCCGATCGAACGCCGCATCGGACTGGTCCCCGCTCCTCAGTGTCAGCCCCGGCGCGACCGCGTTCACCCGCACCCGCGGCGCGAACGCCTGCGCCATCATCGTCGTCGCGCCGGCCAACGCGTATTTGCTGAGCGAGTAGCTGAAATAATCGGGGTTGGGATTGGCGAGCTTCTGATCGAGCAGGTTCACCACCGCGCCTTCCCCGCCCTGCCCGGCGAGCGCCGCCGCCAGCACGGCCGGCGCGACGCAGTTCACCGCGTGGAGCCGCGTGGCGAGCGCGGGGTCGATCCGCTCGGGCCGGTCCTCCTCGAACAGCGAGGCGGAATTGACGAGACCATGGATCGCGTCGCCTCGCGCCGCGCGCGCGAACAGCGCGGGCAGCGCCGCGGTGTCGGCCAGGTCGCCGCCCACCGTCGCGCCCCCCAGCTCGCGCGCCAGCGCCTCGGCCTCGTCGCGCGAACGGCCGTAGTGGATCACCACCGCGTGCCCCGCCCCCGCCACCGCGCGCGCGATCGCCGCGCCCAGCCGCTTGCCCCCGCCCGTCACCAGCACCCGCATCGGTTCGCTCCCCGGGGTCAGCGCGCCAGCCCCATCAGCGAGAGCACCTCCTTGCGGCTCCGCTCGTCGTCGCGGAACACGCCCATCATCCGGCTGGTCACCATGCCCACCCCCGGCGTGCGGACACCGCGCGCGGTCATGCAGGCGTGGCTCGCCTCGACGACGACGGCGACGCCCTGCGGCTTCAGGCCGTTCCAGATGCAGTCGGCGACTTCCGCCGTCAGCCGCTCCTGCACCTGCAACCGCCGCGCGAAGCCGTGCAGCACGCGCGCCAGCTTGGAGATGCCGACCACGTGGTCGCGCGGCAGATAGGCGATGTGCGCCTTGCCGATGATCGGCGCCATGTGATGCTCGCAATGCGACTGGAACGGAATGTCCTTCAGCAGGACGATTTCGTCGTATCCGCCCACCTCCTCGAACACGCGCGACAGATGCTGCGACGGATCGTCGGCATAGCCCGCGCAATATTCCTTCCATGCGCGCGCCACGCGCTTGGGCGTGTCGAGCAGGCCCTCGCGCGCGGGATCGTCGCCGGCCCAGCGGATCAGCGTGCGCACCGCTTCCGCTACGTCATCGGGCACTTCGATCTTCGCGGGCGTGCCGATCAGGTCGCCATCCTCCGGCTCACCGGGCACAATATTCGCTTCGTCTTCCATTCCCATCCTTCGATTACATACCGCATCGCAGCAGAGACTAGGTTCGGTTCTGCAACTGTTTCATTTATGACACTAGCGGAAGAAGCCGGGTAATTGCGTCATCAAAACGTTTGACGAACGAAAATTTCCGCCGCTAGTCTCCATACCGGAACATCGAACGATCGTGACCCGGCAAAAAGTCGGGCGCGACGAACCGGAGGGGATCACATGAGGAAGATGGAGCTTCTTGCCGCGTCCGCGATCGCGCTGGTCGCCGCCGCACCCGCCTCGGCGCAGACCGGCGCCACCACCAGCGCGGAAAACACCGCGCCCACGCGCGGGCCGGGCCAGGAAGCGCCGTCCTCCACTACGGATACCGGGCCGACCTATGCCGGCGACATCGTCATCACCGCGCAGCGCCAGTCGCAACGGCTGCAGGACGTGCCGATCGCGGTCAGCGCCTTCACCGCGGAGAACCTGGAGAAGCAGCAGATCGTCAACCCGGTGGCGTTGCAGCAGACCCTGCCGAACATCACCTTCACGAAGACCAACTTTACCTCCTCCAGCTTCACCATCCGCGGCATCGGCGACCTGTGCACGGGCGTCACCTGCGATTCGGCAACGGCGATCCACGTCAACGACATGCCGCTGCTCGGCACGCGCCTGTTCGAGAGCGAATTCTTCGACCTCGAACGCGTGGAGGTGCTGCGCGGACCGCAGGGCACGCTGTTCGGCCGCAACGCGACGTCGGGCGTCGTCAACTTCATCACCGCCAAGCCGGATCTGTCCGGCATCCGCGCCGCCGGCGAGTTCGAGTACGGCAATTTCGATTCGAAGCGCGTGAAGGGCATGCTGAACCTGCCCATCACCGAGACGCTGGGGGTGCGCGTCGCCGGAACCTACCTGAAGCGCGATGGCTTCACCTTCAACGAGGCGACCGGCAACCGCATCGACGACCGCGACCTCTACGCCGTGCGCGGCACGCTGTCCTGGGAGCCGACCAGCGACACCCGCGTCGACCTGATCGGCTATTACTTCCGCGAGAAGGATCGCCGCAGCCGCATCCAGAAGCAGCTGTGCAAGCGCGACCCCACCGGCATCCTCGGCTGCTCGCCCGACCAGCTGGCCTTCGAGACGGCCAACGCCAATTCGACGCTGGCCAGCGTGCTGACCAGCCGCGAGTTCTTCACCGTCGGCGTCAGCCCGGCCGTGGCCCCGTTCGCGCTGGGCAGCGTCTACCAGGCGCAGGACCAGTTCTTCGGCGCGACCAACCCGCGTGACGTGCGCCGCGTCCGCATCGACTACGAACCCACCTATTTCGCGGAGGAACAGCAGTACACGCTCAAGCTGTTCCACGATTTCGGCCCCGTCAGCTTCAACTTCACGGGCGGGTACATGGAAAGCCGGGTGGACTCCACCTCGGACTACAACCTGGCGATCGAGAACAGCTACGCCGGCAATGTGGGGCTGAACACGCTGAACGCCATCGGTCGGCCGGGGCTGCCGGGCGCCGCGTTCAACAACGTGCGCCAGTACCTCATCCCGAACGGGCCGTCGTCGCTGTGCCAGTCGACGCCCAGCCCGACCAACACCGGCGTCTACGGCGGCAATTCGGTCTGCGCGCCCACCAGCCTCGACTACGACCGGTCGGTGGGCCGAAACCGGCAATATTCCGCCGAGGCTCACATCGACAGCTCGTTCGACGGCATGTTCAACTTCCTGATCGGAGGCATCTACTTCGACAGCAAGGCCCGTGACGTCGATTACTACGTCACCGCCTTCGGGCTCGACTATGCGTCGGGCATCCTCGGCTCCGCCGCGTCCGGTGGCACCTCCTTTGCCGCGTCTCCGTACTTCCGGAGCGCGTCGCCGGAATTCCGCCTGAAATCCTACGGCATCTTCGGCGAGACCTATTTCGAGTTCAACGACGCGCTTAAGCTCACGCTCGGCCTGCGCTACAACAACGACGACAAGTCCGTCAGCGCGCGGACGACGCTGCTGACCGACAACAGCGTGCCGAGCCGCACGGTGCTGGTGCCCTTCGGCACGACCGATGCCAACGGCACGATGAACAACGGCAATTTCGACTATAATTCCGCCGTCGCCGGTACCCAGCCGTTTGCCGAAGACAGCGTCAGCTTCCAGCGGCTGACCGGGCGCGCGGTGGTCGATTACAAGATCACGCCCGACAATCTGATCTACGCCTCTTATTCGCGGGGTTACAAGTCGGGCGGCATCAACCCGCCCCTGTCGCCCGTGTTCGCCGTCCCCACCACCTTCGCGCCGGAGAAGGTCGACGCGTTCGAGATCGGGTCGAAGAACACCTTCGGCAACGGCCAGTTGCGACTGAACGTCACCGGCTTCTACTACAAATACCAGGGCCTTCAGCTCAGCCGCATCGTCGCGCGCACGTCGGTGAACGACAACATCAACGCCAACATCTACGGCGTCGAGGCCGAAGCGGTGGTCAGCCCGGTGCCCGCGCTCCTCATCAACATGAACTTCAGCTACCTGAAGTCGAAGGTGTCGGACGACAGGTTCCTGGCGAACCCGCGCGATCCTTCCGGCGGTCGCTCGGACGCGGTCATCATCAAGGACATCACGAACGCGTCCAACTGCGCGATCGTGCCGACCACCGCGGGCAACGTCGTCGGCGTGAACACCTACGTCGCCGCGGTCAACTCGGGTATCGGCCTGCGCGCGCCGACAGCGGTGCCGGGGACGAACACCACTGGCGCGTTCAGCGTCTGCTCGGCGCTTGCGGCGACGGCGGCGAACCCGCCCGCGGCGCTACGCGCGCTGTTCGGCGTACCCGCGGGCGCCCTGCCGTTCACCGTGCTCGGCTCGGGCGTGGAAGTGAACGTGCGGGACAACAACCTGCCGAACGCTCCCACGTACAAGTGGGCGGTCGGCGCGCAGTACACGATCGACATGGGCAGCAGCGGCTGGAACATCGTGCCGCGCGCGGACATCAACTACACCGGCAACAGCTGGGGCACGATCTTCAACCGCAACCCGATCGACCGGATCGAGGGCTATGAGGTCGTCAACGCGCAGATCCAGCTGAACGCGCCAGACGACCGCTTCTACATCCGCGGCTTCGTGCGCAACCTGACGCAGAACGACGCGACGACGGGCATGTACGTGACGGACCAGTCCTCCGGCCTGTTCACGAACATCTTCACGATCGAGCCGCGGACCTACGGCATCGCCGCCGGCTTCAAGTTCTGATGTCGCGCGGGGGTGCCGCCGGGCATCCCCGCAACCTTTGCGCCACGCCAGCCATTGCCCTCCCGCACACGATTGGGAGAATGATGCCATGACGAAGCAGTTGAAGAGCGGCGACGAGGTCAGCTGGAAGTCGCACGGCGGCACGGCGCACGGCAAGGTCGAGAAGAAGGTGACGTCGGACACGAAGATCAAGGGTCATCAGGTCCGCGCGTCGAAGGACGAGCCGCAATATGTGGTGAGGAGTGACAACGGGGGAAAGGCGGCGCACAAGGCGGCCGCGCTCCACAAGGAGTAGCGGTGATTCAGCCGGCGCTTGGGGCCGGCGCATACAGGAAGGAACGACATGGCCACCACGACGACGAAGACCGGCGGCATCCACGCCCCCGTGCAGCCCTCGGCGGAGCTCGGCGCGGTCGTCGGCAACGAGAAGCTTCCGCGCAGCCAGGTCATCAGCAAGGTTTGGGACTATATCAAGTCGAACAACCTGCAGAATCCGGAGAACAAGCGCGAGATCCTGGCGGACGACAAGCTGAAGAAGGTCTTCGGTCGCGACAAGGTGACGATGTTCGAGATGAACAAGTACATTTCCCAGCACGTTAAGGCCTGAGGCTTCCCGCCTTGGGCAGGCGCCTCCGCGAAGATCGGCGTGCGCGCCGACACATCTTCTCACCCCGTCGATGTACCGGGGTCCAGCGACCCGCATGCTCGATCGCGAGAGGGCCTGCGACGCGCAGGATGCCGGACGAACCCGGTGTGACGAAGAGGGCCTTCGCGGAGGTCTCGGCCCCAGCCGGAGCCGCGCTTCCCACGCGGTCGAAGCAGCCGGGGGCAAGCCCCCGCGCGACAGGCGCTTGATCGCGCCCGCGCCCGGCTCTACCGCACCCATGCGTGCCCCCGTAGCTCAGCAGGATAGAGCGACGGTTTCCTAAACCGCAGGTCGTGAGTTCGAATCTCGCCGGGGGCACCATTGCGGCTCGCCCGATCGATGGCGTCGATGTGGGTAGCGCCGCGGCGAAGGCGCGCCGTTGGACGGCGCGATGCGCCGCTGGCCGCGCTCCCCGGCGTGGCGTCGCTGGTGCGACGCGCTTGCCGGCTGCGCGGTGGGAGCCGGGCGACCCGCGACGAAATCGTTGCGGCTGCTTCCTTCCGGACCTGACCGGGTTGGCGACGGCCGCGCCCAC
Source organism: Sphingomonas corticis (assembly GCF_012035195.1). GTDB lineage: Bacteria > Pseudomonadota > Alphaproteobacteria > Sphingomonadales > Sphingomonadaceae > Sphingomonas > Sphingomonas corticis. The sequence goes on from NZ_JAAVJH010000001.1 coordinate 179,510, forward strand.
CCGACTCCCGCGCGCCCTATGGCGGAGCCGGGCGGCGCGTTCAAGCCTCCGCGTCGCCCCCGCTGAAGCAGACCGACGGGACACCGCGCGCCGGGCCGTGTCCGTCAGCTGTCCGGCACGGCGAACGACAGGCCGGCGAGCCCCTCGTCGAGGCGGATCTGGCAGGACAGGCGACTGGTCGCCACCGCGTGCGGGACGAGGTCCAGCATGTCCTCCTCCTCCTCGCTCGCGTCCGACAGGCGGGCCATGTCCGCCGGGGCGATCACGACGTGACATGTCGCACAAGCGAGGTCGCCGCCGCAGGTCCCCTCCAGCGGCAGGCCCGCGCGCCGGCCGGCATCGAGCAGCCGCTCGCCCGCCCGCCCCTCGATCTCGCGCCCGTCGGCGTGGAGGATCATGCCGCCACCCGCTGTGCGTCCGCCGCCTGCGTCAGCCGGTCGCACGCCGCCGCCAGCTGCTCCGCGGTCGTGTAGCGGCCGAACCCCAGCCGCACCGAGGAGCGCGCCTGCGCGTCGGTCAGGCCGATGGCGCGCAGCACGTGGCTGGGCCGGCCCGAGCCGCTGGCGCAGGCGGGCCCGGCGGAGAAGGCGAGGTCGCGGCACTCGCTCATCAGCCGCGCCACGTCCAACCCGTCGCGCCGCACGTTCAGATTGCCGGGATAGCGCGCCGTGACGCTGCCGTTGACGGTCCAGCCGGGCAGATGTCGCCGCGCCACCTGCGCCAGGTGCGCGACATGCGCCGCATCCTCCTCGCCGCGCTCGCGCATCAGCCGTGCCGCCGCGCCGAAGCCGGCGCACAGCGCAGGCGACAGCGTGCCCGATCGCCCGCCCTCCTGATCGCCGCCGTGAAGCAGGGTGGCCGGCCTCGCGCCGTCGCGACACCACAGCGCGCCGATCCCCTTGGGCCCGTGCACCTTGTGCGCCGACAACGCCACCAGGTCGCACGAGTCCGGCACGCCGACGCGGCCATAGCCCTGGACCGCGTCGCACAGCAGCATTGCGCCGGCCGCGTGCGCGCGCTCCGCCCAGTGCGCAACCGCCTGGATCGTGCCGATCTCGTTGTTGACCAGCATGGTCGCGACCAGCCCGGTGCCCGGGGGCAGCGCGGTCGGTTCCGCCAGCCCCTCCCCATCGACCGGCAGGATCGTCGCCGCCCGCCCGGTCGCCGCCGCCGCCTCCGCCGTGTCGAGCACCGCCGCATGCTCGGTCGCCAAGGTGACGATGCCGCCGTGCGTCCCCTTGATCGCCCAGTTGAGCGCCTCCGTCGCACCCGAGGTGAAGATCACGCGCCCGCCCGGCGGCAGCAGCCGCGCGATCTCCTCCCGCGCCACCTCCACCGCCGCCTTCGCCGCGCGCCCGGCGCGGTGAGCGGAGTGCGGGTTGGCGTGGCCGTCGCGCAGCCACGGCAGCATGGCGTCGAGGGCCTCGGGCGCGAGCGGCGTGGTCGCCTGATAGTCGAGGTAGGTCATGCGGCGAACCGTCGCGCCCCGCGGGCCACCGCGCGCCACGCGGCGACGAAGCGGTCGACGTCCGCCCCCGTCGTGGTGCGGCCGAAGCTGACGCGCACCACCTCGCGCACCCGCTCCTCGGGCCAGCCCATCGCCCGCAGCACGTGGCTGGGCTTCATGCTGCCGCTGGCGCAGGCGCTGCCCGCCGACACGGCGATGCCGTCCAGGTCGAAGCGGATCAGCTGCGCCGTGGCCGCCATGCCGGGCATGCGGTAGCTGCCGATCGCGGGATGGCGCACCGCGCCGTCCGCCACCACCTCCCCGCCCGAGCGGCGGATCGCATCGTCCAGCCGCGCGCGCAGGTCGGCGTGGTCGGGTTCGGGCTCGTCCAGCGCGGCGGCATAGCCGAGCACGCCCGGCAGGTTCTCCGTGCCCGGGCGATAGCCGCGTTCCTGCCCGCCGGTGGGCGCCAGCGTCGCGAGATCGCGTACCAGCAGCGCGCCGACGCCGGGCGGGCCGCCACGTTTGTGCGCGGACAGCGCCACGAAGTCGGCGTGCCGAACCGGCGCGGGCGAGGCGGGCATCTGCGCCGCATCCACCAGCAGCAGCCCGCCCGCGGCATGCACCGCCTGCGCCACCTCGGCAAGCGGCTGGATCACGCCGGTCTCGCTGTTGCACCATTGCACCGCGACCAGCGCGTCGCCGCCATCGATCGACGCGGGATCGACGCGTCCCGCGGCGTCGACCGGGATCACGTCCGCCCGTCCCGCCGCGCGCAGCGCCGCGTCGTGCTCCACCGCGCTCACCAGCCGCCGCGCCGGGGTGGCGCGGGCCAGCGCCAGGGCCAGCGACTCGCTCGCCCCGCTGGTCAGCAGCACCTCCCCCGGCCAGCCATAGGCCGCCGCGATCCGCCCGCGCGCCTCTTCCAGCGCCGCGCGCGCCGCCCGACCCTCCGCGTGCGGCGACGACGGATTGGCCCAGTGCGCCATGGCCCCGGCCACGGCGGCGCGCGCCGCGGCGGTCATCGGCGTGGTGGCGGCATGGTCCAGGTAGAGGCGTTCGCCGTGACGATCGGGCAAGAGACGTTCCATTATCGCAATGTCGCCCTATATAGCGCCGCGATCCCCGCGTTCCCACGCGCTATCGAAAAGAGACCATGCCCGAAGTCATCTTTCCTGGGCCCGACGGCCGCATCGAAGGCCGCTTCTCCCCCGCCCCGCGCCCGCGCGCACCGGTGGCGATGATCCTGCACCCACATCCCAATGCGGGCGGCACGATGAACAACCGCATCGTGCAGGACCTGTACAAGACGTTCCAGCGCCGCGGCTTCGCCACGCTGCGCTTCAACTTCCGCGGCGTGGGCAAGAGCCAGGGGACGTTCGACAACGGCATCGGCGAATTGTCCGACGCCGCCGCCGCGCTCGACTGGGTGCAGAGCTTCCATCCGGAGGCGCAGACGACCTGGATCGCCGGCTTCTCGTTCGGCGCGTGGATCGGGATGCAGCTGCTGATGCGCCGCCCGGAGATCCGCGGTTTCATCTCGATCGCGCCGCCCGCCAACCTCTACGACTTCAGCTTTCTCGCCCCCTGCCCCTCGTCGGGGATCATCATCCAGGGTGCGGAGGACGAGGTGGCGACGCCGCTCGCGACGCAGAAGCTGGTCGACAAGCTGCGCACGCAGCGCCACATCACCATCCACCACGACACCATCCCGCGCGCGAACCATTTCTTCGAGCACGAGATGCCGGACCTGATGCGGTCGGTGGACAATTACCTCGACATGCGGCTGGACCCGAACTCGCCGATCAAGTGAGGTGAATGGCCGGTGAGCGCGGGATTCCGTCACGCCGGCCTTGTGCCGGGTCCGCCGTGCTGCGGACCCGATGGCCTGCAGGTTCCGGGCGCGGCTGATGCCGGGAGAAGCCCGGCATGACGGTGGAGAGATTGGCAGAGGTCTCTACCAGCTCAGGGTGATGAAGGCGAAATCGCTACATCGTCCAGATCAGCACGTTAGCGACCAGCACCGCCGCCATCACGAGCATCAGCGTGCCGCGCTTCCGGTCGCGGCCGGTGGCGATCAGATAGCCGCCGCCGCCCGCGCAGGCGAAGGCGCCGAGCATCGCGATGGCGGGCGCCGCTGCCGCGATCCCCTGCATCACGCGGCCCCCGCGCCGATCGCCCGCGCATAGGCGTCGACGTCGACGTTGCCGCCCGACAGCAGCACCAGCGTTCCCGGATCCACCGCCACTTTGCCCGCCAGCAGCGCGGCGAGCGCCACCGCGCCGCCCGGTTCGACCACCAGTCGCAGCGTCTCCGCCGCCCAGCGCTGCGCCGCTCGGATCTCCGCCTCGCTCACCGCCACTCCGGTCGCGTCGCGGCGCGACAGCACGTCGAAGGTCAGCGGCGAGACGCGGGTCGTCTGCAGGGAGTCGCAGGCGGTGGGCGGCGGGTTGGGGCCGACAGGCTCGATCCAGCTCGCCTCCAGGCTGCGGCGCATGTCGTCCCAGCCGTCCGGCTCCACCACCGTCACCCGCGCGTCGGCGAGCGCCAGCGCGAGACCGGCGGCAAGCCCCCCGCCCCCGCACGGCACGACGATGTGCGCGGGCGCGCCGAGCCCCGCCGCGTCCATCTGCGCCGCCGCCTCGATACCCGCACTTCCCTGCCCCTCGATGATCCAGGGGTCGTCGAAGCTGGGCACCAGCGTGGCGCCACGCGCCTCCGCCAGCCGCGCCGCAATCGCCTCGCGCGACTCGGTCGCGCGGTCGTAGTCGACCACCTCCGCGCCGAGCGCCAGCGTCCCTTCCCGCTTCGCCCGGGGGGCGTCGGCCGGCATCACGATGGTGGCAGGCATTTTCAGCCGCCGCGCCGCCCAGGCGACGCCCTGCGCATGGTTGCCCGACGAGAAGGCGACGACGCCGCGGCGCCGCGCCTCCGCGTCCAGCGCCGTGAGCCGGTGCCACGCGCCGCGGATCTTGAACGCGCCGATCGGCTGCAACGACTCGGCCTTGAAGGCCACGTCCCGCCCTCGCACCGCCCGTACGTAGAGCGGCGTGGGCGGCAGGATCGCCGCGATCTTGGCCGCTGCGTCGCGCACGCCGGCGCGGGTGGGGTGTCGCACGATCGTCACAATCTCACCATTCGTCGCACCAGCCACTTTACATCGCGAAATCGCGACCCTAATTCGCGCCTCCGCTGCCCCATGGGACTTCCAACCGCAAGGCAGCTTTCGAACGTCGTCGCCGAAAGGCACTTGGAGGTCCCTTGAATTGCACCAGCATCCTCGCGCGTTGGGGCTAGCCGCCCCGTCGACTGCTCCTGCCTCCGTCGCGGGAGCCATCGAGATCGCCCAGCGTCAGCCGGTCCAGCCGGTCACGCTCGTCCGTCCGCACGCCGCGGCTCGGGCCGCCCGGTTCTTCGTGGAGAAGTTCCCGGGCCGCTCGATGTACGCGGTGAAGGCGAACCCGAGCCCCGAGCTGCTGACGATCCTCTTCGAGAACGGCATCACGCACTATGACGTCGCCTCCATCGCGGAGGTGCGGCTGGTCGCGCGCACGCTGCCCGGCGCCACCTTGTGCTTCATGCACCCGGTGAAGGCCGAGGAGGCGATCGCCGAGGCGTATTTCACGCACGGCGTGCGCACGTTCTCGCTCGACAGCATGGAAGAGCTGGAGAAGATCGTCCGCGCCACCCGCCACGCCAGCGACCTGACGCTGTGCGTCCGGCTGCGCGTGTCGTCGGAGCATTCGAAGCTGAGCCTCGCCAGCAAGTTCGGCGTCGCGCCGAACGAGGCGAAGGAGCTGCTGTTCGCGGCGCGCCAGGCGGCCGATGCGCTCGGCATCTGCTTCCACGTCGGATCGCAGGCGATGACTCCCGACGCCTATGCCGAGGCGATGGAGCGGGTGCGCCAAGCGATCGTCGAGGCGGCGGTGACGGTGGACGTGGTCGATGTCGGCGGCGGCTTTCCCTCCGCCTACCCCGGCATGACGCCGCCGCCCTTGGAGCGCTATTTCGAGACGATCCATCGTGCCTTCGAATCGCTGCCGATCAGCTATTCGGCGGAGCTGTGGGCGGAGCCGGGTCGTGCGCTGTGCGCGGAGTACAGCAGCATCGTCGTGCGCGTGGAAAAGCGCCGCGGCAGCGAGCTGTACATCAACGATGGTGCGTACGGCGCGCTGTTTGACGCCGCGCACGTCGGCTGGCGCTTCCCCGTCGCCTTGCTGCGGGAACCCGAGTCGACCGTGCGCGATCACGGCTTCAGCTTCTACGGCCCGACCTGCGACGACATCGACCACATGGCAGGGCCCTTCGAGCTGCCGGCGGATGTCGGCACCGGCGACTATATCGAGATCGGGATGCTCGGCGCCTACGGCTCGGCGATGCGGACCGCCTTCAACGGCTTCGGATCGGACGAGACGGTGATCGCCGAGGACGAGCCGATGGTCTCGCTCTACAGCACCGTGGAGCGCGAGGTCGCCTCGAACGTCGTGAAGCTGTAACAGTCGCGTTTCAACGAATTGGCGGCGGCGCGCAGCGGCGCGTCGCCGTCCGCGGGGCATCGCCCCATGGGTCAGCGCGTCCCCTTCGAACGACGTGTGCCAATCATGTGGAAGCCACCCATGACCGACACCCTCCTGAAGACCGCGGCCGCCAACGGCCCGATCAACGACACCCGCAAGGCCGAGCTGCTGTCGAAGCAGGTCAAGCACATCGACATCAAGAGCTTCGACGCGCGCCCGATCGTCGACGCGATGAGCGACATGAGCTTCACCAGCCGCGACCTCGGCCGCGCGACGAAGATCTACAACGAGATGCTGGCCGACAAGGACTGCACCGTCGTGCTGGTCATCGCCGGGTCGACTTCCGCCGGCGGCTGCATGGACCTATATGCCGAGCTGGTGCGCAGCAACATGGTGGACGTGATCGTCGCCACCGGCGCGACCATCGTCGACATGGATTTCTTCGAAGGCCTGGGCCACAAGCACTATCAGGCGCTGGAAATCCCCGACGACGACACGCTGCGCTCGCTCTACATCGACCGCATCTACGACACGTACATCGACGAGGAGGCGTTGCAGAACGTCGACCACACGATCTTCGAGATCGCCGAGTCGCTGGAGCCCAAGGCCTATTCCTCGCGCGCCTTCATCCGGGAGATGGGCAAGTATCTCGTCGAGCACGGCAAGAAGGAGAACAGCCTCGTCAAGCTCGCCTACGAGCATGACGTGCCGATCTTCTGCCCGGCGTTCGTCGACAGCTCCGCCGGCTTCGGCCTCGTCAAGCATCAGGTCGATGCCGCGAAGGAGGGCCGCCCGTATCTGATGATCGATGCGGTGGCGGACTTCCGCGAACTCACGCAGATCAAGATCGAGGCGGGCACCACCGGCCTGCTGATGATCGGCGGCGGCGTGCCGAAGAACTTCATCCAGGACACCGTCGTCTGCGCCGAGATCCTGGGCCACGAGGACGTGGCGGTGCACAAATATGCGGTGCAGATCACCGTCGCCGACGTGCGCGACGGCGCCTGCTCCTCCTCCACCCTCCAGGAGGCGGCGAGCTGGGGCAAGGTGAACACGGGCATCGAGCAGATGGTCTTCGCCGAGGCCGGTTCAGTGATGCCGCTCCTCGCCTCCGACGCATATCATCGCGGCCACTGGAAGGATCGTGCGGTCCGCGCCTGGGCGAAGCTGTTTGCCTGAGCGGCACGCGGACAGCGATGCTGTTCGCGAGACCGCGACAGGCCGGTCGGCGCGAGCCGAAGGCATCGCGTCCGACGTCACGGGACTTGCTCCCGTGACGGCCTTTGTTGCTCTCGCGGTTCACATCATGCAGCCTCCTCCGCTCACCCGGGGGAGGCTGTTTCGATGATGGACCATGCAATCCTGCGCCCGGTCGTCGCGCTGGCGGCGTGGACGCTCGTGATGTTCACGTGGATGATCGCCACCCGCCTGCCCGCGATGCGCGCCGCCGGCATCGACATGGGCAAGCTGGTCGGTACCAAGGGCGCCGACGCGGACCGCGCGCTGCCCGCGTCGGCGCAGTGGAAGGCGCACAATTACAATCACCTGTTGGAGCAGCCGACGCTGTTCTACGCCATCTGCCTGGTCATCGCGCTGACCGGCACCGGTGGCGCGATCAATGTCGGGCTTGCTTGGGCCTACGTGACCCTTCGGATCGCACATTCGCTGGTGCAGGCGACGGTGAACCGCGTTAAGCCGCGCTTCGTGCTGTTCCTGATTTCTACCCTCTGCCTCGTCGCGCTCACCCTCCACGCGGCCATGGCGGTGTTCCGTGGCTAAGGGCGAGGGGTTCGAGCGGCATCGCCAGCCGTGGAAGCCGGACGAGGTGCAGAAGCTGCATCAGCTGGCGAAAAAGGGCATGGCGCTGAAGGCGATCGCCAAGGCGCTGACCCGCAGCGAGGAATCGGTGAAGGATCGCGCCAAGGCCGACGGTCTGTCGATCGCCAAGCTGCGCTAGCGCCTATCGTGCCTCCGTCGTCTCGCTGATCGGCTTCGTCGGCTCGGGCGACAGCGTGCGCACCAGCGTCTCGAAGCGGCCGTCGGCGATGCGGATTTCGTTGAACGAGGGGGGCGTGGCGCGGGTGCGATGCGACAGCGTGCCCGCGCCGATCAGCCGAATCGTCCAGTTGCTGCGCTCCACCGGCACGTCGAAGGGGTCGTGGACGTGGCCCGACAGCACGGCGTGCGCCCCCGCCCCGGCCAGCGCGGCGAGCGCGATGTCGCCGCGCCGCGTCTTCGCCGTTCCCTTCGTCCCCCCTTCGATCAGCGGATGGTGCCCGGCGACGAAGATCAGATTGCCCTTGGGCGCCTGCTCGATCAGCGCCAGCGCGCGGCGCAGCGACCCCGTGCTCACCCGCCCCTTCGACCAGTTCCAGCGCCATTGCGCGCGCGCGGTCGTCTTCAGCGGCACGACCGTGACGCCTGCGATCTCCAGCGGGCGCTCGATCATCTTCTCCACCGCGGCATAGCGCGAATAGGGCGCGAAGAAGCGCCGGATCGGATCCCAGTAATAGGGCAGGTCATGGTTCCCCACCTCCACCGTCACCGGTACGCCCAGCGACTTCAGCCAGGCGCCCCCGGCCTCGAACTCCTTCGTGGTGGCGCGCATGGTCAGGTCGCCTGTCATGATGACGGCGTCGGGCCGGTCGTGCGCGACGCACTCGCTGAACCAGGCGATAGCGGCGGGATCCTCCGCACCGAAGTGGACGTCGCTGACGTGGAAGAGCTTGGTCATTCGGCCTCGTGATGCAGCAAGCGGGCTGAACGCGCCACCGCCGATTGGGATGCCCGCTTGACCGCTCGCCCGTCGCTATGGCAAGCGCCGACGCGCACCGTGCGGGTGTAGCTCAATGGTAGAGCAGAAGCTTCCCAAGCTTACGACGAGGGTTCGATTCCCTTCACCCGCTCCACCGTGCGGCAGATGGTGAGCCCTCGTTGGTTCGATAGCGCTTTCGCTCAGCCGGGCCGTGCTTCAGGGTTCGACCTCCTTCACCCGCTCCACGGCCTCGCCTTCCATCGGCATCGCTGCGGCCGGCCCGCAGGTCGACGGGTCGGCCCTTCCCGTCGCGCACAAACCCGCGCTTTCGGTGCCGCGTAGGCCATCACCGCCCTTCCCCTGCCCGCCCCCCCTTGCTATCGGCGCCACCAAACCCCGCCGTCGGCGCCCGCGCGGTCCCTGCCGCCTCCCCGTCCGCCTTCGGCTGCGAGAGAAGGAATCAGGACAGCCATGACCGCGATCGGCCAGGACACGCTGAAGGCCCGCAAGACGCTCCAGGCCGGCGGCAAGAGCTACGATTACTACGCGCTCGACGTCGCCGCCGCCAAGTACGGCGACATCAGCCGGCTGCCCTTCTCGATGAAGGTGCTGCTGGAGAACATGCTCCGCTTCGAGGACGGCAAGACCGTCACGCCCGACGACGTTCAGGCGATCGTCGACTGGCAGAAGGAGCGTCGCTCCGACCGCGAGATCCAGTATCGTCCGGCGCGCGTGCTGATGCAGGACTTCACCGGCGTGCCCTGCGTGGTCGACCTCGCGGCCATGCGCGATGCGATCACGAAGCTGGGCGGCGACGCGGCGAAGATCAATCCGCAGGTTCCCGTCCACCTCGTCATCGATCACTCCGTGATGGTGGACGAGTTCGGCACGCCCAAGGCGTTCGAGGACAACGTGGACCTCGAGTATCAGCGCAACGGCGAGCGCTACGAATTCCTGAAGTGGGGATCGAAGGCGCTCGACAATTTCAAGGTCGTGCCGCCCGGCACCGGCATCTGCCACCAGGTGAACCTGGAATATGTCAGCCAGGCGATCTGGTCCTCGCAGGCGACCGGCGACCACGCGACCGCCGGCGCCGCGATCGCTTACCCCGACACGCTGGTCGGCACTGACAGCCACACGACGATGGTTAACGGCCTGGGCGTGCTCGGCTGGGGCGTGGGCGGGATCGAGGCGGAGGCGGCGATGCTGGGGCAGCCCGTGTCGATGCTGATTCCCGAAGTGGTCGGTTTCAAGCTGACCGGCGCGCTGAAGGAAGGCATCACCGCCACCGACCTGGTGCTGACGGTCACGCAGATGCTGCGCAAGAAGGGCGTCGTCGGCCGCTTCGTCGAATTCTACGGCCCCGGGCTGGACCAGATGACGCTGGCCGACCGCGCGACCATCGCCAACATGGCGCCCGAATATGGCGCGACCTGCGGCTTCTTCCCGGTGGACGACAAGACGATCGAGTACATGCGCCTCACCGCGCGCCCGGCGGAGACGATCGCGCTGACCGAGGCCTATGCGAAGGCCAACGGCTTCTGGCGTGACGCGAACTCGCCCGATCCGCTGTTCACCGACACGCTGGAGCTGGACATGGCGACGGTCGTGCCCTCGCTCGCCGGGCCGAAGCGGCCGCAGGACAAGGTGTCGCTCGACAGCGTGGACGAGGTGTTCAACGGCGACCTGTCGAAGGTCTACAACAAGGAGCGCCCCGCGCGCGTCGAGGTGACCGGGCGCGGGCACGACATCGGCGACGGCGACGTCGTGATCGCCGCGATCACCAGCTGCACGAACACCTCCAACCCCTCGGTCCTGGTCGCCGCGGGGCTGGTCGCCCGCAAGGCGCGCGAGAAGGGGCTCGCGCCCAAGCCGTGGGTGAAGACGTCGCTGGCGCCGGGATCGCAGGTCGTCACCGACTATCTCGACAAGGCCGGGCTCACCGCGGATCTCGACGCGATCGGCTTCAACCTGGTCGGCTACGGCTGCACCACCTGCATCGGCAATTCCGGCCCGCTGCCCGGCCCGATCTCCGCGGCGATCAACGAGAACGATCTCGTCGCCGCGTCGGTGCTGTCGGGCAACCGCAATTTCGAGGGCCGCGTGTCGCCCGACGTGCGCGCGAACTTCCTCGCCTCGCCACCGCTGGTGGTCGCCTATGCGCTGAAGGGCACGGTGACCGAGGACATGCTGGAGACGCCGCTGGGCCAGGGCAGTGACGGCGCCGACGTGTTCCTGCGCGACGTGTGGCCGTCGAACCAGGAGGTCGCCGACCTGATGGCGGCCAACATCGACGACGAGATGTTCCGCAGCCGCTACGGCAACGTCTACGCCGGCGACGACAAGTGGCGCGAGATCCAGGTGGAGGGGTCGGACACCTACACTTGGCGCGCCGGGTCGACCTATGTCGCCAACCCGCCCTATTTCGAGGGGCTGGAGATGACGCCCGCGCCGGTGACCGACATCGTCGAGGCGAAGCCGCTGGCGATCCTGGGCGATTCGATCACCACCGACCACATCAGCCCCGCGGGAAGCATCAAGGCGGACAGCCCCGCCGGCGTCTACCTGCAGGAGCATCAGGTCGCGAAGGCGGACTTCAACTCCTACGGCGCGCGCCGCGGCAACCATGACGTCATGATGCGCGGCACCTTCGCCAACATCCGCATCCGCAACGAGATGGTGCCCGGCGTGGAGGGCGGCATGACGAAGTACGCGGGCGAGGTGATGCCGATCTACGACGCGGCAATGCGCCACAAGGCGGACGGCACGCCGCTGGTCGTGATCGCGGGCAAGGAATACGGCACCGGCTCCTCGCGCGACTGGGCGGCGAAGGGCACCAACCTGCTGGGCGTGCGCGCCGTCATCGCCGAGAGCTTCGAGCGCATCCACCGCTCCAACCTGGTCGGCATGGGCGTGCTGCCGCTGCAGTTCGCGGACGGCGTCAGCCGCGAGACGCTGGCGCTGACCGGGGACGAGACCTTCACGATCGGCGACGTGGCGAAGCTGCGTCCGCGCCAGGACGTGACGGTGACGCTGGCGCGGGCCGACGGGTCGTCGGAGACGTTCCAGGCGCGCTGCCGCATCGATACGGTGAACGAGCTGGAGTATTTCCTGAACGGCGGCATCCTGCAGTACGTGCTGCGCAAGCTGGCGGCGTGAGGACGAGGGACGGGGCGCCCGCGCGCCCCGTCATCGCACTGCCCCGGAACGGAACAGGAAGGTCCTAAAAAAAAGTTAACGAAATGAATTGACCTTACCGTCCGCAATCATGACGCTGCCCCCCGACCGAATCCGAGGTCAAAATAACAGAAAACGGGGGTTATCATCGCATGAAGAAGACGCTCCTCCTCGCGGGCGTGATGCTCGCGGCCCTTCCCTCGACGGCATCCGCGCAGAAGGTGCAGTCGGGCACGAAGAACGGCATCAGCTACACCGCCACCAGCAAGATCGTCGGCCAGACCTCCACGGGCACCGTCGCCAGCGGCGGCAGCCCGCTGTACCTGGCGACCAACAAGGCCGGCTACAGCGGCTCGGTCGGCATGCTGATGACCTATTCCAACGGCGCGCAGTTCGTCTGCTCGGGCACGCTGCTCAGCGACCGCAGGTCGGTGCTGACCGCGGGCCATTGCGTCAGCGACGGCGGCGGGCAGAAGGCCGCCAACCTCGTGCGCACGCAGGTGATCTTCGCGGACGACGCCCTCTCGCTGGCAGACACCAGCATCTACTCCTTGCCGGCGGGCACGACGTCGATCGACGTGGCGCGCTACTACGTCAATTCCAAGTACACCGGCGAGGTCATCGACCAGAACGACATCGCCGTCCTGAAGCTGAGCGAGTTCGCGCCGTCGTACGCGCAGTCCTACGGCATCTACACCGATGACCTCGTCAACGGCCAGAAGTTCAACGTCAACGGCTTCGGCACCCGCTCGATCGTGGGCGGCGCGATCGGCACCACCCCGCCGTTCAACGCCGGCGTCGGCCGCCGTCGCCAGGGCGACAACACCTACGATTACGCGTGGGGCGACGCGGCGTTCAACGGCTTCTTCACCGACGTCATCGACGGCGAGAACTTCTTCGGCACCGCGGAGATCTCGAAGTCGTACATCTCGGACTTCGACAACGGCATCGCTGACAACGACACCGGATGCCGCACCGCCGCGGCGGTCGGCGCCGTCGCCGGCTTCGGCTGCAATCTGGGCGTGGGCGTGATGGAAGTGAACATCGCGGGCGGCGATTCGGGCGGTGCGGCCTTCATCAACGGCCTGATCTCGTCGGTGAACTCCTACGGCCTCACGTTCGGCGCGGGCGTGGGCGACTTCCGCTGCGATCCGGCACCGGGCAACTGCCTGAACAACAGCTGGGGCGAGTTCAGCGGTTACGTGCCCACGAACATCCACAAGGACTTCATCAACGGCGCGATCGCCGCGGGCGTGCCCGAGCCGGCCACCTGGGCGCTGATGATCCTGGGCTTCGGTGCGGTCGGCGGCGAGATGCGTCGTCGCCAGGCGAAGGCATCGGTCCGCTTCGCCTGACCGGCGCCGGCAGACCCAGCGAAGGAGGGCGGCGCACCGATGGGTGCGCCGCCCTTTCTCCTATTCCGCATGCACCGCGCGGCGGCGACCGTAGAGGAAATAGACGGCGAGCCCGACCAGGTTCCAGATCAGGAAATACCATTGCGTGCGCTGCGGCAGGCTGAAGAACAGGTAGACGCAGCCGAGCACGCCAATCGTGCCGACCACCGGCGCCAGCGGCGTGCGGAACGTGCGGGGCGCGTCGGGCGCGCGGCGGCGCATCACCATCATGCAGATGCACACCGCCGCGAACGCCGCCAGCGTACCCGCATTGGCCAGTGCCGCGATCGCGTCGATCGGCATCACTCCGGCGATGATCGCCACCAGCGCGGCCGTCGCCAGCGTGATCCGCACCGGCGTGCCCCGCCGCGACACCTTCGCCAGCGCGGCGGGGATCAGGCCGTCGCGCGCCATGACGAAGAAGATGCGGCTCTGCCCGAACAGGAAGCCGAGCAGCACCGTGGGCAGCGCGATCACCGCGCTGGCGGCAAGGAAGGTGGCGAAGCCCGGCCGCCCGATCTCGCGCAGGATCAGCGCCAGCGGCTCGGGACTGTCGGCGAAGCGGGTGAACGACAGGGCACCCACCGCCGCGACCGCGACCAGCATGTAGATCAACACGCAGGCGATCATCGACCCGACGATGCCGATCGCGAGGTCGCGTCCCGGGTTCTTCGTCTCCTCCGCCGCGGTGGAGATGGCGTCGAAGCCGTAGAAGGCGAAGAAGATGATCGCCGCCGCCGCCATGACGCCCCGCTCCACCCCATCCGCCGACATCGACTTGCCGAAGCCGAACGGCATGAACGGCTCCATGTTCGACGACTGGAAGGAAGGCAGCGCGACGGCGACGAAGATCGCCAGTGCCACGATCTTCACGACCACCAGCATCGCGTTCAATGTCGCGCTTTCCTTCGTGCCCAGCATCAGCAGCCCGGCGACGATGGCGATGATGACGACAGCGGGCACGTTCACCAGCCCGCCGAGCGCCGGTCCGTTGGTCAGCGCCAGGGGAAAGCCGAGCGGCGTCAGCAGCGCGGAGGCATAGCCCGACCAGCCGACCGCCACGGTGGAGACCACCAGCGAATATTCGAGGATCAGCGACCAGCCGATCGTCCAGGCGATCACCTCGCCCAGCACGACGTAGCTGTACGTATAGGCGCTTCCCGAGGCCGGGATCATCGTCGCCATTTCCGCATAGGCGAGCGCGGCGCAGGCGCAGATCGTCCCCGCGATGACGAAGGAGAGGATCACCGAGGGGCCGGCACGATCCGCGCCGACGCCGATCAGCGTCAGGATGCCGGTGCCGACGATCGCACCGACGCCCAGTGCGACGAGATGCGGCCACGACAAGGTCCGCGCCAGCGCGGTTCCGCGCTGCTCCACCTCGATCGGCTTGCGTCGCAACAGGTCCATCGTGCCCACCCCTCCATGTCAGTCGAGGGTCGTGTGTAGAACCGTCGGTGGCGGCGGGGAACCCGCGCGGGCGTCAGTTGAGCGTCTCGGGCGGCGCGACCGGCAGCAGCAGCGGCGCGACGGGCACGCCCTCGTCGATCAGCGCCCTCGCCTCCTCCGGCGTCGCCTGCCCGTGGATCGTCGCATGCTCCGCCTCACCCACATGCATCGCGCGCGCCTCGTCGGCGAAGCGACGCCCGACCCAGCGCGATCCTTCCAGTGCCTTGCCCTGCGCCGCCGCCAGTTCGGACAGCAACGCCTTGATCCGCTCCGGCCGTGCCACCGCATTGCCCTTGGGCGCGACATTGGGCGCCATCACCGCCTTCGCCACCTGCGTGTCGCCGCACAGCGGGCAGGCGACCAGTCGCCGCTCGCGCTGTTCGTCATAGGCGCGGGTGGAGGCGAACCACGCCTCGAACACGTGATCGCCGGCGCACTTCAGGTCGAAGACGATCATCCCGCCAGCAGCGGGTCGAGCCTGCCCTCGCGCTCCAGCGCGGCGAGATCGTCGGAGCCGCCGACGTGCCGTCCGTCGATGAAGATCTGCGGCACCGTGGTGCGGCCGCCCGCCCGCTCGATCATCGTCGCACGGGCATTGCGGTCGAGCGTGATGTCGGTCTCCTCCACCTCCACGTTCTTCGAGCCGAGAAGCGCCAGCGCCCGCGAGCAATACGGGCAGAAGGCCTTGGTGTAGATTTCGATGCGCGCCATGCCGACCTAGGTGTGGTCGCACGCGCGGCGTGTCAATCCGCCTCGGCCGAACCGTGGGGACGGGGATCAAGGACGCGGGCCCAGGCGAGGACCAGCACGCTGCGCGCGCCCGCCGCGCGCAGCGCCGCGGCGCAACCGTCGGCGGTGGCGCCGCTGGTGTGGACGTCGTCGATCAGCACCACCCGGCGCCCCGCCACTGCCGCCGCATCGTGGATCGCGAACGCACCGGCCAGCGCGCGCCGCCGCTCGCCACGCGACAGGCCGCGCAGGCTGGGGGTGGCGCGGCACCGCCGCAGGGCGTGGCGATCAACGGCGATGCCCGCCTCGCGCCCCAGCGCCGTGGCGATCAGCGCGGCCTGGTTGTACCCTCGCTGCCATATCCGCCAGCGATGCAGCGGCACCGGTACCAGCAGGTCGGCGTCGGCGGGCAGGTGCCGCCGCATCAATCCCGCGGCGGTGATCGCCAGCCCGGTCCGTCCGCCGTACTTCAGCTTCAGCGCCACCGCCCGCGCCACGTCGCCATAGGCGACAGCGGCGCGCACCCCACCATGCACCGGCGGATCGGACAGGCAATCCTCGCAACGCGCCCCGGCGCCGCGATCATGATCGAACGGCCGGTGGCACGCTGCGCACCACGGCGGTCCGGGGAAGCGCAGTTGCGACCAGCAGCCGGCGCAGAAGCGATGCGGCGCGGTGACGATCGCCGCGCAGGCGGGGCAGCGCGGCGGCAGCACCGCGTCCAGCACTACGCCGGCCACGCGCCCGATCGTCGCACCGCCCCTCATGCCGACCCACCCATAGGGCCTTGTCGCCCGTGGCCCGTCCCGGCACAAGCCGGTGCCATGCAGCCGCCCGACATCTTCGACCGCGCCGCGCGCCGTCGCCAGCGCGATCGCGCCGCGTCGCCGTTCGCGGCGCACGATTTCCTGCGCGCCGCGATGCTGGACGGGCTTGTCGACCGGCTGGGCGCGGTGAAGCGCGACTTCGCCGACGTACTCGACCTCGGATGCTTCAACGGCGGCTTCGCGCCCCCCTCCCCAGCCGCGCGTGTCGCGCGGGTCGACCCGGGCTTCGCCTTCGCGCGCGGCGCGGGCGGGGTCCAGGCGGACGAGGACCGGCTGCCCTTCGCCGACGCGAGCTTCGACCTGGCTGTCGCGGCGGGCACACTCGACCAGGTGGGCGACCTTCCCGGCGCGCTCTCGCTCGTCCGGCGGGTGCTGCGACCCGACGGCCTGTTCCTCGCCGCTTTCCTGGGCGGCGGCACGCTCTCGACGTTGCGCGGCGTGCTGCGCGAGGCGGAACCCGAGCGCGCGGTGGCGCGGGTGCACCCGATGGTCGATGTGCGGTCCGCCGGCGACCTGCTGGTCCGCGCCGGCTTCGCGCTGCCGGTCGCAGACGTGGAGACGCTGACGGTGCGCTACCGCGACTTGTCGCGGCTGCTGGAGGACCTGCGCTTTTCCGCCAACGGCAACGTCCTGGCGGAGCGGCACGCGATTTCGAGCGCGGTGCTGGCGCGCGCGGCGGCGGGCTTCGCGGCTCGGGCCGACGCGGAAGGGCGCACCGCCGAGCGGTTCGACATCGTCTTCCTGACCGGCTGGGCCCCCTCGCCCGACCAGCCGAAGCCCGCGCGGCGGGGCAGTGCCACCACCTCGCTGGCGCAGGCGCTGCGCGCACCGCCGGCGGCTTAGATCAGCTCGTCGTCCTCGTCGCCGGCGAGCAGGCGGCCCATTGCCTCGAACAGCGCATCCATCGCCACCGGCTTGAAGATCACGTCGTCCGCGCCTGCCGCCAGGCAGCGCTCGCGCAGGTCCAGCGCGGTGTCGGCGGTGACGACGATGATCGGCAGCCGCCCCTTCGCATCGCCGCGCGCGCGGATGTGGCCAATGGCGGTCAGCCCGTCCATGCCGGGCATGCGCAGGTCGACCAGCAGCATGTCGAGATCGTCGTTCACGTCGAGCAGGCGCAACCCGTCCTCGGCGCTCTCCGCCTCGACCATGCTTGCCCCGGCCACGTCGAGCATATCCCGCACGACACGCCGATTCATGCGGTCATCCTCGATGAACAGGACCTTCATTCGCTGCTGCCACTCAAGCGCGCCGTGCTGCACGCCCTCCCTATGCCGATGCAGCGCCTTATCACGCTAAGCCGCTTCGGGCACAAGCACTTGGCACGCGCTCTCAACCTGGATCACCAACTGTTTCTTTCCAATGGGTCGCTCGATGATCCTCGCGCGGTCGACCCCCTGCCAGGCGGCGCCCTCCCCCGCCGCGGCGAGCACGATCACCGGCGCGGGCGCGATCGCCTCGGCCAGCCGCTGGAGCGTCGCCACGTCGGTCAGCGCCGCCGCGTCGGCCAGCAGCCGCTCGGGCGCGCACTCACCGGCAATCCGCAGCGCCTCCTCCGCATCGTCGGCGAAGACCACGGGGTCCAGCGCGGCGAAGAGCGTGCGGAACATGGCGCGCTGGATCGGATTGCGCTCGATCACCAGCAGCGCCGGCGGTACCGCCGCGGTTTGTGGGGGGGCCGCGGGGACGAGCGGCAGGTCGAGCGTGAAGAGCGCGCCTTCGCCCGCCTCGCTCTCGACCGTCACGTCACCACCCATGGCCCGCGCCAGGTTGCGGCAGATGGAGAGGCCGAGGCCGGTCCCGCCGAACTGCCGCGTCGTACCGGCGTCGGCCTGCCGGAAGGACTCGAAGACCACCTCGTGCGCCTCGCGCGCGATGCCGATGCCCGTATCGGCGACGGTCAGGCGCAGCCGCCCGTCCCCGCGCTCCAGCGACAGGACGATCCCGCCGGCGGCGGTGAACTTCACCGCGTTGGACAGGAGATTGAAGACGATCTGCCGCAGCCGCGCGGCATCGCCCGTCACCCACGGATCGTCCAGGTCGACGCGGCAGTCGAACGACAGGCCCTTCGCCACGGCCTGGTCGCGCCACATCCGGGCCGCATCCCGCACCGTGGCCACGACGTCGATGTCGCGCGCCTCGATCGTCATCTTGCCGGTCTCGATCTTCGCCACGTCGAGGATGTCGTCGACCAGCGCGCGCATCGTCGTCCCCGCGCCGTGGACCAGCGCCAGCCGCTCGCGCGTGGCGGCGTCGACCGAACGGTCCGCGATCATCACCTGCGTCATGCCCAGGATGCCGTTCAGCGGCGTGCGGATCTCGTGGCTGGTGGTGGCGAGGAACTCGGTCTTCGCCGCCAGCGCCTTCTCCAGCTTGCCGTTGGTCACCTCCAGGTCCGCGTTGGCGGCCCGCACCACGTTGCGGCTGCGCCGGATCGTGACCAGCGCCACGGCGAGCAGGACGATGACCAGCGCGGTGCCCAGTGCCGCACCGACGAAGATCTGCCACTGCGTCCGCGCCGCGGCCCGCTCGAACGCGACGCTCCTCGCCAGGTCGGTCGCCTTCAGCTTGGCGATGCGCAGTTCCTGATTGGTATAGTCGAACCGGGCCGCCGCCAGCGCCGCACTGGTGGACCGCGCGATCTGCGTCGCCTGATCGTCCAGCCGCTTCAGCGCGGCGAGGTGCCGCAACGCCAGCGCCGTGTCGCCGCGGGCGAGGTAGACGCGATAGGCGGTCTCGTGCGCGTCGCGATCAGCGATCACGGTGCGGCCGAAGTCGACGCCGCGGAACCGCTCCTCGATCAGCCGGTACGCCCTATCCACCTCACCGATCCGCAACGCCGCGTCGGCTGCCGACTGGACGAGTTGCGGACGTATCGCGGACGCGGCTGGATCCCTCGCGGCGACAAGGCCCTGACGGATCGCCGCCGTCGCGCCGGGCACGTCGCCCGCTTGCAGCAACGCATTTGCCGTGTTGCCCCAGGACAGCGCGACCACGGGGCTCGATCCCATCGCCCGCGCGATCTCCCGGGCCAGCGCGAAGGCTTTCACCGCCTCATGGGGACGATCCAATTCCCGCAGCGCCAAACCCCGGCCGTTCTGGATCGCGACGGACAGACCAGGGTCGGCGGCATGCGCATCCTGCGCCTGCTGGAGGTACCGCAGCGCCGATCCGTAATCCCGGGCTGCATCGTACAGCATGGCAATCAGGATCAGTGCCTTGGCCCGACTTCGCCCCTGCTTCAGCTTTAAATAGAGCGCGTGCGCCGATTGCAGCGTCGACAGCGCCTCGGTGACGCGTGCCGCATCGGTGAGCGCGCTCCCCTCGGCAAGAAGGATGTCGGCCAGCAGCAATGAACCGGGATCGAACCGGTCAGCAAGCGCGCGGGCCGCCGCGAGCGGGCGCAGCGCGTCTACCGGACGGCCGAGGCGGTTCGTGGCCTCGCCTTGCAGCCACAGCGCAGTGGCACGCCTGATCGACCGTTCGCGCTCGTTCTTCTCACGACCCGCGACGTCGAGTGCCCGCTCTGCCCCCTCTGCGGCCTTGAATGGATCGACGAGCATATCCGAACGAACCTGCGCGACCATCACGTCGAAGTCGCTTGCAGACGCCGTTGCCGGAACTGCCGGCAGGATGGACAGTGCGACCGCGAGAAGCGGCAGACACAAGCGGCGGGTCACGCCGCTCAGGCGCGCTTCCACGCGCTCGCCAGTCGGCTGAAGGACAGGCGGGTCTCCATCGACGCGCGGCGGTTGCCGTCCTCGCGAAGGAAAGCGACCAGCGCGTCGCGCGGTACCGGACGGCTGATGAGGAAACCCTGCACCATGTCGCAGCCCATCACCGTCAGCAGCGCCAGCGCGGCATGGGTCTCGACCCCCTCGGCCACCACCTCCATGTCGAGCGCATGCGCGAGGTCGATGGTCGAACGGACGATCAGCGGGTCCCTGTTCGAGCTGGTCAGCTGCGTGATGAACAGCTTGTCGATCTTCAGCTCGCGCGCGGGCAGTTGCTTCAGATAGGCGAGGCTGGATAGGCCCGCGCCATAATCGTCGATCGCGATGCACACGCCGATATCGGCGAACCGCTGGAGGTTGGCGATGGCGCTCGCGGGATCGCGGATGACCGATGTCTCCGTCACCTCGAAGCCCAGCTTCGCGTCGGTGGCGCCGACGATATCGCACACCCGCGCTGCGAAGAGGGTGTCGCCCAGCAAGCGGCCGGAGATGTTGACGAAGATCCGCAGGTCGTGCCCCATCGCACGCAGCGCCAACTGGTCGGCGATGGCGCGCTCGATGGTCCACAGCGTCAGGCGGTCGATGAGGTCGCCGGCCTCCGCCACCGGGATGAAGTCCCCCGGCGGGATCAGGCCGCGTACCGGGTGCTGCCACCGGATCAGCGCCTCGGCGCTGTCGATCTCCTGCCGGCGGGCATGGACCTTGGGCTGGTAGAAGAGGACGAGCTCGTTCTCGTCGATCGCGCGCGCCAGTTCCGCACCCAGTGCGATCGCGTCGGGCGTGCCCGGCGGATCGCCCGCCGCATTGGCGCCTCGCGCCCGGTCCAGCGCGGCCTCGGCCTGCTCGGCCAGCCGCACCTCGTCCGCCTGCGCGCTGCCGATCGCCGTGCCGAAGCGCAGCACGATCTCGCGCCCGGCGGCAATGCGGCGCAGCCGATCGAGGATGTCGTCGGCCGCCCTTGGCGATGTCCCGCCAAAGTCGAGCTCGATCCGCTCGCGCCCGACGGGGATCATCGTCACGCCGGGAAGGTAGGGAGCCGAGGCATCGACCAGATCCGAAGCGATCCGGCTCGACCCTGCCCGGCCCAGCCGCCGCCGCAATCCGGCGAAATCAGCGACTTCCGCCACCACGTGGAAGCGCCAAGGCAGCGTGCCGACGGTCCGTGTCTCCGACACACGCGCGTCCGCTTCGGCGATGGCGCGGTGGGGGAAATCGGCGCGGGTCATGGGCCTGCGCCTAACCCACCAGGGCTGAAGAATGATTTAAGACCAAGGTCGATCGTTAAGGACGGTTAACGACGTTGAGAGATCGTAAAGAAACAGCTAACCATGGCGCGCGCTCAACGAGGCGCCAACGAGGGAGAAACTCATGCTCGCGTTCATCATCGCGCTGGTCAGCGGGATCCAGGTCAAGCCCTGGTAAGCCACCGGCATCCGGTCCGGTCCGGACGTAAGTCACGCCAATCAGGCGCGACTTGCCCCGGTCCGGACCCAAGCCGCCGCCGCCTCCCGCCTCTTCAAATCCTCATTCCGCGACGTCTCTGATGCGCCGCGACTCGGACGTCAGGCCGCGCGGCGACCCGCCGGCGGGTTCGCGAACTCCATGCTGTCGTCGATCGATCCGAAGCGTAGCGCCATCACGTCCAGCGCGTAGTTCTGGTTAAGCCGCCACGGCTTGCGGTTGCCCTGCTTCGGCAACACCGCCTCGGCCCGCTGGATGTAGCCCGACGTGAAGTCGGCGAACGGTTCCGGCGCCACTCCGCTATCGCCGATCCGCGGCGTCGCCTGCTGCACGCCGCGCCGCTTCATCGTGTTGAGCAGCCGGCAGACATAGGCGGCGACGAGGTCCGCCTTCAGCGTCCACGAGGCGTTGGTGTAACCGAAGGTGAAGGCGAGATTGGGCACGTCGGACAGCATCATGCCCTTGTACTGGATCGCCTGTCCGACGTTCACCGGCACGCCGTCGACCGCGATGCGCGCGCCGCCCATCATCGCCAGCTTCAGCCCCGTGGCGGTGACGATGACGTCCGCGGGAATCTCGCGACCCGATGCGAGCCGGATACCGGCGGGCGTGAACGTCTCGATCGTGTCGGTCACCACCGACGCCGCGCCCGAGCGGAGCGCGGCGAACAGGTCCGCGTCGGGCACCAGGCAGATGCGCTGGTCCCACGGATTGTAGCGCGGCGTGAAATGGGTCGCGACGTCATAGTCGGCGCCCAGCTGCTCGCGCACCATGCCGATCAGCCGCTCCTTCACCCGCTCCGGCCGGCGTCGCGCCATCCGGTAGAAGAACATGCCGAACAGCACGTTCTTCCAGCGTGTGACGCCATAGGCCGCGCGCGCGGGCAGCCGTCGCCGCAGCCAGTTGGCGAAACCGTCCTGCGCCGGGCGGGTGACGACATAGGTGGGCGAGCGCTGGAGCATGGTGACGTGCGCGGCGTGGCGCGCCATTTCGGGCAACAAGGTCACCGCGGTGGCGCCGCTGCCGATGACGACCACCTGCTTGCCCGAATAGTCGAGGTCCTCGGGCCAGAATTGCGGATGGACGATGCGCCCGCTGAAGTCGGCCGATCCCGGGAAGTCCGGCGCATGACCGGCTGCGTAATCGTAATAGCCCGAGCAGACGTAGAGGAAGCCGCACGTCATCTCCACGCGCTCCCCCCCTTCCTTTTCCACCTGCAGCGTCCAGCGCGCGTCGGGCGTGGACCATTCGGCGGAGATCAGCCGGTGGCGGAAACGGATCTTGCGGTCGATCCCCGCCTCGCGCGCGGTGTCCTCAACATAGGCGCGGATCGACGGGCCGTCCGCGATCGCCTTGGCCTGGGTCCAGGGGCGGAAGCTGTAGCCCAGCGTGTGCATGTCCGAATCGGAGCGGATGCCCGGATAGCGGAACAGATCCCACGTCCCGCCGATCGCGTCGCGCGCCTCGAGGATGGCGAAGCTGCGGTCGGGACAGCGCTGTTGCAGGTGCCAGGCGGCACCCACACCGGACAGTCCTGCGCCGACGACGATCACGTCCAGATGCTCGGTCATGCACTTATCCTCTCGAGGACCAGTTGCTAACCGAAATGTAAGTAGCGTGAAAGCCCCCCTGCCCGGCCACCCCGCCCCCGCGCATCAATAGTCGCGCGAGTAGCGGAGCTGGACGTTCGAGCCGCCGAACGATCCCGCCTGCGACAGGACGCTCAGCGTCCGCGTCAGCGCGATCGTCAGCTGCGTGGCGGTGAAGCCGCGCGCGTCGGTGACGATCTCGACGTAGATGTCGTCGGTCAGATACTTGCCTGCCGCCAGCGCCGACCCGCGCCCGCTCGCCTCGTCCGCGCCCAGGATGCGCAGCCGGTCGAAACCGGTCGCGCTGCGCAGCTTGCCGAGCGGATTGAGCCCGCCGCCGGACCCGCGCAGCGAGTTGAGCGCGCTCGCCAGCTGGATCGCCTCGGTCGCCGACAGGTTCTCCGGATTGGTGCCGAAGAGCAGGCGGCTCAGCACCTCGTCCTGCGGCAGCGCGGGCGTGGAGGTGAAGGCGATCTGCGGACGCTGCCCGGTCCCGGTGATCGCGATGTTGAACGTGACGCCGTCGTTCTGTGTCGTCGCCAGGATGTCGATGTCGGGATCGGTCAGTACCGGCCCGGTGAAGCGCACGCGCCCGCGTTGCAGCTCGAAGCGCTTGCCGGCGAAGGAATAGGTGCCGCGCACCACGTCAAGCCCGCCGGACACGGTCGGCGCGGCGGAGGTGCCGCCGACACGCAGGTCCATCTCCCACTCGCTTTCCAACCCCATGCCGGAGACGAACAGGCGATTGTCCGCGCGCACTCGCAGGTCGAGCCGGAACAGGCCCGCCGGCGCCGGTGTCGGCCGATCGGTCGGGCGCGCGACGCGGATGTCGCTCTTGCGCCGGACACCGGTCAGCTCCGGCACCTCGGCCGAACCCTGACGGATGATCTGGTAACGGGCCTCGGGCACGTTGATGTTGCCGCTGATGAGTCCGCCCTGCGCGTCCTTCTGGATGCGCACGTCGCCGCTGGCCGTCGCGCCGATCGCGTCGGAGCGGGCGAGCTGCGCGTCGCGCATGGCCACGCGGATGTCCATCGGGAAGCCCTGCGCCGCGGCGAGGCCGACGGCGCCTTGTGCCTGCACCGTGCCGCTGCCGGCGCGCGCCTGCACCTGCGTCAGCTCCAGCCGGTCGTTGTTGAAGCGCGCCGCGATGCGCATCTGCGTCAGGCGGGTGCCGTAGGTCTCGTTTGTGTAGGTCAGGTTGTCGGCGCGGATCAGGCCGTTGACGCGCGGCGCGGCCACGGTGCCGCCGAAGTCCGCGGCGACCGCGATCGGGCCGGACAATTGCTGCTCTGCCAGGCCCGCGAAGCTGAACAGCACGCCGGACGGGCCGTTGTAGCGGATGCCGCCCGACAGCGGGCCCTGCATCAGCCGCGTCGACCAGCTGCCGCTGCCCGCCGGGGTCAGCCGCGCGACCATGCGTCCGACCGGGGTGGCGCCGCGCCGGATCAGCGCCCGCGCCTCGCCCGCGGCGGCATCCAGCCGGCCCTGGACGACGATGTCGACGGGTTCGGACACCGCGGCGAGGCTGGAGCGGGTGAAGTTGGCGATCGTCATCCGCACGTCCGCCTCGGGCACCGCCTGCCCGGCGCGCTGGACATAGTCGAGGCTGCCGGTGGCCTGACCGCCGATGCCGAGGTTGGGGACAAAGGCGCTCAGCAGCGACAGGTCCAGCCGGTCGAGCCGGGCCTGCGCGCTGGTCGCCGCGCCGCCGAATCGGCCCGCGAGCCGCATCGTGCCGCGGTCGAAGTCGAGCCGCGTGGGCTGGAGACGATAGCTCCCCGCCTCGGGCACGATCCGCGCCGCGGCGGGCGTGCGGAAGTTCACGCCGTTCGCCTGACCCTGCAGCGCGACCAGGTAGAGCGAGGGCGAGAGGCGGCTGTTCAGCGCCACGCGGAACGGCACGCCGTTGGACCCGGTCAGCAGCGCCTGCGCGGTGCCGCGCCCGCCGGTGTAGTTCACCTTCGCCCGCGCCGCCTGGATCACCGTGGGGCCGTAGCGAAGGTCGGCGACCTGCGCGTCCGCCACGACGGACGGCGCCTTCGGATATAGCACCACCGTCGCCGCGATCAGCGCGCGACCGATGGTGAAGTCCACCGCGCCGGGGATCGTCGCCGCATAGGCCCGCGCGTTCACGCTGGCACGCTGATAGCCACCCTGCGCGCCGAGGCCCACCGTCCCGGTCACGCCGCGCCCGTCGAAGCGGACGTCGCCGGCGAACGGCCCCGCCGCGGTCTGCACCACGCGCCCGGCGAAACCGATGCCGGCGAAGACGACGCGGCGGATGTCCACGGCCAGCTGCGCGCCAGGCCGCACCAGCACGTCGGCGCTGAACGGGCCGTAGGTCGTGCCCCCGGTCGCGTTCACCTGATAGGCGTTGCCGCGGCCGACGATCCGCGCGTCGAGGTCCGCGAGGCCTACGCCGACGCCCGGCCGCGGCGCGCGCAGGCGCACCACGGGCGCGGTGGTCGTCCCTTCCACCCGCGCGAACAGCGGGCCGTATTGCGTCGAGGTCGCGTCGGCGCTCACCAGCACGCGTCCGGTCGCCGGATCGAACCGCCCCTCGCCACGCGTGATGCGGAACTGCGGCGCGTTGAGGCGCAGGTCGCGGAAGGTGACGATCCCCTCGGGCGAATATCCGAACCGCGTGCTGGCCACCGCATTGCCGCCCAGGAAGCTGCGCGCACCCTCGTTGAACAGCTGCTTCGTCTGCAACGCGACGCGTCCGGTCACGCCGAAGCCCGTTGGCGTGGCGACCAGATCGGCCTGCGTGTTGAGGTCAAGGATGCCGACCGAGTCGACCCGGAAGTTGTTGACGCGCCCCTGCAAGGCTCCCGTGTAGCGCCCCGTTTCCATGTTGGCGGCGACGATGGCGGTGGCGTTGATCGTGTCGGAACGGATGCGCAGATTGTCCGACAGGATGTTGGGCATCTGGATGGCGATGTCGCCGTCGATCCGCGCGTTGGTGGTCAGCCCGCCGAGCGCCGGGTTCAGCCCCGCGATCCGGCGCGCGCGCGCGCTGACCGGCACGAGGATGCGGTCGGCGTTCACGCGCGCCAGCCCCTCGGCATAGAGCCCCTGCACCACCGTCTGCTGGAATCCCAGCGTCGCCGCGCGCACCTTGTAGTCGACCGTCGGCGTCGCGAAGGGCCCGTTCAGCACCACGCGCGCCAGCACATCGCGGCCATTGATGTTGGGCGCGATGGCACCGGGCGTCAGCAGCTGCGCATCCACCGCGAAATTGCCGAAGCGGCTGGCGGCGAGGTCCAGCACGCCGCCCGCGTCCACCGCGAGCGCATCGGAGGTCAGCTTGATCCGCGTGTCGGCGCGTCGCTCGGCCAGCCGCGTGTCGCTCTCGATCCGCAGCCCCGGCGCGGTCAGCCGCTCCACCGGGCCTTCGAGATAGAGGCCCGGCCGGGTCAAGCCGTTGACGCGGATGCGCCCGTCCTGCGCCAGCACGTCGAGGTCGGCGAGCTTCCCGCCGCCCA
This sequence comes from Sphingomonas corticis, assembly GCF_012035195.1. Lineage (GTDB taxonomy): Bacteria > Pseudomonadota > Alphaproteobacteria > Sphingomonadales > Sphingomonadaceae > Sphingomonas > Sphingomonas corticis. The sequence continues at coordinate 206,077 of NZ_JAAVJH010000001.1, forward strand.
GCGTGGCGTCCAGCTTGCCGCGCCAGTCCGCCCAGCTGCCGCGTCCCGTCAGCGTGGCGCCAAGCGGCGCCTTCAGGCCGGCGAGCTGCGCCACCATGCCGCCCGCGGGTGCCTGCACCCGCGCGTCGATGGCGAGACGGTTATCGTCGGGTACCGCGTCCAGCCGCACCCGCGCCACATCGCCGCCGGCCACGCCCGGCGCGCGCAGGGCCGCTGCATCGACGGTCAGCTGCGCGCGGCGATCTGCGATATGCGCCGCGCCGTCGATCCGCGCGACGTGCCGCTGGCCTGACACCGGCGGCTCCATGACGAAGCGCGCGACCGACAGGCGGCCGATGTCGATGTCGAGGTCGGGCAGGATGGGCGCGTTCGGGTCGGTCGGCTCCTCCGACGGCTTCAGCTCCGGATTGCGGCGCAGCGTGATGAGCCCGCTCGACACGCTCTTCACGTCGATATGATTGTTCAGATACGCGAACGGCCGCCAGTCCACCTCGAGCCGCGGCGAGGTGAGGAACACGCCCTTCGGATCGCTGACGCGCACGTCGCTCAGTCGCATGGTGCCGTAGAGCGAGCCGTCGATCCGGCCGACTTTGATGTTGAGACCCGAGGCGGTGGTGTAGCCGCCGATCTGGTCGGCGACGAAGCGGCGGCCGGGATCGGTGTTGATGCCCAGCACGATCACCAGCAGCAGCGCCACCAGCCCAAGGAGTGCGACGCCGATCCACTTCAGCACGCGCTGCCACAGCGGGCGGCGGGTCTCGACCACGGCGGTGTCCGACACGGGATTCTCGGCCATCAGAACGCCTGTCCGATCGAGATGTAGAGCGCGACCTTGCCGTCGCCGGGCCGGGGATTGAGCGGCGTCGCGACGTCGACGCGGAGCGGACCGAAGTTCGTGTAGATGCGGCCGCCGATGCCGGCACCGAAGCGCAGGTCGGAGCCCTTGGGAAAGGTGCTCTCATAGGCGTTGCCGCCGTCGATGAAGGGCACGATGCCGAAATCGCCGAAGCGGTAGCGCGCTTCCAGCGAGAATTCGTTGATGCTGCGTCCGCCGACGGGCCGCAGGTCGCCGAGGTCCACGTTGCCGTCCTCGTCCGGTTCCAGCACGCTCGCGGGTTCAAGCGGGCCGAGCCGCTGGAAGCCGTAACCGCGCACCGATCCGCCGCCGCCGCCATAATAGCGCCGCGACGGTGCGAGTTCGTTGCGGTCGATGCCGAAGATCGCCCCTGCGCGCGCCCGACCCGCGATGACCAGGCTGTCGCTCACCGGGAAGTAGCCGGTCGCCTCCACCATCGTGCGCGCATAGGGGCGCACGCCGCCCGATACGGACGTCTCGGGGCTCAGGTTCAGTTTCAGGCGATAGCCCTTCGTCGGGTTGAGCAGGTCGTCCGACCGGTCGAACACCGCCTGCGCCGGCAGCGCGAAGATGCCGTAGGTCTGCCGCCGCCGTTCGCCGCGATCGAAGTCGTACGCTTCCTCCGCGGTGCCGGTCAGCTCGAAGCCGAAGGCGTAGGTGAATGTCTTCTGCCAGATCGGTGTCGAATCGTACGCGATCCGCCCTGCGATCGTGCCCGTATAGGCGTTGAAGGCGTCGTAGCTCTGATAATTGAGCGCCGCTGTCAGGCTGACGGTGCGGTCGCGCCGCCCGGCATTGGCACGACGGAAGGTGGCGCTGGCGCCGCGCTGCTGCGTGCCCGCCACCGCCGTCAGGATCAGCGCGCCCTCGGGCGGGAACAGGTTGCGGTGGGTGTAGCTGCCCTCCACCTTCAGCCCCTCGCCGGTGTTGAAACCGCCGCTGCCCGCCAGGCTGCGCTGCGGCCCCTTGGTCTGGCGAACCATCAGGTCGACCACCTCGGTCCCGTCGGGACCCGGCACGCCGGTGCGCACCGGCTCCACGCCGATGGAGCCGAACAGCCCGGTCGCCACCAGCGCCTCGCGAAGGTCGTCCTGCAGGCGATTGTCGTAGAGCTGCCCGCGCTCGAACCGCGGGAAGACGTTGAGGTGGTCGAGGTCGAAGATCGGATCGCCTTCGGTGCGCAGCGCGCCGAAACTGCTTCGCGGCCCGGTATCGACCGGCAGGGTATAGTCGCCCTTGTGCGTCGCCTCGTCGAGCAGCACGTCGCGATCGCCGACCTTCACGAAAGGGTAGCCCTGCTGCGGCAGCTTCAGCGCGACGTTCGCCTCCGCGCCCTGCACCCGCGCGGCCTCGATCGGGTCGCCCACCTTCAGCGGCAGCTCGCGACGCACGAGGTCCGGCGGCACCGTCGGCCCGGCCTTCACCGCCACGCTGCCCAAGGTGTAGCGCGTGCCCGGCGTCGCGCTGACGATCGCGCGCAGGCGCCTATTCGTCCCCGGCGGCGCCTCGTCGCCCGTGGCGCCGGCGCCCGTCTCGATGGTCGAGATGGCGGTCCCGTCGTAATAACCGAGCGACTTCATCAGGCGGACGGCCAGCTGCTCGTCCTCCTTGGCGCGTGCGTTCACCTGCGTCGCGTTCGCCGCCTTCCCGCCCCCTTCCTTCAGCGCGGACAGCGAGTTGAACTCGTCGGTCAGGTTCAACGGATCGAGCCCGCGCACCTCGGTGACATAGGCAATCTCCGGCGCGTCCTCGCCCTCCGGCACGTCGGCGACGGTCTGCAACGGCACGGTGTCGAAGCTGTTCAGCGGCTCCAGCGGCTGCGCGAGCACCGGATCGGTCGCCCCCGCCGGGGGCAGCGCGCCCTCGGTCAGCGGCGCCTGCGCCGCCTGCGTGACAGGGGTAGCCGGCTGCGCGGTCGTCGCGGCGGGCGGCGGCACGCGGAGCGGCTCCAGCGGCGCGTTCACGTCGTCGACGATCGGCGGCAGCGCGGCGTCGAACTCCGCTTCCGGCACGATCGGCGCATCACCCTGCGGATCGGCGGATGGGTCGGAGGGTTGCGGGGCGTCCGGCCCCTGCGCCGGCGCCGTTCCGGGCTTCTGCATCTGGGCACTCGCCGGCACCGCCGCCAGCGCGGTCGCCATCATCAAGGCCGATCGACGGAAACGGAACCCCAGCACACACGCCCCTTTGCCACTCGCAGGCGCCGGATTACCGTTACACCCCCGTACACCGTCGCAACGCAACATCGCGCGAAGGGTTGCACGACGTGACCCACATCAACCCGGTCGCCGGCGTGTCTCCTCCGCGTGGACCTGGCCGCAAAAGCCGGTAAGGACGGCGGCGAGAGGAAGACGCGCATGAAGTTCGAGCTGGACGAAGACCATCGCATGATCGCCGATCTGGCCCGCCGGTTCGTCGACGACGAGCTGGTTCCGCTGGAAGGCCGAGTGCTGGAGCGCGAGATCGCGGGCGAGGGGCTGAAGCTGACCGCGCAGGAGCGCGCGCGGGTGGACCAGGTGTCGCGCGACCTCGGCCTGTGGGGGTTGGACGCGCCGGAGGACGTCGGCGGAACGGACCTGCCCGCAGTGGCGATGGTGGCGGTGAACGAGGCGCTGGGCCGCACGATCGTCCCCTGGGTGTTGCCCCCCGACTCGCCCAATCTGAAGATGCTGGCCGCCACCGTCACCGAGCGGCAGCGCGAGGCGTACCTCGCCCCCTATGTCCGCGGCGAGACGATCAGCGCGATCGGCATCAGCGAGCCCGGCGCGGGCGCCGACCCCGCGGGCATGCGGACCACCGCCGTCCGCGAGGGCGACGACTGGGTCCTGAACGGCCGCAAGATCTGGATCACCAAGGCGAACGTGGCGGACTTCACGATCGTGATGGCCGTCACCGACAAGGAGAAGGGCGCGCGTGGCGGCATCAGCGCGTTCCTGGTGGATCGCGACGCGCCCGGCTTCCACGTCGTGCGCCCGATCCCGGTCATCGGCGCCGAGACCCTGTACGAGATCGCGCTGGACGATTGCCGGGTGGAGGGATGGAAGCTGCTGGGCACCGAGGGCCAGGGCTTCGCGCCGATGCAGCTGCGCCTCGCCACCCGCCGCGCGGAGATGGCGGCGAACGCGATCGGCATGGCGCAGCGCGCGATGGAAATGATGATCGACTATGCCCCCCAGCGCGTCACCTTCGGGAAGCCGCTGAGCGAGCGGCAGACCGTGCAGAACTGGATCAGCGACGCCGCCATACGAATCCACGCCGCCCGCCTGATGACGTACGATTGCGCGTGGAAGCTGGACCAGGGGCGCGACGTGCGCAACGAGGTGTCGATGATCAAGTCCTACGCGCTCGAAATGGCGTGGGAGGTGCTGGACCACGCGATGCAATGCTTCGGCGCGATGGGGATGACGCGGGAGATGCCGTTGCAGCAGATGGCGGCGCGCATCCGGCTGATGCGGATCTACGACGGGCCGACGGAGATCCACAATTGGGTGGTGGCCCGCAACCTGCTGGGAACACGCGCATGAGCGACCATGTCACCGTCACGACCGATCGCCACGTCGCGACCGTCCTTTACGAACGCGGTCCGGCCAATTTCGTCAGCGCCGCCACGGTGGGCGAGATCGCGGACGCCTTCGAGGTGCTTGACGCCGATGACGCGGTGCGCGCGACCGTGCTGGCGACCGCGGGCAAGGTGTTCTGCGGCGGAGCCGACCTGTCCGGCGACAAGCCGCTCGCCGACGAGAGCGGCGAGAGCGAGACGCCGGTGCTGTACCGCAACGCGGTGCGTCTGTTCTCCACGCGCAAGCCGATCGTGGTGGCGGTGCAGGGCAGCGCGATCGGCGCCGGGCTTGGCCTCGCGCTCGTCGGCGACTTCCGCGTGGCGGCGCCGGAGGCGCGGTTCGCCGCCAGCTTCGTGACGCTCGGCTTCCACGCCGGCTTCGGCATCACGCACACCCTGCCCCGCGTCGTCGGCCAGCAGCACGCCGCGCTGATGCTGCTGACCGGGCGGCGGGTGAAGGCGGAGGACGCGCTGCGCTACGGCCTGGCCGACGAGATCGCCCCGCTCGACGACGTGCGCGCCGCGGCGCAGCGGCTGGCGGCGGAGATCGCCGCCAATGCGCCGCTGGCGGTGGAGGCGACGCGCGCGACGATGCGCGCCGACCTGGCCGAGGCGGTGCGGCAGCGGACCGAGCACGAGCGCGCCGAGCAGGACCGGCTGATGCGGACCGCCGATTTCCGCGAGGGCATCAAGGCGGTGGCGGAGCGCCGGACGGGGAACTTCGTGCGCGGCTGAGCCAGCTTCGCGCTCGCCGGCGCGTCGAACCGCAAAATTACCTCGCCCTTGCGAAACATTTGCGACAAATGGCCTTTAGCCCGCGTGGCTTGCTTGGGCGGATCACTTTAATGACGAGGCGGACGATGGGCGGGATGGGCCGCGGTGGAGCGGGCATGGCGGCCGCCTGCGCGCTGATGCTGCTCGCCGCCTGCGGCTCGGGCGGCGAGGCGCAGCAGAAGGGCGGCGGCAGCGGTGGCGGCCGGGGTGGCGACGGGCGGCCCAAGGCGGTCGGCTTCGTCACTCTCCAGACCAGCGCGGTACCCGTCACCGTGGAGCTGGCCGCGCGGACGGTCGCCTTCCAGTCGAGCGAGGTGCGCCCGCAGGTCGCCGGCGTCATCCAGCGCCGCTTCTTCACCGAGGGCAGCTTCGTCCGCCAGGGGCAGCCGCTCTATCAGATCGACCCCTCGCTGTACCGCGCCGCCGCCAACGAGGCACGCGCCGGCGTCGCCAACGCGCAGGCGACGTTCGAGGCGGCAAGGGTGCGCGCCGACCGTTTCCGCCCGCTCGCCGAGGCGGAGGCGATCAGCCGGCAGGATTATACCGACGCGGTCGCCACGCAGCGCCAGGCGCGCGCGCAGATCGACCTGAACCGCGCGCAGCTCGACACCGCGCGCACGAACCTGCGCTTCACCACCGTGCCCGCGCCGATCAGCGGGCGCATCGGCCGTTCGCTGTTTACCGTCGGCGCGCTGGTCTCGACCAGCCAGGCCGATCCGCTGGCGACGATCCAGCAGCTCGACCCCATGTTCGTCGACATCCAGCAATCCGCCGCCGACCTGCTGGCGCTGCGGCGCAATCTCGCCAGCGGCGGGGTCACGCCGGCGAGCACCACGGTGCGGCTGAAGCTGGAGGACGGCAGCGACTACGGCCGCACCGGCACTGTCGAGTTCGCCGAGGTGGTGGTCGACCAGGCGACCGGCACCGTCACGCTGCGCGCCCGCTTCCCCAATCCGGACGGGCTGCTGCTTCCCGGCATGTTCGTGCGCGCCGTGTTCTCGCAGGCGGTGCAGCAGAACGCCTTCCTCGTGCCGCAGGCCGCGGTGCAGCGCGATCCGCGCGGCAGCGCGACGCTGTTCGTCGTGGGCGCCGGCAACAAGGCGGAACAGCGCACCGTCGACGCCACGCGTACGGTGGGCGCCAACTGGGTGGTGACCAAGGGACTGAAGCCCGGCGACCGCATCATCACCCAGGGCCTGGCCGACCTGAAGCCCGGCGCGCCGATCGCGCCCGTGCCGGCCGGCACGCCGCAGCGCGTCGTCCCGCCCTCGCCCGAGGAGATGAAGAAGATGCAGGCGCAGGGCCAGGGCAAGGCCGGCGGAGGACGCTGACCGCCCATGTCCCGCATCTTCATCGATCGCCCGATCTTCGCCTGGGTGCTGGCCATCATCGTCATGATGGCGGGCGTCGGCGCGATCCTGGGCCTGCCGATCGCGCAATATCCCGACGTCGCGCCGCCGCAGGTGTCCGTGCGCGCCACCTATCCCGGCGCCAATGCGGAAACGGTGCAGAACAGCGTCACCCAGGTGATCGAGCAGACGCTGACCGGCATCGACGGTCTCCTCTACTTCAGCTCCTCCTCCACCTCGCGCGGGCAGGTGACGATCACCGCCACGTTCGACAAGGGCACCGATCCCGACATCGCGCAGGTGCAGGTGCAGAACCAGGTGCAGCAGGCGATCAGCCGCCTGCCGCAACAGGTGCAGCAGCAGGGGCTGACGGTCCGCAAATCCAACCCGGACTTCCTGATGATCGTCAGCGTCTATGACGCGACCGACCGGATGACCAATCAGGATGTCTCCGACTACCTGATCTCCAACCTCCAGGATTCGCTCGGCCGCATCCAGGGCGTCGGCGACACCAACGTCTTCGGTGCGCAATATGCGATGCGCGTGTGGCTCGATCCCGCGCGGCTGGCGAGCTTCCAGCTGATGCCGGGCGACGTCATCAGCGCGATCCAGGCGCAGAACACCGAGGTTGCGGCGGGCGAGATCGGCGGGCAGCCGATGCCCAAGGAGCAGATGCTGAACGCGGTCGTCACCGCGCAGTCGCGATTGCAGACGCCGGACCAGTTCGCGAACATCATCCTGAAGACCCAGGCCAATGGCGCGACCGTGCGGCTGGCCGACGTCGCGCGCGTGGAACTGGGTGCGGAGAGCTACAACGCGATCAGCCGCGTCAACGGCCATCCGGGCGCGGGCATCGCCGTGCTGATGGCCCCGGGCGCCGACGCGCTGACCACCTCGGAGTTGGTGAAGGCGGAGGTCGCGCGTGTCGCGAAGGGCTTCCCGCAGGGGCTGGAATATACCTTCCCCAACGATTCCACCGCTTTCATCAAGCTGTCGATCGAGGAGGTGGTGAAGACGCTGATCGAGGCGGTGATCCTGGTCGTCATCGTGATGTTCGTCTTCCTGCAGAGCTGGCGCGCCACGCTGATCCCGACCATCGCCGTGCCCGTCGTGCTGCTCGGCACCTTCGCGGTGTTCTACGTCGCCGGTTTCTCCATCAACACGCTGACGCTGTTCGGCCTGGTGCTGGCGATCGGCCTGCTGGTCGACGACGCCATCGTCGTCGTCGAGAACGTCGAGCGGCTGCTGGAGGAGAACCCCGGCATGTCGCCGCGCGAGGCGACGATCCAGTCGATGGAGGAGATCACCGTCGCGCTGGTCGCGATCGCATTGGTGCTGTCCGCGGTGTTCCTGCCGATGGCGTTCTTCGGCGGGTCGACCGGTGTCATCTACCGCCAGTTCTCCGTCACGATCGTGGCGGCGATGATCCTGTCCGTGCTGGTCGCGGTCATCCTGTCGCCGGCGCTGACCGCCACCTTGCTGAAGCAGCACAAGAGCGACGAGGGCCACGCGATCGAGCACAGCTGGCTCGCGCGCAAGGCGCCCAAGGTGGCTCACGCGCTGGAGCGGGCGCGCGACTGGTTCAACGACGCGTTCGACCGCATGGTGGCGCGCTACATCGCGGCGACGCGTTACGTGATCGATCGCAAGGCGATCTTCGTCGTGGCCTACCTCCTCACCGTCGGCCTGCTCGCCTTCCTGTTCCTGCGGATGCCCACCGGCTTCCTGCCGACCGAGGACCAGGGCAGCATCCAGATCCAGTTCCAGCTGCCCGCCGGCGCCACGCAGGGTCGCACGTTCGAGATCCAGCAGCGGATCGAGAAGTACCTGCGCGAGAACGAGCGTGCGAACGTGCGCGTCATGCTGGTCACCACCGGCGGCGGCGGCGGGGCGAGCGGGCAGAACGTCGGCCGCGGCTATATCAACCTCACCGACTGGGCCGAGCGCAAGGGCAAGGAGAATGGCGCCGAGGCGATCGTGGCGCGCGCCTCCGCCGCCTTCCGGGGCCTGCGCGACGCGCGCGTCTTCGCGCTGCAACCCGGCGCAGTCCGCGGGCTGGGCCAGTCGGACGGCTTCACCATGGAATTGCAGAACACCGGCGCGCTCAGCACGCAGGAATTCAACGCGGCGCGCGACAAGCTGCTGGCGGCGGCGGAGAACGATCCGATCCTGTCCGCCGTGCGACTGACCGAACTGCCCGATGTCGGCACGCTGAAGGTCGACATCGACCAGCAGAAACTGTCGGCGCTGGGCCTGACGCAGGCGGACGTCAACGCCACGCTGTCGACCGCCTGGGGCGGCCGCTACGTCAACGACTTCATCGATCGCGGACGGGTGAAACGCGTCTACGTGCAGGGCGACGCGCCCTACCGGTCGGACCCGGGCGATCTCGACCAGTGGTTCGTGCGCGGCGCGAACGGACAGATGGTGCCGTTCAGCTCCTTCGCGCGGATCAGCTGGTCGCAGGCGCCCGTCACGGTGTCCCGCTTCAACGGCCTGTCCTCGTTCGAATTCCAGGGGTCGGCGGCGTCGGGCTACAGCTCGGGCGACGCGATGGAGCGGATGGCGGAGCTGGCGGCGCAGATCCCCGGCACCAGCGTCGCCTGGGCAGGCATCTCCTATCAGGAGCGGCTGTCTTCGGGACAGGCGCCGTTGCTCTACGCCCTGTCCATCGCCGTCGTCTTCCTGTGCCTGGCCGCGCTGTACGAGAGCTGGTCGATCCCGCTGGCGGTGCTCCTCATCATCCCGCTCGGGCTGGTCGGTGCGGTCGTGTTCACCACGCTGCGCGGGCTCATCAACGACGTGTACCTGCAGATCGGCCTGCTGACGACCATGGGGCTGGCGGCGAAGAACGCGATCCTGATGATCGAGTTCGCCGAGCAGGCGGAGAAGAAGGGGGCGCGCGTCATCGATGCCGCGCTGGAGGCGGCCAAGCTGCGGTTGCGCCCGATCCTGATGACCAGCCTCGCCTTCATCTTCGGCGTGCTGCCGCTCGCCATCTCCACCGGCGCGGGCGCGAACAGCCGCATCGCCATCGGCACCGCCGTGATCGGCGGGATGCTGACCGCGACGATCCTCGCGGTCTTCTACATCCCGCTGTTCTTCGTCCTCGTGCGCCGCGGCTTCCGGGACGGGTGGAAGGGGCTGAAGCGCGGGGCCGATCCGTCGCCTGAAAAGGAAGCGGAGGCGAAGGCATGATCCGGCGGCTTGCGCCCCTGCTGCTGCTGTCTGTCGCGGCCTGCTCCTTCGCGCCCAAATACGTGCGGCCGGAACTGCCCGTGCCCGCGTCGTGGCCGACCGGCGACGCCTATCTGCGCCAGACCGAGGCGTCGCTGCCCGCCGTCACCTATCGCGACATCTTCCGCGACGCGCGGCTGCAACGGCTGATCGAGCAGGCGCTGGCGAACAACCGCGACCTGCGCGTCGCCGCCGCCAACATCGAGGTCGCGCGCGCCGCCTATCGCATCCAGCGCGCCGAGCTGTTTCCCGAAGTCACCACCGGCGGCACCGTCACGCAGCGCGAGATCGGCGCGGGGGCGGCGGGCGGCGCCTTTTCCGTCGGCGGCACCACCTATCAGGCGAACATCGGCGTGACCGGGTTCGAACTCGACCTGTTCGGTCGCATCCGCTCGCTCAACGCCGCCGCGCTGAACCGCTTCTTCGGCCAGGAGGCGGCTGCGCGCGCCGTCCGCCTGACGCTGGTCGGTGACGTCGCCGGCGCGTGGCTGACCTATGCCGCGGACCGCAGCCTGCTGGCGGTCGCCGAGCAGACGGCCGAGAGCGCGCGCGCCAGCTTCCGCCTGACCGAGCAGCGCCGCGCCGGCGGCGTCAGCCCGCGCAGCGACGTGCGACAGGCCGAGCAGGTGCTCGCCACCGCCGAGGCCGCGATCGCGCAGCAGCGGACCGCGCTGGCGCAGGACATCAACGCGCTCCAGCTGCTGGTCGGCGCGCCGGTGGACCCGGCGCTGCTGGCGACGACGATCGAGGAGGCGTCCGCCACGCTGGCGGAGATGCCGGCTGGCACCGACAGCCGCGTGCTGCTGCGCCGACCCGACGTGGTGCAGGCCGAGTACGAGCTGCGCGCCGCCAATGCGGAGATCGGCGCCGCGCGTGCCGCATTGTTCCCGACGATCAACCTGTCGCTGGTCTTCAGCCTGGCCAACACCGCACTGTCGGAGCTGTTCTCGCGCGATTCGCTGACGGAGACGGGGACGGCGGGGATCACCTATCCCATCTTCCGCGCGGGTGCCGGGCGCGCCGGCGTCGCGCAAACGCAGGCGCAGCGCGACGCGCTGCTGGCGCAATACGAGGCGACGATCCAGGTCGCCTTTCGCGAGGTGGCGGACGCGCTGGCGCGCCGCGGCACCGTCACGGCGGAACTGGCGGCGCAGCGGCGCTTCCTGGTCGCGGCGCGCGACAGCTTCGCGCTCGCCAATCTGCGCTACCGCGGCGGGATCGACACCTATCTCACCAGCCTCGACGCGCAGCGACAGCTTTATGCCGCGCAGCGCAGTGTGGTGGAGACCGAGCTGGTCCGCGCCACCAACCTGGTCACCCTCTATCGCACGCTGGGCGGCGATTCGCAGCTGGACGCGCGCGCGTCCGGCCCGGTTCCTGCTGCGCAGCAAAGCGTGCAGCAATGACGGCTTGACGCGGGCGGTTCCGGCGGGAACACTCTCCGGATGACCAGCCCCTCCGATCCCGGCGCCTTCTTCAGAGACATGCTGGGCCAGTGGGAGAAGATGGCGAACAGCTTCGGCAACGACGCGATGAAGCGCGAGGAGTTCGCGCGCGGGATGCAGGGCGCCACCGCCGCTTCGCTGCAGATGCAGGCGGCGTTCAAGGACACGATGGAGAAGGCGCTGGCCGCCGCCAACCTGCCGACGCGCTCGGACGTGGAGGCGCTCGCCGCGCGGGTCGATGCGATGGAGGCGACGCTGGCGCGGATCGAGGCGGCGCTGGGTGCGCAGGCGCCGGCGAAGAAGGACAAGCCGACACGGGGGCGCAAGTCGCCGGCGGGATGAGCATCGCGCTCAACTCCAATCGCCCTGAGCGAAGTCGAAGGGCATTCGCCGTGCATGGGCTTCGTCTTCGCTCAGCCCGAACGGAGCTATCGGCCGAAGAACACCCCGGCACAGCATGACCGACACCCTTACCTCCCCCTTCGCCGCGGCGCAGGCCGAGTTCGAGCGGATGCTGGCGCGGCAGGTGAAGGGCTTCGACTATTTCACCTCCCCTGCCCCCGCGGTCGGCTGCACGCCCAAGGACGTTCTGGTGGAGCGCGGCACGATGCGGTTGAACCATTATCGCCCGCTGGTAGACGACGTCTATCGCGTACCGGTGCTGCTGGTGATGGCCACCACCAACCGCGGCTTCATCTTCGACATGGTGCCCGGGCAGAGCCTGGTCGAATATCTGCTGAGGGCGGGGTTCGACGTCTTCATGCTGGAATGGGCCCCGCCCCGCCCGCACGAGCGCGCGCTGACGCTGGAGAGCTACGTGCTCGATTTCCTGCCCGCCGCGGTGGAGCGCATCGCGGAGGAGACGGGGGAACCCGACGTCAGCGTGATCGGCTATTGCTTCGGCGGCGTGCTGTCGCTGTTGTGGGCGGCGCTGGAAGGGGACGGCGTCCTCGCCAATCTCGCCACCTTCACCACGCCCGTCGATTTCCACGCGATGGATCTGTTCCAGGCGTGGTCCGACCGCCGCTTCTTCGATGTCGACCGGCTGGTCGATACGCTGGGCAACGTACCCGGCGAGATGCTGTACAGCGCCTTCTACATGCTGCGTCCCGCGGCGCAGACGGCCCAGAACATCCGCCTCTACGACAATCTGTGGAACGACGAGTTCGTGAAATCGGTCCGCATGTTCGAGCGGTGGAACAACGACACGCTGCCGCTGGCGGGCGAGTATTTCCGGCAGACGACCAAGGCGCTGATGTGGGACAACCGGCTGGCCGCGGGCACGCTGGACGTCGGGGGGCGCCGCGTCGACCTGTCGCGCATCGCCGCGCCGTTCCTCCACCTGGCGGCGGAGCACGACCACATCGTGCCGCGCGCGGCCTCCGCCCCGCTGATTGACATGGTGGGCAGCCAGGACAAGCGGGAGATCGTGCTGAAGGGCGGGCACGTCAGCCTGGTCGCGGGTCCGAACGCGGTCAAGCGGATGTGGCCCGCGCTGGCGCGCTGGCTGGCGGAGCGGTCGCAGTGAGGGAGTGCCGGATCCGCCGCTTTCGCGAGGGCGACCGCGACGGCATGGAGGCGTTCGCGCGCGCGCTGCCCGACCACGACCTCCTGTTCCTCGGCCGCGACCTGAAGCATCCTCGAGTCATCGCGGCCTGGCTGGAAGCGATCGCCGAGGGCTGGATCGACAGCCTGGTGGCCGAGCGCGAGGGCCGCATCGTCGGCACCGCGGCGCTGGTGCGCGATCCGCTGGGCTGGAGCGCACATGTCGGCGAGATCCGTCTGCTGGTCGCCGCGGACGAGCGCGGCGCGGGGCTGGGGCGCGACCTGTTGCAGGCCGGCATGGCGATCGCGGGCGAACGCGGCCTCGCCAAGCTCACCGCGACGATGACGCCCGACCAGAGAGCGTCGATCGAGCTGTTCGAGACGCTGGGCTTTCGCGGCGAAGCGCTGCTGCGCGATCAGGTGCGCGACCGCGCCGGGCAGCCGCACGACCTTCTGATCCTGGCCTACGATGCCGCCCGCGTGGCGGCGGGGCACCGCGCCTACGGATTCGGAGCGCAAGCGTGATGCCCGGGCGCAACACTTGCTTCAGGTCAGTCGTGCATCGCTGAACAAATACGACCGCCGGCGCATTGACGCCGGAAATCAGGAGACACCGTTCGATGGCGACTGCCGCCCCCACGCCGATCACCCGCCCGCCCAGCCCGCTGCTGGCCTTCACCGAGCTGCCGCGCGCGCTGTCGGAGTTCGGTTTGCTGATCCCGTCGGCGCCGTGGCTCTACTCGGTGCCGCGCGGCGACGGGCACCCGGTGCTGGTGCTGCCGGGCTTCACCACCACCGACGCCTCCACCACGGTGCTGCGCCGGTATCTTACGCGCCTCGGCTACGACGCACATACGTGGGACCTGGGCCGAAACCTGGGACCCAGGGCGATCGGGCGCGAGGGCGAGAAGCTGGCCGCGCGGCTCGCCGCGATCCACGAGGCCACGGGACGCAAGGTGAGCCTGGTCGGCTGGAGCCTGGGCGGCGTGATGGCGCGCATGGTCAGCCGCGTGCAGCCGGACGCCGTGCGGCAGGTCATCTCGCTCGGCTCCCCCTTCACCGGCTCGCCGCGTTCGACCAACGTGTGGCGCGCCTACGAGCTGCTGACCGGGCAGCGCATCGACGATGCCGCCACCAAGGAACAGCTGCGCGAGAGCGCGACGCCGCCCCCCGTCCCCTCCACCGCGATCTGGAGCCGCGAGGACGGGATCGTCGCGTGGCAGAATTGCGTGGAGCCGTTCAGCGAGAATTCGGACAATATCGAGGTGCACGGCAGCCATTGCGGGCTGGGCGTGAACCCCGCCGTTCTCTACGCCGTGGCGGACCGGCTGTCGCTGCCAGAGTATGGCTGGCGCCCGTTCAACCGGGAAGGCGTGCGCGCCTGGTTCTATCCCTCCGCCGGCCACGCCTGAGCTGCCGAGCCGCGGGGTTCCCCTTCCCCCTCCCCCGCTCTAGACAGGACGGGTGAGGGGATTGTCGAGTAACGAGCGCGCCGCGGTCGAGCGGCTGGACGCGGCGGCGATGCTGGCGCGGACGGAGCGGTGGTGTGCGATCAACAGCGGAACGCGCCACCTCTCCGGCGTGGGCGCGATGGCGGGCGAACTCGCCGACGCCTTCGCCGCGCTGCCGGGCGAGCTGCGGCTGGTCGAGCCCGAGCCGGCCGATGCCATGGCCGCGGACGGCCGCGTCGCCGCGATCGCGCATGGTCGGCACCTGCACCTGTCCGTCCGGCCCGACGCGCCGGTGCGGCTGCTGCTGACCGGTCATATGGACACCGTCTATCCTGCCGACCATCCGTTCCAGTCGGCCCGCTGGATCGACGCCGACACGCTGAACGCGCCGGGCGCCGCGGACATGAAGGGTGGGCTGTCGCTGATGCTGGAGGCGCTGCTCGCCGTGGAGGCGGGCGGCTCCCACGTCGGTTACGAGGTCGTCGTCAACTCGGACGAGGAGACCGGTTCCTTCTCCTCCGCCGCGCTGCTGGCGGCGGCGGCGCGCGGCAAGGCGGCGGCGCTCACCTACGAACCCGCGCTGCCCGACGGCACGCTGGCGGGCGCGCGCGGCGGCACGGGCAATTTCTCGATCCGGGTCACCGGGCGCGCCGCCCATGCCGGCCGGAACCCGGACGAGGGGCGCAATGCGATCGTCGCCGCGGCAGCGCTGGCGCTGCGGCTGAACGCCGCGAAGGGCGCGGGGCTGGCGGTGAACCCCGCACGGATCGACGGCGGCGGCCCCAACAACGTCGTGCCCGACCACGCCGTTCTGCGCGTCAACTTCCGCCCCGCCGATGCCGGTGCGATCGAGCGCGCGCGCGCCGCGATCGACGCCGCCGTCGCCGACGTGGCGGCGGCGCACGACGTGGCGGTCCACGTCCACGGCGGCTTCAATCGACCGCCCAAGCCGATCGACGCGGGCGCGGCGCGCCTGTTCGACCTCGTCAAGGCGGCGGGCGCGGACCTGGGGCAGCCGATCGCCTGGCGCGCCACGGGGGGCGTGTGCGACGGCAACAACATCGCCGCGTGCGGCGTGCCCGTGGTCGACACGATGGGCGCGCGCGGCGGCGCGATCCACTCGGCGGACGAGTTCCTGATCGTCCCCAGTCTGGCGGAGCGCGCGGCGCTGTCCGTCGTCACGATGCTGCGCGTCGCCCAAGGAGCCCTGTCATGACCCCCGCGACCGACTTCGTCGTCCGCGCCGCCACGCCCGACGACCTGCCGCACCTGTATGAAATGGCGAAGCTGACCGGCGGCGGCTTCACCAACCTGCCGCCCGATCGCAAGGCGCTGCGCACCAAGCTGGAGCGCAGCGACGCCGCCTTCGCGAAGGCGGAAGCGGGAACGACGATCGCCGACGAACTCTTCGTGCTGGTGCTGGAAAACGTGCGCACCGGGGACGTGCGCGGGACCTGCCAGCTGTTCACCCACGTGGGGCAGCGCCACCCCTTCTACAGCTATCGCCTCGGCACGCTGACGCAGCACAGCCGCGAACTGGATCGCACCTTCCGCGCGGAGATGCTGTCGCTGACCACCGATCTCGAAGGGTCGAGCGAGGTCGGCGGCCTGTTCCTCCACCCGGGCGAGCGCGCCGGCGGGCTGGGGCTGCTGCTCGCCCGCTCGCGCTATCTGTTCATCCGCGCGCATCGCGCCCGTTTCGCCGAGCGCATCCTGGCCGAGCTGCGCGGCATCATCGACGAGGGGGGCGGATCGCCGTTCTGGGACGGGCTGGCGGGTCGGTTCTTCGGCATGAACTTTCAGCAGGCGGACGAATTCAATGCGGTGAACGGACACCAGTTCATCGCCGACCTGATGCCCAAGCACCCGATCTACACCGCCATGCTGTCGGACACCGCGCGCGCCGCGATCGGCCTGCCGCACCCCAGCGGGCGGGCGGCGATGCGGATGCTGGAGAACGAGGGCTTCGCGCACGAGAATTACGTCGACATCTTCGATGGCGGACCGACGATGACGGCGCGCACCGATGCGGTGCGCACCATCCGCGACGCGCGCGACGCGCAGGTGGTCGCGATCGACCGCGACGGCGGTATCGAGGCGCTGGTCGCCACGGGCCGGCTGCGGGACTTCCGCTGCGCCTACGCCTCGGTGCGCGACACCGGAGAGGGCGGCGTGATCGTCGATCCCGGCTGCGCCACCGCGCTGCGCATCGGCGAGGACGCCGCCATCGTCTATGCCCCGCGGGTGTGACGTGGGAGTGGTCGAGATCAACTTCGACGGCCTGATCGGCCCCTCGCACAATTACGCGGGGCTCAGCCCCGGCAACCTCGCCGCCACCGCCAACGCAGGGGCCACCGCCCACCCGCGCGCCGCCGCGCTACAAGGCATCGCGAAGATGCGGGCCAACCTGTCGCTGGGTCTGACGCAGGGCATCCTGCTGCCGCACCCGCGACCCGACCACGACTGGCTCGCGCGGCTGTCGACCGACTATGCCGCCGCCGCGCCGCACCTGAAGGCGCAGGCGCTCTCCGCCTCGGCGATGTGGGCGGCCAATGCGGCGACGGTGTCGCCCGCGGCCGATACCGCGGACGGCCGCTGCCACCTGACCGTCGCCAATCTTTCCACCATGCCGCATCGCAGCCACGAGTGGCCCGTGACGCTGGCGCAGCTCCGCCTCGCCTTCGCGCATCCTGCCTTCGCCGTCCACGCCCCCGTCCCGCCTCCCTTCGGCGACGAGGGCGCGGCGAACCATATGCGGCTGTGCGCCTCGCACGACGCGCCCGGGGTGGAGGTGTTCGTCTACGGCGTGGCCGGCGGACCGTTCCCCGCGCGCCAGCATCGCGACGCCAGCGAGGCGATCGCGCGCGCCCACGCGCTCGATCCCGCGCGGACACTGTTCGTGCAGCAATCGGCCGAGGCGATCGCGGCGGGGGCGTTCCACAACGACGTGGTCGCCGTCGCCAACGGACGCGTGCTGCTGGCGCACGAGCAGGCGTTCGCCGACCGCGACCGCGTCTACGCCGACCTGCGCCGCCTGCTGCCCGAGGTGGAGATCGTGGAGGTGCCCGCGGCGGAGGTGAGCCTCGCCGACGCGATCGGCTCCTACCTGTTCAACGCGCAGCTCGTCACCCTGCCCGACGGCACCACGACGCTGGTCGTGCCGGAGGAAGCGCGCGCCCACCCGCGCGTCTGGTCGTGGATCGAGCGGCATCTCGCCGGCAACGGGGCGATCCGGCGGGTCGAGGTGGTGGACGTGCGCGAATCGATGGCCAATGGCGGCGGCCCCGCGTGCCTGCGGCTGCGCGTCGTCTGCGATCCCGCGACGGTGGATCCGCGTTTCCTGGTCGATGCGGCGAAGCTCGACCGCCTGGCCGACCTGGTCGGGGCGCACTGGCCGGACGCGATCCCCGCCGCCGCGATCGGCGACCCGGCACTCGTCGCGCGGATCGAGGCGGCGCACGCGGCCTTGCTCGCGGCGCTGGACCTGTCGGATAACTTGACGATTAACCCTGTCCGTTAACGCGGGAATGGCGCAATTCCGCCGTTGGCGCGGCTCTTGCGTTAACGTCGGTCATGTGGAGCCGTGTCACTCGCCTGTTCGTCATCAAGACGAAGTTCGAGGCCTTCCTCGTCATCTACGGCCTGGGCACCGGCGCGGTGGAGCGCGGCTTCCATTATGTGGAGCAATATCCCGGCACGCAGGGCATCATCCTGGCACTGGCGTGCCCGGTCGCGGTGTTCATGGCAGGCGGGCGCATTCTCGACGCGATCGACCACGAAACGGCGGCATGACCCGAGCCGGCCCGGCCGGGGCCGGGTCCCGGCTCGTGCCGTCTGTCAGAACTTCACGCCCAGCCCCAGCGACACCGACGTGCCGACGTCGTAGCGGTTGTAGTAGATCTTCCGGTCGCCCGCTTCCTGATACTCGCGATACTTCTGCTGCGTCAGGTTGCGCACCTCGAACTTCACCTCGCTGTCCACGCCCGCGATGCGGATCCCCTCGCGCGCGACGAAATCGAGCCGGAAGCCCGGATGCTCGTAGATGTCGGGCTGGCCGGGCACGCCCGCACGCGTGGTCACGCGCTTGCTGGCGTAGCTCAGCAGCAGTGTCTGCTGCGACAGCGTCTCCTTGTCCTCCAGCCCGAGCTGGACGTTCACCAGATGGTCCGACTGCCCCGTCAGTGGCGCGCCGTTGCGGAAGAAGTCGGTGGCGGCCTGCGCGACGCCGTTGACCAGCGTCTGGTCGCTCGCATCCACGCGCAGCTTCGACTGCGTGAAGGTGTAATTGCCGAGCAGCAGCAGCCGGCGGGAGGCGAGCGCGTCGGACACGAAGTCGAGCGAGACGTATTTCTGCGCCTCCGCCTCGACGCCCCACAGCCGCGCTTCCGGCGCGGTCGCGAAGCTGGTGGTCAGCTCCGAGGACTGAATCGAGGAGAAGGTCTCGATCGGCTTGTCGATCTTCTTGAAGAAGGCCGAGGCGGAGAAGCGGTCGTCGCGCGAGGGATAGTATTCGAACCGCGCCTCCGCGTTCCACAGCTGGCTGTCGACCAGCGAGGGGTTGCCCTGGAACAGGCGGTTCGTGTCGGTATCGATGTAGACCTGACGGATCAACTCGCGGAACTGCGGGCGCGCGATCGTCTTCGATCCGCTGACGCGCAGCTGCATCTGCGGCTGGATCTCGTACGTCGCCGTCACCGAGGGGAGCCAGTAGTCGTTGTTCAATCGCGTGTTGAACTGCCCCACGTTGCCGGTGCCGAACAGGTCGACCGCAGCGACGCTCTGCTTCGCCGTCTCGTAACGGACGCCGATGGTGACGTTCAGCGGATCGATCGGCTGCCACACCGCCTGGCCGTAGCCGGCGTGGACCGTCAGCCCCGCGTCGAACGCGGCCGTGCCATCCTGCGCGGAGGTTTCCAGCAGCACGATCGAATAGGCTTGGAGCGTCTGGTCGGCGAGCAGGAAGTCGGGACGCAGCTGCTGCACGGCGAGCGGCAGGTTGTTGGCGCGGAACAGGAGCTCGCGGCGAACCGAGGTGCGCTGATTGTCCTGATAGGCATAGCCGACGCCGAGGCGCAGCTTGGGATCCAGCTTGTAGGTGATGTCCGCGCCGCCAGACCACAGGTCCTCGTTCAGGTCGCTGAACGCGATCGACGCCTCGCCCTGCTTCGATCCGCCCAGGTCGTTGACGAAGCGGTCGCCGGTGGGATCGCCCGCCACGTTGGTGCGCACGTAGCGGAAGGTGCGCTCGTACGGCGCCTCACGCTGCGAATTGGCGTAGCTGCCGCGCGCGTCGACATCGAGGTCGCCGAAGTCGAACTCGCCCACCAGCTGCGTGTTGATGAGCTGCCGCTCGTACCAGCCGGTGTCCTGCTGCAGGATGTCGGCGCCGACGCGGTTCTCGTCGGTGCCCAGGCCCAGCCGCGCCTGCTTCACCGTGTCGCGGATGTAGAGGTTGGTCCAGCGGACCACGTGCTCGCCGAACTCCGCGTTCAGGCCGAGCAGGCCGTTCACGACCACGCGATTGTCGGTGATGACGCGCGTGGTGTCGGTCTGCGGAATGCCCGACAGGTCCGCGTTCAGCGACAGCTGCTGCAGTGTCGAACGCGTGCGCCACGTGTTGCCGATGCCGGCGGTCGCGATCACGCCCAGCCGCACGTCGCCCACGTCGACGCTGGTGCCGCCGGTGATGTTGCCGGAGAAGTTCATCGGCATCTGGTTGACCCGCTGGAGCACCGAGGTGCGCGCGTTGACCAAGCTGCCGCCGATCGCGACCAGATCCGCGCGGGAGAAGTCCGCGCCTTCGAGGATGGGATTGCCGCTGTTGAAGGCGTCGTTCAGCGGACCCGGCGTGCGGCGCGTGCCGTCGTCGAAGCCGGTCCAGTCGCTGCGGCCACCGTAGTAGACGTAGCCGAGATTGCCGGTGGTGTAGCTGTCGCCGCTGATGCCGCCCGACACGGAGAGGAAGCTCTCGCTCGGCGCGGTCTTCGTCGTCAGGTTGATGACGCCGCCGCCGAACTCGCCGGGGAAGTTGGCCGAGTAGCTCTTCTGCACCAGGCTGGACGCGATGACGTCGGTGGGGAACAGGTCGAGCGGGACGACGCGCTTCAGCGGCTCCGGACTGGGGAGCGGCGATCCGTTCAGCAGCGCCAGGCTGTAGCGGTCGCCGAGGCCGCGGACATAGACGAAGCCGCTGCCGACCACCGACAGGCCGGTGACGCGCTGGAGCGCGCCGGCGATGTCGCCCTCGCCGGTGCGCGCGATGTCCTCGCTCGAAAGGACGGAGACGACCTGCGGCGCGGTCTGCGTCACGTTCGCGCGGGCGCGACCGACGACGACGATGTCGTCACCCCCGCCGGGAACGGAGACCTGAGGGGACTGGTCGGTCTCCGCCTCGTCCTGCGTCGGATTGCCGCTGGCGGTCGACGGCACGGCGCCGGGTGCCGCGGTAGTCGGCGTATTCGACGTGCCGCCCACCTGCGCCCACGCGTGCGGCGCGGCGAGGCTGGTGGACAGGAGCAGGACGGTTGCGAGCGGGAGCCGCTTCGACATGGTAATTCCCCCGGAAAGTCACTTGATGCGCGTGGGGGGACGGCGCGGCGCGCGCCGTCCCCCGCTTGGGTCGTCGTTCGGGCTCAGGTGGTCGGCAGCGAGGTGCAGTTGCCGCCCGCGCTGCCCAGCGGCGCGTAGGAGGAATTGCAGGTCCAGTCGCGATACCAGGTGTCCGAGGCGTCGCGTACCGCGCCGATGTACGTCGTGGTCTGCATGCGGTTCGGCGCGGTCGTGGGCTGTTCCGCGGTGTTGTTCAGCGTCGCCGCGTCGAAGGCCGGCACCGCCGCCTCGCTCGCGCCGTTGATGAACGTGTTCGTCAGCGTGCTGGTAAAGTTGCTGTTGTTGCCGTTGCTGCCCGACCCGAAGATCGCCGCGACCTGATCGTTGGTCACGCCGTCGCTGCCCAGGAACGGCGTGGTGCACCCGGAGAACACGACCGAGCGGAACACCGGCACGCCGGCCTCGTCCGCACCCGACGTCTGTACCGTGGAGGGGCTGCGGACCTGGAGGCAGGGCACGGTGGACGGCGCGACGACGATGCCGTTCACCAGCGTGAAGTCCGTGCCGCCGCGCAGCAGGATCGCCGCGCCCGTATCCGGCGTGGTGCCGCGCATGATGAAGGTGAAGTTCGAGATGCGCGTGTTCTGGCGCGGCGTCGTCTGGTCGTTGCCGTTCGAATCCGCCTCGATCATGCCGTTGCCGATGCCGGGGCGGTGGATCGTCAGCACGAACTGGATGAAGCCCTTGTAGCCGACGTCGGTGTCGAGGCTGTCGTCCTCCGCCCCGGTCAGCACCAGATACTTCATGTTCGGACGGCCGCCGAACACCTCGATGCCGTCGTCCGAGCTGTTGTGGATCTGCACGTGATCGATCGTCGTGTTGTAGCCGACGCCCGAGGGGGTGAGGCCCTGGAGCTCGCGATCCGACGACAGCACGAAACCGGAATAGCGGATCTGCACGTAGCGCAGCGAACCCGAGCTGTCGCCCGGCGTGGCGCCGCCGTAGAGCGCGTTGGACGTACCCTCGGTATCGCGCTCGCAGGCTACGGTGCCGGGCGCCGCGCCCGACGCGGCGCAATCCGTGATCGGCGCGCGGCCGAGCAGCACGATGCCGCCCCACAACTGCGAGCTGTTGTCGTCCACCGTGCCCACGACGTTGCCGCGGCCGGTGAAGATGATCGGCTGCGTCGGCGTGCCGACGGCGTTGATCTGGTTGCCGCGGTTGACGGCGAGGTAGGACACGCCCGTGGAGCCGAAGACGACCACGCCCGGATCGATCCCCAGCGTGACCGTGTTGCCCGTGCTCGCGGCGCCGGCATCGGTGCCCACGTCGACGCGGCCGTCGAGCGAGTAGATGACGCCCGCCGTCCGCGGGATCGTGGTGGAGGCGGTGAAGCGCGCCGGGAACGCGCAGTTGCGGTAGGTACCGGTCGGCCCCTGGATGGTGCCGCGATCGACCAGCGGGTTCGGACCGGTGATGGTCGGGCACGCCGCCGCGGGGGTGACGCCGCCCGCACCCGGCGTCGGCGTCGGCGAGGGAGCGGGCGCGGGGGTCGGCGACGGCAGCACGATCGTGCCCTCGCCTGGCGAGGCGATGTCGTCCGCGCCGCAGGCGGAAAGCGCCGCGGTGGCGCAGCCGATCATGAGCGTGAGCGAAGCGCGCTTGAAACTGGTCATGCTTGATTCCCCGAACCTTGGCCTGGGCGAGAAGATGCCCGGCCGACTCAGTCCCCCGTGTCGGCCTCGGCACGCGAGCTAGGCGCGGTTCGTGACAGCGGCGTTGGGGTTCGGCGACGATCGCATGACGGTTCGGTTGCGGAACGATGACAGGCGCGACCTGCCCGCTTGTCCTGAGGAGCCGTTGAGCGAAGCCGAAACGGTGTCTCGATGGCCTGTCCTAGTGGCCTCATCCTTCGAGACGGCGCTTCGACAAGCTCAGCCCCGCCCCAGGACGAACGGAGAGTGCGTGAGACGGCAAAAGGCCCGCGAGCATCGCTGCCGCGGGCCTGTGATCCGGTCCGGATATGGTGGGCGCGACAGGGATTGAACCTGTGACCCCACCCGTGTGAAGGGTGTGCTCTACCGCTGAGCTACGCGCCCGAACCGTGTCGGAGCGGGGCCACTAGCCGGGCGCCGCCCGCCTGTCCAGCCCCACCGCACCGCTTAGTTGAGCGAATCCTTCAGCACCTTGCCCGCCTTGAACTTGGGCTGGGTGGACGCCTTGATGCTCATCGGCTCGCCGGTGCGCGGGTTGCGGCCGGTGGACGCCTTGCGCTTGCTGACCGCGAACGTGCCGAACCCCACCAGGCGAACCTCGTCGCCCTTCTTCAGGCTGGTGGAAATCGTATCGAACACCGCCTCGACCGCGCGGCTGGCCTCGCTCTTGCCCAGCCCCGCCACCGTCGCGACCTGCGCGATAAGCTCCTGCTTGTTCATCCCCAAACCCCGTTGATTGCGTGACGATCGGAAAAAACCGTGGATTCGCGGGCGAGCGCCCGGAAGTACCCAATAAGGCTCGGCGGATGCGGGGAGTCAAACGAAACCCGGCGGCGTAACGATCCGCCGCCGGGTTCGGGCAGCCACCGGTCGCGTCAGTGGTGCAGTTCGCCGCCTGCGGGCGCGATCGCCGCGGGGGGCAGCGCGGCCAGTTCGTCCGCGTCGCTCCAGTCGATCGCCTCCAGCTTGTCCGCCAGCGCCAGCCGCAGCACCTCGTCGACATGCGCGACGGGCACGATCTTCAGCCCGTCCTTAATCGACGCGGGCACGTCGGCCAGGTCCTTCTCGTTTTCCTGCGGGATCAGCACCGTCTCGATCCCGCCGCGCAGCGCGGCGAGCAATTTCTCCTTCAGTCCGCCGATCGGCAGCACGCGGCCGCGCAGCGTCACCTCGCCCGTCATCGCCACCTCGCGCCGCACCGGCACGCCGGTCAGCGTGGAGACGATCGACGTGACGAGGCCGATGCCCGCCGACGGCCCGTCCTTGGGCACCGCGCCCTCGGGCAGGTGGACGTGGACGTCCTTGCGGTGGAACAGCGACGGCTTGATGCCGTAGCTGGGCGCGCGCGCCTTGATGAAGCTCATCGCCGTTTCCGCCGACTCCTTCATCACGTCGCCCAGCTTGCCCGTCAGCTTGATCGCGCCCTTGCCCGGCACGGTCACGCTCTCGATCGTCAGCAACTCGCCGCCGACCTCGGTCCAGGCAAGACCGGTCACCGCGCCGATCTGGTTCTCCGTCTCGGACAGGCCGTGCCGGTACTTCTGCACGCCCGCATAGTCGGAAAGGTTGTCGGGCGTGATCGTCACGCTCTCGGCCTTGCCCTCGAGGATGCGGCGCAGCGCCTTGCGGCACAGCTTCGCGATCTCGCGCTCCAGCGTGCGCACGCCAGCCTCACGCGTGTACCGCTGGATCAGCGCGCGCAGCCCGTCGTTGGTCAGCGCGAACTCGCCGGGCTTCAGCCCATGCGCCTCGATCTGCTTGGCGATCAGGTGCCGCTCGGCGATCTCCACCTTCTCCTGCTCGGTATAGCCCTCCAGCCGGATGATCTCCATCCGGTCGAGCAGCGGCTGCGGCAGGTTCAGCGTGTTGGCGGTGCACACGAACATCACGTCCGACAGGTCGATGTCGATCTCGAGGTAATGGTCGTTGAAGCGCGCGTTCTGCTCGGGATCCAGCACCTCCAGCAGCGCGCTTGCCGGGTCGCCGCGGAAATCCTGGCCCAGCTTGTCGATCTCGTCCAGCAGGAACAGCGGGTTGGACGCACCCGCCTTCTTCAGGTTGGTGACGATCTTGCCCGGCAGCGAGCCGATATAGGTGCGGCGATGCCCGCGGATCTCCGCCTCGTCGCGCACGCCGCCCAGCGACTGGCGGATGAACTCGCGCCCCGTCGCCTTCGCGATCGACTTGCCAAGGCTGGTCTTGCCCACGCCCGGCGGGCCGACGAGGCACAGGATCGGCCCCTTCAGCTTGTTCGTCCGCGCCTGCACGGCGAGATATTCGACGATGCGATCCTTCACCTTCTCCAGCGCGTAGTGATCCTCGTCCAGGATCGCCTCCGCCGCCGGAATGTCCTTCTTGATCTTCGACTTCTTGCCCCACGGCAGGCCGAGCAGCACGTCGAGATAGTTGCGCACCACGGTCGCCTCGGCGCTCATCGGCGCCATGGTCTTCAGCTTCTTGAGCTCCGCGGTCGCCTTCGTCCGCGCCTCCTTGGACAGCTTCAGCGTGGCGATCTTCTGCGTCAGCTCGGCGACCTCGTCACCCTCGCCTTCCTCGCCCTCGTTGCCCAGCTCGCGCTGGATCGCCTTCAGCTGCTCGTTGAGGTAATATTCGCGCTGCGTCTTCTCCATCTGGCGCTTGACGCGGCTCTTGATCTTCTTCTCGACCTGAAGGACGCCGAGCTCGCCCTCCATCAGCGCGAAGGCCATCTCCAACCGCTTCGCCGGATCGGCCTCGGTCAGCAGCGTCTGCTTGTCCGCCACCTTGATCTGCAGGTTGCCCGCCACCGCGTCGGACAGCCGCCCCGCGTCGTCGATCTCGCCCAGCTGCGTCGCCGTTTCCGCGGGCAGCTTGCGGTTCAACTTCGCGTAATTCTCGAACTGGTTCACGACGGAGCGCATCAGCGCACCCGTCTCCTCGCCGACGGCGACGAGATCCGGCACCAGCTCCACATCGGCGGCGAGATAGGCGTCGCGCGGCGTCAGGCCGGTCAGGCGGGCGCGCTGCTTGCCCTCCACCAGCACGCGCACCGTGCCGTCGGGCAGCTTCAGCAATTGCAGCACGCTGGCGGTGACGCCGATGTCGTACAAGTCGTCACGCTCGGGATCGTCCTCGGCGGGGTCGAGCTGGGCGACGAGGAAGATCTCCTTGTCGCTGCCCATCGCCGCCTCCAGCGCCGCCACCGACTTGTCGCGCCCCACGAACAGCGGCACGATCATGCTGGGGAAGACGACGATGTCGCGCAGGGGAAGAACGGGAAGATTGGTCATGGATACTCCGGCGGGCCTCCGGTGAGCGCCCTTCCTACCGTATATGGTGCGCGCGGCCCCGCCATCAATCGCCGAACCGCGATCGCCGGGCTGGCGGCCGTCCCGATCCGGCCGCGCGGCGGCGAGGGCACGGTCGCGCGTGCGGAGCGGGCGATCGGCGGGCGGGCGCTGATCGACCGCGTCCGCGCGATCCGCTGGACCGGAGAAGCGGAGCTCGCGATGCCGGGGCGCACGCTGGTGCTGCGTGTGGAGACGCGGGTGGAGCCCTTCTCGCGCGCACGGTCCGTCAGCTGGGTCAAGGCGCAGGGCCGCGCGAGCGCGCGGACGATGGAGATCGAGCCCGACGCCGCCTTCGTGCTGAGGGAGGGAGCGCGCCAGCCGATGCCGCCGGCGCAGGCGGCGCACGAGCGGCAGCAGTTCGGCCTCTACGGCCACCTGCTGCTGAAGGGGGCGCTGCAACCCGCCGCCGCGATGCTCCTCTCCACCCGCCCCGGCTTCCCGCCCGCGCGGCTGCGGCTGAGCGCGGACGGGCGGGTGGTCGCTGCGGAGATGACGGTGAGCGATCCCGGCGAGGCGGCACGCACGATCCGCGAGCAGGTGGGGCTGGACGCCTGGTCGGTGACGCGTGGCCTCGTCTGGCCGCGGCGGCTGGCAATGCGGCAGGACGGGCGCCGCTACTTCACCCTCGTCATCGACACCTTCGACGTGGAGCTCGCATGATCCCCCTCCTTCTCGCCCTCGCATCGGCGCAGACGGTGACGCTGCCGGTCAAGCTGCCGGAGAAGGGTCAGCCTCCGATCAGCGCGCAGACGCAGATCTCCGGCGGCGAGCGGCCTGCGGAACAGGCGGCGCTCGGCTTCCGCCGGGCGGAGCTGTCGTTCGAGCCCGATCCGGCGCGGCGACGGCTCGCCGGCAAGGCGGTGCTCACCTTCGAGGCGAGAGCGGCGGTGCCGCGGATCATGCTCGATCTCGACGCGAACTTCATCGTGCGCGCGGTGACGGTGGACGGACGCCCGGCGCGATTCGAGCGGCCGGACGGGCGGCTCGTCGTCGCGCACCCGCTGGCGAAGGGCGCGCGCGCGGCGGTGGCGATCACCTACGACGGCACGCCGCACGTCGCGCTGAACGCGCCGTGGGACGACGGCATGGTCTGGTCGCGGACCGCGGACGGTCGCTCGTGGTACGCCAGCACCACCGAGGGCTATGGCTGCGACATCCTGTGGCCCTGCCTCGACTTCCCCTCCGGCGAGCCGGACGAGGCGCTGCTGCACATTACAGTCGCCAAGGGGCTGAAAGCGCCGTCGAACGGCAAGCTGCTGGGTGTCGACACGCTGCCCGACGGGCGCACGGTCTGGCACTGGCGCGCGCGCCAGCCCAACACCTACGCCATCGCGATCAACGTCGGGCCGTACGAGGAGGTCAGCGGCACCTATCGCAGCCGCTACGGCAACACGATCCCGCTGCACTATTGGTACGTCCCCGGAACCGGCGCGAAGGCGAAGGCCGAGGGACTGTTCGCCGAGTTCGCGCCGACGCTCGACTTCTTCGAGCGCACCATCGGCCCCTATCCCTTCGGCGACGAGAAGGTGGGCGTGGTCGAGACCCCGCACAAGGGCATGGAGCACCAGACGATCAACGCCTACGGCAACGGCTACGAGAAGAAGGCCGAGGGCTTCGACTGGCTGTTCCACCACGAGTTCGCGCACGAATGGTTCGCCAATCAGCTGACCGCCGCGAACTGGGACGATTACTGGCTGCACGAAGGCTTCGCGAGCTACATGCAGCCGCTCTACGGCCGCTGGCGCGAGGGCGAGGCCCGCTACGCGGTGATGCTGGAGGCGCAACGCAACGCCATCGCCAACCTCGCGCCGATCGTGCGCGACCGCGTGCTGACCGAGGAGGAGGTGTACGAGCCGGCCAGGGGCGGCGCGGGCACCGACATCTACTACAAGGGATCGTGGACGCTCCACACGCTGCGCTGGCTGATCGGCGACGACGCGTTCTTCCGCGCGGTGCGGCGGCTGGTGTACGGCCGCCCCGATCCGAAGCCGGGCAACGTCACCCCGCGCTACGGCAGCACGCGCGAGTTCGAGCGGATCGTGGCGGAGGAGAGCGGCCGCGACCTCGCGTGGTTCTTCGACGCCTACCTCCGCCGCGCCGCCCTGCCCGAACTGGCGACCGAGCTGACCGCCGACCGGCTGACGCTGATGTGGCAGACCGGCAAGGGCGAGGCGTTCGCCATGCCGATCGAGGTGGAGGTGAACGGCGCGGTGCAGCGCGTCGCGATGGACGACGGCCGTGGCACCCTTTCGCTGCCACGCGACGCGCACGTCGTGATCGATCCCGCCGCCCGGGTGTTGAAGCGCTCGATCGCGGTGGAGGAAATGCAGGCATGGCGCAGGCAGGCGAAGTAGACGGTGGCGTGGCGCTCGGCTGGAAACGCGCGGGCGAGATGGCGGCGGTGTTCATGATCGGCGACGGCGTGCTGGGGCTGCTCCAGCCGGTGCGGCACGTCGCCCTGTGGCGCACGCCCGTCGCGGCGGTGGACGCGCTGGTGCGGCCGTTCGCGGACCGGCCGGGCTGGCGGCGCGGCTATGGCGCCGCGCAGCTCGCCGCCGGCCTGGCGCTGGCGGCGGCGCTGCGGCGGCGATAGCCGATCACTCTTCCCTGCCCGTTCGTCCTGAGTGAAGTCGAACGGTCCCCCTCACGCCGCCGCGCGCACCATGGACCAGAAGTGCGGGCCGCCGCCGGGCACGTCCCACTCGCTCGCCACTGCGAACCCCAGCGCGCGATAGAGGCCCAGGTTCGCCTCCGTCGCGGTCTCGAGATAGACGGGCGAGCCGCTGGTCGCGGCGAGCCCCGCGCGGATCGCGCGACCGCCATGGCCGTGCCCCTGCGCCGCCGGATCGCATCCGGCGACGTGGAGGTACCAGTGATCGCCGGCCGGCATGTGGGAGGCGATCGCCTCCGCGACGGCGAGCGCACGCGGAGCCGCGGTACCCAGCGCGCGCCACATCGGCCATGCCTTCATCAGCATCCGCCCGATACCCGGCCGGTGCGATGCGCCGGGCGCCTGCCACAGCGTGGCGGCTTCTCCGCCCGCCGTCACCCACCGCATCCCGTCCGCATCCTCGTCGAACAGCAGCGCGAACAGCGGCGGCAGGCGCGCGGCGCGGACGCGCGGGTCGGGATAGATGAAGGACATCGCCGGATCGTCGCGGAACGCGCGGGCCAGCATCGCCGCCACCGCCGCACGGTCGCGCAGGCCCGCCGCACGTACCGGCGTCACGGCACGACGGTGATGAACAGATAGGCGGCGAAGATCACCAGGTGCACCGCCCCGCCCAGGATCGTCGTTCGCCCGGTGCCCAGCGACAGCGTGATCGTGAACAGCGACAGGATCAGCAGCGTGATCGATTTCGGCCCGATGCCCAATGCCAGCGGCAGGTCCAGCAGCAGGCTGACGATCGCGACGGAGGGGATGGTGAGGCCGATCGTCGCCAGAGCGGAGCCGAGCGCCAGGTTGAGGCTGGTCTGCAACCGGTTGCGCTTCGCCGCGCGATAGGCCGCCAGGCTCTCCGGCGCGAGCACCAGCGCGGCGATGACCACGCCCACGATCGCGAGCGGCAGGCCGGCGTTCAGGATCGCCGTCTCCACCGTCGCCGACAGCCCCTTGGCCAGCATCACGACGCCGACGAGCGCGATCAGCAGCAGTGCCAGCGAGGCGTAGGTGGTGGGATTACTGGGCCGCTCCGCATGGGCGTCCTCGGGCAGGTCCTCGTCGGGCAGGAAATATTCGCGATGGCGCACCGTCTGCACCAGCACGAACATCAGGTAGAGGAACAGCGACACGACGGCGACGAAGACCAGTTGCGTCGGCGCGTAGGTGGGTCCGGGGGCGCTGGAGACGTAATTGGGCAACACCAGGCTCAGCACCGCCATTGCGGTCAGCACCGCCAGCGCCGCGCTGACGCCGCGCAGCGTGAAGCGCTGCTCTCCATGGCGCAGCCCGCCCGCCATCAGGCACAGGCCGACGATGCCGTTGAGGATAATCATGATCGCGGCGAACACGGTATCGCGCGCCAGGGCGGAGGCGTCGCCCGCGTCCGACAGCATCAGGCTGACGATCAGCGACACCTCGATCACCGTCACCGCGACGGCGAGCACCAGGGTGCCGAACGGCTCGCCGACGCGATGCGCCACCACCTCCGCGTGGTGCACCGCCGCCAGCACCGCGCCGATCAGCACCGCCGTCGCCAGCACCGTCCCCGCCGTACCGAAGCTGTAGAGCGAGATCGCGATCGCGACGAGGCCGAGGGCGGGAAACAGGATCGTCCACCACGGCAGCGCCAGCTTGTGCAGCAGCGCGCGCTTGGCGGCGGGGGTCGGCAGCTTGTCGGTCACATCGGCCATCACCCGACCAATGCGTGAGACGCCGCATGGGTCCGTGACGCTCGCGTTACGAAATGTGTGATCGCTGCAGGTGACAGTGGGTCGGTCAGGATACGGACCATGGGTGCTCCCGCGAAGGCGGGAGCCCAGGGCCACGGGCGCTATCCTCCGTTACCCTGGACTCCCGCCTTCCCGGGAGAACAGCACCTTCGAGCGATCGCACGCCTGCGTTTCAGGCGGCGTCCTCGGTCGCCTTCTTCTTGTCGGCATAGACGCGGATCGGCTCCTTGCGGCCGTCCACCACGTCCTTGTCGATCATCACCTCGTCGACCGAATCCATGCCGGGCAGGTCGAACATGGTGTCGAGCAGAATGCCCTCCAGGATGGAGCGCAGACCGCGCGCGCCCGTCTTTCGCTCGATCGCCTTCTTCGCCACCGTCGTCAGCGCGTCGTCGGTGAAGCCCAGCTTCACCTCCTCCATCTCGAACAGCTTCTGGTACTGCTTCACCAAGGCGTTCTTCGGCTCGCTGAGGATCTTCACCAGCGCCGGGATGTCGAGGTCCTCCAGCGTGGCGATGACCGGCAGGCGGCCGACGAACTCCGGAATCAGGCCGAATTTCAGCAGATCCTCCGGCTCGGTCTGGCGCAGCATCTCGCCCGTCCGACGCTCCTCCGGCGAGGCGACATAGGCGCCGAAACCGATCGACTTGCCCTGCAACCGGTCGCCGATGATCTTCTCCAGCCCGCTGAAAGCGCCGCCGCAAATGAACAGGATGTTGGTCGTGTCGACCTGCAGGAACTCCTGCTGCGGATGCTTGCGCCCGCCCTGCGGCGGGACGGAGGCGGTGGTGCCCTCCATCAGCTTCAGCAGCGCCTGCTGCACGCCCTCGCCCGACACGTCGCGGGTGATCGACGGATTCTCCGCCTTGCGGCTGATCTTGTCGATCTCGTCGATGTAGACGATGCCGCGCTGCGCCCGCTCGACATTGTAGTCGGAGGCCTGGAGCAGCTTGAGGATGATGTTTTCCACGTCCTCGCCGACGTAACCCGCCTCGGTCAGCGTCGTCGCGTCGGCCATGGTGAAGGGCACGTCGAGGATGCGCGCCAGCGTCTGCGCCAGCAGCGTCTTGCCGCAGCCGGTGGGGCCGACCAGCAGGATGTTCGACTTGGCCAGTTCCACGTCCGCGCCCTTGGCGCCGTGGTTCAGCCGCTTGTAGTGGTTGTGCACCGCGACGGACAGCACGCGCTTGGCCTGCTTCTGCCCGATGACGTAATCGTCGAGGACGTCGCAGATCTCCTGCGGGGTGGGCACGCCACCGTCCTTCTTCGACACCAGCGCGGACTTCGTCTCCTCGCGGATGATGTCGTTGCACAGCTCCACGCACTCGTCGCAGATGAAGACGGTGGGGCCCGCGATCAGCTTGCGCACCTCGTGCTGCGACTTGCCGCAGAACGAGCAATAGAGGGTGCTCTTCGAGTCGCCACCGCTCAGCTTCGTCATTCAATCAGTCCTTCCACGCGGATCA
Source organism: Sphingomonas corticis (assembly GCF_012035195.1). Classification (GTDB taxonomy): domain Bacteria; phylum Pseudomonadota; class Alphaproteobacteria; order Sphingomonadales; family Sphingomonadaceae; genus Sphingomonas; species Sphingomonas corticis. The sequence continues at coordinate 237,744 of NZ_JAAVJH010000001.1, forward strand.
TCCGCGCCTGGTTGGCCGGGCATGGTAGCCCGGCCCGCCACATAACGGCAATCCTGTTAACGTTCAGGCCGCCGCGGCCACCTCGTCGGCGGGCGCCGGCCGCTTGTCGAAGACCTCGTCGATCAGGCCGAAGGCGCGCGCCTCTTCGGAGGAGAGGAACGTGTCGCGGTCCATGCGCCGCTCGATCTCCTCGATCGGCTGGCCGGTGTACTTGGCATAGAGCTCGTTCATCCGCTGCCGGATGCGCAGGATCTCCTTCGCCTGGATCTCGATGTCGCTGGCCATGCCCTGCGCGCCACCCGACGGCTGGTGGATCATGATCCGCGCGTTGGTCAGCGCCACGCGCATCCCCGGCTCTCCGCTGGCGAGGAGGAAGCTGCCCATCGACGCCGCCTGGCCGATGCACACCGTACCGACGCGCGGACGGATATATTGCATCGTGTCGTGGATCGCCATGCCCGCCGTCACAACGCCGCCCGGCGAGTTGATATACATGAAGATGTCCTTCTTCGGGTTCTCCGATTCAAGGAACAGCAGCTGCGCGGTGATGAGGCTGGCCATGCCGTCCTCCACCCCACCGGTCACGAAGACGATGCGCTCGCGCAGCAGGCGGGAGAAGATGTCGAAGCTGCGCTCGCCGCGGTTCGACTGCTCGATCACGATCGGCACGAGGCCCGCCTGCGTCTGCTGAAGGCCGAGCCCGGCGCTCGCCAGCTTGCCCGCGAAATCGCCGGTGTCGAACGGATTGTGCATGGGAAACTCTCTTATACCCTGATGAGGCGACCTATGTCGCGCGGGAACGCGGCGACTTCAAGGGCGGCCGAAGTTGACGAACATGACCGCATCGCGCGTCATTCGTCCACTTCCATCCGCACCCTGCCCGCCATCGGCACCTCTACGCCTCCCGCGCCGTGTAGGACAGCGGCGCCGGGCGCCCGATGCGCCAGATAGGCCAACCGCCGCACTTCGCGTCGGCCGCGCACGACCGTGTCGAGGATGAGGCCGGCGAAGGCGCACAGCGCGGCGAGGATCATGAGCCCGGTGACGAGGATGGCGGTGGGGAAGCGCGGAACCAGCCCGGTCTGCGCGTAGGTGAGCGCCAGCGGGATGGCGAGCACCAGCGCCAGCAGCGCCAGCGCGGCGCCGACGGCGCCGAAGAACCACAAGGGACGCTCGATCCGGTAGAGCATCGCGATCGTGCGCAGGATGCGCCAGCCGTCGCGCCAGGTGCTGAGCTTCGACGCGGAGCCGTCGGGCCGCTCGAAATAGGGTGTCTCCACCTCGGCCACCGGCATCTTCAGTTCGAGCGCGTGGACGCTGATCTCCGTTTCGATCTCGAACCCGACGGACAGGACGGGAAAGCTTTTCACGAAGCGGCGCGAGAACACGCGATAGCCGGACAGGATGTCGGTGAAGGTGCGGCCGAACAGCCGGGCGAGCATGCCCGTCAGCAACGCGTTGCCCAGCCGATGGCCGCGGCGATAGGCGGCGGCCGCCTCGCCGATACGGCTGCCGACGACCATGTCGAGTTGCTCGTCCAGCAGCGCGGCCACGAGGCGCGGGGCGGAGGCGGCATCGTAGGTCGCGTCGCCATCGGCCATCACGTAGACGTCGGCGTCCACGTCGGCGAACATCCGCCGCACCACCGCGCCCTTGCCCTGGATCCGCTCGGTCCGGACGACCGCGCCCGCGGCGCGCGCCACTTCCACGGTTCGGTCGCGGCTGTTGTTGTCGTAGACGTAGACCGTCGCACCCGGCAGCGCAGCGCGGAAATCCGCCACAGTCCGCGCGATCGCCGCTTCCTCGTTATAGCAGGGGAGCAGGACCGCGATGGTGGGCTGGGTGGAGGCGATCGGCGTCACGTGATCCCGTTCGGGCTGGGCCTGTCCAAGCCCGGCCCTTCCCTTACGAAGAAGAACGACGCTTAGACAAGCTCAGCGCGAACGGCGATGGTAAGGCGGGCGGGTTAAATTTCTCCCGTCATGCCGGGTCTGTCCCGGCATCAGGGGCGCCGCGCACCAACTGCCTGCCGGTTCGCGCAACCCTGCACCCCGGCACGAGGCCGGGGTGACGGACTGCCGGGATCGTCTTAGGCCTCGGCGGCCTTCTTCTTCGCGCGCGGCTTCTTCGCGGGGGCGTCTGCGGCTCCCGCGCCCTCGGCGGCTTCCGCCGCGGCAGGGTCGCTGGTCACGTTGGTCGTCTCCGCCTCGACCGGGGCGGCCTTCTTCGCCCGTGGCTTCTTGGCCGGGGCGACCTGGTCGGCCGGAGCATCGGCGGCAGGCGCGTCGGCCGCCGGCTCGTCGGCCGCCGCCTTCTTCTTCGCGGCAGGCTTCTTCGCCGGCTTGGCCTCCGCATCACCCTCGCCCGCGTCGGCCTTCTTCGCGGCCGCCTTCTTCTGCTTGGGCTTGTGGTTGTCGTGGTCGTGGTGGTGCGTGCCGGTGGCGAAACCGTCCTCGCTCTCGATCGCGGCCTCCAGCTCCTCGCGCGTGGTCTCGCGGTCGGTGATCTCGGCCTTCTCGAACAGGAAGTCGACGACCTTGTCCTCATACAGCGGCGCGCGCAGTTGCGCGGCAGCCATCGGCTCGGACTGGACGTACTGCATGAACTGCTGGCGCTGCTCCTGCGGATATTGCTGCGCGGCCTGCATGATGAGGCGGCTCATCTCCTGCTGGCTCACCTCCACGCCGTTGGCCTGGCCGATCTCGCTGAGCAGCAGGCCGAGCCGCACGCGGCGCTCGGCGATCTTGCGGTAATCGTCGCGCTCGCTCTCCATCTCGGCGATCGCCGCCTCCGGATCGGGCTCGTGCGTCGCCTCGTGCTGGAGCTGGTGCCAGATCTGGTCGAACTCCGCCTCGACCATCGACGGTGGCACCTCGAAATCGTGCCCGGCGGCCAGCTGGTCGAGCAGCTTGCGCTTCATGTAGGTGCGCGTCAGGCCGTTGTTCTGCTGCTCCAGCTGGCCCTTCAGCAGCTCCTTCAGCTGATCGAGGGACTCGAGGCCCAGGTTCTTCGCCAGCTCGTCGTCGATCACGCTCTCGCCGGCGACCTTCACCGACTTGATGGTCAGGTCGAAGGTGGCGTCCTGACCGGCGAGCTCCTTGGCCGGGTAATCGGCCGGGAACGTCACCTTGATCTGGCGCTCCTCGCCCGCCTTCGCGCCGACCACCTGGTCCTCGAAGCCGGGGATCAGGCGACCCGCGCCGATCTCGATCGCCATGTCCTCGCCGGTGCCGCCCTCGAAGGCGACGCCGTCCATCGTCTTGCCGACGAAGTCGACGGTCACCTGGTCGCCCTGCTCGGCGGCCTTGTCGCCCGCGTCCTCAAAGCGCTTCTGCGCATCGGCGAACTTCTGGAGCTGCTCGGCAACCGCCTCGTCGGCGACGGGCACCGTCAGGCGCTCCAGCTTCAGCCCCTCGATTGCGGGGGTCGGCACCTGGGGCAGCACCTCCAGCGAGACCGTCAGCTCGGCGTCCTTGCCGGGCTCGTAGCCCTCGGCCAGCTCGACCGACGGCTGGATCGCCGGGCGCAGCTGCTGCTCGGCCAAGAGCGACTGCACGCCCTGCTGGATCGAGTTGTTGAGCGCGTCCTGGTGCAGCGCCGGGCCATGCATCTTGCGGACGAGGTTCGCCGGGACCTTGCCGGGGCGGAAGCCGGGCATCTTCATCTGCGGCGCCACGCGCTTCAGCTCGGCATCGACCCGCGCCTCGATCTCCCCCGCGGGGATGGTCAGCGTGTAGGCGCGCTTCAGGCCCTCGTTCAACGTCTCGACAGTCTGCATCTGGCCGCTTTCGTCTGAAGAATCTGTGTGTTGGTGGCCCCCGCTCGAAGCACGGGGACTGGTGCGGGCGAAGGGACTCGAACCCCCACATCTTGCGATGGCAGGACCTAAACCTGCTGCGTCTACCAGTTCCGCCACGCCCGCATGGGACACCGCCGGTCGCGGCGCTCTATACGTCCGTCGCGCATCCGGCAACCCGGTGCGAAGGCGGGCGTTGACGCGGGTGAAGGAGATGCCGACCATGGCCAGCGTACCCCCCCCGGAGAACCCCCAGCCGACCCAGCCGGGGCAGCCCGACACCCCTCCGCCGGAGATTACGCCGCCCGGTCCGGACATCGACGTGCCCGCCCCCGGCAGCCCGGCGGGCGACCCCGCGCCCGCGAACCCGAGCATCTGAGATGGCACAGGACCGGCAAGTCCCCGGAAAGGACGACGACCGCAGCGACATCGAGCAGGCGGTGGAGGCGCGCAGCGATGCGCTGAAGCGCGGCGAAGGCGGCGAGGAACCGGCGCGCTTCACCGATCCCGGCGAGTTCGACGGGAACAGCGGCACCGGCGGCGAGGTGAAGAACCAGGACCTGACGCAGCAATAGCGCGCGGTCCGGATCACCCCCGCCGCACCAGCAGCACGCCGATCAGCACCAGCGCCACGCCGCCGAGGCGCCCCCAGCTGATCGGCTGCTGCTGCAACCCGAGCCAGCCGAAGCGATCGAGCAAAAGCGCGGTCACGACCTGGGCGCCGATCGCCATCGTCAGCGTCGCAGCCAGCCCCAGCCGCGGCGTCGCGAACGCCAGTGCCGCGACGAAGGCGGCACCATAGAGGCCGCCGAACCACGCCCACCACGGCGCGCCCTTCAGCTCGGACAAAGGGGTGCGGTCCACCGCCCAGACGACCAGCAGCACCAGCGTGCCGACCGCGAACGACACCAGCGCGGCCAGCCACACCGACCCGGAGGCTTTCGCCAGCGCGGCGTTGGTCGGCGGCTGGACCGCGACGCCGAGGCCGGCGATCAAAACGGCGAGGATGGGGAGGAGCTGGGGCATGGGAGCGCCTTGTCGTTGCGAAAAGCGGCGTTCGGACGATCGTCATCCCGGGCTCGTCCCGGGATCCAGAGCCGCTGGCGGGGACCTGCATGACCCTGGATGCCGGGACAAGCCCGGCATGACGATGATGCCTCAGCCGGACCGCAGCAGCGCCACCCCGGCGTCGCGCTCGAACAGGTAGAGCGCGTTCCTCGCCGCCTGTCCCCTCGCGCCTTCCAGCCCGCCGTCGCGGTCGATCAGCAGGCGGGTGTCGTCGCTGGCGACCGGCAGCAGCGTCGCCAGCTGCTCCGCGGAGGCGAGACGGAACGCCGCCTCGCCCGACTGGCGCGTGCCGAGCAATTCGCCCGCGCCGCGCAACCGCAGGTCCTCTTCCGCGATGCGAAAGCCGTCGTTGGTCTCGCGCATCAGCGCGAGGCGCGCGCGGCTGGTCTCGCTGAGCGCCCGCCCACGCAGCAGCAGGCAGACCGAATGCCCCCCGCCCCGCCCCACCCGGCCGCGCAGCTGGTGGAGCTGCGCCAGGCCGAAGCGATCGGCATGCTCGATCACGATCAGCGTGGCGTTGGGCACATCGACGCCGACCTCGATCACCGTGGTCGCCACCAGTACGCCCAGTTCGCCGGCGGAGAAGCGCGCCATCACCGCGTCCTTCTCCTGCGGGCGCATCCGGCCGTGGACCACGCCGACGCGGCCGGCGAAGCGCGCCTCCAGCGCCGCGGCGCGCGCCTCCGCGGCTTGCAGGTCGCTCGTCTCGCTCTCCTCGACCAGCGGGCAGACCCAATAGGCCTGCTTGCCTTCGGACAGGTGGCGCCCGAGCGCGTCGACCACCTCGTCCACCCGCTCCTCGCTGACCACGCGGGTCTCGATCGGCTCGCGCCCGGGCGGCATCTCGTCCAGCCGGCTCTGGTCCATCTCGCCGTGGATCGCCAGCGTCAGCGTACGCGGGATCGGCGTCGCCGTCATCGCCAGCACGTGGGGCGGGGTGCGCCCCTTGGCCTGAAGCAGCATCCGCTCGGCGACGCCGAACCGGTGCTGTTCGTCGACGACGACGAGACCGAGGTCCCGGTAGCCGACCGCCTCCTGGAAGATCGCGTGCGTGCCGACCAGCAGGTGGATGCTGCCGTCGGCGAGGCCCATCAGCGTGGCCTCGCGCGCGCGGCCCTTGTCGCGCCCGGTCAGCACCGCGATCTCGACCGGCAGGCGGGCGAGCGTCCGGCGCAGCGTCTCGTAGTGCTGGCGTGCCAGGATCTCGGTCGGCGCCAGCAACGCCGCCTGCGCGCCCGCCTCGATCGCGATCAGCAAGGCCATCGCCGCGACCAGCGTCTTGCCCGATCCGACGTCGCCCTGCAGCAGGCGCAGCATCGGCGCCTCCTGCGCCAGATCGCCTTCGATCTCCGCCACGCTACGCGCCTGCGCGCCGGTGAGCGTGTAGGGCAGCGTCAGCAGGTCGCGAAGCCGCCCGTCGCCCTTCAGCGCACGCCCGCGCCGCTTGCGCGTGTCGGCGCGAACCAGGCTGAGCGCGAGCTGGTTGGCGAACACCTCGTCATAGGCGAGCCGGTCGCGCGCCACGGAGTCGGCGGGATCGGCGTGGAGGCGGTGGAGCGCCTCGCGCCACGCTGGCCATTGGTGCCGCTCCTTCAGCGACGGCTCGATCCACTCCGGCAGCTCGGGCGCGCGGGCGAGCGCCTGGGCGACCAGCGCGGCGAGGCGGCGCGACGTAATGCCCTCGGACAGCGGGTAGATCGCCTCGCGTTCCTGGAAGTCACCCTCCTCCCCGCCGATCTCCGGATGCACGATCTGCAGGTCCTGGCCGTATTGGTCGAGCTTGCCCGACACCCGGCGCGGCTCTCCCAGCGGCAGCTGCTTGCGCGCGAAGCCGGACGAGCGGCCGAAGAAGACCAGCGTCACCGCATTGCCGTGCGCGTCGGCGGCGATGACGCGGGTCGGTGCGCGTGGGGAACTTCCGCCGCGATGGTCGGTCGGCGTCAGCGTGATCGCGATGGTACGACCGACGTCCGCCTGCATCAGCTCCTCGCGCGGCCAGCGGTCGACCCAGCCCGACGGCAGGTGGAACAGCAGATCGACGACGCGCGCGATGCCCAGCCGCTCCAGCGGCTTGGCCAGCGTCGGCCCGACGCCCTTCAGTGCCGTCACCTCGGCGAACAGCGGATTGAGGATATCGGGTCTCATGACTATCTTGCCCCCACTAACCGTTTCAGCCGACCGCCGAAAGGCGGCCGGCCGCTTGCCATTGGAGCCCCATGGACCACGACATCCGCCTGAAGCGCCTGCGTTTCCGCGCCTGGCACCGCGGCACGCGCGAGGCCGACCTGATGATCGGCGGCTTCTTCGACGCCCATGGCGCGCGGTGGAACGCGGATCAGCTCGACTGGTTCGAGGCGCTGCTCGAGGAGCAGGACGTCGACATCATGGGCTGGGCGATCGGCTCCATCCCCTGCCCGGCGGAATGGGACGGGCCGATGATGCGGCAGATGCGCGCGCTCGATTTCGTGAAGGTGCCCTGACCGTCATGCCGGGCCCGTCCCGGCATCCAGCCTGCCGCTCGATCCATCCTGTCCGCTCCCGCGGCACCCTTGACCCCCGGAACAAGTCCGGGGCGACGGTTCTTCCCTAGGCCCCCATGCCCGACCTCAAGACCATCCTCACCGCCACCGTTCCGCTGACGCTCGCCGGTGTGCCCGCAGGATTCCTGCCGTCGCTGCTCGCCGATCTCGCGCGCGCGGCACCGCTGCGCGCGGTGTTCGTCGCGTCGGACGAGGCGCAGATGCGCAGCATCGCCGCCACCGCCCCGTATTTCGCGCCCGAGCTGGAGGTGGTGCAGCTGCCCGCGTGGGACTGCCTGCCCTACGACCGCGCCAGTCCCACCTTGCGAGTCATGGCGGAGCGGATCGGCGCGCTGCACCGGCTCCAGCAGAAGCCCGGCAGCGCCCAATTGGTGCTCACCACCGTCAACGCCGCCACGCAGCGCACGCTGACGCCGTTCCGCATCCGCCAGCTGGTCGCCACGCTGAAGCCCGGCGAGCGCATCGGGCGCGACCGGCTCGCCGCTTTGCTCCAGGCGAACGGCTACGTCCGCACCGATACCGTCCACGATCAGGGCGAATATGCGGTGCGCGGCGGCATCGTCGACCTGTTCCCCAGCGGCGAGGATCAGGCGCTGCGACTCGACTTCTTCGGCGACGAGATCGAGAGCGTCCGCACCTTCGATCCCGCCGACCAGCGCACCACGGGACGAGTCGAGCGGTTCGTGCTGCTGCCCGCATCGGAGGCGCTGCTGGACGAGGACAGCGTGAAGCGGTTCCGCACCCGCTATCGCGAGAAGTTCGGCGCGACGGCCACCGGGGACCCCCTGTACCAGGCGGTCAGCGACGGGCGGCGGCTGGCCGGCATGGAGCATTGGCTGCCGCTGTTCGAGGAAAAGCTGGCGACGCTGTTCGACCATCTGGGCGACGACGCCGTGATCGTGCGCGACTCGGGCTCGCCGCAGGCCGCGGAGGCCAGGCTGGAGGCGGTCGCCGACTATTACGAGAACAGGAAGCGCGCCGAGGCCGCGGAGCCGGGCAGCTATCGCGCGCTGCCGGCGAAGACGCTGTACCTCGACGAGGAGGAGTGGAAGCGCGCGATCGCGGATCAGCCCGCGCACCTTATCACCCCCTTCCACGAGCCCGAAACGACGACGGTGCTCGACTTCCAGGTCGACGGCCCGCGCGACTTCGCGCCGGAGCGGGCGAACCAGGCCAACGTCTACGAGGCGGTGGTCGCACACGTCGCGAAGCTGAAGAAGGAGGGCCGTAAGCCCGTCCTCGCCAGCTATTCGATCGGCGCGCGCGAGCGACTGAAGAATCTGCTGGAGGATCACGGACTCACCGGCGCGCGGCCGGCGGAGACATGGCAGGAGGCGCTGGGCGCCGCCGAGCGGGGCGTGGCGCTGACCGTCGTGGGGCTCGACCACGGCTTCACCGCGCCGGGCGTCGCCGTCCTTACCGAGCAGGACATGCTGGGCGACCGGCTGATCCGGCGGGCGAAGCGGCGCAAGTCCGCCGACGCCTTTCTCGCCGAACTGGCGACGCTCTCGCCCGGCGACCTCGTCGTCCACACCGACCATGGCATCGGCCGCTACGTCGGGCTGACGCAGGTGCCGGTCGCCAAGGCGCCCCACGATTGCGTCCAGCTGGAATATGCCGGCGGCGACAAATTGTACGTGCCGGTCGAGAACCTGGAGGTCCTCTCCCGCTACGGATCGGGCGAGGAAGGCGCGAGCCTCGATCGACTCGGCGGTGAGGCCTGGCAGCGGCGCAAGTCGAACATGAAGGAGCGCATCCGCGAGATCGCGGGTGAGCTGATCGCGACCGCGGCGGAGCGCGCGCTTCGCCCCGGCGAAGTGGCGGAGCCCGACAGCGCGGGCTATCCCGCCTTCGTCGACCGCTTCCCCTACGAGGAGACCGACGACCAGGACCGCGCGATCGAGGACGTGCTGGCGGACCTTTCCGCCGGCAAGCCGATGGACCGGCTGATCGTCGGCGACGTCGGCTTCGGCAAGACCGAGGTGGCGTTGCGCGCCGCGTTCGTCGCGGCGATGGCGGGGATGCAGGTGGCCGTCATCTGCCCGACGACGCTGCTCGCGCGGCAGCACCACATGAATTTCTCCGCGCGGTTCGAAGGGTTTCCGATCGAAATCGGTCGCCTGTCGCGTCTGGTGACCGCGGCCGAATCGCGGAAGGTGAAGGAAGGCCTGGCGGACGGGTCGATCGACGTCGTCGTCGGCACCCACGCACTGCTGGCCAAGGGCATCGAGTTCAAGCGGCTCGGCCTCGTCATCGTCGACGAGGAGCAGCGCTTCGGCGTGACGCACAAGGAGCGGCTGAAGGCGCTGCGCAGCGACGTCCACATGCTGACGCTGACCGCCACGCCGATCCCGCGCACCTTGCAGATGGCGATGAGCGGCCTGCGCGAGCTGTCCGTCATCCAGACCCCGCCGGTCGATCGCCTGGCGGTGCGCACCTACGTGATGCCGTGGGATCCGGTGGTGCTGCGCGAGGCGTTGCTGCGCGAACATTACCGCGGCGGGCAGTCCTTCCTCGTCACCCCGCGCATCGCCGACCTGCCCGATATCGAGGACTATCTGCGCCGCGAGGTGCCGGAGATCCGCTACGTCGTCGCGCACGGGCAGATGACGCCGACCGAGGTGGAGGAGCGGATGAGCGCCTTCTACGACAAGAAGTTCGAGGTGCTGGTCTCCACGTCGATCATCGAGAGCGGGATCGACATCGCGTCGGCGAACACGATGATCGTCAACCGCGCCGACCGCTTCGGCCTGGCACAGCTCTACCAGCTGCGCGGGCGCGTCGGCCGGTCGAAGACGCGCGCCTACGCCTACCTCGTCGCGCCGCCCGAGCGGCAGATGACCGATGCGGCGGAGAAGCGGCTGAAGGTGCTGTCCGACCTCGATTCGCTCGGCGCCGGATTCCAGCTCGCCAGCCACGACCTCGACATCCGCGGCGCGGGCAATCTGCTGGGCGACGAGCAGTCGGGACACATCAAGGAGGTCGGCTACGAACTCTACCAGTCGATGCTGGAGGAGGCGATTTTGGAGGCGAAGGCGGGCGGCCTGCGCGAGCGCCAGCGCGATTTCAGCCCTCAGATCAGCGTCGACGCGCCGATCCTGATCCCCGACGACTATGTGCCCGACCTCGACCTGCGCATGGGCCTCTACCGCCGCCTGAACGAGGTGGACGAGGTGCGCGGGCTGGAGGCGTTCGCGGCGGAGATGATCGACCGCTTCGGCCCGCTGCCGGTGGCGACCGACAATCTCGTGAAGGTCATGGAGATCAAGCTGAACGCGAAGAAGGCGTGCGTGGCGAAATTGGACGTGGGACCCAAGGGCGCGCTGGTCGCCTTCCACGACGACCGGCCGCCGAACGTCGAGGCGCTGATGGCCTATGTCGCGAAGCTGGGCGACATCGCGAAGCTGCGGCCGGATTCGAAGCTGGCACTGACGCGCAATTGGGCCGACCCGCAGGCACGGCTCCACGGCGCGCTGCAATTGTCGAAGGGACTGGCCAAGGCGGCCGGGTGAGTCTCGCCCTCACCCTTCCCGCCCGGCTTCACCGCGCGAGCCCTTCCCTCTCCTGTCGGAAGAGGGAGGCAGGCGCGAAGTGCCGGAAGGGCGAGGGTGACAGTCAGCTGCTATGGTCGGAAATGATCCGCCAGCCGGCCTTGCGCCGCTCGAACAGCAGCGTCGTCAGCCCGCTCTGCGGCGCCGTGCCGTCGGCGGGCGTCAGCACGTAGCGCGCGACCAGCAGCTGGTGGACGGGGCTGAGCGTGCGCCACGCCAGCATCTCGAACCCCAGCCTCCCGCGCTTGTTGCCGCCGGAGACGAAGGAGGGTGCGTAGCCCGCGGCGATCTCCCTGGAGTCGCGCTTCAGCTTGTCGCCCGCGGCGAACAAGGCATCCTCGGCGTAGAGCGCCATGAAGCCCTTCAGGTCGCCGCGGTTCCACGCCGCCGCGCTGTCGTTCATGGCCGCCGTGATCTGCGCTTGCGGCGTGGTCTGCGCGGCGGCGGGCGCGGCGATCACCAGCACCGGCAAGAGCATCGACTTCATCACATCCCCTCGTCACACCGGGCTTGTCCCGGGGTCCACCGTGCCGCGTCAGCGGAGGCCGGCGACTGTGCGCCTCGGTGGATGCCGGGACAAGCCTGTCCTGAGCGACGCCGCCGGCGGCGTCGAAGGGCCCGGCATGATGGGACGCTCAGCTGAAGCCCAAAGCGTCCGCCACCACCTGGCTGACGATGCGGCCGCCCTTCACGTTCAAGCCTTCCTTCAGGCCCGGATCGGCGTCGATCGCGGCCACGCCCCTGTCGGCGAGCGCCAGACCGTAGGGCAGGGTCGCATTGTTCAGCGCGTGGCTGGACGTCAGCGGCACCGCGCCGGGCATGTTCGCCACGCAATAATGGATCACGCCGTCGACCTCGTAGGTCGGCTCGGCGTGCGTGGTCGCGTGGCTGGTCTCGAAGCACCCGCCCTGGTCGATGGCGACGTCGACCAGCACGCTGCGCGGCTTCATGTGGCTCAGCATCGCTCGCGTCACCAGCTTGGGCGCCGACGCGCCGGGGATCAGCACCGCGCCGATCACCGCATCGGCTTCGGCGATCTCCTGCTCGATCGATTCGAGCGTGGAGACGCGGGTTCGCACTCGCCCCTGGAACAGCTCGTCCAGCTCGCGCAGCCGCGGGATCGACCGGTCGATGATCGTCACCTCCGAACCCAGGCCGACCGCCATGCGCGCCGCGTGCGTGCCGACGACGCCGCCGCCCAGCACCACGATTCGCGCCGGCTGCACGCCCGGCACGCCGCCCAGCAGCACGCCGCGCCCGCCGTTATATGCCTTGAGCGCCGTCCCCGCCGCCTCGATCGACAGCCGCCCCGCGACCTCGCTCATCGGCGCCAGCAGCGGCAGGTGGCCGTTGCGGTCGACCACCGTCTCATAGGCGACGGCGGTGACGCCCGACGCCATCAGCCCCTTCGCCTGCTCGGGATCGGGCGCCAGGTGAAGGTAGGTGAACAGGATCTGGTCGGCGCGCAGCTGCGCCCACTCGCCCGGCTGCGGCTCCTTCACCTTCACCACCATGTCGGCGGTGGCGAACACCTCCGCCGCGGTGTCGACGATCCGCGCGCCCGCGGCGGTGTAGGCGGCGTCATCGGCGGCGATGCCCGCACCGGCGCTCGTCTCGACGATGACCTCGTGACCGCGTGCGACATATTCGCGCACCGCGCCCGGCGTCAGGCCGACGCGATATTCGTGGTTCTTGATTTCCTTCGGCACGCCGACGCGCATGATCGTCTCTCCTGATCCTTTGCCTCCTTATACCCCGTCGTCCACGCCGTTTCCCGGCGAAGAGGCGCGCGTCCTTGCCGCGTCACGATCGCTTCCGCTAATTTCCCCGGCGATGACGCAGGAAACGACAACGATCGATCGGATTGACCGCCGGCTTCTCGCGCTGCTGGTCGCCAATGCGCGCGCCACCAGCTTCGCGCTGGCGGACGCGATCGGGCGATCCGCCACGGCGATCGCGCGACGGCAGAAGCTGCTGGAGGAGCGCGGCGTGATCGCGGGCTACGAGGCTCGGCTGGACCTGCCGACGCTCGGCTACGCGACGACGGTCCATATCAAGATGGCGCTCGAAAGCCAGCGCAAGGAGGTGCTGGAGGCGTTCGAGGCGGCGGTGATCGCCAGCCCCTCGGTCGTGCGCTGCGACCTGATGAGCGGGACCGACGACTATCTCGTCACGGTGCGCACTCGCGACCTGTCGCATTTCGCCGAGGTCCACCGGGAGGAACTGTCGCTGTTGCCCGGCGTGACGCGGATGGAATCCGGCTTCGTCCTGCGCGAGGTGGTGGCGCCGCGGCTGCCCGGCGGCGTGCTGACACCTCAATAGGCGAGCGCCAGCCCGTCGGCGCGCATCTCGCTTGCCGCCGCATACACGCGGGTGGCGCCGTCCATGCGGTGCTCGACGCACTGGTAGCGGCCGAAGCCGCCGTCGGGCTCGCCGATGCGCCAGCCCATGTCGGCGAGCGCCGCCTTCGTCGCCGCCGGAACGCCGGTCTCCAGCCGGAGCAGCCCGGTGGGGCCGAGGCCCGCGCTGTCCTCGCCCATCGACTGCGACGATCCTTCGTGGTGCCAGCGCGGCGAATCGCCGGCGGACTGGATCTCCAGCCCGTAGTCGACGCGGTTGACGATGATCTGCGTCTGCCCCTGCGGCTGCATGTCGCCGCCCATCACGCCGAAGCTCATCCACGGATCGCGCCCCCTGGTGGCGAAGCCGGGGATGATCGTCTGAAACGGACGCTTGCCCGGCGCGTAGACGTTGGGATGGCCGTCCTTCAGGCTGAACAGCTGCCCGCGATCCTGGAACATGAAGCCCAGCGTGCGCCCATCCGGCCCGTCGGCGACCAGGCCCGAGCCCATGCCGCGGAAGTTCGACTGGATGAAGCTGACCATCAGCCCGTCCTTGTCCGCGACGGTGTAATAGGTGGTGTCGCCTCGGCTCGGCGCTTGGCCGGGGCGCACGTCCGTGTTGATCCGGTCGGTGCGGATCAGCTTCGCACGCTGGCGGGCGTAATCCTTGGAGATCAGCCACTCCACCGGCACGCGCGCGAACTTGGGATCGGCGTAGTAGCGCGCGCGATCCTCGTAGGCGAGGCGCTTGGCCTCGGCCTGGAGGTGGATCGACAGCGGCGACTGGAAGCCCGCGTCCTGCAGGTCGAACCGCTCCAGCATGTTGAGCATCTGCAGCGTGGCGAGGCCCTGCGTGTTCTCGCCCAGCGCGTGGACGGTGACGCCGCGATAGTCGGTCGCGCTCGGCTCCACCCAGTCGCTGCGATGCCGGGCGAGATCCTCGTAGCGCAGCCAGCCGCCGATGCGCTTGAAGTAGCGGTCGATGGCTCGCGCGATATCGCCCTGGTAGAAGGCGTCGCGCCCGCCCGCGGCGATGGCGCGATAGGTGCGGGCGAGGTCCGCGTTGCGGAACACCTGCCCCGCCAGCGGCCCCTTGCCATCGGCCATGCCCCACACCTTCAGCGCGTTCGCCGTCTCCTCGATCCCGTTGCCCGGGCGGCGGAAGGCGGCGAGGCTGCGGCGGATGTAATAGGCGACCATGTCGGGCACCGGCGCGCCGTTCTCCGCGTAGGCGATGGCGGGCTGGAACAGCTCCGCCCAGGGAAGCCGGCCGTAGCGGCGATGCATCGTCCACCACGCGTCCACCGCGCCGGGCACGGAGACCGGCAGCGCGCCGAGCGCCGGCAGCGCGCCGTTCTTCGCCCGCGCACGCACCATGGCGAGGTCGAGCGCCATCGGCGAGCGGCCCGATCCGGCGAGGCCGACGACCTTGCGCGCCTTGGGATCCCAGATCATCGCGTAGCCGTCGCCGCCGATGCCGCAGGACGTGGGCTCGAGCAGGCCGAGGCAGGCGTTGATCGCGATGGCGGCGTCCGCGGCGGAGCCGCCCTTGCGCAGGATGTCGATCCCCGCCTGCGTCGCCAGCGGGTGCGCGCTGCCCGCCGCGCCCGACAGGCCGTAGACCGCGGTGCGGCTGGCGAAGCTGGCACCGACCGGGCGGTCGCCGGGGCCGACGTCGGGCCGGACGAAGCGGTCCTCGCCGACCTTCCACCGCGTCGGCAGCGGCTCCCTGGGCTGCGGCGCCCCGCCCTGCCCAGCCGCCGGCGCGCCCTGCGAACCGGGAGTGCCCTCCTGCGCGAGCGCGGTGTCGGCGAGCACGGCGGCGGGAATCGAGGCGAGGAAGGTGCGGCGGCGCATTCGGTGGCTCCTGATCGGAAGCCATCACCTTGGAGTGGGGCCACTCACGGCACAATAGCCCTCTCCCCCGCGGGGGAGAGGGCGCTAGGATCGCGCCTTCGCCTCCGCGCGATAGCGGTGCAGCAGCGGCTCGGTATAGCCGCTCGGCTGAGCCGCCCCCTCGAACACCAGAGCGCGCGCCGCCCGGTACGCCAGCCCGTCCGGCGTCAGCCCTCGATAGGCCGGGTCGCCCGCGTTCTGCGCGTCCACTTTCGCCGCCATCCGTGAGAGAGCGGCGTCTACCTCCGCCTCGGTGGCGACGCCGTGGAGCAGCCAGTTGGCCATGTGCTGCGAGGAGATGCGCAGCGTCGCGCGATCCTCCATCAGCCCGACGTCGTGGATGTCCGGCACCTTGGAACAGCCGACGCCCTGGTCGATCCAGCGCACGACATAGCCGAGGATGCCCTGAGCGTTGTTGTCCAGTTCCTCGCGCACCTCGTCCCCGGTCCAGTTTCGCCCGGTGGCGACCGGCACCGTCAGCAGCGCGGACAGCGGCGCGACCGGCTCCGCGGCGCGCGCGAGCTGGCGCTCGGCGACGGAGACGCGGTGGTAGTGCGTCGCGTGCAGCGTCGCGGCGGTGGGCGACGGGACCCAGGCGGTGGTGGCGCCGCTCCGCGGATGCGCCACCTTCTGCTCCAGCATGTCGGCCATCATGTCGGGCGCCGCCCACATGCCCTTGCCGATCTGCGCGCGACGGGCGAAGCCGCAGGCGAGTCCGATCTGCACATTGCGGTCCTCGTACGCCCTGATCCACTCCGACGCCTTCATCTCCGCCTTGCGGATCACCGGGCCGGCGCGCATCGCCGTGTGCATCTCGTCGCCGGTGCGGTCGAGGAAACCGGTGTTGATGAAGACGACGCGGTCTCGCACCGCGTGGATGCATGCGGCCAGGTTCGCGCTGGTGCGCCGCTCCTCGTCCATCACGCCCACCTTGATCGTGTGGCGGGCGAGGCCCAGCACGTCCTCCACCGCGTCGAACAGGCGGTTCGTGAACGCGGCCTCCTCCGGCCCGTGCATCTTCGGCTTCACGATGTAGATCGATCCGGCGCGGCTGTTGCCACCCCTGTCGTGCGTGGCGATCAGCGACGTGACGACGGCGTCGAGGATCCCTTCGGGCGCCTCGCTCCCGTCCGGCAGGCGGACGGCGGGCGTGGTCATCAGGTGGCCGACGTTGCGCACGAACAGCAGGCTTCGACCCGGCAGCGTGAACGGCCGGCCGTCCGGCGCGGTGTACGCGCGGTCGGCATTCAGCGTGCGCGTCATGCGGCGCCCGCTCTTCTCGAACGTGTCGGCAAGGTCGCCCTTCATCAGGCCGAGCCAGTTGGCATAAGCCGCCACCTTGTCCTCCGCATCGACGGCGGCGACCGAATCCTCCAGATCGCAGATCGTCGTGATCGCGCTTTCCAGCACGACGTCGGCGATCCCGGCGGGATCGTCGCGGCCGATCGGATGGTCCCGGTCGATCACCACCTCGATGTGAAGGCCGTGGTGGCGGTAGAGTAGCCCCTTCTCGCTGCGCCCGACGAACAGCGACGGATCGGCCAGCACCGGCGCGCCGGCAAGCTCCGACCAGGATCCGTCGGCAAGCGGCAGCGCCTCGTCGAGGAACGCCTTGGCCCAGGCGATCACCTGCGCGCCGCGCGCCGGATCGTACCCCGGCACCCGCTCCCCCGGGATGGCGTCGGTGCCGTAGAGCGCATCGTACAGGCTGCCCCAGCGCGCGTTGGCCGCGTTCAGCAGGAAGCGCGCGTTGAGGATCGGCACCACCAGCTGCGGCCCGGCGATTTGCGCGACCTCGTCGTCGACGTTGGCGGGCGCGATCTCAAAGGACGCGGGCTCGTCGGCAAGGTAGCCGATCGCGCGAAGGAACGCCTCGTCCACCGGCTCGCCCGCGGCGTAGCGGGCGTCGATCCGCGCCTGGAGATCGTCGCGCCGCGCCAGAAGCGCGCGGTTCTCCGGCGCGAACCGGGCGTAGATGTCGGCGACGCCCGACCAGAAAGCGGCGGGATCGATCCCGGTGCCCGGCAGCGCGCGTTCCTCGATGAAGGACGCCAGTTGCGAGGCGACGTGCAGGCCGGCGCGGTCGATCAATGTCTCTCTCCCATGGACGCGAGCGGTGTAGCAGCCTCGACTGCGCGCGGTAGAGGAGAAGATGGAACGAGAGTTGATCGTTGAAGGATCGAATATCCTGTCCGGCGGGGCGAGGATTGGATCAGTCGACCCGCGCCACGCCCAGCCGGGGGATGTCGATCGCGGGGCAGCGATCCATCACCACCTTCAGCCCGGCGGTCTCGGCGCGGGCGGCGGCTTTCTGGTCGACGACGCCCAGTTGCATCCACACCGCCTTGGCCCTCGCCGCGATCGCCTGATCCACCGCCTCGCCCGCCGCGTCGGAGCGGCGGAAGATGTCGACGAGGTCGATCGGCTCGCCGATCTGCGACAGGTCGCGGAACACGAACTCGCCGTGGACGTGCTCGCCGGTGATCTGCGGATTGACCGGGATCACGCGATAGCCGTGGTCCTGCAACCGCTTCATGACGCCGTAGGAGGGGCGGTCGGGCCGGTCGGAGATGCCGACCAGGGCGATGGTGCGGGTCTCCTCCAGCAGCGCCTTGATGTCGGCGTCGGCGGTCAGCGGCATGGGTGCGTCTCCTTCTGAAACAGGAAACGCCCCGCGCGACGTTCCTATCCTCCCCGGCACGGGGAGGTTAGTTGGCGGCCAGCCACCCCGCGACCTGCGACGCGATCGGCGCGAATACCCGGTCGTCCTCCATCGCCGCCGGCGGCTCGCCCGCATCCGACGCGGTGCGGATCGCGATGTCGAGGGGGACGCGACCGAGGAAGGGAATGCCCGCCTCGGCCGCCGCGGTCTCCGCGCCGCCGCGGCCGAACGGGTCGGACACCTCGCCGCAGTGCGGGCAGGCATAGCCGGCCATGTTCTCGACCAGGCCGATGATCGGCACGCCCGCCTTGTCGAACAGATCGATCGCGCGGCGCGCGTCGATCAGCGCCAGGTCCTGCGGCGTCGACACGATCACCGCGCCGGCGGGACGATGCTTCTGCACCATGGTCAGCTGCACGTCGCCGGTGCCCGGCGGCAGGTCGACCACCAGCGTGTCCGTGGCCCCCCAGTCGGCATCGACCAGCTGGCCGAGCGCCCCCGCCGTCATCGGCCCGCGCCACGCGATCGCCTTGCCCGGCTCGATCAGCTGCCCCATCGACAGGAGCGGCACGCCGTAGCGGGTCGCGACCGGCAGCAGCACCTTGTCGCGCGCCTCCGGCCGGGTACCCTCCGCCGCCAGCAGCCGCGGCTGCGACGGGCCGTAGATGTCGGCGTCGACCACGCCGGTGCGCCGTCCGCCGCGCGCCAGCGCGATGGCCAGGTTGGCGGCGAGCGTCGACTTGCCCACGCCCCCCTTCCCGCTCGCGACGGCGACCAGCCGGCGCGCGGGCCGCTCCGCCGTCAGCACCACACGCACCTCGTATCCCGGCACCGCGGCGGCCATCCGCACGCTCGCCTCCAGCGCGTCGCGCGCAGTGGCGTCCAGCCCGGCGGCGTCGACCACCACGCCGATCCTGTTGCCCTCGACCCGCACGATGGCCCGGCCCTGCGCCACCGCGGCGACCGCGGCGCTGACTTCCTGTTCCAGCATGTTGCGCGCGATACGCCCGCAATCGCCGCTTGCCACTGTTTTTCGTCCGCGCCGTACCTATAAGGGCGGACATGAGCATCCTGCCGCGTTGGGCCCGTCTTCCGATCCTTCGTCAATCGACCGGTCGCCCGATCATCCTCGCCGCCGACAACAGCAACGGTCCCTGGGGAGGCGGCGACGGCGATGGAGCGGGCGGGGACGGCACCGGCGGGGGCGCGGGCCCGCGCAACCCCTGGGCGCAGCCACCCGGCGGGCGCAAGCCGGGCGCGAAGCCGACCGCGCTGGACGAGTTCCTGAAGAAGGCGCGCATTCCCAACGGCGGCGGCGCAGGAGGCCCGGGCGGCGGACGGCCGCAGTTGCCGATCGGGGCGAACCCGCGCGCGCTGTGGCTGATCGGCGTCGGCGTGCTGGTCGCGATCTGGGTGGTCTTCACCTCGTTCCACCAGATCGGGCCGCAGCAGCGCGGGGTCGTCACCTTCTTCGGGCGCTATTCCGGCCAGCTGGAACCCGGCATCCGCCTGACGCTGCCCGCCCCGTTCGTCAGCGTGACCAAGGTGGACGTGGAGCAGGTGCGCACCGACGAATTCCCGCGCGAGGGCGGGGAGAACGTGCTGACCGGCGACCAGAACATCATCGACCTGGCCTACACCGTGCGCTGGCGCATCTCGAACCCGCGCGACTACGTCTTCGAGATCAAGGACCCGCAGGAAACCGTCCGCGCCACCGCGGAGAGCGCGATGCGCGCGGTGCTGGCGACGACGACGCTGAACGAGGCGATCGGCGCGGGCCGCACCACGATCGAGGCGCGCGTGGCGCAGGGGATGCAGGAGATCCTCGACAGCTACCAGTCGGGCGTGCGCGTGCAGGGCGTGTCGATCAAGCAGGCCGCCGCCCCCGCCAGCCTCATCGACGATTTCAACGCCGTGACCGCGGCGCAGCAGCAGGCGGTGGGCGACCTCAACAATGCGCGCTCCTACGCGCAGCAGGTGATCGCCCGCGCGCAGGGCGAGGCCGCGGCGTTCGACAAGGTGTACGAGCAGTACCGCCTGGCGCCCGAGGTGACCCGCCGACGCATGTATTACGAGACGATGGAGGCCGTGCTGGCCAAGACCGACAAGACGATCGTGGAGACGCCCGGCGTCGCCCCGCTGCTGCCGCTGGACCGCGCGCGGCGCCTGACCGAGCCGACCGCGGAGGCGCCGGCGCAGCCCGCCCAGCCTGCGACGCAGGGGGGAGCGCGCTGATGGCCGCCTGGACAAGGAGCCCGATCGCGGCCGGCTTCGCCGCGCTGGCAGGCGTGATCGTCGCCGCCGCCACCTTCGCCATCGTGCCGGAAACGATGCAGGCGGTCGTGCTGCGGCTCAACGAGCCGATCCGCATCGTCAACCGCTGGCAGCCGGGCCAGGTGATCGGCAACACCGGCGCGGGCGTGATCGCGCGCGTCCCCTTCGTCGACAAGATCGTCTGGGTGGACAAGCGCGTGCTGGACGCGGACCTCGACAACACGCTGGTCCTTTCGACCGACCAGCTGCGGCTGAACGTGGACGCGTTCGCGCGTTTCCGCATCGTCGATCCGCTGCGCGCGATCACCTCGACCGGCAGCACCTCCAGCACGGAGGAGCGGGTCGCCGACCAGCTGCGCCCGCTGCTGGGCACCGCATTGCGCAACGAATTGGGCAAGGTGCAGTTCGCCAGCCTGCTCTCGCCAGAGCGCGGGCAGGTGATGGACCGCATCCAGGCGTCGTTGCAGCGCGATGCCCGGCAATATGGCGCGGAGATCGTCGACGTGCGGATCAAGCACGCCGACCTGCCCGAAGGCAGCCCGCTGGAAAGCGCGCTCCAGCGGATGCGCACCGCGCGCCAGCAGGAAGCGAACACGATCCGCGCGCAGGGGCAGAAGGCGGCGCAGATCGTCCGCGCCGAGGCCGACGCCAGCGCGGCGCAGGTCTATGCCGCAGCCTTCAGCAAGGACGCGGACTTCTACGATTTCTACCGCGCGATGCAGTCCTACCGCCACACGTTCGGCGCGGACGGCAACGGGCCCGCACAGGGATCGACGAACATCATCATGAGCCGCGACAATGCGTACCTGCGCGAGTTCGAAGGGCGCAGTCGGCCGTGAACGGGCGCGGCGAGTCGTTTTGCCGCGCTGACGGATCGTTCACATTCAATCGCCGTTCATCGCGAAACGGCCACTAAGGCCCCATCTTCCCTATAGACGACGATTGGGTGATCGAGAGGACATGAAGACCGTGCGCTACGCCTATGCCCTGACCGGTGCGCTTCTCCTCGGCGGAACCGCCGCGTCGCTGACGATGCAGAATCCGGCGACCGCGCAGGTCGCGCAGAACGAACCGGGGGCGATCTCCGCCCAGGCGCCCCGCGCCGGTGCGCCGATGAGCTTCGCCGACATGGTGGCGAAGCTGCAACCCGCGGTGGTCAACATCTCGACCACCCAGCGCGTGACGCTCCAGCAATCGCCCAATCCCTTCGCCGGCACGCCGTTCGGCGAGCTGTTCGGCCAGTTCGGCGGCGGACAGGGCGGACAGGGCGGCGCGCCGGTGACGCGCGAGGGATCGTCGCTCGGCTCGGGCTTCCTGATCTCCTCCGACGGCTACGTCGTGACGAACAACCACGTCATCGCTCCCGCCGCGCGCGGGGCGACCGTCGAATCGATCACCGTCACGCTGCAGGACCGCAAGGAATACAAGGCGAAGCTGATCGGGCGCGATCCGACCAGCGACCTCGCCGTGCTGAAGATCACGTCCTCCACCCCGCTGCCCTTCGTGAAGCTGGGCGACAGCAGCCGCGCGCGCGTCGGCGACTGGGTGGTGGCGATCGGCCAGCCGTTCGGCCTGGGCGGCACGGTGACGGCGGGCATCGTCTCCGCGGTGCACCGCTCCACCGGCGGCGGCGCGTTCGACACGTTCATCCAGACGGATGCCGCGATCAACCAGGGCAATTCCGGCGGCCCGATGTTCAACCTGAACGGCGACGTGATCGGCATCAACTCGCAGATCTACTCGCAGTCGGGCGGCAACATCGGCATCGGCTTCGCCATTCCGGCGACCGAGGCCAAGCCGATCATCGACACGCTGATGAAGGGCCAGTCGGTCCGTCGCGGCTACCTGGGCGTCGGCATCCAGCCGGTCAGCGAGGATATCGGCGCCGCGCTGGGCCTGCCGAAGAACTCGGGCGAGATCATCGGCCGGGTGGAGCCGAACGGGCCGGGCGCGAAGGCCGGGCTGCGCGCGGGCGACGTCGTTACCGCGATCAACGGCAAGAAGGTGTCGCCCGACCAGACGTTGTCCTACCTCGTCGCCAACACGGCGCCGGGATCGACGATCAGGCTGGACGTGATCCGCGACGGCCGACCGCAGACGCTGAACGCCACGGTCACGACCCGCCCGGCGGAGGACCAGATCGCGTCGCTGACCGGCGGCGAGGACGACGACGACGGCCTGCCCGAGGGCGGCGACCAGGGCCAGACCGCGCCGACGGCGTCGCTGGGCGTCACCGTCCAGCCGCTGACGCCGCAGATCGCCCGCCAGATCGGCGTCGACTCGACCGTGTCCGGCGTGGTCGTCGTCGGCACGGACCAGTCGAGCGACGCCGGGCAGAAGCTGCGTCGCGGCGACGTGATCTCCGCGGTCAATTCCCAGCCGGTGCGCACCGCCGCCGACGTGGCGCGCTTCGTGGCGGCGGCGAAGTCGGCCGGGCGCCCGGCCGTGCTGCTGACGGTGACGCGCCAGCGCACCGTGGGCGCACTGATCCCGGTGAAGATCAAGTAGGCCGCGCTCCGCCGCGCGAGAACGGGCCCGCCCGCCATCTGGCGCGGCGGGCCTTTTTCGTTAGGCTGGATCGGGATCGCGGAGGGGGTTCGACATGACCGAGGGCAGCATCTTCATCGGCGCCGGCGCGGGCGGCACGCATCCGCAGCGGCTGGACCTGCGCCGCGCCAACCGCCACGGCCTGATCGCCGGAGCGACGGGCACGGGCAAGACGGTGACGTTGCAGGGCATCGTCGAGGGGTTTTCCGCCGCGGGCACGCCCTGCTTCGTCGCCGACGTGAAGGGGGACCTTTCCGGCCTTGCCATGCCCGGCTCGCCCACGGCGAAGACCCACGCCATCTTCGCCGCCCGCGCGGCGGAGATCGGCATGGCCGACTGGACCTATGCCGATACGCCGGTGCAGTTCTGGGACCTGTACGGCGAGCAGGGCCATCCGATCCGCACCACCGTCAGCGAGATGGGACCGCTGCTGATCGCGCGGCTGCTCGGCCTCAACGAGGTGCAGGAGGGCGTGCTGACGATCGCCTTCCACGTCGCCGATCGGGAGGGGCTGCTGCTGATCGACCTGGACGACCTTCAGGCCATGCTGGCGCATTGCGGCGAGCGGGCGGAGGAACTGACCACCACCTACGGCAACGTCAGCAAGCAGTCGGTCGGCGCGATTCAGCGCGCGCTGCTGCAATTGCGTGGCCAGGGCGGTGAGCATTTCTTCGGCGAGCCCGCGCTCGACCTGCACGACTTCCTCGGCACCGACGATCGCGGGCGGGGCATCGTCAATGTGCTGGCCGCGGACAAGCTGATGGCCGCACCCAAGCTGTACGCCACCTTCCTCCTGTGGCTGTTGTCCGAGCTGTTCGAGGCGCTGCCCGAGGTCGGCGATCCGGACAGGCCGGTCCTGTGCTTCTTCTTCGACGAGGCGCACCTGCTGTTCGACGATGCGCCCGCGGCGCTGGCGGAGAAGATCGAGCAGGTGGTACGGCTGATCCGGTCGAAGGGCGTCGGCGTCTACTTCATCACGCAGAACCCGATCGACATCCCCGACAAGGTGGCCGGGCAGCTCGGCAACCGCGTGCAGCACAAGCTGAACGCCTTCACCCCGCGCGACCAGAAGGCGGTGGCAGCCGCGGCCGACACGTTCCGCGCCAACCCCGGCATCGACGTGGGCAGCGCCATCACCGAGCTGAAGACCGGCGAGGCGCTGGTCAGCCTGCTCCAGCCCGACGGCGCGCCCTCGCCCGTCGAGCGCACGCTGATCCGCCCGCCCGCCAGCCGCGTCGGCCCGCTGACCGCGGCGGAGCGCAAGGTGATGATCGAGAGCGACGTGATCGGCGCGAAGTACGACACCGTCGTCGATCGCGAATCCGCTGAGGAGCTGCTGGCGGCCAAGACCGCCGAGGCCGCCGCCGCGGTCGCGGCGGAGCGCGCGAGAGACGATGCGGAGAAGGCGGCCGCGCTGAAGGCGAAGGACGATGCCCGGCTGGCCAGGGAGGCGGAGCGCGCGCGCATCGCCGCGCAGAAGGACGCCGACCGCGCCGCGCGGGAGGACGACCGCGCCCGCCGCGCCGCGGAGCGCGAGGCGGCGAACTCGCCCTGGAACCGCGCCGTCACCTCCGCCTCGCGCTCCGCCTCCTCGGCGATCGGGCGGACCGTGGCGAACGAGGTGACGAAGGCGGTGCTGGGGGGCGGTCGCGGGAAGTCGGGCGGCCTGCTCGGCCAGGTGATGCGCGGCGTGCTGGGCGGGCTGCTGCGGCGATAGCGCGTCCCGGTCCCGCCTTCGCGGGGACACATTCGGTGCGGAAGAGGGCATCATGCCTATCCTCACCGCCCTCCCCTACCGCGACGTGCTCGCGATGATCCGCGCGCTGGCCGACGCGATCGCCGCCGACGACTGGACGCCCACCCACCTGGTCGGCATCGGCCGCGGCGGGCTGGTCCCCGCGGTCTACCTCAGCCATGCGCTGTCGGTGCCGATGCTGTCGATCGACTTCTCCGCCCAGGCCGATCCGCTGGTGGCCGAATCCCTGCTGCGGCTGGCCGGTCGGGCGGGCGCGGGGGAGCGGCTGCTGTTCGTCGACGACATCAACGATTCGGGGCGCACCACCGCCCGCCTGCGTGCCATGCCGGGCGTCGGCGACGCGCGGTTCGCCACGCTGATCGACAACAGCCGATCGAGCGAGCGGGTCGATTATGCCGCGCGCACGATCGACCGGGCGACCTGCAAGGATTGGTTCGTGTTCCCGTGGGAGGCGATGGCCACCGGCAGCGCGATCCTGGCGGACGCGGAGGAGGTGCCCGAGCGGACCGGCTGAGCGATCAGCCGCCGACCATCCCCGTCACCCGCACCGTTGCGCCGCGATTTTCGATCCCGCCGGACACCATCCCGCTGACGGTCACCTGCGCACCCGGCTCGACGAGGACCCTGCCCTCCACGATGCCGCTGACCGTCGCGCGCACGCCCGCGGCCACGACGATATCGCCCCGGACGATGCCCGACACGTCGTCGCCGTCCGCCGTGGCGCGGACGACGCCGGAGACGATCCCGCCCAGCCGCGTCACATCTTGACCAGCCCGATCTCCACCAGCCGCTCGTGCAGATAGTCATGCGCGGTGATCGGCGTCGGATAGCGGTCCGGGTGCTCCGCATCGACGCAGCCGGGCAGCGTCTCGATCAGGAAATCGGGCGCGGGGTGCAGGAAGAAGGGCATGGAGTAGCGCGAGTGGCCGCGCCGCTCGGGCGGCGGGTTCACGACGCGGTGCGTGGTCGACGGCAGGACATGGTTGGTCAGCCGCTGCAGCATGTCGCCCACGTTGACGACCATCGCGCCCTCCGGCGGCTTGATCGCCAGCCAGCCGCCCGTCTCGCGGTCGAGCAGTTCCAGCCCGGCCTCCTCTGCGCCCAGCAGCAGCGTGATGAGGTTGATGTCCTCGTGCGCGCCCGCCCGTACGCCCTGCGCATCGGCGGGGATCGGCGGATAGTGGAGCAGGCGAAGGACCGAATTGCCGTCCTTCACCGCGGGGTCGAACCAGTCGGACGACAGGCCCAGGTGCCGCGCGATGGCGGAGAGCAGGCGGTCGCCGGCACGGTCGAACGCGGCGAACAGCTCGACGAAGGTCTGCCTGAATCCTTCCGGCCGGGTCGGCCAGATGTTGGGCGACATGACGTCGGCGAAGCGGTGCCCGGCCGGCAGCTCGCGCCCGACGTGCCAGAATTCCTTCAGGTCGACGTGCGCCGCATCCTTCGCGATCTCCGTCTTGAACGGCGTGTAGCCGCGCGCGCCGCCGCCACCGGGAACGTGGTAGCCGCGCTTCTCCTCCTCGGGCAGCGCGAACAGCGCCTCCGTCTCGCGCCAGGCACGGTCGATCAGCGCCTGCGGCACGCCGTGGTCGGCGACGATGGCGAAGCCGAACCGCTCGAACGATCCGCCCAGCGCCGCGGCGAAGCCGTCGGGATCGCGCTCCTGGTCGGCGAGGCTGAGCGTGGGGACGTCGGCGAGCCGCGCCGTTGCGGGGGTGTCGAGCATGATAAGCGTCCGTTTTTCTTGGTGCCCTCCACATAGGCGCTCGTTTCCGCGGCGACCAGCCTGACGGAACCGCCGTCGTCCGCCGCCGTTCGCCCCAACGAGCAACGAAGGAGGCACGTTCATGGGCGGCCATCAGGTGACCAGCCACGGTTCGGGTGACGACGGCTACGACGAGGACGGCTATGACGAGAGCCAGCGCGCCGAGATCTTGGAGGCGACGCGCGACGGCCCGAGCGACGGGACGATCATCACCGACCTGGAACCCGATCTCGACGAGGACGACGAGGCGGACGAGGACGAGCTGAATCTGACCGAGGGCGAGGTGGGCGAGGAGGACGGCACCGTCCAGCCCGACGAGGAAGATCTGGACGAGGACGATCTGCAGGAGGACTTCGACGACGACACCGTCGCGGAAGACGATCTGGACGATCGCGACGATACCGCGCTGCGTCCGTGACCGACGGGCCGGCACGGCGCATGCGACCGGCCGGCCTGTGCCTGGTCGCCGGCGCCGTACTGGCGGGCTGCGGGCCGGGCCGCTCGGGCGAGACATTGGGCGCCAACGCCTCCGCGGTCGACATCGCGAGGGCGGCGCACGATGCCGAGGCCCGGATCGAGGCCTATCGACGCGTGCGGCGGGCGGCCCCCTCTGCGCCGCGCACACCGCCGCCCGACCCCGCCCCCGCCCCCGCCCACGTCGCGACGCAGGCGCCTCGCCTGCCCGACGTCGCCACCGCCACCTACGCCTGCGCGGACGACAGCCGGATCTCGGCCCGCTTCGACAATCGTGCCGGAACGGTGACGCTGCACCGGGGCGAGGAGCACGTCACGCTCTCGCAGCAGCCTGCCGCATCGGGCATCCACTATGCCGGACAGGGATGGGACCTGCGCGGCAAGGGCGGTGACGCGACGCTGAGCCGGCCCGATGCCGAACCGGTCGCCTGCGTCGCGGAGGACGAAACGTCGGCGATCCTTACACTCGGCGCTGACGGCAGGACGGCATTAACCGTCGCAGGCGGCTGAAACGCTCGTCTCTTCCGCGCTGGCACGCGGGATGCACAATAGACCAGGCACCGAGCGTGAATACGCTTTCAGCCGGGCGGGGACGCTGCTTCGATCTCGCGATCCCCGCCCGCACCCGGTGCCGACACCTTCGGTCGCCGGAACGCCATCGAGATGATGCGCGAGACGTCCCGCGACCACTCCGACGCGAGCCTGACCGCCAAAGCCGGCGCGCTTCGTCCGCGATCGGATCGGACAACGCTGGTCGCGCTCGATGCGCCAGCGCCGCAGTGCGCCGGGACGAACCTGCCGTCGCCGGATCGCTTCAGGCCGCCTCGACCTTCAGCAGGTCGGCCAGCTCGCCCGATTCGTACATCTCCATCATGATGTCCGAACCGCCGACAAACTCGCCGTGGATGTAGAGCTGCGGAATGGTCGGCCAGTCGGAATAGGCCTTGATGCCCTGCCGCACCGCCTGGTCCTGCAACACGTCGACGCCCTCGAACTCGGCGCCGAGCCGCTCCAGGATCGCGACCGCGCGGCTGGAGAAGCCGCACTGCGGGAACAGCGGCGTGCCCTTCATGAACAGCACCACCGGATTGTTCTTCACCACCGCGTCGATGCGGGCGTGGGCCCCGTCCAGGCTATCGTCGGTCATCGTCTGGTCCTCTTCGATCCGTTCACGCCTATTTCGGAACGGACGTGGTCAGCTGCAAGGCGTGGAGCACGCCGCCCATCCGCCCGCCCAGCGCCGCGTATACCGCCTGGTGCTGCTTCACGCGCGGCACGCCGGCGAAGCTGGCGCTGGTGACGCGCGCGGCCCAATGGTCGTTGTCGCCGGCCAGGTCGGTCATCTCGACCTCCGCGTCGGGGATGCCGGCCTTGATGAGCGCCACGATCTCCGCGGCTTCCATCGGCATCGCGCCTACTCCGGCTGGATCAGCTGGCGGCGCGCCTCGACGGTCTGCTCCTCCAGCGCGCGGCGCACCGCCGCGTCGTCGACGTCGACGCCAGCCGCGGTCAGATCGCCCAGCAGCTTGCGCACCACGTCCTCGTCGCCCGCTTCCTCGAAATCGGCCTGCACCACCGCCTTGGCATAGGCGTCGGTCTCCGCGGGCGTCAGCTTCATCAGCGTCGCCGCCCACTGGCCCAGCAGGCGGTTGCGCCGCGCGGTGATGCGGAAGGCGACCTCCTCGTCGCGCGCGAACTTGGTCTCGAAGGCGCGCTCGCGATCGTCGAAGGTGGTCATGGCGGCTCCTGTCTGTCTTGCCAGCGGGATAGTGGAGCCGGGCGGCGCGCGCAACGCCGCCCGTCCGCGCGCGTCAGTCGGCGACCCGCACCACCAGTTTGCCGATGGCGCCGCGATTGGCCATCTTCGCGATCGCCTCCCCACCCTTCTCCAGCGGGAACACCTCGGTCACGCGCGGCGCGATCCTGCCCTGCCGCCACAGGTCGAACAGCCGGCGGATGTTGGCGCGGTTCCGCTCCGGCTCGCGCGCGGCGAACGCCCCCCAGAACACGCCGCATACGTCGCAGCTCTTCAGCAGCGTCAGGTTCAGCGGCAGCTTCGGGATGCCCGCGGGGAAGCCGATGACGAGGTAGCGCCCTTCCCAGCCGATCGACCGCAGCGCCGGCTCGGCATAGTCACCACCGACCGCGTCGTAGACCAGCTGGTAGCCGTTCTTCCCGCCCTTTTCCTTGAACTGGTCGGCCAGCGCCTTCGACTCGTCCTTGCTGAACGGCGCGCGGCCGTAGACGATGACGTCGTCGGCGCCTGCGTCGCGCACCGCCTGCGCCTTCTCCTCGCTCGACACCGCGCCGACGACGCGCGCGCCGAACGCCTTGCCCAGTTCCACCGCGGCGAGGCCCACGCCCCCCGCCGCGCCGAGCACCAGGAGCGTGTCGCCTTCCTTGATATGACCGCGATCGATCAGCGCGTGGATCGTCGTGCCGTAGGTCAGCAGCATCGACGCGCCTTCCTCGAACGATCGCTCGTCGGGAATGGGGTAGATGTTGTCGGCCTTCATCACGAGCTTCTCGACGAGCCCGCCCATGCCGGTGTTGCCCATCACGCGGTCGCCGGGCTTGAAGGCGGTCACGCCCTCGCCCACGCTCTCGACCACGCCGGACACCTCGCCACCCGGGGCGAACGGACGGGGCGGCTTGAACTGGTACCTGTCCTCGATCACCAGCACGTCGGGATAGTTGATCGCGCAGGCCTTCACGGCGACCACCACCTCCCCCGCCGCAGCGGTCGGATCGGGCAGTTCGCCGATCTCCAGAGTTTCAGGTCCGCCCGGCGCCCTCGACAGCAAGCCCTTCATCCGCGCTCTCTCCCTTGATCCAGGGCCGCTCGACGTCGAGCCGCTCCTCGAATTTCGAAATCGCGGTATCCTTTGCCAGCGTCAGGCCGACCTCGTCCAGCCCTTCCATCAGGCAGCGGCGGCGGAACGGGTCGAGATGAAAGGCGAAGCGGTCCTGGTAGGGGGTGGTGACGGTCATCGTCTCCAGGTCGATGGTGACGGGCTGGTCGCGCGCGACCTCCAGCAGGCGGTCGACCTGCTCCTGCGGCAGGACGACGGGGACGATGCCGTTCTTGAACGCGTTGCCGGAGAAGATGTCGGAGAAGCTGGGCGCGATCACCGCCTGGATGCCCATGTCCGCCAGCGCCCAGGCGGCATGCTCGCGACTGGATCCGCAACCGAAATTGTCGCCCGCGATCAGGATCGGCGCGCCGGCATAGGCGGGATCGTCGAAGATGTTGCCCGGCACGCTCCGCACCGTCTCGAACGCGCCCTTGCCCAGCCCCGAGCGCCGGATCGTCTTCAGCCAGTGCGCCGGGATGATGACGTCGGTATCGACGTTCTTCTGTCCCCAGGGATAGGCCGTACCGGACACGCGAGTGACGGGATTCATGCGGCCTCCTCGACCAGTGCGATGCCGACGCGGCGCGCGGCGGTGTTCAGTTCCTCGTCGAGACTGGCGAGGGGGAGCCCGCGCCGCTCGGCGAGTTCGAGATAGAGCGTGTCGTAGACGGTGAGGCCGTGGGCGCGGGCGAGCGGGAGGATGTGCGTCCAGTGCCGCTCCGGCGCGATCTCGTCGACGACGATCACCAGCTTGCCGAGCCGCTCGATGAACGCTGCGGTGTCCGCCAGCGTCGCACGCTTCCGCCGCTCTCCCATGACCAACGTGTTCGTCACCTCCGCGAACCAATGCGACGGCACCAGGACCGCAGCGGTGTCGGTCAGAAGCTCGATCGCGAGAGTGCGCGACGATTCTTCGTCGGCAAAATGCCAGGCGAGCGCCATCGAAGCGTCAAGCACGAAGCTTTCCGTCACCGGCGCCCTTCCTCGATCAGTTGCTTGATGGTCAGATCGAGGCCGAGCCTGGGACCCGTGAGCCGGCGCCGCTCTTGAAAATCCAGCCGGGCCTTTCGCCGCTCCTCCACCGTGATCTTCGGCGCCACCGCCACCAGCTTCGCCACGGGCGCGCCGTGGCGCTTGATGACGATCTCCTCGCCCGCCTCGGCGCGGGCGATCAGCTCGGAGAAGCGCGCCTTGGCATCGGCGACGGCGAATTCGCGGACGGGCATATCCATGACCATTTCCCCTGCATTTCTGGTCAGGATATGCGCCCGGTGCCAGCGATCGTCAACGCGTGCGGGTCTTCTCCGCCGCGGGACGGGCCAGCGCGGCATAGGCAGCGACACCGCTCAGCAGCGAGCCGGCGATCAGGAAGGCGAGCATCTTCTTCATGCGATTTCCCTCTTCTCAAGCCATCAGGTCGCGCACGTCGGCGAGCCGCCCGGTGACCGCCGCCGCCGCTGCCATGGCCGGCGACAACAGATGGGTGCGGGCGCCAGGTCCTTGACGTCCCACGAAATTCCGGTTGCTGGTGGAGGCGCAGCGCTCGCCCGGCGGCACCTTGTCCGGGTTCATCGCCAGGCACATCGAGCAGCCCGGCTCCCGCCACTCGAATCCGGCCGACACGAAGATGCGGTCCAGCCCCTCCGCCTCCGCCTGGCGCTTCACCAGGCCCGATCCCGGCACCACCATCGCGCGCACGCCGTCGGCGACCCTCCGCCCGTCCGCCACCGCCGCGGCGGCGCGCAGATCCTCGATGCGGCTGTTCGTGCAGCTGCCGATGAAGACGTGCTGCACCGGCACGTCCTGCATCCGCGTACCCGGCGCGAGCCCCATATACTCGAGCGACTTCCTCGCCGCGTCGCGCTTCGAGGGGTCGGCGAAGCTCTCCGGCTCGGGCACCGCGCCGGTGATCGGCACCACGTCCTCGGGCGAGGTGCCCCAGGTGAGCGCGGGGGCGATATCGGTCGCGTGCAGCACGACGCGGCGGTCGTAGGCTGCGCCCGCGTCGGTCGGCAGCGTGCGCCACCATGCCACCGCCTTGTCCCAGTCCGCGCCCCTCGGCGCCATCGGCCGCCCCTTCAGATAGGCGAAGGTCGTATCGTCCGGCGCGATCATGCCGGCGCGCGCCCCGCCCTCGATCGACATGTTGGCGATCGTCAGCCGCCCCTCCACCGACAGCGCACGGATCACCTCGCCGGTATATTCGATGACGTAGCCCGTGCCCCCGGCGGCGCCGATGCGACCGATGATGGCGAGCACCACGTCCTTCGCCGACACGCCGAAGCCCAGCGTGCCGTCCACCCGCACCTCCATCGTCCTCGACGGCGACAGGATCAGCGTCTGCGTGGCGAGCACGTGCTCCACCTCGCTGGTGCCGATGCCGAACGCAAGCGCGCCCAGCGCCCCGTGCGCCGACGTGTGGCTGTCGCCGCACACCATCGTCGTGCCCGGCAAGGTGAAGCCCTGTTCGGGACCCACGACGTGGACGATCCCCTGCCGCGCCGACAGCGCGTCGATGTAGGGCACGCCGAACTCGGCGACGTTCTGTCGCAGCGCGCCGAGCTGCTCCGCGCTCTCGCGATCGGCGATCGGCAGCTCGCGCCCCGCCGCATCGACGCGCGGGGTGGTGGGCAGGTTGTGGTCCGGCACCGCCAGCGTCAGGTCGGGTCGGCGCACGCGGCGCCCGGCGACGCGCAGCCCTTCGAACGCCTGCGGGCTGGTGACTTCGTGGACGAGGTGGCGGTCGATGTAGATCAGGCACGACCCGTCGTCGCGGCGCTCGACGACGTGCGGGTCCCAAACCTTTTCGTACAAGGTGCGAGGGCGGGTGGACATGATCCGCGGCTGTTAACCGAAAAGCATCGTCGCTCCAAGTTCGGGCGACACGAAGTGCCCCGACACGGATGACGATGGCCGATGCCTCATCATCCCCCCCGGAAATTGTCGAGCGGCCATCGCCCCTTGTCCGCCGCGATCACCCAGACCGATCGCGGCGTCGTGGGAAGAGCAATCGTCAGGCAAGATGATCGCTGGTCACCATACCCACCGCTTCGACCTCCGCTTCCTCCGCCTCCTCGCGAAAGGCTTCGGCGAGCGCGGCCGCCTCCCAGGCGCGCATCGCCGTCCGATCGAGCATCCGCGCCACCCAGCGCGCGCCGGCGCCGCCCGCGCCGCCGGGTCGGTCGGCCAGACGCCATCATGCCGCTCGCCGAGGTACAGCGCGATGCCGAGCGAATCCCACACGGTTCGCCCACCATCGAGCAGTACCGGAACTGACCGGTCGGCGAGAAGCTGCGAAAGGCCGCGGAATTGTCCATCGATGCGAACGGGTCGATCCTGTCCTCGAACGGGATGTCGAGCGTGGTCATCAACAGCCAGGGGCGCAGCGACCAGCCGCTGTGGTCGCGGTTCGCGGTGACCAGCGTGTAGCTTACACCTGATAGGCCGCCGTCGTCTTCGCGCGCACTTCCTCCGCGGTGATGCCGGGCGCCAGCTCGACCAGGCGGAACGGGCTGTCGTGGTCGGCGCGCTGGAATACGGCGAGATCGGTGACGATCATGTCTACCACGTTCTTTCCGGTCAGCGGCAGCGTGCAGGCGGGAATGAACTTGGGGCTGCCGTCCTTCGACGTGTGCTCCATCACCACGATGATCTTCTTCACGCCGGCGACGAGGTCCATGGCGCCGCCCATGCCCTTGATCATCTTGCCCGGGATCATCCAGTTGGCGATGTCGCCGTTCTCCGCCACCTCCATCGCGCCCAGCACGGTCAGGTCGATGTGCCCGCCGCGGATCATCGCGAAGCTCTGCTCGCTGCCGAAATAGGCCGATTGCGGCAGCTCGCTGATCGTCTGCTTGCCCGCGTTGATGAGATCGGCGTCGACCTCGTCCTCGTACGGGAACGGGCCGATGCCCAGCATCCCGTTCTCCGACTGGAGCGTCACCGTCATGCCGGCGGGGATGTTGTTCGCCACAAGCGTGGGAATGCCGATGCCCAGGTTCACGTAATAGCCGTCGCGCAGCTCCTTGGCCGCACGTGCCGCCATGCCGTTGCGGTCCCAACCCTTCGCCTGCCCGGCCATCAGATCTCACTCCCCGCGGCGGCCGCCCCGCCACGCGGGCGCGTCAGGCGGAACTCGATCTTCTTGTCGTAGGGCGCGCCGACGATCATGCGCTTCACGTAGATGCCGGGCAGGTGGATGTGGTCGGGATCGAGCGTGCCGACGGGCACCACTTCCTCCACCTCGGCGACGCAGATGCGGCCCGCGGTCGCCATCGGCTGGTTGAAGTTGCGGGCCGTCTTGCGGAAGATCAGGTTCCCGCTCTCGTCCGCCTTCCACCCCTTGATGATCGACAGGTCGGCGCGGATGCCCCGCTCGAGGATGAACTCCTCGCCATCGAACACCTTCACCTCCTTGCCCTCGGCCACCTGCGTGCCGACGCCGGTCTTCGTGTAGAAACCGGGGATGCCCGCGCCGCCCGCGCGGCAGCGCTCCGCCAGCGTCCCCTGGGGGCAGAATTCCACTTCCAGCTCGCCGGACAGGTACTGGCGCTCGAACTCCTTGTTCTCGCCTACGTAACTGGAGATCATCTTCTTCACCTGACGCGTGCGGAGCAGCTTGCCCAACCCCTCGCCGTCGATGCCCGCATTGTTGCTGGCGATCGTCAGGTCCTTCGTGCCCGCGGCCTGGATCGCGTCGATCAGCCGCTCCGGAATGCCGCACAGGCCGAACCCGCCGGCGCAGATCGTCATACCGTCGAACAGCAGCCCGTCCAGCGCGGCGGCGGCGTCGGTGTAGAGCTTCTTCATCGGCGGCGACTCTCCTCTTGCTGCGGCGATTAGCGGCGCGGGCGGCGCACGGTCAAGAAACCTGAACCGCCTTTCAACTCGAGCCTCAGAACAGCCCGGGCGCCACGTCGATCGCGTGCGCCAGATCGCCCAGCGCCTGCGCCTCGCCCGTCACCTTGATGGCGAGCATGCCGAGCGCCGCCGCCGGCTTGCAGTTGATGCCGAGGTCGTCGAGGTAGACGCATTGTTCCGGCGCCTTGCCCAGATGATCGCACATCATGCGGTAGATCGCCGGGTCGGGCTTGCGGATGCCGACCTTGCTCGATTCAATCACGTGGTCGAACCGTTGCATGATCGCCGCCACCGCGGTCGCCTTCTCCGCGGTGCGCGCCATGCCCGCGCCCTCGCCGCTCGGCACGTTGTTGGTGATGCAGCCGATACGGTAGCCGTGCGCCTTCAGCCAGTCGAGCGCGTGGACCATGCGCGGGCGGATGTCGCCCGCCAGCAGCGCCAGCACGTCCTCTCCGCGCAATTCGTGGCCGAGCACCCGCGCCTCCGACGCGAAGGCCGCGTCGAAACCGGCGGCGTCGATCTCCGCCCGTTCGAACCGCGCCCAGGCGTTGGCGTCCGGATCGGTCGCGTTGACGCGACGGATGAAATCGGCCGGCAGCCCGCGCTCGCGCTCCAGCCGGGCAAACGCCTCGAAGGGCGACGAGGTGATGACGCCGCCGAAGTCGAAGATGACCGTGTCCCGCATGGCCGCGGGGTGTAGCGCGGCGCGCGGCAAAGGCAAATCGCGCTACCCGTTCACGTGCCGGTCGAGGAAGGCGCGCACCGCGCGCACGTGGCCCCAGGTGGCCGCGCTGGCGGCGATGTCATAGGCGTGCTCGATCCCCGGCAGCGCGACACAGGTGGCATCGGGCAGCGCCGCGGCGAAGGCCGCGCTTTCCTCGTGCGGCAGCAGGATGTCGCCGGTGCCGTGGATCAGCAGCATCGGTGGCGCGTCGGCGCGGACCCGCTCCATCGGGCTCATCGCGTGCCACGTCGCGTCCGGCGATCCCGGCATGAACCGCGCCGCGGCGAAGCGCAGCAGCGCCGCGTGGTTGCGCCCGGCGCGGCGCGCGCGATCGAGCATGTCGTACCGACCGTAGAGCGGCACGGCGGCGACCACCGAGCAGTCCGCCTGCTCGAATCCGGGCTTTAGCGCCGGATCGTCGTGCGCCAGCGCCACCATGGCCGCCAGGTGCCCGCCCGCCGACTCGCCCGTCACCGCCACGCGCGCCGGATCGCCGCCGTGCTCGGCCGCGTGCTCCCGCACCCAGGCGACGGCGCGCAGCACGTCGGTGACCATCGCCGGCATCCGGTCGCGCGGGCCGAGACGGTAGTTCACGTCCGCCACCATCCAGCCGTGGGCGGCGAGGTGATGGATCAGCGGCCGCGCCTGCTGGCGCTTGTGCCCGGTGATCCACGCGCCGCCGTGGATGTGCACCAGCACCGGCATCGGCCCGGCCGGCGGCACGACCGGCAGGATCAGGTCGAGCCGGTTGCGGACGCCGTGGTCGCCATAGGACAGGTCGGCGATCCGCCGCACCCGCGGATCGTCGCGCACGATCGGCCACATCCCGGCCGACCAGGGCACGCGATCGGCAAGGCCCATGGCGCGCAGCAGCAGGCGCGCGGCGCGGCGGTTGCGAAGGTGGACGAAGGCGAACAGCACCGCCGCCGGCGCCGCCATCAGCACCCCCGCCACGTCGCCGTCGTGCCATGCGAACGCCGCGACGGCGAGCGCGGCGAGCAGCAGCGGCGCGGCGAAGCTCTGCGCCACCCAGCTCGCCACCCACCACACGCCCAGCAGCGCCGCGGGGATCGAGCGCGGCTGCGCCGGGATCGCCCCGGCCGCGGCGTGCCACAGCAGCAGCGCGGCGACATAGTCCATCAGCGCGCCTGCCCGATCACAGGGAATGCCCGGTCACAGGGACTGCCCGATCACAGGGACTGGCCGTCGTCGACGTCGATCACGCTGCCGGTGACGTGGAGCGAGGCGTCGGAGGCGAAGTAGAGCAGCATCGCGTCCAGCGCGTCCGCCGGCATCATGCGGCGGCGGTGCCACCCGGCGATCTGCCGCTGCCCGCCTGCCGTATCCCACCACTCGCCGCCGATCTCCGTGCGGATGTAGCCCGGCTGGATCACGTTCACGTTGATCCCCTGCCGCACCCACTCGCGCGCCAGGTTGCGGCCCAGGTGCGCCACCGCTGCCTTGGAGGCGGCATAGGGGCTGTCCCCCTGCCCGGTCAGGTGCGCGGTGATCGACCCGATCAGCACGACGCGTCCCCGCCCGCCGTCGCGCGCGCCCGCGTGCATCAGCCGCCGCGCGCCCTCCCGCGCGGTGAGGAACAGCCCGGTGAAGTTCGTGTCGATCGTCGCGCGGAGCGCCTCCATCGGCAGGTCGGTCGATCGTCCCGCGTTGCTCTGCCCCGCGTTGGCGACGATCGTGTCCACGGTGCCGAACCGCGCCTCCGCCGCGTCGTAGGCGGCGATCGTCGACGCCTCGTCGGTGACGTCCAGCGACACCGCCAGCGCGCGGTCGCCCAGCTCCGTCGCCAGCGCCGCCACCCGATCCGCGCGCCGCGCGCCCATCACCACGCGCGCCCCCTCCGCCACCATCAGCCGCGCGAAATGGGCGCCTAGGCCCGACGAGGCCCCCGTCACCAGCGCCACGCGCCCGTCCAGCTGCCCCATGCGCACCCCTCTCCGTTCCGCCATCCGCATTAGGCAGAGCGGTAACCTTTGCAAGCTAGGCAGGGGCCATGCCGATCCTCTTCGCGCTGATCCTTGCGCTAGCGCCCGCCGCGGCCGAGGCACCCGGCCAGCGCCGGACCGCGCCGGAGGCGTCGGACGTGGCGCTATTCGGCGTGGCGGCCGGGGCGGTGTGGCTCACCCGCCGCGCGCTCCGCCGCCGGATCGTGCGCCGGGACTGACCGCGCCAGCCTGACCAAGCCAGCCCGACCGGGCCAGCCCGACCGGGCCAGCTTGACCGAGCCAGCTTGACCGCGCCGCTGCCAGCGGGCACCCGCGCGCCATGGCCGACGACATCCTCGACCGCCTGCAGGCGACCATCGCGAGCCGCAAGGACACGGGCGGCGAGAGCGACTCGTCGTACACCGCCCAGCTCTTCCGCCGCGGTCGCGGCCGGATCGCGCAGAAGCTGGGCGAGGAGGCGGTGGAGACGGTGATCGCCGCCATGGGCGACGATGCCGCGGCGATCGTGCCGGAGGCGGCGGACCTCCTCTACCACCTCCTCGTCCTCCTCGCCGACGCCGGCCTCTCGCTCGACGACGTGCGCGCGGAGCTGCGCCGGCGCGAGGGCAAGTCAGGCGTCGTGGAGAAAGCGGCGCGCACCGGCGCGGCCGGCCGGCCGCTGTCGTTCTCTCCCAGCCAAGGATTGAAGCCGTGAGCGTCGACGCCACCGCCCCCTACGACGATGCCAACATCTTCGCGCGGCTGCTGCGCGGCGAGATCCCGTCGCGCCGCGTCTTCGAGGACGATCACACCATCGTCTTCCACGACATCGCCCCCTGGGCACCGCACCACCTGCTGGCGATTCCGCGCGGATCGTACGTGTCGTGGGACGATTTCTCCGCCCGGGCGAGCGAGGCGGAGATCGTCAGCCTCACCCGCGCGATCGGCGTCGCCGCGCGCGAGGCGGGGCTGGTCGAAACCGGCTATCGCCTGATCGCCAACACCGGTCTCGACAGCCATCAGGAAGTGCCGCACCTGCACGTCCACATCATGGGCGGTCGCGCGCTGGGGCCGATGCTGGTGCGGAACGACGGCAAGGCGTAGCGGACACGCGCCGGGGCGCTTCACGCAAGTCTATTGCGCGGCGGCGATCAGACGTTAGGCTCTCCCGCTTCACGCATTGTTCGGGCCGCCGGGGGGTGGCTCAAGGGAGAGATATGGCGACCAGACCCGCAGGCGGGATCCTTGCGCGCATGATGGCGCGCAAGTCGATCGCGCAGGTACAGCGCGAGACGGAGA
Organism: Sphingomonas corticis; assembly: GCF_012035195.1. Taxonomy (GTDB): domain Bacteria; phylum Pseudomonadota; class Alphaproteobacteria; order Sphingomonadales; family Sphingomonadaceae; genus Sphingomonas; species Sphingomonas corticis. The sequence continues at coordinate 276,096 of NZ_JAAVJH010000001.1, forward strand.
CGAGCGAGCTGAAGCGCACGCTCGGCAAGTGGAATCTCCTGCTCCTCGGCGTGGGCTGCATCATCGGTGCGGGCATCTTCGTGCGCACCGGCAGCGCCGCGGCGCTCCACGCCGGACCGGCGGTGCTGCTCTCCTTCGTCGTCGCCGGCATCGTCTGCGCCTTCGCCGGGCTGTGCTACGCCGAGCTGTCGTCGACGCTGCCGGTGTCCGGCTCGGCGTACACCTACGGCTACACCACGCTGGGCGAGTTCGTCGCCTGGATCATGGGCGCGCTGCTGCTGCTGGAATACGGCCTCGCCGCCTCGGTGGTGGCGGTGGGTTGGGGCGGATACGTCGTCAGCCTGCTCGCCGATTTCGGCCTGCACATCCCGGCGCAGCTGACCGGCCCGGCCGGCTACACGCTGATGCGCGATGGCGTGCCGGTGCTGGTCGACGGGCAGCAGGTGACGACGATCTTCAACCTGCCCGCCTTCCTCATCTGCCTCGCGCTCGCCGCGCTGCTGGTGGTGGGCGTGTCCGAATCGGCGAAGGTGAACAACATCATCGTCGCCGTGAAGGTCAGCGTGCTGGTCGCCTTCATCGCCGTGGGCGGGCTGATCGTCCTGTCGCATTTCGGCGAACTGGTGGCGAAGAACTGGACGCCGTTCATCCCGGCGAACGAGGGCGACGGCAAGTTCGGCGTCGACGGCATCATGCGCGCCGCCTCCATCGTCTTCTTCGCCTATATCGGGTTCGAGGCGGTCTCCACCGCCGGGCAGGAGGCCAAGGATCCGAAGCGCGACATGCCCTTCGGCATCATCGGCAGCCTGGTCGTCTGCACCGGCATCTACATGCTGGTCGCGGCGATCATGACGCTGCTGGTGCCCTACGCCTCGCTCAACGTGCCCGATCCGGTGGCGGTGGTCGTCGACGCGTTCGGCCCGCAGTGGAGCTGGCTGGCGAAGATCATCAAGATCGGCGCGATCATCGGCCTCACCTCGGTCGTGCTGGTGCTGATGTACGGGCAGACGCGCATCTTCTACACGATGGCGCGCGACGGGCTGCTGCCGCGCGTGTTCGCGACGGTGCATCCCAAGTTCAAGACGCCCTACATCAACACCGCGCTGGTCGGCGTCATCACCGCGGTGGCGGCGGGCTTCTTCGACATCAACGTGCTGGGCGACATGACGTCGGTGGGCACGCTGGCGGCGTTCGCGATCGTCTGCCTCTCAGTCATCTACCTGCGCCGCGCCGCGCCGGACTTGCCGCGCGGCTTCTCCGTCCCGCTCTACCCGGTACTGCCGGTGCTGGGCATCGCGTCCTGCGCGTACCTCATCACCACCGTGCCGTGGCCGGTGCTGAAGTTCTTCCTGTGGTACATGCTGGGCGGCGTGGTGCTGTACTTCCTCTACGGCATCCGCAATTCCAACCTGCAGCGGGGGCGCGGACAGGACGGCGGGCCGGACATGGGCGAGTATGTCGCGCCGGTGGGCGAGCAGCCTTAAGGCAAACCTCCGTTCGGCGTGAGCGAAGTCGAAGGCCAAGCGATAGCGGCTGTGCTTCGACTTCGCCCAGCACGAACGACTGTAAGACCTCGGGCCGGCGGGCGATCCGCCGGCCCTTTTCTCGTCAGATCGACGGCGGCGTGGTGCCGGCGACCGGGCGGTTCTTCAGCTCGTCGCGGATCTCGCGCAACAGCACCACCTCCGCCGGATCCGCCGCGGGCTCCGCCACGCCCGCCGCCTTCTCCCGCTCCGCCGCCGCGATCACGCGGTTGACCGCGCGCACCAGCAGAAAGACGATGAATGCGAGGATCAGGAAGTTGATGACGACGGTGACGAACTCGCCGTAGCCGAACAGCGGCACGCCCGCCGCCTTCAGCTGCGCGTAGCTGTCGGGATTGCCCGCATACGTCGCCGGCACCGGGCCGAGCTTCACGAAGTAGCTGGAGAAATCGAACCCGCCGAAGATGGCGCCCACTACCGGCATGATGATGTCGTCGGTCAGCGACTTCGTGATGGTCGCGAAGGCGCCGCCGATGATGACGCCGACGGCGAGGTCGAGCACGTTGCCGCGCGCGATGAACGTGCGGAAGTCCTTCAGCATGACAGAGCCCCTTCGATCGTTGCCGATGAACCCAGGTTATCCGCCGATTGCCGCTTCGCCTAGCCGCGCGCGTGTCCTATAGGGCTGACACAGGCCGAGGAGTTTTCGCTTCGATGATGCACCGCCCTATCGCCGCCCTTGCGATCGCCATCCCTCTCGCCGCGTGCGGCCTCAACAGCGTCCCTACCGCGGAGGAGACGGCCAAGGCGCGCTGGGCCGACGTGCAGAACGAATATCAGCGCCGCGCCGACCTGATCCCCAATCTGGTCGCCACGGTGAAGGGCTATGCCAAGCAGGAGTCGGACGTGCTGACCCGCGTCACCGAGGCGCGCGCCTCCGCCGGACGCGTGCAGGTGACGGGCGAGCAGCTGAGCGACCCCGCCGCGGTGCAGCGCTTCGCCGCCGCGCAGAATGCGGTCACGCTGTCGCTCCAGCGGCTGCAGGAGGCCTATCCCGACCTGAAGTCGAACCAGAACTTCCTCTCGCTGCAATCGCAGCTGGAGGGCACGGAGAACCGCATCACCATCGCCCGGCGCGACTATAACGAGGCGGTACAGGCGTACAACACGCGCATCCGCACCTTCCCCGACGCGATCGGCGCCAAGGTGATCTACGGCGCGAAGCCGCTGGTGCCGTTCCAGGCCACCTCGCCGGGCGCGGAGCAGGCACCGACGGTGAACTTCGGCGGGTGACGCCGTGTCACCGCTGCGGCGAATGCCGTCGCCCGGTCGCGAGGCCATCGTAATGGAGCGCGCCGCCCGTCGAGCGCCGTTGCCACTCTCGGGCACGGCGATCGCTGCGGTAGTGGCGATGGTGTTCGCTCTCCTCCTCGTCGGCTCCGCGGCGGCGCAGGACTTCCCCAGGCTCACCGGCCGCGTGGTCGATGCCGCCGGGCTGCTCGACGCCGCCCAGGTGCAGCAGCTCACCGCCTTGTCCGAGGAGGTGGAGAAGGCCTCGTCGCGACAGCTGGTCGTCGCCACGGTGCCCGACCTTCAGGGCTATGCGATCGAGGATTACGGCTACCGCCTCGGCCGCGCATGGAAGATCGGGCAGGAGGGCGCGAACAACGGCGTCATCCTCCTCGTCGCGCCCAGGGAGCGAAAGGTGCGGATCGAGGTGGGCTACGGGCTGGAGCCGATCGTGACCGACGCCTACGCCAGCGTCGTCGTCAACCAGACCGTCCTGCCGCGTTTCCGCGACGGCGACATGGCGGGCGGGATCGTCGCGGGGGCGCAGGCGATCGCCGAGCAGCTGAGGCTGCCGCTCGAGGCTGCCGAGCGGCGCGCGGCTGCCGCCGCGGCGAAGAAACAACGGCGCGGCGAGGATGCCGGCGAGTGGATGATCGCCGTGTTCTGGATCGCGGTGGTGCTGTTCCTCGTCGTTCTCCCGCTGCTGCGCCGCGCCGGCAAGGGACAGCGCTATCGCGGCGGCTTCGCCCCCGTCGTGATATGGGGCGGCGGCGACCGGGGCGGCGGCGGCCGATCCTCGTCGTGGGGCGGCGGGGGCGGATTTGGCGGGGGCGGAGGCTTCTCCGGCGGGGGCGGCTCCTTCGGCGGCGGCGGCGCGAGCGGGAGCTGGTGATGGCGCGACTGGTGCTGAGCGAGGCGGAGCGCGCCGCCGTCACCGCGGCGGTCGCGGCGGCGGAGGCGGGCACCGATGGGGAGATCGTGACCGTCGTCAGCGAACGCTCCGACGCGTATCACGACGTCGCGCTCCACTACGCGCTGGTCGCGGTGCTGGCGGTGCCGCTCGCCTCGCTCGCGTGGCCGGGGCTGCTGGAGCCGGCCAACGGCTGGGGCACGAGCCGCCCGCGCGAACTGGCGCTGCTGCTGATGGCGCAGGCGACCGCCTTCCTCCTCGTCCGCGTCGTGCTCGCCTGGATGCCGCTGCGCCTGCTGCTGACGCCGCGCGCGACGAAGGCGCGGCGGGTGCGGCGGCGCGCGGTGCAATATTTCCGCGTCGCCACCGAGCGCCGCACCGCGGGGCGGGACGGCGTGCTGCTCTACCTGTCCGCCGACGAACACGTGGCCGAGATCGTCGCCGACCTCGCGGTCCACCGTGCCGTGCCCGCCGAACGCTGGGGCGAGGCGATGGCGGCACTGGTCGACGCGGTGCGCGCCGGCCGCGCGGGCGAGGGCATGGTGGCCGCCGTTGGTGCGATCGGCGCGATCCTCTCCGAGCATCTGCCCAAAAGCGCGGGCAACGCCAACGAACTGCCGGACCGGGTGATCGAGCTATGACGGAGACGATGTGGTCGGGCCGCTACCTGCGGGCGCTGCGCGACGGGACGTGGGAATATGCCGCGCGCACGCGGGACATCACCGCCGCGGTGATCGTGGCGGTGACCGACGACGACGAGCTGGTGCTGGTGGAGCAGCATCGCGTGCCGCTGGGCCGCCGCACGATCGAGATGCCCGCGGGCCTCGTCGCCGACGAGGACGAGGGCGAGACGCTGGAGACCGCCGCCGCGCGCGAGCTGGAGGAGGAGACCGGCTATCGCGCCGCGCGGATCGAGCGGCTGGGCGAGTTCGCCTCCTCGCCCGGCATGACCAGCGAGACCTTCACGCTGGTCCGCGCCCATGGCCTGACCCGCGTCGGCCATGGGGGCGGGCACGAGGGCGAGGATATCACCGTCCACCTGGTGCCGCGCGCGGAGATCGGCGCCTTCGTCGCGGCGCGGCGGGCGGACGGGCTGGCGGTCGACGCGAAGATGCTGCTGCTGCTGGCGGGCGCGCTGGTCTGACGCGCGGCGCGGTGCTGAGATCGTCGCCGGTCTCAGCGGAAATTGTCGGCGTAGGCCTGCAGCTTCAGCGTCTTCGTCGGCGCCGGGATCACCGTATAGGCCAGCCCCTCGCGCTCGGCATAGGCGATCGCCGCCTCGCACGTCGGAAAGCCCAGCCTGATCTGGTCGCGCGTGTCGCCGCTGCCGGCCCAGCCGGTCAGCGGATCGGCGTGCTTCGCCTCGGCGGGCTCGTATTCCAGCTGCCAGGCATCGGTGCGGTGCTTGCCCGATTGCATGGCGTTCTTCGGACGTTGGAAGATGCGTGCGGTGGCCATGACGCCGCTCTTAGCGCGTCCCCCCGCGCCGCGCATCCGCCTTTTTCGTGCGCAGCGTCGCATTGGCCGCCGCGGGATCGTCGGGCCACGGGTGGCGCGGGTAGCGGCCGCGCATCTCCTTCGCCACGGCGATCCAGCTGCCGGACCAGAAGCCGGGCAGGTCGCGCGTCGTCTGGATCGGGCGCCCGGCCGGCGAGGTGAGCGACAGGACCAGCGGCACCCGCCCCTCGCCCACCACCGGGTGCTCGGCGACGCCGAACAGCGCCTGCACGCGCAGCTCCACCGTCGGCCCGGCCTCGGCGCCATAGTCGATCGCGTGGGTGCTGCCGGCCGGGCTGGTGAAGTCGGCGGGGGCGAGCCGGTCGACCTGCCGCATCGCGTCCCACCCGGCGAGCGTGCGCAGTGCGTCGGTCAGCGCGCCGGGCGGGATCACGTCGAGCCGCCGCCGCCCCTCCACCAGCGCCGGCAGCCACTCGTCCAGCCGCGCCAGCAGCGTCGCGTCGTCCAGCGGCACGCCGGCGAAGGCGGCGCGGCGCCGCAACGCCTGCGCGCCCGCGCTCCACGGCAGCAGCGCGAGACCGTGGGCGCGCACGCCCTCCACCAGAGCGGCGGCGATGGCGGCGGGATCGGCGGCGGTGTCGGGGCCGCTCGACAGCCGGATCGCGCCCAGACGCCGCTCGCGCAGCGGTCGCACGCCGCCGGTGCCGGCGTCGAACTCCGCGGTGCGACGTGTCTCGACCCGCCCGGCGAACAGCACCTCCACCGCGGTCGCGTCGATCGCGACGGCGGACAGGATGCGCGCGCCCGCGGCCATGCCCTGCGTCTCCGCCACCGCCAGCCATTCGCTGCGCGCCAGCGGGGAGGCGGGATCGAGTCGGAAGCCCCGCCCGCCGACCGAGGCCCAGCGTTCGCCGGTCGCGTCGCGGCGGCGTGCGATGCGGTCGGGAAAGGCGAGCGCGATGGCGGCGGGCAGAGCCGCGGTGTCGGGCATCGGGTGATCGCCCCGCCCCACCGACCTCGCCCACCGCTCCGCCAGCCCGCGCGCCGCCTGCGCCTTCGCGGAGCGATCGCCGCGCCAGCGCCGCAGCCGCACCTCCAGGTCGGCGTCGGTGCCGCCCAGCCCGCGCTCCTGCAGCAGCACCGCCGCCTCTGCCGCGACGCGCCGGTCGGGCGCGAGCAGCAGCATGTGCGCCAGCCGCGGTGCCATTGGCAGCGCCGCCATGGCGCGGCCGTGCGCGGTCGGCCGCCCGTCATCATCCAGCGCGCCCAGGCTCGCCAAGCGCGCGCGCGCCTCCGCCACCGCGGCCTCGGGCGGCGGGTCGATCCAGGCGAGCGCGCGCGGATCGGCGACGCCCCACATCGCGCTCGCCAGCAGCAGCGCGGAGAGGTCCGCCTCGAGCACCTCCGGCGGGTCGAAGCGCGGCATCCCCGCCGTCGCCGCCGCCTCCCACAGGCGATACGCCACTCCGGGCCCCTGCCGCGCCGCGCGCCCGGCACGCTGGATCGCCGCCGCCTGGCTGGCGCGTTCGGTGACGAGCCGCGTCATGCCCGCCGCGCGGTCGTAGCGCGGACGGCGGGCGAGGCCCGAATCGACCACCACGCGCACGCCGTCCAGCGTCAGGCTGGTCTCGGCGATGCTGGTCGCCAGCACGACCTTGCGCGCGTCGTCGGGCTCGGCGCGGATCGCTGCGCGCTGCGCGGCGGGATCGAGGCTGCCGTGGAGCCGGTGGACGCGCGTGCCGGCAGGCTCGCCCAGCGCATCGAACGTCCGCTCGATCTCCGCCACGCCGGGCAGGAACGCCAGGATGCCGCCGTCCGTTTCCGTGAGCGCGCGGCGGACCGTCGCCGCCACTTCCGCCTCGATCCGCGCCTCCGCCGCGCGGCCGACGTGGCGCAGCTCCAGCGGGAACGATCGCCCCTCGCTCTCCACCACCGGCGCGTCGCCCATCAGCGCGGCGAAGCGCGCGCCGTCCAGCGTCGCCGACATCGCGACCAGCCGAAGGTCGGGCCGCAGACCGCCCTGCGCGTCGAGCGCCAGCGCCAGCGCGAAGTCGCCGTCCAGACTGCGCTCGTGCACCTCGTCGAACAGGACGGCGGAGACGCCGGCGAGCTCGGGATCCGTCTGGAGCCGGGACAGGAAAATGCCTTCCGTCACCACCGTCACTCGCGTCGCTGCCGATCGCTTGCTATCCAGGCGCGTCGCATAGCCGAAGGTGCGCCCCACCGCCTCCCCCGCCAGCGCCGCCATCCGCTCCGCCGCGGCGCGCGCGGCCAGGCGCCGCGGGCTCGTCACCAGCACCTCGCCGGTGCACCACGGCTGACCGATCAGCGCGGGCGCGACCGCGGTCGTCTTGCCCGCGCCGGGCGGCGCCACCAGCACCGCATTGGGTCGGTCGCGCAGCGTGGCGAGCAGCGCGGGCAGCACGGCGTGGATGGGCATGACCGGCGTCATCGCAGGGGCGGCATCGCGCCTGTGCGCGACGTCCTCACGCATTGCCGCCGCCCGCGCGGATGCGGTAGGCGTGCGGTCCGCGTGATGGAAAAAGGATCAGCATGTTCAGCAATCTGGTCGACCGTCTCAAGGTCCGCTTCGCGCGCGGCGGCGAGTATGACAGCGTCTCGTTGCGGCGTCACTTCGCGCGCAAGCACGACATCGCGATCGGCCTCTACACGTTTGGTGCGTTCGACCGCTGGCGCATGCCGCCGGGCACGCGCATCGGGCGCTACTGCTCGATCGCACGCAACGCACGGCTGGTGGAGGCGGACCATCCGGTCGGCAACCTGACGACGCATCCGTTCCTCTACATGCCCGCGTTCGGCGTGACGCAGGCGCAGAAGGAGGCGGTGCCCGGCCAGGTGATCGAGGACGACGTTTGGCTGAGTCACAACGTCACCGTCCTGCCCGGCTGCAAGCGCATCGGCCGCGGCGCGATCGTCGGTGCGGGCGCCGTGGTGATCGCGGACGTGCCGCGCTACGCCGTGGCTGTCGGCGTGCCCGCGAAGGTGGTGCGCTACCGCTTTCCGACCGAGGTTCAGGCCGCCATCGAGGCGACGCGTTGGTGGGAACTCGACAAGCAGCAGCTCGCCACCGGGCTGCGGGCGGCCCCCGCCTTCGCCACCGCGCCGAGCGCGGAAGGCGCGCGCGCGTTCTTCCGCGCGGTGCACGGGCGCGAGCTGGAGATGCCGCCGACCGCCTGACTCGCGCCGTCCGTCCCCGCGCGAACCGCTCACACGCCCGCGGTCAGCGCCTTCAGGTCGGCGAGCGGCCGCGCGCCGAAATGGCCGATCACCTCCGCGGCGCAGATCGCGCCCAGCGTCAGCGATGCCTTCAGCGACTGGCCCTGTGCCTGGCCGTGGAGGAAGCCCGCGGCGAACAGGTCGCCCGCGCCGGTGGTGTCGACCACCGCGTCGACCGGCTCCGCGGCGACGCTGACGCGATCCGCGCCGGTGATGGCGCACGCCCCGCGCTCCGCCAGCGTCACGACGACCAGCGGCACCTTGTCGCGCACCGCGTCGATCGCCGCCTCCGTGTCGCCCGTCTGCGTCAGCGACATGATTTCCGCCTCGTTGGCGAACAGCACGTCGATCAGCCCGGCGTCGATCAGCTCGATGAAGGCGTCGCGGTGGCGGTCGATCACGAACTCCGCCGACAGCGTGAAGGCGACCTTGCGCCCCGCCGCGCGGGCGATGTCGATGGCGGCCCGCATCGCCGCGCGCGGCTCCTCCGGATCCCAGAGATAGCCTTCGAGATAGAGGTATTGGGCGCCCTCGATCAGCGAGCGGTCCAGCGCGCCGGCCGGCAGGTAGTGCGACGCGCCAAGGAAGGTGTTCATCGTGCGCTGGCCGTCCGGCGTCACGAAGATCAGGCAGCGCCCCGTGGTCGGCGCGCCGGTGCGGGCGGCGACGTCGAAGCGGATGCCCGCGGCCTGGATGTCGTGCGCGAACACCTCGCCCAGCTGGTCCTCGGCCACCTGGCCGATGAAGGCGCAGCGGCTGCCCAGCGCCGCCATGCCGGCGATCGTGTTCGCCGCGGACCCGCCCGACACTTCCTGCCCCGGCCCCATCTTCGCGTAGAGGGCGTCCGCCTCTTCCGGCGAGAAGACCAGCGCCATCGCGCCCTTGGTCATCCCGTTCTCCGCCAGGAAGGCGTCGGTGGTGGGCGACAGGATGTCGACGATGGCGTTGCCGATGGCGACAACGTCGTATTGCGGTTCGGTCAAGGCTGGCTGTTCCTGCGTGAAGCGCGGTCCGTGCGGGAGGCCGCGGACGAGCGACGGGAGCGATGAGGCGCCCTATCCGTCGCCTATCGCTTGCGCAACCGGGCGCCGCGCCCCATCCCGGCGGCACGATGGTGCGCGCGTTCCTCCTGTCCCTCGGCCAGCTCGGCGATCGCGTCTTCGTGGCGGTGCTGGCGAAGTCGCTGGCGCTGACGCTGGCGATCTTCCTCGCCGCCGGTGCCGGCTTGTGGTTCGGCATCGACCGGCTGCTGGCGGACTGGAGCGGGCACGGCGCGCTGGCCGGGGCGGCGGCGCTGGTGCTGACGGTGCTGGGTGCGTGGCTGCTGTTCCGCGCCGTCGCCATCGCGGTCGTCGGGCTGTTCGCCGACGCCATCGTCGAGGCGGTGGAGCGGCGCCACTATCCCGCCGCCCTGGCGAGCGCGCGGTCCGTCCCGCTGGCCCGCGGCATCGGCATGGGCCTCGCCTCCGCCGCGCGCGTCGTCGGCATCAACCTGCTGCTCGCGCCCGTGTATGTGGCGCTGCTGGTGACCGGGGTCGGCACCGCGGCGCTCTTCCTGCTGGTCAACGCCTGGCTGCTCGGCCGCGACCTGACCGACATGGTCGCGGCGCGCCACCTGCCGCGGCAGGCGCTCGCCGGTGTCCGCGCCGAAACGCGCGGACGGCGCTTCCTCCTCGGCCTCGCCGGCACGCTGCTGCTGACGGTGCCGCTGGTCAACATCCTGGCTCCCGTGCTCGGCGCGGCGATGGCCACCCACCTCTTCCACGGACACCGCCGATGAAGCCGCTCGCGCTCTTCCCGCTCCTCCTGCTCGCCGCCTGCGCCACCACGCCGCCGGCCAGCCGCACTGCCGCGCCGCGCATTCCCGTGCCGCTGCCGACCGTCGGGCTGGAGACGGTGATGGGGCAGAACGCCAACGCGCTGGTCCGGCTGTTCGGCGATCCCGACGCCGACGTGCGCGAGGGCACCGCGCGCAAGCTGCAGTTCGCCAGCACCATCTGCGTGCTCGACGCCTACCTCTATCCGGACGGCAAGGCCGAGCCGAAGGTCACATGGCTCGATGCGCGAGAGCGCGACGGCAGCCCGATCGACCGGGCCAGCTGCGTCGCCGCGCTGTCGCGCCGCACCGGCGGCAAGTAGCCGGAAGGTGTTGCGCGCGCGCGACGAACCGTTACGACCGGCGCGGATGACCAACGCCGCCGACGCCATCACCGCCGAGGGACTGGTCAAGCGATTCGGCGACCGCCGGGTCGTCGACGGCGTGGACCTGATCGTACCGCAGGGCGCGATCTACGGCGTCCTCGGTCCCAACGGCGCGGGCAAGACGACGACGCTGCGGATGCTGCTCGGCATCATCGAACCCGACGCCGGCGCCCGCACGCTGCTGGGCCGCGCGCACCCGCGCGACGCCAGCGACGAGGTCGGCTACCTGCCCGAGGAGCGTGGGCTCTACCCCGCGATGAAGGCGAAGGAGGCGATCGCCTTCATGGGTGCGTTGCGCGGGCTCGACTGGCGCACCGGCCGGGCGCGCGCGGTGGAGATGCTGGAGGCCGCCGGACTGGGCCACGCGGTGGACGAGAAGATCCGCAAGCTGTCGAAGGGCATGGCGCAGCTGGTGCAGCTGCTCGGCTCGGTGGTCCACCAGCCGCGGCTGATCGTGCTGGACGAGCCGTTCTCGGGCCTCGATCCCGTCAACCAGGAGCGGCTCGAGCGGCTGATCCTGGCGGAGCGGGACCGCGGCGCCACCATCCTCTTCTCCACCCACGTCATGGCGCATGCGCAGCGATTGTGCGACCGGCTCGCCATCATCGCGCGCGGGCGGCGGCGGTTCGAGGGAACGGTGGACGAGGCGCGCGGGCTGCTGCCGCAGCAGGTCCACTACGTGCCCCACCACGGCGGCACCGGCCTGTCCGCGCTGCTCCCCCCCGACGCGCGGGAGAGCGGCGACGGCTGGCGCTTCACCCTGCCCGGCGAGGGGATCGAGCAACTGCTCACCCGGCTGATCGCGGCAGGTCACGGCATCTCCGGCCTGTCGATCGAGCGGCCCGGCCTGCACGAGGCGTTCGTTCGCGTGGTCGAACAGGCCGATGCCGAGGCGGGAGGCGCCCGATGACCCCGCTGCGCCGCCAGTGGCGGCAGACGCTGACGATCGCGCGGCGCGATTTCGTCGCCACCGTCTTCACGCCGATCTTCCTCCTCTTCCTCTTTGCCCCGCTCATCATGGCGTCGTTCGGCGCGATCGGCGGCATGGGCGCGGCCAGCGTGTCCGCGGGATCGACCGACAAGGCGCGGCTCGTGCTGCTGCTGGACGCCGAGGAGGCAGCGGCGGTGCGCGTCGCCGACGCGCAGCTGCGCCCGCTGTTCTCCGGCGAGGCGCGACCACCCGAGCTGGAGGTGCGCGCGCCGGAGACGGACACCGGGCGGCAGGCGCGCACCGCATTGGACGATTCGCGCGTCGACGTGCCCGCGGTGATGCGCGGCCCGCTGGCGCACCCGGCGATCGTCTATGCCGCGGGCAGCCGCGACGGCGCGCGCTACTTGGCGGCGCTGGCGGATCGCGCGGTGCTGGGGCTCGCCGCCGGCGATGCGGTGCGATCGACCGCGCGGATCGAGCGGATCGTCACCACCGCGCCGTCGCAGGGCGGGCGCAAGGCGTCGGCCTTCTTCGCCGTCTTCGGCATCTTCTTCCTCACGCTCTTCCTCTCCGGCCAGGTGGTCGGCACCATGGCGGAGGAGCGCAACAACAAGGTGATCGAGGTGCTGGCTGCCGCGGTCCCATTGGAATCGGTATTTCTCGGCAAGCTGCTCGGCATGTTCGGCGTGGCGGTGCTGTTCGTCGCGTTCTGGGGGACGATCGTCGCGCAGGGCACGCAGTTCCTGCCGGCCGACGTCGCCTCCGGCCTGCGCCAGGTGGTGCCCGCGGTCGGCTACGGCTGGTTCGCGCTGCTGTTCGCGGCCTATTTCACGACCGCCTATCTGCTGCTCGGCTCGGTGTTCCTGGGCGTCGGCGCGCAGGCGTCGACCATGCGCGAGATCCAGATGCTGTCGCTGCCGATCACGATCGTGCAGGTCGCGATGTTCGCGCTGGCCAGCGCGGCCGCGTCGAAGCCGGGGACGTGGGTGGCGACGCTGGCGGAGGTGTTCCCGCTCTCCTCCCCCTTCGCCATGGCGGGGCACGCCGCCAACTCGCCCGCGCTCTGGCCTCACGCCGCGGCGCTGGCGTGGCAGCTGCTGTGGGTGGCGATCTTCATCACCGTGGGTGCGCGGCTGTTCCGCCGCGGCGTGCTCCAGTCGGGCAGCGCCAACCCGTTGTGGAAGCGGCTGCTGCGGCGGACGGAGACGCTTCCCCATTGACACGACTGTCGCTTAGGTTTTCTCTCGCAACCAAAATCAGGAGAGAGGACCGATGGCGACCCTGGCGCGAGACGTGGCGGCGCACGACCCCTTGGACGTCAGCCGCGCGGAGCTTTATCGCGACGACGTGTGGCAGCCGGTGTTCGCGCGCGCGCGGTCGGAGGCACCGATCCACTATGTCGAGGATTCGGAGTTCGGCCCCTATTGGTCGCTGTCCACGTACAAGCCGATCGTCGAGGTTGAATCGCTGCCCGACCTCTATTCCAGCGAGAAGGGCGGCTTCACGCTGACCCGCCCGGTGGAGAACGGCGTGACGATGCCGATGTTCATCGGCCGCGACCGCCCGATCCACACCGCGCAGCGCCGCACCGTCGCGCCCGCCTTCACGCCTTCGGAAATGCAGCGCCTGTCCGTGGACATTCGTCGCCGCACCGCCGAGGTGCTCGACGCGCTGCCGTGGCACAGCGAGTTCGACTGGGTCGACACCGTGTCGATCGAGCTGACGACGCAGATGCTGGCCATCCTGTTCGATTTCCCGTGGAAGGATCGCCGCAAGCTGACCGAATGGTCGGACTGGATGGGCGACATCGAGCTGTTCCGCGACGAGGGGCTGCGACAGAAGCGGCTGGAGAAGGTCTACGAGGCGGGAGCGTATTTCAAGCGGCTCTGGGATGCCAAGGTCGATGCCGAGCCGACGCCCGACCTCATCTCGATGATGATCCACTCGGACGCGATGAGCCACATGGACCATAACGAGTTCATGGGAAATCTCATCCTGCTGATCGTCGGCGGCAACGACACCACGCGCAACACGATGTCGGGCCTCGTCTACGCGCTCGACCGCTTTCCGGAGAGCCGGGCGAAGCTGGAGGCCGACCGCGCGCTGATCCCCAACACGGCGAGCGAGATCATCCGCTGGCAGACGCCGCTGGCGCACATGGCGCGTACGGCGACGCAGGATACGCAGCTGCACGGCCACCGCATCCGCGAGGGCGACAAGATCGCGATGTGGTACATTTCCGCCAATCGCGATCGCGAGGTGTTCGGCGACGATGCCGACGATTTCGTCGTCGACCGCGCCAACGCCCGCCGCCACCTCGCCTTTGGCCACGGTATCCATCGCTGCGTCGGCGCGCGACTGGCGGAGCTGCAGGTCGGCATCCTGATGGAGGAGATGGCGGAGCGGCGGATGCGCGTGAACGTGCTGCGCGAACCGGAGCGGGTCGCCGCCTGCTTCGTCCACGGCTATCGCCGGATGCCGGTGGAGATCACGCGCTACTAGGGTCTCGCCGCGCCTGAACGCGGGGCGGGCAGGCGACGGGGCTTGACCGGCGGCACGGCACGGGCACAACCCGTTGTCATGGTTGACGGGATCGAGGCGGCGGGGGATGTCGCGACCGGATCGTTGCTGGCCCGCGCGGTGGAGCCGCAGGCGGGCGGCGCGCACGGGCGCGACCATGGCCTGTGCCGCAATTGCGGCACGCACCTGATCGGCGAGCATTGCCATGCCTGCGGCCAGGCCGCCCACGTCCACCGCACTTTGGGCGCGTTCGGGCATGACATCCTGCACGGCGTCTTCCACTTCGAGGGCAAGTTCTGGAACACCCTGCCCCTGCTGTTCTTCCAGCCGGGCGAGCTGACGCGCCGCTACGTGGACGGCGAGCGGGCGCGCTTTGTGTCGCCGATGGCGATGTTCCTGTTCTCCGTGTTCCTGATGTTCGCCGTGGTCGCGAACCTGCCCGGCTGGACCTTCGCCAACTCGGACCTGCTGAAGACCGATGTCGCCGGCGGCATGGCGCAGGCGCGCGAGAAGCTGGGCGAGGAGAAGGCGAAGGCCGCCGCCGCCGTGGCCGAGGAGCAGGCCGCGCTGGCGGCGGAGCGCCGCGACAAGGCGCCCGACGCCGACCGGATCGTGCGGCTGGAGAAGCGCCTGGCGGAGGCACGCGAGGCGCAGATCGGACTGGAAACCGCCGCGCGGATGTTGCCGGCGCCCGCCTCGGCCACCGACGCGACCCCCGCCGCGCACGAGAATTGGTTCGAGGCGAAGTGGCGTCACGCGCGGGAGAACCCGAAGCTGATCCTCTACAAGGTGAAGACCAGCGCCTACAAATACAGCTGGGCGCTGATCCCGATCTCGCTGCCGTTCATCTGGTTGCTGTTCCCGTTCCGCCGCGACGTGAACATGTACGACCACGCCGTCTTCGCCACCTACTCGCTGACGTTCATGTCGCTGCTGACGATCCTGCTCGCGCTGCTGGGCGCGATCGGCGTCAGCGAGAGCGCGCTGTGGTTCGCCGCCATGCTGGCCCCGCCGCTGCACATCTACAAGCAGCTGAAGGGCGGCTATCGCCTGTCGCGCAGCGGTGCGCTTTGGCGCACCTTCCTGATGTTGAACTTCGCGCTGGTCACGACGATCCTGTTCGTCACGCTGCTGCTGTACCTGGGCCTGGCGGACTGAGGCGAGCACCCCCGTCCCACCCGTTCGGCCGAAGCGAAGTCGAAGGCCTCGCGCGCGGGTTCAGCGCGCCGTGCCGCCGTCAATCCCACCGCGCCGCGGCGGCATCGTCGCTGCCGCGCGCATCCACCCAGCGGGTCCCGCCGCCGACCGTCTCCTTCTTCCAGAACGGCGCGTGCGTCTTCAGCCGGTCGATCAGATAGGCGCACGCCTCCAGCGCGGCGGCCCGGTGCTCCGCGGCGGTGCCGACGAAGACGATGCGCTCGCCCGGGTGCATCGGGCCGACGCGGTGGACGACGCTCGCCGCGGACAGCGACCAGCGCGCCGTCGCCTCCGCCGCCAGCCGCTCCAGCGCCGCCTCGGTCGCGCCGGGGTAATGTTCCAGCTCCAGCGTGGCGACGCTGCCCTGGCCCTCGACCACGTCGGCGCGGACCAGCCCGGTGAAGGTCGCCACGGCCCCGCCGCGCTCGATCGACGCCATCTCCGCGGCGAGGTCGATCGGCTCGGTCGAGACGCGGACGCGGATCATCCTCCGGTCACCGGCGGGAAGATCGCCACCTCGCGCGCCCCGGCGATCGGCGCGTCGAGCGGCACGAACGCCTGGTCCACCGCCGCGCGCAGCCGTGCCGGCTCGGCGAAGGCGGCGGCGTGGCCCTCGCTTCGCCCCGCCAGCCACGCGGCGAGATCGGCCACGGTGGCCACCTCGCCGGGCGGCGTCACCTCCTCCTCGCCCGCGCCCACGCGCTCGCGCACCCACGCGAAGTACAGCACCCGCACCCGCGTCAATCCATGTGCTTCAGGCCGACGCGCAGGTAGTCCCAGCCCGTCACCATCGTCAGCGCCGCCGCCCCCCACAGGCAGGCGAGCCCCGTCACCTTCACGAAGGCGACGCCCGGCATCGCGCCCGCCAGGATCAGCGCGCCGAACGCGACCAGCTGCAGCGTCGTCTTCCACTTGGCGAGGCGCGAGACGGGGAGCGACACCTGCAGCCCGGCCAGGAACTCGCGCAGCCCGCTGACCGCGATCTCACGCAGCAGGATCACCAGCGCGGCGATGATGTGGACGCCGGTGATGACCGCGCTGTCCTCGTGCCGGGTGCCGACCAGCATCAGGATGACCGCCGCCACCATGATCTTGTCGGCGATGGGATCGAGGAACTGGCCCAGCTTCGACACCGTGCCGCGCGCGCGGGCGACATAGCCGTCGAAGTAATCGGTGATGCCCATCAGGCAGTAGAGCGCGAAGGCGAGCGCGAAGCCCGCCTCCCACCGCGGCCACCACAGCAGCGCCACCAGCAGCGGCACCGCGACGATGCGCGACAGGGTGAGGAGGTTCGGAAGCGACAGCATGGCCTTCCCCGACAGGTGGCGCGCCGCGCCGCGCAACGCAAGCGCGGATCGGCGCGCGGGCGAAATGCGTTGGTTCGCGGCATGACAGCGGTTATGCCGGATCACCGATCGGCTACCGGGGTTGTGTTCCGCGTCATGATTAATGCCCTCGGGCTTCTGAAGCGTCGGCGGTTCCTGCCGCTGTTCACCACCCAGTTCCTGGGCGCCTTCAACGACAATCTGTTCAAGACCGCGATGGTCCTGTTCGCGACCTACGAGATCTTCGCCGACGAGGCGCAGGAGAGCTTCTTCAACGCGCTGACCGCGGGGCTCTTCATCCTGCCCTTCTTCCTCCTGTCCGCGCTGGCCGGACAGCTGGCCGACACCGTCGACAAGACGCGGATCATCCGGATCGTGAAGACGGTGGAGATCCTTATCATGGCGGTCGGCGCCGCCGGCCTCGTGCTGGCGCGCACCGGACAGGTCACGCTGCCGCTGGCGCTGATGCTGCTCGCCATCGTCGGGCTGGGCGTCCACTCCACTTTCTTCGGCCCGATCAAATATGCGATCCTGCCGCAGCACCTGGGTGAGGACGACGTGCTGGGCGGTACCGGCCTGGTGGAGGCGGGGACGTATCTGTCGATCCTGCTCGGCACGATCGTCGCCGGCTTCGTCTACCATTCCACGGCGATCGTCGCGGTGCTGACGCTGGGCGTGGCCGTGCTCGGCTGGGCGACGGCGCGCGCGGTGCCGCCCGCGCCGCGGCTGGGGCCGCCGCTGAAGATCGACCTCAATCCCTTCCGCGCCTCGTGGAAGCTGGTGGCGGGGACGATGCACATCCCGCGGCTGTTCCTGGCGATCTGCGCGATCAGCTTCTTCTGGACGATCGGCAGCGTCCTCATCATCGTCTTTCCGCCGCTGGTGAAGAACGTGCTGACCGCCGACGCCAGCGTCGCCAGTCTGGTGCTCGCCGTCTTTTCCGTCGGCGTGGCGATCGGCTCCGTCGTCATCAACCTGCTGCTGAAGGGGCATATCTCCGCGCGCTTCTCGCCCGCGTCGGTGATCGCGATGGGCGCGACGGTGCTCGGCTTCTATGCGGTGATCCAGGGGTGGACGCCGGCACCGGCGGGCCGGCTGTACGATATCGCCGGCTTCCTCACGCAGCCGATCGCGCCGCTGGTGCTGGGTGCGCTGCTGGGCGTCGCGATCTTCGGCGGGATGTTCGTCGTCCCGCTCTACGCGTTCCTGACGACGACCGTGCCCAAGGACCAGACCGCGCGAACGGTGGCGGCGAACAACGTCGTCAACGCGGGCGCGATGACGCTGGGGTCGATCGTCGTCGCGGCGCTCTCGGGCGCGGGTGTCACCGCGCAGCAATTGCTGCTGGCGGTGGTGGCGATGTGCGGCGTGTCGGCGTGGATCGCGCAGAAGCTGCACCGCGCGTGCGACTGATCCGCGCCGTCCGCTACGCGATCATGGTGTAGAAGCAGATGAAGAAGGCGGCGAAGCTCAGCAGGAAGAGCTTCACGTCGTCGTCGCCGCTCCGCGTGGCCGCGACCTTCGGCGGCGGCGGCAGGGCACGGCGGAAGGGGTGACGGGCGGCTTCGTTGGTGGTGACGAGTCGACGGGTCATGGCGGATGCTTAACGCGCCGTTAGCGTTTCGGCCCATGAACGAAGAGGGTTAACGCCGGTCCCGGTTCGGGACATGGTCACAGGAGGACGAGGATGCCGCTCTACGCCTTTCGCGGGCAACGCCCGACCCGCCACGACACCGCCTGGGTGGCGCCCAGCGCGGACGTGATCGGCGACGTGGTGCTGGCCGAGGACGTCAGCGTCTGGTTCGGCGCGGTGATCCGCGGCGACAATACGCGCATCCCGATCGGCGCGCGCAGCAACGTGCAGGAGGGCGCGATGCTCCACTCCGATCCGCATGCGCCGCTGTCGATCGGCGAGGATTGCACGATCGGCCACCATGCCATCCTGCACGGCTGCACGATCGGTGACCGGGTGCTGATCGGCATGGGCGCGACCGTGCTGAACGGGGCGACGATCGCCGACGACTGCATCGTCGGCGCCAACGCGCTGGTGACGGAGGGGAAGAGCTTCCCGCCCGGCAGCCTGATCGTCGGCGCGCCGGCGCGCGCGGTGAAACAGCTGGACGAGCGCGCGACCGCCGGCCTGAAGCTCTCCGCCGCGCATTACGTGCAGAACGCCCGCGATGCCGCGGCGACGCTGGAGCGGGTGGAGTAAGGCCTTGCCGCGCGGCCGCGCAGGCTGGACAGCGCCGCTCCACCCTGCATAACTTGATTCATGTCCGTTCCGTCGATCCTCTCCCGCCTTCGCCTGCCGATCATCGGCTCGCCGCTGTTCATCATCTCCGGTCCCGATCTGGTCATCGCGCAGTGCAAGGCCGGGATCGTCGGCTCCTTCCCCGCGCTCAACGCCCGGCCGCAGTCGCTGCTTGACGAGTGGCTGCACCGCATCACCGAGGAACTGGCCGCGCACAACCGCGCGCATCCCGATCGTCCCGCTGCGCCGTTCGCCGTGAACCAGATCGTGCACAAGTCGAACGACCGGCTCGAGGGCGACCTCGCCATTTGCGAGAAGTGGCAGGTCCCGATCACGATCACCTCGCTGGGTGCGCGGGAGGAACTGAACCAGGCCGTCCACGGCTGGGGCGGCATCACGCTGCACGACATCATCGACGACCGCTTCGCGCGCAAGGCGGTGGAGAAGGGCGCCGACGGGCTGATCGCGGTCGCCGCCGGTGCGGGCGGTCACGCCGGCCGCCTTTCCCCCTTCGCGCTGGTGAGCGAGATCCGGCAGTGGTTCGACGGCCCCCTCGCCTTGTCCGGCTCGATCGCGACCGGCGATGCGGTGCTGGCGGCGCAGGCGATGGGCGCGGACTTCGCCTATATCGGCTCCCCCTTCATCGCCACCGACGAGGCGAACGCCGACGAGCGCTACAAGCAGGGCATCGTCGAGGGGCGCGCGTCCGACATCGTCTACTCGAACCTGTTCACCGGCGTCCACGGCAACTATCTGCGCGGCTCGATCGTCGCCGCGGGGCTGGATCCGGACAATCTGCCGGAAGGCAATCTGAAGACGATGGATTTCGGCACCGGGGGCAACGACCAGCCCAAGGCGAAGGCGTGGCGCGACATCTGGGGATCGGGCCAGGGCATCGGCGCGGTCAGCGAGGTGGAACCGGTCGCGGCTCGGGTCGACCGGCTGGAGCGCGAGTATCGCGCGGCGAAGGCGCGACTTGCCATGTAGCGCTCCATTCGTCCTGACGAGCCGTTGAGCGCAGTCGAAATGGCGTCTCGAAGGACAGCCGCCGGCGCATGTCCTTCGAGATGGGTCTTCGACTTCGCTCAGCCCCTCCTCAGGACGAACGGAAGTGGTCTCACTTCGCCCCCGCGATCCAGTCGTCGATCTTCTTCTCCAGCACCGTCATCGGCAGCGCGCCCGTGTCCAGCACCGCGGCGTGGAAGGCCCGCGGGTCGAATTTCGCGCCGAGCGCCCCCTGCGCCTTCTTCTTCAGCCGCTGGATCGTCAGCGCGCCGGTCTTGTACGACAGCGCCTGCGCCGGGTTAGCGATATAGCGCTCCACCTCCGCCGTGGCGTCGCTGAACGGCATCGGCGAGTTGTCGGTCATGTACTTGATCGCCTGGTCGCGCGTCCAACCCTTCGCATGAAGACCGGTGTCGACCACCAGCCGCATCGCGCGCAGCATCTCGTCGTTGAGGCCGCCCATCCGCTGATAGGGATCGCTCTCGACGCCCAGTTCCTTCCACAACGTCTCGGCGTAGAGCGCCCACCCTTCGACATAGGCGGTGTTCCCGCCGAAGCGCATGAACGCGGGCAGCGCCTCGTTCTCCTGCGCCAGGCTGATCTGGAAGTGATGCCCCGGCACCGCCTCGTGCAGGTACAGCGTCTCCTCGCCCCAGGTGTAGCGGTTCTTCAGGTCGTAGGTGTTGTAGAAGAAGATGCCGGGCCGCGCCCCGTCGGGCGTGCCCTGTTGGTACGAACCGGCGGCGTCGCCCTTCTCGCGGAAGGCGGGGACGGGGCGGATCTCCAGCGTGGCGCGCGGCACCAGCGCGAACTGCTCGGGAATGCGCTGCGCCACGCGGCGGCCGATCGCCTCGTAGTCCTCGCGCACCTGCTCCTTCGTCTTCGGCTGGAAAAGCGGCTCGGTGCGCAGGTAGGTGAAGAAGGCGGAGAGGTCGCCCTTGAAGCCGACCGCGGCCTTCTGCTTCTCCATCTCGCCCAGGATGCGCGCCACTTCGGACAGGCCCAGCCGGTGCACGTCCTCAGCCTTCTGCGGCAGCGTGGTCTGAGCCTCGATCAGATAGTCGTAATAGGCCGCCCCGCCCGGCAGCGCCGACAGGCCCACCGTGTCGCGCGCCTTGGGCAGATAGGTGTCGCGCAGGAAGTTGCGGATGCGCGCGTGCGCGGGGGTGATGACGTCGCGCACCTGCGCGGCATAGGCGGCACGCAGCCGCGCCTGGTCCGCCGGCGGCACGGTCGCAGGGAAGGTCTTCACCGGCGCGGTGAAGGTCGACCCCTCCACCCCCTCGGCGATCAGCGCGTCGAACTGGCCGATCATGTTGCGCACCACCAGCTTCGGCTCGGTGATCCCGTTCGCCAGGCCCTCGCGGAAGCGCGCCACGATGCGGTCCAGCGTAGCGGCATATTGCGCGTTGCGCTTCAGGTTGTTCTCATAGTCGGCGACCGTCTTGAACGGCGCGGCGCCCTTCCCGCTCGCCACGTCGGGATAGAAGGTCTGCATGCCGGAGAAATGCGTGATCGGCATCGCCCGATCAAGCTTCATGTATCCTGGCGCGAAGCCGCGCAGGTCCGTTTGCACGCCGGCGCGGAACACGTCGTAGGCGATCGCGTCGACGCGCGACAGCTTCGCGCGGTCGATCGTGCGCAGCGCGGCGAGATCCTGCTCCAGGTTCGCGCGGCGCTGCTGCTCGAATGCGTCGGTGTAGAAGTCGCCGATGCGGTCCGCGTAGCGCAGGTCGCCGCGGAACAGCGCGCCGATCGGCGACAACCGCAGCCCGGCCTCGTCGCTGTCGTGGAATAGCCGGCGCAGCCTGGCATCCTCCGCGCTCGCCCCCTGGCTGGCGGGCGGCGCGGTCTGCGCCATGGCGGGGACGGAAGCGGCGGCGAGCAGCAGGGCGATGAGGCGCAAGGTGGCGAATCTCCGATGGGGCGTGCGCGTGAGGCGTGCGCCCGGCCTAGCCGCAAAGCGCAGCTAAGCCAAAGCCAAGCATCGCTGGATTGCACCGCTTCTCGTCGCGGCCCATTTCGGCCGCATCATGGCGACCCTTCTCGATCCCGACGCGCGCGGCCGCGTCATCCTCGTCGGCGCGGGTCCGGGCGATCCCGGCCTGCTCACCGTCCGCGCGGTGGAGGCGCTGGCCTCCGCCGATGTCGTCGTCCACGACGGGCTGATCGACGATCGCGTGCTGGATCTCGCGCCCGCCGACGCGGTGCGCATCTCCGTCGCGAAGCGCCGCGCGCGCCACACGCTGCCGCAGGAGGCGATCAACGCGCTGATCGTCGCGCACGTGAAGACGGGCGCGCGCGTGGTGCGGCTGAAGGGCGGCGACCCGTTCATCTTCGGTCGCGGCGGCGAGGAAGTGGAGGCGGTGCGCGCCGCCGGGCTGCCGGTCGAGGTGATCCCCGGCGTCTCCGCGGCGCTCGGCTGCGCGGCGGAGGCGATGCTGCCGCTGACGCATCGCGACCATTCGAGCGCGGTCAGCTTCGTCGCCGGCCAGTGCAAGGGATTGAGCGAGCAGGACTGGTCGGGCCTCGCCGGCCGCGGACGCACGCTGGTGATCTACATGGGCGTCGCCACCGCGGAGGCGATCGCCGACAAGCTGATGGCGGACGGCGTCGCGCCCGACATGCCGGTGGCGGTGCTGGAGAAGGGCACCTGCCCCGGCCACCGCGCGCTCCGGACGCTGCTCGCCGATCTCGGCGCGATGGTCGCGCGCGAGGACGTGTGCAGCCCGGCGATCATCGTCGTGGGCGAGGTGGTCGACCTGTCCGATGCCGAGGATAAGCTGGCCTCCTATGCCAGAGTCGCGGAGACGATGGCATGAGGATCGTGACCGGCAACGATCTTGCCACCGGCGACGTGACGTGGTGGACCGGCCAAGGCTGGTCGCGTCACATCGAGGAGGCAGTGGACGCCGGTGCCCACGCCGAGGCGATCGCGCGCGAGGAGGAAGCCGCCCGCCGCGTCAACGGCCCCTACGTGATCGAAGCGACGGTGACGGCCGACGGCCCCCGTCCCGCGCACATCAAGGACCGCATCCGCGCGCTCGGCCCCACCGTGCGGCCGGACCTCACGCTGAAGCCCGCGGACCCGGCGGCGGGGAGTTGGGTGATATGAGCCTTTATCCTCCCCGGCACGGGGAGGGGGACCGCCCGGCGCAGCCGGGTGGTGGAGGGGGAGCACCGCGAGCGCACCTCCTGCCGCCCCCCCCCGCCACCGTCCTGCGGACGGTCCCCCTCCCCGTACCGGGGAGGATATAGGAAGCATCATGTACCGCTACGACGAATACGACCAGTCCATCGTCGACGCCCGCGTCGAGGAGTTCCGCGACCAGGTGCAGCGCCGCCTGTCGGGGGAGATCAGCGAGGACCAGTTCAAGCCGCTGCGGCTGATGAACGGCCTCTACCTGCAGCTGCATGCGTACATGCTGCGCGTGGCGGTGCCCTATGGCACGCTGGACGGGCGGCAGATGCGGATGCTGGCGCACATCGCGCGCAAATACGACCGCGGCTACGGCCATTTCACCACGCGGCAGAACATCCAGTACAATTGGATCAAGCTGGCCGAAGCGCCCGACATCCTCGCCGAGCTCGCGACGGTGGAGATGCACGCCATCCAGACCAGCGGCAATTGCATCCGCAACATCAGCAGCGACCAGTACGCCGGCGCTGCCGCTGACGAGGTGGCGGACCCGCGGCCGTGGGCGGAGCTGATCCGGCAGTGGAGCACCTTCCACCCCGAATTCAGCTACCTGCCGCGCAAGTTCAAGATCGCGGTGATCGCCGCGGACGAGGATCGCGCCGCGATGCGCCTCCACGACATTGGCCTTCGCCTCGTCGAGCGGGACGGCGTGCTGGGCGCGGAGGTGTACGTCGGCGGCGGCATGGGCCGCACGCCGATGATCGCCCCGCTGATCCGCGACTTCGTGCCCGCCGACGACCTGATGAGCTATCTCGAAGCCGCCTTGCGCGTCTACAACCGCTACGGCCGCCGCGACAACATCTACAAGGCGCGCATCAAGATCCTGGTCCACGAGATCGGCGCGGACGAGTATCGCCGCCAGGTCGAGGAGGAATTCGCGCTCGTCAAGCAGCTCGGCATCGATCCGCCCGCCGCCGAACTGGCGCGGATCACCGCGATGTTCGCGCCGCCCGCGCTAAACGACGGCGGCGCCGCGCCCGACCGGTCGGATCCCGATTTCGCGATCTGGCTCGACCGGAACGTCAAGCCGCACAAGGCGCGGGGCCACGCCATCGTCAACATCTCGCTCAAACCCATCGGCGGCATCCCCGGCGACGCCTCGGCCGATCAGATCGACGTCATGGCCGAGCTCGCCGAGCGGTACAGCCACGACGAACTGCGCGTCACCCACGCGCAGAACATCGTCCTGCCGCACGTCCGCCAGGGCGACCTGTACGCCGTGTGGCAAACGCTGGCCGACGCCGGCCTGGCGGAGGCGAATCTCGATCTCGTCAGCGACATCATCGCCTGCCCCGGGCTCGACTATTGCAGCCTCGCCAACGCGCGCTCGATCCCGGTCGCGCAGAAGATCGCGCAGCGTTTCGCCGATCCCGCGCGGCAGCGGGAGCTGGGCGAGCTGAAGCTGAAGATCAGCGGCTGCATCAACGCCTGCGGCCATCACCACGCCGGGCACATCGGCATCCTCGGCGTGGATCGTAAGGGGACGGAGAACTACCAGCTCCTGCTCGGCGGATCGGGCGCGGAGGATGTCAGCCTCGGCAAGATCACCGGACCCGGCTTCTCCGAGGACGGCGTCGTCGACGCGATCGAGCGCGTGACGGACAAGTATCTCGAGGTTCGCGAGGGCGCCGAGCGCTTCGTCGACACCTACCGCCGCGTCGGCATGGAGCCGTTCAAGGAGGCGATCTATGGCTGACCGCGACATCGTGACGCCCGCGCGGCCGCACGCCCTGTATGCCGCGCACGGCTATTCCCCTGCCGTGCGCGCCGGCGGGCTGCTCTTCGTGTCGGGACAGGTGGGCGCACGCGAGGACGGATCGCCCGAGCCGGAGCTGGAGGCGCAGGTGCGGCTCGCGTTCGACAACCTGCGCGGCATCCTCGATGCGGCAGGGCTCACCTTCGACGACGTGGTCGACGCGACGTTGATGTCCACGGTGCCGGACGAGGCCTTTCCCCTGGCCATCCGGTTGCTGCCCGACCTGTGGAACGGCAAGGCGCCGCCCGCGCTGACCGCGATCGGAGTCACCTGGCTGTCCGGCTTTCTGTTCGAGATCAAGGTGGTGGCAACGTTGCGGGAGACGAACGGTGGCTGACATGGCCGGCGATACGGACAAGCTTCTTCGTTTCCGCGACGACGAGGCGCACGACGAGCCGGCCGTAACGCTGGACTCCTTCGTCGCCGGGCAGACCAACGCGGGCGCCGTCCGGCTGGAGGCGGGCGATGACGTGCGCCAGCTGCTCGGCCGGCTCGACCGCGTGGCGCTGGTGGAGGTGAGCTTCCCCACCTTCCGCGACGGCCGCGGCTATTCCGCGGCGCGCATCCTGCGCGAGGCAGGCTATGCCGGAGAGCTGCGCGCCGCGGGCGACGTGCTGGTCGACCAGATCCCGTTCATGCGTCGCTGCGGCTTCGACAGCTTCGCGCCCGAGGCGCCGGTGGACCCCGCGGCGCTGGACCGCGCGCTCGCCCGCTACGACCATCATTACCAGCGCGCGGCCGACGCGGCGGTGCCGGTGTGGAAGCTGCGTCATGGCTGAGCCGGCCCGCGCGCTCGACCAGATCGACGTCCGCCCCGCCTTCACCGCGGCAGATGCGGCGGCGCTGGAGGCGCGCTTCGCCGGCGTGACGACGCAGGAGATGCTGCGCGCGCTGCTGACCGGCGAGCTGCGCGGGCGGGTGGCGGCGGTATCCTCCTTCGGGGCGGAATCGGCGGTGCTGCTGCACATGATCGCGGAGGTCGATCGCGACGTGCCCGTCATCTTCACGAACACGCAGAAGATGTTCGGCGAGACGCTGGCCTATCGCGACGAACTGGCCGAGCGGCTGGGCTTCACCGACCTGCGCGTGTTCCGGCCCGATCCCCGGCTGCTGCGCCTGAAGGACGACAAGGGGCTGCGCTGGTCCTACGATCCCGACGGCTGCTGCGACCTGCGCAAGGTAGAGCCGCTGCGGCGCGCGCTGGCGCCGTTCGATGCCTGGATCTCCGGCCGCAAGGGCTTCCAGGCGAAGAGCCGCACCGCCCTGCCCCGCTTCGAGATCGACGAGGGGCGATTGAAGCTGAACCCGCTCGCCGACTGGGACAAGGCGCGGCTCGACGCCTACTTCTCCGAGCACGACCTGCCGCGCCATCCGCTGGAGGCGCAGGGCTATCTCTCGATCGGCTGCGCCCCCTGCACCAGCAAGGTGCGGCCCGGCGAGGACCCGCGCGCGGGGCGCTGGCGCGGCTGGGACAAGGTGGAATGCGGCATCCACGTACCGGAAACGCCGGGCGAGGAACGCGCCTTCTAGGTTCCCCCGCGAAGGTTGCGCAACCGAAACGGCCCGCTCGGCGTTTGCGGTAGATCATGTTCCGCGCCCTCCCTCTGTTGCCGCTGATCTTGCTGTCCGCCTGTCAGCGCGACGCCGGCAATCCCGCGCCGCCGCGCGCGACGGGGCACGTCGACCTGCCCGAGGAGCGATCCACGCTGACGGTGCCGATCCTCGCCTCGCTGGACGCAGTGGAACGCGGGCTGGAGCGCGAGACGCCGCGCGTGCTGTGGCGCATCGACGAGCATCGCGACGCATGCGTGGCGGGGCGCAAGGTGGCGGGCGTGAAGGTGACGCCGGACCTCGGCTGTCGCATCGTCGGCGAGGCGCGGCGCGGGCGCATCCGGCTCGCCGGCGCAGGCGAGCGGCTGACGATCGAGATGCCGGTCGACGCGCGCGTCAGCATCCGCGACCTGGGCGGGGTGGCCGGAGAGACCGCCACGGGCGCCGCCATGGTGCGCGCCGACACCCGGTTGCGCATCGCGGGCGACTGGCAGCCGCGCGCGGCGCTCGACATCCGCTACGCGTGGCGGCGCGAGCCGGGGCTCGACATCCTGGGCCAGCGCGTCACCTTCACGCGTCAGGCCGAGGAGAAGCTGCGCGGCATCGTCGCCAAGCTGGAGCGCGACCTGCCGCGCGAGGTCGCTCGGGTGGAGCTGAGGAAGCAGCTCGACCGGGCGTGGCGGCAGGCGTTCACGACCTTCTCGATCAGCAAGCGCAATCCACCCGCCTGGATGCGCATCGCGCCGCAGCAGGTGGGCTATGGGGGCTACCGCGTCGACGGCCGCACGCTGCGGCTGACGCTGTCGGCGGGGGCGCTGACGCAGACGTTCGTCGGCGACCGGCCGGCGGATGTCGCAGCCACGCCGCTCCCCCCACCCTCTGCGGTGACGGGTACGCCGGGGCTGCGCTTCTTCATTCCCGTCCTCGCCGACTATCGGCAGCTGGAGCCGGTAGTGGAACGCGAGCTGAAGGAGCTGGCGGCGAAAGGCATCACGCTGACCGGCGTGGGGCCGGTCGACGCGGAATTCGGCAAGGTCACGATCTACGCCACCCAGGGCAATCGCCTGGCCGTGGGCGTGAAGGCGAAGGTGAAGGCGCGGTCGGGGTCGCTCGGCGCGACGAAGGGCGAGATCTGGCTGACCGCAGTGCCGTGGAACGAGGAGGGATCGCAGCTCGTCCGTGCCCGCGACGTCCGCTTCGCCACGCGCACCGACTCGGCGGTGGTGAACCTGCTGGTCGCCCTGTTCGAGAATGCGGCGGTCCGCACCGGCGTCGAGCAGGCACTGACACACGACTTCTCCGGCGATTATGCCAAGCTGCTGGCCAAGGCGAAGGCCGCGATCGAGGCGCGGCGCGAGGGCGACTTCCTCCTCTCCGCCACCGTCACCCGAGTCACCAACGGCCGGATCCAGGCGACGGCCGACGGCCTGTTCCTGCCGGTGCGCGCGGAGGGCAAGGCGCGGATCGAGTATCGGCCGCGGTAAGGCCACGGCGCAGGCCGCCCGCCGTTCGTGCTGAGCGAAGTCGAAGCGCAGCCACCGTCTCGCATGGCCTTCGACGTCGCTCAGGCCGAACGGGGGCGGGCCGCCTCAATAGCCCGCATAATCGCTGAAGCGCGTGATCGTCGGATCGAACTTCAGCGTCACCTTGCCCGTCGCGCCGTGGCGCTGCTTGGCGACGATCAGCTCGGCGAGGCCGTAGACGCGCTCCATGTCCGCGGCCCAGGCGGCGTGGTCCTCGAAGATCTTCGTGTTGTCGCCCTCGCTCGGCCGCTTCGGCTCCTTGGCGGCGACGTAATAATCCTCGCGATAGACGAACCATACCATGTCCGCGTCCTGCTCGATCGATCCCGATTCGCGCAGGTCCGACAGCTGCGGGCGCTTGTCCTCGCGCTGCTCCACCGCGCGGGAGAGCTGCGACAGCGCCAGGACGGGAACGTTCAGGTCCTTGGCCAGCGTCTTCAGCCCGCGGCTGATCTCCGAGATTTCCTGCACGCGATTGCCGTCGCTCGACTTGCCCGATCCGGACAAAAGCTGGAGGTAGTCGACCACGACCAGCCCGATCTCGTTGTTGTGGCGGCGTTGCAGGCGCCGCACGCGGGTGTGCAGCGCGCCGATGCTGAGGCCGCCGGTGTCGTCGATGAACAGCGGCAGGTTCTCCAGTTCCGCGGCGGCGGTGGCCAGCTGCTCGAATTCGGTCTTGCTGATCTTGCCCATGCGCAGCGCCTCGGAGCTGATCCGCGACTGTTCGGCCAGAATACGCGTGGCCAGCTGGTCGGCGCTCATCTCCAGGCTGAAGAAGGCCACTTTCGCGCCCACCGACTTGGCCGGCGGGATGCCGTCGCGCATGTCATGCATCCAGCGCTGCGCCGCGTTGAAGGCGATGTTCGTCGCCAGCGACGTCTTGCCCATGCCGGGACGCCCGGCCAGGATCATGAGGTCGGAATGGTGCAGGCCGCCGATCTTCGCGTTGACGCTGTCGAGGCCCGTCGTGACGCCCGACAGGTTCCCGCCCCAGTTCAGCGCCTTCTCCGCCATCGCGACCGCCATGGTGCTGGCCTGGGCGAAGCTTTTGACCGCATTCTCCGTCTGCCCGTCGGCGGAGACCTTGAACAGCTCCTCCTCCGCCGCCTCGATCTGCGCGCGCGGGTTCACCTCCTCGCTGGTGTCCATCGCGCGATCGACCAGCGTGCGGCCGACGGTGACGAGCGCGCGCAGCATGGCGAGGTCGTAGATCTGCTGCGCGAACTGGCGCGCGCCGATCAGCCCGGCGCCCGATCCGGTCAGCTGCGCCAGATAGGCCGGCCCGCCCAGCTCGCGCATCCCCTCATCCGCCTCGAACATCGGGCGCAGCGTGACGGGGGAGGCGAGCATATCCTTGCCGCGCAGCGTCTTGATCGCGGCGAAGACGCGGCCGTGGACCGGCTCGAAGAAGTGCGCGGGCTCCAGCCGGTCGACGATGTCGTCGGCCAGGCGATTGTCGATCATCATCGCCCCCAGCATCGCCGCTTCCGCCTCGACGTTGGCAGGCAGTTGGACGGGTTCGGCCGGAGCCGGTTGCGGGAAAAGCAGAGTCGCCATGATCGACCCGCAATAGCCGACAGGCGCAGATAGCGGAATGACCGAGCCTGTGGATGACGGGCAAATCCGTCGGCCCTGCACAGGCATGGGCCGATTACTGGTGCGTCGGGCGAGACAGTCCCCGCACGCGCCACATCATCGTGGCTGTCGGTACGCCACGATCCGTCAGCCAGGGACACCGGCCTTCGCAGGGGTGACGAACAAGAAAACCGTCTCTATCGACACGATCATGGCCGATCCGCGGATCATCGACATCGAACTGGACGAGCGCACCATCCTGTGGCGCTCCGCCGATATCGAGCAGGAGCGGCGGATCGCGATCTTCGACCTGGTCGAGGACAATCGCTTCGCGCCGCAACGCCAGCATCCCGACGGCTATGCCGGACCGTACCGCGTCCGCCTGTCGGTGGAGGAAGGACGGCTGGGCATCCACATCGCGCGGGAGGACGGCACGCCGCTGGAGACGCTGATCCTCGGTCTCGCCCGCTTCCGCCGCCCGATCCGCGACTATTTCGCGATCTGCGACAGCTATTACCAGGCGATCCGCCAGGCCACGCCGCAGCAGATCGAGACCGTCGACATGGCGCGCCGCGGCGTCCACAACGAGGCGGCGGAGCTGCTGCGCGAGCGGCTGGCAGGCAAGATCGAGGTCGATTTCGACACGGCGCGGCGCCTGTTCACGCTCATCTGCGTCCTCCACATCAAGGCGTGAGCATGTACGGTGCCGGTCGCCTCGTCCTGATCCTGGCCGCGCTGGCGCTCGCCGCCGTGGCGGGCTGGCGGCTCGCGGTACGCTGGCACCCGTCGATCGAGCGCTACCCGGTGCAGGGCATCGACGTGTCGGAGGGGAACGGGGCGGTCGAATGGTCGGTGGCCAAGGGTGCCGGCGTCGATTTCGGCTATGCGGTCGCGACGCGCGGCCACAACGTGCGCGATCGCCTGTTCCAGCAGCATTGGGACGCGATGGCCGCCGCCGGCGTCCGCCGCGGTGCGATCCACGTCTTCTCGCTCTGCCAGCCGGGCGCGGACCAGGCGGACGCGTTCAACACCGTCGTCCCGGTCACGCCCGGCGCACTGCCTGCCGCGATCGACCTGCACTATGACGAGGCGTGCGCCGCCCGCCCGCCCCGCGCCGCGCTGGTGGCGGAGGTGGCCGAGGCGGCGAAGCGGATCGAGGCGCACACCGGCGCGCCCGTGCTGCTGAAGCTCGCCGCCGACGTGGAGGACGACTATCGCCTCAGCGAGGCGCTGAAGCGAAACCTGTGGCTCGGCGGCAATTTCCTGCGCCCCGCCTATGCCGCCCGGCCGTGGCGGATGTGGCAGGCGAGCGACATCCGCCGCATCGACGGCGTGGAGGGTCCGGTGAACTGGGACGTGGCGGCGCAATGAACGACGCATCGATGGACGAGGCGACCCTGCTGGTCGCGCGCGCGCGCGCGGCGGCGCGGCACGCGCACGCGCCCTACTCCCGCTTCGCCGTCGGCGCCGCGGTGCTGCTGGCGGACGGCACGATCGTGACCGGCGCCAACGTGGAGAATGCGAGCTACGGCCTGTCGCTCTGCGCGGAGACGGTCGCCATCGCCACCGTGGCGGCGCAGGGCCGGCTGGCCGAGGTGGTGGCGGTGGGCGTGATCGGCGGCGCGATGGACGCCGCGGGGCACGCCACCGGCAGCGACCCGGTGCGCCCCTGCGGCCGCTGTCGCCAGGTCATCAACGAGGCGGCGCAGATGGGCGGTCGCGACGTGGCGGTGCATTGCGCGGGCGCGCAAGGCGAGGCGGTGGCGAGCTACCGCCTGTCGCAGCTGCTGCCCGACGCCTTCGGCCCCGCCGATCTCGGCATCGCCTGAAGGGCGCGCGCGAGCGCGCCTGAAAGGCGCGCGCGAGCCGCCCTTCAGGCGCTCAGCGCATCCGCGCTCGCGTCGCCCAGGTCGCTGCCGCCGTCGACGTTCAGGATCGTGCCCGTCACGTATTTCGCCGCCCCGCTCGACAGGTACAGCGCGGCCTCGGCGATGTCGCCCTTCGTGCCATAGTCGCGCAGCGCCAGCCGCCGCTTGATCGCCGACTCCCGCTCCGGATCGGCGAGCCGCTTCATGCCCTCGGTGTCGGCGATCGGGCCGGGGGAGATGGCGTTCACGCGCACGCCGGCGGGGCCCCATTCCAGTGCCAGGCACTTCGTCACCATGTTGACGCCCGCCTTCGCGGCGCAGGCGTGGACCTGGAACGACATGGGGTGCACCGCCTGTCCCGCGGTGATCGCGATCAGCGAGGCGCCGGGCTTCACCAGATGGTCGAAGCTGGCGCGGAACACGTTGTAGGTGCCGAGCAGGTCGATATCGACCACGGTCTTGAACGCATTGGCGCTCACCTTCAGCGCGGGCGCCAGGAAATTGCCCGCTGCCCCCGACACGACCACGTCGAGCGCCCCGTGACGCTCGCGCGCCGCGGCGAAGGCGGCCTCCAGCCCGGCATAGTCGCGCACGTCGCACGCGATCCCCTGCGCGTCGACGCCCGCGTCGCGCAGCCCCGCCGCCGCCGCCTCGATCTTGTCCGCGCTGCGACTCAGCACCGTCACCCGCGCTCCCGCCGCGCCGAAGGCGTGCGCGATGGCCAGGTTGATCCCGCTCGACGCGCCCGCGACGAACACGTTCCTGCCGGCGAACTCGCTCATCCGTCATCCTCCCCACCGATTGTTGCGACGGGGATGGCGCGCGAGGCGCGAGGACGCAAGTCGATCGCTTTAGATTGTGGTACGGGTGGTCGGACTCGAACCGACAATCTGTTGCCAGAGGCGGATTTTGAGTCCGCTGCGTCTACCATTCCGCCACACCCGCGTGCGCGCGGCGTGCCTTGCACCAGCACGCGGGGCGCGTCCAGTGCCGTCAGCGCGGCTTGGCGCCGCCGAACGGAGCGGCGGGCGGGGTGCCGATCGGCTTGCGCGCGCGCTGGGGATCGATCTCCCGGTCGAAGGCGATGCCGGCGCGGCCCTCGGTCTGCCACGCGACCCGGCCCTTCACCCAGCCGATGCCGCGTACCTCCACCTTCACCGCGCTCTCCGGCGCGATCGGCAACGGCAGCTCGGCCATCAGCCCGCCGGGCGACAGGTTGCGGACGCGCACCGACATTTCCTCGTCGATCCCGTCAACGCGCAACCGCGCCATCAGGAACAGGCTGTCGCGCCCCCGCGGCCCTTCCCTGGTCGCCTCGGCGTCGTCGAACACACGTTTTCCGATCTGTTCCATCGCATCCACCGGCTCGATCCCGGCGAATGCGCTACCGTCGATGCGGTAAACCAAAAGTTACCGCGTCCCGCGCCGGGACAGGTCCGGCGCGATTGGCCGGACGATGCGCCGCGCGGACACTCAATCGTCGCGCGAGACCTTCTCGTTGCGCTCGTGCCGCTCCTGCGCCTCGACCGTCATCGTGGCGATCGGTCGCGCCTCCAGCCGACCCAGGCTGATGGGCTCGCCGGTCACCTCGCAATAGCCGTACTCGCCCTCCTCGATGCGGCGCAGCGCGGCGTCGATCTTGCTGACCAGCTTGCGCTGCCGGTCGCGGGTGCGCAGCTCGATCGACCAGTCGGTCTCGCTTGACGCGCGATCGGTCAGGTCCGCCTCCCGCAGCGAGTCGATCTGCAGCTGAGAGAGCGTTCCCAGCGATTCGCGCAGCAGCGCTTCCTTCCACGCCAGCAGCTTGCGCCGGAAATACGCCTGCTGGCGCGGGTTCATGAAGGGTTCGTCGGCGCCGGGCCGATAGCCCTCGTCGGCGTCGTTCGCCGCCGCCGGGCCGCTGTTCCCGTTACCGATACGATCTATCGCCGTCGCCATCGACCCACTCCCGCCACGCGCCGGATGTCGTCAGCATCGCCGCGTCCCCGCGGGGCCTATAGAGGCGACTTTGACCTATCTCAAGCTCCACCATCGCTCCTCTCGCACGCCGCCGCTGTCGCGGCGCTGAACGAACACAGCGCGAACCGGCGCGCAGAACGTCCTGTGCCGGCACGTTAACCATAGTGACGCGGACGCTGTCCCAATACGGGTGCCCCGCCTCCGCCGGTTCGTAGTTAACAAGGTTGAACTTAAATGTTTGTTTTGCACTTTGGCCGATGAGCCACCGTTCAACGGTTGCTTTGCAAACGACGGCGACGATCGCCGCCAGGGAAAGAATGTCGTATGTCGGTCCGGATGGCATTGGCGAAACTGTGCGCCTGCACCTGCGGCGGGGCGCTGATCGGCGGCGGCGCCGTCCACGTCGCGGAGACCGGCAAGGCGCGCGCCGCCTATACGAAGAAGGTGGCCAAGCGCGTCGTGCGGCGCTCCTACGCCAGCACGGGCAAGGTCCGCCGCATCGTGAAGGGCGGGCAGGCCTGCGCCGCGACGACGGTGACGATCGCCAGCCAGGGGGCGCCCGTGCCGGTGCCGCTGCCCCCCGCGCCGGTCTTCGCCGGCGGCGGCGAGGTGGCGCCGGCGGTGGTGACGGGCGGTTTCGGAGGCGGCGGGTTCGGTGGCGGCGGCTTCTTCGCCGGCGGCTTCTTCGGCGGATCGGGCGGGGGCAGCAGCGGGTCGATCGTGGTCAGCTCCACGTCCAGCACCAGCGGGTCGAGCTCCACCAGCAGCTCGGGCAACGTCTCCAGCTCCACGTCCAGCGGGGGCGCGGTCGTCGACGTGAACAACTCGAACAACAACAATGTCGACAATTCGGCGAACAACAGCTCGAACAACAACAACAGCAGCAACAACAGCTCGACCAACACGAACAACAATTCGAGCCAGAGCAACAATCAGAACACGAACACGAACAACAACACCAACCAGCAGTCGCAGAACCAGGAACAGCAGCAGAACCAGCAGCAGGGGCAACAGCAGGGTCAGGGCCAGAACCAGTCGAGCACCACTTCGACCTCGTCCTCCTCCTACGGCTCCAGTTCCAAGGGCTGGTCGACCAGCGGCGGCTGGACGTCGAGCGGGCCGGGCGGCTGCAAGTACGGCCATTGCGGCCCCGGCGGCAGCAGCAGCGGCAACCCCGCCCCCGTCCCCGCCCCGCCAATGGTCATCCTGTTCGGCGCCGCCGCCGCGGGGCTGGTGGCGCGCCGCCGTTTGGCGAAACGGGCGGCCTGAGCCGCGAGGCGGCGGAGCGATGACGCTCCGCCCCTTCGCGACCCGGCCGCACTGCCGTCACGCCGGACTGACCCCGGCATGACGGGTCGGGGATCCGCCGTTTTAGGCCGACAGCAGCGCCTGCTCGATGTCAGGGATCGGGTGGCCGGTCAGGTCCTTGTCGAGCTCGCCCGTCAGCCGCTGGCTCACCTCCTTGTGGTAATGCTTCCTCATCTCGCCCAGCGTCTTGGGCGGAGCGATGATGATGAGCGATTCGAAATCGTTCTTCAGCGCGCGCTTCTTCAGCAGGTCGGCCACCTCCGCGGCGAAGCGATCCTCCTCCAGCTGGTGGAAGTCGGTCTGCTCGAAGCTGCCGCGCGAGGGCGCGAACTGGGCGCCGCCGCCCTGCGCGTGGTTGGACCCGTTCTGCGCCACCGCCGGCGCGCCCGGTCCCGACTGCGTCGACGATGCCGCGCCCGAGGCGTCGGTGGCCTGGTCGCGGGTCGCGGGATTGGGCTTCTCCTGCGCGGTCTCGACGATCAGATTGGGATATTCCGCATCGCCTTCGTTGCGCAGGAACAGCATCTTGCGTCCGTCCGCGACGACGACGACCGAATTGTGGGGGACCTGCACGGGGCGTTCTCCTGATTGCTTGTGCCTGCCGCTCCAACGCCACGCGCGGCCACCCGGTTGCGAAGGGGCGGGTTGCGAGAGGGGCCGGGTTGCGAGCCGGGGCGCGCCCCGCCATAGCGCTGGCATGCACGACATCCGCCTGATCCGCGACGATCCCGCCGCCTTCGACGCCGCCCTCGCGAGGCGCGGGCTCGCGCCGGTCTCGGCGGAGGTGCTGGCGATCGACGAGCGCGCGCGCGCGCTGACGACCGAGGTGCAGGCGCTGCTCGCGCGCCGCAACGAGGCGTCCAAGGAGATCGGCGCCGCCAGATCGCGCCGCGACGATCCCACCGACCTGATGGCCGAGGTGGCGGCGCTGAAGGAGCGCTTGCCCGAGCTGGAGGCCGAACAGAAGGCCGCGGCCGCCACGCTGGTCGACCGGCTGGCGACCATCCCGAACCTGCCCGCCGACGACGTGCCCGACGGCGCGGACGAGAGCCATAACGTGGAGCTGAAGCGCTGGGGCACGCCGCGCACCTTCGCGTTCGCGCCGAAGGAACACGCCGACCTGGGTCCGGCGCTGGGCCTGGATTTCGAGACGGGTGCACGGCTGTCGGGCGCCCGCTTCACCTTCCTGCGCGGCGGCATCGCCCGGCTGCATCGCGCGCTCGCGCAGTTTATGATCGACCGCCACGTCGACGCGAACGGCTACGTCGAGTGCAACCCGCCGGTGCTGGTCAACGACGCCGCGATGTACGGCACGGACAAGCTGCCCAAGTTCGCGGACGATTCCTTCCGCACCACCGATGGCCGCTGGCTGATCCCGACCGCGGAGGTCAGCCTGACCGCGTCGGTCGCCGACCGCATCCTCGACGAGCTGGCCGAACCGATGCGCATGGCCGCGCACACGCTGTGCTTCCGCAGCGAGGCGGGCGCGGCGGGGCGCGACACGCGCGGCTTCATCCGGCAGCATCAGTTCGAGAAGGTCGAGCTGGTCAGCATCTGCCGCCCCGACGAGACCGATGCGGAACACGAGCGGATGACGCGTTGCGCCGAGGGGATCTTGGAGAAGCTCGACCTGCCCTACCGCCGCCTGCTCCTGTGCACGGGCGACATGGGCTTCGGCGCGCGCCGCACCTTCGACCTGGAGGTGTGGCTGCCCGGCCAGGACGCGTGGCGCGAGATCTCGTCCTGCTCCGCGGTGGGGGATTTCCAGGCGCGCCGCATGAACGCGCGCTATCGGCCGGACGGCGAGAAGGGCACGCGCTTCGTCCACACGCTCAACGGATCGGGTCTCGCGGTCGGGCGCACGCTGGTCGCCGTGATCGAGAATTACCAGCAGGAGGACGGCTCGGTCGCGATCCCGAGCGTGCTTCAGCCGTATCTCGGCGGGCTGACCGTGCTGGAGCCGCGCCGGTGAGAATCCTCCTGTCCAACGACGACGGCTATCACGCCCCCGGCCTTGCCGTGCTCGAGAAGATCGCGGCGGAGCTGTCCGACGACGTGTGGATCGTGGCGCCGGCGGAGGAGCAGTCGGGCACCGGCCGCTCGCTCACGCTCACCCGGCCGCTGCGCGTGCGGCAGTTCGCCGAGCGGCGCTACGCCGTGGCGGGCACGCCCACCGACGCGGTGATGATCGCGCTGGCCGAGCTGATGAGCGACGGCCCGCCCGACCTGATCCTCTCCGGCGTGAACCGCGGCGGCAACCTGGCGGAGGACGTGATGTACTCCGGCACCGTTTCCGCCGCGATGGAGGGCGCGCTCGCCGGCATCCGCTCGGTCGCACTGTCGCAGCGCTACGGCGCGGTGGAGCCCGGCGACGACGTGTCCTTCGCCGCGGCGGAGGAGTGGGGCGCGCGGGTGCTGCGCCCGCTGCTCGACCACGACTGGCCTGCGCGCACGATGGTGAACGTCAATTTCCCCTCGCCCGACGCCGGCGCGGTGAAGGGCGTGAAGGTGGTGCCGCAGGGCCTGCGCGACTACGGCCGCGTCCGCTTCGACCCGCGCACCGATCCGCGCGGCTACCCCTATTACTGGCTGGCGCTGGGCAGCATCGCGCCGCCGTGCGACGACGGTACCGACCTGCCGACCGTGGCGGACGGCCATGTCACGGTCACGCCGCTGCACCTGGACCTGACGCACCACGCCTCGCTGCCCGCGCTGGAGGCGCTCTACCGCGGGTGATGCGGCGCGGCGCTGGTCTCCTGCCGCTGCTGCTCGCCGCCTGCCTGCCCGCGGGCGAGCGGCCGTCGCCGGAGGTGGCGGAGCCCGCGCCCGCGGCCGTCCCACCGCCGCAGGGGCCCGAACCGCCGGTGGAGAGCCCCGCCACCGGCGTTAGCCAGCTGCCCGCCCCCCGCCCCGCGTGGGAAGTGCGCCCCGTCGTTGCCGACGCGACGCCGGTCGCGCCGACCCGCCTGACGGTCCGCGCGGGCGAGACGCTGCGCGGCATCGCGGCGCGCACGGGCGCGGGCGTGGAGGCGATCGCGCGCGCCAACGGCCTCGCCCCGCCCTATCCGCTCGCCGCCGGGCAGGTGCTGGCCGTCCCCGGCGGGCGCTATCACCTTGTGAAGCCGGGGCAGACCGGCATCGCCATCGCGCGCGCCTATGGCGTGCGATGGGCGGAGGTGGTGGCGGCGAACTGCCTCGCCGAGCCGTTCGTGCTGCGCGTGGGCCAGCGGGTGCTGATCCCCGGCGACGCCGCGCGCCGCCCGTCCGCGGCGGAGCGTGCCGCCGCCTTCACGCTCGACATCGATTCGATCCTCACCGGCGGCCAGCCGGCCGTGGCGGCGAACCGGCCCGCGGCGAGGCCCGTTGCCACGCCGCGCCGCGTGCTGCCCGCCACCACCGCGGTCGTCGGCACCCCGCCGAGCCCCGGCCGGTTTGCCTGGCCGGTGGCCGGGCGCCTCGTCCGCCGCTTCGGCCCGGGCGCGAGCGGGGAGCGCAACGACGGCGTCAAGATCGCCGTCCCGCCCGGCACTCCCGTAAAGGCCGCCGCCGACGGCGAGGTCGCCTATGTCGGCGACGGGATCGCGGCACTGGGCGGGCTCGTGATCGTCCGGCACGGCGGCGGCTGGGCCTCGATCTACGGCCACGCCGGCAAGCTGCTGGTCCGCCGCGGCCAGGCGGTGAAGCGTGGGCAGACGATCGCCTTGTCGGGACAGTCCGGCTACGCCGACCGGCCCGAGCTGCATTTCGAGCTGCGCCGCGGGCGCACGCCGGTGGACCCGGTCGGGCAATTGCCGCGGCGCTGACCTTTCCGGCCACGCGAATCGTGCTAAGCGCGCCCGCATCATGACCGAGTTCCGCTCCGACCTGCTCCGCACCCTCGCCGCGCGCGGGTACATCCACCAGGCGACCGACGCCGCCGCGCTCGACGCGCTCGCCGCGTCCTCGGTGGTGCCGGGCTACATCGGCTTCGATCCGACCGCGCCGTCGCTGCACGTCGGCAGCCTGGTGCAGATCATGCTGCTGCGCCGCCTGCAGCAGAGCGGGCACAAGCCGGTCGTGCTGATGGGCGGCGGCACCGGCAAGATCGGCGATCCCAGCTTCAAGGACGAAGCGCGCAAGCTGTCGAGCGAGGAGACGATCGCGGCGAACATCGCCGGCATCCAGCGCATCTTCGCCCGCTTCCTCAGCTTCGGCGACGATCCGACCGACGCGGTGATGGTCAACAACGCCGACTGGCTCGACCGGCTGGAATACATCCCCTTCCTGCGCGAGGTGGGACAGCATTTCAGCGTCAATCGGATGCTCGGCTTCGATTCGGTGAAGCTGCGGCTGGATCGCGAACAGTCGCTCTCCTTCCTCGAATTCAACTACATGATCCTGCAGGGCTACGACTTCCGCGAGTTGGCGAAGCGGCTGGGCGTCCGCTTGCAGATGGGCGGCAGCGACCAGTGGGGGAACATCGTCAACGGTATCGAGCTGGCGCGACGGATGGACGGCGCGGAGGTGTTCGGCGTCACCACCCCGCTGCTGACCACCGCCTCGGGCGAGAAGATGGGCAAGACCGTGTCGGGCGCGGTGTGGCTGCACGAGGACCAGCTGCCGCACTTCGATTACTGGCAGTTCTGGCGCAACACCGACGACCGCGATGTCGGCCGCTTCCTGCGGCTGTTCACCGATTTGCCGCTGGACGAGATCGCCCGGCTGGAGGCGCTGGGCGGCGCAGAGATCAACGAGGCGAAGAAGGTGCTGGCGAACGAGGCGACCGCCATGTGCCGCGGCCCCGCCGCCGCTGCCGAAGCCGCGGAGACCGCGCGGCGCACGTTCGAGGAAGGCGCGAGCGGCGACGCGCTGCCGCAGATCGCCGCCGCAGGCTCGATCGCGCTTGTGGACGCACTGGTCGCGCTCGGCTTCGCCGCGTCGAAGGGCGAGGCGCGACGCCTCATCAAGGGCGGCGGCGCGCGCGTGGAGGGCGAGAAGGTGGCGGACGAGGCCGCGACCATCGCGCTCTCCGGCGCGCCGGTGCGCGTGTCCGCGGGCAAGAAGCACCACGGGCTGGTCGTGCCTTCCTGAGCCCCCGCTTCCCGCGCCGACCGTCCGCCGTCATCGGTACGCCTGGGATGACGCAGGCAAGGAGCGTCCTTGGCTAGGCCTTTCGTCGCATGGGCAGGGAGTTGGCCGCAGCGTTGACGCTTTGTTAACGCGTGGCTGATGAAGCCTTGGGTCCGTACCGAAAGGACCTAGCATGGCCCTGCGCCACGCCCCATGGCAGGAAGACCGCGCCACGCCGCGTGACGAGACGTGGCGCCGCGTCCGCGTGGCGGATGCGCAGGGCGCGCGGCTTCCGGTGCTGGTCGTCAACCTGTCGCCGCACGGCGCCATGGCGCGCGTGGACGAGCCGGTCGCGACCGGCGACCGCCTGCTGATCGACCTGCCCGTCGTCGGTCCCCGCGCCGCCGAGGTCCGCTGGTCGCTGGGTGGGCGGATCGGATGCAGGTTCGAGGTCGCGATCCCCGCGGAGGAGTATCCGCGCGTGCTGGCGATGATGCGATAGGCGAGCGAGCCGCGCAACGCCGCGGTAACCATCGCCGCGATACACGGCGTGCATGAGCGACGGGCGATGGCATGACGGGTGGCGCTGGGCCGCGATCGCCTGCCTGACGATCGTCGCCACGGCGCACGCGGTGAACATCGCCGATCCGTTCGGCATGGATTTCGTCAGCTTCTACGCCGCGGGGCGGCTGGCGCTCGCCGGCACGGCCGCCGACGCGTGGAACCTCGCCCGGCACCAGGCGATGGAGCTGACCGCGGTGGCGGAGCGGATGGGGATGCCCTTCCCCTACCCGCCCTTCTTCCTCTTCCTCGTCACGCCCTTCGCGCTGCTGCCGTTCGGCGGGGCCGCGCTCGCCTGGACCGTCGCCACCCTGGCGGCGCTGCTGGCGGCGTGGCGCGCGCTGATGCCGGGTGCGGTGCGGCTGGCAATGGCATTTCCTCCAGTCGTCGCGGCGGGCGTGATCGCGCAGAACGGCCTGCTCAGCGCCGCGCTGATGGGCGGCGGGGTCGCGCTGCTCGCGCGGCGGCCGTGGGTGGCGGGCGTGCTGTTCGGCGCGCTGGCCTACAAGCCCCAGCTCGGCCTCGCGATCCCGCTCGCGCTGCTCGCCGTGGCGGCGTGGCGCTCGATCGCGGCGGCGGTGCTGACGCTCGCCGCGCTGTCGCTCGCCAGCCTGGCGCTGTTCGGCCCGGCGGCCTGGACCGGGTTCGTCGAGTTGCTGCCGCTCTACGGCCGGATCGCGACGCAGGATCTGGTCGGCTGGCAGAAGATGGCGAGCCTCTACGCGCTCGCACGCGCGGGCGGCGTGCCCGATCCGCTGGCCTGGGCGATCCACGTGGCGGGGGCCGCGGCGGCGGTGGCGCTGATGCTGCGGACGTGGCGCACCACCGACGATCCGCTGGCACGCGCCGGCACGCTGGGCATCGCCAGCGCCACGATCAGCCCGTACCTCTACCTCTACGACCAGGCGATCCTGCTGCCCGCGGTTGGGCACCTGCTGGCGCGCGGAATGCGCCAGCGCACCGCCGCGCTGCTCTACGCCGTCCCCGCGCTCGCCTTCGCGATGATCGCGACGGAAGCGGGACGCCTGCCGGCCGCCCCGCTCCTCACGCTCGCCCTGCTCGCGCTCGCGTGGCGCCAGCATCTCGCCGCCACGCACCGCGACGGCCCGCGCCGCCTGCGGACCACGCCCGCCGCCGGCTGAGCCGGCGCTACGCGGCCACCTTCGGCGCCGCCGCGCGCACGCCGGGATCGACGTGGTCGGCGAATTGCGCGAAATTCTCGTTGAACAGGTCGACCAGCCGCGCGGCGGTGGCGTCGTAGGCCGGCTTGTCCGCCCAGGTCGCGCGCGGATCGAGGATCGCGGCATCGACGCCGGGCACCGCCACCGGCACCTTGAACCCGAAATTGGGGTCGGTGCGGAATTCCGCGTCGTTCAGGCTGCCGTCGAGCGCGGCGTTCAGCAGCGCGCGCGTGGCCTTGATCGGCATCCGGCTGCCCACGCCGTACTTGCCCCCGGTCCAACCCGTGTTGACCAGCCAGCAGTCCACCTGCCCGCGCGCGATCCGCTCCTTCAGCAGGTTGCCGTAGACCGACGGGTGGCGCGGCATGAACGGCGCGCCGAAGCAGGTGGAGAAGGTGGCGTCCGGCTCGGTCACGCCGATCTCCGTCCCCGCCACACGCGCGGTGTAGCCCGACAGGAAGTGGTACATCGCCTGGTCCGGCGTCAGCTTCGCGATTGGCGGCAGGATGCCGTAGGCGTCGGCGGTCAGCATCACGATGTTGCTGGGCACGCCGCCCATGTTCTCGTCCGACGAGTTCGGAATGAAGTCGATCGGATAGGCGCCGCGCGAATTCTCGGCCAGGCTGTTGTCGTCGAGGTCGAGCTGCCGCGTCACCTCGTCCATCACCACGTTCTCCAGCACGGTGCCGAAGCGCTTGGTCGTGGCGAAGATCTCCGGCTCGGCGTCGGCGGACAGGCGTATCATCTTGGCGTAGCAGCCGCCCTCGAAATTGAAGACCGCGGTGTCGGACCAGCCGTGCTCGTCGTCGCCGATCAGCGTGCGCTGCGGGTCGGCGGACAGCGTCGTCTTGCCGGTGCCCGACAGGCCGAAGAACACCGCGGTGCGCCCGTCCGCGCCCATGTTCGCCGAACAGTGCATCGGCATCACGCCGGTCGTCGGCAATAGGTAATTGAGGATGCCGAATACCGACTTCTTCATCTCGCCGGCGTATTTGGTGCCACCGATCAGCACCAGCTTCTCGGTGAAGTTCACCGCGATCACCGTCTCGCTGCGCGTGCCGTGCCGCGCGGGATCGGCGCGGAAGCTGGGCAGGTCGATGATCGTGTAATCCGCCTCGAAACCCTTCAGCTCGGGCTCTTCCGGCCGGACCAGCATGGTGCGGATGAACAGGTTGTGCCAGGCGAGCTCGTTGACGACGCGCACGCGCACCCGGTGCCCCGGCTGCGATCCGCCGTACAGGTCCTGCACGAACAGGTCCGCCTTGTCGCGCAGCTGGGCGAGGAAGTCCTCCTTCAGCGCGGCGAAATGCGCCGGGTCCATGCCCTTGTTCGACTTGCCCCACCACACGCTGGGTTCGGTTTCGGCGTCGCGGACGATGAACTTGTCCTGCGCGCTGCGGCCGGTGTGCTGGCCGGTCTCCACCACCAGCGGGCCGTCGGCGGAGAGCTTGCCCTCGTTGCGGGCGACCGCCGCCTCCACCAGCCGTGCCGTCACCAGGTTCCAGTGCAGCGTGGCGCGGGTCTCGATGCCCTGGGCCTCCAGCCCGGCGTCCGGAATGCGATCGCTCAACTCGTTTCCCCTCGGTTTCTATCTCGCGCATACGTATGCGTCGTTGCCCCGCGCATATCGGTGGCGGGCGGGGGCGTCAAACCGGCGCCGATTGACCTTTGCGGCATAACGGCTAGCGCTGGCTCGGTTATGACCGCCACGATCGCCCTGGTCGACGACGACCGCAACATCCTGACGTCGGTCTCGATCGCGCTCCAGACCGAGGGGTTCCTGACCCGCCTCTACTCGGACGGGGAGACCGCGCTGAAGGCGCTGGTCGACAATCCGTGCGACCTTGCCATCCTCGACATCAAAATGCCGCAGATGGACGGGCTGGAGCTGCTGCGCCGCCTGCGCGAGAAGAGCCAGGTGCCGGTCATCTTTCTCACCAGCAAGGACGACGAGCTGGACGAGGCGCTGGGCCTCGCCATGGGTGCGGACGATTACATCGCCAAGCCGTTCAGCCAACGCCTGCTGATCGCGCGCATCCGCGCCATCCTGCGCCGCGCCGAACTGTCCGCCGCGCCCGACGACGGCGAGGCCGAGGTGCAGGGTCCGCTGGAACGCGGCCGGCTGCTGATGGACCCGGCGCGCCACCGCGTCAGCTGGAACGGCCACCCGGTGACGCTGACCGTCACCGAATTCCTGATCCTCGAGACGCTGGCGCAGCGCCCCGGCATCGTGAAGACGCGCAACCAGCTGATGGACGCGGCCTACCAGGACGACATCTACGTCGACGACCGCACCATCGACTCGCACATCAAGCGCGTGCGCCGCAAGTTCCGCGAGGTGGACGAGGCCTTCGATTCGATCGAGACGCTCTATGGCGCCGGCTACCGTTTCGCGGAGGAGTGAGGCGCACGCAGGCGAGCAGGCGGCCAACTGGTCCGGCCGGGTCTCGCTCACGCCGCGCATCCTCGCCGTGAACGCGATCGCGCTGCTGCTGCTGGCCGGCGGCTTCTTCTACCTCGATTCCTTCCGCAGCCGCATCCTCGACGGCCGCACGGAACAGGCCGCGCGAGAGGCGCAGCTGATGGGCGAGGCGCTGGCCGCCGTGCCCGCGGCGCAGCGGCCCGCGCTGCTGACGCGGTTGGCGGTGGACACGGGCACGCGGCTGCGCGTCTACGCCGCCGACGGCGCGGCGCTGGCGGACAGCGCGGCGCTGGGCGTGCGGAACTTCCGGCTGGTCGATCCGAACACCGACGGCTGG
This sequence comes from Sphingomonas corticis, assembly GCF_012035195.1. Taxonomy (GTDB): domain Bacteria; phylum Pseudomonadota; class Alphaproteobacteria; order Sphingomonadales; family Sphingomonadaceae; genus Sphingomonas; species Sphingomonas corticis. The sequence goes on from NZ_JAAVJH010000001.1 coordinate 320,195, forward strand.
GGACAGCGCAGCGCGCGCTGGCTGGACGCGGCGATCGACCGGATCGTCCGCGCGCCCCGCACGCCGCTCTATCGCGAGCGGCGCGACGGGCGGCGCTGGCCCGACGTGGCCGCGATCGGCTCGGGCCGCCCCACCTCCGCGTCGGTCTGGCGTGCGCCCGATCGCACGCCGGTCATCACCGCGGCCGCCGCCCTCCCCTCGGGCGAGCGCCTGCTCTCGACGGTCAACGCTCGCGACGTGACCGAGCGGGTGCGCGTGGAGCGGTTCCGCCTGTCCGTGCTGCTGATCGTCGTCGCCGCGATCAGCCTGTCGCTGTCGCTGTTTTTGGCGCGCACCATCGTCAACCCGTTGCGCCGCCTCGCCCGCGCCGCGGTGCGCGTGCGGCTGGGCCGGGCGCGCGAGGTGGTGGTGCCGCGCCTGCCCGACCGGCGCGACGAGATCGGGATGCTCGCCCGCGCGCTCAGCGACATGAGCCTCGCGCTGCGCGCCCGTATCGACGCGACGGAGGCGTTCGCCGCGGATGTGACGCACGAGCTGAAGAACCCGCTCGCCTCGCTCCGTTCCGCCGCCGACGCGCTGGAGCGCGTGGAGGATCCCGCGCTGCGCGCTCGCCTGCTCGCCATCGTCTCCGACGACGTGCACCGGCTCGACCGGCTCATCAGCGACATCTCCGACGCCTCGCGGCTCGATGCGCAGCTCGCCCGCGCCACCTTCGAACCGGTGGACGTCGGCGGGATGCTCGCCGCGCAGGTCGCCGCGCGAACCGAGCGCGAGGTGGCGCGCGGGGTGCGGCTGCGCTTCGACCGGCAGGACGATGGCGGCCTCGTCGTGCTGGGCGAAGGCGCGCGGCTGGAGCGGGTGTTCGCGAACCTGATCGACAATGCCGTCTCCTTCTCGCCCGCGGGCGGCACCGTTTCCATCGCCGCGCGGCGCGTTGGCGAGGAGCTGGAGGTGCGTGTCGAGGACGAGGGGCCGGGCGTGCCGGAGGAGGCGCGCGAGACCATCTTCCGCCGCTTCCACTCCGTCCGCCCCTCCGGCGAGGCGTTCGGCGAGCACAGCGGCCTGGGGCTCGCCATCGCGCGCACGATCGTCGAGGGGCACCAGGGCGACATCCGCGTGGAACCGCGCGAGGATCGGCTCGCCGGCGCGCGTTTCGTCGTCCGCCTGCCGCTGGCGCACGCGTGACCGCGCCGGTCCACGCCACCTGCGTGGCGATTGGCGGGCGCGGCGTCCTGATCCTGGGCGAATCGGGCGCGGGGAAGTCCGATCTGGCCATGCGATTGATCGACCGTGGTGCGCGCCTGGTGTCCGACGACTATACCCGGCTGGAGAACGACGCCGGCGCGCTGGTAGCGAGCGCGCCGGGGACGATCGCGGGAAAGATGGAGGTGCGCGGCCTGGGCATCGTCACGATGCCGTATCAGGATCGCGCCACGATCGCGCTGGCCGTCCGGCTGGGCGTGGAGGAGCGGATGCCCGACGCGGCGACGCTGACGCTGGCCGGCGTCGCGGTGCCGCAGGTGACGATCGATCCGCGCGCGCCCTCCGCGCCGATCAAGGTGGAATGGGCGATGGAGCAGATGGCGCGATGACGGACGAGCCGATCGAGGCGCTGCCGGTGGGGGCGCCGCCGGTGGAGGTGCTGCCGGTGGAGGTGCTGCCGGTGGAGGTGCTGCCGGTGGAGGTGCTGATCGTCACCGGCATGTCCGGTGCCGGCCGCGTCACCGTGATGAAGGCGCTGGAGGACCTGGGCTGGGAAGTGGTCGACAACCTGCCCATGTCGCTCCTGACCGCCATGCTGGACGGCGAGCGGCGCGAGGGCGGCGGCCGGCGCCCGATCGCGCTGGGCCTCGGCGCGCAGACCCGCGACTTCGATCCGGAAACCGCGATCGCAGCAATCGACGCGCTGCGTGCCGATCCGGCGTTCGAGATCGGCGTCCTCTTCCTCGATTGCGCCACGCACGAGCTGGAACGCCGCTACGACGAGACGCGCCGTCGCCACCCGCTGGCCGCGGACCGCCCCGCGCGCGACGGCATCGTCGGCGAACGCGCGCTGCTGTCGCCGCTGCGCGGCTGGGCCAACCGGCTGATCGACACCAGCACGCTGTCCGCGCACGATCTTGCCGCGCGCATCCGCCGCGACTTCGCGCGCGACGGGCTGGGCGGGACGACGCTGTCGGTCCAGTCGTTCGGCTTCGCCCGCGGCGTGCCGACGGAGGCGGACCTCGTCTTCGACATGCGCTTCCTGCGCAATCCCCATTGGGACGAGGCGCTTCGCCCGCTCACCGGGCGCGATCCCGCGGTCGCCGCCTATGTCGCCGCCGACCCCGCCTACGAGGAGGCGGTGGGTCGGATCGAGGAGCTGCTGCTGCTGCTGCTTCCCCGCTATCGCGCCGAAGGCAAGGCCTATGTCACCATCGCGATCGGGTGTACCGGAGGGAAACACCGCTCGGTCCACGTCGCCGAACGGATCGCGAAGCGGTTGCGCGACGCGGGGTTTTCGCCCACCATCGCGCATCGCGACCTGGCGGCGGCACCGCAGGATGCGCTCGAAGGACGGCCGCGCCGGTAAAGAGCCCGAGACGATGAACGGAATATCGATGCAGATGATCGGGCTGGTGCTCGTCACCCACGGCCGGCTGGCCGACGAGTTCGTGACCGCGATGGAACATGTCGTCGGCCCGCAGAAGCAGATCCGCACCGTCTGCATCGGGCCGGAGGACGACATGGAGGGCCGGCGTGCCGACATCGCCGCCGCCATCGCCGACGTCGACGGGGGACGCGGCGTGATCGTGCTGACCGACCTGTTCGGCGGCACCCCCTCCAACCTCGCCATCAGCCTGATGGAGCGGGGACGCGTGGAAGTGATCGCGGGAATCAACCTGCCCATGCTGATCCGGCTCGAATCGGCGCGCAAGGCGATGACCGTCGTCGCCGCGGTGGCCGCCGCGCGCGAGGCGGGGCGCAAGTACATCTCCGTCGCCTCCGAAGTGCTGGGCGAGGCCGCGGCTTGAGCGCGTCGCGCGAGGTGGAGATCACCAACCGCCGCGGGCTGCACGCGCGCGCGAGCGCCAAGTTCGTCACGCTGGCCAGCACGCAGCCGATCCCCGTGACGGTGGCGAAGGGCGGCTCCGAAGTCACCGGGACGTCGATCATGGGGCTGATGATGCTGGGCGCCGCGCGCGGCGACACGATCACGATCAGCGCCACCGGCGACGAGGCGGAGGCGGTGGTCGCGACGATGTGCGCGCTGGTGGAGGACAAGTTCGGCGAGGATTGAGCGCCCTTCCCCCCGCTTCTCCCCTCCGCTACCGCCCGGCCATGCCGCGCGAGATCACCGCCTTCTCCAACCCGCTGGTCAAGCGCGTCCAGGCGCTGCGCGAGAAGCGCCACCGGCGCGAGGAGGGCCTGTTCCTCGCCGAGGGGCTGCGCATCCTGACCGAGGCGCGCGAGACCGGGCGCGTGCCCCGCTTCCTGTTCTTCGCCGCCGCCAGCGCCGCGCACCCGCTGGTCCGCGCGCTCGTCCATGCGGTGGAGGCGGCGGGGGGCGAGGCGGTGGAGACGACGCCCGCCATCCTCTCCAAGCTGTCGGGGAAGGACAATCCGCAGGCGGTGGTCGGCGTGTTTGACCAGTTCGAGACGCGGCTCGACCAGCTGGATCGCGGCGCGGCGTCGATCTTTCTCGTCGCGGAGCGTCTGCGCGATCCCGGCAACCTCGGCACCATCCTGCGCACCGGCGACGCGGTGGGCGCGGGCGGGCTGATCCTCGTCGGCGACTGCGTCGATCCCTTCTCCGTGGAGGCGGTGCGCGCCAGCATGGGCGCGCTGTTCACCGTGCCGATCGTGCGGACCGGGTGGGAGGAGTTCCTCGCCTGGCTGCGCGGCGGCCCGGGCCAGCTCGTCGGCCTGAGCCTCCAGACCGAGCACGACTACCGCGCCGTCGCCTATGCCGCGCCCACCTTCCTGCTTACCGGCAACGAGGCGCAGGGATTGCCCGACGACTACGAGGCGGCGTGCGACCTGCTCGTGAAGCTGCCGATGCTGGGCAAGGCGGACAGCCTGAACGCCGCCGTCGCCACCGCCGTCATGGCCTATGAGGTGCTCGCGCGGCATCGCTGATCCAGCGTGCGTTCATCCGCCCGCCGGCTAGGATCGATCGCCAGGGAGATGCCGATGTTGATGCTCACGATCCTCGCCGCCGCCGCGCCCGCCGCCGCTTCCCCCGCCGCTGCCGCCACGCCGCCGAACACCTATCGCGCGCTCGGCACCGAGCCGTTCTGGAACGTCGTCGTCGAAGGGCGCCAGCTGCGCCTCAGCGAGCCGGGCAAGCCCGAGGTCCTGCTGCTCGTGCGCTCGCCCGTCGCCACCGCGCGCGGGTGGCGCTGGCGCAACCCGGCGGTGACGATGGAAACGGAGCGGCGCCCCTGCAGCGACGGGATGAGCGACCGCCGCTTCCCCGATCGCGTCACCGTCACCTACCGCGGGCGCACGCTGCGCGGGTGCGGTGGCGCGGCGGCGGGGGCCGCCGCACTCGCGGGCACCGGCTGGCGCGTGACGGCGATCGACGGCCGCACCGTGCGCCTGCCGCGCGCCGCGACGCTGCGCTTCACCGCCGATCGCATGGAGGGCTTCTCCGGCTGCAACCGCTTCAGCGGCAACTATGCGCTGGAACGCGACCGGCTCGCCCCCGGCCCGCTCCGCTCGACGCGCATGGCGTGCATCGGCGCGGGCGGCGCGGTGGAGACTCGGCTGATGACGATCCTCGGTGCGCCCGCGACGCTGCGCTGGCAAGGGAAGGAGACGCTGGTGCTGCGCGGAACAGGCGGCACGCGCGGCACGGTAACGCTGCGGCGGGAATAGCGTCTCCGCCGCCTCGCGGACTATTCCGCCGCCTCGTCCACTACCGGCGCCAGCTTGGTCAGTGGGCGTGCGATCTGCTCGCCGACTGGCAGCGATTCGATCGCACGGGTGCCGGTGTCGATGTTCAACGCCTCGAACCGCTTCGCGCTGGTCAGCACCTGGCTCTCCAGGCTGCCGACGAAGGCGTTGTACGCGCCCATGGCCGTGTCGAGGTTCTTGCCCAGTTTGGAGACGTGCGCGCCCATCGTCGCCAGCCGCGCGTACAGCTCCTTGCCCAGCGTGGCGATCTCCTGCGCCTGCGCCGCCAGCTTCTCCTGCCGCCATACCGCCGACACGGTGCGCGCGATCGCGATCAGGTTCGTCGGCGTCGCCAGCAGCACGCGCCGGTCGAACGCATCCTCCCACAACCGCGGATCGTGCTCCAGCGCGGCGGTCAGGAAATGCTCCCCCGGCACGAACATGATGACATAATCGGGCGCATCGTCGAACTGCGCCCAGTATGCCTTGGCGCCCAATGCGGCGACATGTGCGCGCATCGATTGCGTATGCGCGGTCAGCGCCACCTGCCGCTCACCCTCGTCCACCGCGCCGAACGCGTCCTGATAGGCGTTGAGCGACACCTTGGCGTCGATGATGAGCGACTTGCCGCCGGGCACCCGCACGATCGCGTCCGGCCGCAGCCGCCCGCCGTCCTCCCCGGCGACGGACACTTCCATGCGGAAGTCGGTGTGCTCGGCAAGCCCGCAGCTCTCCAGCACGTTGCGCAATTGCTGCTCGCCCCAGCGCCCGCGCGCCTTGGGCGCGTTGCGCAGCGCGTTGACCAGCTTCGCCGCCTCACCGGAGACGCGCTCCTGCCCGGCGCGCAGCGCCTCGATCTGCCCGTGGAGCTGACCGAAGGCGTCGCGCCGTGCCGCCTCCACCTGCTCGACGCCGGCCTCGTAGCGGTGCAGCCGCTCGTGCACCGGCTGGAGCAGCGCCTTCAGCCCTTGCCCCGCCGCCTCCTCGGACTGGCGGAAGCGCGCCTCCGCGCGGTCGAGGAACGCCTTCTGCGCCTCGCCCAGGGTCGACTGCGCCACCTCCTTGAAGCGGCGTTCCAGATCGTCGGCGGTGGATTTCAGGTCGGCGATCCGCTCCGCCGCGGCGCGCCCCTCCGCTTCCAGCGTGGCGACCTGCCGCGCCGCGACGTCGCGCTCGGTCCGCGCCGCTCCCAGCTCGGTACGCAGCGCCTCCGCCGCCTTCGCGCGCTCCTCCGCCGCGGCGAGATCGGCGATCGCGCGCCTGAACTGCGCCGCCTCCGCATCGCGCTCGCCGCGCGCCGCCACGACGCCGCGCTGCGCGATCAGCCAGCCGGCGACGAGGCCGAGGACGAGCGCGAGCAGCGCATAGGGGAGGATATCGGCCATCGGAGCGAACATAGCCGGAACGCGAAGGCCGGGGCAAGCCCCGCGCCCGACCCCCAGCCCGTCACCCCGCCCGGCGCAGCTTGTCCAGCTTCTTCAGCAACATGCCCCGCTTCAATCGGGAGATGTGATCGATGAACAGTACGCCGTTCAAGTGATCGATCTCGTGCTGCATGCACGTCGCCATCAGCCCGTCGAACTCGGCCTCCTGCCGCGCGCCGTCCGTGTCGAGCCACGTCACCCGGCAGCGTGCCGGGCGGGTCACCTCGGCATATTGCTCCGGGATCGAGAGGCAGCCTTCGTTGTAGGTCGACAGCTCCTCGCTGACCTCGACGATCTCCGGATTGATGAAGGCGTGCGGATCGCGCGCCGCCTCGGGCGCGGGCTCCTCCTCCTCCGTCTCGCGGTCCTGCAGGTCGATGACGACGATGCGCTGGAGGATGCCGACCTGGATCGCGGCCAGGCCGATGCCGCGCGCGTCGTACATCGTGTCGAACATGTCGGCGACGATGCCGCGCACCTCGTCCGTCACCTCGGCCACGGGCGCGCACGTCCGGCGCAGGACGGGATCGGGAACCTCGACGATGGGAAGAATAGCCATGCCGCGCGCCTTAGGCGACGGGGCAGCGCGTTCGCAATGGATAGGTTGGCTGGAGGTAGGTTGGCTGGGATTAGGTGGATGGGCGAGGACCAGAGATAGTGGCGCAGAGACGCGGAAGCGCAGAGCTGTTCGGTTCTCCGCGCAGCGGCTGTCCTCCAGGCGGCTGGGATCCTATCCGGTGCGCTGCCGCGCATGAAACCTCTCCGCGCCCCTGCGTCTCTGCGCGAGGCTCTTCTACCCGACCGGCCGCCGCGCGCGCAGCGCCTGCGCCAGCGTGCCCTCGTCGAGATAGTCGAGCTCGCCCCCCACCGGCAGGCCGTGCGCCAGCTGGGTCAGCCGCACCGGAAACTTCTCCAGCCGCTCGGCGACGTAATGCGCGGTCGTCTGCCCCTCCAGGGTGGCGTTCATCGCCAGCACCACCTCGTCCACGCCGCCGCCGGCGACGCGCGCCACCAGCGCCTCGATCGCCAGATCCTCCGGTCGCACGCCCTCCAGCGCGGACAGCCGCCCGCCCAGCACGTGGAAGCGGCCGGGGAACAGCCGCGAGCGTTCCAGCGCCCACAGGTCGCTCACGTCCTCCACCACGCACAAGGCGCGAGGGTCGCGGCGCGGGTCGGCGCAGATCGCGCATGGATCGGTCGTGTCGACGTTGCCGCAGGTGGCGCAGGTCGTCAGCCGCTCCTCCACCGCGGTCAGCGCCGCGCGCAGCGGCGCCAGCGCCGCCTCGCGCTTCTTGACGAGATGCAGCACCGCGCGCCGCGCCGATCGCGGGCCGAAGCCGGGAAGCCGCGCCAGCGCGCTCGTCAGCGCCTCGATCTCCTGCGATGCCATGGGGAACAGATAGGGGGTTGCGCGACGCCCCGCCAGCGTGTCGAGAACGCGCCCATGCGGATCGTCTTCATGGGAACGCCCGACTTCGCGGTGCCGACGCTCGACGCGCTGGCGGCGGCGGGGCACGACATCGTCGCCGCCTACACGCAGCCGCCGCGCCCGGCCGGGCGGCGCGGGCGCGGGCTGGTCGCCTCCCCGGTGCAGCGCCGGGCGGAGGCGCTGGGCGTCGCCGTCCGCTCGCCGGTGTCGCTGAAGGGGGAGGAGGAGCAGGCCGCCTTCGCCGCGCTCGACGCCGACGTGGGCGTGGTTGCCGCCTACGGCCTCATCCTGCCGCGCGCGGTGCTGGACGCGCCGCGGCACGGCTGCCTCAACGTCCACGGCTCGCTGCTGCCGCGCTGGCGCGGCGCCGCGCCGGTGCAGCGCGCCATCCTGGCGGGGGACGGGGAGACCGGCGTCGGCATCATGCAGATGGAGGCGGGGCTCGACACCGGGCCGGTGCGGCTGGAGGGGCGCACCGCGATCGACCGCAAGACCGCGGGCGAGCTGACGACCGAGCTGGCGCAACTGGGCGCGCGGCTGATGGTCGAGACGCTCGCCGATCTTTCCGCGCATCCGGCCGTGGCGCAGCGCGAGGCGGGCGTCACCTATGCTGCGAAGATCGACAAGGCGGAGGCGCGGATCAACTGGGCGCAGCCCGCCACGCAGGTCGAGCGTCTGGTCCGCGCGATGAACCCGGCCCCCGGCGCCTGGTTCGAGCTGGCGGGCGAGCGGGTTAGGCTGCTCGCCGCCGAGGTGCTGCCCTTCTCCTTTCCCGGCGGCGAGGGAACGACGGTGGACGACCGGCTGACGATCGCCTGTGGCGACGGCGCGATCCGGCCCGTCACGCTCCAGCGCGCGGGCCGCGGCGTCGCGTCGCTCGACGAGTTTCTCCGTGGGTATCCCGTGGCTTCCGGTACGAACCTGTGACGCGGTTCGCACTGACGGTGGAGTATGACGGCCGTCCGTTCTTCGGCTGGCAGCGGCAGGCGCACGGGCCGAGCGTGCAGCAGGCGATCGAGGAGGCGGTCTTCTCCGTCACCGGCGAGACGGTGGCGGTCCACGCCGCTGGGCGCACCGACGCGGGCGTGCACGGCATCGCCATGCGCGCGCACTGCGACATCGCGAAGCCGATCGCGCCGTTCCGGCTGGGCGAGGCGCTGAACGCCCGGCTGCGTCCCGCACCGGTCGCGATCCTGGCGTGCGAGGAAGCGGCCGACGACTGGCACGCACGCTTCTCCTGCCTCGGCCGCGAGTACGAGTATCGCATCGTCAATCGTCGCGCCCCGCTGACGTTCGAGAAGGGACTGGCGTGGCACGTGCCGCAGCAGCTGGACGCCGCGGCGATGCACGACGCGGCGCAGCTGCTGGTCGGCCGGCACGATTTCACCACCTTCCGCTCCGCGCACTGCCAGTCGGCCAGCCCGGTGAAGACGCTCGACCGGCTGGAGGTGGAGCGCGACGGCGATCTGGTGGCGATCACCGCGGCCGCACGGTCGTTCCTGCATCACCAGGTCCGCTCGATGGTCGGCTGCCTCGCCATGGTCGGCCTCGGCCGATGGAGCGCCGACGACCTTGCCGACGCGCTGCGCGCCGCCGACCGCACCCGACTGGGGCTCAACGCGCCGCCGGACGGGCTGTTCTTCGTAACCGCCCGCTACTGACGCGTCAGCGGCTGAACTGCCCCACCAGCTCGACGTGGGTCGACCAGCGGAACTGGCCCACCGGCACCACCCAATCCAGCCGATACCCGCCCTGCGTCATCATCTGAGCATCTCGAGCGAAGCTGCTGGGATTGCACGAGACATAGGCGAGGCGCGGTACCGCGCATGCGGCCAGCGCGCCGGCCTGCTCGCGCGCGCCGGCGCGGGGCGGATCGAGGACGACGGCGTCGAACCGGTCCAGCTCCGCCACGGTCAGCGGCCGGCGATACAGGTCGCGGTGCTCGGCGAAGACCGGGCGTTGCGCCCGCCCCGCCGCCGCCTTCAGCGCCATCACCGCGTCGCGCCCACCTTCCGCGGCGTAGACTCGGCCGGGCAGGGCCAGCGCGAAGGTGCCCAGTCCGGCGAACAGGTCGGCGACCGTGCGCGCCTCGCCGATCGCCTCGCGAACCGCGGCCACCAAGGCCGCCTCGCCCTCGCGCGTCGCCTGGAGGAACGATCCCGGCGGAAGCGGCACCGGCACGGCGCCCAGCGTCACCGTCACGGCGTCGGGCTCCCACCGCGTCTCCGGCCCCAGCCCCTCGTCGAAGGCGATCCGCGCCACCCCGTTCGCCTGCGCGAAGGCGGTGATCGCCTCGTGCGCCGCCAGCCCCTCGGGCGCGACGCCGACGATCAGCAGGTCGACGCCCTGGTCGGCCAGCGTCATTCTCAGCTCCAGCCGTCGCTTCGGCCGGAACGACGGCAGCAGCCGCTTCAGCGGCTTCACCAGCGCGAACAGCTCGGGCGCCAGCACGTGGCATTCCTGCAGGTCGATCAGCTGGTGGCTCTTCTCCGCGCTGAAGCCCAGCCGCCCCGCCGGGTCGTAGTGGAGCGTCGCGCGACGGCGGGTGCGCGGCGGCGACAGCAGCGGCGCGCGGACGTCCGCACTCAGCCCCTGCGCCGCCAGCGCGCCCGCGACGCGGTCGACAAGGAACGCGGCCCAGCTGTCGTCGTCGAGATGCTGGAGCTGGCACCCGCCGCATTGCGGAAAGTGGCGGCATGGCGGCACCCGATGGTGCGGGCCGGGCGTGACGCTGCCGTCCGCCTCCAGCACGTCGCCGGGCGCGGCGAAGGCGGCGTGGCGGCCGTCCTCCGCGACACCCTCGCCGCGCGCGGCCACTCGCAGGATCACAGACATGCGGCGATCGCTCCGGTCAGGTGGTCCGGCAGGTCGTCGGCGAGGAAAGCCGACCCGGCGCGCCGAGCCGCCTCGGTGTGGAGCCACACCGCGTCGCCGGCCGCGTCGAAGGGATCGCGCCCGCCCGACAGCAGCCCACCGACGATCCCCGCCAGCACGTCCCCCGTTCCCGCGCTCGCCAGCCAGGACACGCGGTGCATCGCCACGCGGGTGCGCCCGTCCGCGTGCGCGACCACCGTGTCCGCCCCCTTCATCACCACGGTCGCGCCGCATCCGACCGCCGCGGCGCGGGCCCGCTCGATCCGGCTCGCCTCGCCATCGCCGAACAGCGCCGCGAACTCGCCTCCATGCGGGGTCAGCACCGTCGCCGCCCCGCGTCCGCGCAGCCGCGCGGGGTCGAGCAGGTGCAGCGCGTCGCCGTCGATCACCAGTGGGCGATCGGTGGCGAGCGCGGCGTCCAGCTTCGCGCGCGCGTCATCGTCGCGCCCCAGTCCGGGGCCGATCACCACCGCGCCGATGCGTGGATCGGCCAGCGTTTCGGCGGACCAGCGGCGGCGCACCACCGCGTGGGGCAACCGGTCGGTCGCGCTGCCCAGCAGCAGGACGTATCCCGCAAGCCGCGCCGCCGCCTCCGCCGCCATCGCCGCGGCGCCGGGCATCCGCCCCGCCACGATCGCCACCATGCCGCGACTATACTTGTGCGCGTCCGTCGCCGGGACGGACAGCGCGGCGTGCGGCAGCACCGCGTCGTCGCCCGCCGCCGCCACGCCGATGTCGAGCAGCCGTATCTCGCCGCAACGCGCCGCCGCAGGCAGCAGCACGTGGGCAGGCTTCGCCGCGCCGAGCGCGAGCGTCACGTCGGCGCCGGTCTCGCTCAGCACCGCGCCGTCGTCGGTCGCCAGCCCGCTCGGCAGGTCGATCGCGATCACCAGGTCCGCCCGCTGCGACAGGCGCCGCAGCGCCGCCGCGGCGTCCTCCTCCAGCGCACGCGACAGCCCGGTGCCGAACAGCGCGTCGACCAGCACCGGCGCAGGGACCGCGTGCGTCAGCGGCTCCACCGCGCCGGCCCAGCCCGCCCGCGCCGCGATGGCCGCGGGCGTGCGCGGCTCCGCGCTCGCCGCCACGCGCACGCGACGTCCCAGCGCGGCGAGCCGCGCCGCCGCGACATAGCCGTCGCCGCCGTTGTTGCCCGGGCCGCAGGCGACCAGCACCTCGTGATGCGCCGCCAGCCGGTCGACGGCGACCGCGATCGCCGCACCGGCGCGCGCCATCAGCGTCTCCGCGCTGTCGCCGCTCGCGCCCTCCGCCGTGCGCATCCGCGCCGCGGTCAGGATCGGCTGTCCCTCGATGTCGATCACTTCGCCGCCGCCCTCATCGTCGCGGGCAGGCGGTAGACGTCGTCGCCCAGCGCCACCTCGATCTCCGTCGGATCGACGATCGCGACCTTGGCGCGCTCCGCCCCGTCCGCCGCGACCACGCCGCGGCCGTCGCTGGTGACGAGCAGCCGGCGGAATCCGCCGTCGGGATGGCGCATCGTCAGCACCAGCCCGCGCGCCTCCTGCGTCCGCTCCACCCCGCATACGCGCTCGAGCGCCGCCGCCCCCGCCAGCGCGCACTTCACGCGCCCTTCGTCCGCCGCCGCCGCGCTCTGCTCGGCTTCCACCTTGGCCAGCACCTGGGTGTCCGCCGGCCGGTCCGAACAGGCGGCGAGGAGGAGCAGCGCCGTCGCGGGGCTAGATATCCGCATAGACGTGGCGCTCGGCCTTCGCGCCCGGATGCGTCACCGCGCCCGCCCACGCCGGGCCGACGTTCTGCGCGTAGCGCCACAGCGCGCCCGAGCCATAGTCGTTCTGCCGCGGCTGCCAGCGCGCGCGCCGCTCCGCCAGCACGTCCTCGGCGACCAACAGGTCAATCGTCCCCGCCTCGGCGTCGATGGCGATCCGGTCGCCGTCCTCCACCAGCGCGATCGGCCCGCCCGCCGCCGCCTCCGGCCCGACATGGCCGATGCAGAAGCCGCGCGTCGCGCCGGAGAAGCGCCCGTCGGTGATGAGCGCCACCTTCTCGCCCATGCCCAGGCCGTAGAGCGCGGCGGTGGTGGACAGCATCTCGCGCATCCCTGGCCCGCCCTTCGGCCCCTCGTAGCGGATGACGACCACCTCCCCCTCGGCGATGGCGCGCGCCTCCACCGCGGCGAAGGCATCCTCCTCGCAATCGAAGCAGCGCGCCGGCCCCTCGAACTGCAGCCGGTGCATTCCCGCCACCTTCACGATCGCGCCCTCGGGTGCCAGCGATCCGCGCAGGCCGACGACGCCGCCGGTCGGCGTGATCGGCGTGCGCGCGTCGTAGATCACCTTCTGGTCCGGGTTCCACGTCACCTGGTCGATGTTCTCGCCCAGCGTCCGCCCCGTCACGGTCATGCACTCGCCGTGGAGCAGCCCCTCGGCCAGCAGCGTCTTCATCAGCATGTACGCGCCGCCGGCCTCGTGCATGTCCTTGGCCACGTACTGACCGCCGGGCTTCAGGTCCGCGCAATAGGGCGTCGACTTGAAGATGGCGGCGACGTCGTGCAGGTCGAAGTCGATCCCCGCCTCGTGCGCCATCGCGGGCAGGTGGAGCGCGCCGTTGGTGGAACCGCCGGTCGCCGCGACGATCCGCGCCGCATTCTCGAACGCCTCGCGCGTGCAGATATCGCGCGGGCGGATGTCGCGTGCCAGCAGCTCCATCACCTGCGCGCCCGCCGCCACCGCGATCTGCTCGCGAGAGGTGTAAGGAGCCGGCACCATGTTGCTGTTGGGCAAGGACAATCCGATTGCCTCGCCGACGCAGGCCATGGTGTTGGCGGTGTATTGCCCGCCGCACGCGCCGTGGCCGGGGCAGGCCACCTTCTCCAGCGCGTGCACCTCCGACAGCGGGCAGGCGCCGGCGGCATATTTCCCGACCACTTCAAACACGTCGACGACGGTGACGTCGCGCTCCTGGTAGCGGCCGGGCAGAATCGAGCCGCCATAGACGAAGATCGACGGAACGTTCAGCCGCAGCATCGCCATCATCATGCCGGGCAGCGACTTGTCGCAGCCGGCGAAGCCGACCAGCGCGTCGTAGCAATGGCCGCGGACGGACAGCTCGACCGAATCGGCGATCACCTCGCGGCTGACGAGGCTCGCCTTCATGCCCTGGTGGCCCATCGCGATGCCGTCGGTGACGGTAATGGTGTTGAACCGGCGCGGCATGCCCCCGCCCTGTTCCACGCCCGCGCGCGCGGCGTCGGCCTGCGCATCCAGCGTCGTGTTGCACGGCGCACTGTCGTTGCCCGCGGAGGCGAGCGCGACGAACGGCCGCGCGATTTCCTCCTCGGTCAGGCCCATGGCGTAGTAATAGCTGCGGTGCGGCGCGCGCTCGGGCCCCACCGACACGTGGCGGCTGGGCAGGCGGGACTTGTCGAAACGGTCGGTCATGGCGCGCACGCCTATGTCGCGGGAGGGGGCGTCGGCGCAAGGATATTAGACGATCCTGCCCGGGCGCCCCGTCGCGGCGGGCGAAGGTCAGCCCAGCTGCGCCAGCGCCTTCTCGACCCCGTCCATCGTGAACGGCTTGGCCAGTCGCGGGCGATCGCGATGCTCGACCGCGATCTCGTCGCCGCCGCCGCCGGTCGCGAAGACGAAGGGGATCTGCCGCGCGGCCAGCGCGTCGGCGATCGCGAAGCTCTTCTCCCCGCCGCGCAGGTTCACGTCGAGGATCGCGGCATCGACGTTCCCCGCCTCCACCAGCGGCAGCGCCGCGGCGACGCTGTCCGCGGTGCCGGCGACCTGCCGGTCCAGCGCGTCGAGGAAATCCTCCAGCATCATCGCGATCAGGGGTTCGTCTTCAACGAGGAGCACGCGCATCGTCATGCGCGCCGCCATAATGGCTCCGGCGCGCGGCGCAACCGCATCATGCGGTGCCGTGCCCGGTCAGTTGTGCCGCCTCGGGCCCCTCCTCGCGCGACAGCACGTCGCGCACCGCCTCCGCCAGCTGCTGGACGGAGAACGGCTTGGGCAGGAACGACACGTTGTCGAGGTCGATCGATCGGCGCAGCTGCTCCTCGGCATAGCCCGACATGAACAGGATCGGGATGCCCGGCAGCTGGCGGCGCAGATGGGTGGCCAGCGTCGGCCCGTCCATCACCGGCATCATGACGTCGCTCACCACCAGCCGCGGCCGCTCGATCCCGTCGACCAGCTCCAGCGCCGCCTCGCCGTTCTCCGCCGCCAGCACGGTATAGCCCTGCCGCGTCAGCGCGCGCTCCGCCACGGCGCGCACCATGTCCTCGTCCTCGACGAGGAGGATCGTGCCCGATCCCCACAGCTCGCCGGTGCGCAGGCGGTTGTTGCTGGCCAGCGGCGTCGCCACCGGCCCGTCGCCGGACGCGGCGTGGACCGGCAGGTAGACGGTGAAGGTCGCCCCCTGCCCGGGGCGCGAATCGGCGAAGATGTAGCCGCCCGACTGCTTGACGATGCCGTACACGGTGGAGAGGCCCAGCCCCGTGCCCTTGCCGACCTCCTTGGTCGTGAAGAAGGGTTCGAAGATCTTGTGCTGCACCTCCAGCGGGATGCCGGTGCCGGTGTCGGTCACCTCCAGCGCGGTGTAGTCGCCCACCGGCATGATGTCGCCGCGGCGGCGCACCTCGGCGATCGGCACGCTGCGCGTCTGGATCGTCAGCCGGTGCGGCCCGTCGCCCGGCTTGGAGACCATCGCGTCGCGCGCGTTGACGGCCAGGTTGACGACCACCTGCTCCAGCTGGCCCGGATCGGCGCGCACCGACCCCTGGTCGCGTCCGTGCTTCACCTCCATCCGCACCGTCTCGCCCATCAGGCGGCGGAGCAGGTTGGACACCTCGCTGACGACGTCGGGCAGTTGCAGCACCTGCGGGCGCAGCGTCTGCTGGCGGCTGAAGGCGAGCAGCTGCCGCGTCAGCGATGCGGCGCGATTGGAGTTGGCGCGAATCTGCTGGATGTCGTCATAGTCGCTGTCGCCGGGCGAGTGACGCATCAGCATCAGGTCGCAATGGCCGATGATGGCGGTGAGGATGTTGTTGAAATCGTGCGCCACGCCGCCGGCGAGCTGCCCCACCGCCTGCATCTTCGTCGCCTGCGCCACCTCGCGCTTCAGCCGGTTCTCCTCGCCATTGTCCTTCAGGCTGAGCAGCACCGCCGCGTCGCCCAGGCCGCGGGCCGAGGCGATCGAGAAGACGATCGGTTCGTCCGGATGGTCCTTCAGCCGGACGGCGAAGTCCATCGATCGCCCGCCACCGCCGGCGAAGCGCCGCACCGCGTCCGCCACCACCGATTTGTCCTCGCGCACGACGAGGTCGCCGGGATAGAGCGGCGGCGCGGTCGGCTCCGCGGAGACGGCGCGCGCGAAGGCGGCGTTCATCTGCATGAACCGCCCCTCGCGATCGACCAGCGCCACGCCGAACGGCATCAGCATCACCAGCGCCTCGACATCCGCGGCGGCACCGTGCGCGATCGTGCCCTCGGCATCGACCATCGCGACGAGGATCGGCGAGTCGGCGCGGTCGCCCAGCGGCAGCTGCACCAGCCGCATCGGCGTCGCCATCTCGCCCTCCGCGACGAAGCGGACCAGCCGGTCGGCATCGCCGGCGAGATATTGCGCCAGGTCGTTGCCGACGATCTCCGCGTCGCCCGCGCGCGCGCGCAGCACCGGGTTCGCCGCCAGCACGTGGCCGTCGACGTCGATCACCGCGGCCATGATCCCCGCCTCGCCCGCGCGCACGCCCAGCGTGCCGGCGATGGCGTCGGCCAGCCGCTCGGGCGCGGCGCCGCCCTGGCCCTCCACCAGCCGCCACACCAGGCAGTCGCCGTCCGCGCCCGCGCGCAGCACGGTGGCGGCCAGCATCTCGCCACCCAGCATCAGGCCGTCGCACTGCGCCCGCCCGTCGCGCCACGCCGCGCGGCCCGCGCTCGCCAGTCGGTCCGCGCCGTCGCCGTCCAGCGGCAGCGAGGGCGGCGTGGCATAGCCGGCGAACAGCGCGGCGTAGCGGTCGTTGGCGCAGACCAGCCGCCCGCCGCGATCCGTCACCGCCACCGCGTCGCCGCTCGCCTCCGCCAGCGCGTGCGCGACACTCCAGTCCACCTCTCCGCCCGGCGCGGCACGCGCGGGCAGCAGGCGCGCGACGACCACGGCCACGCCCGCCAGCACGATCGCCGCGCCCAGGAAGCCCGCCGCGATGGTCACGCTGCCGATCAGCCACAGCACCAGCGCCGCGGCCAGCAGCCCGGCGACCGTCGCGATCGCCAGCGACGCGCGCGCACCCGTGCCGATCCGCGCCAGTCCGCGCGGCTCGTCCACGGTCGCGAGCACGTCGACGCCCATGCCGCTACCAGATCCTGATGCGCTGCGCCGGCGCCAGGTACGTCGCCTCGCCCGGCTTCGCACCGAACGCGGCATACCACGGGTCCAGGTTGCGCACGGTCAGCGCGCGGTAATGGCCCGGCGAGTGCGGGTCGCTGACCAGCTGCTGGCGCAGCGCGGGCTCGCGGAACTTCGTCCGCCACACCTGCGCCCAGCCGTAGTAGAAGCGCTGGTCGCCGCTGAGGCCGTCGATCGTCGCCGCCTTCTTGCCCTTCAGCGAGGCGTGATAGGCGTCGATCGCGACGGTCAGCCCGGCCAGGTCGGCGATGTTCTCGCCCAGCGTCAGCCCGCCCTGGATATGCTGGCCCGGCAGCGGCTCATAGGCGTCGTACTGCGCGACCAGCTGCTTCGTGAACGCCTCGAACCGCGTCACGTCCTGCGGTGTCCACCAGTCGGCGAGCTTGCCGGTCGGGTCGTACTTGCGTCCCTGATCGTCGAAGTGATGGCTGATCTCGTGGCCGATCACCGCGCCGATGCCGCCGTAGTTCACCGCCGGATCGGCCTTCGGGTCGAAGAACGGCGGCTGCAGGATCGCGGCGGGGAAGACGATCTCGTTCATCGTCGGGTTGGCATAGGCGTTCACCGTCATCGGCGACATGAACCATTCGTCGCGGTCGATCGGCTTGCCCAGCTTGGCGAGATCGCGCGCATAGTCGAACTCGTTCGAGCGGGCGACGTTGCCGACCAGGTCGTCGCGCTTCACCTCCAGCGCCGAATAGTCGCGCCACTTCGTCGGATAGCCGATCTTCGGCGTGAAGGCGGCGAGCTTCACCAGCGCCTTCCGCTTCGTTTCCGGCGCCATCCAGGCCAGCTTCTTCAGCCGCTCGCCCATCGCCGCGGTCACGTTCTTGACGAGCAGGTCGGCCTGTGCCTTCGCCTCGGGCGGGAAATAGCGCGCGACATAGGCCTGGCCCACGTCCTCGCCCAGCGCGCCGCTGACGAGGTCGACGCCCCGCTTCCAGCGCACCTGCTGCTCCGGCGTGCCCGACAGCGTCGTGCCGTAGAAACCGAACGTCGCCGCGTCGAACTGGTCGGTAAGATAGGGCGAATAGGCGCGCAGCGTGCGCAGCATCAGCTGGTCCTTCAGGACCGGCAGCGGCGTGGCGGCATAGACTTTCGCCTCGCCGGCGAAGGCGGTCGGCTGCGCGACCAGCACCGCGGGCTGCGCGTCGACGCCCAGCGCGCCGGCATAGGCCTTCCACGGGAAGCCCGCGGCCTGGCTTTCCAGCTGCGCCCAGGTCAGCTTGTTGTACGTCTTGTCCGCATCGCGGCTCTCGATCCGCGTCCAGTGCGCCTTGGCCACCTCGGTCTCATAGGCGAGCACCGCGGCCGCCCGCGCGTCGGCGTTCTGCTCGCCCGCCAGCGTCAGCAGCTGCGCGAGATACGTCCGATAGGCGGTGCGATAGGCCGCGAACGCCGGCGCGGGGTTCAGGTAATAGTCGCGGTCGGGCAGGCCGATGCCGCCCTGGTACATGCTGACGATATAGGCGTCCGGGTTCTTGTCGTCCTGGCCCACGCCGACGCGGAAGGGCCCCCCGACGCCCAGCCGCTGGAGCTTCCCCGCCTCCACCGCCAGCGCGTCGCGGTCGGTCGCGGCGGCGATGGCGGCCAGCCACGGCTTCACCGGGCCTGCCCCCTTCGCGTTGGCGGCGGCCTGGTCCATGAAGCTGGCGTAGAGGTCGCCGGACTTGCCGCCGGGCGTGCGCGCCGCCTCTTCCAGGATCTCGCGCGTGCGGCTCTGCGACAGGTCGCGCAGGACGTGGAACATACCGTAGCTGCTGCGGTCGGCCGGGATCTGCGTCGTCTTCTCCCACGTGCCGTTCGAATGCTCGTAGAAGTCCTTGCCCGGCGTCACGCTCGGATCGCGGCCGGCCATGTCGAAGCCGAAGTCGCCGATCTGCGGTCCGTTCGCCTTGGCGGGGGTTACCGGACCGGCCGCGGCCTTCGCGACCTGGCCGGTCTGCTCGCGCGTTTCCGGCGCGGAGGTTCCGGGCGCCGTCTGGGCGATGGCGAGGGTGGCGGCGGAAACGAGCAGGGGAAAGAGGACGACGGAGCGACGCATGTTTGTTCTCGACCCATTTGGTGGATGCCGCGTGGCATAAAGCCCTGCCGCCGCCCGTCAATCATGGTTACGCGCGTCACCAAGTCGCTCGTCATGCCGATCGTGGCGGTGCCGCCACTTGCGCGCGATCCACGCCCGCCAGCCAAGGGCCGCGACGGCGTAACCCAGCACCGCGCCCGCCACCGCGCACACGATCATGCCCAGCCCGGTCGCCGGCCCCACGTCCTGGATCAGCCAGTCCAGCCACGACGGCGCGGCACCCACCGCATCGCCCAGCGGCTGCCCCGGCACCGCGCTGTCGACGTGGAGCAGCAGCGCTCCCACCTTGTAGTACAGCACGAACAGGAAGGGCGTGGTCAGCGGGTTCGTGAAGAACGTCGTCAGCGCCGCCGCGGGCACGTTGGCGCGGAACGGCAGCGCCAGCACCGCGGAGGCGGGGATCTGCCCCATCGGGATCAGGATGCCCGTGAACATGCCCAGCGCCACGCCGCGCGGCACCGACCGGCGCGTGAAGCGCCACAATTCGGGCGCCAGCACGCGGTGCGCGATGGGGCGCAGCAGCCGGCTGTTCTCCATCGATTCGCGCGTCGGCAGGTTGCGCCGGCTCCACGCGGCGAAGCGGTCCCACGCGGTCATCGGTCGCGACGCCATCCGGCCCCCCTGCCGTCAACCATGATCGCGCAGCAGGCGACCCGCCTCGCGCTTCCAGTCGCGTTCCTTGATATGCTCGCGCTTGTCGTGCGCCTTGCGCCCCTTGGCCAGCGCCAGCTCCACCTTCGCCCTCCCCTGCCCGTTGAAATAGACCGTGAGCGGGACCAGCGTCATGCCTTCCCGCGCGACGGCGCCGTGCAGCTTGTTTATCTCGCGCTCGTGAAGCAGCAGTTTACGCGGGCGCTTGGGCTCGTGGTTGAAGCGGTTGCCGTGGCTGAATTCGGGGATGTTCGAATTGACCAGCCACACCTCGTCGCCCTTCACCTCGGCGTAGGACTCGGCGATCGATCCCTCGCCGAAGCGAAGGCTCTTCACCTCGGTGCCGGACAGGACGATCCCCGCCTCGTAGGTGGTGTCGATCGCATAGTCGAAGCGCGCGCGGCGGTTCTCGGCGACGATCTTCTTCTTGTCGAAGGTGGCGGGCTTGGGACGCGACATGTCCGGGCGATGTAGGCGCGGGCGACGCCGGAGGCAAAGGGCGATCGTTACGATTGGGCGTGGAGGGCGGGCGCACCGGCGCGGCTGCCCTTCGACTTCGCTCAGGGCGAACGGATGAAGCGTCCGGGAACCCTGTTTCCGTTCGGGCTGAGCGAAGTCGAAGCCCCTGCACGCGCACGGATCAGAACGGCGTCTTCAGCCGCACCATCGCACGGTTACTCGTGAACCCGCCGACGCCGGCCTGCTCCGCCTCCGCCGCCAGCTTCGTCCTCCCGCCGAAAATGCCGGTCTCCGCCTTCGGCAGCGCCGACGGATCGGCGGTAAAGCGGTCGGGCAGCGGGCGCAGCCGGAACGCCTCCTGCCCTTGCCCGCACACCACCAGCGAGCCATCTGCCGCGGCCGTGCCGCACGCCGGCACGGGAGTGCGCGGCTTCTCCATCACCGGGCCGGCGACCGCAGCCTGCAGCATCGCCAGCACCAGCATCTCAGAGCCCGGCCCGCGCCAGCGCCGCGTCGACCGCGGCGCGGCTCGCCTCTCCCGGCCAGGTCATCGGCAGCCGCAGGCCGTCGGGAAACCCGCGCCGAACCTTCGTCATGGCGTATTTGACCGGACCGGGCGACGCGTCGGTGAACATGGCGAGGTGCAGCGCGAAGAGGCGATCGTGCAGCGCCAGCGCCCCTGCGTTCTCCCCCGCCGCCCACGCCCGCTGGAACTCGGCGCACAGCCGCGGCGCGACGTTGGCGGTGACGGAGATGCAGCCGGTGCCCCCCATCGCGTTGAAGGCGAGCGCCGTCTCGTCGTTGCCCGACAGCTGCACGAACCCCTCGCCGCAGCCGGCGCGCTGCTCCGTCACGCGCGCCAGCGATCCGGTCGCGTCCTTGATGCCGACGAACGTGTCGGGAAACGCGGCGACGATCCGCGCCACCGTGGCGGGCTGGATGTCGGTGACGGTGCGGCCGGGCACGTTGTAGAGCACGATCGGCAGGTCGCTGCCACGCGCTACCGCCTCGAAATGGCGGAAGATGCCTTCCTGCGACGGGCGGTTGTAATAGGGCGGCACCATCAGCGCGGCGTCCGCCCCGGCTTCCTTCGCCGCCGCCACGTTGGCGATGGCGACGCGCGTGTCGTTCGATCCAGCACCCGCCAGCACCGGCACGCGCCCCTTCGCCTGGTCGACGCAGACGCGCACGATCGCGAACTGCTCCTCCTTCGTCAGCGTCGCCGCCTCGCCGGTGGTGCCGCACGGCACCAGCCCGGCAGACCCTTCGGCGATCTGCCACTCGACGAGGTCGCGATACGCTTTCTCGACGAACGCGCCCTCCGCATCGAACGGCGTGACGAGGGCGGGGATCGAACCTGAGAACATGGGTGTTGGACGCTCCGGACGCGGTGGAGGGCTTGGGGGACTGCGACGTGTTCAGGACAGATACGGGTTCGGTCGCTATCCTGTCCACCAGCGGCGACCAACAACGGTGAAAGCGGGCATCTTGATCGGATTGGTGACAGCGACGACCCTGGCGATGACGCTCGCCGGCAGCGCGGGCATGCAACAGGCGGCGGCGCCCGCCGCGGCCGCGCCCACCGCGCCTACTTATGTGACGGTGACGAACCCCGGCGGGATCGCGCAGGCGGTGGCACAGTGGAAAGTGCTGACGACGACGGATCAGCTGCCGTTCGACAGCTACGCCGGCTTCCTGATGCAGCACCCCGGCTGGCCCTCGCAGGCGGCGATCCGCCGCACCGCGGAGAAGAAGGCGGCGGACGGCACCGCCCCGCCCGCCAGTGTCGCCGCCTTCTGCCGGCGCCTGCCCCCGCTGACCGGAGCCGGGGCGGTCGCGTGCGCCCGCGCGTTCCAGGCGACGGGCTCGCCGACCGAGGCGGCGACGGCCGCGCGCGGGGCGTGGCGATCGGGCAATCTGTCGGCGCAGGACGAGGCCGTCGTGCTGGGCAGCTTCGCCTCAGCGCTGACGCCGGCGGACCACGACCGCCGCATGGACGCGCTGCTGTGGCAGGGGGCGACGGGCGCGGCGGCGCGGCAGATCGCCTATGTCAGCCCATCGGCGCGCCCGCTGCTGGAAGCGCGGCTCGCCTTTCGCACCAACGCGCAGACCGCCTCCGCGCTGGCCGCCGCCAACGACGCCGCGGGCGCGCGCGACGCAGGCTACCTCGCCGACAAGGCAACGTGGCTTCGGGGCAGCGGCGCCTCGCCCAGCGCGCGATCCTGGCTGGCGCGCACCCGCACCGGCATGACCCCGCCGGGCAACGTCGAGAAGTTCTACGAGGTGCTGCTGGCCAACGCGCGCGGCGCGGCGGCGGACGGGCAGTACCAGGCCGCCTACGACATCGCGCGACAGGTGGACGACGCCTATCCGGCAGGCACCGACGTCTCCACCAAGCCCTACGGCGAGCGCGACGACTACACCAGCCTCGCCTGGCTGGCCGGCCAGATGGCGTTGACGAAGATCGCCCGCCCGGCGGACGCGATGGTGATGTTCGGCAAATACGCCGCTGCCAGCCAGTCGCCCCAGACCCGTGCCAAGGGCTTCTACTGGTCGGCGCGCGCGGCGGAGGCGGCGCGGCTGCCGACGGAGGCGGACGCGCTGTTCCGCCGTACCGCGGGCTATCGCGACCAGTTCTACGGCCAGCTCGCCAGCGAGCGTCTCGGCCGCGCGCTGGTCGGCCCGCCCCCGGTCGCCGCCGGGCTGATCGATCCCGCCGCGCGCCAGCGCTTCCACGCGCGCGAGGTGGTGCAGGCGGCCGTGTTCCTCGGCAACGCGGGCCAGTACCAGGACCAGACCGCTTTCGTGAAGCAGATCGCCGCGGACGCGACCGGCGACAGCGACCACCTGCTCGCCGACGAGCTGTCGCGGATCATCCGCCGGCCCGACCTCGGCGTGCTGGTGGGACGCAGCGCGATGCAGAACGGGCTGACGGAGTATAGCGCCACCGCCTTCCCCACGGTCGCCGTCCCCGCCGCGCACGAGCCGTGGTGGACGATGATCCACGCCATCTCGCGCCAGGAAAGCCAGTTCGACCGCGCGGCGAGAAGCCCCGTGGGCGCGACCGGGCTGATGCAGCTGATGCCCGGTACCGCGCGGGAACAGGCGGGCAAGCTCGGCCTTCCCTACGATCAGCCGCGGCTGGCCACCGACACCGGCTACAACATCCAGCTCGGCTCGGCCTATTTCCAGCGCATCTTCGCCAGTTACGGCAGCTACCCGCTCGCCATCGCGGCCTACAACGCAGGACCGGGTAACGTGAACAAGTGGCTGCGCGCCAACGGCGATCCGCGCACCGGGGCGGTCGACATGGTCGACTGGATCGAGGCGATCCCATTCACGGAGACGCGCAACTACGTCCAGCGCGTGCTGGAGAACGCCGTCGTCTACGACCTGATGAACCCGCCGCGCGCCCGCAGCCGCGGGCCGGCCAACCTCAGCTGGTACATGGGCCGGGCGAAGAGGGGGTGAGCGGATGGATCGCCCCAATTACATCACCCCGGCGGGATACGCCGCATTGCGGGCCGAATACGACCGGCTCCTCGCCACCGAGCGGCCTGCGCTGGTGGAAACGATCGCCTGGGCGGCGGGCAACGGCGACCGCAGCGAGAACGGTGACTATATCTACGGACGCAAACGGTTGCGGGAGATCGACCGGCGGCTGGGCTTCCTGTCGCGCCGGATGAAGGCGGCCAAGGTCGTCGACCCGGCCCGGCAGGACGATCGCACGCGCATCTTCTTCGGCGCGACCGCGACGATCGCGGACGAGGACGACCGGCACCGCACGCTGACGCTGGTCGGCGACGACGAGGCGGACGCGGGCGCGGGCAAGGTGGGCTGGAACGCGCCGCTCGCGCGTGCGCTGCGGGGCGCCGCCGTGGGGGACGTGCGGCGGGTCGCGCTGCCCGCGGGCGAGAAGGAATATGAGGTGATGTCGATCGACTATCCCCCGGTTGCGGCCGACACGGCTTGATCTATGTTTTGCGTCGCCTCGGACTGGAGGCGATTGCGAAAGGACATGGACGATGCCGATCCCAGCCAGCTGGTCGCCCCCGCTGCTCAGCCTCTTCCGCGCCGTTTTCGGCCTCGTCTTCCTCAGCCACGGCGTTTCGAAGTTCTTCGGCCTGCCGCCCTTTCCCATGCCGATGACCCCCTTGATGACGGTGGCGGGCGGGCTGGAACTGGTCGGCGGCGCGTTGCTGGTGCTCGGTCTCTTCACGCGACCGGTGGCGTTCGTGCTGTCGGGGCAGATGGCGGTCGCCTACTTCATGGCGCATCTTCCCCACGGCTTCCTGCCGCTCGCCAATGGGGGTGAGGCGGCGATCCTCTACTGCTTCGCCTTCCTCTACCTCGCCGCAGCGGGTGGCGGATCGATCGCGCTCGATACGGCGCGCGTGCGCGCGCGCTGACCGGGAACGGCGCGCGGCGGCGGTTCGTTGGGGTGGCGAAGGAGATGGGACCATGGCGGAGAATCCCCGCACCACCACGGCGCGCGACCATGACGACAAGGATGTGATCGAGGGCATGATCCCCGCCGGCGACGCGGTGGCGGAGAGTGCAGGCGGCAATCTGCAGCGCGACATCGGCTCGCGTGCGGATCTGGGCCAGGTCGACGATCCCGACGGCACCGTCCGGCCGGAGAAGCAGGACGATATCGACAACGGTCAGGCCTATGACAGCAGCCGCGGCCCGAACCGCTGATCGTGCATTGACGTCATGACCGCGTGGGGGGAGGAAGCGTCATGCCCGACGAGACTCCCTCCCGCAACGTCGCCCTGCTGATCGACGCCGACAACGCCTCCTGGCACGCGATCGACCCGGTGCTGACCGTCCTGGCCGAGCTGGGGACCGTCAACGTCCGCCGCGTCTACGGCAATTGGTCGAAGCCCGCGCTGACCGGCTGGCGTGACATGTCGATCCGCCACGGCATCGAGCCGCAGCAGCAGTTCGACCTGACCAAGGGCAAGAACGCCACCGACATGAAGATGACGATCGACGCGATGGACCTGCTCTTCCGCGGCCGCGTCGAGGGCTTCGGGATCATGTCCTCGGACAGCGACTTCATGCCGATCGCCATGCGCATCCGGCAGGACGGCATTCCGGTCTACGGCTTCGGCAACGCCAACACGCCGGAGGGTTTCCGCCAGGCCTGCACCCGCTTCATCGACGTCGCCGCGCTGCTGGCCGAAGCCACGCCCGCCGCCCCGGCGCGCCCGGTGAACGAGGACGTGCCGCTCGACGCCTCGCTGCCCCCCGCGATCGGGACCAAGCGCAAGGCGGGGGACGATCCCGAGCTGCTGAAGCTGCTGATCGACGCCTATGACGCGGTGAAGCATGATGCCAAGGGCTTCTCCAGCCTGTCCGCGGTCGGGCAGCTCGCCGCCAACCGCTCCAGCTTCGACGCGCGCAACTACGGCTTCAAGCGCCTGTCCGACCTGATCGAATCGCTCCCCGCCTTCCAGACCGAGCGGCGCGAGGACGGGCAGATCTTCGTGAAGCGCGTGCGGTGATGCCCTTCCGGCGCACGGCGGCGGATGTTAGATTGTCGCCATGACGGCGCATGAACGGCTCCCGGGCAAGTACGACCTGCGCGTGGCGGACTACGCCATGCTTGCCGAAGCCGGTGCCTTCGGCGATCGCCGGACCGAGTTGATCGACGGGGACGTGATCGTCACGACGCCGGAGTTCAGGCCGCACGCCTTTCTTCGCGACGAACTTCACTTCCGGCTGCGCACGCGGCTCGAGGGACTTTCGTCGGACCTTTTCGCCACGAGCGGCAGCGTGGCCCTGTCCGAAACGACCATGCCGCAGCCCGACATCGTCCTGACGAGCGAACCGCGCGGCGAAGGTCCGATACCCGTCCTCTCGGTGG
The DNA here is from genome assembly GCF_012035195.1 of Sphingomonas corticis. Classification (GTDB taxonomy): domain Bacteria; phylum Pseudomonadota; class Alphaproteobacteria; order Sphingomonadales; family Sphingomonadaceae; genus Sphingomonas; species Sphingomonas corticis. Next base: position 346,255 of record NZ_JAAVJH010000001.1, read on the forward strand.
CCCTGCTGGTCGAGGTGTCGTCCACCACCGTGGACCGCGACCTCGGCCTCAAGCAACGGCTCTACGCCGCCGCCGGCATCCCCGAATACTGGATCGTCGACCTGCCCGCGGCGACCATCCGCCAGTTCTGGTCGCCCGCCGACGGCGCCTATGGCGAACAGCGCGAGGTCGCGTTCGGCGGCGACCTCTCCGCCGCGACCATCCCCGGCCTCATCGTGGCGACGACGGGCCTGTGACCCGCCAGTAGGCGAACACCTCGTCCTGCAACCCGCGGATCAACTCCGCCGCGGCCGTGCCGGTCCACGGCCCCGCATAATCGCCCTTGGCCGCGCCGGTCCACCAGCCCTGCCCCGGCAGCCGGTCCGACTCGCGCACCACCAGCACCGCCAGCCCCGGCTCTCCCGCCGCCGCCCCCGTGGTGTCGATCGCGTCGAGCGTGCGGCACAAGGTCCGCATCTTCGGCCGGGTGAAGCGATGCCCCAGCGCCAATAGCGCCTCGCTGTAGCTCAATGCCCGCCCCTCGCGCGCCGCGGCGAGCAGCAGGTCGCGCACGCGCGCCACGTCGGCGATCGAACCCGGCCCCGTCGGCGCGTCGAGTCCGTTCGCCACCAGCCAGCCGGCGAGGTCGCCCGACGCCGCCCGCCGCGCCGACATCAGGCGGGGGCGTGCGCGCAGGCGCGGCGGAAGGGTCGGCTCGTCATGCCGGGTTCTCATACGCCAGCGTCACGATCCCCCAAAGCGCGTTTCCGAAGCGCACCGGCGCCACCACCTGCTTCAGCAGCAGCACGCCGCCCGCCGCCAGCGGGCGGCGATAGGCCTTCACGTGGAACGGCAGGTCCGCGCGCGTCTCGCTCACCTGTCCCGGATGGCCGTGCATCAGCCCCTGTCGCGAATATTCCGCGTTCCATTCCGGCTGGCCCGGCCGCTGCGGCAGCGCACGCTCCGGCATGGGCACGGCGCCGAACTGGTTGCGGTCCATCAGCGTCATGCCGAAGAAGCCGGGCAGCGAGCGCGCGCGTTCCTGGTGCGGGCGGAACGCCGGGATGACCACCGCCTGGCTGGGATGCGTGAACTGCGGCGGGTCGCTGCCGACGATCGGCGCGTAGTGATCGCTCATCAACTGCGCCACGGTCACGTCGCCGCGCGCGATCGCGGCGTCGACGGTGGCGGTCACCTCCGTCACCACGTCGAGGACGAAGCGGATGTAGGGCGAGTCGGGGATCTCGACGCCGCTCTGCGCGATCATCTGCAACAGGCCGTTGGTGTCGTCGCTGACCCCGGCGACGCGGTGCGACAGCCGCTGGAGCCCGGCGGCGTTGTCGCTCGACGTGCTGGACAGCGCCTCCAGCCCGCCGCGGACGTGGCCGACCGCGGACACCATCGAATCGATCCGGTCGGCCACCGTCTGGCTGTTCGCCGACAGTGCCGCGATCAGCGAGGAGAGCCGGCCCACCAGCGTCTCGATGTCGCGCGCGCCGCGATGCGCCGACTGCGCCTTGGCGACGCCGTCGCCGATATGGCCAAGCATCTCCTCCGCCTCGCCCGTCAGCGCGCCGATCGACCGCTCGATCCGCTGCGTCGCCGCGGCCGTCTCGCTCGCCAGCTTCTTCACCTCGCTCGCCACCACCGCGAAGCCGCGCCCGGCGTCGCCGGCGCGGGCGGCCTCGATCGTGGCGTTGAGCGCGAGGAGGTTCGTCTGCTGTGCGATCGTGTGGATCGCGGCGGTGACGCGCCCCACCTCTTCCAGCGCGACGTTGAACGCGCCCAGCCCCTCGTGGATGCGGCTGACCTCGGCGATCAGCTCCACCACGTCCATCGTCGCCGCGCCCAGCTGCGCGCTGGAATCGGCGATCACGCCATGCGCCGCCGCGCTAGTGTCGCGCGCCTCGCTCGCGGCATGGGCGACGTTCTGCACGTCGCCGTCCAGCATCGTCACGCGCGCGCCGACCTGCTCGATCGTCCCGGCCTGCTCGGTCACGCGGGTCGCCAGTTCGGCGATATCGGCCTGGAGATCGAGCGTCCGGATGCCCAGTTCGCCGGCGACCGCAGCGGAGCGGACGACGGTTTTCTCTATGGGAATCGGCTGGTTCATGGTCGCGCAGCTATCACGCGCATCGTTAACGGACGGTCAGTCGCGCGTGCGCCACCATCGCCGCGCCAGCGGGGCCAGCCACGCCGGGACGCCGGGTCGCATCAGCACCCAGTCGCGGATCGCCGGTCCCTCCGCGGCGCCGATCACGCGCTTGTACCCGCTGTCGCCCGCGCCCCAGTCCACCCGCTCGACGCCGCGGTCGATCGCGGCGGTCAGGTTGCGATAGTAGAGCAGCTTGCCCGGCGAATGCTTGGCATAGGCGGGGTCGTAGCTGTTCGCGATCGCGTATTTCAGCGTGCCCGCATCGAGATCGAAGGAGAAGGCGGCGGGAACGCCGTCGACGTGCAGCAAGGCGGCGCTGAACATGCCGGCGATCACCGGGTCCTGCGCCGCCGCGCGGAAGAAGGCGCCATGGCCCCAGCGCGTGAACTTCGTGTCGCGGCCGTCGGTCCGCTCCGCCAGCCAGCTGCGCTTCTCCACCTCCGCCATCGCGTCGAAGGCGGCGGACCAGCCGGCGGGATCGGCGAAGGACCAGTCGAGCGTGCCGTGCGCGGCCAGGTGCTTCTCGTGGAAGCGGTTCTTGCGCAGCGTCGACCCGCGTGGCCACTGCCCCTCGCCACGCAGCGCGGCCATGTCGAGCAGGTAGCTGGTCGCCACCGTCCGGCTCGCCACGCCCCACCCGCGCAAGCGCGCCGCCGCGATCAGTGGGGCGATCACCGGATCGCCGTCGTAGACCGGGCCGATCCGCACCACCCGCGCCGTCCGCGCCAGCGTGTTCAGCGTCGCGTCCAGCACCGCCGGCGTGCAGAGCGCCGGGATGGCGGGTGCGCCGCGGAACGGCCAGTAGCAGCCCGGCACCGCCATCGCCTTCAGCCACCCCGGCCCGATCGCCACCAGCGGCAGCGCGAGCGCGGGAAAATCGTGCAGCGAGGCGACGATCGTGCGCGGCGCGCCGCCATAGGCCGCTACCGCGGCGGCATACCATCGCCGCCGCAGGAACCGGTGCGACGCCGGCGATCCGTCCGCCACCGCGTCGATCGTGGGCGGCAGCCCGTCGTGCAGCCGTGCCGTGGCGCGCGCGGCGGCATCGGTGTCGAGGCGCGTGGCGACCGTCATCATGCCGCGCGCTAGCATCGCGGCGGTTACCAAGCCGTTCGCCCTTGCGACGCGCGCGCGCGCTACGCAAAGAAGGCGTCATGGCCTATTCCCCCGCGGTCTCCACGATCGCCGACGCGATCCAGGCGTCGCTCAGCCCCGTGTTCATGCTCGCCGGCATCGGCGCGCTGCTCAACGTCCTCGCGGGGCGGCTGTCGCGCGTGATCGACCGCGCCCGCGCGCTGGAACGGGTGCACCTGGAGTCCAACGGCGCGGAGCGCGAGCGTGCGGTGCGGGAGCTGCGCCTGCTGGCACGCCGCATGACGATCACCAACGCCGCGCTGCTGATGGCGGTATCCAGCGCGGTGATGACGTGCATCGTCGTCGCCATGCTGTTCATCGCCGTGCTGCTGAAGTTCCACATCGGCCAGTACGTGGCCGCCGGCTTCATCCTGGCGATGGCGCTGCTGATCGCCAGCCTGGGCGCCTTCATGCTGGAGGTGCGCGTGTCCACCCACGCCATCCGCATCCGCGACGAACTGCTCCGCTGACGCATCCCGGCGGCGGCTTGCGCGTTCGGACGCTTCACCTGGATCAGGAGGGAAGCGGTTGGCGCTGGTGCTGAAGGTGGTCGCGGGCGTGATCCTGCTGCTGGTGGTGGCGATCGGCCTCACCGTCACGATCGTGCCGCGCTTCCTCGACCGCATCTACTACGAAGGGCCGGCCAGCGACCATTTCGACGGCGCGCGCTTCTTCAATCCGGACGGCGACGCGGACACCGTGCGGCCGCCAGGCGGCGGCGGGCGCGGCGGCTTCTTCTATCGCCAGCTGACCGGCAGCGACGGGCGCCCGGCCTGGCCCGCGCGCGTGGCGGTGGCGCGGTCGCGTCCCGCCACGCGGGTGGATGGCGAGCGGATGGTGGCGACGTGGATCGGCCACGCGACCGTGCTGGTGCAGACGCAGGGACTGAACATCCTGACCGATCCCGTCTGGTCCGACCGCGCCGGCCCGCTGGGGCTCGGCCCCCGGCGCGTCGCCGCGCCCGCCGTCGCCTTCGACGACCTCCCGCCGATCGACCTCGTTCTGGTCAGCCACAACCACTACGACCATCTCGACAAGGCGACGCTGCGGCGGCTGTGGCGGCGCGACCGGCCGACCATCGTCACCAGCCTGGGCAACGACAGCGTCATCGCGCAGACCGGCGCGCGCGCCACCGCGCTCGACTGGGCTCGGTCGGTGGAGGTCCGCCCCGGCGTCACCGTGGCGGTGACGCGCAACCATCATTGGGGCAGCCGCTGGTTCAGCGACCGGAACCGTGCCCTGTGGTCCAGCTTCGTCGTGACGCTGCCGTCCGGCGGCAACCTGTTCTTCGCCGGCGACACCGGCTTCGGCGACGGGCGCTGGCCGGCGGAGGCGGCGGCGCTGGGGCCGATCCGGCTCGCGCTCATCCCGATCGGCGCCTTCCGCTTCGTGCCCGGGCAGATGTCGTCGGGCAGCCACATCGGCCCGGCGGAGGCGGCGCTGGTGCACCAGCGGCTCGGCGCCGCGCGCGCGCTGCCGATCCACTGGGGCACGTTCCGCCTCAGCTACGAAGGGTATGACACGCCGCCGCGGATGCTGGCCGCGGCGATGCGCTGCACCGGCGGCACCGGCTTCGCCCCGGCGCCGCTGGGAGAACCACAGGAGATCGCGCCCTATGCCGCGGTGCCGACCTCACCGCAGATGGAGCGCGCCGCCATTCTCTCCTGCATGGACACGCCGGCGGTGAGAGCGCTGCGATGACGCAGGGCATGCCTCCGCGACGGCAAGGACCCGGTCCGGGCCCCCACCTTCCCGCAAGCACGATCTGTCCCGATCACCGCGAGGGATCGATCAGATACTTCTCCCCCGTCGCCTTGCGCTCGTACGCGCGCAGCACCTCGGGATCGAGCGCCTCGGCCAGGCCGATCGTCCGCGTATAGCGGCTGGCGAAGGTGGTGGTCAGCTCGTCGACGACGCGCTGGCGCATCCGCCCCACCACCTCGCCGCCCGCCTTCTGCATGAACGGCGTCAGCAGCCAGCCGCCGACGCTCCACTGGAAGCCGAAGGCCAGGCGGTTCAGCGTCGTCGGCGCCAGGTCCAGCGCGCCGTAGATGTACAGCTGCTTGAAGCTGTTCGATCCGTAGCGGCTGTATTCCTTCATGTTGCGGTTCGCCGCCTGCTCCATCGCCTGCACGATGTCGCTGCCCAGGCTGCCACCGCCGATCGCGTCGAACGCGATCGTCGCCTCGGTCGCGGCGATCGCATCGGTCAGGCGCTGGCGGAAGTCCGCGTCCTTGCTGTTCAGCACATGGGTGGCGCCGATGTCGCGCAGGATCGCGGCCTGCTCCTCGCTGCGCACCACGTTCACCAGCGGGACGCCGTCCGCCAGGCAGATCTTCTGCAGCATCTGCCCCAGGTTGGACGCGGCGGCGGTGTGGACGATCGCCTTGTGCCCCTCCATCCGCATCGTCTCCACGAAGCCCAGTGCGGTCAGCGGGTTCACGAACATCGACGCGCCGTCGGCGGCGCTCGCGCCCTCGGGCAGCGGCACCACGTCGCGCGTCTTCAGCTTGCGGAACTGGGTGTACATGCCCCCGCCCAGCATCCCCACGCGCTTGCCCTCCAGCGCCCTGGCGTTCTCGCCCGCGGCGACGACGGTCCCCGCGCCCTCGTTGCCCACCGGCAGCGACTGGCCCAGCCGCGCGCGCACGCCGCCGCGCCGCGACTCGGGAATGTCGAAGGAGAGGCCGCCATCCGCCTGCGCCATCGACGCGACGTCCGCCGGACCGAGCAGCAGCCCCAGGTCCGACGGGTTGATCGGCGCCGCCTCCACGCGCACGATCACCTCGTCGGCGCCCGGCGCGTCCAGCGTCACCTCCTCCAGCGCCAGCCTCAGCCGACCGTCCTCGGTCGCGGTGGAGCGCAGCTCCTTGCCGGTATAGGCCATACCCTCTCCTCTATCTCGATCAATGTCCCGGCCTGCGCTATAGCCATGCGGCGGACGGCGCAACGCCGCCGCACGACGGGGAGGATGCTGAATGCGCAGGATCGTGCTGGCGATGGCGATGGCGGGGGCGATGTCGATCGCACTTTCGGCGTGCGGCGCGAAGGTGGACGAGAACGGGTTCACCATAGACCCGGATTTCGAAAAGCGCCTGCAACAGCAATTGCTCGATGCCAAGCCCGGCGACACGGTGGCGATCCCCGCGGGGAAATACCGCCTGTCGCGCAGCCTGAGCCTCACCGGCAACGGCGTGACGGTGAAGGGCGCGGGCATGGAGAAGACGGTGCTTTCCTTCGCCGGCGCGACCTCGGGCGCGGAAGGGCTGCTCGTCACCGGCGACGACTTCACGCTGCAGGACCTCGCACTGGAGGACACCAAGGGCGACGCGCTGAAGGTGAACGGCGTGAAGAACACCGTCATCCGCCGCGTTCGCGCCGAATGGACCGGCGGGCCCAAGACCTCGAACGGCGCCTACGGCCTCTATCCCGTGCAGGTGACGAACGTGCTGATCGAGGACACGGTGGTGAAGGGCGCGTCGGACGCGGGCATCTACGTCGGCCAGTCGAGGAACATCGTCGTGCGCAACAACCGCGCCGAGGGGAACGTCGCCGGCATCGAGATCGAGAACAGCTCCGACGCCGACGTCTACGGCAACGCGACGACGGGCAACACCGGCGGCATCCTCGTCTTCAACATGCCCAATCTGCCGGTTCCCGGCGCGCGCACCCGCGTGTTCCGCAATAAGGTGAAGGCGAACAACCACGCCAATTTCGGCGCCGCGGGCAGCGCGGTCAGCTCGGTCCCGCCGGGCGCGGGGGTGATCGTCAACTCGAACGACGCGGTCGAGATCTTCGACAACGACATCGCCGACAATCAGACCGCCAACGTCATCGTCTCCTCTTATTATTCCACGGGCTTCGACACGGCGAAGGGTGTCGCCGCCGCCTACGATCCCTATCCGCAGGACGTGTTCGTCACCGGCAACCGCTTCACCGGCGGCGGCAACGCCCCGCCGGCGCGCTATCGCCCGCTCACCGCGCTGAACGACGGACGGCTGCCGGACGTGATCTGGGACGGCTTCACCGATCCCAAGCGCGCCGACCCCGGCATCTGCGTGCGGAACGGCGCGGCGAAGCTGCTGAACGTCGACGGTCCGGGCAAGTACGCGAAGGCGCGGATCGACACCGCGCGGGATTGCGCGCCCACGCAGCGGCTGAAGCCCGTGGTGCTCCCTGCCGCGATGACGAAGGACGGCGCGAAGGCGTGACCGCGATCGCGCTCGCCGTGCTCCTGCGCACGCAGGAGCCCAGGGCCGCAAGCGCCGGCGCTCGTAATCCTGGGCTCCTGCGTGCGCAGGAGCACGGGCGCGCGACGGTGTTCGCCCTTCTCCTCCTCGCGCTCCTCCTCGCCGCCTGCGCCCGCGCGCCGGCGGCGGTGACGTTCCACGACTCAGGCTATCCAGAGCATCTCTCCGACTGGGGCCTCTACGCGCGAGAGGGCGAGAGGCTGGTCGGGCGGCAGGGCGTCGTCGCCTTTGCGCCGGTCACGCCGCTGTTCAGCGACTATGCGCTGAAATGGCGGACGATGTGGACGCCCGCGGGCATGCCGGCGCGCTGGACGCCGACCGACGCCTTCGACTTTCCCGTCGGCACGATCGTGGCGAAGACCTTCTACTATCCGCGCAGCGGCGACGCGGTGGCGATCGGCAAGGCGCCACCGTTGTCCGCCACGCTAGACACCCGCGGCATGCGGCTGATCGAGACGCGCCTGCTGGTCCGCCGCGCGGAGGGGTGGGTGGCGATCCCCTATGTCTGGAACGAGGACGGCAGCGACGCGACGCTGGCGCGCACCGGGGCGGAGGTGCCGCTGACGCTGGCGCCCGCAGGCATGCGCTTCACCTACACCGTCCCCAACCAGAACCAATGCGCCGGCTGCCACGCGCAGGACAACCGCACCCGCGCACTCTCGCCGATCGGGCTGAAGGCGCGTCACCTCGACCATAACGGGCAGATCGCGATGCTGGAGCGGGCGGGCTATCTGGCCGGCGTCCCCGCCTCGCGCCCCGCCGCGAACGTCGACTGGTCCGACGAGCGGAAGCCGCTCGCCGCGCGGGCCCGCGCCTATCTCGACATCAACTGCAGCCACTGCCATGCGGAGCGCGGCCCTGCGCGTACGTCCGGCCTGTGGCTCGACGCCGCGACCGAGGATCCGCGCGTGCTCGGCCTGTGCAAGCCCCCGGTCGCCGCCGGGCGCGGCACCGGCGACCGGCCGTTCGACGTCGTCCCCGGTCACCCCGACCGCTCGATCCTCGCCTATCGACTGGAGAGCACCGATCCCGGCGCGATGATGCCTGAACTGGGCCGCGCGCTGGCGCACAGGGAGGGCGTGGCACTCGTCGCGCGCTACATCGCCGACCTGAAGGGCGCGTGCGAGCCCCTGGTGCCGCGCACTTGAGCCTGCGCGCCGCCTGCCGCAAAGCCGCGCGATGACCGATACCCCGCCCCGCCCCCTCGCCGGCCTGCGCGTCCTCGAACTCGCGCGCATCCTCGCCGGTCCCTGGGCGGGGCAGCTGCTGGCCGATCTCGGCGCCGACGTCATCAAGGTGGAGCGGCCCGGCACCGGCGACGACACGCGCACCTGGGGCCCGCCCTTCGTCACCGGCGCGGACGCAGAGAACCTGTCCGCAGCCTATTACCACGCCTGCAACCGCGGCAAGCGCAGCCTGGCGCTCGACATCGCCACGCCGGAAGGTCAGGCGCGGGTGAAGGCGCTGGCCGCCGGCGCCGACGTGGTGATCGAGAACTACAAGGTCGGCGGCCTCGCCAAATACGGGCTCGATGCCGCCAGCTTGCGCGCCGCGAACCCGCGGCTGATCGTCTGCTCCGTTACGGGCTTCGGCCAGACCGGGCCCTATGCGCATCGCGCCGGCTACGATTTCATCATCCAGGGGCTGGGCGGCATCATGTCGCTGACCGGCGAACCGGACGGCGCGCCGCAGAAGAGCGGGGTCGCGATCGCGGACCTGTTCACCGGCGTCTACTCCGCCGTCGCGATCCTCGCCGCCCTGCACGAGCGCGCTTCGACCGGCGCGGGCCGCCACATCGACATGGCGCTGCTCGACACGCAGGTCGGCGTGCTCGGCAATCAGGCGCTGAACTGGATGGTCGGGGGCACCGTGCCCGGCCGCATGGGCAACGGCCACGTCAATCTCGCGCCCTATCAAAGCTTCCCCACCGCGGACGGCGACCTGATCGTGGCCGTCGGCAACGATGGCCAGTTCGCAAAGCTGTGCACGGTGCTGGGCGTCCCTCTGGCAACCGATCCGCGTTTCGCGACCAACCCCATGCGCGTGACGAACCGCGCGGCGTTGATCCCGCTCGTCGTTGCGGAAACGGTGAAGTGGGACAGCGCCACACTGCTCGTCGCGCTGGAAGCGGCGGGCGTTCCCGTCGGCGCGGTCAATCGCGTCGATCAGGTGTTCGCCGACCCTCAGGTGGTCCACCGCGGAATGCAGCTGATGATCGACGGCCTGCCGGGCCTCGCCGCGCCGATCACCATCGATGGCGCGCGCATGGTCGCCGACGGCGCAAGCCCGCGGCTGGGAGAGCATCCCGACGCGGACTGGCGCTGATGCGACGTCAGATCGTCGGCGGCACCCGCCCGGCGCGGCTCGCGCGGTGGCGATCGTAGGCCTTCTTCGCGACATAGCCGCCGCCGAGCAGCATGCCGAGCGGCCCCATGCGCGTCGCGGCGCGGGCGGCCAGCGCGCCGAGCGCGGCGCCCTTCAGCCCGCCGCTGCCATCGCGCCGGTCCATTTCGCGCCCGACCAGCGCGCCGATGATGCTCCGAATCATGCCTTGATCCTTTCCGATACCGCGTTGCTCACCGCTTCCAGCCCCTTCAGCACGCCCCAGCCGATCGCCCAGGTCGCGACGACCGGCAACGCCACCTTCAGGACATTGGCGGTGATCGCGCCCTTGATGGCGCCGTCGAACGAGCCGTCGTCGTCGCCGGACATGGCATCGATCGCGCCGCCGATCAGCGCGCCGAGGGTGGTTGCGCCCATGGATGAAAGTCCCTTTCGTTACGCTGCAACAATGCTGCGCGGACGCCGCGGTTCCACCCTCACCCGCCCAGCATCGCCTCCGGTCGCACCACCCGGTCGAACGTCGCCTCGTCCACCAGCCCGAGCGCCAGGCCCGCCTGCTTCAGCGTCAGCCCTTCCTCGTGCGCGTGCTTGGCGATCTTCGCCGCGGCGTCGTAGCCGATCTCCGGCGCCAGGGCGGTGACGAGCATCAGCGACCGGTCGAGCAGCTCGGCGATCCGCCCGCGGTTCGCCGCCAGCCCCTCGACGCAGCGCTCGGCGAAGGTGGCGCACCCGGTCGCCAGCAGGTCGATCGAGCGCAGCACCGCCGCGCCGATCATCGGCTTGAAGACGTTCAGCTCGAGATGGCCCTGCGCCCCGCCCACGGTGATCGCGACATGGTTGCCCATCACCTGCGCGGCGACCATGGTCAGCATCTCCGCCTGCGTCGGGTTCACCTTTCCCGGCATGATCGAGCTGCCCGGCTCGTTCGCCGGCAGGTCCAGCTCGCCGAGACCGCAGCGCGGGCCGGAGCCGAGCAGGCGGATGTCGTTGGCGATCTTCGTCGCCGCCACCGCCAGCGTGTTGAGGACGCCGGACAGATGAACCAGCGGATCGTGGCTCGCCAGCGCCTCGAATGTGTTCTCCGCGGGCGAGAAGGCGATGCCGGTGATGCCGCGCAGCTCGGCGCAGACGTCCTTGGCGAACCCCCTGGGCGCGTTGAGGCCGGTGCCGACCGCGGTGCCGCCCTGCGCCAGCCGGTCGGTGCCGTGCTCCACCGCGGGCTCGATCCGCATCAGGCAGCGGTGGACCTGGTGCGCGTAGCCGGAGAATTCCTGGCCGAGCGTCAGCGGCGTCGCGTCCTGCAGGTGGGTCCGCCCGATCTTCACCACGTCGTGCCATTCCTGCGCTTTGGCGTCGAGCGCGACGTGCAGCCGCTCCACCGCGGGGATCAGTCGGCGCCGCACCGCGATGGAGCAGGCGACGTGGATCGCGGTAGGGAAGCTGTCGTTCGACGATTGCCCGCGATTGACGTCGTCGTTGGGGTGGACCGGCGCCTTGCCGCCGCGCGTGCCCGCCAGCACCTCGTTGGCGCGCCCGGCGATCACCTCGTTGACGTTCATGTTCGTCTGCGTGCCGCTGCCGGTCTGCCAGATCGCGAGCGGGAACTGGTCGTCCAGCTTCCCCCCGGCCACCTCCGCCGCCGCGGCCTCGATCGCCTCCGCCTTCTCCGCCTCCAGCCCGTGCCGCCGGTTCACCCGCGCCGCCGCCTGCTTCACCAGCGCCAGCGCGTGGACGATCTCGATCGGCATCCGCTCGCGCGCGCCGAAGGGAAAATTCTCCAGGCTGCGCTGCGTCTGCGCGCCCCAATAGGCGTCGGCGGGGACCTCGACGGGGCCGATCGAGTCGGTTTCGGTGCGGGTAGCGGTCATGCGCGCTCCTTATCCTCCCCGGTACGGGGAGGGGGACCATGCGAAGCATGGTGGAGGGGGAAAGCCTCGAACGCTACAGCGGCAAGGTCGTTTCCCGCGCCGGGCCGTCATGGGAACAAGTCCCATGACGTCGAAGGCGGCCGATGGCCGCCCCGGCCGAGCCGGCGCGTCGCCTCGCGATCGGCGCGTAGCCGAAGCTACGCGCCTCGCACCGTCACTTCTTGCGCTTGAAATCCACCGCCACGACGTTCGAGCCGTCCTCGACCGGCGCCGCCACCGGCCCGTCGTTCTCCGCCGGGTCGTGCCCGCCCGGCCCGTCGCCCGGCCCTTCCTGCGCCTGGAAACGCAGTTCGAAGTTCACCGTCGGATCGTGGAAGCCGGTGATCGCCGAATAGGGGATGACCAGCTTGGACGGCACCTGGTTGAACGACAGGCCGACGGAGAACTTCTGAGCGTCGACGGCGAGGTCCCAGAAGCGGTTCTGCAGGACGATCGTCATCTCGTCGGGGAACCGCTCGATCAGCCGCGCCGGAATGTCGACTCCCGGCGCCTGCGTCTTGAAGGTGATGTAGAAATGGTGGTCGCCGGGCAGGCCGCCCGATTCGGCCACCGTGCCGAGCACGCGCCCCACCACGGCGCGCAGCGCTTCCTGCACGATCTCGTCGTAGGGGATCAGGCTGTCGGGCAACATGTCACTCATCGCCACTATGGGTAACGCCCTGACGGTGACGGTCAAGATTGCATGAGCCGCCGCGCGCGCTATGGCACCGGCCATGCGCACCGCCACGCTTCGCCGCGCCACCAGCGAAACAGAAATCGACGTCGCCGTGAACCTGGACGGCACCGGCGTCTACGAGATCGCGACCGGGGTCGGCTTCTTCGACCATATGCTGGAGCAACTCTCGCGCCACTCGCTGATCGACATCCAGGTGACGACGCGCGGCGACCTGCACATCGACCAGCATCACACGGTGGAGGATACCGCGCTGGCGCTGGGCGCCGCGGTGGCGCAGGCGCTGGCGGACAAGCGCGGCATCCGCCGCTACGGCGACGCGCTGTCGCCGATGGACGAGACGCTCACCCGCGTCGCACTCGACATCTCCGGCCGGCCCTGGCTGGTGTGGAAGACGCAGTTCACCCAGACGAAGCTGGGCGAGATGGACACCGAGCTGTTCCAGCATTTCTTCCACAGCTTCGCGCAGGCCGCCGGCCTCACGCTGCACGTCGAGACGCTGTACGGCGAGAACAACCACCATATCGCCGAGAGCGCGTTCAAGGGCCTCGCCCGCGCGCTGCGCGCCGCGGTGGAGATCGACCCGCGCAAGGCGGACGCGATCCCGTCGACCAAGGGGATCCTGTGAGCGGCTATCGCGCGGCCGGCTCGCTGTGCGCGGTGGTGCTCAGCTACGTCCGCCCGCTGGACGAGGTGGACGCGCTGATGCCCGCGCACGTCGCCTGGCTGGAGGCGGGGTTCGCCGAGGGCGCGTTCCTCGTCGCCGGGCGGCGCGATCCGCGGACCGGCGGCGTGATCCTGATGCGCGGCACCGCGGACGACGTCGCGGCGGCGGCGGCGACCGACCCGTTCGTGACGGGCGGCGTCGCCACGGTGGAGGTGATCGCCTTCAACGCCAGCTTCGCCCAGCCGGACCTCGCAGGGCTGCTGGCATGACGCTGGCGCTGATCGACTATCAGGCGGGCAACCTCCACTCGGTCGCCAACGCGCTCGCCGCGGCGGGTTGCGCCGACCTGGCCGTCACCGCCGATCCCGCCGCCGTGGCGCGGGCGGACCGGATCGTGCTGCCCGGGGTCGGCGCATTCGGCGCCTGTGCCGCGGCGCTGCGCGGGGTGCCGGGCCTGGTGGAGGCGCTGGAGCGGCGCGTCCTCGGCGAGGCGGCGCCCTTCCTCGGCATCTGCGTGGGGATGCAGCTGATGGCGGACGCGGGGGAGGAGCACGGCACGCACGCCGGGCTGGGCTGGATACCGGGCCGCGTCCGCCGGCTCGATCCCGGCGCCACGGAGGCGAAGGTGCCGCACATGGGCTGGAACGACGTCGTCCCGCTCGCCGATCACCCGCTGATCGTGCGCGGCGAGGCCTATTTCCTGCACAGCTACGCCTTCGAGGGCGCCGGCGATCGGGATAGCGTGGTCGCCACCACCGACCACGCCGGCCCCGTCACCGCCGCCGTCGCGCGCGACAATCTGGTCGGCGTCCAGTTCCATCCGGAAAAGAGCCAGCGCTACGGCCTGGCGCTGCTCGAGAGGTTCCTCGCATGGAAGCCGTGACGGCGCCGCTGATCGTCTTTCCCGCCATCGACCTGAAGGCGGGGCAGGTCGTCCGCCTGGCCGAGGGCGACATGGATCGCGCCACCGTCTACGGCGACGACCCCGCGCACCAGGCGACGCTGTTCGCCGCGGCGGGCGCGGGGCACCTCCACGTCGTCGACCTCGACGGCGCCTTCGCCGGCGAGAGCGTCAACGGCGGGGCGGTGCGCGCCATCGTCGCCGCCTTTCCCGGGTACGTTCAGCTGGGCGGCGGCATCCGCACGCCGCAGAGCGTGGAGGCATGGTTCGACGCCGGCGTCGCGCGCGTCGTGATCGGCACCGCCGCGCTGGAGCGGCCGCAGTTCGTGCGCGACATGGCCGCGGCCTTTCCCGGCGGCATCGTCGTGGCGGTGGACGCGCGCGACGGCATGGTCGCGACCAAGGGCTGGGCCGACGTGTCCACCACCAGCGTCGTCGATCTCGCGCGACGGTTCGAGGATGCGGGCGTCGCGGCGCTGCTGTTCACCGACGTCGGCCGCGACGGGCTGTTGAAGGGGTGCAACGTGGAGGCGACGGTGGACCTCGCCCGCGCGGTGGACATTCCGGTGATCGCCAGCGGCGGCGTCGCCGGCATCGCCGACATCCACCTGCTGGCGATCCACGCGCGCGCCAATGGAGCGAAGGGCGGGATCGAGGGGGTCATCACCGGCCGCGCGCTCTACGACGGCCGGCTGGACCTTGCCGCCGCGATCAGCGTGGCCGCCGCGGCCTAGCTTGCGATCAATCGCCGCATCGCCGTCGCCGCCCCGGCGGCGTCGGGCAGGCCGGTGAGATCGACCGCCTCGACGTTCGACGTGCCTTTCCGCACCGTCACCGCCACCCAGCCGCGGCGACTCCGGTGATCTTCGCCGTTCTCCACCAGCGTCACGTCGACGATCGCGTCGGCGTCGATCGCGCGATACACCTCCGCGCGCAACGGGTGCAGCCAGGCGATCCGGCGATCGGTGACGACCAAGGTGCCGGCCACGTCGCGCGCCCACTCGGCCAGCGCCGACGCGCCGACGGTGGCGGCGAAGAACAGCACGCCGCCGAAGACGAAGAGCAGCGCGAAACTGAAGAGCAGCTTCTCGCCCAGCATGCCGTCGCCGGTCCACAGCCTCGTCGTCAGCAGGCCGAACACCATCATGACCGCGCCGACGCCCGCCAGCGCCAGCAACCGGCCCGCGCCGATGGCGTGCAGCCCGCGCCGCCCGCGCCACCGCACGGGCTCGCCGAGCGCGAGGCCCGCCGCGACGGAGACTTCGGCCCGGTCGGAGAGCAATCGGCGCAGGTTGGCGACCAGCCCGGCGGCGGCGACGACGATACACGGCACCAGCAGGGCAAGCAGCGGGACCTGGACATAGAGGGTCGGCACCACGAGCCCGCCCCGGCGCCGCCCGATCCACGCCGGCCCCTCCGCCGTGACGGTCAGCCACGCCATCGCCACCAGCAGCGCCAGCACCAGCGCGCCGCCGGCCACGCCGGCCTTCGCCATCAGCCGCCGCGCCGATCGCAGATGTCGCCGCCCGCCCGTCATCGTCACCCCCGCCGCCCGCCTTGTCGCGAAGCGCGACGGGCGGCGCAACCCCGTCGATCCTCCGACGAGGCCGGCCACGCCTTCGACGTCGTCGCTCGGGCCGGTTCCGGGATGACGGAGGCCCCTCGCTGCTAGCGTTACCGGATCAGGTGGGATCACCGGCACGGTGGTGATTTCGGCGTGCTGCAAGGCAAGAGGAGGGAGCGATGCTGAAGCATCGTGACCGACGAGCAACGCCGCAGCTCGCCGAAAGCGCCCCGCCGCACAGCGGTCGTCCGCGGGACGATGACGGTGGTTCAACCTGGTCCGGTAACGCTCTAGGCGATCGTCACGCCGACGACCCGCCACTCGCCGTCCTCGCGCTCCAGCGACACGGTCTCCACCGCCTCCGCCTTGTTGGCGAAGCGCGTGCGGAACTTGACGACCTCATAGCCGGCAGGCGGGGCGGGCAGTTCCTCCTGGCTGGCGAAGGTGCGCGACAGCGCGGCACCGAGCGGCACGCGCACCTTCTGCGAGACGTCCGCCCACACCCTGGCGGTGTTCAGCTTGCGAAACGCGGTGCCGGTCGCGCGATAGCTCTCGTCCCACCGGCCCTGGTCGACCAGCGTCAGGAACCGCTCGGCCGCGGCGACGACTGCGGGATCGCTCGCCTGCGCGGCGGCCGGCGGCGCTTGGGGTGCGGTGGCGACGGGAAGCGCGCCGGACAGCGCGAGCAGGCCGAGGAGGATGGTCATGACGGTGGCTCCGATGATGAAGGGGGAAAGCCGGCGCCGCGCCGGCCCCGCGCCGCCCGGCGACGCCGCTTCCGTCTCCTCCGTCGGGGGCGCCGCGTCCTCCCCCAACGTGCTGTACACAGGATTCTGATGGGGCCGCTCGCCCTCCGCCTCGAGCAGCAGTCGCGCCGCTTCCCGGCTGCTCGATACCGCCATCTTGCGCCGCGCCTCGCGCAGCCGCTCGTTGATCGTGTGGACGGACAGGTTCAGCGCGCGCGCCGTCGATTTCGCGTCATGCCCGCGCACGATCAGGCGAAGTGTCTGCTTCTCCTTTTCCGTCAAGGACCAGAGATCGTCCGCCCGCGTCATCATGCCGCTCGCTACGGCGCGCACGGCGGGGCAGCTACCCCAAAAAAATCGTAGCCACCTTCCCCCCGCGGCGGCGCTTGCCCTTGCCGCCCCCCGCGGGCATGGCGCGCCGCATGACCGTGCGTGCCCGTGTGATCCCCTGCCTCGACGTGTCGAACGGCCGCGTGGTGAAGGGCGTCAACTTCGTCGACCTGATCGACGCCGGCGACCCGGTGGAGCAGGCGCGCGCCTATGACGCCGCGGGCGCGGACGAATTGTGCTTCCTCGACATCGGGGCCAGTCACGAGGGACGCGACACGATCGTCGACGTGGTGCGGCGGACCGCGGCGGTGTGCTTCATGCCGCTGACGGTCGGCGGCGGCGTGCGCAGCGCCGACGACGCGCGCGCGCTGCTGCTGGCGGGTGCCGACAAGGTGGCGGTGAACAGCGCCGCCGTGGCCCGGCCCGAACTGGTCGCCGACATCGCCGAGCGGTTCGGCAGCCAGTGCTGCGTCGCCAGCGTGGATGCGCGCCGGACGGGTGATCGCTGGGAGGTGTTCACCCACGGCGGGCGGCGCGCCACCGGGATCGACGCGGTGGAGCACGCGCTGCGGCTGGCGGTGCTGGGCGCGGGCGAGCTGCTGGTGACGTCGATGGATCGCGACGGCACGCGCGACGGCTACGATCTCGCGCTGATCCGCGCCATCGCCGATCGCACGGCGGTGCCGGTGGTCGCCTCCGGCGGTGTCGGCACGCTCGACCATCTCGTCGCAGGCATCACTCAGGGCCACGCCTCCGCCGTTCTCGCCGCCTCGATCTTCCACTTCGGCGAGGCAAGCGTGGCGGACGCGCATCGTGCGCTGGCGGCGGCGGGTGTCCCGGTTCGGGCGGACTGACGCGCACGCTCGCCACCACTGTCGTCAACCTGTAACATAGCGCAGGCTAAGCGCCCCTTCAGACTGCACGAGTCCATGACGATCCGACAGACCGCCGCCCTGCCCTACCGCTCCGACGGCGCGTCGCCCGACGCCGCCGTACGCGTGCTGCTGGTCACCTCGCGCGAGAGCGGGCGGTGGGTGGCGCCCAAGGGCAACATCGCCGCCGGTCACGCCCCCCACGCCGCCGCGGCGCGCGAGGCGGAGGAGGAGGCGGGCGTGGTCGGCGCGGTGTGCCCGGTGCCGCTCGGCAGCTACCGCTACCGCAAGCGGCGCGGCAGCGGGGCGTCGCTGCTGATCGACGTGGACGTCTTCCCGCTCGCGGTCACGCGCGAGCTGGAGGAGTGGAAGGAAATGCACCAGCGGCAGCGCCGCTGGTTCTCGCTCGCCGAGGCGGCGGAGGCGGTGGACGAACCGGACCTGAGGGAGCTGTTCCGCAGCTTCAATCCGGCCGAGTTCCGCGCCGCCGTCCGCCGCAGCGGGCGGCCGGGGGTTCCGGCATTGGCAAACGGGAAGGGTTGGATGTTCGCTTGGTTCCAGCGGCTGCTGCCGCGCACGGGCAATTTCTTCGGCATGTTCGAGGCGCACGCCGCCACGGTGCTGGCCGGCGCGGAGGCGACGGCTCGGCTGTTCCACGGCGGCGCGCACGCGGCCGAGCACGTCCGCGAGATCGCCGAGCGCGAGCACGAGGCGGACGACATCACCCGCGACGTGCTGAAGACCGTGCGCGCGACGTTCCTGACGCCGTTCGACCGCAGCGCCATCGCCGCGCTGATCGGCGCGCTGGACGACACGGTGGACGAGATGCACGCCGCCGCCAGCGCCGTCTCGCTCTACGGCGTAACCGATTTCCCGCCGGAGATGCGCGACATGGCGGCGATCGTGGTCGACGCCGCGCGACTGACGTCGGAGGCGATGCCGCTGCTGCGCGACGTGGCGAAGAATGCCGGGCGCCTGCACGAACTGACCGAGCGGCTGATCCGCATGGAAGGCCAGGCGGACGAGATCCACGCCGCGGGCCTCCGCCGCGCGCTGTCCGACCACGGCGAGAAGGACACGCTGCGATTCGTCATCGAGCGCGAGCTCTACAAGCACCTGGAACGCATCACCGACGCGTTCGAGGACGTCGCCGACGAGATCGACGGCATCGTCATCGACCACGCCTGATCGGATCCGCCGGACCATGCATCAGCTCGCCTTTCCCCTGCTCGTCGGGCTGATCGCGCTCGCGCTCGCGTTCGACTATCTGAACGGCCTGCACGACGCCGCCAACTCGATCGCCACCGTGGTCGCGACGCGGCTGCTGTCGCCCGTCACCGCGGTGGTCTTCGCCGCCTTCTTTAACTTCGCCGCCTATTTCCTCACCCTCGCCTTCCCGCAGCTGCACGCCGTGGCGGAAACGATCGGCAAGGGGCTGATCGACCAGGAAGTGGTGACGCCCGCCGTCATCTTCGGCGCGCTGGTGGGCGCGATGTTCTGGAACGTCGTCACCTGGCTGAAGGGCATCCCGTCGTCGTCCAGCCACGCGCTGATCGGCGGGCTGGTCGGATCGGGCGTCGCGCACGCGGGCTTCACCGGCGTGCACTGGGGCGGGCTGAACAAGACGCTGATCGCGATCGTCCTGTCGCCCACGATCGGCATGTTCCTGGCGCTGGGCGTCATGCTGCTGTCCAGCTGGGCGCTCCACCGCCTGCCCGCGGTGAAGGCGGAGCGGACGTTCCGCACGCTCCACCTCTTCTCCTCGGCCGCCTACTCGCTCAGCCACGGCCTGAACGACGCGCAGAAGACGATGGGGATCATCACCGTCCTCCTCTACTCGACCGGCTATCTGTCGGGCGAGTTCGAGGTGCCGCACTGGGTGGCGATCAGCTGCTACGTCGCCATCGCCTGCGGCACCGCGACCGGCGGGTGGAAGATCATCGAGACGATGGGCAGCCGCATCACGAAGCTGTCGCAGCACCAGGGGTTCAGCGCCTCCACCGCGGGGTCGATGGTGATCTTCGGCGCCTCCGCGCTGGGCATCCCCGTGTCGACCACGCACACCATCACCGGGTCGATCATCGGCGCGGGCGTCGCGCGGCGCGCCTCGGCGGTGCGGTGGGGCGTGGCGAAGAACGTGGTGACGGCGTGGATCATCACCATCCCCGCGTCGGCGACGGTGGGCGCATTGTTCTACTCGCTGACCACGCTGTTCTGATATCCTCCCCGGCATGGGGAGGATAAGCTAGCCCCATGTTCGTCGGTCACTACGCCCCCGCCCTCGCGCTCGCCGGCACGCGCCGCGGGCCGCGGCTGGCGGCGCTGTTCGTGGCGGCGCAGTTCGTCGACCTCTTCTTCTTCGCCTTCGTTCTCCTCGGCGTCGAGCGGATGCGCGAGGTGCCGGGGCACACCGCGATGAACGCGATGGACCTCTACCACATGCCCTGGACGCACAGCCTGATCGGCACGCTGGGCTTCGCCGCGCTGTTCGCGCTCGTCGTGCGGTTGCGGCGCGGGACGTGGCAGGTCGCGATGCTGGGCGCCACGGTGGTCGCGTCGCACTGGCTGCTCGACTGGCTGGTCCACGCGCCCGATCTGACGCTGCTGGGCGTCGGGCGGCGACTGGGGCTCGCGCTGTGGAACCGTCCCGCCGTGGCGATGCCGCTCGAGCTCGGCATCACCGCGCTGGCGCTGGTCCTGTTCGCCTCGCGCACGCGGGCGCGCGGCGTGATGGGGCACGTCTCGCTCGCGGCGCTGGCCACGGCGCTGCTCGCCTTCCAGCTGGTGAATTGGTTCGCGCCGCAGCCCGCGATCGTCGTCGATCCCGTCCCCGCCAGCGTGCCGCTGACCGCGCTGCTCGCCTACGCCATCCTCACCGCGCTCGCCAGGTGGGTGCAGGCGACGCGCACGCCGGGGGCTGGACCGGCGGTGTCCAGCCTGTAGGACGGGCGGCATGAAGGCGACGATCTGGCACAACCCGCGCTGCTCCAAGTCGCGCGACGCGCTCGCGATCCTGCGCGACGCCGGGGCGGACGTGACCGTCGTCGAGTATATGAAGGCGCCGCCCTCGCGCGCGGAGATCGCGCGCGTCCTCGCCCGCGCCGGCATAGCGCCCGTGGCGGCGCTGCGCGCGGACGCGCCGGCGGTGGCGGACGACGCCGCCGCGCTGGCGATGATGGCACGCGACCCGTCGACCATCGAGCGACCCGTGGTCGAGACGGAGAAGGGCGCGGTCATCGCGCGCCCGCCGCACCTCGTGCGCGACCTGCTGTGACGGCGTCCCCCCTGCCCGACCGCGCGCGCTGGCGCGTGGAGCGCGCCACCCGCGCCGCGGTGGTGATCGACGCCGACGCCTATTTCCGCGCAGCGCGACAGGCGATGCTCCAGGCGCAGCACCAGATCCTGCTGGTCGGCTGGGATTTCGACGCGCGCATCAACCTGGCGTGGGCTGACGACCATCCGGAGGCGCCGACGACGGTGGGCGACTTCATCGGCTGGCTGGTGCGCCGCACGCCGGGCTTGCAGGTCTACATCCTGCGGTGGGACACCGGCGCGCTGAAGACGCTGTTCCGCGGCAAGACGCTGTGGACGCTGACGAAGTGGCGCTTCCTGCGCAAGCGCATCCACCTGAAGCTCGATTCGGTCCACCCGTTCGGCGCGTCGCAGCACCAGAAGATCGTCGTCATCGACGACTGCCTCGCCTTCTGCGGCGGCATCGACATGACCGACGAGCGCTGGGACACGCGGGAGCATCTGGACGATCAGCCGCACCGCCGCACGCCCTGGGGCACGCCCTACAAGCCCTGGCACGACGCCACCACCGCGCTGCAAGGCCCCGTCGCCCGCGCGCTGGGCGAATTGTGCCGCACCCGCTGGCAGATCGCCGGCGGCGGCGAGGTGGTGCCCCCGCCGCCCGCGACCGGCGAGTGCTGGCCCGCCAGCCTGTCCACCGACTTCACCGACGTGGACGTCGCGATCTCCCGCTCGCAGCCGCTGCACGAAGGACAGGAGGAGGTGCGCGAGATCGAGGAGCTGTACCTCCACCTCATCGCCCGCGCGCGCCGGCGGATCTACGCGGAGAGCCAGTATTTCGCCTCCCGCCGCATCGCGGAGGCCATCGCCGCGCGGCTGGCAGAGGACGACCCGCCCGAGATCGTCGTCGTCAACCCGGTGACGGCGCAGGGCTGGCTGGAGCCGCTGGCGATGGACACCGCGCGCGCGCGGCTGGTCACCGAATTGCGCCGCCGCGACCGCCACGGCCGCTTCCGCCTCTACCATCCCGTCACCGCCGGAGGCGAGGCGATCTACTGCCATGCCAAAGTGCTGGTGATCGACGAGGAGGTGATCCGCATCGGCTCGTCCAACTTCAACAACCGCTCGCTGCGGCTGGACACCGAATGCGACGTGACGATCGCCGACGGCGCCCCTGCCATCGCCGCGATCAGGGACGACCTGATCGCCGAGCATCTCGACGTCGAGCCGCGCCTCGTCACCGACGGCATCGCCGCCGAGGGCCTGATCGCGACCATCGAGCGGCTGCGCGGCGACGGCCGATCGCTCATCCCCTACGAGGTGGACGACCTGTCCTCGGTGGAAAAATGGCTGGCCGACAACGAGGTGCTAGATCCCGAAGGCCCCGCGGAGATGTTCGAGGCGTTCGAGAAGCGCGGGCTGTTGCGCCGGCTTCGGCGCCGGCGGCGGTAGCGCCGCTTGCGATCGGCGGCGCGCAGCATTAGCCTCGTCGTTCGGTACGGAGTTCTCGACATGATCCAGCGTCACCGCCGCGGTTGATCCGCCTCCGCCTCGCGGAGGCCCCGTCGGGTTGCTGTTTCACGAGAGCATCATGCAACGATTGAAGAACAAGACGTGCGTCGTCACCGGCGCGGCGCGCGGCATCGGTCGCGCCATTGCCGCGCGTTTCCACGCGGAGGGCGGCATCGTCGTCGCCACCGACATCGACGAGGCCGCGGGTGCGGCGACGGCGTCGGCCATCGGGTGCCGCTTCGAACCTCTCGACGTGCGCGAGGAAGCCGGCTGGTCGCGTCTCGCCCGCCTCGTCCCCGTCGCTGACGTCGTGGTCAACAACGCGGGCGTGACCGGGTTCGAGAGCGGAGCCGCCGCCCACGATCCCGAACACGCCAGCCTGGCGGACTGGCGCGCCGTCCACCGCGTCAATCTCGACGGCACCTTCCTCGGCTGCCGCTACGCGATCGGCGCGATGAAGGCGACGGGCACCGGCTCGATCATCAACATATCGTCGCGTTCGGGTATGGTCGGCATCCCCGGCGCGGCTGCCTACGCCTCCTCCAAGGCGGCGATCCGCAACCATAGCAAGACGGTGGCGCTCTACTGTGCACAGCAGGGCTGGCGCATCCGCTGCAACTCGATCCACCCGGCCGCGATCCTGACGCCGATGTGGGAGCCGATGCTGGGCAGCGGAGCCGATCGAGAGGCGCGAATGCAGGCGCTGGTCGCGGCCACGCCGTTGCGACGCTTCGGCCTGCCGGACGAGGTGGCGGCAGCGGCAGTCCTCCTCGCGTCGGACGAGGCGACCTACGTCACCGGAACGGAGATCACGATCGACGGCGGGCTGCTCGCCGGGTCGGCCGCGTCGCCGGGATGACGGCGCCCTGTCCTACGGCGGCCAACATCCGGCAATGCCGGCGGGATGGCCCCTGCCCCGCCCCGTTCGGCATGGCCCCGCTCGGCCATCGCCCACGCGCCGTCCGCGCCGAAGTGGACGAACGGTGCGCGACCCGGGAAAGATTCTCAACATTCGCGCGGTGCGTCCTGCGCCTTCCCTCGCCGCGCCCACGTCGCTAAGCGCTGCCCGCATGACCGCCATCACGCCGCAGATCGTCGCCGACCACGGCCTTTCCACCGAGGAATACGACCGCGTCCTCCACGCGCTCGGCCGCGAGCCGAACCTGGTGGAACTCGGCATCTTCTCCGTGATGTGGTCGGAGCATTGCAGCTACAAGTCGAGTCGCATCCACCTGAAGAAGCTGCCGACCACCGGTCCCCAGGTCATCTGCGGCCCCGGCGAGAACGCGGGCGTCATCGACATCGGTGACGGACAGGCGGCGATCTTCAAGATGGAGTCGCACAACCACCCAAGCTACATCGAGCCGTACCAGGGCGCGGCGACCGGGGTCGGCGGCATCCTGCGCGACGTGTTCACCATGGGCGCACGGCCGGTCGCGAACCTCAACGCGCTGCGCTTCGGCCGGCCTGACCATCCGAAGATGCGGCATCTCATCTCGGGCGTCGTCCACGGCATCGGCGGCTACGGCAATTGCGTCGGCGTGCCGACGGTCGGCGGCGAGGTGAACTTCCACCCGGCCTACGACGGCAACATCCTCGTCAACGCGATGACGGTGGGCGTCGCGGACACGGACAAGATCTTCTACTCGGCCGCCTCCGGCGTCGGCAATCCGATCGTCTACGTCGGGTCGAAGACCGGGCGCGACGGCATCCACGGCGCCACCATGGCCTCGGCCGACTTCGGCGAGGACGCCGATGCCAAGCGCCCCACGGTGCAGGTCGGCGATCCGTTCACGGAGAAGCTGCTGATCGAGGCGTGCCTCGAACTGATGGCCTCGGACGCGATCGTCGCGATCCAGGACATGGGCGCCGCCGGCCTCACCTCCTCCTCGGTCGAGATGGCGTCCAAGGGCGGCGTCGGCATCGAGCTGGTCATGGACGACGTGCCGCAGCGCGAGACCGGCATGACGCCCTACGAGATGATGCTGAGCGAGAGCCAGGAGCGGATGCTGATGGTGCTGAAGCCCGGCCGCGAGGATTTCGCGAAGGCGATCTTCGAGAAGTGGGAACTCGACTTCGCCGTGATCGGCCAGGTCACCGACACGGGCCGTATGGTGCTGAAGTGGCACGGCGAGACGGTGTGCGACATCCCGCTCGCCCCGCTCGCCGACGAGGCGCCGCTGTACGACCGCCCGCACGTGCCGACGCCGCCGGCCAAGGCGCTGGTGAACGTGCCCGAGTGCAAGGACATCGCCGCCGACCTGCTGGCGCTGATGGGCTCGCCCGACATCGCCAGCCGCCGCTGGATCTGGGAACAATACGACCACATGGTCGGCGCCGACACCGTGCAGCGCCCCGGCGGCGACGCGGCGGTGGTGCGCGTCCACGGCACGCAGAAGGCGCTGGCCATGACCACCGACTGCACCCCGCGCTACTGCTTCGCCGACCCGGTGGAGGGCGGCAAGCAGGCGATCGCGGAGGCGTGGCGCAACCTGTCGGCGGTCGGCGCCACGCCGCTGGCGGTCACCAACTGCCTGAACTTCGCCAATCCGCAGCGGCCCGAGATCATGGGCCAGATCGTCGGCTGCCTGGAAGGGATGAGCGAGGCGTGCCGTGCGCTCGATTTCCCGATCGTGTCGGGCAACGTGTCGCTCTACAACGAATCGAAGGCGACCGGCGGCGGCTCCGCCATCCTGCCGACCCCGGCGATCGGCGGCGTCGGCCTGCTGAAGGACTGGACGAAGAGCGCGACGATCGCGTTCAAAGGGTCGGGCGACGTCATCCTCGCGGTCGGCACCCGCCGCGGCCAGCTGGGCCAATCGCTGTGGCTGCGCGAAGTCCACGGGCGCGAGGAAGGCCCCCCGCCGCGCGTCGACCTCGATGCGGAGAGGAAGGCGGGCGACCTCGTCCGCACCGCGATCCTCGCCGGGCAGCTCACCGCCGTCCACGACGTGTCCGATGGCGGCGTGGCGGTCACGCTGGCCGAGATGGCGCTGGCGGGCAACGTCGGCGCGATGATCGACCGCAAGCAGCCGTTCGACTGCGCCGGCAGCTTCTTCGCCGAGGATCAGGGCGTCTACGTCGTCACCGTGGACGATGCCGCGCTGCTCGACTTCCTCGCCGCCGCGCAGGACGCGGGCGTGGAGGTGGAGCCGCTCGGCCGCACCGGCGGCAAGCGCCTGATCTTCGAGCGGCCCGACCGCGACGACGTGGTGACGCTGGATGCGCTGCGCGCCACGCACGAGGGCTTCTTCCCCGAGCTGATGGGGACCGGCCTCGCCTGAGGGACCCGCTCCCCGCATCGCCGCGCTGGACTTCGTGCGCGGCGCGGCGGTGATGGGGATCCTCGTCGCCAACCTACCCGGCTTCGCGCTGCCGCGTGCGGCCTATTTCTCGCCGCTCGCCTGGGGCGGCACCGCGCCGACGGACCTTGCGGCATGGGCGCTCACCTTCGTGCTCGTCGAAGGCAAGATGCGCGGGCTGTTCGCGCTGCTGTTCGGCGCGTCGGTGCTGCTGGTGGTCGAACGCGCCGAGGCGGCCGGGCAGAACGCCGCCGCCGTCCACCTGCGCCGCATGGCCACGCTGTTCGTCATCGGCTGCGCGCACCTCTACCTGTTGTGGTGGGGCGACATCCTGAACCAATACGCCCTTCTCGGCATCGCCGCCTTCCTCTTCGCCGGTGCGCCCACGCGGCTGCTGGTCGCCGCCGGGCTGGCGGGGGTGGCGGTGGCGGTGATCGACGGCGCGTCGCTGACGCTGACCGCCTACGCCACCGCCCCGCGCGCCACCACGGCGCAGGTCGCCGCCTGGGAGGCGCTGTCCGGCGGATGGGGCGTCCCGCCGACCCGCGACCTGCTGCGCGAGATCGCGACGTTCCGCGGCGATTGGCTGCGCGGCGTCGGCTGGCGGTGGGGGATGACGGCCAACCCCTTCGCGACCGCGCTGCGCGACGGGGCGGAGACGTTGGGCTACATGCTGCTCGGGATGGCGGCGTATCGCGGCGGCTTGCTGACGGGCGGCTGGTCCCGCCGCGGCTATCGCCGGCTCGCGCTGGCGACGCTGCCCCTCACGCTGGCGATCCACGTCGGACTGGCGCTCGCCACCTGGAGGAGCGGGTTCGACCTGCGCCGCGTCCTCCTCGCTTCCATGCTCGTGTCGCCGCTGGTCCGCCCGGCGATGGTGCTGGGCTATGCCGCGCTGCTGCTGCTCGCCTTCCGGCCCGCCGGCACGCTGTCGCGCTGCGTGGCGGCGGCCGGGCGGATGGCGCTCAGCAACTATCTCGCGACCAGCCTTGTTATGGTCCTGTTCTTCGACGGCTGGGGCCTCGGCCAGTTCGCGCGCTGGCCCCGCGCGTCGCTCTACTGGCTCGTGCCCGTCGCCTGGACCGTCATGCTGCTGTGGTCACCCTGGTGGCTCCGCCGATTCGCTTACGGCCCTGCCGAATGGGTGTGGCGAGCGCTGGCACGCGGCGAACGGCCCGCGTGGCGCGCCGTGTAGTTGCGAACGCGACGCAGAAGTTCTTGCGAATAATTCTCACCTGCGCTACTGACGCGATCGAAGCGAGGGGTTCGTCGATGGTCGTGTGCGTCTGCAACGCAATTCGGGAATGTCAGGTGCGAGAGGCCGCCCGGTCCGGTTCGACCACGGCCTGCCAGGCCTACCGCAGCATGGGTCGCCAGCCGAAATGTGGCCAGTGCGTCCCGTTCGCGCGGGAGATCATCGATCAGGAACGCGCAGCCGCTTAAGCCTCGCAATAGCGAAGAAACCGCAGTTTTCCGCCACTTTCAGGCTTGTCGCCGACCAGCGTGACGGCGTATTTGCGGCTCCAGCAAACACGGAGCCGATCATGAAGGGCGACCCCCAGGTCATCGACTATCTGAACGAGGCGCTCAAGAACGAGCTGACCGCGATCAACCAATACTGGCTGCACTATCGCCTGTTCGACCATTGGGGCGTCTACAAGCTCGCCGAGTTCGAGCGGCACGAATCCATCGACGAGATGAAGCACGCCGACTGGCTGGCGGAGCGCATCCTGTTCCTCGACGGGCTGCCCAACTTCCAGTTGCTGGGCCGCCTGCGCATCGGCGAGACCGTGGAAGAGGCGCTGAAGGCCGATCTCGCCATGGAGATCGAGGCGGTGGCGCAGCTGAAGGCCGCGGTCGCGCATTGCGAACAGGTGAAGGACTTCGTCAGCCGCGAGCTGTTCGCGCGCATTCTCGCCAGCGAGGAGGAGCATGTCGACACGCTGGAGCGGCAATTCGAGATGATCGAGCGGATGGGCATTCACAATTACATCCAGCTCAACTCGGTCAGCGAGCACGACAAGCCGGAGAGCGGCGCCGCACCTTACCTGAAGGCGTAGCCACGCGTCAAAGGCGACGGCCGAAGCCCTGTGCCGGCCGCCGCTGCGCCAGCGGATTCGCCTCGCGTTCCAGCAGCTCCAGCGTCCGCACGAACAGCGGGCGCAGCGCGACCACGTCCTCGATCGCGCCGCTGGGCGAGTCGCGCCGCTCGACGCAGGCGCGGGCGTGGTCCTCGATCTTCTCCGCCAGCGTCGCCAGCGGGTCCGCGCCGAACTGGCGCGCCTCCCCTTTGAGCGTGTGCGCCGGGATCACCATCGCCGCCGCATTGTCGGCCCGCAGCGCCCCCTCCAGCGCCCTCAGCGACTTCTCGCCATCCTCGCGCAGGTAGCCGAGCAGCCGCACGAACGACGCGCCCAGCTCCGCGCGCGCGCGCTGATAGGCGACGTGGTCGATCAATATGCCACCTTCGAACGACACCTTACCCTCCCGGCTCCCAATGCCCGGTCGTTGTCACCGCGCCATCTTGCCGCAAATCGGTAAAGGCGAGGTAAGCGTCAGCTGTCGAAGGGGTTTTTCGGCGCGCGCAGCATCAGTCGCACGGGCACGGCGCCGAAACCCAGCTCGCGCCGGATGCCGTTGACGAGATAGCGCTGGTAGCTGACCGGCAGCAGGTCGACGCGCGTGCCGAACAGCACGAAGCCCGGCGGACGCGTCTTCGCCTGGGTCATGTAGCGCGGCTTGATCCGCTTGCCGCCGGGGGCGGGCGGCGGATTCGCCTCGATCGCGCGCTCGAACCAGCGGTTGAGCTCCCCCGTCGGCACGCGCCGCGACCATGCCTCGCGCGTTTCGAACGCGGCGGAGAGCATCTGGTCCAGCCCCTTGCCCGTCGCCGCCGACACCGCCAGCAGCGGCACGCCGCGCGCCTGCGCCAGCCCCTCGTCCAGCGCGGCGCGCACGCCGTTGAACAGCTTCGACGGCTCCTCCGCCACATCCCATTTGTTGAGTGCGATCAAGAGGGCGCGGCCTTCCTCCAGCACCTTGTCGGCGATGCGCAGGTCCTGCGCCTCCAGCCCGAGCGTGGCGTCGAGCAGCAGCACGACCACCTCGGCGAAATCGACCGCGTGGAGCGCGTCGGCGACGGACAGCTTCTCCAGCTTGTCCTGCACCTTCGCCCGCTTGCGCATGCCGGCGGTATCGATCAGCCGGACCTGCCGCACCTCGCCGCGCGAGTCGCGCCATTCCCAGTCGATCGCGATCGAATCGCGCGTGATCCCCGCCTCCGGCCCGGTAATCATGCGGTCCTCGCCCAGCAGGCGATTGACCAGCGTCGACTTGCCCGCGTTGGGACGGCCGACGATGGCCAGCTTCAGCGGTGCGTCGGGCCTCTCCTCGTCCTCTGCCTCTTCCTCGACGCTCAGAGCGTCGAGGTGTGGCAGCAGTTGCTCGAACAGGTCGGCCAGCCCCTCGCCGTGCTCGGCGGACAGCTGCACCGGATCGCCGAAGCCAAGCGCGAGCGACTCCAGCACGCCCTGCTCGCCCGCGCGGCCCTCCGCCTTGTTCGCCACCAGCACGATCGGGGTGGAGGCGCTGCGCAGCCAGCGGGCGATCTCCTCGTCCAGCGGGACGATGCCGGCGCGCGAATCGATCACGAACAGCGCGACGTCGGCGGCGTCCACCGCCGCCTGCGTCTGCCGCCGCATCCGGCCGGGCAGCGTGTCGGGATCTTCGTCCTCGTAGCCGGCGGTGTCGATGACGCGGAAGTCGAGGCCCAGGAGGTGCGCGTCGCCCTCACGCCGGTCACGCGTCACGCCGGGGCGGTCATCGACCAGCGCCAGCTTCTTGCCGACCAGGCGGTTGAACAGCGTCGACTTGCCGACATTGGGGCGACCGACGATCGCGACGGTGGGAAGCGGAGACATGGCGCGCGCCCTAGCGCGCCACGCCCCGTCCGTCACCTGTAGGCGGAGATGCGCCCGTCGCCGCTCAGCACGTACAGTGTCTGATTGGCCACGACCGGGGGCAGCGAGAAGCGCTCGCCCGCCTTGATCGTCGTCTGCACTGACCCGTCCGTGGCGGACAGGCCGACCAGTTCGCCGACCGAGTTGGTCAGCCACAATTTCTCGCCCGCCAGCACGGGACCGAACCAATTGTAGGCGTCGTTGCGCTTTTCCACGTTCTTGAAGCCGCGCAGCTGGCTGATCCAGCGGACCTTGCCGTTGGCGCGCGACAGGCAGACGACGCGCGCGTCGTCGGTCACGACGAAGATCCACTCTCCCGCGATCCACGGCGTGGAAATGCCCGCGAACGTCTGCTCCCACAGACGCTGCCCGGTCGCGATCTCCAGCGCGACCATGCGGCCGCCCTGTCCGATGGCGTAGACGCGGCCGTCCTCGATCACCGGGTCGGCGTCGATGTCGGCCAGGCTGGACACCGACGTGGTGATCGACGTGCGCGACAGTGCGTCCTGCCACAGGGTCCGCCCGTTCTCGTAACGATAGGCGGTCAGTTCGCCGCTGGAGAAGCCCGCCACCACCGTGCCCGCGCTGGCGGCCGGCGCGGCGACGCCGAACACGCCCTGCGACTCGAGGCTGGCGCTGGCGTTCCACACGACGACGCCATCGGGCTGGTTCAGCGCGAAGATCTGATTGTCTTGGCTCAGCACGTAGACCTGGCCGTTGGCGATCGTCGGCGCGCCGCGCAGCGGGCCGCCCGGCTTCGCGCGCCACAATTCCTTGCCGTCCGCCGCGTTGAAGGCGACCACGTCGCCCAGCCCGTCGGTAGCGTAGACCTTGCCGTCGTCGTAGCTGACGCCGCCGCCGAAGCGCGCCGTGCGGTTCTGGTCGCCCTTCGCCACGCCCGCGGACCACAGCCGCGCGCCCGTGTCGGCGGTGAAGGCGTGGAGCGTGCCCGTCACGTCCACCGCGAACAGCTTG
Source organism: Sphingomonas corticis (assembly GCF_012035195.1). GTDB lineage: Bacteria > Pseudomonadota > Alphaproteobacteria > Sphingomonadales > Sphingomonadaceae > Sphingomonas > Sphingomonas corticis. Next base: position 376,797 of record NZ_JAAVJH010000001.1, read on the forward strand.
CCGTCGGCCACCACCGGCGCGGCGCCCAGCCGCGCGCGATTGCTGCCGCCGTCGATCTGCACCGTCCAGGCGCGCGACGGCGCGGCAGCCAGCGCGGGATGGTCCATCGACTTTTCCGCGTTGCCGCCCGACTGCGCCCACGCCGCGTTCGGCGCGGCGGCGGGCAGCAGGACCTGCACGTTGGCGAGCGCGGGATCGACCTCGACCGCATTCTCCGACGCCAGGATCGGGACGCGCTGTCCCACCGTCGGTGTCTTCTTCGGACCGCCCTTGAAGATGCCGCAGCCCGACAGGCTGGTCAGTGCGGCGACCGCGGCCACCGCCGCGAACGACTTCCTCATTGCTTGGTCACACCCTTGTTGCCGGCGTTGGTCGCGCCCGGGGCCCGCGTGCCCGCGGGCGCATCCACCCCCATCGCGCTCGACATCTGAACCGCACGTTGACGCAGGGAGGGCGGCACGCCCTCGTCGCGCGCGATCATCGCGAAGGTCTGCGCCGCCAGGTCGCGCCGCCCCTGCTTCAAATAGGCCGCGGCGACCAGCTCGCCCGCGCTGCCCAGCCACGGATTGCCCGGCACGACCAGCGACTTCAATCGCGTAACGACGGTAGCGGGGGCGAGCGTGTCGAACTCCGCGCTGGTCTGGCGGATCAGCGCCAGGTCGCGGAACGGCTGCGCCACGGCGGTGTCGCCGGCGATCGTCCCGAACTTCTGCGCCGCGCCCTTCAGGTCGTTTTTCACGAGCAGCAGGTCCGCCTGGGTAAAGGCGGCGAGCGTGCGATAGCCCTCCCGCTTCGACGCGGCGAGCTCCGCCAGCGGCTTGGCCGCGCCCGCGGTGTCCTGCGCCGCGAGATAGTCGTAGGCGGACTGGAGCTTCTCGCCCTCCTTCTCCGCGGCGACGGTCTGCTGGTGCCGGTAGAAGAGAAAGGCGCCGAAGGCGGCGAGCGCGACGACGACCGCGACGATCGCCACCCGGCCCCATCGCCGCCACAGCGCCACCGCCTGGTCGCGGCGCAGCTCCTCGTCGACTTCGCGCAGGAACGCTTCGTTGTTCTGGGGCGTCAGCGCCACCGCTCACTCCGCTTCTGAAAGGGAAACGCCGCGCTCTAGCCGAGGCGCGCGCGCGTGGAAAGTGTCACGCCTTCGGCGCGTAGGTCTGCTCCGCCGTGGGAAAGCTGCGGTCGCGTACCTCCCCGGCGTAGGTCGCCGCGCGATCGGAGATGAAGCCGGCCATGTCGCCGTAGCGCTTCACGAAGCGCGGCGTCCGCTCGAACAGGCCCAGCATGTCCTCCGCCACCAGCACCTGGCCGTCGCACTGCGCCGACGCGCCGATGCCGATCGTCGGCACGCCGACCGCCCGCGTGATCTCGATCGCGATCGGCTCCACCACGCCCTCGATCACCACGGCGAAGGCCCCCGCCTGCGCCACCGCGCGCGCGTCGCCGACGATCTTCGCCGCCTCCGCCTCGCTGCGCCCGCGCGCGCCATAGCCGCCGAGCGCGTTCACCGCCTGCGGCGTCAGGCCGACGTGCCCCATCACCGGGATGCCGCGATCGGAGAGGAAGGCGACCGTTTCCGCCATGGCCTCTCCCCCCTCCAGCTTCACCGCCGCCGCGCCCGTCTCCTTCAGCAGAAAGGCCGCGCTCTCGAACGCCTGCCGGGGCGACGCCTCGTAGCTGCCGAAGGGCATGTCGACGACGACCAGCGCGTGATAGCTGCCGCGCACCACCGCCGCGCCGTGCGCCGCCATCATCTGCAAGGTGACCGGCACGGTGGAGGGCAGGCCGTAGATCACCTGCCCCAGGCTGTCGCCGACCAGCAGCAGGTCGCAGTGCGGATCGAGCAGCTGCGCGGTCCGCACCGTATAGGCGGTCAGCATCACCAGCGGCTCGCCCCTGCCCTCGGCGATCGCCTGCTTGCGCGCGCGGATCGCCGGGACGGTCAGGCGCTTCATCGGCGCGGCCACGGGGGTGGCGCGGCTGGTGGAGGTGTCGATGGTGAAGGTGGTGGACATGCGCCCGTCCCTACCCCGCCCCGCTCACGCGATCCAGCGCCGCGCCCGCGCGCGGCGCGCGAGCCACAGCGCGAAGACGCCGATCGCGAGGATGACGGCGGGGAAATAGGTGACGAAGACGCCCTTGGCGGCGATGATGTCGGTCGCGGCGAAGAGCCAGCCGAACTGGACGAGGATCGCCACGATGGAGATGGCGGCGAGCGGCACCGCCAGCACGGACCGGAACAGCAGCGCCAGCGCCGCGAGGAAGCCGGTGCCCACGGCCACCGCGTAGATCGCATTGTACCACACCGGCAGCCGCGCGTAGAGCGCCCGGTCGTAGTCGCTCGCCGGCCCCATCGCCTCGGCGCCTAGCCGGAACTGCTGGATGCAGGCGAAGACGCCGGCGGCGCCCCACAGCAGCAGCAGCACGACGACGATCATGAACCAGCCCGGCCGCTTCATCGCACCCCTCCCCTCCCATCCCGCGCGCCACCATGCGCTCGGCCGCATCTTAGGGGAAGAGGGCGGCGTAGCGCTCCGACCCGAAGCCCACTTCCAGCCGGTCGCCGTCGACCAGCACCGGGCGCTTGATGGCGGACGGATGCGCCAGCATGATCGCCACCGCCCGGTCGCGATCGAGGCCCGCGCGATCCGCCTCGGGCAGCTTGCGGAAGGTGGTGCCGGCGCGGTTCAGCAGCACCTCCCAACCCAGCCGGTCGACCCATCGCTCCAGCGCGGCGGCGTCGACGCCGGCCTTCTTGTAGTCGTGGAAGGTGAAGGCGACGCCGTGGTCGTCGAGCCACGTGCGCGCCTTCTTGACGGTGTCGCAGTTGGAGATGCCGTGGAGGATGGCGGTCATGGTCTCACCTTTGGACAGGAGGTGCAGCGCGAATGTTGAGAATGTTGGCCGGTTCGCGCGCCTTTCGTCGACATTCGCCGGCCGCACGGTGCCCGGCCGCCGCTCGCCGCATCTTGGCGAAGGTGGCCGACGTAGGACAGCCCTTCCTCGCCACGGCAAGCAGCCGCTACGGCGCGGGCCTCGCCGCCCGCGTCTGCTTCGCCAATTCGCGGTCGAAGTCGTCGCGCGCCTTCACCACCATGGTGCGCAGCAGGCCGGGGGCGACGAGCGTGCCGGATCTCGCGCGCGCGAACACGTCGGCGCCTTCGGGATGCGCGGGCAGCACCACATCGGCCTTCAGCGCGGCGAGGCGGGCGAAGCTGGCGCGGAAGTCGGCGACGATGCCGGGATAGCGGCGGTTGCCGATCAGGCGGTTGCCCGCCACGGTGACGCTGCACGGGAACACGACGTCGCGGCGCCGGCCGCGATCGGCGACCTGCATCGTCCAGGTGGTGCAGCCCGGCGTGTGTCCCGGCGTCGCCACCGCGCGCAGCGTGACGTTGCCGAGCCGGACGCGATCGCGATCGCGCACGCGGCGATCCACCGTCACCGCGGGAAAGCGAATGACGCCGTAGCTGACCTCGCCGGGCGGAATCCCGCTCTCCAGCGCGGCGGCGTCACGGATGCCGGCCACCACCTTCGCACCGGTGGCGCGCTTCATCGCGGCGAGCCCGGCGGCGTGATCGAAGTGCGCGTGGCTGACGAGGATCAGCTTCACCTGGCGCAGCGGCACGCCGCTGGCGACGATGTTGCGCTCGATCGCGGGGACGTTCTGCTCCATCGTCGCGTCGATCAGGATCGCGCCCGCGTCCGTGCGGATCAGATAGGCGGCGAGGCCCTCGGTGCCGACATAGGTGATCGGTCCGATCAGCGGCACCGGCGGGATCGGCCGCGTCCACGCCGGCGGGTCGAGCTGCGCCGCGGCGGGGGCTGCGATCGCGAGCAGGGCGAGTGCGCCCACGCGCGAGAGAGGCTTGCCGATCGCGGCAGCCGACGGCGCCTTTCGGCGCCGAATGACGAAGCCGCGATCACGCCACGCGTGATCGCAAGCCCCATAGCGCGACGCCGCGCCGAATGATCGGGGCGAATGGCCCCCGGCCATTCGCTTCAACCCGATCATTCCCATTCGATCGTCCCCGGCGGCTTGGACGTATAGTCGTAGGTCACGCGGTTGACGCCCTTCACCTCGTTGACGATCCGTGTCGCGACGCGGGGCAGGAAGTCGCCCGGGAACTGGAACGCCTGCGCGGTCATGCCGTCGGTCGACGTCACCGCGCGCAGCGCCAGCACGCTGTCGTAGGTGCGCCCGTCGCCCATCACGCCGACCGAGCGCACCGGCAGCAGCACGGCGAACGCCTGCCAGATCGCGTCGTAGAGGCCCGCGGCGCGGATCTCCTCGAGATAGATGGCGTCGGCCTTGCGCAGGATGTCGCAGCGCTCCTTCGTCACCTCGCCGGGAATGCGGATGGCGAGGCCCGGGCCGGGGAAGGGGTGGCGGCCGACGAACACCTCGGGCAGGCCCAGCTCGCGCCCGAGATCGCGGACCTCGTCCTTGAACAATTCCCGCAGCGGCTCGACCAGCTTCATGTTCATCCGCTCGGGCAGGCCGCCGACATTGTGGTGGCTCTTGATCGTCACCGACGGGCCGCCGGTGAAGCTGACGCTCTCGATCACGTCGGGGTAGAGCGTGCCCTGCGCCAGGAAATCCGCGCCGCCGATCTTGCGCGCCTCCTCCTCGAACACCTCGATGAAGGTCTTGCCGATGAACTTGCGCTTGGCTTCCGGATCGGTGACGCCGGCCAGGCCGTTCATGAACAGCGTCTCCGCCTCCACGTGGACCAGCGGGATGTTGTAGTGCCCGCGAAACAGGCTGACGACCTGCTCGCTCTCGCCCGCGCGCATCAGGCCGTGATCGACGTAGACGCAGGTCAGCTGCTCGCCGATCGCCTCGTGGATCAGCACCGCCGCGACGGCCGAATCGACGCCGCCGGACAGGCCGCAGATGACGCGGCCGGTGCCCACCTGCGCGCGGATCTCCTCGATCTTCGTCGCGCGGAACTCCGCCATCGTCCAGTCGCCGGCCAGGCCGCAGACGTGGCGGGCGAAATTGGCGATCAACTTCCCGCCGTCGGGCGTGTGCACCACCTCGGGGTGGAATTGCATGCCGTAATAGCGCCGCTCCTCGTCCGCGGTGATCGCGAAGGGAGCGCCGGGGGAGGACGCGACGGGCCGGAAACCGGGGGCGAGCGCCGCGACATGGTCGCCGTGGCTCATCCACACCTGGTGCCGCTCGCCCTCCTGCCAAAGGCCGTCGAACAGACCGCAGCCGGCGTCGACCGCGACATAGGCCTCGCCGAACTCGCCGGAATTGCCCTTCTCCACGCGCCCGCCGAGCTGCGCGTTCATCACCTGCTGGCCGTAGCAGATGCCGAGCACGGGGACGCCCGCGTCGAACACCGCCTGCGGCGCGCGCGGGCTGCCCGCGTCGGCGACGGAGGCGGGGCCGCCGGACAGGATCACGCCGCGCGGCCGCATCCGATCGAAGACTTCCGCGGCGGACTGGAACGGCGCGATCTCGCTGTAGACCCCCGCCTCGCGCACGCGGCGCGCGATCAGTTGCGTGACCTGGCTGCCGAAATCGACGATGAGGATGCTGTCGGGATGCTCCATGCCGCGGGCTGTAGCGGGGCGGCCGGGTCCCCGCTAGCCCTCCGCCTCGGTGGCGGCTTCCGCCGGCACGCCGCGGCGCTGCTCCGTCAGGATCTGCCAGCCGGTCAGGAACAGCGCGCCCGCCAGCGGCCCGACCACGATGCCGCTGAGGCCGAGGAGGTCGATGCCGCCCAGCGTCGTCACCAGCACCAGCCAGTCGGGAATGCCCGCGTCGCGCCCGACCAGGATCGGCCGCAGGATGTTGTCGGCCAGGCCGATCACCAGCACGCCCGAGGCGATGACGACCACCGCCTGCCAGATCGCGCCGGTCGCCAGCAGGTAGAGCGCCACCGGACCCCAGATGATCGCCGGGCCGATCGCGGGCAGAAGCGCCGCGATCGCCATCAGCATCCCCCACAGCAGCGCCGCGGGCAGGCCGACGATGGCGAAGGTGATCGCGCCCAGCGCTCCCTGCACGATCGCGACCACGCCCGATCCCTTGATCGTCGCGCGCACGACGGAGACGAACTTGTCCGCCAGCCGCTCCGCGACGCTCCGCTCCAGCGGCAGCGAGCGGACCACCGCCGGGCCGATGCGGTCGCCGTCGCGCACCAGGAAAAAGGTGACGTAGAGGCCGACGCCGAACGCCAGCAGGAAGGCCGCCGCGTTGGCGCCGATCGAGAAGGCGCGGCGCGTCAGCATGCTGGCGCTGTTGCCCACCGCCTGCGTCAGCCGGGCCTGCGCCCGCTCGAAGCTGCCGAAGCCCGATCCGTCGAGCCAGCGCTGGATGCGGTCGGGAAGCGCGTCGTGCACCTGCTGGAAATAGGCGGCGAAGTTGATCTGCCCGCCGCGGATCTGCGTGTAGACGCCCGCCGCCTGATCGACGACCAGGCTGGCGATCACGAAGGCGGGGATCACCACCGCGATCGTGATGATGAGCAGCGTCACCGCCGCGGCCAGGTTGCGCCGGTCCGGCCAGCGCCGCAGCAGGCGCTGGAACAAGGGCTGGAAGAGCAGCGCCGCCAGCGCCGCCCACAGCAGCGCGCCCGCGAAGCTGGAGACGATCAGCGTCAGCCCGACGGTGATGAGCGCGAGGAAGAGGACGAGGCCGCCGTTCTCGACGCGACTGCGGGGGAGTGTCATCGCGCGGACATGCCCGCCTGAAGAGGAGCGATCGTCACGGAAGCCTTTCCGAAGGTCGTTTCGCCGGTGGAACTCTCGTGGCCGGCGAAAGGCTCCCGTTCTCGCGCCCTCGCCGCTCGTGCCGAAACGAATAGGGCCGCCCCATCGCTGGAGCGGCCCCTTCCTGTCTCGATCGGCGCGCGATCAGGCGGCGACGTCGAAATCCTCGTCGGTGGTCACGGGGCCCGAATCCTGGCCCTTCGCCGCCACGTCGCGGTCGACGAACTCGATCACCGCCATCGGCGAGGCGTCCGACGCGCGGATGCCGGCCTTGATGATGCGGGTGTAGCCGCCGTTGCGCGAGGCGTAGCGCGCGGCCAGCACGTCGAATAGCTTCACCAGCTGCGCATCGTCCAGCAGGCGGGCGTGCGCCAGGCGACGGTTGGACAGGCCGCCCTTCTTCGCCAGCGTGACCAGCTTCTCGACGTAGGGACGCAGTTCCTTCGCCTTGGCGACGGTGGTGGTGATCTGCTCATGCTTGATGAGCGCGGCCGACATGTTGCGGAACAGCGCGGCGCGATGCGCGGACGTCCGCTGGAGCTTACGACCGCCAACCTTGTGACGCATGATGGTCTTCCTTCTCGTTCGTCAGGGGGCCGTGCGAGGTACCCCTAGCCTGGTGGAACGGCGGCCACCGAACATACCGTTGTCCCTGAGCAGGCAGGGACCCATGTCTCTATCGAACAGCGCCGCGGCGGAGCCGCGTCGTGACGTCAGACGGATGGAGTGGCGGCTTCGCCGCGCCCCCATCCGCTGACCGGGCTTCCGCCGTCTCACGGATAGCTTCGCTATCCGCGCGCGGCTCAGCCCATGATCTCCTGCTCGAGCTTCTTCGCCACCTCTTCGATGTTCTCCGGCGGCCAGCCCGGGATCTCCATCCCCAGCCGCAGCCCCATAGACGACAGCACTTCCTTGATCTCGTTCAGCGACTTGCGGCCGAAGTTCGGGGTGCGCAGCATCTCCGCCTCGGTCTTGCCCACGAGATCGCCGATGTAGATGATGTTGTCGTTCTTCAGGCAGTTGGCCGAGCGCACCGACAGTTCCAGCTCGTCCACCTTCTTGAGGAGGTAGCGGTTGATCTGCGCCGTGTCGCCGGCCGGCTCGCCACCCGCGGCCGCCGGTGCCGCCACGCCGACCGGGGCCGAACGCGCGATCGACGAATCGTCGAAGTGGACGAAGAGCGCCAGCTGGTCCTGCAGGATGCGGCCGGCATAGCCCAGCGCGTCCTCCGGGGTGACCGTGCCGTCGGTCTCGACCGTCAGCGTCAGCTTGTCATAGTCCAGGTCCTGGCCCACGCGGGTGGGATCGACCTTGTACGACACCTGCCGCACCGGCGAGTAGAGCGCGTCGACCGGGATCAGGCCGATCGGCGCGTCGGCCGGGCGATTGGCCGTGGCCGCGACATAGCCCTTCCCGACGTCGGCGGTCAGCTCCATGTTGAGCGTCGCGCCCTCGTCGAGGTGACAGATCACGAGCTCGGGGTTCATCACCTCGATGTCGCCCGACACCGCGATGTCGCCCGCCTTCACCTCGGCAGGGCCGGTGGCGGACAGCTGGAGCCGCTTGGGCCCCTCGCCCTGCATCTTCAGTGCGATCTGCTTCACGTTCAGCACGATGTCGGTCACGTCCTCGCGGACGCCCGCCAGGCTGCTGAACTCGTGCAGCACGTTCTCGATCTTGATCGAGGTGACGGCGGCACCCTGCAGGCTCGACAGCAGCACGCGGCGCAGCGCGTTGCCCAGCGTCAGGCCGAAGCCGCGCTCCAGCGGCTCGGCGACGAAGGTCGCCTTGCGCTTGCCGTCGCCGCTCTTCTTCTCGAGGCCGTTGGGCTTCTTCAGTTCCTGCCAGTTCTTCGCGTTGACAGACAAGATCTCGTCCCCTGGGGTTGGGCGGGGGGTCGGCACGCGCCCCGCCAAGTAGAAACAGGACACGGCCGCTCGTCAGCGGCCGCGCGAGAACATCAGGTCAGACGCGGCGACGCTTGGACGGGCGGACGCCGTTGTGCGGGATCGAGGTCACGTCGCGGATCGACGTGATCTGGAAGCCGACCGCCTGGAGCGCGCGGAGCGCCGATTCGCGGCCCGAACCCGGACCCTTCACTTCCACCTCCAGCGTGCGCACGCCGTGCTCGGCGGCCTTCTTGCCCGCGTCCTCGGCCGCGACCTGGGCGGCGTAGGGCGTCGACTTGCGCGAGCCCTTGAAGCCCATCATGCCGGCCGACGACCAGCTGATGGCATTGCCCTGCGCGTCGGTGATGGTGATCATCGTGTTGTTGAAGCTGGCGTTCACGTGCGCGACGCCCGCGGTGATGTTCTTGCGTTCGCGCCGACGAAGGCGCTGCGGTGCCTGAGCCATGTGGTGTTCCTGACCTTCTTTTCCAAGTAGGCGGCCGGGAGGCTGTCAGCCTTCTACCGACCTCCGGTGGAGTGATCCGTGCGCAAACAGTCCCCCGGACTGTTCGCGTCTCGGATCACTTCTTCTTACCCGCGATCGGCTTGGCCTTACCCTTGCGGGTGCGCGCATTGGTATGCGTGCGCTGGCCGCGGACCGGCAGGCCCTTGCGGTGGCGCAGGCCGCGATAGCAGGCCAGGTCCATCAGGCGCTTGATGTTCATCGCGGTCTGGCGGCGCAGGTCGCCCTCCACCGTATAGCCCGCGTCGATCGCCTCGCGGATCTGAAGGACCTCCTGGTCGGTCAGGTCCTGCACGCGGCGCTCCGGCGTGATGGAGAGCTTCTCAGTGATCTCCTTGGCCTTCGCCGGGCCGATGCCGTGAATATAGGTCAGCGCGATCACCACGCGCTTGTTGGTCGGGATGTTCACACCCGCGATACGTGCCATGAAATATGTTCTCCTGTGCTCCACAGGGTGCGGCATGGCGCGCACACCCCATCTCGTCGCATTGCCTTCCGACTCGCCGCCCCTTCAACGCCGGAGCGCGGCGCACGCGCAAGGGCGCCGCCGGGGAACGGTTGATCGGAAGAGGTGCCGGTTAGGCGCGCGCCAACGCCATGTCAAGCAAGAGGTTCCCTGTTCCCGCCACGACGCATCCACCATCGTCGCAGCGCGACGACGAACCAGATCAGTTCGACCGCGCCGAACGGCCAGGCGCCCTGGAGGAAGCCGTACGCCGACCCGAGCAGGCAACCGAGCGCGAACAGCAACGTCCAACAGGCGGCGCGCTCCTCCAGCATGTAGCAGACGAGCATGAAGGTCACGGCGAACAGGCCGAAGGCGGTGAGCGCGTCCACGTCCCCGGTCAGCGCAGGCGCGCGGTGTCGACGAGGAGGCCGGGGATCGTGGCGGACGCGATCATATCGCCGAAAGCGAACTCCGCCTGCTCCGCGAACGCTTCGCCGGACGGCGAATGGAACCGCAGGATGCGCCGCCCCTTCACGTCGGCCACCCAATATTCGGGCACGCCGGTGCGCGCGTAGAGCCGCAGCTTGCGCCCCAGATCATGGCGGAGGGAGGAAGCGGAGACTTCGAGGACGAGGCGGACGATGTCGGGCGTGGCGAGGTCGCCTTCGGTACCGTTCAGTTCCACGACCAGCAGGTCCGCCTCGGGCAGGCTGTGGTCGTCCGAGCGGAGCGATACCGGGGTGAGCGCACTGAGCGCCGGAAAACGTTCGCGCAGCGCGATCACGACCGACGCCGTCAACTCGGCAAGGATCGAGCCGTGCGGCAGGAACAGCGGGCTCATCTCGAAAATCTCTCCCTCGATCAGCTCCACCCTGCCGAGGTTGTCGAACGCGCCCGCTTCGTCCAGCGCGAGGAACTCCTCGACCGTGAACCGGTGCACCACCGGCTCGCGATCGACGATGATGGCCTGTTCGTCACCCATGTCGGCAACCTAGCACGCCGCCTCACCGGCCGTCGAGGATCGCTCCGATCGCGGCGGTCACCGCGCCGATCTCGCCCATGCCGTCGACGCGCTTCACGAGGCCGCGCGCCTCGTAGCCCGGCAGGATCGGCGCGGTCTTCGCGCGATATTCCGCCATGCGGGTGCGCACCGTCTCCTCGTTGTCGTCGGGACGGCGCTTGAACTCGTGCGCGCCGCACACGTCGCACGTGTCGGCCACGGCGGGCTGCTTGAAGCGGTCGTGGTAGCCTTCGCCGCAATGGGCGCAGGTGTACCGGCCGACGATCCGCTCGACCAGCGCGTCCTCGTCCACCGCCAGCTCGATGACGTGGTCCAGCTGCTGGCCGCGCTCGTCGAGCAGCAGGTCGAGCGCGTCGGCCTGCGCGGCAGTCCGCGGATAGCCGTCGAAGATCGCGCCGGAGCCGGTGCCGGCATCCATCCTCTCGCCGATCAGCGCGGAGACGATCGCGTCGGAGACGAGTTCGCCCGCCTCCATCACCGCCTTCGCCTGGAGACCGACGGGCGTCCCCGCCTTCACCGCGGCGCGCAGCATGTCGCCGGTCGACAGCTGCACCATGCCGCGATCCGCGACCAGCCGCTGCGCCTGCGTGCCCTTGCCCGCCCCCGGCGGCCCCAGGAGGATGATGTTCACACGAAAACTCCCCTATTGCCGGACGGACCGGATCAGCGGCGCCGTGCGCCCTTCAGCTTCGCCTTCTTGATGAGGTCGCCGTATTGATGCGCCAGCAGGTGCGACTGGATCTGCGTCACCGTGTCCATGGTCACGTTCACGACGATCAGCAGGCTGGTGCCGCCGAGATAGAACGGGATCGACAGCGCGCTGACCAGATATTCCGGCACGATGCAGATGAAGGTCAGATAGGCCGCGCCGATCACCGTGATGCGCGTCAGCACGTAGTCGAAGTAATTCTCCGTGTTCTTGCCCGGGCGAATGCCGGGAATGAACCCGCCGTAGCGCTTCAGGTTCTCCGCCGTCTCCTCCGGATTGAAGACCACCGCGGTGTAGAAGAACGAGAAGAAGATGATGCCGGCGGCGTACAGCGTCATGTACACCGGCGAGCCGTGCTGGAGATATTGGTTCAGCGAGATCAGCAGGTCCCCGCCCCAGCTCTCGCCCGACACGCGATTGCCCGCGAACTGCGTGATCGTCAGCGGCAGCAGCAGCAGCGACGAGGCGAAGATCGGCGGGATGACGCCCGCGGTGTTCAACTTCAGCGGCAGGTGGCTGCGATCGGCCTGGACGCCGCGCTGCGTCTGGCGCTTGGGATATTGGATCAGGATGCGGCGCTGCGCGCGTTCCATGAAGCAGATCAGCAGGATCAGCCCGACCACGACCACGACGATGGCGATCAGGATGACCGGGCTGGTCGAGCCGGAGCGCCCGCCCTCCAGCAGGTTCAACAGCGTCGTCGGCAGGTGCGCCACGATGCCGGCCATGATGATGAGCGAGATGCCGTTGCCGATGCCGCGGCTGGTGATCTGCTCGCCCAGCCACATCAGGAACATCGTGCCGCCGATCAGCGACACGACCGCGCCGACGCGGAACAGCAGGCCCGGCTCGATCACCGCCTGCACGCCCGCCGTGGCACCGAAGCTCTCGAGGCCCACGGCGATGAAATAGCCCTGCACCGCCGTCAGCGCGACCGTACCATAGCGGGTGTATTGGTTGAGCTTCTTGCGCCCGCTCTCCCCCTCCTTCTTGATCGCGGCGAGCTGCGGCGACAGCGACGTCGCCAGCTGCACGACGATGGAGGCGGTGATGTACGGCATCACGCCCAGCGCGATCAGGCTCATGCGCGTCAGCGCCCCGCCCGAGAAGGTGTTGAAGAAATCGAGGACGCCGCCCTGCGTCTGGTTCGCCAGCAGGCCGAGCGCCGTCGGATCCACGCCGGGCAGCGGCACGTAGCTGAGCAGGCGGAAGACGATCAGCGCGCCGATGGTGAACCACAGCCGCTTCTTGAGGTCGGTCGCCTTCGCGAACTTCGCGAGGTTGAGGCTGCTTGCCATCTGATCGGCTGCGGATGCCATGCGCTTTTCGAATCCTGAAACGAAGAACGGCGGGATGCGTTGTCACCCGCCCCGCCGCCCATATAGGCGCGCGCGGCGCCTTGTCTAACCGGCTTGCGACCATTCGATCGTCACCCCGGCTTCGTGCCGGGGTCCAGCGCCAGGAACGTCGACGTCCGTGGCCCCGGATGCCGGGACGAGCCCCGGCATGACGGGAACGGCTCAGCCCTGCGTCTTGGGCGCGGCGCGGCCGGTGCGGTGCTTGGCCTTGGCCTTCTCCGCGGCGGGAACGATCTCCGGCACGGTCACCGAGCCGCCCGCCTTCTCGATCGCCTCGCGCGCCGAAGCGGAGACGCCCGCGACGGTGAAGTTCAGCTTGGCGGAGAAATCGCCCTTGCCCAGGACGCGCACGCCATGCTTGCCGCCGCGCGCCAGACCGGCCGCCTTCAGCGCCGCGTGGTCCACGTCGCTTCCGGTCAGCTTGCCGGCGTCCACCGCCTTCTGGATCGCGCCCAGGTTCACCTCGGCATAATCCTTGGCGAAGATGTTGTTGAAGCCGCGCTTCGGCAGCCGCATGTGGAGCGGCATCTGGCCGCCCTCGAAGCCGGCGATGCTGACGCCTTCGCGGCTCTTCTGGCCCTTCTGGCCGCGCCCGGCGGTCTTGCCCTTGCCCGAGCCGATGCCGCGGCCGACGCGGATCTTGGACTTGCGGGCGCCCGCGTTGTCGCGGAGTTCGTTGAGCTTCATGGTGTGCACTCGCTTTCGCTTTTGACGCGCTGATGGATACGGGAATGGAAAAGAGGAAGGGGGCCGTTAGCCCCCTCCCCCGCATTTGTCACTAGTCGGACGGGAGCGGCGTCAGCCCTCCTGAACCTCGACCATGTGCTGCACCTTGCGGATCATGCCACGCACTTCCGGCGTGTCCTGAAGCTCCGACACGCGGTGCATCTTGTTCAGGCCCAGGCCGACCAAGGTCGCGCGCTGGTCCTTGGTGCGACGGATCGGCGATCCGGTCTGCTTCACCTTGATGGTCGCCATCTGTGCTTACTCCGTCACCGCGGCCGCTTCGGCCTCGGCGGTCTCGGCCGTCGCGCCGTGGCCGCGGCCCAGCAGGTCGGCGATCTTCTTGCCGCGACGCTGTGCCACCGACTTGGGCGAGGTCTGATCGCCGAGCGCCTCGAACGTCGCGCGGATCATGTTGTAGGGGTTGGACGTGCCGATCGACTTCGTCACGACGTCGGCGACGCCCAGCGATTCGAACACGGCGCGCATCGGGCCGCCCGCGATGATGCCGGTGCCCTGCGGCGCCGAGCGGACGTGGACGCGGCCCGCGCCGAAGTGGCCGTTGCCGTCGTGATGGAGGGTGCGGCCCTCCTTCAGCGGCACGCGCACCATCTTCTTCTTGGCCGACGCGGTCGCCTTCGAGATCGCCTCCGGCACCTCGCGCGCCTTGCCGTGGCCGAAGCCGACGCGGCCCTTGCCGTCGCCCACGACGACCAGCGCCGCGAAGCCGAAGCGCTTGCCGCCCTTCACCGTCTTCGACACGCGGTTGATGTGGACGAGCTTCTCGATCAGCTCCTCGCCGCCGTCGTCCTGCGGACCGCCACGACGATCGTCGCGACGGCCGCCGCGGCCACCGTCACGCCCGCCGCGATTGCCGCCGGGGCCACCGCGCCCGCGACCGCCACCGGGGCCGCCACGTCCGCCACCCGGACCGCGACCGCCGCCCTGATAACCGCCACCGAAGTTGCCGCCGGTGTTAGCGCCGGCATCACCGGCGGGAGCGTCAGTCGCGGCGACGTCGCCGGGCTGCTGCTGGGTATCGTTGTCAGCCATCACTTAGAACTCCAGTCCCGCTTCGCGCGCCGCCTCGGCCAGCGCCTTGACGCGGCCGTGGAACAGGAAGCCGCCGCGGTCGAACACCACCTGCGTCACGCCGGCGGCCTTCGCCGCCTCGGCCACGCGCTTGCCCACCTCGGACGCGGCGGCGACGTTGGACGTCGCCCCCTCGTGACCGGCCAGCGTTGATGCCGACGCGATCGTGCGACCGGCGGCATCGTCGATGACCTGGGCGTAGATGTGCTTGCCCGAGCGGTGCACGGACAGGCGCGGACGCGTCCCCGCGCGCGCGCGCAGCGCGGTGCGGTTGCGGCGGCGCCGCTTCTCGAAAAGCGAAAGGCCCTTGGTCACTTCTTCTTCCCTTCCTTACGGAAGATGAACTCGCCGTCGTACTTGATGCCCTTGCCCTTGTACGGCTCGGGCTTGCGCCAGCGGCGGATCTCGGCGGCCAGCTGGCCCACCTTCTGCTTGTCCGCGCCGCTGATCTCGACGGTGGTGGCGTCCGGCGTCTTCACCTCGATGCCTTCCGGCACGTCGATGTTGACGTCGTGGCTGTAGCCGAGCTGCAGCTTCAGGTTGCGGCCCTGCGCGGCGGCGCGGTAGCCGACGCCGGTGATGAGCAGCTTCTTCGAGAAGCCCTCGGTCACGCCGGTCACCAGGTTCTGCACCAGCGTGCGCTGCATTCCCCAGAACGCCTGCGCGCGCTTCGTGTCGTTCGCCGGCTTCACGCCGATCGAGTCCGACTGCACGTCCCAGCTGACCAGCTCCGACATCGGCATCGACAGGGTGCCCTTGGGCCCCTTCACCGACAGCTGGTTGCCATCCACGCTCGCGGTCACGCCGTTCGGCACGGCGACCGCCTTCTTGCCGATGCGGCTCATCAGAACACCTCCGCCAGCACTTCGCCACCGACGTTCTGCTCGCGCGCTTCCGCGTCGCTGAGCACGCCCTTGGGCGTCGAGACGATGGTGATGCCGAGGCCGTTCATCACGCGCGGCAGCTCCTGGCTGCCCGAGTAGATGCGACGGCCCGGCTTCGAGACGCGCGCGACGTGCTTGATCGCCGGCTGGCCCTCGAAATACTTCAGCTCGATGCGCACGCCCTTGGCGGGGCCCATTTCTTCCTCGGCGTAGCCGCGGATGTAGCCCTCGCGCTGGAGCACGTCGAGCACGCGGATGCGCAGCTTGGACGCCGGCGACAGCACGCTGTCCTTGCGGGCGCGCTGGCCATTGCGGATGCGGGTGAGCAGGTCGCCCACGGGATCGGTCACTGCCATGATCGTATCCTTACCAGCTCGACTTCGTGAGACCCGGGATCAGGCCCTTGTTGGCCAGATCGCGCAGCATCACGCGGGCGAGACGGAACTTGCGGTAGTAAGCGCGCGGACGGCCCGTGATCTCGCAGCGGTTGCGGATGCGGGTAGGGTTCGCGTTGCGCGGCAGCTCGGCCATCTTGAGGCGGGCGATCAGACGCTCGGTCTCGTCGAGCGACTGGTCGTTCGCCGTCGCCTTCAGCTTGGCATACTTGCCGGCATATTGCTTCACGAGCTTCTTACGCCGCTCGTTCTTGTTCACGGAACTCAGTTTCGCCATGGACTTAAGCTCTCTTTATCAGACCAGAAGGGCGGTCATGCCGCCTTCTTCTCTTCGGTCGCTTCGTCTTCGATCGGGAACGGGAAGCCGAACAGGCGGAGCAGCTCGCGCGCCTCCTCGTCGGTCTTCGCCGTCGTGGTCACGATCACGTCCATGCCGCGCACCTTGTCGATGCGGTCATAGTTGATCTCGGGGAACACGATCTGTTCCTTGATGCCGCAGGCGTAGTTGCCGCGGCCGTCGAAGCTCTTCGGGTTGAGCCCGCGGAAGTCGCGGACGCGGGGAAGCGCGATGGTGATGAAGCGGTCGAGGAACTCGTACATCCGCTCGCGGCGCAGCGTCACCTTCACGCCGATCGGCATGCCCTCGCGCAGCTTGAACTGCGCGATCGACTTCTTCGCCTTGGTGATGACGGGCTTCTGGCCGGCGATCAGCTCCATCTCGGACGCGGCCTGCTCGACGCGCTTCTTGTCCTGCGTCGCCTCGCCCACGCCCATGTTGAGCACGATCTTCTCGATCCGCGGGATCTCGAGCGCGTTCTTGTAGCCGAACTTCTCGCTCATCGCCTTGACGATGCGATCCTCGTAGATGCCCTTCATCCGGGGCTTGTAGGCATCAGCCATCGATCTTCTCCCCGGTCTTGACGGCGACGCGGACCTTCTTGCCGTCCTGGGTCTCGAAACGGACACGCGTGGGCTTGCCGTCGGCGGTCACGTGCGCGACCTTGCTGACGTGCAGCGGCGCCTCGATGCGCTCCAGCCCGCCCTGCGGGTTGGACTGGTCGGGCTTGCGGTGGCGGGTCGCGACGTTGACGCCGCCCACGATCACCTTGCCGTCCTTGGGCATCGCCTGCGTCACGGTGCCGGTCTTGCCCTTGTCCTTGCCGGACAGGACGATGACCTGGTCGCCCTTCTTGATCTTTGCCGCGGCCATCACAGCACCTCCGGAGCGAGCGAGATCACCTTCATGTGGCCCTTGCCGCGCAGCTCGCGGACGACGGGGCCGAAGATGCGGGTGCCGATCGGCTCCTCGTTCTTGTTCACGAGAACCGCGGCATTGCCGTCGAAGCGGATCACCGAACCGTCGGCGCGGCGGATGTCCTTCGCCGTGCGCACGATGACGGCGCGGTGCACGTCGCCCTTCTTCACGCGGCCGCGCGGCTGCGCTTCCTTGACGGAGACGACGATGATGTCGCCCACGCCCGCCGTACGGCGCTTCGAGCCGCCCAGCACCTTGATGCACTGCACGCGCTTCGCGCCGCTGTTGTCAGCGACGTCGAGGTTCGACTGCATCTGGATCATGTTGAACCAGTCCTTCTACCCTGGGGTGGATTCCGACCCAACCCCGCCTTCGTCATATCCGTTCGTCCCGAGGAGCCGCTGAGCGAAGTCGAAGCGGCGTCTCGAAGGACCAGTGGTTCGAGACCGGGCTTCGACAAGCTCAGCCCCTCCTCACCACGAACGGGGTTCGTTCAAGCCGTCGCCGGCTCGTCGATCTCGACCCGCGCCGGCGTCGCGTGGGTGTTCACCCGCTCGATCACCTTCCAGGTCTTCAGCTTGCTCATCGGCGCGGTCTCCTCGATCCGCACCGTCTCGCCCGCCTTGTACTCGTTCGCCTCGTCATGGGCGTGGTACTTCTTCGAGCGGCGGATGATCTTGCCGTAGAGCGGGTGCTTGACCTTGCGCTCCACGTTCACGACCACCGTCTTCTCGCCCTTGTCCGAGACGATCATCCCGGTCAGCACGCGCTTCGGCATGTCTCTCGTCCTCTTACTTCGACGCCGCGGCAGCGCGGGCTGCCTGGGCGGTCTTGATGCGGGCGATGTCCTTGCGGACCTCGCGCACGCGGCTTGGCTTCTCGAGCTGGTTGGTCGCGGCCTGGAAGCGCAGGTTGAACTGCTCGCGCTTCAGCTGGCCCAGGTTCTCCGACAGCTGGTCGTCGGTCTGCCCGGCGATGTCGGTCTTCACGTTCTTCGCCATCTCACTCGCCTCCCAGGTGCGACGTGTCGCCGAGGCGCGCCACGACCTTGGTCTTGATCGGCAGCTTCATCGCGGCGCGCTCGAACGCCTCCGCGGCCAGCTTGCCCTCCACGCCGTCGAGCTCGAACAGGATCCGGCCCGGCTTGACGCGGGCGGCCCAGAACTCCGGCGAACCCTTGCCCGAGCCCATGCGGACTTCGGCAGGCTTCGACGAGACCGGCACGTCCGGGAACACGCGGATCCACAGGCGCCCCTGGCGCTTGATGTGGCGCGTGATCGCGCGGCGCGCCGCCTCGATCTGGCGGGCGGTGATGCGGTCCGGCTCCATGGCCTTCAGGCCGTAGGAACCGAAGTTCAGCGCGGTACCGCCCTTGGCGTCGCCGTGGATGCGGCCCTTGAACGCCTTGCGGAACTTGGTGCGCTTCGGTTGCAGCATGTCCTGTCTTCCTTAGCGACGGTCGTCGCGCGCAGGGCGCACGCCGGAGGTCTGAGCCTCCATCATGAGGCGATCGGTGGCGAGCGGGTCGTGGCCCAGGATCTCGCCCTTGAACACCCACACCTTCACGCCGCAGACGCCATAGGCGGTGTGCGCCTCGGCCTCGGCATAGTCGATGTTGGCGCGCAGCGTGTGCAGCGGCACGCGGCCCTCGCGATAGCTCTCCGAGCGCGCGATCTCCGCGCCGCCCAGCCGGCCGCCGCAATACACCTTGATGCCGTCGGCGCCGAGGCGCATGGCCGACTGCACCGCGCGCTTCATGGCGCGGCGGAACGCGATGCGACGCTCCAGCTGGTCGGCGATACCCTGGGCGACGAGCTTCGCGTCGACCTCGGGCTTGCGGATCTCGACGATGTTCAGCGACACGTCGGACGAGGTCATCGAACCCAGCTTCTTGCGAAGCTTTTCGATGTCCGAGCCCTTCTTGCCGATGATGACGCCGGGGCGCGCGGCATAGACGGAGATGCGGCACAGCTTGGCCGGACGCTCGATCACCACCTTGGAGATCGCCGCCTGCGGCAGCGTCTTCACGATGTACTGGCGGATCTTCAGATCCTCCAGCAGCAGGCGGCCGTAATCCGCACCCTCGGCGAACCAGCGGCTGTCCCAGGTGCGGTTGATCTGCAGGCGCAGACCGATCGGGTTGCTCTTGTGACCCATTAGGCTTCTTCCTGCTCGCGCACGACGATCCGCAGCCGGCTGAACGGCTTCAGGATGCGGGTGGACTTGCCGCGGCCGCGCGTGGCGAACCGCTTCATGGTGATCGACTTGCCGACCGACGCCTCCGCGACGACGAGCGCGTCGACGTCGAGGTTGTGGTTGTTCTCCGCGTTGGCGATGGCCGAAGCCAGCACCTTGCGGGCGTCCACCGCCATCGCCTTCTTCGAGAAGGTGAGGATGTTCAGCGCGTCGCCGGCCTTGCGGCCGCGGATCAGGCCTGCGACCAGGTTCAGCTTCTGGGCCGAACCGCGGATCTGCGTGCCGACCGACAGCGCTTCCTTGTCGCCGACCTTGCGGGGGGATGCTGGCTTGCTCATCAGCGCTTGCCCTTCTTGTCCGCGGCGTGGCCGGGGAAGTAGCGCGTCGGCGCGAACTCACCCAGCTTCATGCCGACCATGTCCTCGTTCACCGATACCGGCACGAACTTGCGCCCGTTGTAGACGGTGAACGTCAGACCGACGAACTGCGGCAGGATGGTGGAGCGGCGCGACCAGGTCTTGATCGGCGCGCGGCCACCCGCGTCCTGCGCGGCCTCGGCCTTCTTCAGCAGGCTCAGTTCGACGAACGGGCCCTTCCAGACGGAGCGCGCCATTACTTCTTCCTCGCGTGACGGCTGCGGATAATCATCTTATCCGTGGACTTGTTGTGGCGGGTGCGCGCACCCTTGGTCGGCTTGCCCCAGGGGGTGACCGGGTGACGGCCGCCCGAGGTCCGGCCCTCGCCACCGCCGTGCGGGTGGTCGACCGGGTTCTTGGCGACGCCGCGGGTCAGCGGGCGCTTGCCCATCCAGCGGCTGCGGCCGGCCTTGCCCAGGTTCTGGTTCTGGTTGTCCGGGTTGGACACCGCCCCCACCGTGGCCATGCAGTCGGCGCGGATGTAGCGCTGCTCGCCCGAGTTCAGGCGGACCATCACCATGCCGCGGTCGCGACCGACGACCTGCACGTAGGTGCCGGCCGAGCGCGCGATCTGGCCACCCTTGCCCGGCTTCATCTCCACGTTGTGGACGATGGTGCCGACGGGGACCTGGCCGATCTCCATCGCGTTGCCCGGCTTCGTGTCGGTCTTCTTCGCCGCGATCACCTTGTCGCCGGGCGCGAGCCGCTGCGGCGCGATGATGTAGGCCTGCTCGCCGTCCGGATAGGTGACCAGCGCGATGAAGGCGGTGCGGTTGGGATCATACTCCAGCCGCTCCACGGTGCCCTCGACGTCCCACTTGCGCCGCTTGAAGTCGACGTAGCGGTACTTCTGCTTGTGGCCGCCCGCGATGCCGCGGCTGGTCACGTGGCCCTTGTTGTTGCGGCCGCCGGTCTTGTGCTTGCCCTCGGTCAGCGACTTGACGGGCTTGCCCTTCCACAGCGCCGACTTGTCGACGAGGATCAGGCCGCGCTGCGCCGGCGAGGTCGGATTGTAATGCTTGAGTGCCATCTTACTTGGCCCCCTCGGTCACGTCGATCGACTGCCCTTCGGCCAGCGTCACGATCGCCTTCTTCATGTCCGAACGGAAGTACGGCGCGCCCTTCCAGCGCTTCGTCTTGCCCTTCTGGACGATCGTGTTCACGCCCTTCACGGTCACGTCGAAGATGGCTTCGACCGCGGCCTTGATCTCGGGCTTGGAGGCGGTCTTCGCCACCTTGAACACGACGGCGTTCTGCTCGGACAGCAGGGTCGCCTTCTCGGTGATGTGCGGCGCGACGATCACGTCATAGTGACGGTTGTCGATCGCACCCTTCTGCGGCTTAGCCATTGAAGCGCGCCTCCAGCTTCTCGACGGCCGCGCGGGTCAGCACCAGCGTGTCGGCCTTGATGATGTCGTACACGTTCGCGCCGACGGCCGGCAGCAGCTCCACGCCCGGCAGGTTGCGGCCGGCGCGGAAGCCCTCGGCGGCCTCGCCGTCGATGACCAGCGTGCGCTTGCCGACGTTCAGCGTCGCGAAGTGACCCTTCAGGTCCTTGGTCTTCGCGACCTCGAACCCGTCCAGCACGATCAGCGAGCCGGCCTTGGCGTGGCTGCTGAGCGCCATCTTCAGACCCAGCGCGCGAACCTTCTTGTTCAGCGACGGATTGAAGTCGCGGACGCGGGCGCCGTGCGCCTTGCCGCCGCCGATGAAGACGGGGGCGCGCCGATCGCCGTGACGGGCGACGCCGCCGCCCTTCTGGCGACCCAGCTTCTTGCCCGACCGGGCGACGTCCGAACGCTCGCGGGTGCCGCGCGCGGTCGCGCGACGCTTCTCGAGCTGCCAGGTCACGACGCGGTGCAGGATGTCGGCGCGCGGATCGAGGCCGAAGACCTCGTCGTTGAGCTCGATGTCCTGACCGTCGGTGCCGGCGAAGGAGGAAACCTTGACCTTCACGTTCAGCCCTCCTGGCCGTCGGTCGCTTCCGGAGCGGCCGTCTCGGCCGGCGTATCCGCAGCGGTGTTGGTGTTCGCCGCGGCCTTCAGGCCGGCGGGATACGGGGTGTCGGCGTGCGCCTTCACCTTGACGGCGTCCTTCACGAACAGCCAGCCGCCCTTCGATCCGGGCACCGAGCCCTTCACGAAGATCAGGCCGCGCTCGACGTCGGTGCCGACGATCTCGAGGTTCTGCTGGGTGCGGTTCTTGTCGCCCATGTGGCCGGCCATCTTCTTGTTCTTGAAGACGCGACCCGGGTCCTGGCGGTTGCCGGTGGAGCCGTGCGAGCGGTGCGACACCGACACGCCGTGCGTGGCGCGCAGACCGCCGAAGTTCCAGCGCTTCATGGCGCCGGCGAAGCCCTTGCCCTGCGTGCGCCCCTGGATGTCGACGTACTGGCCGGCGACGAAGTGGTCGGCCGACAGCTCGGCGCCGACGTCGAGGAGATTGTCCTCCGTCACGCGGAACTCGTGGACGACCGCCTTGGGCTCGACCTCGGACTTGCCGAAGTGGCCGCGCTGCGGCTTGGCGACGTTCTTGGCCTTGGCGCTGCCGGCGCCAAGCTGGACGGCGGTGTAGCCGTCACGATCGGTTTCGCGACGGGAGACGACCTGAAGCCCGTCCAGCTGCAGGACGGTGACGGGCACGTGGCGGCCGTCGTCCTGGAACAGGCGGGTCATCCCCAACTTCTTCGCGATCACGCCGGTACGCATGATCTGGTGCTCCTTACAGAGGCACCCCGGGGACCATCCCGCGGGGTGCGTGTCCGGACCCGAAAATGCGAAGCGTGCCCCCGTCCGGGCCGGTTTGCCTCCGTGAAGGAAGCGACGGGAGACGCTGTCCCGGCGACCGAGGCCGCCGGCGGTATCTCTGCTTGTCAGGTTCCCCGCCTGGCGGGGGCCTCACCGCCCTTCCCCACCGAGGGAAGGACCCGCCCGCGGGACTCAGCGTCAACCGCGGGAAGGCGAGCCATTAGGCGAGCTTGATCTCGACGTCAACACCGGCCGCGAGGTCCAGCTTCATCAGCGCGTCGACCGTCTGCGGCGTCGGCTGCACGATGTCGAGCATGCGCTTGTAGGTGCGCACCTCGAACTGCTCGCGCGACTTCTTGTCGATGTGCGGGCCGCGGTTGACCGTGAACTTCTCGATGCGGGTCGGCAGCGGGATCGGGCCGCGGATCAGTGCGCCGGTGCGACGGGCGGTGTCGGCGATGTCGCCGGTCGCCTGGTCGAGCACGCGATGGTCGAACGCCTTCAGGCGAATGCGGATGTTGGTGTCCATGTTACCCTACCGATGCTGTCCACGCCCCCGGCCGTCACCCCGCCCGCTTGAAGAGCGGGGGCTCGTGCCGCAGGCGGATGCCGGCGGGATGAGATCCCCCACCAGCGGGGGACGACGGAGAAAGAGCGAAGGTCTCTAGATCTCGAAGTGGCGCCGCTTAGCGGTGCCCTCATTAAAAGGCAACCGCCCGCCGCACCTTTTCGGTGCGACGGGCGGAACCTTTCGCGACGAACCGCTCGCGCGGCCGCGGCTTACTTGGCGATCGAGCTCACCACGCCGGCGCCGACGGTGCGGCCGCCCTCGCGGATGGTGAAGCGCTGGCCGACGTCCATCGCGATCGGCGCGATCAGCTTGATGCCCAGGGCGACGTTGTCGCCCGGCATCACCATCTCGGTGCCCTCGGGCAGCTCGACGGTGCCGGTCACGTCCGTGGTGCGGAAGTAGAACTGCGGACGATAGTTTGCGAAGAACGGCGTGTGGCGGCCGCCCTCGTCCTTCGACAGCACGTACACCTCCGACGAGAAGTCGGTGTGCGGCTTGATCGAGCCCGGCTTGCACAGCACCTGGCCGCGCTCCACCTCGTCACGGGCGACGCCGCGGATCAGCGCACCGACGTTGTCGCCGGCCTGGCCCTGGTCGAGCAGCTTGCGGAACATCTCGACGCCGGTGACGGTGGTCTTGCGGACCTCCGGGTGGATGCCGACGATCTCGACTTCCTCACCGACCTTGATGATGCCGGTCTCGACGCGGCCGGTCACCACGGTGCCGCGACCCGAGATCGAGAACACGTCCTCGATCGGCATCATAAACGGCTTGTCCAGCGGACGCTCCGGCTGCGGGATGTACTCGTCGACCGACTTCATCAGCTCGAGCACCGCGTCCTGGCCCAGCTTCTGGTCCGAACCCGACAGCGCGGCCGTGGCCGAACCCTTGATGATCGGAATGTCGTCGCCCGGGAAGTCGTACGAGCTCAGCAGCTCGCGCACTTCCAGCTCGACGAGCTCCAGGATCTCCTCGTCGTCGACGAGGTCGACCTTGTTCATGAACACCACCATCGCGGGCACGCCGACCTGGCGCGCCAGCAGGATGTGCTCGCGGGTCTGCGGCATCGGGCCGTCGGTGGCCGACACGACCAGGATCGCGCCGTCCATCTGCGCGGCGCCGGTGATCATGTTCTTCACGTAGTCGGCGTGGCCGGGGCAATCGACGTGCGCGTAGTGGCGGTTCGTCGTCTCGTACTCGACGTGCGCGGTCGAGATGGTGATGCCGCGCTCGCGCTCTTCCGGCGCCTTGTCGATGTTCGCGAAGTCGACCGCGACGCCGCCCGACGTCTCGGCCAGCACCTTCGTGATCGCCGCGGTCAGCGAGGTCTTGCCATGGTCGACGTGACCGATGGTGCCGATGTTCAGGTGCGGCTTCGTCCGCTCGAATTTCGCCTTCGCCATGTTTCTTCCTCTACAGCGCGCCGCCTGGAAGCCGGCGGGCCGCGTGATCTCGAATCGACTATGAAAAGGGGTCGCCCCCTAAGCGCAAGAAGCCGGGCGTCGCCGCCCAGCCCCTACGAGGCCGCGCACATAGCGAGCCACGGCGGGGTGCGCAAGACGGTTGAGCGCCATCCAGATGTCGGCACACGGGAACGCGCGTCAGGCGAGGAGGAACCCGGTCTCGACGCTCAGGCCCGGGATGGCGATGGATATCAGGTCGCTCCCGAACGCCACCTCGCTCTTCACGCCGTACCCTTCGGCACCGGGCTGCGCGTGGATCACCATCCGTGCGGCATCCAGATCGACCACCCAATATTCCGGAATGCCCGCGGCGGCATACAGAGCGGCCTTGCGACCGAGATCGACGGCGAGGATGGAACTGGCGACCTCCACCGCAAGAAGGACCGTGTCGCCCGGCATGAAGCGGGAGCCCTTGTAGCTCGAAACGACGATATCCGGTTCTGGCACGCTGTCGTCTGCGACGACCACCGATACTGCGATGATGGTGATCAGGTCGGGACGCAGCGTCTTGAGGTGCGATCGTATCTGAAAGCCAAGCTCCGTCTTCGCGACGCCGTGACGGGTGGTTTGCGGACTCATGGTGTAGATGTCCCCGTCGATCAGCTCGGCCTTGCGCACGTCCTGGAGCGCGCCGCCTTCGTGCAGGACCTCGAAGTCGGATGCGCGCAGGCGGTGTCCCTGATGCGCCTCGGCAAGAAGGGCGGGAGCGTTCATGGCGCCAGGATAACGCGCGACAACGCGGGACGGAAGCGGACGCGAAAAGGCCCGCCCCCGGCGTGGGGACGGGCCTTTCGGTTCTCGCGGGCCGACGCGGGAGCAAGTCCCGCTTCGCCGAAGCAGTGGCATGCGCCCGAGCCCGGCCGGCCCTGCGGCCTCTCGGGGCCAAGCAGACTTGGCCTCGTGCGCCTCAGGCCAGCTTCGCCTTCACCTCGTCGGCGACGTTCTGCGGCACCTCGTCATAGTGCGAGAACTGCATCGAGTAGCTCGCGCGGCCCTGCGTGAACGAGCGCAGCGAGTTGACGTAGCCGAACATGTTCGCGAGCGGCACCATCGCGGTCACCGCCTGCGCGTTGCCGCGCGTGTCGGTGCCCTGGATCTGCCCGCGACGGCTGTTCATGTCGCCGATCACGTCGCCGAGGTAATCCTCCGGCGTCACGACCTCGACCTTCATCACCGGCTCCAGCAGCGTGATGCCGGCCTTCTGCGCGGCCTCCCGCATCGCGCCGCGCGCGGTGATCTCGAACGCCAGCGCCGACGAGTCGACGTCGTGGTACGCGCCGTCGTACAGCGTGATCTCGAAGTCGATGATCGGGAAGCCGACCAGCGAGCCGGTCGCCGCGGTCTCGCGGAAGCCCTTCTCGATCGCGGGGATATATTCCTTGGGAATGTTACCGCCCTTGATCTCGTCCTTGAAGATGATGCCCTCGCCGCGCTCGCCCGGCACCAGCTTCACCTTCACCCGGCCGAACTGGCCGGTGCCGCCCGACTGCTTCTTGTGCGTATAGTCGACGTCGACCGCCTTCTTCAGATACTCGCGATACGCCACCTGCGGCGCGCCGACGTTCGCCTCGACCTTGAACTCGCGCTTCATGCGGTCGACCAGGATCTCGAGATGGAGCTCGCCCATCCCCTTGATGATGGTCTGCCCGGACTCGTGATCCGTCGACACGCGGAACGAGGGGTCCTCGGCGGCCAGGCGGTTGAGCGCGATACCCATCTTCTCCTGGTCGGCCTTGGTCTTCGGCTCCACCGACAGCTCGATGACCGGCTCCGGAAACTCCATGCGCTCCAGGATGATCGGGTGCGCCGGGTCGCACAGAGTGTCGCCCGTGGTGGTCTCCTTCAGGCCCGCGATCGCGACGATGTCGCCCGCGCGTGCCTCGTCGATGTCCTCACGCGAGTTCGCGTGCATGAGGAGCATGCGGCCGATCTTCTCCTTCTTGTCCTTCACGGAATTCAGGTAGCCGCCCTTGACCAGGACGCCCGAGTAGATGCGCGCGAAGGTGAGCGAGCCGACGAAGGGATCGTTCATGATCTTGAACGCCAGCGCCGAGAACGGCGCCTCGTCCGAGGACGGACGCTCGTCCGGCGTCTCGCCGTCCAGCTTCACGCCCTTGATCGCCGGCACGTCGAGCGGCGACGGCAGGAAGTCCACCACCGCGTCCAGCAGCGGCTGCACGCCCTTGTTCTTGAACGCCGAGCCGCAGACGACCGGCACGAACGCCATGTTCAGCGTGCCCTTGCGGATCAGCGCCTTCAGCGTCTTCGTGTCGGGCTCGTTGCCCTCCAGATACGCCTCCATCGCGTCGTCGTCCTGCTCGACGGCGAGTTCGATCAGGTCGTTGCGGTACTTGGCCGCCTTCTCGACCATGTCGTCGGGAATGGGCTGGTACTCGAACTTCGCGCCCAGGCTCTCTTCCAGCCAGATGATCGCGCGGTTCTCGACCAGGTCGACCAGACCCTTGAAGCCGCCCTCGATGCCGATCGGCAGGTACAGCACCGCCGGCTTCGCGCCCAGGCGGTCGATGATCGACTGCACGCAGAAGTAGAAGTCGGCGCCGGTGCGGTCGAGCTTGTTGACGAAGCACATGCGCGGCACGCCGTACTTGTCGGCCTGGCGCCACACCGTCTCCGACTGCGGCTCCACACCCGCAACG
This sequence comes from Sphingomonas corticis, assembly GCF_012035195.1. Classification (GTDB taxonomy): domain Bacteria; phylum Pseudomonadota; class Alphaproteobacteria; order Sphingomonadales; family Sphingomonadaceae; genus Sphingomonas; species Sphingomonas corticis. The sequence continues at coordinate 403,867 of NZ_JAAVJH010000001.1, forward strand.
CCGTCGAAGCACGCGACTGCGCCGTCGAGCACGCGCAGCGACCGCTCGACCTCGATCGTGAAGTCGACGTGGCCGGGCGTGTCGATGATGTTGATGAGGTGCTCGGGGCCCTTGCCCTCCTCGGCCTTCCACTTGCAGGTGGTGGCAGCCGACGTGATCGTGATACCGCGCTCCTGCTCCTGCTCCATCCAGTCCATCGTCGCGGTGCCCTCGTGCACCTCGCCGATCTTGTAGGACTTGCCGGTGTAGTAGAGGATGCGCTCCGTCGTCGTCGTCTTGCCGGCGTCGATGTGCGCCATGATGCCGATGTTGCGATACAGTTCGAGCGGATGGCTGCGGGCCATGGTCGGGCTTCCTTAGCGATGTGGGGAGCGCAGCGTTATCGGCCGGCTCCCCACGATATAGGTCAGTTTTGCGACGCTTCCAAGACGGACCGCGCCGGCATCGCGGTTACCAGCGATAGTGGCTGAACGCGCGGTTCGCCTCCGCCATGCGGTGCGTGTCCTCGCGCTTCTTCACCGCGTTGCCGCGGTTGTTCGACGCGTCGAGCAGCTCGCCCGACAGGCGCGACGACATGGTGTTCTCGCTGCGGCTGCGCGCCGCCGAGATCAGCCAGCGGATCGCCAGCGCCTGCGCGCGCTCCGGACGGACCTCGACCGGCACCTGGTAGGTCGCACCGCCGACGCGGCGGCTGCGGACCTCGATGCCCGGCTTGATGTTGTTCAGCGCATCGTGGAACACGCCGATCGGCTCGCGCTTGGCACGGGTCTCGACGGTCTCCAGCGCGGAATAGACGATGCCTTCCGCGACCGACTTCTTGCCGTCCAGCATCACGCTGTTCATGAACTTCGACAGGACCACGTCACCATAGACGGGGTCGGGCAGGATTTCCCGCTTCTCGGGACGACGACGACGAGCCATCTGGACTTCCTTGCTTCTTCAGCTGTTCCGGAACCCGTCCGGGGCTTACTTTTGATTCTGGACCCCGGCCTGCGCCGGGGCGATCGGCCGGCGGCCGATCACTTCGGACGCTTGGCGCCGTACTTCGAGCGGGACTGACGGCGGTCCTTTACGCCCTGCGTGTCGAGCACGCCGCGCAGCACATGGTAGCGCACGCCCGGAAGGTCGCGCACGCGGCCGCCGCGGATCAGCACCACCGAGTGCTCCTGCAGGTTGTGGCCCTCGCCCGGGATGTAGCTGATGACCTCGCGCTGGTTGGTCAGGCGGACCTTGGCCACCTTGCGCAACGCCGAGTTCGGCTTCTTCGGCGTGGTCGTGTAGACACGGGTGCAGACGCCGCGCTTCTGCGGGTTCTGCTCCATCGCAGGGACCTTGGACTTGGCCTTCTGCAATTCGCGGCCCTTGCGGACCAGCTGGTTGATCGTCGGCATTGAAGCCTTCACCTTTCAAAGGGTTACTTTGCTGGAGCCTAACAAGCCAAGGAATACGAAAAGGACCGTGCGGACGCCCGTTTCCGGTCGCCGGCGGCCCTGATGCATCCAGCAATGTTCAAGCGTGCCCGACGGAGTCGCCTCCTCCGAACGGGCGGCGCTATACCGCCGCGCCGCGGCGTGGTCAATCGGCCGCTACTTCAGCGGGTCGTGGCCCCAGTTCATCAGCGAGTAGCGCCAGTCGCTGTGCTCCTTGTCCGTCGCCGGGCCGCCCTGCTTCAGGTGGCGGTGAACGTAGCCGACCACCTTGCGCATGTGCGCGTAATCGTCGTCGGTGAGGTCCGCCTTCTTCGTCCGCTTCAGCTCGACGATCCGGCGGCCCGACTTGTGCCCGACGCTCTCCCCGGCGCCCTGCCCGTCCTCGCCCTTCCAGCCGACGCGCTTGCTGTCGTCGGTGTCGAGCCACTTGTCCAGCTCCGCGGGGGCCATGTTGACGGCGTCGGCGAAATCCTTCGCGGTCCGGTCGTGATCCTCTGCCATGCGTGCTGAACGAGCCGGCGCCCGCGCGGTTCAATCCACCCGCTCGCCGCCCTTCACCACCGCCACCGGGCGCTCCAGCACGGTGACGTCGGCCAGCGGATTCCCCCTCACCGCCACCATGTCGCCGAACCGGCCGGTCGCGATCGCGCCCACGTCCTTCTCCCGTCCCAGCGCCTGTGCGGCATTCCACGTCGCGCTGCGGATCGCCTCCGCCGGCGTCAGGCCGAACCGGACCATGACGGCGAACTGCCGGGCATTGTCGCCATGCGGGTAGACGCCCGCGTCGGTCGAGTAGATCATGCGCGCGCCCGCCCGCGCCGCCTTGCGGAAATTCTCGCGCTGGAGCGTGCCGACCGCGCGTTCCTTCGCGATGTTCTCCGGCAGGACGCCGTTCTTCTCGCCTTCCGCCAGCGTGTAGTCGGTGTTGTAGACGTCGAAGCCGAGCCAGGTACCGCGCTCCTTCGCCAGCCGGATGCCCTCGTCGTCGATGAAGCTGACGTGCTCGATCGTGTCGATGCCGGCGCGGATCGCGGCCCTGATCCCCTCGGCCCCGTGCGCGTGCGCCGCCGTCTTCAGCTTCCAGAAGTGCGCCTCCTCCGCCACCGCCCGCAGCTCGTCCTCGCGCAGCTGCTGGACGCCGGGTTCGGTGTTGCGGCTAAACACGCCGCCGGTCGCGCACACCTTGATGACCTCCGCCCCGTACTTGCGCTGCTCGCGCACGCGCTTCCTCAGTTCGTCGGGCGTGTCGCCCACGGCGGGCGACACCGCCTTGAACGACGGGGGCAGATAGGTCTGGTCGCAATGGCCGCCGCTGGCGCCGAGCGCATGGGCCGCGGGCACGATGCGCGGTCCCTGCACCCAGCCGCCGTCGATCGCCTGCTTGATGCCGACATCCCCGTAGCCGTCCGAACCGACGTTGCGGACGGTGGTGAAGCCGGCGCGAAGCGTGCGCTCCGCGTTGCCGACGCCCTGCGCGATCCAGAAGCTGTCGGTGAACTGCAGGCTGCTGTAGCCGCCGTAGCGGGCATTGCTGGTCAGATGGACGTGCATGTCGATCAACCCGGGAACGAGCGTGACGTCGCCCAGGTCGATCCGCTCCGCATCCGCCGGGGTCGCCGCGGGCGCATCGCCGCGGGTGGCAATGGCGGCGATGCGGCCATCGGTGACGACGACGACCGGATTGGCGAGCAGCGCGCCCTTCTCCACGTCGAGCATCCGCGCGGCGGTGACGACGCTGGTCTTCGCCGCGGCGGGCACGGCCGCGCAGGCGGCGGACGCGAGGATGACGGCGCGCAGTCTCATATGGCATTCCCCCTTCGACAGCGGCGATCCTTCACCAGATGCGCCGGGGAGAAAAGCGATGAATCCAGGCCAGCTGCCAATGGAGGGCGGGTGCCGCTGCGGCGCGGTCCGCTTCCGCGTGGACGCGGCGCCGCTGCTGACGATGGCGTGCCATTGCACGGGGTGCCAGCGGATGACGGCGAGCGCCTTCTCGCTCTCCGTCGCGGTGCCGACCGCCGCGTTCGACGTGACGGCGGGCGAGACCGTGATCGGCGGCCTGCACGGCGCGCAATTGCACCATCACCATTGCGACCGCTGCAAGAGCTGGCTGTTCACGCGGATCGACCCCGATCCCGGTTTCGTCAACGTGCGCGCGACGATGCTGGACGACGCGTGCTGGTACGTGCCGTTCGTCGAGACCTTCACCAGCGAGGCGCTGCCCTGGGCCAGCACGCCCGCCCGCCACTCCTACGCCGGCTTTCCGCCGATGGAGCAATTTCCTGCGCTGCTCGCCGAGTACGCAGGATCGACTAGCGCCTGACCGATAGGACGTGCGGGCGCACGCCCACCGCGTCGTGCATCCGCGCGGGCGCGTCGAGGAAGAAGGGCGCCAGCTTGTCCGCCCCTTCCCGCTCGACCCCCAGCGCGAACGCGGTGGCGGTCACGCCCGCCTCGCCGTCGGTCACGTAGCGGGCGCCGAGCGCGGCGACGGGGACGAACATCGCGCGATCGGCGACGGTCATCACGTTGATGTCGGCGCGCGGCAGCGTGGCGATGGCGGCCATCGCGCGCTCCTCCCCCGGCGCGAGCGAGAAAGGCGCGGCGATGGCGCGGGCGGCCGCGTCGGTGGCCACCGCCTCCAGCTCCGCTTCCTGGTCGGCGCGCGCGCTGAGCAGCCGCAGGACGACGCGCACGTCCTCCGCCGCCGCCTCTCCCTCGTTGCGGACGATCACCTCGGCGTCAAGCGTGGCGGTGAGCAGGTTCATCCCCGCCCGGCGCGGGCGCAGCTCCAGCGCGATCCAGGCGCGCGGCGGGGCGGCGGGTGACGGGGCGGCGGGTGACGGGGCGGCGGGTGACGGGGCGGAGCTCGCGACCGGTGCGCGCGGTGCCGCCGGCCTCGACGCCTCCACCTGCTCCGTCACGACGGGGACGGGGTGGGGGTCGGGATCGGCGGCGCGCCGTCGCCGCCGCGCCGCCAGCGCCACCAGCACCAGCGCGATCAGCAGCCCGCCGACCGTCGGCAACATCCACGGCGACCCGCGTTCCGGCGGAATCGGCAGCGCGGTGGCGGGCCGCCCCCCGGCGAGCGTTGACGGCGCCGGCGCGAGTGCGGCGACGGTGGCAGGCGTCGTCAGCGTCGGTGCGGGGGCGGCCGCACCGGGTGACGGCGGCGATTCGGGCGTTGCTGACGGCGTGGGCGTGGGCGTCGGCGTCGGCGTCGGGCGCTCCCGCGGCGTCGCGGCGGCAAGCGGCGCGGGAGCCGCGCGCGTCGGTGTCAGCGCCGGCGTCGGCGTGGGTGTCGGCAGCGTGATCGCGATCGGCGGGGGAACCGCGCTCGCCGCGGGAGGCAGCGCGACGGCGGGTGTCGGCGATGGCGTGGGCGAGACGGTCGCCACCGGCACGTCCTGCGTCGGAGCGGGGGTGGCGAGTGCGGCGGCGAGCAGGAGCGGAAGTCGCGAGGGCATGGCGCGTTGCGCTACCCCCGCGAGCGTGAACGTCAACTGTCCCGTCCTATCGCGCCCCTGACGCGGACGCCGCCACCGCCGCCTGATCCACCGGCACGATGGGCAGTTCGACCGCGCTGGCGCTCGCCCCGCCTCGCTCGATCGTCACCGTGGCGGCCTTGTAGTCCTGCGGACGGGCGAGGAAGATGTTCGGCACGTACGTCTGCGGATTGCGATCGTAGAGCGGGAAAAGGCTGGACTGCACCTGCACCATGATGCGGTGCCCCGGCTGGAACACGTGGTTCACCGTGGGCAGGCGGAAGCGATAGCGCTGCACCCTGCCAGCCGGGATCGCGCTCGGCTTCGCGAAGCTGTCGCGATACCGGCCGCGGAAGATGTCGAGGCTGATCGGCAGTTGATAGCCGCCCATCTTCGGGTCGGTCGCGTTCGCCGCCGGATAGACGTCGATGATCTTCACGACGAAGTCGCCGTCCGTCCCGGTCGTGCGCGCGAACAGGTTCGCGAAGGGCGCGCCGGACACGCGAACCGCCTGCGTCAGCGGCGCGGTCTGATAGGTGAGCACGTCGGGGCGGCCATCGGCGTGGCGCTGGTCGCTGACCAGCCAGTCGCCCCAGCGACCGTCGTCGAAGTTCACCGGCCGCGGCAGATGCGGCACCGGCTTGGCGGGATCGGACACGTAGCGGTCCCCGCCCTGCCCGCCCCGCGCGAAACCGAGCGCGCCGTCCGCCTGGAGGAAGAGGGGCGTCAGCGGCGCGGCGCATCCCGCCTCGCACGCCAGCGGCCATTGCGACAGACGGTCCCACCGGTTCTCGCCCGTGTTGTAGATCGCGGCGACCGGCAGGTTCGCCGCCGGGCTGCCGGGCTTCAGATACTGGTCGAACAGCGGCAGCACCATGTCGTCGCGGAATTGCGCGGCGGTGTCGCCGTTCCACTGGAAGGGGCCAAGCGAGCGCCCCTCGCGATTCACCTGGCTGTGTCGCCACGGCCCCATCACGAGGAAGTTGTTGCCGGTCTTGCCCTTGGCCTTCAGCGCCTCCCACGCGGTGATCGCGCCGTACATGTCCTCCTGATCCCACAGCCCCTGTTCCCAGATCGTCGGCACGTCCGAGGGGTTGGCGGCGAGCAGCTTGTCCAGTGCCTGCCCCTGCCAATAGGCGTCGTAGGCCGGGTGGCTGACGAACCGCTTCCAGAACGGCAGCTGGTCATAGCCCGACTTCTTCGCCCAATCGCCGGCCGAGCCGGTGCGGAAATTGTCGTAATCGTCCCAGCCGCCAGACGGCGGCGCCTTGCCCGCGCCCTTGTAGCCGGTCTGCGACCCGATCCAGCCGATGTTGGCCAGGCGGAAGGCGCCGTAATGGTACCAGTCGTCGCCCATCCAGCCGTCGATCATCGGACTTTCCGGCGCGGCGACCTTCAGCGCCGGGTGCGGCTTCAGCAGCGCCATGACCACGGTGAAGCCCTCGTACGACGAGCCGATCATGCCGACGCGGCCGTTGCTTTCCGGCAGGTTGGCCTTGTTCACCAGCCAGTCGATCGTGTCCCAGGCGTCCGTGGTGTGATCGACGGCGGTGGGGTTGAGCGGACCGATCGGCGGTCGCGTGACGACATAGTCGCCCTCCGACCCGTACTTGCCGCGCACGTCCTGGTAGACGCGGATGTAGCCGCCCTTCACGAACCCCTCGTCGGCGAGCGGCAGCGCATTCAGCATCGACGGGCTGTCGCTGCGATTGGCGCGGCCGGCGGCGTTGTAGGGCGTGCGCGTCAGCACGATGGGCGCGTCCTTCACGCCCTTGGGCACGACGATGACGGTGTACAGCTTCGTGCCGTCGCGCATCGGCACCATGACGACGCGCTTGTCGTAATCGTAGCCGACCTTCGGCGGGGAGAAGGCGGCGGGGATGTCGCCCGCCGGCGCGGGTGCCTGCTGCTGCGCGGCAAGCGGCGCGGCAACGGCCGCCGCGGCAAGAAGAAGATACGCCTTCACATCGATTCTCCTAGCGTAGCGCCACGGCGAGGCGGGCGCCGATCATGTCGAGCCCCGGGTTCTGCGCGCCGAAGATCTGCGCGTGGCTGAGGTGTGTCCACGTCAGTTCCGCGGTGACGCGCGGCGCGACGGCGGTGCCGATGCCCAGTTCGGGCTCGAACAGCACGCGGCTGCCCAGGTCGGTGTAGATGTTCGTCCGCCGGTCCAGCCGGGTCGACGGGCCGTCGTGCACCGCAATGCCGATGCCCGGCCGCAGGAACCAGCCGCCCACCGGCACCTTCAGCGCGACGCCCGCCGCGACGAAGCTGGTGTCACCGGCGGTGTTGAGCGATCCGAAGGCGTAGGGCTGCAACGCCGCCCCGCCGATCCGCGCGACGGGCGCGAGCCGGACGCCCGCCTGCACGTCGACCCCGCGCTCGCCGGTATCGAAGGTGAGCGGCGTGTCGACGCCGTGGGCGAGGATGCCGCCGAACACCTCCTGCGCGTGCGCCGCGGGGGCGGCGAGCAGGAGGAACGGCGCGACGATGCGGATCATCGCCCCAGCCTAGCCGAAGCCAGGTGCCGGGCAAGGGGTTAGAAGGCGGGATCGATCCCGGCGCGCGCGTGCCGGTCCGCGACGAAGTGCAGCGAACCGGGCGCGCGGCGCGCCGCGCCGCTCAGATCCGCTCGGGCTGGCGGTAGAGTTGCGCCTCCACGTCGTCTCGCATCAGGTTGCGGTCGAGCGCGATCGGCTCCGGCGCGCCGCCGCCGGTCGCGCCGCCGACGAGGAACGAGGCCGAGGTGCGGCCCTCGCTGCCGTCGGGCAGGCGGTAGCGGGCGTCGGCGACGATCACGGGGCGGAACGCGCCGGTGCCCAGCGCGGCGCGGTTCATCGCCAGGGTGGCGTCCACCCGCGTCCCCTCCCCCGCGGCGATCGTCATCGGCGACACGGCCGCGTCCTCGCGCGGGTCGATCAGCAGGCGCTCCATCTCCGTGGCGTCGTCGGCGGAGAGCATGAAGGTGGCGATGCGCACGTCCTCCGCCGCGACCGGGCCGGCGTTGCCCACGGTCAGTTCGATCTCGACCAGCGCCTCGTCGACGTTGGTGCCCGCGCGCACCGGACGCATCGCGAACTCCAGCCACGGGCGATCTCCCGGCGATTCGGCCGCGGTGAGCGCGGCGACGTCGTCGCTGTCGGCGGGGGCGACGCTCGCCTCCTCCGCCGCCACCGGGACGACCGGCGCGTCGGGCACGGGATCGTGCCGCGGCGTCACCAGCGGCGCGGCGGCCATCGCCGCGGGGGCGGCGCGCACCGGGCCAGGCTCGACCGCCGCCGGGCCGGCGGCGCCGTACTCGGCGGGCGCGGGCTCGCCCCATTGATCCTCCGCCTCGTCGGCCTTGCGGCGGCGCAGGAAAAAGAAGGCGCCGGCGGCGACGATCAGCGCGGCGATGACGGCGAGCGGCCACACCGGCGCGCCGCCTTCCTGCGCCGGCTGCGCAACGGCCGGTGCCGAAGCCGGCCGGGCCGGCTCTGCGGCGGTGGGGGAAGTCTCCCCCGGGGCTGCGGGCGCCGCGGCCGTTAACGAAGGTGTGGCGGAAGCCGTGGGCTGCGGCCGTGCGGCCGGCGCCTCGGTGCGGGCGGCGGCGCGGACCGCCGGTGCGGCGGCCGCCTCGCGGGGCGGGGCGGCACGGCGGCTCGCGCGGCGCTCGGCGGCGCGCTCCTCATCCTCGGCCGCAGCCTGTGCGGCGGCTTCCGGATTGATCGGCGTCGCGCTGTCACCGGAAGCGGGGCTCGACGGCGTCGCGGTCTGCGGCGCGGCGGTGGACGCGACGGGCGGCGGCGTGACCGGCACGACCTGCCCGGCGGCGGGCCCGGGTGTCGGCGGGACCTGCTGCGCCAGCGCGGGGGCGGACATCGTGACGGCGGCCGAGATCATCAGCGCCGCGCGCACGGATCGGTTCCTCTCCATCTCTATCTCTCCCATCGTTTGCACGGATCAACCCGCTGCGAAACGGATCGGTTCCGGAACGGACGCTTCCGGCATGTCGGCCGGCGTTGACATGGTGCGGGCACGTCCCTATTTCCCGATCACTTCCACAGCACCGGGACATGGGGCGCCGTCGCGCAGCGCCCCGCACGTATGGTGCCGCGGAAACAGGACGCCGAAGGCTGCCGTCGCCTGCCCCGACATCGGGACAGGCAGACGAGCGGCCTTTTTCCGTTCTGTCACGAAGCGCTCGTGATTTCCTGCTGAGAGGCAAACAGGCACCATGGCAACCAAGGCGATCGACGCGGGCTCCGCGCGGACGGACAAGGCGGGCACGCGCAAGCGGCGCATCCGCAAGGTGTTCGGCAACATCCACGAAGTGGTGCAGATGCCGAACCTGATCGAGGTCCAGCGCGAGAGCTACGAGCAGTTCCTGCGGTCCGACCCGTCGATCGGCTACGTCTCGGGCCTGGAGAAGACGCTGCGCAGCGTGTTCCCGATCCGCGACTTCGCCGGCACCGCCGAGCTGGACTTCGTCAACTACGAGCTGGAGCCGCCGAAGTTCGACGTCGAGGAATGCCGCCAGCGCGGCATCACCTACGCCGCGCCGATGCGCGTCACGCTCCGCCTGATCGTGTTCGAGGTGGATCCCGATACGGAAACCCGCTCCGTGCTCGATATCAAGGAGCAGGACGTCTACATGGGCGACATGCCGCTGATGACGGAGAACGGCACGTTCTTCATCAACGGCACCGAGCGCGTGATCGTCAGCCAGATGCACCGTTCGCCGGGCGTCCTGTTCGACCATGACCGCGGCAAGACGCACGCGTCGGGCAAGTACCTGTTCGCCGCGCGCGTGATCCCCTATCGCGGCAGCTGGCTGGACTTCGAGTTTGACGCCAAGGACATCGTCAACGTCCGCATCGACCGCAAGCGCAAGCTGCCGGTGACGGCGCTGCTGTACGCGCTGGGCCTCAACTCGGAAGAGATCCTCAACCACTTCTACAACCGCGTCACCTTCGTGCGCGGCGCCAATGATGTGGAGGGGGGCGGCTGGCAGATCCCGTTCGCGGCGGAGAACTGGCGCGGCGTGAAGCCGACGTTCGACCTGATCGACGCGAGCTCGGGCGAGGTCGTGTTCGCCGCGGGGCAGAAGATCACCCCGCGCGCCGCCAACAAGGCGGGCAAGGACGGGCTGGCGACGCTGCTGATCCCGACCGAGGAGATCTACGGCCGCTATTCCGCCTACGACCTCATCAACGAGACGACGGGCGAGATCTACGTCGAGGCGGGCGACGAGATCGGTCCGGACAATCTGGAGAAGCTGGACAAGGCCGGGATCGACCGGATCGAGCTGCTCGACATCGACCACGTGTCGACCGGCGCGTGGATCCGCAACACGCTGAAGGCGGACAAGGCCGAGGAGCGCGAGCAGGCGCTCTCCGACATCTATCGCGTGATGCGCCCCGGCGAGCCGCCGACGCTGGAGACGGCCGAAGCGCTGTTCGCCGGCCTGTTCTTCGATCCGGACCGCTACGACCTGTCGGCGGTGGGCCGCGTGAAGCTGAACATGCGCCTCGACCTCGACGCCGAGGACACGGTGACGACGCTGCGCACCGAGGACATCCTGGCGGTCGTGAAGACCCTGGTCGACCTGAAGGACGGCAAGGGCGAGATCGACGACATCGACAACCTGGGCAACCGCCGCGTGCGGTCGGTGGGCGAGCTGCTGGAGAACCAGTATCGCGTCGGCCTGCTGCGCATGGAGCGCGCGGTGAAGGAGCGCATGTCGTCGGTGGACGTGTCCACGGTGATGCCGAACGACCTCATCAACGCGAAGCCCGCGGTCGCCGCGGTGCGCGAGTTCTTCGGTTCGTCGCAGCTGTCGCAGTTCATGGACCAGACCAACCCGCTGTCCGAAGTGACGCACAAACGCCGCGTCTCGGCGCTCGGGCCGGGCGGGCTTACCCGCGAGCGCGCGGGCTTCGAAGTGCGCGACGTGCACCCGACGCACTATGGCCGCATCTGCCCGATCGAGACGCCGGAAGGCCCGAACATCGGCCTCATCAACTCGCTGTCGACCTTCGCCCGCGTCAACAAGTACGGCTTCATCGAGACGCCGTACCGGCGCGTGGTGGACGGCAAGGTGACCGACGAGGTCGTCTACCTGTCGGCGATGGAGGAGCAGAAGCACACCGTCGCGCAGGCGTCCGCGGAGACGGACGAGGACGGCCGCTTCACCGAAGAGCTGGTCTCCGCCCGACAGGCGGGCGAGTTCCTGATGGCGCTGCCCGAAACGATCACGCTGATGGACGTGTCGCCCAAGCAGCTCGTGTCCGTCGCGGCCTCGCTGATCCCGTTCCTGGAGAACGACGACGCGAACCGCGCGTTGATGGGATCGAACATGCAGCGCCAGGCGGTGCCGCTGGTGAAGGCCGAGGCGCCGTTCGTCGGCACCGGCATGGAGGAGACCGTGGCGCGCGATTCCGGCGCCGCGATCGCCGCCCGCCGCGCGGGCGTGGTCGACCAGGTCGACGCGAGCCGCATCGTGATCCGCGCCACCGGCGAGCTGGATAGCAGCAAGTCGGGCGTCGACATCTACACGCTGATGAAGTTCCAGCGCTCCAACCAGTCGACCTGCATCAATCAGCGCCCGCTGGTGAAGGTGGGCGACGTGGTGAAGGCCGGCGACGTGCTGGCCGACGGCCCGTCCACCGAGTTCGGCGAGCTGGCGCTCGGCCGCAACGCGCTCGTCGCGTTCATGCCCTGGAACGGCTACAACTACGAGGATTCGATCCTCATCTCCGAGCGGATCGTGAAGGACGACGTGTTCACGTCGATCCACATCGACGAGTTCGAGGTGATGGCCCGCGACACGAAGCTGGGGCCGGAGGACATCACGCGCGACATCCCCAACGTCGGCGAGGAGGCGCTGCGCAACCTCGACGAGGCGGGCATCGTCTACATCGGCGCAGAGGTGGAGCCGGGCGACATCCTGGTGGGCAAGATCACGCCGAAGGGCGAGAGCCCCATGACGCCGGAGGAGAAGCTGCTTCGCGCCATCTTCGGCGAGAAGGCGTCCGACGTGCGCGACACGTCGCTGCGCCTGCCGCCGGGCGTTGCGGGCACGATCGTCGACGTGCGCGTCTTCAACCGCCACGGCATCGACAAGGACGAGCGCGCGATGGCGATCGAGCGCGAGGAGATCGAGCGCCTGAAGAAGGACGCCGACGACGAGCGCACGATCCTGAACCGCGCCACCTGGTCCCGCCTGCGCGAGATGCTGCTCGACCAGGTCGCCACGGCTGCGCCCAAGGGCGTGAAGAAGGGCGTGACCATCGACATGGACGTGCTGGACAGCGTCGACCGCCACGAATGGTGGAAGTTCGCGGTGCAGGACGACGCCCGCCAGAGCGATCTGGAGGCGGTGAAGGCGCAGTACGACGAGGCGGCCAAGCGGATCACGGACAAGTTCCACGATCGCCGCGAGAAGCTGGAGCGCGGCGACGAGCTGCCGCCGGGCGTGCTGAAGATGGTGAAGGTCTTCGTCGCGGTGAAGCGCAAGCTGCAGCCGGGCGACAAGATGGCCGGCCGTCACGGCAACAAGGGCGTCATCAGCCGCATCCTGCCGCAGGAAGACATGCCCTTCCTCGCGGACGGGACGCCGGTCGATCTGGTGCTGAACCCGCTGGGCGTGCCGAGCCGCATGAACGTCGGGCAGATCTTCGAGACCCACCTGGGCTGGGCCGCGCGCGGCCTGGGTCAGCAGATCGCGGAGGCGCTGGACGACTGGCGCGAGGCCAATCCCGATGCTAAGCCGGGCGCGATGCCCGACGCGGTGAAGGACCGGCTGAAGTCCGTCTACGGCGAGCACTACCTCGAGGATATCGAGGCGCGCGACGGCGAGCAGATCGTGGAGCTGGCGCAGAACCTGCGTGCGGGCGTGCCCATGGGCACCCCGGTGTTCGACGGCGCGGTGGAGGCGGACGTCTCGGCCATGCTGGAGCTGGCGGGCCTCGACCCGTCAGGCCAGTCGGACCTGTTCGACGGGCGCACCGGCGAGAAGTTCGACCGCAAGGTGACCGTCGGCATCATCTACATGCTGAAGCTGCACCATCTGGTGGACGACAAGATCCACGCGCGCTCGATCGGGCCGTACAGCCTCGTCACCCAGCAGCCGCTGGGCGGCAAGGCGCAGTTCGGCGGCCAGCGCTTCGGCGAGATGGAGGTGTGGGCGCTCCAGGCGTACGGCGCCGCCTATACGCTGCAGGAGATGCTGACGGTGAAGTCCGACGACGTGGTCGGCCGCACCAAGGTCTACGAGGCGATCGTCAAGGGCGACGACACGTTTGAGGCCGGCATCCCGGAGAGCTTCAACGTGCTGGTGAAGGAGATGCGCTCGCTCGGCCTCAACGTGGACCTGAAGTCCATGGAGGAAGCCGACGGCGACGACGGCATCGCCATCGCGGCGGAGTAAGGAGCAACCGCCTTCCCTTTCCCGGCGGGAGAGGGAGGGAGCGGCCGCAGGCCGCGGAAGGGTGAGGGCGAGCTAGGCGCGCCTGTCACCCTCACCTTCCCACCCGGCTGCGCCGGGCGGGCCCCTTCCTCTCCCAAGGGAGAGGAGAAAGAGGTTGAAAATGAACGAACTGACCAATTTCGCCAATCCGCTCGCGAAGCCGGAGACCTTCGACCAGATCCAGATCGGGATCGCGTCGCCGGACAAGATCCGCAGCTGGTCCTTCGGCGAGATCAAGAAGCCCGAGACGATCAACTATCGCACGTTCAAGCCCGAGCGTGACGGCCTGTTCTGCGCGCGCATCTTCGGTCCGATCAAGGACTATGAATGCCTGTGCGGCAAGTACAAGCGCATGAAGTACAAGGGCATCGTCTGCGAGAAGTGCGGTGTCGAGGTCACCGTCTCGAAGGTCCGCCGCGAGCGGATGGGCCATATCGAGCTGGCCGCGCCCGTCGCGCACATCTGGTTCCTGAAGTCGCTGCCCTCGCGCATCGGCCTGCTGCTCGACATGCAGCTCAAGCAGCTGGAGCGCGTGCTCTACTTCGAGGCCTATATCGTCATCGAGCCGGGCCTGACGCCGCTGGAAAAGTACCAGCTGCTGACCGAGGACGAGCTGCTCGAGGCGCAGGACGAATATGGTGAGGACGCCTTCTCCGCCGGCATCGGCGCCGAGGCCGTGCGCATCATGCTGGAGAACCTCGACCTGGAGGGCGAGAAGACCCAGCTGCTGGAAGAGCTGGCGACGACCAAGTCGGAGCTGAAGCCCAAGAAGATCATCAAGCGGCTGAAGGTCGTCGAGAGCTTCCTCGAGTCGGGCAACCGGCCCGAGTGGATGATCCTCGAGGTCGTGCCGGTCATCCCGCCCGAGCTGCGCCCGCTGGTGCCGCTGGACGGCGGCCGCTTCGCGACGTCCGACCTGAACGACCTGTACCGCCGCGTCATCAACCGCAACAACCGCCTGAAGCGGCTGATGGAGCTGCGCGCGCCGGACATCATCGTGCGCAACGAGAAGCGGATGTTGCAGGAAGCGGTCGACGCGCTGTTCGACAACGGCCGCCGCGGCCGCACGATCACGGGTGCCAACAAGCGTCCGCTCAAGTCGCTGTCCGACATGCTGAAGGGCAAGCAGGGCCGCTTCCGCCAGAATCTGCTCGGCAAGCGCGTCGACTATTCGGGCCGTTCGGTCATCGTGACCGGGCCGGAGCTGAAGCTGCACCAGTGCGGCCTGCCCAAGAAGATGGCGCTCGAGCTGTTCAAGCCGTTCATCTACGCGCGCCTCGACGCCAAGGGCCTCAGCATGACGCTGAAGCAGGCCAAGAAGTGGGTGGAGAAGGAGCGCAAGGAAGTCTGGGACATCCTGGACGAGGTGATCCGCGAGCATCCCGTGCTGCTCAACCGCGCGCCGACGCTGCACCGCCTGGGCATCCAGGCGTTCGAGCCGGTGCTGATCGAGGGCAAGGCGATCCAGCTGCACCCGCTGGTCTGCTCCGCGTTCAACGCCGACTTCGACGGCGACCAGATGGCCGTGCACGTGCCGCTGAGCCTCGAGGCGCAGCTGGAAGCGCGCGTCCTGATGATGTCGACGAACAACATCCTGTCCCCGGCGAACGGCAAGCCGATCATCGTGCCGTCGCAGGACATGGTCCTCGGCCTCTACTACCTCTCGATGATGAAGGAGAAGGAGCCGGGCGAAGGCATGCTGCTGGCCGACATGGCGGAGGTGCACCAGGCGCTGAACTCCGGCGCGGTGACGCTGCACACCAAGGTCATCAGCCGCGTTCCCCAGACGGACGAGAACGGCAAGCAGTACCTGAAGCGCTTCGAGACGACGCCGGGCCGCATGCTGCTGGGCGAGACGCTGCCGAAGAGCCACAAGGTGCCGTTCGACGTCGTCAACCGCCTGCTGACGAAGAAGGACGTCGGCGACGTGATCGACGAGGTCTATCGTCACACGGGGCAGAAGGAGACGGTGCTGTTCGCCGACGCCATCATGGCGCTGGGCTTCCGCCACGCGTTCAAGGCGGGCATCTCGTTCGGCAAGGACGACATGATCATCGCGCCGGACAAGGACAAGCTGGTCGACGAGACCCGCGAGCAGGTGAAGGATTACGAGCAGCAGTATCAGGACGGCCTGATCACGCAGCAGGAGAAGTACAACAAGGTGATCGACGCCTGGTCGCGCTGCGGCGATCAGGTCGCGAACTCGATGATGAACGAGATCAAGGCGGTCCGCCATTACGAGGACGGCGATGACGCCGGCCGCGAGAAGCCGATCAACTCGATCTACATGATGGCGCACTCGGGTGCCCGCGGCTCGCAGGCGCAGATCAAGCAGCTGGCGGGGATGCGCGGCCTGATGGCCAAGCCGTCGGGCGAGATCATCGAGACGCCGATCATCTCGAACTTCAAGGAAGGCCTGACGGTCCTCGAATATTTCAACTCCACCCACGGCGCCCGCAAGGGTCTCGCGGACACGGCGTTGAAGACGGCGAACTCGGGTTATCTCACCCGCCGTCTCGTCGACGTGTCGCAGGACTGCGTCATCATCGAGGACGATTGCGGCACCGAGCGCGCGCTGGAGATGAAGGCGATCGTGCAGGGCGGATCGACCATCGCCTCGCTCGGCGAGCGCATCCTGGGCCGCACCACGGCCGAGGACGTGGTCGACGCGAAGTCGGGCGAGGTGGCGATCCCGTCGGGCACCTTGCTGGACGAGCCGATGGTGGCGCGGATCGAGGCGCTGGGCATCCAGGCGATGAAGATCCGCTCGCCGCTGGTCTGCGAGAGCAAGATCGGCGTCTGCGGCAAGTGCTACGGGCGTGACCTCGCGCGCGGCACTCCGGTGAACATCGGCGAGGCCGTGGGCGTCATCGCGGCGCAGTCGATCGGCGAGCCGGGCACGCAGCTGACGATGCGGACCTTCCACATTGGCGGCGCGGCGCAGCTGAACGAGCAGTCCAACCTGGAAGCGCCGGTCGACGGCACGGTCGAGTTCCGCGACCTGCGCCTGATCGAGGACCAGCGCGGCCGCCGCGTGGTGCTGAGCCGCTCGGGCGAGATCGCGATCGTCGACATGGACGGTCGCGAGCTGGCGGTGCACAAGATCCCCTACGGCGCCTACGTCATGTTCGATGATGGCCACATCATCAGCAAGGGCGACCGCATGGCGGAGTGGGACCCGTTCACCATGCCGGTCATCACCGAGACCGGCGGCACGGTAAAGTTCCAGGACCTCATCGAGGGCAAGACGCTGACCGAGCAGGTCGACGAGGCGACGGGCATCGCCCAGCGCGTCGTTACCGAGTTCCGCGCCTCGGCACGGAGCAAGGAGGATCTGCGCCCGCGCATGACGCTGCTGGACGAGGGTTCGGGCGAGGCCGCACGCTACATGCTGGCGGCGGGCGCGGTGCTCTCCGTGGAGGACAATGCGACGGTGCAGGCGGGCGACGTGCTCGCTCGCGTCGCCCGCGAGTCCGCCAAGACCCGCGACATCACCGGCGGCCTGCCGCGCGTCGCCGAGCTGTTCGAGGCGCGCGTTCCCAAGGACTCGGCGATCATCGCCAAGGTCTCGGGCCGCGTCGTGTTCGGCAAGGACTATAAGGCGAAGCGCAAGATCGGCATCCAGCCCGAGGATGGCGGCGAGGTGGTCGAGTATCTCGTCCCCAAGTCGAAGGTGATCGACGTTCAGGAAGGCGACTACGTCAAGCGTGGCGACAACCTGATCGGCGGCTCGCCCGATCCGCACGACATCCTGGAGACGATGGGCGTGGAGCCGCTGGCGGAGTATCTCGTCAGCGAGATCCAGGAAGTCTATCGACTGCAGGGCGTGAAGATCAACGACAAGCACATCGAGGTGATCGTCCGCCAGATGCTGCAGAAGGTGGAGATCACCGACGGCGGCGACACCACGCTGCTGAAGGGCGAGCAGGTCGACCGCGAGGCGATGGACGAGGTGAACGCGAAGCTGGAGAAGAACCAGCA
Organism: Sphingomonas corticis; assembly: GCF_012035195.1. Classification (GTDB taxonomy): domain Bacteria; phylum Pseudomonadota; class Alphaproteobacteria; order Sphingomonadales; family Sphingomonadaceae; genus Sphingomonas; species Sphingomonas corticis. The sequence goes on from NZ_JAAVJH010000001.1 coordinate 421,212, forward strand.
GCCGGCGCAGGGCAAGCCCGTCCTGCTCGGCATCACCAAGGCCAGCCTGCAGACGCGCAGCTTCATCTCGGCGGCGTCGTTCCAGGAGACCACCCGCGTCCTCACCGAGGCGGCGGTCCAGGGCAAGCAGGACACGCTGATGGGCCTGAAGGAGAACGTTATCGTTGGCCGCCTGATCCCGGCGGGCACCGGTGCGGGCATGAACCGCCTGCGCGTGGCGGCCTCGTCGCGCGACGCGGCGCTGCGCGTCCAGCAGCGCAAGCTGCAGGAGGCGATGATCCTGGCCGGCACCGCCAGCGAGGTGAAGGCGGCCGAAGACGCGCGCAGCCCGCGCGACGACACCGGCACGGGCAGCGATCCGCTGGCCGAGGTGGTGCCGTCGGGCAGCGGCACCGATGCCGATGCGGGCGAGTATCTGAACGACTGATCCACCGACCTCGGTGGAGAACGAGGGCCGTCGATCCTGCAGGATCGGCGGCCCTTCGTCGTTGATGCGCCCCGTAGAGACAAGGTTCCGGTCGGCCCTTCACCTTCATAAGCATGCTTATTATATGTGCACGCATGACGGAATCGATCGGCTTCCTCCTCTCCGACACCTCCCGCCTCCTCCGGCGCCGCTTCGACGAGCGCGCGCGGGCGATCGGGGTCACGCGCCCGCAATGGCGCGCGCTGACCGCGCTCAGCCGCGCCGAGGGCATCAACCAGGGCGCGCTGGCCGAGCGGCTGGAGGTGGAGCCCATCACGCTGTGCCGGATGGTCGACCGGCTGGCGGAAGCGGATCTGGTCGAGCGTCGCCGCGATCCCGGCGACCGGCGGGCGTGGCGCATCTTCCTCACCGACCGCTCGCGCCCGCTGCTCGACGAACTGCGCGGGATCGGCGGAGACGTGATCGAACGCGCGCTGGACGGGATGGACGAGGCCGACCGCGAGGCCCTGGTCCGCGCGCTGGAGCGCATACGCGAGAATCTGTCCGCCGAGACGAAGGAGGCTGCGCATGGCTGACGCCGACCCGCATCGCGCGCCCGTGGTCGATGCCAACGCCCCCGCGGCCGACGTTCCGAGCCTGACGCCCGACGCCGCCGCGCTGCCGCGCCGCCGCTGGGTGCGGCTGGCGCTGCTGCTCGGCGTGCCCCTGCTGATCGCGCTGGTGGGCGGCTGGTTCTACCTGACGTCGGGCCGCTACGTGTCGACCGACAACGCCTATGTGCGGCAGGACATGGTCTCCGTCAGTCCCGACGTGTCGGGCCGCATCGTCGCGGTCAACGTGCGCGAGAACCAGGGGGTGAAGGCGGGCGACGTCCTGTTCCGCATCGATCCCGAGCCGTTTCGCATCGCGCTGGCGCAGGCCGACGCGGCACTGGCGGAGGCGCGCGTCGACCTGGCGACGAAGGCGACCGACACCGGGGGCGCGGCGGCGGACCTGCAGAGCGCCAGCGCGGACCTGACGCTGGCGCAGGCGACGTACCAGCGGCAGGACGCGCTGATGCAGCGCGGCTTCACCACCCGCGCCTCCTTCGACGCCGCGACGCAGGCGGTGGCCGCCGCTCGCGCCCGGGTCGCCGCGGCGCAGGCGAGCGCGGCGCGCGCGCGCCAGCAGCTCGGCTCCGGCAATGCCGCGGGCACGCCCGCCGCGATCCAGGCGGCACAGGCACGCCGCGCCCAGGCCGCGCTGAACCTGGAACGCACGGTCGTCCGCGCCCCCACGGATGGTGTGGTCAGCCAGACCAGCCGGTTGCAGGTAGGCAACATCACGCCGTCCGGCGTCCCCGCGCTCAGCCTGGTCGCCAGCCAGGCGGCGTGGGTCGAGGCGAACTTCAAGGAGACCGACCTCGACCACATGCGCGTCGGCCAGTCGGTCGACATTGAGCTGGACGCCTATCCCGAACTCGACATCCACGGCCGCGTGCAGTCGATCGGGGCGGGCACGGGGTCCGAGTTCTCCGTGCTGCCGGCGCAGAATGCGAGCGGCAATTGGGTGAAGGTGACGCAACGCGTGCCCGTGCGCATCGCGATCGAGGGCCGTCCGCCACGTGCGCTGATCGCGGGACTTTCCGCGGACGTGAAGGTGGATACGGGCGAGCGCTGATGGCGACGGCCGCCGGTTCCGTGCGGGCTGCGCCGGTGGAGGGCCGCCCCCTCCTGCCCGTGCGCAACCGCGGGCTGCTGACCGTCGGCGTCATGGGCGCGATGGTGATGCAGATCCTGGACACGACGATCGCCAACGTCGCGTTGCCGCACATGCAGACGTCGCTGGGCGCCACCGTGGATACGGTCACCTGGGTGCTGACGAGCTACATCGTCGCCACCGCCATCGCGCTGCCCGCCACCGGCTGGCTTTCCGACCGGATCGGCAGCCGCAACCTGTTCCTCGTGTCCGTCGGCGGCTTCGTCATCGCGTCGATGCTCTGCGGCATCGCCACCAGCCTGCCGGAGATGGTCGCCTTCCGCGTGCTGCAAGGCATCTGCGCCGCCTTCATCAACCCGCTGTCGCAGACGGCCATGCTCGACATCAACCCGCCCGAGCGCGCCGCGAAGGCGATGAGCGTGTGGGGCATGGGCGTGATGGTGGGGCCGATCATGGGGCCGGTGATCGGCGGCTTCCTGACGGAGAATTACGACTGGCGCTGGGTGTTCTACGTCAACGTGCCGGTCGGCGTGCTGACCTTCGCGATCCTCTGGTTCCTCCTGCCCTCTCGCGAGAAGGCGCAGCGGTCGTTCGACTATGCCGGCTTCGTCTACGTCGGCGTGGCGGTGGCCGCGTTCCAGCTGATGCTCGACCGCGGGCAGAGCGAGGATTGGTTCGAGAGCTGGGAGATCGTCGCCGAGGGCCTCGTCGCCGCCGCCGCCGCGTGGATGGCGGTGGTCCACCTGACGACGGCACCGCGCCCGCTGTTCGATCGCGCGCTGTTCCACAACCGCAACCTGGTGATGGGCATGATCTTCATGGTCGTCGTCGGCATCTCCACCATGGCGCCGATGGCGCTGCTGCCGCCGATGCTCCAGCAATTGTTCGGCTATCCCGTGATCGACACCGGCATGATGATGGCGCCGCGCGGCGTCGGCGTGCTGTTCACCATGTGGCTGGCGGGGCAGATGATGGGGAAGGTGGACACGCGGATCGTCATCATGACGGGCCTCGTCATCTTCGCCTGGTCACTGCGGATGATGGCGAACTACTCGTTGGAGATGGATTACTGGCCGGTGGTGAGCGCGGGGTTCATCCAGGGGCTGGGCATGGGGCTGGTCTTCATGCCGCTGAACGCCCTCGCCTTCGCGACACTGGACGGCAAGTACCGGACCGACGGGGCGAGCATCCTGAACCTGATGCGGTCGATCGGCCAGTCGGCGGGGATCTCGATGGTGACGGTGCTCCTGGCCCGCAACATCCAGACCAGCCACGCCGACCTCGCCGCCCACGTGACCGCGAACACGATCCCCGCGGTCAACCTGGCGCAGATCGACCGGTTCGGCAGCCTGTCCGACGCGACGCTGGGCATGGCGGACGCGATGGTGAACCGGCAGGCGGCCATGATCGCCTATATCGACGACTTCTATCTGATGGCCTGGATCTCGATCGCGGTGGTGCCGCTGGTGCTCCTGCTGAGGAAGCCCAGGGGCAAGGTGGAGGTGGTGCATTCCGAGTGAGGCGTCTGCGTGCGGCAGCCTGCCTCCGCTGAACCGCCTTCGTTCAGGCCGATCGAAGCCCAAGGCGACACGCGTGCGGCATTGCTTCGACTTCGCTCAGCATGAACGGATGCGGCTGCTCCCGGCTCGCTGATCGGCAGAACATTCGGACGGGCACCAGAGCGGCACCCGCCCTCGATCACCGACTCGCTACGCCTTCTTGAGGTGCCGCCGCCCCAGCAGCTCGGCGATCTGCACCGCGTTCAGCGCCGCGCCCTTGCGCAGATTGTCGCTGACGCACCACAGCGCGAGGCCGTTCTCCACCGTCGGATCCTCGCGCACGCGGCTGACGTAGGTCGCGTCGTCGCCCGCGCTCTCGATCGGCGTGACGTATCCGCCGTCCTCGCGCTTGTCGACCAGCATCACGCCGGGCGCCTCGCGCAGGATCTTCTGCGCGTCCTCGGCGGAAAGCTCGTTCTCGAACTCGACGTTCAGCGCCTCGGAATGGCCGACGAACACGGGCACGCGCACGCAGGTGGCGACGACCTTGATCTTCGGATCGAGGATCTTCTTCGTCTCGACCACCATCTTCCACTCTTCCTTGGTCGACCCGTCGTCCAGGAAGCTATCGATGTGCGGGATCACGTTGAAGGCGATCTGCTTGGTGAACTTCTTCGGCTCCGCGGGATCGCCGACGAAGATGTTGCGGCTCTGTTCGAACAGCTCGTCCATGCCGGTCTTTCCCGCGCCCGACACCGACTGGTAGGTCGCGACGACCACGCGCCGGATCGTCGCGGCGTCGTGCAGCGGCTTCAGCGCGACCACCATCTGCGCGGTGGAGCAATTGGGATTGGCGATGATGTTCTTCGCGCGGTAGCCGTCGATCGCGGCCGCGTTCACCTCCGGCACGATCAGCGGCACGTCCGGATCCATACGGTAGAGCGAGGAATTGTCGATCACGGTGCACCCGGCGGCGGCGAACTTGGGCGCGTAGACCTTCGTCGCCTCGCTGCCGATCGCGAACAGCGCCATGTCCCAGCCGGCGGGATCGAAATGCTCGATGTTCTTCACCGTCAGCATCCGGCCGGTGTCGCCGTATTCGATCTGGTCGCCGGTGGAGCGCGAGGAGGCGAGGACGGCGATCTCGTCCGCCGGAAACTGCCGCTCCGCCAGGATGTTCACCATCTCGCGTCCGACATTGCCCGTCGCCCCGGCGACCACGATACGATAACCCATGCTGCTTCCCCGTGCGAACTGTGCCGCGCTCCTAGGCCGCGGGCACGCGGATGGGAAGCGCGCGGCGCTTTGGCCGGGTAAAGCCGCGGTTGCCGGTCGGCCGCATCCGCACTCGGTCCACCGCCTCGGGCCTTTCGCAGGCACGGAAAGATGATACACCCGGGCGATGAACGGGGGACTGGCGATCGTCGAGACGCGCGCAACCGAGGCGTATGAGGAGCAGGCGGAGGCACAGCCCTTCGCCGAGCCCGCGCCCGTATTCAACGAGGATCTGCCCGAAGGCGGCGCGCGGCGCCGCGCCGTCGGGATCGCGGCGGTCGTGCTGTCGCTCGCGTGGGTCGGCGCGCTGCTGTGGCTGGCGCGCGACGACCTGGCCTTCATGTCCGCACTCGGCGTGGCGCAGCTCGGCGCCGCGGCGGCGACCGTGCCTGCCCTCGCCGGCATCCTGTGGCTGGTCGCGCTGCGCACCAGCACGGCGGAGGCGCGCCGCTTCGCCGCCAGCGCCCATGCAATGCGCGTGGAGGCGCAGGCGCTGGAGAGCACGGTCGCGATCCTGGGCGACGCGGTGGAGGAACGCCGCCAGCAGCTTGCCGAGCAGGTGCGGCTGCTGACCGCGCTGGGCGATGCCGCCACCAACCGGCTCGCCACCATCGGCCGCGGCCTGTCCGAGGAGATCGACCAGGCGGACGTCCACGCCCGCGCGCTCGCCGCCGCGGCGGAACGGACGCAGGCACAGCTCGACGTGCTGGTCACCAGCCTGCCGCGCGCGCACGACGAAACCCGGTCGCTGACCGAGGCGATGGAGCGCGCCGGACTCGCCGCCGGGGAACGCACCGCCGCGCTTGATGCGCAGGTCGCGGCGCTGGCCGCGCGCGGTCGGGAGGCGGAGACGATCGCCAGCGGCGCGGCGGAGAAGCTGGCCGCGCACATGGCGCGCATGGACGCTACCGGCGCCGCCGCGGGGGCGAAGCTGGAAACGGTGACGCAGGACGCCGCCGCCGCGGTGGACGCGCTGCTGGACCGCACCGCCCACGCCATCGACCAGTCGCGTCAGGGCATCGCCGCGCAGGGCGACGCGATGCTGGCGATGATCGGCGCCAATCAGTCGGCGCTGGACCAGGCGGCGCGCGAGAGCGCCGAGGCGCTCGCCGAGCGGATCAGCCTGATCGAGATCGTGATCGAGCGGATCGCCGCGCGGCTCGACGCGCAGCGCGAGAGCGGGCGCGGGCTGTTCGACGAGCTGGACGAGGCGACCTCGCGGCTCGACCGCCGCTTCTCGGCGCTGAGCGAGGCGGGCGCGGAGCGGACGCAGGCGCTGGCCGCCTCGGTTAGCGCGCTGGGCAGCAGCGCGGAGGCGATGGCCTCGTCGCTGGACGCCGGGCTCGCCGCGGGCGAGCGCTCGATCGCCTCCGCCGAACTGCTGCTCACCGCGCTGGACGCCGCGGTGCGCGAGATGGACGAGACGCTGCCCGACGCGATCCAGCGGCTGGAAGCGCGCGTCGCGCAGTCGCGACAGGTGGTGGTCGCCGCCAAACCCGAACTGCTGGCGCTCGTCACCGCGGCGGAGAGTACGCACGACGCGATCGAGGCGGTGGCGCAGGTCGTGTCCGATCAGCGGCGGCAGGTCGACACCATGTCGCAGACCCTGCTCGATTCGCTGGCGCAGGGCCGCGACCGCGCCGACGCGATCGGCGCCGCGGTGGGCGAGGCCGCGCGCCAAGCCGACGACCTTTCGGAACAGGCCGCGCCACGCCTGATCGAGGCGCTGCTGCGCGTGCGCGAGACCGCAGCCGCCGCGGCGGAGCACGCGCGCGAGGCACTGGCCCGCGTCATCCCCGAAGCGGCAGAGGCGCTGGAGCAGGCGAGCGCGGCGGCGGTGATCCGCGCGACCGAGCACGGAGTCGAGCCGCAGGTCCGGCAGATCGCCACTGCGGCGGAAGAGGCGGTGGCCTCCGCCGCGCGCGCCGCCGAGCGGCTCGATCGCCAGCTGCACGGGATTGAGGCGACGATTGCGCTGGTCGACCAGCGGCTGGAGGAGGAGCGCGAGGCGCGCGAGGAGACGGACAGCTTCGCCCGCCGCGCCTCGCTGCTGATCGAGGCGTTAAATTCCGCCTCGATCGACCTGACGCGCACCTTCGCACCGGAGATTTCCGACAGCGCCTGGGCCGCATACCTGAAGGGCGACCGCGGCGTCTTCACCCGGCGCGCGGTGCGGCTGCTGGACGGCAGCGAGCAGCGCGACGTCGCCAGCCTCTACGACCGTGACACCGCCTTCCGCGAGCAGGTGAACCGCTACATCCACGATTTCGAGGCGATGCTGCGCACCATTCTGGCGCAGCGCGACGGCTCGCCGCTGGGCGTGACGCTGCTGTCCAGCGACATGGGCAAGCTGTACGTCGCACTGGCGCAGGCGATCGAGCGGCTGCGCTGACTGACGCGCCAGCCGCGCGGCCTCTTTCCCCCTCGAACTAATCGGAGACGCGGAGGTTCAGGCGGCGCGGATCACTACACGTCGCACGACCGATCAGTCGGCGACCTCCACCGGCCCGGCCCAGTCGAACTGGCTGGGCGCGATCCAGCCGTATTCGTAATTGGCGACGAACAGCCCGAACAGGACCGTCGCGACCGCCGTGGTCCGCAGCAGCACCCTCTTCAGCGAGAAGGTGTGCGGGGCGCTCTCCGCCTGTCCCGGCACCAGCGCCGCGCCCGCCTCCCCCGACGTCTTCACGCCGAAGGGGAGGACGAGGAACACCGAGAACGCCCAGAAGAGGATGTAGATCGCGACCAGCGAGGTCCAGCGCATGGCGTCAGACCTGCACGATCACCACGTCCACCACCGGCTTCTTGCCGGTCCAGCGCGTCGCGAGGCGGCGCACGGCGAGGCGGACGTCCTCGCGCAGCCGCTCCCGGTCGCGCGGGGGCCCGCGCATCGCCTCGCTGGCGGCGTCGACCGCGTCGGCCAGGAAGGTGTCGCGCTCGTCCTCCACCGGCACGCCCTGCACGCGCACCTCCGGGATACCGCCGGCGCGCCCGTTGCGGTCCACGCCGATGCCGACGGAGATCTGCCCGTTCACCGCGATCCGGCGCCGCTCGTTGATCGTGCCGCCGTCCGCCGGCAGGATCACGTCGCCGTCCAGCACCAACCGGCCGATCGGCGCGTCGCCGATCTTCTGCGGTCCGTCGGGCGCGATTCGCACGATGTGACCGTCGGTCTGTACCAGCGCACGCGGGATGCCGTTGGCGAGGCCGAAGCGCGCGTGCTCCTTCAGGTGCCGCATCTCGCCGTGGACGGGCAGCAGCGCCTGCGGGCGCATCCATCCGTACATCTTCAGGAGTTCGGGCCGGCCGGGATGGCCGGAGACGTGGACGTGCGCCTGCTTCTCCGTCACCATCTCCACCCCCGCGGCGGCGAGCTGGTTCTGGATACGGCCGATCGCCACCTCGTTGCCGGGGATCTGCTTGGACGAGAAGACGACCGTGTCGCCCTCCGCCAGCTTGATCGGGTGCGATCCGTCGGCGATGCGCGCCAGCGCCGCCCGCGGCTCGCCCTGACCGCCGGTGGCGACGATCAGCACCTTGCCCCGCGGCATCCGCATCGCGGCGTCCATGTCCACCGTCTCGGGAAAGTCCTTCAGATAGCCGGTGGCGCGCGCCACGCGCAGGATGCGGTCGAGCGAGCGCCCGGTTACGCAGATCGCGCGGCCGGTCTCCTTCGCGACGCGGCCCAGCGTCGCGAGACGCCCGGCGTTGGACGCGAAGGTGGTGACGAGCACGCGACCCTTCGCCTTGTTTACCGTCGACAGCAGGCCGTCGTAGACGCTCGCCTCGCTGCCCGAGGCCTCCGCGTTGAAGACGTTGGTCGAATCGCAGACCAGCACGTCGATGCCGCGGTCGCCGATCGCGGTCAGCTCCTCCGGTGAGGCGGGCGTGCCGATCACCGGGTCCTTGTCCAGCTTCCAGTCGCCGGTGTGGAACACGCGCGCGGCGGGAGTCTCGATGACCAGCCCGTTCGCCTCGGGAATGGAGTGCGCCAGCGGCACCAGCTCCAGCTTGAACGGGCCGACTTCGAAGGAGCGGCCGGCCTTCACCAGCTTCAGCTTGACCCGATCCTCAATCCGCTCCTCCTCCAGTTTTCCGCGGATCAGCCCGGCGGTGAAGGGAGTGGCGTAGAGCGGGACGCCCAGGTCCTCGATCAGATACGGCAGCGCGCCGATATGGTCCTCGTGACCGTGCGTGATGACCACGCCGACCAGATCGTCGATGCGCTCCTCGATGAAGCGCAGGTCGGGCAGGATCACGTCGATGCCGGGATAGGCGCCATCGGCGAACGTCACGCCGCAGTCGACCATCAGCCACTTGCCGGCATGGCCGTACAACGTGACGTTCATGCCGATCTCACCGGAGCCGCCGAGGGCGCAGAAGAGCAGTTCGTTATCGCGGGGGGTCATTACATTCCTTGGATTGTCGGTGTTCGTTGGCGCGGACGTCGCGCGGGCGGAGCGCCTCGCGGCGCAGGAATCTCAGGCACCGATATGGGCGCGCTCGGCCATGATCGCCAGCCCCTGGATCGTCAGGTCCGGTTCGATCGCGTCGAAGGCGTCGCTGTGCCGCTCGAACAAGGTGGCGAGGCCACCGGTGGCGATCACCTTCACCGGACGGCCGACCTCGCGCTTCATGCGCGCGACCAGCCCCTCGATCATCGCGATATAGCCCCAGTAGATGCCGATGTTCATCTGGTCCACCGTGTTGCGGCCGATGACGGAGGCGGTTGCGGGCGCCTCGATCGCGATGCGGGGCAGCTTGGCGGCGGCGGCGACCAGCGCGTCGAGCGACAGGTTGATGCCGGGGGCGATGATGCCGCCCTTGTAGGCGCCGGAATAGTCGGAGAAGTCGAGGGTCGTCGCGGTGCCGAAATCGATGACGATCAGGTCGCCGGGGTGCAGCGCGTGCGCCGCGATCGTGTTCACCGCGCGATCGGCACCCAGCGACGCGGGCTCGTCCACGTCGATCGTCACGCCCCATTCCACCGGCGCGCGTCCCGCGATCAGCGCGTCGGTGCGGAAATACTTGCTCGCCAGGACTTCGAGATTGTGCAGCGCGCGCGGCACCACGGTGGAGACGATGACGGCGTGCACGTCGTCGCGCGTGAAGCCCTCGAGCTGGAGCAGCTGGCTCAGCCATACCGCATATTCGTCCGCGGTGCGGCGCGGATCGGTGGCGATACGCCAGCGCGCCTTGATCTCACGGCCGTCGACCAGCGCGAAGACCACGTTGGTGTTGCCGGCGTCGATCGCAAGCAGCATCGCTCCCCTCCCCTTCAGATCAGGAAAATGTCGCCGGCGTGGATGGCACGATGCGTGCCGTCGGCCAAGCGCAGGACGAGCGCACCGGCCGGATCGAGCGCGGCGAAGACGCCCTCCACGCTCTCCCCGTCGGGCAGCCGGGCGACCAGCGGCGTGCCGGGGGGATGCGCGCGCTCGCTCCAGCGCGCGACGACCGGGGCGAGCCCGTCGCGTCGCCACAGGTGGAGCCAGGCGGCGGTGAGATCGGCGAGGTGAGAGAGGAACGCGGCGGCGTCAACCGCGGCGCCCTCCGCCGCCAGGCTGGTGGTCGCGCGATCGGCCAGCGCGGGATGATGCGCCACGTTGACGCCGACGCCGATCACCACCCAGTCGTCCGCGCGTTCCAGCAGGATGCCGGAGAGCTTCGCGCCGGCGATCAGCAGGTCGTTGGGCCATTTCAGCGCGAGCTGACGCGTGCGCGCGGGCGGCAGCGCCAGCCGCACGGCCTCTTCCAGCGCGACCGCGGCGACCAGGGCCAGCGTGGCGGCGGGCGGATCACCCGCGGAGAGGCGGACGAGCGTGCTGGCGAAGAGGTTGCCCGCGGGCGAATCCCACGCGCGGCCCTGTCTTCCCTTCCCCGCGGTCTGCCGCCCGGCGCGCAGCCACAGCCCGTCCTCACCCGATCCTGCACGGGCGAGCGCCAGGAGATCGGCGTTGGTCGATCCGGTCTCCGCGACGGTCAGGATGCGGGGCATCGTTGCAGCCTCTCCGCACCGTTCGTTCGAGCGAACGGACGGGAGTTGGTCAGAACAGCGCCCGCGCCGCGCCCATCGTCCAGGCGGTGAGGAGCGGGATGGCGAGGTAGCCGAGCGGCGACACCGCCACCGCGGCCACCGCGATCAGCCCGCCTTCCAGCCTGTCGCCCGGGCCGAACTCCCCGACCGGCTCGTCGAAGTACATCGTCTTGACGACGCGCAGATAGTAATAGGCGCCGATCACGCTCATGGCGATGCCGACCACGGCGAGCGGGAACAGCCCCGCCTGGACCGCGGCGTAGAACACGGCGAACTTGGCGTAGAAGCCGAACAGCGGCGGGATGCCCGCGAGCGAGAACATGAAGATCGCCAGCGCTGCGGCCAGGCCGGGACGGGTGCGCGACAGACCGGCGAGGCTCGCCAGCGTCTCCACCGGCTGTCCGCTCGCGTCGCGCATCTGCAACACGACGAGGAAGCTGCCCAGCGTCATCGCGATGTAGATCGCCATGTAGCTCAGCACGGCGGCGACGCCTTCCGGCGTGCCGGCGGCCAGGCCGATCAGCGCGAAGCCGACGTTGTTGATCGACGAATAGGCGAGCAGGCGCTTCACGTTCTGCTGCCCGATCGCCGCCACGGCACCCAGCAGGATGGAGGCAAGCGCGGCGAAGATCACGATCTGGCGCCACTGATCCTCCGCCGGCCCCATCGCCTCGATCGCGACGCGAACGGCGAGGCCCATCGCTGCGACCTTCGGCGCGGAAGCGAAGAAGGCGGTCACAGGGGTCGGCGCGCCCTCGTAGACGTCGGGCGTCCACATGTGGAACGGCACCGCGGAGATCTTGAAGGCTATGCCGGCGAAGACGAAGACCAGGCCGAAGATCAGCCCCATCGACTTCGCGTTGCCGCTCAGCGGCGCGGCGGCATAGGCGCCCGCGATCTCGTCGAACAGGGTGGAGCCGGTGAAGCCGTAGACCAGGCTGATGCCGTAGAGGAGAATGCCGGAAGCGAGCGCGCCCAGCACGAAATACTTCAGCCCCGCCTCCGCGGAGCGCGCGTCCTGTCGCATGAAGCTGGCGAGCACGTAAGCGGCCAGGCTCTGCAATTCGAGCCCGACGTAGAGCGTCAGCAGGTCCGCGGCGGACACCATGATGCCCATGCCCATTGCCGACAGCAGGATCAGCACGGGATATTCCGGCCGCAGGTCGTCGCCCGCGGTGCGGCGGAAGAAGTCGGGCGCCAGCAGCACGGAGATGGCGGCGGCGACGTAGATCAGCACCTTGGTGAAGCCGGCAAAGGCATCGGCCCGGTACAGTCCCTCGAACGCCGCGCCGCCCGAGGATGCGGGACCCGCCAGCGCGATCGTGGCGCCGGCCAGCACCGCCACCGCGGCCCAGGACACCGCCCTCGTCGACCCGGGACCGCCCCAGGCGGCCACCAGCATGAGCGCGAGCGCACCGAGGCCGAGCACGACTTCCGGCAGGATCATCGCGAGTTGCGCGGCATAGTTCATCAGTGCGCGCTCCCGTGCGCGGTGGTTTCAGCATGGGCCGCAGGGACGATGCCCTTGCCCTTGGTGGGAAGGCTGTCGCCCGCCGGCTTGGCGCGGTCGAGCCGGGCGAGCAGGATCTGCGTGTCCTTGCGCATCGGCGCCAGGAAGCTTTCCGGATAGACGCCCATCCACAGCACCACCGCGGCGATCGGCGCCAGCAGCCACAGCTCGCGGCCGGAGAGGTCGGACATGGCGCGCACCTCCTCCGACTTGATCTCGCCGAAGACCACGCGGCGATAGAGGTACAGCATGTACGCCGCGCCCAGGATGATGCCGGTGGTGCACAGCAGCGCGATCGTGGTCGACACCTGGTAGGTGCCCATCAACGCCAGCAGCTCGCCGACGAAGTTGGACGTGCCCGGCAGCCCGATCGACGCCATGGTGAAGAGCAGGAACAGCAAGGCGTAGCGCGGCATGTTGATGGCAAGGCCGCCGTAGCGGCTGATCTCGCGCGTGTGCAGCCGGTCGTAGATGACGCCGACGCACAGGAACAGCGCGCCGGAGACCAGTCCGTGACCCAGCATCACCATCATCGCGCCCTCGATCCCCTGCGCGTTGAAGGCGAACAGGCCGATGGTCACGATCGCCATGTGCGCGACGGACGAATAGGCGATCAGCTTCTTCATGTCCGACTGCACCAGCGCGACCAGGCTGGTGTAGATCACCGCCACCGCGCTCAATCCGAAGACCAGCCAGAACAGCGACGACGATGCCTCGGGGAACATCGGCAGGCTGAAGCGCAGGAAGCCGTAGCCGCCCAGCTTCAGCAGCACGCCCGCCAGGATCACCGATCCCGCGGTCGGCGCCTGCACGTGCGCGTCGGGCAGCCAGGTGTGAACCGGCCACATCGGCATCTTGACCGCGAAGGACGCGAAGAACGCGAGCCACAGCCACGTCTGCACGTCGGCCGGGAAATCGTACGCCATCAGCGCCGGGATCGACGTCGTGCCCGCGGTGATGCTCATGTAGAGCATGGCGATGAACATCAGCAGCGAGCCGAGCAGCGTGTACAGGAAGAACTTGTACGACGCGTAGATGCGGTTCGCGCCGCCCCAGATGCCGATGATGAGGAACATCGGGATCAGGCCGGCCTCGAAGAAGATGTAGAACAGGAAGATGTCCTGCGCCGCGAAGGTGCCGATCATCAGCACCTCGGTGAAGAGGAACGCGGCCATGTACTCGGACACGCGCTTCTCGATCGCGACCCAGGACGCGCCGATGCAGATCGGCATCAGGAAGACCGAGAGCGCGATCAGCAGCAGCGCGTAGCCGTCGATCCCCAGCGCCCAGGCGAAGCTGCCGAAGACGGGGCTATATTCCTGGAACTGCCACTGCGCGCCGCCGACGTCGAAGCTTGTCCACAGCACGACGCCGAGCGCGAGATCGACCAACGTCGCCGCCAGCGCGGTCCAGCGCGCGGTCTGCGCGGGCAGGAACAGGCACGCGACCGCGGCCAGCGCGGGCACGAGCAGCATGATCGAGAGGATGGGAAAGCCGGTCACTTCGCCCCCAGAAAACCGTTCGGGCCGAGCTTGTCGAAGCCCTGCCCTTCCCCTGTCGACGGGGAGAAAAGGAAGTACGACCCTTCGACAAGCTCAGGGCAAACGGACGTGTCGATGGCGCTCATCCGGCGATGGCCCACGTGACCGCGGCAGTCAGCCCGATCAGCATGACGAAGGCGTAGGTATAGACGTATCCGGTCTGCAGCCGCGCCGCGGCGCGCGATCCGACCTGTACCAGCCAAGCCGAGCCGTTGGGACCGAAGCGGTCGATCGTGCCCTCGTCGCCCCTGTGCCACAGCACGCGCCCGATCGCGAAGGCGGGGCGGACGAACAGGAAATGGTAGAGCTCGTCGAAGTACCATTTGCGCAGCAGGAAGCGGTAGAGCGGCTGGAACGTGTCGGCGAACTTGGCCGGGAAGTCCGGCGAGCGGATGTACGCCGCCCAGGCGATCAGCAGCCCCGTCAGCATGACGATCGTGGCGCTCAGCTTCACCAGCAGCGGCACCTCGTGCATCGCGTGCATCAGATGCTCGTCGAAGGCGATCGACCCCTTCCAGAAATGCTCGCCCGCGTCGGGCTCGATGAACTGGTGGAAGAAGGCGAAGCCGGCGGCGACCGCGCCGATCGACAGCACGATCAGCGGGATCAGCATCGGCAGCGGGCTCTCGTGCGGGTGATAGCCGCCGGTGCCGGTCGGGATCTCGTTGAAGCCGCGGCTCTCCACCGCCGGCGCATGGCCGGCGTCCTCGTGCGCGGCATCCCCGTGATGGTCGGCGCCGTGATGGTCCGCGCCGTGATGCGCCTCGGCATGATGATCGTCATGGCCGTGCGCGTCGTGCAGCGCGTGCTGGATATGCTCCGACGCGGCCCAGCGCGGCGTGCCCCAGAACGTCAGGAACATCAGCCGCCACGAATAGAAGCTGGTCAGCAGTGCCGCGAACACGCCCGTCATCGACGCCACGGGCGATCCCGCCGCCCAGCTGACCTCGATGATCGCGTCCTTCGAGTGATAGCCGGCGAACCCGCCGATGCCGTAGATGCCGACGCCCGTGATCGCCAGCGTGCCCAGCAGCATCGCGACGAACGTGACCGGGATCGACTTCCGCAGGCCGCCGTAGAAGCGCATGTCCTGCTCGTGATGCATCGCGTGGATCACCGAACCCGCGCCGAGAAACAGCAACGCCTTGAAGAAGGCGTGCGTGAACAGGTGGAACATCGCCGCACCATACGCGCCGACGCCCGCGGCGAAGAACATGTAGCCGAGCTGCGAGCAGGTCGAATAGGCGATCACGCGCTTGATGTCGGTCTGCGTCGTGCCGACCGTCGCGGCGAACAGGCAGGTCGCGGCACCGATGAAGGTGACGAAGCCGAGCGCGGTCGGCGACGCCTCGAACATCGGCGACAGGCGGCACACCATGAAGACCCCCGCCGTCACCATCGTCGCGGCATGGATCAGCGCCGACACCGGGGTCGGCCCCTCCATCGCGTCGGGCAGCCAGGTGTGCAGGCCGAGCTGCGCCGACTTGCCCATCGCGCCGACGAAGAGGAGCAGGCACAGCACCGTCATCGTATCGAAACGATAACCGAGGAAGCCGATCGTGCTGCCCGCCATCCCCGGCGCCGCGGCGAGGATCGCCGGGATCGAGACGGTGTCGAAGACGAGGTACGTGCCGAAGATGCCGAGCATGAAGCCCAGGTCGCCGACACGGTTGACGACGAACGCCTTGATCGCGGCGGCATTGGCGCTCGGCTTGCGGAACCAGAAGCCGATCAGCAGGTAGCTGGCCAGCCCGACGCCTTCCCAACCGAAGAACATCTGGATCAGATTGTCGGCCGTCACCAGCATCAGCATCGCAAAGGTGAACAGCGACAGATAGGCGAAGAAGCGCGGCTGGTCCGGATCCTCGCTCATATAGCCCCAGCTATAGAGGTGGACGAGCGCCGAGACGCTGGTGATGACGACCAGCATCACGCTGGTCAGCGCATCGACGCGCAGCGCCCAGTTCACGTCGAACGTGCCGGACTGGATGAAGTGCAGCACCGGCGTGACGCTCGCCTGCGCGTCGCCGAGGACGAACGACAGGAAGATCGGCCATGACAGCGCGCAGGCGACGAACAGCGCGCCCGTCGTGATCGCCTTCGGCAGCGTCGCGCCGAACGACTTGTTCGCGAAGCCCGCGACGATCGCGGCGACCAGCGGCAGGAAGACGATGAAGAGGATCGAGTGCACGGACGTGTTACCCCTTCATCCGGCTGGGATCGTCGACCGAGATCGAGCCACGGCCGCGGAAGAAGATGACGAGGATGGCAAGGCCGATCGCGGCCTCGCCCGCCGCCACCGTCAGCACGAACATCGCGAAGACCTGTCCCACCAGGTCGTTCAGCGCCGCGGAGAAGGCGACCAGGTTGATGTTCACCGCCAGCAGGATCAGCTCGATCGCCATCAGGATGACGATGATGTTCTTGCGGTTGAGGAAGATGCCCAGCACGCCCATCGTGAACAGCAGCGCCGCCACGACGAGATAGTGGATCAGGCCGACTCCGCCTGCACTCACAATTGCACCCCCTGCCCGATCTCCGGCCGCACGTTGCGCGTCGCGTCCTGCGGCCGGCGCGCCACCTGACGCGCGATGTTCTGATAGCGCGAGCCGCTCCGCTCGCGATGCGTCAGCACGATCGCGCCGATCATCGCCACCAGCAGCACGAAGCCGGCCGCCTCGAAGATGAAGAGATAGCGCGTGTACAGCAGGTAGCCGACCGCGGTGATGTTCGGCACGCCGGCATCGACCGGCGCGGCGCGGCGCGACAGCTCGATCCCGCCCGCGTCCCAGGCGAACACGCCGATCAGGATCTCCGCCACCAGCGCGACGGCGAGGACCAGGCCGATGCCGAAGTAGCGCACGAAGCCCGCGCGCAGCGAGGCGAAGTCGATGTCGAGCATCATGACGACGAACAGGAACAGCACCGCGACCGCGCCGACGTACACGATGACGAGCAGCATCGCGATGAACTCGGCCCCCACCAGCACCATGAGGCCCGCGGCGTTGAAGAACGCCAGGATCAGCCACAGCACGGAGTGGACCGGGTTGCGCGACGCGATCGTCATCGCGCCGGACAGCAGCACGACGAGAGCGAAGATGTAGAAGGCGATGGCCTGGATCATGGCGCGCGCCTAACGGTACGGCGCATCGGCGGCAAGGTTCGCGGCGATCGCGCGTTCCCAGCGGTCGCCGTTGTCGAGCAGCTTGGCCTTGTCGTAGATCAGCTCCTCGCGCGTTTCCGTCGAGAATTCGAAGTTTGGACCCTCGACGATCGCATCCACGGGACAGGCTTCCTGGCACAGGCCGCAGTAGATGCACTTCGTCATGTCGATGTCGTAGCGCGTCGTGCGGCGCGACCCGTCGTCGCGCGGCTCCGCCTCGATCGTGATCGCCAGCGCGGGGCACACCGCCTCGCACAGCTTGCACGCGATGCACCGCTCCTCGCCGTTGGGATAGCGGCGCAGCGCGTGCTCGCCGCGGAAGCGGGGCGAGATCGGGTTCTTCTCGAACGGATAGTTGATCGTCGCCTTGGGCTTGAAGAAATACTTCAGCGTGAGGGCGTGCGCCTTCACGAACTCCCACAAGGTGAACGCCTTGATCGTCGAAGCGAGACTCATGTCAGATCCCTACCCGCATGAACATCAGCACGCCGGAGACGAGGAACACCCAAAACAGCGACAGCGGCAGGAAGACCTTCCAGCCCAGCCGCATCAGCTGATCGTAGCGATAACGCGGCACCGTCGCCTTGATCCAGCTGAAGACGAAGAAGAAGAACAGGATCTTCGCGAACAGCCAGATGATCCCCGGCACGGCATATAGCGGCGCCCAGTCCAGCGGCGGCAGGTAGCCACCCCAGAACAGCGTCGCGTTGAGCGTGCACATGAGGATCACGTTGGCATATTCGCCGAGCCAGTAGAGCGCGAAGCTCATCGACGAATATTCGGTCTGGTAACCGGCGACCAGCTCGCTCTCCGCCTCCGTCAGGTCGAACGGCGCGCGCTGCGTCTCGGCCAGCGAGGAGATGAGGAACACGATCGACATGGGGAACAGCAAAGGGTTGAACGCGAAGCCGTTGATGAAGCCGTACAGCCCCTTCTGCGCCTCCACGATCCCGGTCAGGTTGAACGTCCCCGCCCACATCACGATCGAGATGAGCACGAAGCCGATCGCCACCTCGTAGCTCACCATCTGCGCGGCGGCGCGGATCGCGGAGAAGAAGGGATATTTGGAGTTGGACGACCAGCCCGCCAGGATGATGCCGTAGACGCCCAGCGACGAGGCGGCGAGCACGTAGAGCAGGCCGACGTTGATGTCCGCCAGCACCACCTCCGGCTGGAACGGCACCACCGCCCACACGATCAGCGCGACGGTGAAGGTGATGATCGGCGCCAGCAGGAACAGGCCCTTGTTCGCCGCGGTGGGGACGATCGTCTCCTGCAGGAACACCTTCAGCCCGTCGGCGAACGACTGGAGCAGGCCGAACGGCCCCACCACGTTCGGCCCGCGCCGCAGCGCCATCGCGGCCCAGATCTTGCGATCGGCGTAGATGATCATCGCCACCGCCAGCATCAGCGGCAGCGCGATGACGAGGATGCCGATGATGGTCGCCAGGAACCACGCCCAGCCATAGGGCAGGCCGACGGAGGTTTCGAAGAAGTCGGTCACTCCGCGGCCTCCGCGAACGCTTCGCCATGGACCAGTTCGGCCGAGCAGCGCTGCATCGTCGGCGATGCGCGGCAGATCGCATTGGTCAGGTAGAAGTCCTTGATCGGATAGCCCTCGATCCGGCCAGCCGCGGTCGTGCCGAGCGACGGCGGGTTCCACGCGAAGGTCTTCAGGCCCGGCTCGGCGAGATCCGGACAATCGAGCGCCATCGCGGCGCGCAGTTCCTCCAGCGTGTCGAACGGCAGCGTCTTGCCCAGCCGCTCGGACAGTGCGCGGAAGATCGTCCAGTCCTCGCGCGCGTCGCCCGGCGGGAACACGGCGCGCTCGCCGCGCTGCACCCGGCCCTCGAGGTTGACGAACGTCCCGCTCTTCTCCGCGTAGCTGGCACCCGGCAGCACGACGTCGGCGTGCGCCGCGCCGCGGTCGCCGTGGTGGCCGACATAGACCTTGAACCCGCCGAAGCCGGTGAACTCCACCTCGTCCGCGCCGAGGAAATAGGTGACGCCGGCGTCGCGCGCGTCGGCGATGCCGCCCTTGCTGGCATAGCCGAGCATCAGCCCGCCCATCCGCGCGGCGGCCATATGGACGACGTTGAAGCCGTTCCAGCCGTCGCGCACCAGGTTCAGGCTGGTCGCCAGCCCCAGCGCCGCGCCGTGCGCGCCCTTCATCGCCGCACCGCCGACGATCACCGCCGGGCGCTCGGCCTTGCCGAACGCCTCGGTCACCGCCTCGGGCAGGTCGCCGAGCAGCGACAGGTCGTCGCCCAGCCACGTGACCTTGTACGTCAGCTCCGTCTCGGCACCGATCGCGAACACCCTAGCGCCGCGCTTGATCGCCTTGCGGATGCGCGTGTTCACCAGTGGCGCTTCCCAGCGCAGGTTGGTGCCCACGAGCAGGATCGCGTCAGCGCGCTCGATGCCCGCGATCGTCGTGTTGAAGTTCACCGCGGCCAGGCTGGAGGTGTCATAGTCCATGCCGGTCTGCCGCCCCTCCAGCACGGGCGTGCCGAACTGCGTCGCCAGCGCCTTGGCGGCGAACATCGTCTCGCAATCGACCAGGTCGCCGGCGACCACGGCCACCTTGCCGTGGTCCGCCGCGACGATCGCCTCGAACGCCTCATCCCAGGTCGCGGGATGCAGCTTGCCGCCGCGCCGCACATACGGACGGTCGAGCCGGCGGCGCACCAGCCCGTCGATGGCGTGGCGCGTCTTGTCGTGCGCCCATTCCTCGTTCACGTCGTCGTTGATGCGCGGCACGCAGCGCAGCACCTGCCGACCGCGGCTGTCGAGGCGGATGTTCGTTCCCACCGCGTCCATGACGTCGATCGTCAGCGTCTTGCGCAATTCCCACGGCCGCGCCTCGAACGCGTAGGGCTTGCTGGTCAGCGCGCCGACCGGACACAGGTCGACCACGTTGCCGCTCAGCTCGCTGGTCACCGCCTCCTCAAGATAGGAGGTGATCTGCATGTTCTCGCCGCGATAGATCGCGCCGATCTCCTCCACGCCCGCCACTTCCTCGGCGAAGCGGATGCAGCGCGTACACTGGATGCACCGGGTCATGATCGTCTTCACGATCGGACCCATGTACTTCTCCGTCACCGCGCGCTTGTTCTCGTCGTAGCGCGAGTGGCCGCGGCCATAGGCCATGGCCTGGTCCTGCAGGTCGCACTCGCCGCCCTGGTCGCAGATCGGGCAGTCGAGCGGATGGTTGATGAGCAGGAATTCCATGATGCCCTCGCGGGCGTTCTTCACCATCGGCGTGGTGGTGAAGACCTCCTGATTGTCCGCCGCGGGCAGCGCGCACGACGCCTGGGGCTTGGGCGGCCCGGGCTTCACCTCGACCAGGCACATGCGGCAATTGCCCGCGATCGACAGCCGCTCGTGATAGCAGAAGCGCGGGATCTCCTTGCCCGCGGCCTCGCACGCCTGGAGCACGGTGGCTCCCTGCGGCACCTCGACCTCGATCCCGTCTACCTTAAGCTTGGGCATTACTCTGCAGCTTCCTGCATGGGTGCTAGATCACCGGGGCGGCCGGTGCGCTCGTGGATGCGGCGCTCCAGCTCGGGCCGGAAATGCTTGATGAGGCCCTGGATCGGCCACGCCGCCGCATCGCCCAGCGCGCAGATCGAGTGGCCCTCGACCTGCTTCGTCACCTGCTGGAGCATGTCGATCTCGCCGATGTCGGCGTCGCCGGTGCGCAGCCGCTCCATCACGCGCCACATCCAGCCGGTGCCCTCGCGGCACGGCGTGCACTGGCCGCAGCTCTCGTGCTTGTAGAAGTAGGAGATGCGGCTGATCGCGCGGACGATGTCCGTCGACTTGTCCATCACGATGATCGCCGCGGTGCCGAGCCCCGATCCGACGCCCTTCAGACCGTCGAAGTCCATCGGACAGTCGATGATGTCCTTGGCCGGCACCAGCGGCACTGAGGAACCGCCCGGGATGACGGCCAGGAGATTGTCCCAACCGCCGCGGATGCCGCCGCAATGCTTCTCGATCAGCTCGCGGAAGCTGATGCTCATCGCCTCCTCGACCACCGTGGGGCGATCGACGTGGCCGCTGATCTGGAAGAGCTTGGTGCCCTTGTTGTTCTCCGCGCCGAAGCTGGAGAACCACTCGGCGCCGCGGCGCAGGATGGTCGGCGCGACGGCGATGCTCTCGACGTTGTTCACCGTCGTCGGGCAGCCGTAGAGGCCCGCACCCGCCGGGAACGGCGGCTTCAGCCGCGGCTGGCCCTTCTTGCCCTCCAGCGATTCCAGCATCGCCGTTTCTTCGCCGCAGATGTAGGCGCCCGCGCCGCGGTGGACGAAGACGTCGAAGTCATAGCCGGTACCGCACGCGTTCTTGCCGACGAGACCAGCGTCATACGCCTCCTGCACGGCGGCGAAGAGCGTCTCCGCCTCTCTGATATACTCGCCGCGGATGTAGATGTACGCCGCTCGCGCCCGCATCGCGAAGCCGGCGACCAGCGCGCCCTCGATCAGCTTGTGCGGATCGTGGCGGATGATCTCGCGGTCCTTGCACGATCCCGGCTCGGATTCGTCGGCGTTGATGACGAGGAAGTTGGGCCGGTCGGCTTTCGGCTCCTTGGGCATGAACGACCATTTGGTGCCGGTCGGGAAGCCCGCCCCGCCGCGCCCGCGCAGGCCCGACGCCTTCACGACGTCGATGATCTTGTCCTGGCCGAGTTCCAGCAGCGCCTTCGTATTGTCCCAGTCGCCGCGCGCGCGCGCCGCGTCCAGCCGCCACGACTGATAGCCGTAGAGGTTGGTGAAGATGCGATCCTTGTCGGTCAGCGAAGTGATCGCCGTCATGCGCCCCACTCCGGACGATAATCGTGGTTCTCGCTCATCATCGCCACCAGCGAGGTCGGTCCGCCGAGCGGCTCGACGGTGTGACGGCCGGGCTCCTGCGTACCTGCCTTGGGCTGCTCGCCGCGCGCCAGCGCCTCGATGATCGTAACGGTGCGATCGTAGTCCAGATCCTCGAAATTGTCGTCGTTGATCTGCACCATCGGCGCCGACGCGCAATTGCCCATGCACTCGACCTCGGTCAGCGTGAACAGGCCGTCCGGCGTGGTCTTCCCCTTCACCAGTCCCTTGTTCTTGCACGCCGCCAAGACGTCGTCCGACCCGCGCAACATGCAAGGCGTCGTGCCGCACACCTGCACATGGTAGCGGCCGACCGGCGCCAGGTTGAACATCGTGTAGAAGGTCGCGACCTCGTACACGCGCATGTACGGCACGCCGATCTCGCGCGCGACATACTCGATTACCGGCACGGGCAGCCAGCCCTGCGTCTGCGTCTCCGCGCCGACCTGCCGCTGGGCGAGGTCGAGCAGCGGGATCGACGCGGACTGCTCGCGGCCCGCCGGGTAGCGCGCGAGGATGGCGTTGCGCTTCTCGCGGCTCTCGTCGGACCAGGCGAACGCTCCCCAGCGGGCGCGGACCTCGGCTTCGTCGGGAATTTGGGGTGCGTCAGCCATCAGCGGTCACATTCACCGAAAACGATATCCATCGCGCCCAGGATCGCGGTCGTGTCCGCCAGCATGTGGCCGCGGCTCATGAAGTCCATCGCCTGGAGGTGCGAAAAGGCCGTGGGGCGGATCTTGCAGCGGTACGGCTTGTTGCTGCCGTCGCTGACGAGGTACACGCCGAACTCGCCCTTGGGGCTCTCGGTCGCGACGTACACCTCGCCCGCGGGCACGTGATAGCCCTCGGTATAGAGCTTGAAGTGGTGGATCAGCGCCTCCATCGAGCGCTTCATCTCGCCCCGCTTCGGCGGCGCCACCTTGCGGTCGGTCGTCGCGACCGGCCCTTCTGGCATCTCGTTCAGGCACTGGCGCATGATGCGGGCCGACTGACGGACTTCCTCCACGCGCACCATGAAGCGGTCGTAGCAGTCCCCGCGGGTGCCGACCGGCACGTCGAAGTCCATGCGATCGTAGACGTCGTATGGCTGCGACTTGCGCAGGTCCCACGGCACGCCCGCGGCGCGGATCATCGGGCCGGAGAAGCCCCAGGCGATCGCATCGTCGCGGCTGACGGTGGCGATGTCCACGTTGCGCTGCTTGAAGATGCGGTTGTCCGCGACCAGGCTGATCGCATCCTCGAACAGCCGCGGCAGGCGCGTGTCGAGCCAGTCGCCGATGTCGGCCAGCAGCTTCAGCGGCACGTCCTGGTGCACCCCGCCGACGCGGAAGTAATTGGCGTGCATCCGCGCGCCGCTGATCCGCTCGTAGAAGTTCATGCAGTCTTCGCGCAGCTCGAACAGCCACAGGTTCGGCGTCATCGCGCCGACGTCCATGACGTGCGAACCGAGGTTCAGCATGTGGTTCTTGATGCGCGTCAGCTCCGCGCAGAACACGCGCAGATATTGCGCGCGCAGCGGCACCTCCAGGTCGAGCAGCTTCTCCGCCGCCAGCACGAAGCTGTGCTCCATGCACATCGGCGAGCAGTAATCGAGCCGGTCGAAATACGGGATCGCCTGCGCGTAGGTCTTGTACTCGATCAGCTTCTCGGTGCCGCGGTGCAGCAGGCCGACGTGCGGGTCGATCCGCTCCACGATCTCGCCGTCGAGCTCCATGACGAGGCGCAGCACGCCGTGTGCCGCGGGATGCTGCGGACCGAAGTTGATCGTGTAATTCTGGATGGCGACGTCGCCCGGCTCCGCGTGCGCGCTGTCGGTCGCGTGCAGGATCTTCTCCACCGCGGGATCTACCGCGGTGCGCGCGTTGACCTCTTCGGCGCGGGTCGGCGCGTCGGTGTGTACGTCGCTCACTGGTTCTGTCCTCCAGTGCCGCCGCCCGCCGGCCCGCTACTCTTGCCGGGCAGCACGTCGGGATCGGCAGGCTTGGGCTCGCCGCCGTCCGGGCCGGGCTTGCCCGCTCCGGTCTCGGCGGTGCTGCCCGCGTCCTTCTTCGCATAGGGCTCGCTCGGCGCGGACGGCGCCGCCTTGGCGCTCTGCGCGGCGTCGGCCTTCTGCACCTGCGTCGCCGTCAGCGGCGTGGGCGCGCCCTTCGCCTCGGGCAGGGCCGCCTTCTCGTCGCCCGGCAGCACGTATTCGGCGCCTTCCCACGGGCTCTCGAAGTCGAAGCTGCGGAAATCCTGCGCCAGCTTCACCGGCTCGTACACCACGCGCTTCTGCTCTTCCGAATAGCGCATCTCGACATAGCCGGAGAGCGGGAAATCCTTGCGGAACGGATGCCCGCGGAAGCCGTAATCGGTCAGGATGCGGCGCAGGTCGCGATTGCCCGCGAACAGCACGCCGTAGAGGTCGTAGACCTCGCGCTCCAGCCAGCCGGCGACGGGCCACAGCCCCGTCACCGACGGTACCGGCGTCTCCTCGGTCGCGCCGACGTGAACGTGCAGGCGATGGTTGCGCGTCAGCGAGAGGAGGCAGTAGACCACCTCGAACCGCTCGGCCCGCGACGGATAGTCGACGCCCGCGATCTCCATCAGCTGCTGGTATTCCAGGCCCGGCGTGTCGCGCAGCGCGGTCATCGCCGCGACCAGCCCGTCGCGCGTCACGTGCAGCTGCACCTCGCCCGCGATCTCGATTGTGTCGAGCAGCGCCGCGCCCAGCGTCGCGCGCGCGGCCTCCATCGTCGCCTCGTTCAGCGAGGAGGCCCAGGCGGGTGCCGGTGCCTTCATCGCTCGATGCTCCCGGAACGGCGGATCTTCCGCTGCAGCTGCATCACGCCGTACAGCAGCGCCTCCGCGGTCGGCGGGCAGCCGGGAACGTAGATGTCGACCGGCACGATGCGGTCGCAGCCGCGCACGACGGAATAGCTGTAGTGATAATAGCCGCCGCCGTTGGCGCACGACCCCATCGAAATGACGTACTTGGGCTCCGACATCTGGTCGTAGACGCGGCGCAGCGCCGGGGCCATCTTGTTGCACAGCGTGCCCGCCACGATCATCACGTCCGACTGGCGCGGCGACGCACGCGGGGCGGCGCCGAACCGCTCCATGTCATAGCGCGGCATGTTGACGTGGATCATCTCCACCGCGCAGCACGCCAAGCCGAAGGTCATCCACCACAGGCTGCCGGTGCGCGCCCACTGGAACAGGTCCTCGGTCGAAGTGACGAGGAAGCCCTTGTCGGTCAGCTCGCCGTTCAGGCTGTCGAAGAAGCCCTGGTCGGGCGCCACGACGCCGCGCCCGCTCTCCGGCGCGTTGACGAGGCCGACGGGGCCGGAGTGCGCCTCTACTCCCATTCCAGCGCTCCCTTCTTCCATGCGTAGACGAGGCCGAGCGCCAGCTCGCCGATGAAGATCATCATGCTGACCCACGCGGTCCAGCCGAGATCGAACACGCTGACCGCCCAGGGAAACAGGAACGCCGCCTCCAGGTCGAAGATGATGAACAGGATCGCGACCAGGTAGAAGCGGACGTCGAACTGGCTGCGCGAATCCTCGAACGCGGGGAAGCCGCACTCATATTCGCTCAACTTCTCCGGCGTGGGCTTGTAGGCGCCCGTCAGCCGCGACACGGCCATCGGCAGGAACACGAAGGCCGACGACAGGACCAGGGCGACGCCCAGGAACATCAGGATCGGCAGATATTGCGACAGATCGACCAAAGGGACTTCTCGCAGGTGCGAACGGAACAGGGCCAGCCTTTAGGCCTACGCATATAGCGGGGCAAGGTTTCCGGCCGTGAGAATGACTCGCAGGTGACAACCTCCCCGGCACGGGGAGGATCCTACCTGAGCGCGCCGGCGACCATCTTGTGGAGCTTGGAATGCAGCCCGTCGTTGGCGGCGAGGAATTCGTTGCGGTCGGCGTAGCGCTCGCCGCCGCGATAGTCGGTGACGAAGCCGCCCGCCTCCTTCACCAGCAGCACGCCGGCGGCGTAGTCCCACGGCTTCAGGTCGCTTTCCCAATAGGCGTCGAAGCGTCCCGCCGCGACCCAGGCGAGGTCGAGCGCGGCGGCGCCCAGCCGGCGGATGCCCGCGACCTGCGGCGCCACCGCGCCGAAGATGCGCGACCAGGTGACGAAATCGCCATGGCCGAGGAACGGAATGCCCGTCGCCACCAGCGCCTCGCTCGGCTCGCGTCGTGCGGACACGCGCAGCCGCTGATCGGTCAGCCACGCGCCGCGGCCCTTCTCCGCCCAGAAGCTCTCGTCGGTCAACGGCTGGTAGACCAGCGCCGTGGTGACCTCGCGCTTGCCCGACGGCAGCGGCTCCTCCACCGCGATCGAGATGGCGAAATGCGGGATGCCGTGCAGGAAGTTGCTGGTCCCGTCGAGCGGATCGATGATGAAGCGCGGCTTGGCCGGATCGCCCGCGATCTCGCCCCGCTCCTCCATCAGGAAGCCCCAGTCGGGACGCGCCTTCGACAGCTCCTCGAACAGCGTCTGCTCGGCGCGCTGGTCGGCCTGGCTGACGAAATCGGCCGGGCCCTTGCGACTGACCTGGAGGTGCTGGACCTCGTTGAAGTCGCGGCGCAGCCGCGGCGCGGCCTTGCGCGCGGCGCGGTCGATGACGGTGATGAGGCCGGAATGGGCGGGCATGGTAAATCCTTCTCCCTCTCCCCATCGGGAAGAGGGCCGGGGAGAGGGGCAGTCGTCGCCGGCGCAACGGCCGTTCGGACGACCTGTAGTTCATTCGCCCGCCTTTGACAGGTCGAGCGTCAATCAACGACCCGCCGCGAGCAAAGCCCGCGTCGTCAGTCGCGCTGCGCGCGCTGGCCGGACCGGCGGATCGGACAGATAGCTACGCTATCTGACTCGTCCGCTCGGCCTCAATCCGCGCGCCGCACATACGTCCCCTCGTACACGTCGACCACGATCCGCGTGCCGCTGGCGATGTGCGGCGGCACCATCACGCGGACGCCGTTGTCGAGCACGGCGGGCTTGTAGCTGGACGAGGCGGTCTGCCCCTTCACCACCGCGTCGGCCTCGACGATCGTCGCCTCCACGGTATCGGGCAGCTGGACGCTGATCGCCTCGTCCTCGTACAGCTCCATCACCACGTCCATGCCGTCCTGCAGGAAGGCGGCGGCGTCGCCGAGCAGGTCGCGCGGCAGCGTCACCTGGTCGTAGGTGTCCTTGTCCATGAAGACGAGGCCGTCGCCCTCGGCGAACAGGAACTGGAAGTCCTTGGTGTCGAGCCGCACGCGCTCCACCGTCTCGGCCGAGCGGAAGCGGACGTTGTTCTTGCGCCCGTCGCGCAGGTTCTTCAGCTCCACCTGCATGTACGCGCCGCCCTTGCCGGGTTGCGTGTGCTGGATCTTCACGGCGCGCCAGATGCCGCCCTCATACTCGATGATGTTGCCGGGACGGATGTCCACGCCGCTGATCTTCATGGGTTCCTCGAACCTGTTGGAAAGAGCCGGGCGCGCGGGGGCGCCGATGGCGCGCGATCTAGCGCCGCCCGGCGGGTTCGACAAGCAGCGGATAGGGATTGAGCGGGACTCCGGCGGACCACCCCTCGCCCTGCGCCATCCGCTTGACGGAGAAGTGGAGGTGCGGCGCCTCGGGGCTGGCGTTCCCGGTCGACCCTACCGTTCCGAGCAGGTCGCCGCGGCGCACCGCCTGCCCTTCCGCCAGGCCGGGGCGGTAGGTGTCGAGATGCGCGTAGTAGAACACCAGACGGCCATCCGTGCTGCGCACGTAGACGGTGTTGCCGCCGTCGCGACTGAGGAACAGCTTCTCCACCCGGCCTGGCGCCGCCGCGAGCACGGGCGTGCCACGCGGCGCCATGATGTCGATCGCCTCGTGCGCGCGCGCGCCGCCCGCGCGCGACTGGCCCCAGGTGTCGGTGAGCTGCGCCGCCCGCACGCCCGCGACCGGCACCGGCAGGCGGCCGACCTGGGTCATCGCCGCGGGCGCGGGCACCGCCGGAGCGACCCGCGCCGCGCGCACGGACGCGCCATTACCCGGCCCGAACGAGAGCATGGAGGCGAACAGCGCCGCCGCCAGCACGATCGCGCAGAGGATGCCCCAGCCCAGCCGCGTCACGTTACGCTCGGAAGATGACCGGCGTGCCGGACTTCACCATCAGCGCCACCCGCGCCGCATCCCAGTTGGTCAGCCGGACGCAGCCGTTGCTCTCGGCCCGGCCGATCAGTTCCGGATTCGGCGTGCCGTGGATGCCGTAATGCTCCTTCGACAGGTCGATCCACACCACGCCGACGGGGTTGTTGGGCCCGGGCGGAATGATCTGCGCCTTCTTGTCGTCGCTCACGCCCTTCAGGATCGCGGGGTTCATCTTCCAGTCGGGATTGGGCGAGACGTGCAGCACCTTCCAGTTGCCGATCGGCAGCGGGTCTCGCGCCGAGCCGATGGTGGCGGTATATTGCGCGATCACCTTCCCGCCCGCGTCCAGCACGCGCAGGATGCCGTCCGACTTGTCGACCGTGATCGTCGCCGCCTTCGGCACCCGCGCCTCCACGTTCAGCCCGGCCAGCGTGGCGCGCCAGGCCGGCGTCGCGTCCGCGGGATAATCGCGCGAGGAGGGCAGCGAGTTGGGCGCGACGATCCTCGTGCCCGGGCGGATCGTCGTGACGCCGGGGTTCAGCGTGGCGAGCACCGCGGGCGTGGTGTGGTAGCGCTCGGCGATCTTCTCCAGCGGGCGGCTGTACGCCATGCCGGGCAGCTTCGCCTGCTCCGCATAGTCCTTCGGCATGGGATTGACGAACGGACCGGTGAAGCTGCCGCGGTCGAGCGTCACCTCCACGGTCGGCCGCGCGGCGCGATAGGGATAGAGGGCGCGCAGGGTGGCCGGATCGGCCTTCCCCGTCACCGTCAGTCCGCGCGACTCCTGAAAGCCCTTCAGCGCGTTGACCAGCGACTGTCCGCCGCGCCCGTCGAGCACGCCGGGGCCGAAGCCCAGCTTGTCGAGGATCACCTGCACGTGGAGGGTCGAGCGGTCGATCGCGGGGGTCGCGGCGGGCGCCTGGGCGAGGGCGGGCACGACGACCGACGCGCCGAGCGCGGCGGCGGCGAGGAGGTAGGGTTTACGCAGCACGGTTGGGGCACCTCGTTCTTTTCGGTGCCGGAACAACGCGCCCGCTGCCGTGCGGCTCCCTATCGGGTCGACAGCACCCCGGCGAACGCCGCCACCGCCGCGCGCTCGTCGCCGTTCCACACCGCACCCGACACCGCAAGGAAGTCCGCCCCCGCCGCCACCAGCGGCGCGGCATTGTCGGGCGTGATGCCGCCGATCGCGACCGAGGGCAGCTCGAACAGCGCGGACCACCAGCCGAGGATCGAGGGGTCGGGCCGGTGGCGCACCTCCTTGGTCGTTGTCGGGAAGAAGGCGCCGAACGCCACATAATCGGCGCCCGCCTCCCCCGCCTCCATCGCCAGATGGCGGCTGTCGTGGCAGGTGACGCCGATCTGCACCGCCGGGCCGAGCAGCTGTCGCGCCTCGCGCGGGTCGCCGTCGTCCTGGCCCAGATGCACGCCGTCCGCGCCCAGCCGCTTCGCCAGCGCGACGCTGTCGTTGACGATGAAGGCGACCTCGCGATCGGCGCACAGACGCTGCAACGGCTCGGCCAGTCGCGCCGCCTGGTGCTGGTCCATGCCCTTCACCCGATACTGGAACGCCGCCACCGGCCCCGCGTCCAACGCGCGGGCGAGCCGGTCGGGAAAGCCGCCGCCGACGTCCAGCGGCGAGACGAGGTAGAGCTGGCACGGCGGCCGGGACACGTCGCGCTGGAAACGGGCGCCGAACTCGGGATCGAGCGGGCCGAGGATGTCGTCGTCTTCGTCGGTCATGCCTGTGCGTCTACGGCCGGAGCAGCGCTAAGAGAAGCGGCGAGAACTCCACCGAGGTCTCACCGACAAGCGTTGCATTGGCCATCGGACTGATGGGTCCCGTCGCGTCCGGATCAGCTTCGCCGATCAACCTTCGACTCCGACGAAGGGGGAGGTGGAAGCGGCGGCAAATGCTCGATGATACAACGCCATGGAGGGCAACCGGCAACGTCGTAGACGATCGTAAGGCTCACGTGCTGTCCTTTACGAGCCTTCGATGATCGCTCAACGTCGAGCCTTGCCTGTCCGACGATCCGTTGGGCGATATCGCTGCTCTGGTCCGAAACTTGATGATAGGGGCGCTCACGACACTTGATGATACGATCGCCGGATCGATCGCATAGCAACGACACGCGCCATGACGTTTGGAGACGAGGAAGCTTGTGCCATGCCGCAGTGGAACGCGGCACGTCCCAAATCAATCGGGAACCGCTAAAGCGAGCCGCCTTCGTGCAGTCGACACCCTCGCAAAAGCGTCCTTGGACGTAGAAGGCATCGTTCGAAAGCGGACGATCCTCCCTGAGGTTGTAAACCTGCAGCGGCGGACTTGCCAACGCCAGCAACCAGACGATCATTCTATCGGCTCCGCATTTCCGCCCATGCCGGTTGCACCGTCACCCTGCCGCATCCTCTTCCACCACCGCCAGCAGGAACCCGTCCCACCCCTTTTCGCCCACCGTCTGCACGACCGTGGCGGAGAGGCGCGGCTCGGCCGCCACCGCCTCGTACAGCGCGCGGGTGCCGACGATACGCGGATCGTCGCTCTGGGGGTCGAGCACCCCGCCCTCGCGCACCACATTGTCGACGACGATGGTCGTTCCCGGTCGTGACAGGCGCAGCGCGTGGCGCAGGTAGGTGACGTTCCCCTGTTTGTCGGCGTCGATGAAGACGAAATCGAACGGCCCTTCCAGCGCGGCGAGCGTCTCCGCCGCGTCGCCCGCGATTACGCGGACGCGATCGGCGAGGCCCGCGCGATCGAGGTTGGCGCGCGCGACGGCGGCGTGGCCGGAATCGAGCTCCAGCGAGACCAGTTCGCCGCCCTCTCCCACCGTGCGCGCCAGCTCGATGGTGGAATAGCCGCCGAGCGTGCCCACCTCCAGCACCCGCCGCGCCCCGGCCATGCGCGCGAGGAGGTGGAGCATCCGCCCTTGCAGCGGCGACACGTCGATCGCGGGCAGGCCCGCCGCCGCGTTCGCCGCCAGCGCGTCGGCCAGCGCCGGATCGCCGGGGAGCAGGTGGGCGGCGGCATAGCCGTCCACCTGCGCCCAGCGCGGATCGGGCGTGTCGACGCCTTGGATCATCTCGGGCCGCGACCGTTTCAGGCCGCGACGGGTGCCTTGGCCGTGGAGGCGGCGTAGATCTCGTCGATCGCCTCGCCCAGCGCCGCGTCGAATTGCGCGTCGTCCATCTGCGCACGAAGATCGGACAGCAGCGCGCGGCTGAAGCTGGCGATCACGCCCGTGTTCTTCGCCAGCTCCGCACACGCCTCGGTGCGGCTGAACCCGCCCGACAGCGCGACGACGCGCAGCACGCGCGGATGCTCGACCAGCGGCAGGAACAGGTCGGCCCTGGCCGGCAGCGACAGCTTCAGCATGACCTTGTCGTCACCGGTCATCGCGTCCAGCGCCTTGGTCAGTTCGTCGAGCAGGATCGCGTCCGCCTCGGCCCGTTCCGCGCTCTTGATGTTCACCTCGGGCTCGATGATCGGCACCAGCCCGTGCGCCAGCACCTCCCGCGCGACGTCGAACTGCTGCGTCACCACCGCGGCGATGCCCTCCCTGTTGGCGAGATTGATGACCGAGCGCTCCTTGGTGCCGAACACGCCCAGCCCTCGCGCGCGGTCGAGCAGCGCGCCCAGGCCCGGCATCGGCTTCATCAGCTGCACGCCGTTCGCCTCGTCCTCCAGCCCCTTGTCGATCTTCAGGAAGGGGACCACGCCCTTGTCGGCCAGCGCCTGCGGCACCGGCTTGCCGCCGGCTTCGCCGTCCATCGTGCGCTCGAACAGGATCGCGCCGATCACCTTGTCGCCGGTGAAGGCGTCCGAGGTGATGATGCGGCTGCGCATCTGGTGGATCAGCGCGAACATCTCCTCGTCGCTCGACCAGGCGCCGTCCTCGATGCCGTAGCCCTTCAGTGCCTTGGGCGTGGAGCCGCCGGACTGGTCCAGCGCGGCGATGAAGCCGCGGCCCGCGGCGATCTTCTTCGTCATGTCGGCGGTGTTCATGATCGTTCCCCTCTCGATTCTCTGATTACAAGGCGAGCCAGCGACGCAACGCCTGGTCGACGGCGCGCATGGTCGCGGGATCGAGCGACCCGATGACGCCGCCGATCCGCTCGATCGGATGCGTGTAGATCAGGTCGGTCTGCACTTCGCTCGGTAGGCGCAGGCCGTTCTGGTCGGTCGGCGCGACGAAGGGCCGCTGCCCCTCGATACCGCGCAGATGCGAGGTCAGCGGACATCCTGTGACGCGATCAGGCGCCGTGAGCGCGCTGTCGCGCTGAACCACGACGTAGGGACGCGGCTTGCCGGCAGGCGTATTCGGCTCGCGGACGAGGATCAGGTCGCCCCGCTTCATCGCGTCGGCGGGGGACCGTCCGGTCCCCAGTCGTATCCGCCGTCCTCGGCGTCGAGCCACGCCGAAAACGCTTCGCTCGACGCGATCGCCGCACGCCGCTCCGCTTCGGTCAGGCGGGACGCGTGAACCTCCGCGGCGCGCCGGATCTGCTCGTCGACGTCCTCGCGATCCAGACGATCGATGATCCAGTCGCGCGCCACCACGCTCTTGGGTCGCCCGATCTCCCGAGCATAACGCTCCAGCCGCTGCTCGGCCTTCTCGTCCAGGCGGATACCCAGCATCGCGACACCTCGTTCAACATGTTGAACGTAGGCGCCAGCCCTCACTGCGTCAACGCCGCCACGCCGGGCAGCTCGCGTCCTTCCATCCACTCCAGGAACGCCCCGCCCGCGGTCGACACGAAGGTGAAGTCGTCGGCGACGCCCGCGTGATTCAGCGCCGCCACCGTGTCGCCGCCGCCCGCGACGGAGACGAGGCTGCCGTCCTTGGTCAGCGCCGCCGCGGTCTTCGCCAGCGCGACGGTGGCGGTGTCGAACGGCGCGGTCTCGAACGCGCCGAGCGGACCGTTCCACACGAGCGTACGGCAATTCTTCAGCACGTCGCCCAGCGCCTCGACCGCGGCGGGGCCGACGTCCAGGATCATCTCGTCCGCCGCGACCTCGTGCACGTTGACCGTGCGCACCGGCGGGTTGGCGCGGAATTCGCGGGCGACCACCACGTCGTAGGGCAGGTGGACGGTGCAGCCGGCGGCATCGGCGGCGTCGAGGATCTCCTCCGCCGTGCCGGTCAGGTCGTGCTCGCACAGGGACTTGCCCACGTCGACGCCGCGCGCGGCCAGGAAGGTGTTGGCCATGCCGCCGCCGATGATGAGGTGGTCGACCCTGCCCACCAGATGCTTCAGCACGGCGAGCTTGGTCGACACCTTCGCGCCGCCTACCACGGCGGCGACGGGATGCTCGGGCCGGCCGAGCGCCTTCTCCAGCGCGTCCAGCTCCGCCTCCATCGCACGGCCGGCGAAGGCGGGCAGCCGGTGCGCCAGCCCCTCGGTCGAGGCGTGTGCGCGGTGCGCGGCGGAGAAGGCGTCGTTGACGTAGAGGTCGCCCAGCGCGGCGAAGCGATCGACGACGGCGGCGTCATTCTTCTCCTCGCCGCCGAAGAAGCGCGTGTTCTCCAGCACGGCGATGTCGCCCGGCCGGAGCGTCGCCACCGCGGCGGCATCCCCCTCCCAGTCGACGTAGCGGACCGGGCGGCCGAGCACCGCCTCGTAGGGCTTCACCACCTGCGCCAGGCTGAACTCGGGCGAGGGGACGCCCTTGGGGCGGCCGAAATGCGCGAGGACGAGGACGATCGCGCCCTTGTCGGAGAGCTCCGCCACGGTCGGCACCGTGGCGCGCAGGCGGGTGTCGTCCGTCACCTTCCCATCGGCGAAGGGGACGTTCAGGTCCTCGCGGACGAGGACGCGCCTACCGCGGACGTCACCGATATCATCGAGCGTTCGGAATGACTTGGCCATGCTTCCTCGATCCTGATCTCATCACCGGCGGCGATCCGGCCACCCGCGATCACCATCGCGCAGGCGCCGCCGCGCCAGTCGGGCAGCAGCGCCGCCTTCAACCCCGGGGCCAGCGCCTCCATCCGCTCGCACGGATCGGCCTCGCGCGTGATCTCCAGCACCACCTCGGCGCCGATGAACACGAGCGCGCCCCTCACCTGCGGCAGGTCGACGCCGTCGACCAGCAGGTTCGCGCGCCGCTCCTGCCACGGCAGGGCGTGGCCGACCTCCGCGGTCGCCGCCTCCCAGTCGCCACGCTCGATCAGCGTCACCTGCCGCTTGTACGGCTTGCCTCGCATCGCGCCGCGAAAATCGCCCTGGACGCCGCCCTCAAGCGTCACCAGCGCGTGGTCGAGCAGCTCCATCGGCGCCTTCGGCCGCGCGTGTCGGGCGATGCCGAGGAGGACGCCGAAACCGCTCACACCCGTTCATCCGGGGCAACGTCGAAGGGCACGCGCAACGCACGGGCTTCGACTTCGCTCAGCACGAACGGGCGTGTGCGCATGGGACTAGCCCAGCTTCGCCATCGCCGTGGCGGTGTCGACCATGCGGTTGGAGAAGCCCCACTCGTTGTCGTACCAGGTGACGACGCGCACCAGCTTGCCGTCGATCACGGCGGTCTCCAGCCCGTCCACCGTGGAGGAGAACGGTGTGTGGACGATGTCGATCGAGACCAGCGGCTCCTCCGAATATTCCAGCACGCCCTTCATCGGCCCTTCGGCGGCGGCCTTCAGCAGCGCGTTGACCTCGTCCTTCGTCGTGTCGCGCTTGGGCGTGAAGGTGAGGTCGACCAGGCTGCCGTCCGGCACGGGCACGCGCACCGCGCTGCCGTCCAGCTTGCCCTTCAGTTCGGGCAGCACCTCGCCCACCGCGCGCGCGGCGCCGGTGGTCGTCGGGATCATGCTCATCGCCGCGGCGCGGGCGCGGCGCAGGTCGGGATGAATCTGATCGAGGATCTTCTGGTCGTTGGTATAGGCGTGGATCGTCGTCATCAGCCCGCGCTCGATGCCGATCGCGTCGTTCAGCACCTTGGCTACCGGAGCGAGGCAGTTGGTGGTGCACGACGCGTTGGACACGATCGTGTGCCCCGCCTCCAGCCTGTCGTCGTTCACGCCGTACACGACGGTGATGTCGACGCCCTTGGCCGGGGCGGAGATGAGGACCTTCTTCGCGCCCGCATCGATGTGCTTTTGCGCGCTCTCGCGATCGGTGAAGAAGCCGGTGCACTCGAGCACGATGTCGACGCCCAGCTCCCTGTGGGGCAGGTTCGCCGGATCGCGCTCGGCGGTCACGCGGATGCGCTTGCCGTCGATCACCAGGTCCTGGCCCTCGGCGGCGACGGTGCCGGCGTACTTGCCGTGGACGCTGTCGCGGCTGAACAGCCAGGCGTTCGACTTGGCATCGGCCAGGTCGTTGATCGCGACCAGCTCCAGCTCGCTGCCGCGCTCCAGCAGCGCGCGCGCGACGAGCCGCCCGATCCGTCCGAAGCCGTTGATCGCTACCTTGGTCATGCGTCGCTCCTCACCCCCGTTGGTCGATTCCGCGGGTCTTTGCGCAGGCCCGGGCGCGCCCGTCAACCGTGCCCGCGTCGAGCCGGGCGGACTTGTCGTCGGCCCCGGCGAGACGTATCGGGCCGGGACATGGACAATCCCGCCCTCGACCGGCTCGACTCCGCGATCACGCGCCTGGAGCGCGCGGTGGCGGGGCATCGCGACCGCAGCACCGACCTCGCCCGCCGCCACGCCACGCTGAAGTCGCGCATGAGCGAGGCGGTGGCGGCGTTGGACCGCGTGATCGAGCGCGAAGGCGGGGACGCCTGAGATGGCCGTCGTCACCCTGCGCATCGGCGACAGCGTCCACGACCTGGCCTGCCGCGACGGCGGCGAGGCGCGGCTGGAACAGGCCGGCGCGATCGTCGACGAGTTCTGGGACAAGGGGCGCGCGGCGTCGGGCGGCGCGGGCGGGCAGCGCGCCATGCTGCTGACCGCGCTGATGATCGCCGACGCGCTGATCGAGGCACGCGAGGCGCCGCCGCCGGAAACGCCGGAGAGCCGCCTGCTCGACGCCCTGGCGACGCGGCTGGAAACTCTCGCCTCGGACCTTGAGGAAGAGGGCGCGAGCGCCTAGATCGGTTGGCGGCGGGCACTGCCCGGTACGAGCCTCGATACATCCCCGAGGCTATTCATCATCCAAGGGGGTTGTCCCTGCCCGGATCCTGGTCCGACGTACACGATCCCCACCTGACGTCTTGGGCGTCGGCGGATTTTCCGGCAAACGGCCACGGCGGTCCCGCCACCCCGCCCCCATCATGACGGACAAGGATTCCCTCCGCGCTACGCTGCGCGCGCGCCGCCGCGCCGCCTCGGGCGCGATCCCGGCATGGCCGCCGTTCGTCGCCCTCCTCTCCCCCGCACTGGTCGTCGCCAGCTACGTTCCCGTGGGCGGCGAGGCCGATCCCGCCGCGCTGGAGCGGGCCGCGCGCGCCGCGGGCTGCACGCTCGCGCTGCCGCACGTGGTGGATCGCGCCACGCCGCTCGCGTTTCTGGCGTGGGACGCGGGCGCGGTGCTGACCGAGGGGCCGTTCGGCCTGCGCCAGCCGCCCGCTCACCACGCCGCGGTCGCGCCGGACGTCGTGCTGACGCCGCTGGTCGGCTTCGACCGGCAGGGCAACCGGCTGGGCCAGGGCGCGGGCCATTACGACCGCGCCTTCGCGGCCTTTCCCGATGCCCACCGGATCGGTATCGCGCTGGCCGTGCAGGAAACCGATCAGCTCGCGCCCGACCCGTGGGACGTCCCCCTCCACGCCATCGCGACCGATCGCGAATGGATCGTGCCGTGACGCCCGACTGGCGCAAGCCCGTGGGGATGCTGGCGATCCTGGCGCTTATCCTCGTCTGGTGCGTGGCCATTGCGTCGCTGTCCGCCACGGTGGGCGGGTGGCACGGGCTGGCGCAGCTCGCCTTCTACGTCGTCGCCGGAATCGTGTGGATCGCGCCGCTGAAGCCGCTGCTGCGCTGGATGGAGACCGGGCGCTGGCGCTGATTACGTCGGCGAAGTCTCGTTCCGCTGACGGCTCTCGCCCCCGCCGTCGCGCTTGATGAAGCTGATCTTGCCCGACGGCTCCAGGATCGCCCAGTCGACGTCGGCCATGCGCGCAATGCCGGCGAGCCGCATCTCCGATTCCACCTCGCCGCGGGTCATGCGGTCGCGCCGCAGGTTCGCCTCCAGCAGCTCGCCGTGGCGGACGATGACGCGCGGCTCCCCCTCCAGCGCCCCCTTCAGGCGCGGGAAGAGATAGACGAGCCAGCCGAGCACCAGTCCCCAGAAGGCGAAGGTGACGATCGCCAGCGTGGCGCCGGTCAGACTGAAATCGTTGTGCGTGATGCCCTGCTGGATCAGGTCGCCCATGACGACCAGCACGACCACCTCGAACGGCGTCATCTGTCCCAGCTCGCGCTTGCCCAGCAGCCGCACGAGCAGGAACAGGATGAAAAACATCGCCGTCGCGCGCAGCACGACATCCATCAGTAAGGACCCATCACGGCAGCACCCGGATCGACAGCGGCACCCGCGCGATCTCGCGCTCGCCGTCCAGCACGATCACCGCGCCGGCGGTGCCCCAGGTCAGTGGCGGGTTGATCTGCCCGTCGAACTTCGCGTGCAGCGTCTCGCCCGCCTTCAGCGGCCCATAATGGAAGCGGAAGACGCCATCCTTGAACTCCTCGCTCTCCGCCGAGGGGATCTGCGAATTGATCGTCTGGTCCTGCCACAGCGACGGCGAGATCGCGATCACCGCGTCGGCGATGTCCGCCTTCGCCGCCACCGTCACCTCGGTCTCGAAGAACAGGCCGGAGCGCAGCGTGCGCGGCAGTTTCACCGTCATCGTCGCGCCCGGCGCCTCCACCCGCTCCACGGGCGAGCGTCCGCCGCCGAGCAGACCCGTCGCCGCCAGCAGAAGGATCGCGCCCAGCACGACGAAGGAGAAGGGATTGGCGTGGCGGTGGAGCAGCGCCCGGTGGTTCGCCAGCCGCTCGCTCGTTCCGTCCGGATAGGCGGATGCCATCGCCACACGCTCCCGTTACCGGGGCGAAACGATCGATCGTAAAAGGGGTTGCACGCAATCCCTGCGAGGGGATGGCGCGAGTGACGGGGCTCGAACCCGCGACCTCCGGCGTGACAGGCCGGCGCTCTAACCAACTGAGCTACACCCGCTTGAGAAGCGTGAGGCGCGCCAACTAGGCGGGCGGCGCTACCCTGTCAACGGGGTTATTTCCCGCATCGTTGCGCTCGGCGAACCCGCCCTTCCCCTCGCGCGTCAGCGTGCCGTGTTCGAACAGGAAGCCCGCCACGTCGGGCCTTCCCGCGGCGGCCATCACGATCTGCACGATGATGAGGATCGGCACCGCCAGCAGCGCGCCCACGGTGCCCCACACCCACCCCCAGAAGCTGATCGAAACGAGGATCATGACCGGGTTGATGGTCAGCCGGTGGCCGACGATCAGCGGCGTCACCACGTTTGCCTCGATCAGGTGCGCACCGTACATGATCGCGGGCGGCGCCAGCGCGGTCCACACGTCGGAGAAGGTCATCAGCCCGCCGACGGCCAGCAGCAGCGCGGCGACCACCGGGCCGAAATAGGGAATGTAGTTCAGCAGCGCGACGATCCCGCCCCACATCAGCGGGAACGGCATCCCCAGCGCGTGGACCGCCAGCGCGACGATGAGGCCCAGGGCCATGTTGATGAGCGTGATGGTGCCCAGGTACGACGACACGTCGTCGACCATGTCCTGCAGCACGCGCGCCGTCGCCATCGCGCCGCCGAAGCTGGACCGCGTGGTGATCATCCGCTGCCGCATCCGGCTCCACCCGGACAGGAAGAAGAAGGCGACGAGAATGGCGTAGAAGGTCTGCACGATCACCGCCGGCGCGCTGGTGGCGGCCAGTTGCACGATCGACGAGGGCGGGGCGACCGCCGCGGTGGGCGACGGGCGCACCGGCGTGTCCGCGATCTGCCGCAGCGCGCGGTTGGCGTAGCGCTCCAGGCTGGAATACAGGTCCAGCAGCGGCGCCAGATTGGCCTGGATGCGCCCGATGCGCGAGGGCAGCAGGCGGAAGAAGTCGGTCGCGGGCACGACGATCGCGGCCAGCGCGACGTTGGCGATGACGAGGAACAGGATGACGCAGATCAGCGCCGCCAGCGCCGACGGCACGCGCCGCCGCTCCAGCCATTCCAGTACCGGGATCAGCGCCAGGCTGACGACCAGAGCGATCGTCGTCGGCATGAAGAATTCCGCCCCGGCCTTCAGCGCGAAGGGAAGGCCGAGGCAGAAGGCCGCGCCCGCCGTCAGCGTCAGCGCCGCGAGCAGCCGGTCGCGCCGGAGCGCGACGCGCGGATCGTCCCCTTCCGGTTCGGTGACGCTCTCGGCGAGGAAGGCGTCGGCGGCGGGGGGACGATCGGCCATGGCGCGACGTTAGCGACGATCGCGCGGTCCCGCCATCGCCGTCACGCCTCCTGCCACGGCCCACCCTCGAGGTAGAGATAGTCGGGATCGAACTCCGCCACGCGGGCCAGCCGGGTGGCGTCCATGATCCGCACCTCCCCGCGCGTCATCTCCGCCAGTCCTTCCTCGCGCAGCCGCCGCAGCGTGCGGTTCACGTGCACCGCGGTGAGCCCACACGCCTCGCCCAGGTCCTGCTGCGTCAGCGGCAGCGCGAACCGGCCGTCGCTGACGCGTCCCACCGCCGCCAGCCGCGCCTGCGTCTCCAGCAGCACGTGGGCGATGCGCCCCACCGCGTCGAGCCGGCCGAGGCGGAAGATCCACTCGCGATGCAGCGCCGCGTCGAGCAGCGTCGAGCGCCATAGCAACCGCGCCAGGTGCGGATGCTCTTCGAGGATCTCGGTCAACCGATCGTGCGGAAACGTGGCGATCCGCGCCTCGGTCAGCGTCGCGACGTCGTGGTCCAGCCGCATGAGCGGATAGCCGTGCAGGTCAACGAAGTCGCCCGGCAGCTGGATCGCCACCAATTGCCGGAAGCCGTCGCGCGCGTCCATGTAACGGCACATCACACCGTCCAGCAGCAGCGTGGAATAGCTGACGCGATCCCCCCGGTGCGACAGGATGGTACGCGCCGGCAGCGTCTGCACGCGGTCCACCGCCGCTTCCAGCACGTCCTTCTCCTGCTCGCTCATGGCCGCGCGTCCGCGGCCCCGCAGGAAGTCTTCCGTCACCCGCATCGCTTCTCGCCTGTTTCTTCGCTGTAACGACAGGCTTCTACGCTGCGACGCGGTCTTCGAACAATGACCTCAATTCACGTTTCAGGATCTTGCCGTTGGCGTTGCGCGGCAGCGTTTCCGATACGAAGCGGATCGCCACCGGCGTCTTGAACACCGCCAGCCGCTCGCGCACCCACGCCTGCAGCTCCGCCTCCGTCGCGTGGCTGCCGGGTGATAGGTGCACCACCGCTGCCGGTTCCTCGCCCAGCGTCCGGTGCGGCAGGCCGATCAGCGCGCAGTCGGTGACGGCGGGGTGGGCGTAGAGCACGTTCTCCACCTCGGTCGAGTAGATGTTCTCGCCGCCGCGGATGATCATGTCCTTGGCGCGGTCGAGAATATAGACGAAGCCGTCCTCGTCCAGGCACCCCAGGTCGCCGGTCCGCACCCACCCGTCGACGAAAGTCTCCGCGGTCGCCTCCGGCCGGTTCCAGTATCCGGTGACGACCATCGGCCCGCGCGCCCACAGCTCGCCGATCTCGCCCACGGCAAGCTCGTGCCCGTCCTCGTCGGTGATCTTCAGGTCCGCCACCGCCGCCGCCGGGCCCGCGCTCTTCGGCCGTGCGAGATAATCCTCCGCCGCGTTGGACGTGACCGTGGCCATCGTCTCCGTCATGCCCCAGCCGTTGCCGGGCAGCGCGCCGAACTCCTCGTAGATGCGCTTCACCAGCTCGGGCGCGGAGGGCGCGCCGCCGTAGGCGATCGATTCGAGGCTGGAGAGATCGTACCGCCCGCGGTCGGGATGCTCCAGCAGCTGCCAGGCGACGGTCGGCACCCCGCCCGTCACGTTCACCTTCTCGCGCTCGATGATCTCCATCGCGCGCAGCGCGTCCCATTTGCGCATGTAGATCGAGGTCGATCCGCCGGCGATCGCGCCCATCAGCCCGGCGGAACAGGCGGTGACGTGGAACAGCGGCACCACCGTCAGCATCACGCGGGGCGCGGGATCGGGAACGGGCGCGCCGCGACGCAGGTACGTGCGCGCGCCGACGAAGCCCGACGTCATGATGTTGGTCATCATGTTGCGGTGCGTGCCCAATGCACCCTTGGGCCGCCCCGTGGTGCCGCTGGTGTAGAAGATCGTGACCGGATCGTCCGCCGCGACCCGCGTGTCGGGCAGCGCGCGGTCGGGCAGCGCGCGGTCGGGAAGCGCGGGCCAGTCGTGCGGGGTGCCGATCAGGTCCTCCAGCCGCACCGCCCCGTCCAGCGGCGCGGCGGCGCGCGTGACCACCACCTGCTCCAGCCCCGGCAGGTCGGCATAGCAGGACGCCAGCCGCTGGTGCCGCTCGTCGTCCGCGAACAAAATGCGCGCGCCCGAATCGGAGAGGCCGAAGGCGAGCTCGTCTCCGGTCCACCACGCGTTCAGCGGCACCGCGATCGCGCCGATCGACGCGACGGCGAACAGCAGGGCGGGAAACTCGGGCAGGTTGCGCATCGCCATGGCGACGCGGTCGCCCTTCGCGATGCCCTGCCCCGCCAGCCAGTGCGCCAACGCCGCGACGGCGCGGTAATTGGCCTCGTAGCTGACGCGCTCGTCCTCGTGGATCGTCATGATCCGCGGCCCGTGCGCGCGCGCCGCCTGCGCCAGCACGCGCAGGCTCTCCGGCGCGTTCTTCCACACGCGGGTCGGCACGCCGCGGATGGTGACGGTCTCCATCTCGAACTTCGCGCCCGGCGCGGTCAGCAGCGCGGTCGCGTCGGCCATCGACATCGCCGGCCAGGAGGGGTCGAGCGCGATCAACGGTTCGTCGGCCACAATGGTCCTCTCGCCTCTGTCATCCGAACATCGGGTTCGGTTGGACGTGAGAGTAGAGTTGATTTCGACCACGCTCAAGCGATAGGAACGGGAATAATTCGAAGCGGGGGTATGGAGAGCTATGAAGATCGCGACGCCCGGCAAGCACGGCTTCGACGGCGCCCGCCTGGCCGCGATCGACGCCTTCGTGAAGGACCGCTACCTCGACTCGGGTCGCCTGCCGCACGCGCAGCTGCTGGTCGCGCGCGACGGCGAGGTGGTGCACTTCTCCTCGCAAGGGTCCGCGCGCGAGGGCGCCGCGCCGGTCGACGAGGGCACGCTGTTCCGCATCGCCTCGATGACGAAGCCGATCACGTCGGTCGCGTTCATGATCCTGCTGGAGGAGGCGAAGGTCGCGCTCGACACCCCGCTCCACCACGTGCTGCCGGAGTTCAAGGGCGCCGGCGTCTATGCCGGCGGCGGCGCGGGCGTGCCGTTCGCCACGCGCCCCACGACCGAGCCGATCCGCATGGTCGACCTGCTGCGTCATACCGCGGGCTTCACCTACAGCTTCCAGAACCGCAGCAACATCGACGCCGCCCATCGCGAGCTGAAGCTGGAGAACTGGCACGGCGGCTACGACCTCGACGGCTTCGTCGCCGAGCTGGGCAAGCTGCCGGTGGAGTTCGACCCCGGCTCGCAGTGGAACTACTCCGTCGCCACCGACGTGCTGGGGGCGGTGGTGCAGCGCGTGTCGGGCCAGCCGCTCGACCGCTTCCTGCACGACCGCATCTTCGCGCCGCTGAAAATGGACGACACCTTCTTCGCCGTGCCCGCCAATAAGATCGACCGGCTGGCCGACTGCTACACCTTGCTCCCCGGAAAAGGTCGCGTGATGTACGATCGCGGTGCGGAGAGCGCGTGGTCGCGGATGCCCAAGCTGGTGTCGGGTGGCGGCGGGCTCGTCTCCACCGCGCTCGACTATCACCGCTTCTGCCGGATGTGCCTGAACGGCGGCGAGCTGGACGGCGCGCGGATCCTCGGGCGCAAGACGATCGAGCTGATGGTGCAGAACCACCTGCCCGGCGGCGCCGACCTGTCGCAGATGTCGAAGTCGCTGTTCAGCGAGACGCAGAACGCCGGTACCGGCTTCGGGCTGGGCTTCGCGGTCACGATCGATCCGGCGCGGT
The DNA here is from genome assembly GCF_012035195.1 of Sphingomonas corticis. Lineage (GTDB taxonomy): Bacteria > Pseudomonadota > Alphaproteobacteria > Sphingomonadales > Sphingomonadaceae > Sphingomonas > Sphingomonas corticis. The sequence continues at coordinate 464,456 of NZ_JAAVJH010000001.1, forward strand.
CGATGATGCCGGGCAGCGCGGGCGAATATTACTGGGGCGGCATGTTCTCGACCGCCTTCTTCGTGGATCCCGTGGAGCGCGTCAGCATGGTGTTCATGACGCAGCTGTCGCCGTCGATGACCTATCCCATCCGCCGCGAGCTGAAGACGATGATCTACGCGGCGCTGACCTGATCGCTGGTGCTCCTGCGGACGCAGGAGCCCGCAGCCACGAACGCCGCGCTGGCGACCCTGGGCTCCTGCATTCGCAGGAGCACGAAGACGGAGACGAACGATGACCGCCCCCTCCCCCATCCGCACCGAGCGCCACGGCGAGATCCTCGTCATCATCTCCGATTCGCCGCCGGTGAACGCGCTGGGCGCGGCGGTGCGCGACGGGCTGGAGGCGGGCGTGAAGGAAGGCGTCGCCGACGCCTCGATCAAGGCGATGGTGATCCGCTGCGACGGCCGGACCTTCTTCGCCGGTGCGGACATCACCGAGTTCGGCAAGCCGCCCAAGGGCGCGAGCCTGCACGAGGTGATCGACATGATGGACGCCAGCGACAAGCCCATCGTCGCCGCGATCCACGGCACCGCGCTGGGCGGCGGATGCGAAGTGGCGCTCGCCTGCCATTACCGCGTCGCGGTGCCCTCCGCCGTGATGGGCCTGCCGGAGGTGAAGCTGGGCCTGCTGCCCGGCGCGGGCGGCACGCAGCGGCTGCCGCGCATCGTCGGCGTGAAGGCGGCGCTGGAGATGGTCGCGATCGGCGATCCGATCCCGGCGAAGAAGGCGGCCGAGGTCGGCCTGGTCGACAAGGTGGTGGGCGAGGGATCGCTGGAGGCCGATGCGATCGCCTTCGCCAAGGAGATCGCCGGGAAGCGCCCGATCCCGCGCGTGCGCGACAAGACGGTCGATCCCGATCCCGAGGCGGTGGAAGCGTTCAGGAAGGCGCACGGCCGCAAGATGCGCGGCTTCGACGCGCCCGCCGCGAACATCGCCTGCGTCGTTGCGGCAAGCGAGAAGCCGTTCGACGAGGGCATGAAGTTCGAGCGCGAGCAGTTCATGAAGCTGATGACGGGCACGCAGTCCGCGGCGCAGCGCCACATCTTCTTCGCCGAGCGGCAGGCGGCGAAGATCGACGACGTCGATCCCAAGACGCCGCTGCGCCCCGTCAACAAGGTCGGCGTGATCGGCGCGGGCACGATGGGCGGCGGCATCAGCATGAACTTCCTGTCCGCCGGCATCCCGGTGACGATCGTGGAAATGCAGCAGGAGGCGCTCGACCGCGGCACCGGCGTGGTGCGCAAGAACTACGAGGCGAGCGCCGCCAAGGGCCGCATCAAGCCCGACGCGCCGGAGAAGGCGATGGCGCTGCTGACGCCGACGCTGAGCCTCGACGACCTCGCCGACTGCGACCTCATCATCGAGGCCGTCTACGAGAACATGGACGTGAAGAAGGAACTGTTCACGAAGCTGGACGCGATCGCCAGGCCGGGCGCGATCCTGGCCAGCAACACCAGCTACCTGAACGTCGACGAGATCGCCGCGGTGACGAAGCGGCCCGAGGACGTGGTGGGCATGCACTTCTTCTCCCCCGCCAACGTCATGAAGCTGCTGGAGGTGGTGCGCGGTGAGAAGACCGCGGGCGACGTGCTGGCGACCGTCATGGCGTTGGCGAAGAAGATCCGGAAGGTCGCCGTCGTCGCGGGCGTGTGCCACGGCTTCATCGGCAACCGGATGCTCAGCCCGCGGCAGATCGAGGCGAACAAGCTGCTGATGGAGGGCGCCACGCCCGAGCAGATCGACCGCGTCCACGTGGAGTTCGGGATGCCGATGGGGCCGTTCCAGATGAGCGACCTTGCCGGGGTCGACATCGGCTGGCACCGCGATCCGACGCGCATCGAGAGCATCCGCGATGCGCTCGCCGCCGAGGGCCGGTGGGGCCAGAAGAAGAACGCCGGCTTCTACGACTATGACGAGAAGCGCAATCCGACGCCGAGCCCGCGGGTGGCGGAGATCATCGAGGACTTCCGCAGCCGCTCCAATCTGCCCAAGCGCGAGATCACCGACGAGGAGATCGTGGAGCGCACGCTCTACCCGATGGTCAACGAGGGCGCGCTGATCCTCGAAGAGGGCAAGGCGCAACGGGCGAGCGACATCGACGTGGTGTGGATCTACGGCTACGGCTGGCCGGTCTACCGCGGTGGCCCGATGTTCTGGGCACAGACCGAGGGGCTGCCCAAGGTGGTCGCCGGGCTGGAGAAGCACGGGTTCAAGGTGGCGGAGAGCCTGAAGGCGGCCGCGGAGAGCGGAGGGAAGCTGTGAGGGGGATGTCGTCACCCCGGAACTGTCCCGGGGTCCATTGGGCTGCTTACTCTCCGGCCGATACTTTCACGGCACGGTGGATGCCGGGACAATCCCGGCATGACGAGTCCTGCCGATAATGGAACGCACCGCCCTCGCCACCGCCGCCGCGGTCCGGGCCGGCGAGACGACCGCGCTCGACGAGACCGAGGCCGCCATCGCTCGCATCGAGGAACGCGACGGCGCGCTCAACGCGGTCGTGGTGCGTGATTTCGACCGCGCCCGCACCGCCGCGCGGGAACTGGACGCACGGATCGCGGACGGCTTCGACGCGCCGCTGCTCGGCGTGCCGATGACGATCAAGGAAAGCTACGACGTCGCCGGCCTGCCGACGACGTTCGGGTTCGCCGAGCACAAGGACTTCGTCGCGCAGGCGGATGCGGAGGCGGTGCGGCGGCTGAAGGCCGCGGGTGTCGTGCTGCTGGGCAAGACAAACGTGCCCCCTGCCCTCGCCGACCTGCAATCGAACAACCCGGTCTACGGTCGGACGAACAACGCGATCGACCAACGCCGCGTCGCCGGCGGGTCGTCCGGCGGCTCCGCCGTGGCGCTGGGCGCGGGGATGGTCCCGCTGGAATATGGTTCGGACATCGGTGGCTCGATCCGCGTGCCCGCGGCGTTCAACGGCGTGTTCGGCCACAAGCCGACCTGGGGCGTGCTGCCGACCGAGGGGCATTACTTCCCCGGCACCGACAGCGCGCGCACCGTCCTGTCCGTGATCGGCCCGATGGCGCGCGACGCCGACGATCTCGACGCCGCGCTGCAGGTGGTGGCGGACCACCCGCTCGCCCCGCCGCGCCGTCACGTCGAAGGGCGCTGGCGGGTCCTGTTGCTGGCCGGGCATCCCATGGCAAAGGTGCAGCGCGCCATCGTCGACGCGCTGGAGACGCTGGGCCGCCGGTGGCAGGCCGCCGGCGCCGAGATCGACACGACCAGCGACCTGTTGCCCGATCTCGAACGCCACCACGAGGGCTATTGGCGGATGCTCAACATCGCGCTGTCGCGCCGTGCGCCGTCGCAGCCGGGGCAGGAGCCGCCGACGCTGGAGAGCTGGTGGCACCTCCACGACGAGCAGGCACGCATCCAGCGGCAATGGCGGCGGCTGTTCGCCCGCTACGACGTGGTGGTCGCGCCCGCCGTGGGCATGACCGCCTTCCCGCACGACGACGAACCGTTGCAGACGCGAGGGCTCGACATCGACGGCGAGCGGACCACCTTCTTCCACCAGTTCGCCTTTCCCGGTCTCGCCACCTTCCCGATGCTGCCCGCCACCAGCGTGCCGATCGGGCACGACGCCGACGGGCTGCCGATCGGCGTGCAGGTGATCGCCGACCTCTACGCCGACCGCACCGCGATCGCCGCCGCGAAGGTGGCGCACGCGCTCGTCATCCCGGTGAAAGCCGGGGTGACGCAGTGACAACGACCAGCCCCTTCCACCACGAGACCCCAGCTTTCGCCGGGGTGACGGAGTAGGATGACATGACCGACCTCGATACCTTCCGCACCGAGACCCGCGCCTGGCTGGAAGCGAATTGCCCGCTGGAGATGCGCGAACCCGTCCGCACGGAGAAGGACACCGTGTGGGGCGGGCGCGACCAGAGCTACATGACACCCGCGCAGAAGCAGTGGATGGACGCCATGGCCTCGCGCGGCTGGACCGTGCCCGACTGGCCCAAGGAGTACGGCGGCGGCGGACTGTCTGCCGCGGAGACGAAGGTGTTGCGCGAGGAGATGGCGCGCATCCGCGCGCGCAACCCGCTGAACTCGTTCGGCATCTCGATGCTCGGGCCGGCGTTGCTGAAATACGGCAGCGAGGAGCAGAAGCTGGAGCACCTGCCCAAGATCGCGCGTGGCGAGATCCGCTGGTGCCAGGGCTATTCCGAACCCAACGCCGGCTCCGACCTCGCCAGCCTGGCCACCAGCGCGGAGGACAAGGGCGATCATTTCCTCGTCAACGGGCAGAAGGTGTGGACCAGCTACGCCGACAAGGCGGACTGGATCTTCTGCCTCGTCCGCACCGACCGGACGAACAAGCACAACGGCATCAGCTTCGTGCTGTTCGACATGGCGACGCCCGGCGTGTCGACCAAGCCGATCCTGCTCATCAGCGGCTATTCGCCCTTCTGCGAGACCTTCTTCGACAATGTGAAGGTACCCAAGGAGAACCTCGTCGGCGAGCTGAACAAGGGCTGGGACGTCGCGAAATACCTGCTCGGGCACGAGCGCGAGATGATCTCCGGCATGGGGCTGGGCGGCACGGGGGGCAAAAACCCGCTGGTCGTCGGCGCGCTGGCGACGATCGGGGTCGACCACGACGGCAAGCTCGCCGACCCGCTGCTGCGCGCGCAGATCGCGCTGTTCGAGGTGCGCGCGAAGGCGTTCGCGGCGCAGAGCGAGCGCTTCATCGACGAGCTGAAGGCCGGTCGCGCCCACCCCGCGCAGCCCAGCATGATGAAATATTACGGCACCGAGCTGAACAAGGCGCGCTACGAGCTGGTGATGGCCGCCGGCGGATCGGACGAGCTGGAATGGGAGAGCGAGGCCAGCAACGGCGGACGCGAGGCGCGCGCGTGGCTGCGCACCAAGGCGAATTCGATCGAGGGCGGCACCAGCGAGGTGCAGCTGAACATCATCGCCAAGCGGATCCTCGAGCTGCCGTCCTGACCCATCCCCGTTCGTGGTGAGGAGGGGCCGAGCAACGTCGAAGCCCCGTCTCGAACCACTCGCCACCGTCCTTCGAGACGCCGCTTCGACTTCGCTCGGCGGCTCCTCGGGACGAACGGACCTTCTCCTGACCGGAGTATAAGATGCCCCTGTACCTGAACGACGAACAGACGATGCTGCGCGACACCGCCAGGGATTTCGTCGCCGAGCACGCCCCGCCCTCGCACATGCGGTCCCTGCGCGACGCCAACGACGCCACCGGCTTCTCCCGCGACCTGTGGAAGCAGTTCGCGGAGATGGGGTTCACCGGCATCCTGATCGGCGAGAACGCCGGCGGGCTGGGCCTGGGCCACGTCGAGGCGGGCGTGGTGCTGGAGGAGATCGGGCGCAACCTGTCGCCCTCCCCGTTCCTCTCCACCGCGGTCGCGGCGGTCGAGGCGCTGAAGGGCAGCGCGCAGGCGGAGCGGTGGTTTCCCGGCATCCTCGCGGGCGACACCGTCGCCGCGCTGGCGATCGACGAGGGGGCGAAGCACCGCCCGTCCGTGAGCATGACGGCGGAGCGCGCCGGCAACGGCTTCCGCCTGACCGGCAAGAAGCAGTTCGTGACCCACGGCCACGTCGCCGACCTGCTGATCGTCGCCGCGCGCACCGCGGGCAGCGCGGACGACGAGGAGGGCGTCACGCTGTTCGCGGTGCCGAAGGACGCCGCCGGCCTGACCGCCACGCCCGAGCGGCTCGCCGACTCCAGCCTCGCCGCGCGGATCGCGCTGGACGGGGTGGAGGTGGATGCCGACGCGGTGATCGGCGACGTGGACGCGGGGCGCGACCCGCTGAACCGCCTGCTGCGCGCGGGCCGCACCGGCGCCGCGGCGGAGATGCTGGGCGTCGGCGGCGGCGCGATGGACATGACGGTCGGCTACCTGAAGGAGCGCAAGCAGTTCGGCACGCTGATCGGCAGCTTCCAGGCGCTCCAGCACCGCGCCGCGCACCTCTACAGCGAGATGGAGGTGGCGCGCGCCGCGGTGCTGAAGGCGCAGCAGCTGCTGGATGCCGGCGACGAGCGCGCGGACCAGGCGGTGTCGGTCGCGAAGGCGATGACCGGACTCGCCACCACGCTGGCGGTACAGGAAGGCGTGCAGATGCACGGCGGCATCGGCATGACGGACGAATACGACATCGGCTTCTACATGAAGCGCGGGCGGGTGCTGGCGGAGATGTTCGGCGACGCGAATTTCCACGCCGACCTGCTGGCGAAGGCCGCGGGCTATTGACGATTCCCTATCCTCCCCGGCACGGGGAGGGGGACCATGCGCAGCATGGTGGAGGGGGGATGCGGCAGGCGGATCGTATGCGGCGATCCCCCTCCACCACCGGCTTTCGGCCGGCGGTCCCCCTCCCCGTGCCGGGGAGGAAATGATGACCGACGCCCCTAGCCCCGCCGACCTCGCCGCCGACCTCGTCGACCTGCTCGACGTCGAGGAGCTGGACACCGATCTCTATCGCGGCCGCCGCTCGAAGGGCGGCGTCGGTCGCGTGTTCGGCGGGCAGGTGATCGCGCAGGCGCTTCAGGCAGCGCAGCGCTCCGTCGACGAGCCGAAGATCGCCCACTCGCTCCACGCCTATTTCATGCGCGCCGGCGACGAGAACTTCCCCATCATCTTCCGCGTCGTGCGCGACTTCGAAGGGCGCAGCTTCGCCACCCGTCGCGTCATCGCGATGCAGCGCGGCCAGCCGATCCTGAACATGGCCGCGTCCTTCCAGGTGCCCGAGGACGGCTACCACCACCAGGACGCGATGCCCGACGTGCCCGCGCCGGAAACGCTGCCGACCGAGGCCGAACTGCGCGCGAAGGACGCGGCCAACCTGCCCGAGAAGCAGCGCGCCATGGTGACGCGCCCCCGCCCGATCGAGATCCGCCCGGTCTACCCGCGCAAATGGTTCAACCCCACGCCGACCGATCCGGTGCAGCACAGCTGGTTTCGCGTCTGCGCCGCCATCGGCGACGACGCCGCGATGCACCGCGCAATCCTTTCCTACGCCAGCGACATGGCGCTGCTGGGCACCTGCATGCTGCCGCATGGCGTGAACTGGACCACACCGGGGTTCCAGAGCGCCAGCCTGGACCATGCGGTGTGGCTGCACGAGCCGTTCCGCGCCGACGAGTGGCTGCTCTACGTCACCGACAGCCCGTGGGCGGGCCACGCGCGCGGCATGAACCGCGGGCGCATCTTCACGCAGGACGGGCGGCTGGTCGCCAGCGTGGCGCAGGAAGGACTGATCCGGATGCGCAAGCCGCGCGATGGCGGCGCCTGACGCGCGGCGTCCGTCAGCCCTCGATCATGCGCCGCGCGTTGGCAGTGGCGGCGCGCGTGCTCTCCGCCAGCTTCTTCACTTCGTTCGCCACCACGGCGAAGCCCTTACCCGCGGCGCCGGCCCGAGCCGCCTCGACGGAGGCGTTGAGCGCCAGCAGGTTCGTCTGCGACGCGATGCTCGCGATCGCGTCGACCACCGTGCCCAGCCGGTCGATCAGCGCCTGGCGGTCCGCCTGCCCCTCCTCCGCCTGCGCACGATAGCGCTGGCTCTCCTCCAGCCGGCTCGCCACCTCGCGAGAGAGCCGCACCTCGTCGGTAACGTCGGTGGCGAACTTCAGGATGCCGTCGATCGTGCCCTGCGGCCCGACCAGCGGCGTGTAGGTGGCCTGCAACCAGATGTCGCGACCGTCCACGGTGAGTCGCCGGAAGCGGCCGGCACGATGGCGCCCGGCCACCAGATCATCCCAGAACAGCCGATACTCCGCCGAATGCGCCAGCTCCGGCGGGCAGAACATCGCGTGGTGACGCCCGACCACCTCGGGCAGGTGGTACCCCATCGAGACGAGGAACTGGTCGTTCGCCCAGCGTACCAGCCCCGTCGGCTCCAGCTCCACCACCAGCTGCGATCGCTCGATCGCTGTCCACAGGGGCCCGTCGCGCATCACTTACCTCAGAGTCAGTAGGCGGCGCATAGCCCAGCGACGCTTGTCACGTCGCTAGTAAAAACTAACATCGGTTATAAAAATCCGCTTGACTGAAATCGTTTGCAGCGATTACGACGGCTCGTGGATCGGGCATCCGTTCGCCCGCTGACGAAACTCGGCGGAGTGGCGGTACGTATCGCGACGCGCGCGATTGACGTTGCCCAGCGGCCGGTGGGCGGCAAGAGCCGTCCAGATGCTGAAGCGGGTGCGCTCGTTCACCTCCTCGACCAGGGCCGGATCCCAGCTGTCCTGCGCCCGCGCCCGCACGATGCCGACCCGCTGCCATGGCGCCTCCACCTCGTCCCACTCGACGGTAGGATCCTCGACCGGCTGCTTCGCCAGGTCGCGGGCGAGCTGGACGCGGAACTCCCATTCCGCATCGATCGAGCGCATCTCGTCGCGCAAACGATGGCGGATCGCGTCGCGGTCGCCCGCGGGATCGATCGTCTCGCCGGTCAGCGCGGTCATCGCCGGCGCCAGCGGCTTCAGGCTGAACTTCGCCACGTGATCGCCGTAGCGGAACGGAGTCGCGCTGAAATAGGTCTCGCCAAGCGGCTCCACGTTGGGGGCGCCGCCCAGCGTCTTCACCGCCGCGCTGTCCACACCGACCGCGGAGAGGGCGGCGTTGACGCCGCGAAGCACCGCCGACAGGGCCACCTTTGCCCCTTCCGCCCGGTCGGTGGTCTTCGCCAGCAGCTTCAGATTGCCGAGGAACGTGTCCGCCGTCCTCGCCTGGAACACGGGCGCGTTGACGAGGATGAAGTCCTGCGTGCGCCCTTCCGCCCCCGGCAGCCGCTCGCCGTCCACGTCCAGCACCTTCAGCGCCAGCCCGCGCGGCACCGATATCGCGTCGTCGAGGATGTCCCCCGGGTTGGTCGACAGCCGCATCAGCACGCGATGCTCGCCTGCTCGCGCGAACAGCCCCTGTGCCAGCTCGGGCGGCAATCCCGCGTCGATCGTCAGCGTGCCGTCGAGGATGGCGTGCGCCTTGGCATGGACCGAGCGGACGGCGTGGCCGTAATCCTCGTGCGTCCGTGTCAGGATCCGGTCGAACGTGTCGTTCAGTGCCGCCACCGTCTCCGCCTCGTCGGCGCGGACGTCCTCGATCTGGTCGTGGTAGCGGACGGGTGCGGTCACGAGGCGATCTCCTTGCATTATCAAGGATCAACCTCTGCCGCCCGGCGACGTTCCTCACACCGCGGTGCGGCCGTACTCCTGCTTGGTCACCGGGTGGCTGGACGACAGGCCGCCGTCCACCGCGATCGCCTGGCCGTTGACGTAGCTCGCGTCGTCGGAGGCGAGGAAAAGTGCGACCTTCGCCAGCTCCTCGGGCTGCGCGCCGCGGCGCAGCGGGTTGAGGCGGCCGACGCGGTCCATCTTGTTCGCGTCGCGCGCATAGTCGAAGGTCGGCTTGGTCATACCGGTTTCGGTCAGCCCCGGGCAGATCGCGTTCACGCGCACGTTGGAGCCGGACAACTGCTGGGCGGACACCATGGCGAGGTTGATGACGCCCGCCTTCGACGCCGAATAGGCCGGCGACCCCGCGCCGGAGCGGATGCCCGCGACGCTGGCCGTCAGGATGATCGCGCCGCCCCTGCCCGTCTGACCGGCCCGCTCCGCGATGCGCGGCGCGGCGTGCTTGACGGCGAGATAGGGCCCGATCAGGTTGACGCGCAGCACCTCGGTAATGAGCGACACGTCGGTGTCGAAGATGTTGGCCATCCCGCCGGAGATGCCGGCGTTGGCGAACATCACGTCCAGCCCGCCGAAGCGGTCGCAGGCGAGCGCCACTGCCTTCGCCACGTCCTCCTCGCTTCCCGCGTCGATGCGGATCGCCTCCGCGGTGCCGCCGGCGTCGCGGATCGCCTGCACCGTCGCGTCCGCGGTGTCGTTGATATCGGCGACCACCACCTTGCCCCCTTCCGCAGCGAAGAGCGTGGCCGCGGCGCGGCCGATGCCGGAGCCCGCACCGGTGACGATGATCGATCTGTCCTGAAAGCGCGCCATGTCGTTCCCTTCTCCGTTCGCCCCGAGCCTGTCGAAGGGCGTGTTCCCGGCACGTGCTTCGACAGGCCCAGCACGAACGGCGTCCCGGCCGTCAGATCGTGACGCCCCCGTCGATCACCATCGTCTGGCCAGTCATGAAGGCGCTGGCGCGGCTGGCGAGATAGACCACGGCGCCCGCGATCTCGTCGGGCTCGCCGATGCGGCGCAGCGGGGTGGTGGCGTTGCGCTGCGCCGCTGCGGCCTCATCCTCCCACAGCGCGCGCGCGAAATCGGTCTTGATGAGGCCCGGCGCGATGCAGTTCACGCGGATGCCGTGCGGCCCGTACTCGTGCGCCAGGTTGCGTGCGAGCTGCATGTCGGCGGCCTTGCTGATGCAATAGGCGCCGATCACGGTCGATCCGCGCAGGCCGCCGATCGAGCTGACGATGACGATGCTGCCCTCGTTGCGCTCCTTCATCTCCGGCGCGACCATCGTGATGAGCCAATGGTTGGAAACGATGTTGTTGTCCAGGATCTTGCGGAACTGCTCGTCCGCGATCCCCTCCTGCGGGCCGTAATAGGGGTTGGACGCGGCGTTGCAGACGAGCACGTCGATGCGGCCGAACGCCGCGCGCGTGGCATCGACCAGCGCCTGGAGCCCCGCCTTGTCGGAGATGTTCGCGGCAACCGCAATGGCGGTCCCCTCGCCGAAGCGGGCGTTGATGTCCGCCGCGGCGGCGTCGCACGCGTCCTGCTTGCGGCTGGAGATCACCACCTTCGCGCCCTGCTCCGCGCAGGCGATCGCGGAGGCCAGACCGATCCCGCGCGAGGATCCGGTGATGAGCACGACCTTCCCGGTCAGATCGAACAGCGACATCGAACTCCCTCCCTCCCGTCCTCTCACGCGCCTGCCTTCTTCGCGAAGTCCCACGCCGCGTCGACCAGGTGCGGCACGCGCGCGGCGGTCGCTTCCGCCTTGGCGTTGGACGCCGTGCCGATCAGGAAACGCTTCTTGATGCCCTGTACGATGCTGGCGAGACGGAACAGGTTGAAGGCGAAATACCAGTCGAGCTGCGGCAGACCGTCGCGCCCGGTGCGCGCGCAATAGCGCGCCACCATCTCCTCCAACGTGGGGATGCCGGTGTCCGGCCCGGTCAGCCCCATCACGCCGGACCGGCCCTCCGGCTCGGTCACCCAGCTCATCAGATAGTAGGTGAGATCCGCCGTGGGATCGCCCAGCGTGCACAATTCCCAGTCGAGCACGGCCGCCACCTGCGCCTCGGTGCCGGGCGCGAACTTCATGTTGTCGACGCGATAGTCGCCGTGGACGATCGACGTGCGGGTCTGCTCGGGCACGGTGCGCGGCAGCCACTCGATCAGCGCCTCCATCGCGGGCATGTGCTCGGTCTCGGCGCCGCGATACTGCTTGGTCCAGCGGCTGACCTGCCGCTCGAAATAGTTGCCGGGCCGACCGAAATCGGTGAGGCCGATGGCCTCGTGGTCGGTGTTGTGCAGGTCCGCCAGCGTGTCGATCATCGCGTGATAATGGTCGCGGCGCTGCTCGGGCGTCAGGTCCGGCATGGCGCCATCCCAGATCGTGCGCCCGTCCACCATCTCCATCACGTAGAAGGCGCTGCCGATGACCGCATCCTCCTCGCACAGGCCGTACTGGCGCGGGACGGGAAAGCCGGTGGGGTGGAGCGCGGCCATCACGCGATGCTCGCGATCCACCTGGTGCGCGCTGGGCAGCAGCTCGCCCATCGGCTTGCGCCGCAGCACGTAGTCGCGCCCCGGCGTCATCAGCTTGTACGTGGGGTTCGACTGGCCGCCGGCGAACTTGGCGTAGCTGAGCGGCCCCGCGAAATCGGGCACGTTGGCCTGCATCCACGCCGAGAGCCGCTCCGTATCCAGGCGGTCGCGTTCGGCGATCTCGTCCTGAAGCTCGCTCATGCGCCCATCCTCTTCACGAGAACGTGATGACGCTGCGCGTGGCGTCCCCCCTGCGCAGTTCGTCGAAGGCGTGGTTGATCTGCGCCAGCGGCAGCCGCTCGGCGATGATCGTATCGAGGTCGAGCAGCCCGCGCTGGTAGAAGTCGACCAGCCGCGGAATATCGACCGGGAAGCGGTTGTACCCCATGATCCCGCCCTGCAATCGCTTGCCGGAGAGGAGGTCCATCGCCGAAAGGCCGACCTTCTCGTTCAGCGGCATCATGCCCAGGATCGTGGCGGTGCCGCCGCGGCGTAGCACCTTCACGCTGGTGTCCGCCGACTGCGGACGGCCCACGGCCTCGATCGCGTGGTGGACGCCGCCCTTCGTCAGCTCGACCACCTCCGCCACCGCGGTCTCGCTCATCGCGTCGAACGTGTGCGTGGCGCCCAGCTTCTCGGCGATGGCGCGCTTTTCCGGCACGGGATCGAGCGCGATGATCTTGCCCGCGCCCGCGATCTTCGCCGCATTGACCGCCGCGAGGCCGATGCCGCCGCAGCCGACGACGCAGACCGTCTCGCCCGGCGAGACGTCGGTGGTGTTGAACACCGCGCCCGCGCCCGTCGTAACCGCGCAGCCGATCAGCGCGGCGCGATCGAGCGGCATGTCGCGGTCGATGGCCACGCACGCATGCTCGTGGACCAGCATCATTTCCGCATAGGCGGACAGGTTGAGCATCTGGTTGACGGGGTCGCCGTTGGCCATCCGCAGCCGCGGCGCCTCGCCCTTGCCACGGCGCACGTCGGTGCTGACGCACAGGAACATGCGGCCGGTGACGCAGAATTCGCAGTGGCCGCAGAAGGCGGAAAGACAGGTGACGACGTGGTCACCGGGCTTCACCGTGCGCACCTCGGCTCCCACCGCCTCCACCACGCCCGCGGCCTCGTGGCCGGGGATGGCGGGCAGCGGGTGCGGGTAGGTGCCGTCGACGAAGTGCAGGTCGGACCGGCACACGCCGACCGCGACCGTGCGGATCAGCACCTCGTGCGCGCCGGGAGTCGCGACGTCCACGTCGGCGATCTCCAGCGGCTGCTTCGTCTCGAACAATATCGCGGCCTTCATGCGCCTCCCCTCCCCTCGCCCGATGCGTCACCCCGGCGAACGCCGGAGTCCAGACCCAGGGGCGCCTCGCTTGCTGCCCTGGATCCCGGCCCGCGCCGGATGACGTCAATTCGCTGACTTACCGGCTGACCCCGATGTCCCCGCTCGACACTTCGGGTCCGCGGTCATTCGACGGGCGATCCACCTTCCAGTCGCCGTACTTGCCGAATTCGTTGCGGGCGATGGCGCGCGCGTGGACCTCGTCGGGACCGTCGGCCAGCCGCAGAGTGCGCTGCGACGCCCAGGCATGGGCCAGCCCGAAATCCTCCGCCACGCCCGCGCCGCCATGCGCCTGCACCGCGTCGTCCAGGATCCGCAGCGCCATGTTGGGCGCGAAGACCTTGATCATCGCGATCTCCTGCGACGCGGCCTTGTTGCCGGCGACGTCCATCGTCTGCGCCGCCTTCAGGCAGAGCAGGCGCGTCATCTCGATCTCGATGCGGGCCTGCGCAACGCGCTGCTCCCATACCGAGTGATCGGAGATGCGCTTGCCGAACGCCACGCGGCTCAAGAGGCGCTTCGCCATCTTCTCCAGTCCCACCTCGGCCGCGCCGATCGTGCGCATGCAATGGTGGATGCGGCCCGGCCCCAGCCGGCCCTGCGCGATCTCGAACCCGCGGCCCTCGCCCAGGATCACGTTCTCGACCGGGACGCGAACGTCGGTGAAGCTGACCTCGCCGTGGCCGTGCGGCGCATGGTTGTAGCCGTAGACCGACAGCATCCGCTCGATCTTGATGCCCGGCGTGTCCATCGGCACCAGCACCTGGCTCTGCTGCTGATGGCGGGACGCCTCGAAATTGGTCTTCCCCATCAGGATGCCGACCTTGCAACGCGGATCGCCCACGCCCGAGGACCACCATTTGCGGCCGTTGATGACGTAATGGTCGCCGTCGCGCACGATGCGCGTCTCGATGTTGGTCGCGTCGGAGGAGGCGACCGCGGGCTCGGTCATCAGGAAGACGGAGCGGATCTCGCCGTTCATCAGCGGCCGCAGCCACCGCTCCTTCTGCTCGCGCGTGCCGTAGCGGTGCAGCACCTCCATGTTGCCGGTATCCGGCGCGGAGCAGTTGAACACCTCGCTCGCCCAGCCGATCTTGCCCATCTCCTCGGCGCAGAGGGCATATTCCAGGTTGGTCAGCTGCGTCCCCTCGAACTCGAAGGTGTCGTCGACGTGGTGCTGGCCCGAGTGCGGCGGCATGAAGAAGTTCCACAGCCCGGCGGCACGCGCCCGCTCCTTCACCTCCTCCACCACGGGGATCACCTTCCACGGGTCGCCTTCGTGGTGCTGGCGGTGGTATTCATCCTGGCGCGGCGTCACCTCCGCGTCGATGAACGCCTTCACGCGATCCCTGAAATAGGTCTCGCGCTCGCTGAGAGTGAAATCCATCGCATCCCTCCGCCACTTCGTTTGATCCGCGTCTAGGCCATACCGCTTATTCGGTAAAGCGCCCAATTTCCGCCGCCGCGGCTACGGCACCGCGGCATGGTCGGGGAAAGAAAAAGGGACTGTTTCTTCGAAAACCCCGTGCTAGGATCGTTCGATGGGGGACCTGAGGGACGAGGCCGACACGGGCACGCGGCGTTTCCGCGAGAAGCGCGAGGCGATCCTCGCTGCCGCGGCGGAGGCGATCAACGAGCAGAGCGCGAAGGGCATGACCTTCGCCGACGTGGCTCGCCGCGTCGGGCTGAACACCACCAGCGTCACCTACTACTTCAAGCGCAAGGAAGACCTCGCCGCCGCCGCGTTCGAGCATACGCTCGACTATCTGATGGTGATGCTGGACGCGGCGATGGAGGCGTCCACCCCGGCGGAACGGGTGGAGCGGTTCCTGGCGATCAACCTGGCGCGGCTGGAGCGGATCGCCGACGGCGAGGAGCGCCCCTTCGCCGTCCTTTCCGACCTGCGCGCCATGGACGAGCCGGTACGCGCCGGGCTGATGGCCGGCTGGCGCGAGGTGTTCCGGCGCACCCGCGCGTTGTGGGGCGAGGGCAAGGGGCGCGCCGCGACCGACCTGGCGGGGGCGCGTGCGCACGTGCTGCTGGAGAATATGTTCTGGTTGCCGGTGTGGCTCCCCCGTTACGAACGGGACCAGTATCCGCGTGCCATCGCCCGGCTGACCGACATCTTCCGCCACGGCATCGCCGGCCCGGGTGCGGCCTGGTCGCCCCAGCCAATCGACCTGCCGCCCGGCGACGCGGTGCCCGGGCGCGAGGCATTCCTGCTGGCGGCGACGCGGCTCATCAACGAACTCGGCTATCGCGGCGCCAGCGTGCAGCGCATCGCCAGCGAGCTGAACGTGACGAAAGGCAGCTTCTACCACCACCTCGACGCCAAGGACGATCTCGTCGCCGCCTGCTATCGCCGCAGCTTCGACACGATCGCGGCGGCGCAGCGGCTGGCGGACGAGCGCGGCGGGACGCAGTGGCAGCGCTTGTGCGACACGGTGGCGACGCTGATCGGCGTGCAATTCTCGCAGCACGGCTCGCTGCTGCGCACCACCGCGCTGTCCGGCCTGCCGCACGGCGTGCGCCAGTCGATGGTGGACCGGTCGAACCGCATCGCGCGTCGCTTCGCCGGCACGATGTCCGACGGCATCGGCGAGGGGACGATCCGCCCGGTCGACACGCTCGTCGCCAGCCAGGCGATGATGGCGTTCCTGAACGCCGCGTTCGACATGCGGAAATGGGCATGGTCGATGCCGCCCGAGCGCGCGTCGGCGCTCTACGCCTCCACGTTGATGTTCGGCCTGTTCGACGATCGCGTGATCGACGGCTGAGCCCGGCTACACCGGCGCACCGATCACCGCGGCGCGCACGTTCATCGCCATCTGGTTCAGCGGCCCGCGTCGCTTCTCGAACTCGCGCACGGAGCAGCCCAGGAACAGGTGGCAGTCGCGCAGGAAGTGCGACCGGTCCCAATAGCCCGCCTCCTCCAGCAGCGCGGCCCCGGCGTCTGGTACGGTCAGCACCCCGCTCAGCGCGCGCAGGAAGCGGCCGCGGCGCAGCAACAGCTTGGGCGTGAACCCGAAATGAAGGCGGGTGAAGGCGGCGAGCGCGCGCTGCGACATGTCCAGCGCGTCGGCGACGCCCTCGATCCGGTCGACCGTCGCATCGCTCAGCAGGTCGTACAGCGTGACGATACGCGGGTCGATCGGCCGGCTGCGTGCCAGCCGGTCGAGCAGCCACTCCTCGAACACGGCGGCGGGATCCTCGCCCGCGTTCAGCCGCTCGCCCAGCGCGGGCAGGTACGGATCCAGCAGGGCGGCCGGCACGACGCGGTTGGCGTGGCGGGAGATATCGCCGCCGAACAGCGCGGCCCACCCCATCGGCAGCAGGCCGACGCCGACCAGGGTCCCGCCGCCGGTCTCGACGTAGCCGGCGTAGCTGCTCGGCCCGTGGAACGACGCCGTAGGGACGGGGTCGACGCGTCGGGAGCCCAGCCTCACCGACCAGGCCCCGCTTCCGGTCAGCGCGAAGCGGATGCTCGACCAGCCGGGAAACAGCGCGTCGCGCAGCACTGCGCCCGGCGGCAGCGCCACCGCGTAGCGGTGGTAGCCGGAGACGTAACCCGACAGCGCGTCGGACGCGCGCCAGTAACTGATCGGTGAACCTGCCCCCTGCTCCACACCGCCCCCCAGCGCTCAAGCGACCGGGGTTGTAATCAAAATGCTACGGGACGGAAGAGGAGGACGCGATCTTTCTCGTTCACCTATGTCTGCGCATCAACACGCCTGCGCGCCAGTAGCAGAAGATCGGCACCGGCGTTAGCAGCGCCACCGCGAACATGGCGTAGCGCAGCGATTCGGTGCCGTAGGTCGGCGCCAGCATGTCGCTGATCCTGCCGACCGCCAGCGGACCGAGGCCCAAGCCCACCAGATTGGTGAACAGCAACGCCAGCGCGGCCCACATCGCGCGCAGCCGCAGTGGCGCGAGATGCTGGATCAGCGCGTAGGTCGGCCCGATGTACGCGCCGGCGAACAGCGACGCGACGAAATAGGACGTCAGCGCCAGCGGAACGTTGTCGATGAAGTAGAAGCCGACGGCGAACGGAAAGGCGATCGTCTTCATGACGGCGATCACCCACGGCTGCGTGTGGAGCCCGTGACGCTTGGCCATCCGGTCCGCGATCGCACCGCCGACCAGCGCCGAGACCGCGCTGGTCAGCGCGGCGGGAAGCGCGATGTAATTGGCGACGTCTAGCATCGACATGCCGAGCGAGCGCTGCATGTAGCTCGGGCCCCACCCGGTCAGCGCGTAGCCGACCAGCGAGGTCAGCATGATGCCGCACACGAGATAGACCGCCGCGCCGTTGTGCAGCATCTGGAGGAAGCCGTGCCACATGCCGGGCAGCGGCTCGTCGGTCTCTTCTGCCACGCGCGCGACGTCCGACAGGCCGCGGCGCGGTTCCACCATTACGAAGCGCACGATCAGCGCCAGGACGACGCCCGGAATGCCGACGACCATCATGGCCGCGCGCCAGCCATAGGCGTGCGCGACGTTGCCGCCGATCATGATGCCCAGTCCGCCGCCCAGCAGGACGCCGAGCGAGTAGATCGCCATCGCACTGGCGCGCTTCTCCGGCGGGTAGAGGTCGGCGATGATCGACTGGCTGGGCGGCCCCGATCCCGCCTCGCCCACGCCCACGCCGATGCGGAACAGGAGGAGTTGCGTGAAGTTCTGCGCGACGCCGCACATTGCGGTCATCGCGGACCAGATCGCCAGGCTGGCGGCGATGATGTTGCGACGGTTGGTGCGGTCCGCCAGCCGCGCGATCGGCACGCCCAGCGTCGCGTAGAACAGGGCGAAGACCAGGCCCGACAGCAGGCCCAGCTGCGTGTCGGTCAGCACCAGGTCGCGCTTGATCGGCTCCAGCAGGATCGCCAGGATCTGCCGGTCCATGAAGCTGAAGAAATAGGTGAGCGTCAGCAGCGTGAGCGTCAGGCCGCGTCTGCGCAGGGCCAGCGTGTCGGCGATCTCGGGGCGGTTCAGCACCTTCGCCATAGGCGGCTCTCTCCTGCTCGTGATGATGACAGGCTAGGCCCGCCCGACGCAGCCTTCCATAACGGAACTTACGCGGCAACCCTTTGATACGAAAAGCCCTGCCCAGTCGAGGCTGAGCAGGGCCGAACGACGTACCGAACGTTCAGAACTTCTGCGACAGCGCCACCTTGGCGGTGAAGCCCAGCGGGTTGCCGGTGAACGGGTCGTAGTTCTGATCCAGCCGCGCGAACGGCGGATCGCGATCGAAGATGTTGAGCGCGGAGACCGCGATCGTCGTGCCGGTGCTGAACTGCAGGCGATAGGTGACGTCCGCGGTCTTGAACGCGCCGATCTCCTTGCCGCGCGTCACCGACGCGCCGGCGAGCGCGGCGGCGTTGGGCCCGAAGATCGCGGCGCCGCGCTGGTCGGTGTAGCCGTCGATATAGTTGAACTGGATGCGCAGCGACATGTTGTCCAGATCGCCCTGCACGTACCAATTCCCCTTCCATTGCGGAATCGGATAGGCGGTCGTCTGATAGTTGAGCTGCCCCACGCCGTCGAAGGTGGGCTGCACCACGACGCCTTCGACGGTGACGTCGCCGGTCTTGTACTCGATGACATAGGTGCCCGCGCCGCCCACCAGCAGCCGGCCCGGCCCCAGATCGCCGCGGAAGCTCGCCTGGAAATCGAGGCCGGAGGTGGACACGTCGGCGGAGTTGATGACCTGGGTGCGCAGCCGCTGGACGTTGGCGATGCCGCAGCCCGCCGCGGTGAAGGTGAAGCGCGCCTGCAGTGCGGCGAAGGCGGGGTTGCCGCAATTCGCGGTGCCGCTGGCGCCGAACAGCGCGTTGACGATGCCCTGCGTCGGCTCGCCCTCGATCGGTCCCGACAGGTCGTACTTGAAATAGTCGACGCTGGCGTTGAACCCGCCCGCCTCGACGATGACGCCGCCGTTGTACGTCGTGGCGCTCTCGGGCGCCAGATTGGGATTTCCGTTCACGTCGACCGCGCGGAACGACGTGCCGATGATCTGCAGCGCGGTCAGGTTGCCGTCCAGGTTCTGCGCCGGCGGCCCGCGGAACGTGGTGCCCGCGCCGCCGCGCACGCCCAGCCAGTCCGTGATCTGCAACTTGGCGCGCGCCTGCGGGTCGAAGGTGGAGCCGACCGAACCGCCGTAATCCTCGTACCGGGCCGACAATTGCAGGTTCAGCGCATCGACGATCGGCACCTGCAATTCGGCGAACACCGCGTAGACGTCGTCGCCGAGCCGCGCGTTGCGGTTCGTGCCCAGGAAGCCGAGCGCCCCGGTCTGCTGTGTGCAGGTGGCGGCCGGGTTCAGCGGCGTGCCGGGACACGGGAAGGACGCCAGGTTGCTGACGTCGTTGTACGTGCGCGCGTAGTTGTTCTTCCGATATTGCGCGCCGATCGCGAAGGCGAGCTCGCCGCCGGGCAGCGTGATGCCGCTGCTGCCGGAGAGCACCAAGTCGCCGACGAACAGCTTCGTGTCCGCCACCGTGCGCGTGTCCTGGAAGAAGTTGTCGAACGTCGCCACGTCGTTCACCAGCCCCGCCCCCGGCGTCAGGCTGAAGCCCGCCGGGCTGCGCGTGCCGGCGAAGTTGGGGTTCACCTGTCCGGTGACGGGGTTCACCTGGATCGCGGTGGAAAAGGGATTGTAGAAGGTGCAGCCGTTGGTGCCAGCGAGGGCGGCGACCTGCGCGGCGGTCAGCCCGGCGCGCGAGGCCGCGGAGGCATAGGCGCAATTCTGTCCGCCGAACCCCGCCAGCGCGTTCTGGAAGAGGTCGCCGAACGTGTCGGTGCCGCCGAAGTCGCGGTAATACTCGCTGTACGTGCCTCCTGCCGACAGGACGAGGCCCGGCGTCAGGTCGATCTGAAGGTCCGCGGTGAAGCGAATCGAATCGGATTGGCGCGGCGAGGTGGCGGAGCCGCGGTCGTTGCTGCCGCCGATCAGCAGCGGGTTGCCCGCGAGGAAGGCAGGACGGAACAGGACCGGGAAGGCCAGCGCCGGTGCCAGCGGCGTGCCGCCCGCGGTGAGGCAGTTCGACGCCGCGCCGTAGACCGCACAATAGTCGCGCAGCGCAGGCGCGTAGGTCGGGATCTGGAACACCCCGCCCCCGCCGCCCGCGGCGTTGGCCGAAGGGGGCAGCGTCGGCAGGTACGTCGGCGAGGTGGTGATGCGCGTCTCGCTGTGGCCGTAGAGGCCGGTCAGCGTCAGCTTGGCGTTGCTGGCGACGTCGAACGCGACCTCGACATAGGCCTGGTAGCGGTCCTCCGGCTCCACCAGATTGCCGAACTGGCCGTAATTGTTGAAGCAGCGGTCGGTGGTCGATCCCGTCACGCTGCGGAACCCGCCCACTGCGGTGCAGCCGAGGTCGGTCGTGAAGTTCAGCCCCCCGACGGTCGCGTTGAAGTCGAAATTGCCCGGGTTGCCGCCGCCGGTCCAGCCGCCCTGCGGATTGTTGGCATAGGGCTGAACGGTGAAGTCGCGGTCGGTGGTGCGAAGCTCGGAGCGGTGCTGATAGCCGAACGAGGCGAGCATGCGGAAGCCGTCGCCCGAGTGGCCGTAGCTGATCGCCCCGCCATAGTCGCCGTCCGACCCCTTGATGTAGCGATAGTCGCCCGAGGCGAGAAAACCCTGCTGGTCGTCGCGAGTGATGAAGTTGACCACGCCAGCGATGGCGTCGGAGCCGTAGGTGGCGGCGGCACCGTCCTTCAGCACCTCGATCCGCCCGATCGCGCCGGAGGGAATCAAATTGATGTCGACGATCGGGATGCCGCTGCCGGCGGACTGCACGATGCGCTTGCCGTTCAGCAGCACCAGCGTGCGCTGCGGGCCGAGGCCGCGCAGGTTGACGGAGGCGACGCCCTCGTTGCCCTGGCTGCGGCTGTCGAACTGGTTCGCGTCGCCGATGACACCGTTGGACGTCGGCAGGTTCTTCAGCAGCTCGACCGCGGTGGGCGCCCCCTGCTTGGCGAGCTCGTCGGCGGAGATCACGTCGACCGGGACCGCCGCATCCTCCGGCGTTCCGCGGATCAGCGAGCCGGTGACGATGATGTCGGGGGCACCGGGGCCCGCATCCTCGGTCGTCTGGATGGTCGCCGGATCGCCACCGATCTGTGCCCCCGCCGGGGCGGCCAGCGCGAAGGCCAGCGTCGACCCCGCGCAGGCGAGCAGAACCTTGCCCGTCATCCCTTTCTCCTCTCCTGGCGGTCGGAACGCTTCTCGGCTCCGTACCGTGGGTTCGATTTAGAACCCGATTGAGGATGAAGGTCAATAAGGCGGCGGGCAACTTTCTCGATTCGGCCCTACCTCCGCTTCGATTTCAGCGGGATGCTGGTTGCCGCGGCAAGGAAAAGCCGCGGCAGGGCCGCGCCGGGTCATCGGCGGTCGCGATACGACGCTGGATCAATAGCCGTTCAGCCGCGCGAAGCGGTCGCGATGCCAGGCGGCATTGCCCCACATCGTCTCCAGCACCGCGGCACGCTTCAGGTACAGGCCAGCGGCATATTCGTCAGTCATGCCGACGCCGCCGTGCAGCTGCACCATCTCGCGGCTGACCAGCTTCAGCGTGTCGCCCGCCACCGCCTTGGCCAGGCTCACCGCCTGGTCGACGTCGGAGCGGCGCGCGTCGATCGCCTCCAGCGCGCCTTCCACCGCGGAGCGCATCAGCTCCAGCTCGGTCAGCATCTTCGCCATGCGGTGCTGCAGCGCCTGGAACGTCGACAGTACCTGCCCGAACTGGACGCGCTGCTTCAGATAGTCGTTGGTCTGGTGGAAGGCGCTCTCCGCCATGCCCAGCATCTCCGCCGCGATCACCGCCGCGGCGCGATCGGCGATCGCCTGCGTCAGCTCCGGCCCGCCCAGCTTCTCGGCCGCCGCGCCGTCGAACGCCACGTCGGCGTGACTGCGCGAATCCGCCATCCGGCGCGAGGAGACGGAAACGCCCTCGCCCTTCGCGACGAGGTAGAGGCCGTCGGTCGCCGCGACCACGAAGGCGTCGGCGGCGTCGCCCTCGGCGACGAACTTCTTCGTGCCGGTCAGCCTGCCGTCCGTCACCGTCGCGCCGATCGCGCGGTCGTGGATCGGGCCCTCGTCGATCGCCAGCGTCGCGATCGCCTCGCCCGCGGCCAGTCGCGGCAGCCACTCGCCCTTCGCGGCGTCCGACGATCCTTCGACGATCGCCGACGCCGCCACTGCGGTCGACGCCAGCGGCGAGGCCGCGAGATTGCGCCCCAGCTGCTCGACGACCAGGCCGAGCGAGAGGTAGCCGAAGGCGGAGCCGCCGTGCTCCTCCGGAATCAGCACGCCGGCCCAGCCCATCTGCCCGACGGCTTCCCATTGCCCACGGTCGAAACCCTCCGCGTTGCCCGCGTCGCGCATCTTGCGGAAGGCGGCGACCGGGCTCTCGTTGTCGGCCCACTCGCGCGCCATGTCGCGCAGCATCACCTGTTCGTCGTTCAGGACGGCCATGTCGTTCCCTTTCCATCCGTCCCGTCCGTTCGCCCTGAGGAGGGACTGAGCGCCAGCGAAGGCCCGTCACGAAGGGCTGCCTCAGCGCATGTCCTTCGAGACGCCGCTGCGCGGCTCCTCAGGACGAACGATCGGAAGTTCCAAACCGATGAAGGTCGGGCGAGCGGCATCTTCGCACCGCTCGCCCTTCCCCTCTCCTACCTCACTGGTGGTCCAGCATCCCCAGGATGCGCTTGGCGATGACGTTGTTCTGGATCTCCGACGAACCGCCGTAGATCGACACCGCCTTCCCCCACAGCCAGCTGCGCGTCTGCGCCAGCTCGTCCTCGGAGAAGCCCTCGCCTTCCCAGCCCAGCCCCTGCATCCCCATGATCTCGATATTCAGCTCGGCGCGGTCCTGCGTGATGCGCGCGCCGACGTTCTTCATGATCGACGTGGCGGCGGACGGCCCGGCATTGCCCTTCGCCTCCAGCGCGGCGCGGCGCAGCGTCAGCGCGAAGGCGCGCTGGTCCATTTCGTGCTTGATGATGCGCGTGCGCAGCTCGGCATCGTCGATCCGGCCTTCCGCGTCGGTGCCGCGATACTTCTTCGCGATGTCGGGCACGGTCTTGCCCGCGTTCATGCGACCGGCGGAGCCGCTGCCGCCGGACAGCGAGTTGCGCTCGTGCTGGAGCAGGCGCGTGCCGATCTCCCAGCCCTGCCCCTCGCGCCCGACCAGGTTTTCCTTGGGTACCTTCACGTCGGCGAAGAACGTCTCGCAGAACGGGGACTGGCCGCTGATGAGGCGGATCGGCTTGGTCTCGACCCCGGGCGCGTCCATGTCGATCAGCAGGAAGCTGATGCCCGCGTGCTTCTGCGACTTGTCCGTCCGCACCAGCGCGAAGCACTTGTCCGCCCACTGGCCGCCCGACGTCCAGGTCTTCTGCCCGTTGACGACATAGTGATCGCCCTTGTCCTCCGCGAAAGTCTGAAGGCTCGCGAGATCGGAACCGGCACCCGGCTCCGAATAGCCCTGGCACCAGCGGACCTCGCCCTTGACGATGTCGGGGATATGCTGCCGCTTCTGCTCCTCGCTGCCATATTCCAGCAGCGTGGGGCCGAACATCATCACGCCCATGCCGCCGATCGGGTTCCAGGCGCCGATCTTCGCCATCTCCTCCTGCAGCACGCGCGCCTCGGCGCGGGACAGGCCGCCGCCGCCATATTCCTTCGGCCAGGTCGGCACGCCCCAGCCCTTGGCGCCCATCGCCTCGCGCCATTTCCGCTGCGCCGGCGTCTCCTCGGTCGGGCCGTCGACGGCGGACATGGCGTTGTCCTTGCCCCGTAGCGCGGGGTCGAAATTCTCGTCGAGCCACGCCTTCGCCTCGCCCCGGAACGCATCCAGGGGGTCGGCGGGGCTGCCGGAATCGTTGGCCAGTTCGGCGGCGGTCGCCATGTCGCATTCTCTCCCGCAACAGCGATTCAGAAGATCGGGTATGGTCGCTGCATCGCACGCCCGGCGACGCAGGTAAAGCGGGAAGACAGCGTCGGCGCACTCGGCTACACCCCCGCGTCGATGATCCGCTTCGATCACCGCGCCGTTCCCATCGTGCTGGCCGCCGTCACCGTCGACGTGATCGGCTTCGGCATCGTCATGCCGGTGCTTCCCGCGCTCGTCACCGAGCTGGGGCGGGTCGACCTGCCGGAGGCGACGCGGATCGCGGGATGGATGCTGGCGGTGTTCGCGATCGGCCAGTTCGTCGCCGGGCCGGTGCTCGGGAACCTGGGCGACCGGTACGGACGGCGCCCGGTGCTGATCGCCGCCATGGTCGGCTTCGCGCTCGATTACCTGCTGATGGCCGCCGCGCCGAGCCTGATGTGGCTGTTCGTCGGGCGCGCGATCGCGGGGGTGTGCGGCGCCACCTTCGGCCCCGCCGGCGCGGTGATCGCCGATGTCAGCACGCCGGAAAGACGCGCGCAGGCGTTCGGCCTGCTGGGCGCCGCGTTCGGCATCGGCTTCATCGTCGGCCCGGCGCTCGGCGGGCTGGTCGCCGGCTGGGGCGTGCGCGCGCCGTTCGTCGTCGCCGCCGCGCTGGCCGCGCTCAACGCGCTGACCATGCTGCTCTTCCTTCCGGAAACGCTGAAGCCGGAGAACCGCCGCCCGTTCCGGCTGGCCGACGCGCACGTCGTCGGCGCGTTCCGTCCGCTGTTCGCCGCGGGCAACGCCGCGCCGCTGCTGGTCGCCTGGTTCCTGTGGCAATTGGGCGGCGTGGTCTATCCCACGGTGTGGAGCTTTTGGGCGACGCTTCGCTTCGGCTGGGACGCGGGGCAGATCGGCTGGAGCCTCGCCTGGGTCGGCTTCCTGCAATTGCTGGTGCAGGTGTTCGTCACCGGCCGCGCCGTCCGGCGGCTGGGCGAGCGCGCCGCGGCGGTGATCGGGCTGGTGGCGGGTGCGGCGACGCTGGTCGCCTATGCCTTCACGACGCAGGGGTGGCAGGTCTACGCCTTCTTCCTCGTCGGCGCGTTCGGTGCGCTCGCCTGGCCGGCGATGAACGGGATGCTCAGCCGGCTGGTCGACGCGACGCGGCAGGGGGCATTGCAGGGCGGGCTGGGCAGCATGAACTCGGTCGCCGCGATCGTCGGCCCGCTGCTCGCCGCGCAGAGCCTCGCGTGGGGGGCGGGCCGCGGCTTCGACGGGCTCGCCTTCCTGCTGGCGGGCGTGCTGATCGCGGCGGCGGCGTTGATCGTGGCCTTCCTCGTCCCCACCCTTCGCGCATCGCAAGGAGACAGCCTATGATCGAGCTTTATTACTGGCCGACGCCCAACGGGCACAAGATCACGCTCTTCCTGGAGGAAGCCGGGCTCGACTACACGATCCATCCCGTCAACATCGGCAAGGGGGAGCAGTTCGCGCCCGAGTTCCTGCGCTTCTCGCCCAACAACCGCATGCCCGCGATCATCGACCGTGCGCCGACCGATGGGGGCGAGCCGATCACCGTGTTCGAGAGCGGCGCGATCCTCCTCTATCTCGCGCACAAGACCGGCCGGTTCGGCGGCGCGGACCCGCGCGGGCACGTCCAGGTGCTGGAATGGCTGATGTGGCAAATGGGCGGCCTGGGCCCGATGCTGGGGCAGAACCATCATTTCACCCGCTATGCGCCGGAGAAGATCCCCTACGCCATCGACCGCTACGTAAAGGAGACGAACCGGCTGTACGGCGTGCTCGACCGGCGGCTGGAGGGGCGCGCATTCATCGTCGGCGACGACTATACGGTGGCGGACATGGCCTGCTTCCCGTGGATCCTGCCCGAAGCGCAGGGGCAGGACATGGCGCAATTCCCGAACCTGGCGCGCTGGCACGCCGCGGTAAAGGCGCGGCCCGCGACGGAGCGCGCCTATGCCAAGGGACGCGAGGTGCAGGCGCAACCGGTCGAGATGAGCGAGGAGCAGAAGAAGGTGCTGTTCGGTCAGACGGCGCGGTAGCCCCCCTTCGTTCGGCCTGAGCGAAGGCGAGGGCTAGGCGCTTGTGCTTCGACTTCGCTCAGCACGAACGGGGGTCCTGCTACCCCTCCCGCCCCGGACGGCGGCTGAGCCCCACGTCCAGGTGCGCGCCCGCGTCCACCAGCATCACCTCGCCCGTGATCGCGCGCGTGGCGGGGTCGAGCAGCATCTCGACCGGCGCGGCGACGTCGTCCGGCCCCGCCGCCAGCGCCATCGGCGTGGCGGCGGCGATGCGGGCGTTCAGCTTCGCAAAGCCCTCCTCGCCCAGCCGGTTCTCGAACCAGCCGGTGCCGACGTAGCCGGGCGCCACCGCGTTCACGCGGATCGCGGGCGCCAGCACCCGCGCCAGGCTCTTCGTCATCGTCACCAGCGCGCCTTTGGACGCGGCATAGGCGACCGACGATCCGATGCCGAACACCCCGGCCACGCTGGCGACGTTCACGACCGCACCGATCCCGCCGGCGCGCATCGCGGGCGCCGCGGCGCGGATCATCTGGAAGGGAGCGATCGTGTTCAGCCGGTAGATGTCGACGAAATCCTCCGCCTCCAGCGCGTCGAGATCCTCGTGCGCGGCGAACTTCGTGCGGCCGGCGTTGTTGACGAGGAAGTCCACCCGGCCGAACGCCGCCTGCGCCGCCTCCACCAGCGCGTGGCACTGCGCGTCCTCGACGATGTCGGCCTGCACCGCGACGGCGCCCTCGCCCACCTCCGCGACCAGCGCTTCCGCCGCGTCGCGGCTGGACGCATAATTGACGACGCAGCGCACGCCGCGCGCCGCCAGCCGGCGAACCACCGCCGCGCCGATGCCGGTGCCGCCTCCCGTCACGATCGCCACTGCGTCACGCATCGCCCTCTCCCGTCCTTTTCGAACATTGCGTATGGCATTCGCCGGCAGCTTCGCCTAGCCGTGGCGGTATGACGACCCCGCTCGACGCCGCGTTCGGCACCCTGCCCGAGCTGATCCGCGCCACCGCCAGCGCGCAGCCGGCGAAGCTCGCCATCGCCGACGGCGACGCGCAGGTCAGCTACGAGGAACTGGACCGCGCGATGGACCGCATCGCCGCCGCGCTCCAGCGCGACGGTACGGCGCAGCGGCAGGCGGTCGCCTCCGTCGCCTATCCGTGCGTCGCGCAGGCGCTCGTCTTCCTCGGCACCCTGCGCGCGGGATCGGTCGCCGCGCCGATCCAGCCCTCGGCGACGCCCGCGCAGATCGCGGGGATGATCGCCGACAGCGGGGCCGACATCGTCTTCCTCGACGCCGCCAACGCCGACGCACTGGTGGGACAGGACATCGCCGCGAGGGTGGTGATGCTGGAGGAGCTGGACGCGTGGCTCGCCCCCGCCGGTGCGAAACCACAGCCGGTGGAGATCGCGCCCGAGGACGGCTTCAACATCATCTATTCCTCCGGCACGACGGGCGTGCCCAAGGGGATCGTGCAGAGCCATGCGATGCGCTGGCAGCACCTGTCGCGCAACGCCGCGGCAGGCTTCGACACCGCGGTCACGCTGCTGTCGACCCCGCTCTACTCGAACACCACGCTGGTCAGCTTCCTGCCGACGCTGGGTTGGGGCGGCAGCGTGGTGCTGATGAAGAAGTTCGACGCGCGCCGCTATCTCGAGCTCGCCGAACGCTATCGCGCGACGCACACGATGCTGGTGCCGGTGCAGTACCAGCGGATCATGGCGCTGGACGACTTCGACCGCTTCGACCTGTCCGCCTTTCGCTTCAAGACCTGCACCTCCGCCCCGTTCAAGGCGGAGCTGAAGGCGGACGTGGTGGCGCGCTGGCCGGGGCTGCTGGTCGAATATTACGGCATGACCGAGGGCGGCGGCTCCACCGCGCTGAACGCGACCGAGCATCGCGACAAGCTGCACACCGTCGGCCGCCCGCTGCCCGACCACGACATCCGCCTGATCGACGACGAGGGCAACGAGGTGCCGCCCGGCGGCACCGGGGAAATCGTCGGCCGGTCCGCGGCGATGATGAACGGCTATCACGGGCGCGAGCAGGCGACGCGCGACGCCACCTGGACCAGCGCGGACGGCCTGCGCTTCATCCGCCACGGCGATGTCGGCCGCTTCGACGAGGACGGTTTCCTGGTGCTGATGGACCGCAAGAAGGACATGATCATTTCCGGGGGCTTCAACATCTACCCCTCGGACATCGAGGCGGTGCTGGCGGAGCATCCCGCGGTCGCTGACTGCACCGTCGTCGGCGTGCCGAGCGAACAATGGGGCGAGACGCCGGTCGGCTTCTACGTGCCGCGCGAGGGCGCGGAAGCCGGCGTGGACGACGTGCTGGCGGAAACGAACGCGAAGCTGGGAAAGACGCAGCGCCTTTCCGCGCTCTACCAGGCGGACGAACTGCCGAGGAGCGCGATCGGCAAGGTGCTGAAGCGCGAGCTGCGCGACCGGCTGGCGGCGGGGGAATTCGCCTGAGGCGCCGTCACCCCGGCCTTGGCCGGGAGCCAGAGTACCAGGCGTGCACGTCCGCGGCCCTGGGTGCCGGGACAGGTCCGGCATGACGAACACGGGGGATAAGGCATGACACTGAAGGAAATTCTCGACGCGCTGGCGCCGCAGCCGGACGGCATGGCGTGGCGCGGCGTCATTCCCGACGGCTGGCTGCAGGGCCGCACCTCGTTCGGCGGACTGTCCGCCGCCATCGCGCTCCACTGCGCCATGCGGTCGGAGCCGGACCTGCCGCCGCTGCGCTCCGCGCAGGTCAGCTTCATCGGGCCGCTCGCCGGTCCGATCCAGGTCGTGACGCACAAGCTGCGGCGCGGCAAGAACGCCGCCTTCATCCAGGCGGACGTGGAGAGCGAGGCGGGGCTGGGCCTTCGCTGCACCTTCGTCTTCATGCGCGCGATCGAGAGCGAGATCGACCACGAGGACACGCCCGCGCCCGATTTCCCCCGTCCGGGGCCCGACGACACGACGTTCAAGGGCAACCCGCATGTCGCCTTCACGCGCAATTTCGAGTTCCTCGATCGGCGCGAGGGGCCCAACCTGAAGCCCGCCGAGTGGCTGCGCTGGACCCGGCTGAACGAGCGCGAGGGGATCGACCCTGTGGTGGAGCTGATCGCCATTGCCGACTGCCTGCCCCCGGCGGCACTGCGCATCCTGGGCCGCAACGTGCCGATGAGTTCGCTGACGTGGATCTTCAACGTGCTAGGCCCGCAACCCGCGACCGAGGACGGCTGGTGGCTGCTGCGCTCCGACGCGGACTATGCCCATGCGGGCAGCTCGTCGCAGGTGATGGGCGTGTGGAACGCGCGCGGCGAGAAGGTAGCCGAGCAGATGCAGTCGGTCGCGATCTTCGGCTGATACAATTCGCGACAAAGCGGGGGCGTCGCGGACACAGTGCGGCGACACGCACGGGATAGAGGGGATCATCGACGGCGCACCCTGCGCCGTGCGCATCGGGACCCAATGAAATGAAGCGCCTTCTTCCCCTCCTCGCTCTGACGATGTCCGGCGGCGCACTGGCGCAGACGCCCCCGCCGCCCCCCCCGCCCGCCGGCGCACCACACCCGGCCGACGCCGATCGCGACGGCATGGTCACCCGCGCCGAGGCGCTCGCCGACGCCGACCGCCGCTTCGCCGAGATGGATGCGGACAAGGACGGCAAGGTGACGCGCGAGGAGCGTCGCGCCTTCCGCGACGCGCACCGCCCGGGTCCGGCCCGCGCCGGCCGACCCGACGGTCCACGGCCCGATCGCGACCGCGCCGGCCGGCGGGGAGGCGAGGAGACCACGCAGGCGCAGTTCCGCGATCGCGCCGCCGCGATGTTCGACCGCACCGACACCAACCGCGACGGCCGCATCGACGCGCAGGAGCGGGAGGCGGCGCGGCTGCTGATGCGGTCGCGCATGATCGAGCGGCGCGACTGACGCCCCCTTCCAAACGGACCCGCCGCCATGTCACAAGCCGACGCGATGGCCGACATACCGCATCTGCTGCTGGTCGACGACGAGCGCTCGATCCGCGAGCCACTGGCGCAATATCTGACCAAGCAGGGCTTCCGCGTCACCCAGGCGGGCGACGCGGAGAGCGCGCGGATGCGCATGGCGGCCTATGCCATCGACCTCGTCGTGCTCGACATCATGATGCCCGGCGAAGACGGGCTGTCGCTGTGCCGCCACATCCGCGCGACCGGAGAGACGCCCGTCATCCTGCTGACCGCGCGCGCGGAGGAGACCGACCGCATCGTCGGGCTGGAGATGGGCGCGGACGATTACGTGGTGAAGCCCTTCTCCCCGCGCGAGCTCGCCGCGCGGATCAAGGTGGTGCTGCGCCGCACCGCCGCGGGCGGCACGCGCCAGCATGCGCCGGACGCGGGATCCTACGCCTTCGCGGGCTGGGTGCTGAAGACGGGCGAGCGCACGCTGGTCGATCGAGAGGGCGTGTCCGTCCCGCTGTCGACCGGCGAGTACAACCTCCTCCTCGCGCTGGTGCAGCGCCCACGGCAGGTGCTGACCCGCGACCAGCTGCTCGACCTGACGCAGGGGCGCGAGGCCGCCGCGTTCGACCGCGCGATCGACAACCAGGTCAGCCGCCTGCGCCGCAAGATCGAGGCGGATCCCAAGGCGCCCGACATCATCAAGACGGTGTGGGGCGGCGGCTACGCCCTGTCCGCCGAAGTGACGAGGCTGTGATCCGCCCCTTTCCCCGCAGCCTGGCCGGACAGATGGCGCTGCTGGTCGCGCTGGCGCTCGCGCTGGCGCAGGCGATCAACTTCACGCTGGCGCTGCGCGAGCGCGACCAGTTCCGGCGAGACCAGACCACCCGGCCCGCCGCGATCCGCATCGCCGACGCGCTGGATCGCGAGGCCGAGGGCCGGCCGATCGACGCGGAACGCGGGCGGGTGCGCCGCGCCGCCGCCAACCCCATCACCCCGTCGATGGAGGCGCAGCCCGCGCTGGCCGCGGAGCTGCGGCGGCAGCTGGCCGAACAGGGCGTGCGCGCGCGCCACGTCGCCATCGCCATCGCGCATCGCGGCGAGTACGTCGTGCCCGACGACGCGGTCGGCCGCCGCATGGCGCGCCGCCGCCGCAACGCCGACGTCATCCTGATCGCGGTGCAGCAGCCGTCCGGCGCGTGGCTGACCATCGCCGGCTTCTGGCCGCGCGACGAGGAGCGGTTGTTCTGGCAGCTGGTCGGCCAGACGCTGATCCTCTACGCCGTCGTGCTGCTGCCCGTGCTGTGGATCGCGCGCCGCATCTCGCGCCCGCTGAAGGCACTGGCGATCGCGGCGCGCGGCTATTCCCCTGCCGATCCGCCCGACCCGGTCGAGCCGCGCGGGCCGGCGGACGTACAGGCGGTGATCCTCGCGTTCAACGCGCTGTCGCTGCGCGTGACGGGGATGCTGGACGAGAAGGACCGGATGCTGGGCGCGATCGGCCACGACCTGCGCACCCCGCTGGCCGCGCTGCGCGTGCGCATCGAATCGGTCGAGGACGACGCCGACCGGACGCGCATGGCGGAGACCATCGCGGAGATGAACCGCACGCTGGACGACATCCTGTCGCTCGCGCGGCTCGGCCGACCCAGCGAGCCGGCGACGCAGGTCGATCTGGGCGCGCTGGTCGACGCGGTGGTGGAGGATTTCCGCGACCTGGGCGAGGACGTGACCTTCGACGAGCCGCCGCGCGTCGCGATGACGCTGCGCCCCTCGCTGATGCGTCGCGCGGTGCGCAACCTGATCGAAAATGCGGTCAAATACGCCGGCACGGCGGAAGTGTCGCTGGAACCGGCGGCCGAGGCGGTCGCGATCCGCGTGTGCGACCGTGGCCCCGGCATCCCGGTGGAAAGGCTCGGCGACGTGTTCGCCCCCTTCACCCGGCTGGAGACGTCGCGCAACCGCGACACCGGCGGCATCGGCCTGGGCCTCGCGCTCGCCCGCGCGATCGTGGAGGAGGCGAAGGGAACGCTGACGCTCGCCAACCGCGATGGCGGCGGGCTGGTGGCGACGATCACGCTGCCGCGGGTTTGACTCGCTCGTCTGCGCGCCGCATCCTGCGCGCGCCGGCCGCGGGGGGTGGCCGGTGCGGGATGCCACCCGGCGGGCGCGGCGTCCGTGGATGCCGCTCATGCCCTATTGCCGCGCGCACTGGTATCTCCTCGCGCTGATCGCGGTCGCCGTGTTCGCCTTCTGGCCCGGCTATTTCGCGACATGGTACGACGCGCGTTGGGGAATGCACCTGCATGGCATCACGGCGACGGGATGGCTGCTTCTGCTCGCCGGGCAGAGCTGGTCGATCCACCAGCGCCGGGTCGGGCTGCACCGAGCGCTGGGCCGGGCCAGCCTGTTCTACTTCCCCGTGTTCCTTGCCGGGGCGTCGGCCGTGCTGCTCAGCATGGCACGCGCCACGCCCACCCACCCGCTCTACCAGGTGTACGGGGCGCGGCTGGCAGCGCTGGACGGACCGTCGCTGCTGCTGCTGGCGTGGCTGTTCCAGCGCGCCATCGCGGAGCGGCGGCAGCCGCGGCGCCACGCCGCCTCGCTGCTCGCGACGCCGCTGCCGCTGCTGCCGCCCATCGTCGGCCGCATCGTGCCGGTGCCCGAGATGCTGACGGCGGGCGCGTCGGACCCGATCCCGGCGTTCGGGTGGTCGGTACGATTGGGGGCGCTGGCCGCCATCGCCATTGCCGCGATCCTCTACGCGCGGCGCCCGCGCGACGGGCAGCCGTTCCTCGTCACCGCGCTGGCGCTGGCGCTGTTCGCCGTGTTCTTCGACACGCTGGGGCGCACCGCCGCCTGGGCGGACGCGATGCGCTGGCTGGCGCAGCAGACCGACGTGGCGGTATTGGGGACGGCCGCGGCGATCGGCGCGGCGGCGTCGTGGACCGGGTGGGTCGCCGGACGGCGCCCGCGCGGCGCCGCGGCGGTTCCGGCCTGAGCCGGGCTTGCAACGCGCAGGCTTGCGCGCGAAAGCATCGGCCATGTCCGTGATGTCCGACCGCTGGATCCGCGAGCGCGCGCTGCGCGACGGGATGATCGAACCCTTCGTCGAGGCGCAGCGGCGCGACGGCTGCATCAGCTACGGCCTGTCCTCCTACGGCTACGACGCGCGCGTCGCCGACGAGTTCAAGATCTTCACCAACGTCGACAGCGCCATCGTGGACCCCAAGGATTTCGCGGCGAACAGCTTCGTCGATCGCAAGACCGACTGCTGCGTCATCCCGCCCAACAGCTTCGCGCTGGCGCGGACGGTGGAATATTTCCGCGTGCCGCGCGACGTCCTCGTCATCTGCCTCGGCAAGTCGACCTACGCTCGCTGCGGCATCATCGTGAATGTCACGCCGCTGGAGCCGGGCTGGGAAGGCCATGTGACGCTGGAGTTCAGCAACACCACTCCCCTCCCCGCGCGCATTTACGCGAACGAGGGGGCGTGCCAGTTCCTGTTCCTGCAGGGGAACGAACCGTGCGAGATCAGCTACGCCGACCGTGCGGGCAAGTACATGGGCCAGCGCGGGGTCACGCTGCCGCGGCTGTGACCGTTCGGACAACCTTACACTGACATTCGCACAACCTTACACTGACATCCGGCTGATTTCGGGGCTTTTCACGACGCACGAGGACATAAAGGTCGAGCCTCCTTCGCTCATGCACCCTCGACTGGCGGTAAGGCAGAGGCGGCAATCCTCACACCTGACCCCGATCCACAACGACCGGTTAGGAGCACAGATCGCTGTTCACCGTCTTCGTTCCCTCTGGTATAAGCATTCTACGGGGTCTCCCCCTCGCATACGCGCTGTAGAAACTGCGGCGTAAGAGTCAAAGTCTGCACCTATCGTGCCCGCCGAATGCCCTTGGGTGCACCGGCGTGATTGGAAGGGGACCCCGTGCCACGCCCTGCCCGCGCCTTCGGTCCCCCGATCCGCGTCAAGCTGCCTGTCGAGGTCGCGAGCGAGGGAGCGATCCTCGCACATCTCGCCGTCAGCCCGGCCGAAGCGAAGAAGATCCGCTACTATCGGGCGAGGATGTACCGGACCTTCTCCATCCAGAAGAAGTCCGGGAAGGCGCGCATCATCACCGCGCCCGACCGGCGGCTGAAGATGCTCCAGCGCAGGATCTGCGACCTGCTCACGCCGGTGTATCGGCGTCGCAACCCCGTTCACGGCTTCGTCGCCGATCGATCGGTCAGAACGAACGCCGAGGCGCACCTCGGAAGCAAATACGTTGTTAACATCGACCTCAAGGACTTCTTCCCGTCCATCTCGGAACGCCGCGTCACCGGCGTGCTGATGTCTTTAGGCATCGGCCGAGACGTGGCCGAGATCCTCTCGTCCATCTGCTGCGTGAACGGCTGTCTGCCACAGGGCGCGCCGAGCAGCCCGCTCCTGTCCAACATGATTTGCTTCAGGCTGGACAAGGAGCTGATGGCGTTCGCGAAGAGGACGCGTTGCATATACACCCGCTACGCCGACGACATCACCTTCTCGAGCTATCAGCCGCTCGCAGGGCTGTTCGAAGCGGTTCCCCCTTCACCCGGCCGCTTCGCTCCGGACCTTCTGTCCGCCGAGGTCGCCGCGATCTTCGCTGCGAACGGCTTCGTCATCAATCCCGAGAAGGCCCACTACGCAGATCGACACTCGCGCAGGACCGTGACGGGCCTTCGCGTGAACGAGGCGATCAACGTCGATCGTCGCTTCGTCCGCAACCTGCGTGCCGCCCTCTTCTCCGTGGAGAAGCTCGGGGCGGCGGCGGCGCAGGCCAAGTTCCATGCCACGCACGGCGGAAGGGTCGCGCTCGGCAACCACCTGCAGGGCAAGCTGTCATGGCTAGGATACGTCAAGGGCCAGTCCGATCCCGTCTTCCGCAGCATGGCGTCGCGCTTCAACAGATCCTTCCCCGACCGGGCGCTGACGATCCAGCCGACCAGGGACGAGATCCGTGATCGCGCGGTCTGGCTGGTGGAGCACTGGGAGAACGGAGGTGACCAGGGCACCGCCTTCTTCCTCAGAGGCGTGGGCCTCGTCACGGCAAGCCACTGCGTGTCGCCCTCCGGTGCCGTGGAGGTCTACCATCCGTCGAAACCGTCGAACAAGTTCACGGCGAACGTGAAGCACCGCTGCGAGCACCGAGATCTCGCCGTCCTCGATCATGCGATCGCCGCCACGGAGTTCTTCGAACTGGAGGCAGCCGCGACGGCGGTGGTCACCGGCGACGCCACCGTCGCGGTCGGATATCCGGGCTTCGGACCGGGCGACAAGCTGAACGTGAGGACGGGGAACGTGACCTCCCTCCCGATCAAGAGCGGTGTGCAGATGGTGGAGGTCCAGCAGATGCTAACCCAGGGCATGTCCGGTGGCCCGCTCACGGATCCGGACGACGGGGTCATCGGCATCATACACAAGGGCGGGCCGGAGCACGGAAGGCAGTTGTCCGTAGCCATCGAGGTGCTCAGGGACTGGCTGGCCTGAGCCACAGCAAGGCACCCGTCCAGACACTCCTTCAAAATCGTGCCTTCGCCTCATCTCTTCACCTGGTCCGGCTCTGCATCCCGCGGTCGACGGCTCAGACGATCGTGACGAGGAAGGAACCGCTCCTGGCGACGAGCAGTCCGTCCTTCACGATGAGGCACTCGATGCTGTGCGTGCCGGGATATTCGGCCCCCTCATACCTCGAGAGCACCCCCGGCGTGACGTCACCGGCATCGAAGCCGCCGCGGAGATCCCGCGCCACCCTCGCGGCCTCGCCCGTGTTCACGATCTGCCAGAAGACCTCGAACGGTCGCTTGACCTCCGTCCGAGCATCGAAGCGCAGCTCGGAGCCACGGGCGATCGGCTCGCCGCTCGAGAAGACGTGAGGCCTGAAGCCGTCGCGCATCGCGGTGGCCGTGACGATGTCCACGCTTCCTTCACGGTAGATCGGCCAGGTGGGCGGGCGTCGGTGAGGAGCGTCGAGAACCCGGCGCATGGCACGGTTCGCCCGCGCCGCGAACGTGACGGTCGACCTCTGGACGCCGCGACGACGTGCGACGGCGGCCTCGACGAGATCACGACCGATCCTGGGCGCGAGGACGTCGACGAACTCGGTGGCGTCACCGAGCCTCGACGCGGCGGCGAAATCCGCCCGTGCGGTCTGCAGCCAATCGTCGAACGCCACCTGCTTCGAAGGATCGTCGTTCCAGGCGTCGGCGAAGTTCTCCCGCGGGTCGGAGGGGTTCGCTATCCACCACTCGCCGGAACGGCATTCCACATAGGCATCCATGCGGTCGAGGATGCTGAGCAGGGCACCGGCGATGGTGCTCTCCTGCCCGTAGGCATGCGCGGCCAACGTGGTGATGACGATCGAGCTCGGTCTGCCCTCGGGCTCGTCGACGAACCTCATGTCGCGGTGACGCTTCAGAATCTGGATCGCCGACTGCAGCGGCGTGCGGACCCGATACGTCGGAATGTCAGCCACGTCGGCTCGGGCCTGGATGGCCATCGCTTTGCGCCGGCTTTCGAAGACGGGCCGCATCCGGGCAAGGAACCACGCGGCGTAGCCGTTCGGATTGCTGGCGGGCCAGTCGTCGCTCAGCCGTCGGTAGTTGTGATGCTGGGTGTCGGTGATCGAGATCGCGTCCTCGACGAAGTCGAGCGACAGCGACGCCGTCTCGCGGATCAGCCGCTGGCGCTGCCCGTCCGGCACAGACGGGAGGACGTCCATGTGGAATTGCGCTTCGTCCGCATAGTTGAGCGTCCAGCACCTGTCCCACGGTGACGGTTCCTCCATGCCGTGCCGGGCCGCGTAGAGCTTCAGCTCCTTTCCGAGATCCGCGTGCAGCTGCGCCTGCGTGCGGTCCGCCTTGCTGATGTCGAACTCGCAGACGACGTCCAGGTCGTAGTGCTCGTCGCCGCTCAGGGGCCTGATCGCCGTTCCCAGGCGGAACGATCCCTGCGTGTAGACCTCGAGATCGACGTCCGCGAACACGGAGGCGGGCCGGTCCAGCCAGTCGGCGACCGACCTGTAGCTGCGGTCGGCGGCCTCGTAGCGCGATTGCGGGATCTGCAGGGTCTCCGCGAGATCCTCGATCAGGCCTTCGCCGATGACGTTGCGCTGGTTCATGCCCCGGCCTTCCGCAGCGACGAGGGAAGGAGCAGATCCAGCTCGCCATCCGAGAAGGTGAGGTCCTCCCGGTTCTTCAGCGCGTCCTGCGCGTCCAAGTAGGCGGCGGCGGTCGTCTGGGGTGCGCCCTTGTAGATGGCGGCGAGCCTCGCCTGGAGATCGTCGCGCCGCTTGACGGCCTCGTCGTCCGAGATCCGCTGCATGCGCAGGTCGGTCAGCAGCGAAAGGTACGACTCCCTGATCGGCCACAGGCTCGCCGCCGCATCCCGATGCTTCTGCGAAGTCCCGCCCGGATCGAAGCCCTTCATGTATCCCGAGATGATCAGGCTCGCGATCGATGCTACGGCCGTGGCGATCTTCAGCGCGACCTCGTCTAGGAAGATGACGGAGAAGGCGCCGGACGCCGTGACGGCGGTCAGGACGATCTGGGCGAGCTTGAACCGTCGGAGCGTCCGTCCGCAACGATCGCCCATCTTCTCGTGGGTCTTGTGCGTGTAGACGACCCGGCCGAAGCACTCGCGGATCTGATCCTCCAGTTGCGTGAAGCCGGTCATCCTGTCCCGTTCTCCTCCGTCCGAGTCCGCCTGATCCCGATGGCCAGCTGGTTGATCGTGTTCGGTCGTCATCGGTCAGGCCGCTCTTCGTTCGACACGGCTGCCGCCCATGCCCTTCACGATGGAGAAGCCGTTCGGCACCGCCTGCTGGACCAGCGGCACGTGCGAGATCAGGCCCACCGCGCGGTTCCTGCCGACGATTTCCTGCAGCACCTGCAGGACGAGATCGAGCGTCCCGCTGTCGTTCTCGGTGTCCAGGCTGCCGAAGCCCTCGTCGATGAAGATCGTGTCCAGCCGGATGCGCCCGTGGCTCATCTCGACGATGTCGGAGAGGCCGAGCGCGAGCGACAACGCCGCGATGAACGTCTCGCCGCCGGACAGCGTGCTGATCTCGCGAGGCCGCCCGGTCTGGATGTCGTGCACGCGGATGTCGAGGCCGCGCTTGATCCGGCCACCGATCGCCTGCAGGTCCCGCTCAAACCGGTAGCGACCGCCGGTCATCGGATCGAGCCGCAGGTTCGCCGCATCGAGAACATGGTCGAACATGGCGCCGATCGCGAACGTCTCGAGCGGCGTCCTCATCAGGTTGTCGCCGGCGAAGGCGTCGGCAAGCCCGCGGAGCGGGCCCGTTTCTTCCTCGAGCCTGGCCAAACGCTCCAGCTGATCGCGCAGGGACGACAGCAGGTCGTCGAGCACCTTCTTCGCGGCATCGGCATCGGCAGCCGCCCTGCGGGTCCTCAGGCACTCGGCCTGTGCGCCGTTCCGCGCCACCACGAGAGCGGCGAGATCAGGTCGCTCGACGTCCTTGATCGCATCGTTGGCGGCCGTCGCCTGCGCCTCCGCGATCGCGACGTCGTTCCGATAGGTCCGGATGCGCTCCGCATGTGCGGCAATCTGCGGGATGTCCACACACCCGAGTTCATAGGCGGCCACGTCCAGCCCGACTTCTGCAAGGCGAGCTTCGAAGGCCGACCGCCCCTTCTCCATCTCGATTTCGGCATGCGCGACGGCATCCGTCGCACCGAGCACCTTGGCGGCGGTCGTGTCCCTGTCCGTCGCGGCCTTGCGCAGCCGCTCCTCCGCTTCGGTCAGCGCGTCGCGCAGCGTCTTGATCGATGAAGCGATGTTCGCGGCCTCCCGCTCCAGCGCGCCCTCGGCCCTGAGCGCTTCCGGCACACTGGCGATCGCATCCTCGTACGACCGAGCGGCGACGGCCTCTTCGGTGCGGGCCTTCTGCAACACGTCCCGCGCCTTCTCCGCCTCCGCGGCGGCGGTCGTCAGCAAATCCTTCGTCCGTGCGGCCTGCTGCTCGAGTTCGGCGGGTGCGGCGATCTCGCCGAGAGCATCGAGTTCGCCCTGAACGCGCGCGACTACGCTGGCCGCGTCAGCGGCAGACGACTTCGGCTTCGTCAGCGCGGCGAGTTCCGCGACGCGCTCCTCCAACGTCACCTCGGCGGTCCTGACCGCGGCTTCGGCGAGGTCGGCCGTCCGCACGGCGACATCGAGGCGCTCGCGGGTCGCACGCATCTCCGTTTCGAGCGCACGCGGATCGCCTTCGCCGTGTGCGGGAGACGGATGCTCCGCACTCCCGCATACGGGACACGGCTCGCCATCGATCAGATGCATGCCCGCCAGCACCTGCGCCTGCGCGTCGATGAAGGCCCGTTCGGCCGCCATCGCCGCCGCGCGGAGCGGCTCGACCTCGCCGGCGGCGGCGGCCCGCGTCTTCTTCGCTTCCTCGACACCGTTCCGGGCGGCCACGACCCTTCGATCCGCGACGCCGTAGGCCTTCGCCGCACCATGGTCGGCGGTGGCGGTGACGAGCTGCGCGTTCAGTTCGGCCTGTTTGAGCGTGGCGCTGCGCGCACTCTCGACTTCCTTGCCGAGCCGGATGTGGAGCGCATCGAGCCGGACGCGTTCCCCTTCCACCAGGTCGAACGCCTTCTGGGCCTCATCCAGTCCGTCCTGCCTGGCCGACCACCTCTCCTTCAGGTCCGCAGCTCCCTCGAGCAGGCCCTTGCGCCGCTCGACCTCCGCAGCGCTGGCGGAGAGGACATCGATCTGCTCGGCTCGGCTGCGTGCCAGCGTGACGGCCTCCTCGGAGATGGCGTGCCGCTTCTCGGCATCCCCCGCGGTTGTCCGGGCGTCCTCCTCCGCCTTAATGGCCTTCACGCGCGCCGACTCGAGGTCGGTCAGCCGCGCTGCGAGATCGACGGCACGCTGGGCCTTCTCGGCACGCGTCAGGATGACCTGG
Organism: Sphingomonas corticis; assembly: GCF_012035195.1. GTDB lineage: Bacteria > Pseudomonadota > Alphaproteobacteria > Sphingomonadales > Sphingomonadaceae > Sphingomonas > Sphingomonas corticis. Next base: position 504,369 of record NZ_JAAVJH010000001.1, read on the forward strand.
ACGCCTTCGATCTCTTCTCGCTGCAGTTCGAGTTCAAGTTTGTGGCGATCCGCGGCCTCAGTGGCCTTGAAGCGGCCCTCCACCGCCTCGGCCGTAAGATGCGCCTGCTCGGCCGTCCGGGCGACACCTTCGGCGGCCGTCGCTTCGTCGTGACGGGCCTGCGCCGTCTCCGCAGCCGCGGTGATGCCGGCGGCGAGGTCGTCCGTGCTGGCGAAGCCGGCGTCAGCGAGGCGCTGAGCGACGAGGCGGTGACCGTCGTCGAAGTCCCGCTTCGCCGCCGCGGCGTCCTCCTTCATCCGGACGGCGATCCGGCGGTAGATGCTGACGTCGAACAGCTCGCGCAGGATCTCGACCCGCTGGTTGCTGTCGGCGATCAGGAACCGCTCGAATCGTCCCTGCGGCAGCAGCACGATCTGCCGGAACTGCTCGACGCCGTAGCCGAGCAGTTCCTTTACCAGCTTCAGCACCTCACCGACCTTCGTCTCGGCGAGCACGACGCCGCAGTTGTCCGCGGTCACATCGTCGACGGCGATCGCGGTCGCATCGAACAGCCAGGCCTTGTGGGCGCTGGCCGTCTCGCCTTCGCCCCGCATCTTCGGTCGCGACTGATCCGGCTGACGACGCACGAAGTAGCGCTTGTCGCCGAGCTCGAAGAGCAGCGACACCTCCGTCAGCCGGTCGGCGTCCGCGTGACCGGACCGCATGGTGGCGATCGACTGCTCCGGCTTGGCACCGACGCCGAACAGCGCGAACGTCATGGCGTTGAAGATCGACGACTTGCCCGAGCCCGTCGCGCCGTAGATGCCGAAGAGCCCGGCGTCGGTCGCCTCGCGGAAGTCGACAACCTCGGTGCCGGCGTAGGGACCGAACGCCGTCATGGTGAGCACGACGGGCCTCATGCGTCCTCTCCCGCCACGACCATGTCGCCGAGCGCCGTCTCGACGAGCGCACGTTCGGCCTCGCTGATCTCCTGCTCGCGCACGAAGCCCACGAAGTTGACGATCACCTCCTGCGGCCGTTGGAGGGCGACCCTGCCCTCCCGCAACCGCTGCTCGCCGGCCGTGGCGTTGCGCTCGTAGGCGAGCTGGACCGCGTTCGGGTACAGCCTGCGGATGCGCTTCATCGGATCGATCTGCGGCGTCTCGTCCGTCAGCACGATGCCGATCAGGTCGTCCGATCCTTCCGGCGCGGCGAGCAGTTCGGCCAGCCTGCCCCGAAGCGTGCGGATGCGCCGCCGCGGCACGAAAGGGATCGGCGTGGTCGTCACCGAGCCGTCCGCGGCTAGGTCGACGAGGGTCATCGACTTGTCGTGACCCTCCTCGTCGAAGCCGAACGCGAGCGGCGCGCCCGCATAGCGGACGTGCTCGGCGCCCACAGCCTGGGGGCGGTGGAGGTGTCCGAGCGCGACGTAGTGGGCGCCTTCGAAGACCGACGAGGGCACGGTTTCGATGCCGCCGACGGCGCGGGTGAGCGGCCGCTCGCCCTCGCTGGTGGACGCACCCTCGACGAACGCGTGCGCGACGACCACCCAGCGTGCGCCGTCCGGAAGATGACGCCTGGCGCTCGCGACCTGCTCGCGCAGCACATCGGCAGGGCACGAGATGTCGTCGTTGCCGTAGCAGGCGCGGGCGGCGAACTCGAAGGAGAACGGCAGGGCCGAGATCGCCACCGGGCCGTGCTCGTCGGAGAGCAGGAGCGGTTTCTCTTCGGGATCGAGCGGGCCGCGCACCAGCGAGCGGTCCGGGTCGGCGAGCACGCCCATCATCCCGATCTGCGCCGCCGAATCGTGGTTGCCGGCGATCAGCACGATCGCCGTGCCGCTCGTCGCCCCGACCCGCCGCACGAAGTCGTTGAACCGCCTGAGCGCGGTCTGCGGAGGCGTCGCCCGATCGAAAATGTCACCCGCGATGATCAGGACGTCGGGGGCATACGCCGCGATCGCCTCCTCGACCTGCGCGAGCACCACGTCGTGATCCTCGTGCAGCGACACCGCATGGAACTGCCGCCCGAGATGCCAGTCGCCGGTATGGAGGATCCTCACCTGTGTCTCCGTATAGTGGCTATACGTGCAGAAGCTATATGGACACCGATGGTTCCGTCAAGTAGCGGTCGCGCATGGAAGCACAGGATCTCCGTCGGACGGTCAGATCGCGTCTCGCGTATCTGGACCAATGCTTCCGATGGCGCGGGCAAGCGAACCGCAGCGCCCTGACCCGCAAGTTCGGCATCTCGCCCGCCCAGGCCGCGGTCGACTTCCGCGAGTATCTCGCGCGCTGCCGGGAGCCGCTGCCGCTCTACGACACGGTGCGGAAGACCTACGTCGCATCGGATCGGCATCTCGGCCTCGAGGACCCGGGCGAACTGCCGCCGATGCTCGAGGTGATCGCCGACGGTGCGGCCGAGCGGTTCGACGAGCTGCCGATGCCGGAGCGACAGTGCCCGGCGGCGATCATGCGCCACCTCTACCAGGCGATGGACCGAGGCGTGAGGATCGAGATCGACTACGTGTCGATGAGCTCGGGCCGGACCACCTCGCAGTGGATCGCGCCCGCCCGGATCGCCTACGATGGGGAGCGCCTCCACTTCCGCGCGTGGAGCTACCGCCACGGGGAATGGCGCGACTATCTGCCGGTGCGGGTGTCGGAGGCGAGCAGCTTCGCGACCGAGCCGCTTCCCGAGCCGCTGCCGACGGACGTCGAGTGGGAAACCATGGTCCGGGTCGCCCTGCGCCCGAGGTCCGGTCTCTCGCCGGAGCAGCGGCAGGCGGCGCGTGACGAGTACGGGTTCGCTGGCCAGGACGCTCTGGTCTTGGAGACGCGCGCCGCCCTCGCCTTCTATCTCGACCGTCGCTGGGGGCTCGACCTTCCCGGCTCCAGGCTGGAGCGCGCGCCGGACGACTGACGACGATCGGCGAATCCTCACCGGGGACTTCTTCAGTCCGAAACGTTGCTCCGCGATCGAAGCACTTTGCTCCGCCGAATGATTGGCGCCGAGCACCCTTCCGGCACCATGTCGTCGCTCCCGCGAGAAGGAGCATAGCCATGGCCCGCAACGATCCGCAGAGCAGAGCCGCCCCGTCCGGTCCGTGGACGACCTGTCCGCCCGACGCGGTCCCGATCACGGTCGTCCGCGCCGAGCTGGTCGCGGACGGCGGGACGCATCGCGTGTCGATCCTTCGCGAGTTGCGCTGCGGTGACGTCGTCGTCGCCGGTGGTCCGGTGTGGTCGCGATCGACCTCGGACGAGGTCGCGGCGACGGACGCGTTCGAGGGGCTGATGATCGGCGGTGACGACCTCGTCTTCCTCGCGGAGGCGGCGCTCGTCCTCAGCCCCGGCAACGTCGACGCGGTCGTCGACCAGCACGTCGCGAACGCCGTCAGGGCCAGGGAGGCGGCGCGCGTCAAGGCCGCCGAGAAGGCGGCGAAGGCGGAGGCCAAGGCGAAGCGCGACCGCACCATCGGCGTCTACTTCATGGGCGACAAGAAGAAGCCCGTGGTCGAGATGCGACGCGGCGTGCTCTCCACCCCGTTCCTGAAGCTGCAGTTCGGCGCCGAATGGGAACGCGACCGCTTCTGGGACTGGTTCAAGTGGCAGAGCCATCGCCACGACGAGATCGAGGCCAAGGTCGCGGAGTCCGGCGCTGAACCGGTGCGCCGCGAACTCCTCTACGAGATGCTGACCACCGAACAGGTCGTGAAGAAGCGTGGCCTAGGTGCCGGCGGCCGCCGCCCGCTCCTCTTCTGGAGGGGCGACCTGTGACCTCGACCCGCCCGAGATCCGCTCCCTCCGGAACGTTCGTCATCGCGGACGTCGAACCGTCGGTCCAGGTCGCCTTTCCGATCGAGGCGGACGCCCCCACCTTCGGCCTCGACCGGCCGACCCGCCTGCTGGGGGCGACCGCGCTGCCGCCCGACGCGCTGCCGTCGGCGACGGGACTCGATCACGTGCTGGACCTGCGCTCCCTCCTCGCCGACGCCTGCCACGCGAAGGTCATGGCGGGGCGCAACTGGTTCGGACACCCGCCTATCGTCCTCGTCGGTGAACCCGGGTTCGGCCGCGGGGCCCTCGCCCACCGCATCGCCGATCTTGCCGGCGTGCCGCTGGTCGCAGCCGCTGGCGCGGAAACGGAGGCCACCGCCGAGGACGTCGGCCTGCGCACGATGAACGTGCCTGTGCCGATCCTGGCCATGACGCTGACGCGCTGCGCCAATCCGATCGTCCTGCTTGATCTCGCCGACCGCGATCTGACCCCGCTGGCGTCGCGTCGTCTGGCAGAGATGCTCGATCACACCCGCACCGGTCGCTGGCTGCACGAAGGGCTGCGGTGCGTGTTCGACCTGTCCCACGTCTCGTGGATCGTCCAGGCGTCCCGCCGTTCCCCGACCATCGCCGCCATCGAGGCGGTGGGCGGCCGGGTGATCCACGTCGCGGCGCAGACAGACGTCCGCGAGGATCTGCGGCGCCTCTCCACCGCTCAGGAGGTCGCCCGACGCGGCGGGCGCAGCACCACCGAGCCGCATCTGGTCGGTGACATCCTCGCCGAACTGCAGCGGCGGTTCCTGCGCGATTCGCCGTCCGGAAGGTCGCTCTGGGACTACGCCGTCGCCTTCGCCGACGAACGCGGGGTCGGCGCATGAACCGCCGACCGACGCAGCGCGCCCCGCCCGCGCCGCTCCACCCGACCACACGCGAACCGACAACGAGGAACACCGACCATGAACGACACCGACACCATCGACCACGCCGGGGACGCCTCCCCGCCCACCACCGCCCTCGTCCGATCCGCCGCCGTGCGGTCGATCGTGGTCAACGGACGCAGCCACCTGTTCGCCGGCGACGAGATCGGCACCAAGGACCTGGCCCGGCTGGCCTTCCCGGAACAGCAGGGTCGCAGCTACGCCGCGCTGACCGTCGCCTACGAAGGCGGTCCGCTCGTCGCCGGGTCCGGCCTGATGACCGGCCGCACCACGACGCCGGTGGCCGAGGGGCAAAGCTTCAGTGTCTCGCTCACCGACAAGTCCTGATCCGCAGCTCGGACGCCTGCTCGACGAGGGTTACGACGTGACCCTCGTCGGTGGGATGCTGATCGTGCGCCACGTGCCCTACGTCGCCCCCGACGGGGGCGGCGTCAGGGTCGGGACGCTCGCCGTCATGGCATCGGTCGCCGGCGACGTTCTCGTCCGCCCCCGCTCGCACACCGCATGGTGGCTGGGCGAGACGCCCTGCGACGCGCTCGGGCACCCGCTCGAGACGCTGATCGTAGGTGAGGATCCGCGAGAGATCATGCCCGGCGTGCCGGCGGACCTGCAGCTGTGCAACAAGCCCAAGGGACGCGAATTCTTCGACCATCACGAATACGTGACGACCTACGTCGCGATCATCGGCGCCCACGCCCAGCGGCTCGATCCGCTGGCCACGGCACGGGTGGGTCGTTCGACCCGGACGAGTTCCACGGCCGAGCCGTTCTGCTACGCCGATACCGCTACGGCACGCGCCGGCACGGGCGCCGCCGCGGGGCGGATCGCCGGCCGATCCGTCGGCATCGTCGGGCTGGGCGGCACCGGCTCATACGTGCTCGATCTCGTCGCCAAGTGCCCGGTGCAGGCCATTCACCTCTACGATGCCGACCGGTTCGAGCAGCACAACGCCTTCCGCTGTCCCGGTGCGTTCGGGATCGAGGACCTTCGCGCCGCCATGCCGAAGGTGGAGCTGCTGACGCGAGCCTACTCGCGCCTGCACCGTCGGATCGTCCCGCACCGGATGCGTATCGATGCGACCACGGCACCCATGCTCGACCTGCACGACTTCGTGTTCGTCTGCGTCGACGACGGTGCCGCCCGGACGCCGATCCTCGCCCATCTCGCCGCCCGCGGCATCCCCTACGTCGATGTCGGCATGGGCCTGTCCATGGGCGACGGCGGGATCGTCGGAGCCGTCCGCACGACGCTCGGCACCCCCGACACGCACGACGCGGTCGCCTCGCGCATACCGTCGACCGGCGATCCCGGCGGGCTCTACGCCGCCAACGTCCAGATCGCCGAGCTGAACGCGCTCAACGCCGCCCTCGCCGTAATCGCCTGGAAGCGCATGGCGGGCTTCTACGCTACCGGCCGCGATTTCGACCACGGCGTGTTCGTCGTCGAGACGGGCGCCCTGCACCGCGAAGGGCGCGGCGACCGTGATGGTACGAAGTGAGCGAGTCCGGCAACGACGGCGGGGGACGCCGACCCGTCGACCGTCGGATGGGAACGGACCGGTCGGTGCGTCTGGAGCCGGGCGTCGGTGCGGGGCGGCGGACGCACGCCGGGCCGCGACGCGATGCAGAGGCCGTGCGTCTCGACGCGTCGGTCTTCGAAGCGGTCGAACTGGCCGGCGTGCTTGCCGAGGAAAGCGTCGTCCCGCACGTGCGACGCCGCGGCCCTTCCGAGATGCGGGGATCGTCGAGCGTGATGATCGACACGCGTGACGCGACGCTCGCCGCCTCCTTCCGGCGCCTCGGCCTGCTGCGGCGGTGTCCCACCTTCCGCTGCTGGACCGTGGAGCGCCGGTGGTCGGAGGCGTTCGGCGACCTCGAGCTGGACGAGCGGATGTGCGAGCGCGTGGCCACCCACCTCGCCGCCGCCTTCCCCGGGCGGCTCCGGACCCGCGTGATCTCGCTGATCGCCCGCGCCTGACGTCCCGCTCCGCCTGGCGCACGGGACATGCGGCTTCGACTGAGGACCCAGCGCCTAAACGTAGACCATCACGACTTCGGAGCGACTGATGCAGGAAAGATGGCTTCTTCACATGACGGAAGCCCAGCGGATCTACGCCGTGGGACTTCTCGACGCCGTGCTCGATCTCCTGGGCAGCCCGGTCGACATCCCACCGGTGCGTTCGCCGGAATGGACCCGCCTCTCTCTGACGGATCTTCCCGGCCGCCGAACCGGAGCCAGCGTCACCCTGTCTCGCGGCAGGGTCTTCCTACGCACGCCGCTGTCGCCGAAGCGGCGGAGGTTCGCTGCGGAGATCGTCGGCCCGGCGTGTTCCCCGATCGACGTGATCGCCGACGGGGACGTCGCCGTCATCCTCGTGACGCTCGCCGGATGGCGCAGGGTGTTGTCGTCCGCAGTGACGGCGGAGACGAGGGCGGACGCGGACGCCATGGCCTCCGCCTACACCAGTCTGCTGCGTGGAGCCGTCCAGGCGCACTGCTCCGACTGGGAGCTGGCGACCGTGCAGTCGTCTTGCGAGGACGGCCACGTCGCGAAGATCTTCAGCAGGGATCAGGGCGGTTGCCAGGTCAAGTCCCGCTTCGCCAGCCGGCCAACGGCGCGGACGGACGGCGGCATGATGCGGGGGCTCGTCGACGAGTTTGAGCGGATCGCCGGCAACCGCACCCACGCGCACGTGGTCGAGCTGGAGAGGTGGCACCGTTACCGCCTGTGCTTTCACGCCACGCCGACCTACCTCGTGTCGCCGACACCGGAGGCCATGCTGACGCTGCGGGCGCTCAATGCGCTGCCATCGGGGGCGCGGCTGATCGCCGATGCCGACCGCCATTGAGGATTCCGGCAGACTAAACTTATCCCGCTCGCCTCGAAGCAGGAGAAGGCGCAGCGGGACTTGATTACCGGAACATCTCGGCAACTTGCCATTGCGGGACACCGCCGCTTCATATATCCATGAAGCCATGCAGGCGATTGACGTTCTCGTAGCGGCTGGACGCGCGCTTTACGGAGACCGCTGGCACACGTCCGTCGCTCGTGATCTAGGAACGACATACCGCACGATCAGGAACTGGCTTGACGGTCGGCATCCGACCCCGATCGATCTGGAAGACCGGCTTCGGCGCCTGCTGGCCGAACGAAGGCTGGAGCTGGATGCGGTGCTCGGCCGCATCGATATCCGAGAAGACGAAAGCAGGAAGCAATGAGCGGAACCCGCGACCTCGAACGCGCCGAACTCCACCGGACCATCTGGCGCCTCGCCAACGAACTGCGCGGCAGCATCGACGGGTGGGACTTCAAGACCTACGTCCTCGGCGCGTTGTTCTACCGCTTCATCTCCGAGAACCTCGCCGCCTACCTGAACGACCAGGAGCGCCGCGCCGGCGACTCCGATTTCGACTATGCCGCGCTCAGCGACGAGGACGCGGAACTGGGACGCGACGAAACGGTCAGGGAGAAAGGCTTCTACATCCTACCGTCCGCGCTGTTCGCCAACGTGCGCCGCCGCGCGCGCACCGACGCTAACCTGAACGAGACGCTGTTCAATGTCTTTCGCGCGATCGAGGGGTCCGCCAACGGCACGGAGAGCGAACCCGACATCCGCGGGTTGTTCGAGGACTTCGACGTCAACAGCAACAAGCTGGGCACGTCCGTCGCCAAGCGCAACGAAAAGCTGGTCAAGCTGCTGGAGGCGATCGGCGACCTGCCGCTGACCAACGGCGGCTTCGACGGCAACACCATCGACCTGTTCGGCGACGCCTACGAATACCTGATGCAGATGTATGCGTCGAATGCAGGCAAGTCCGGGGGTGAGTACTACACGCCGCAGGAGGTGTCCGAGCTGCTCGCCCGCATCACCGTCGCCGGGAAGACCGAGGTCAACAAGGTCTACGACCCGGCCTGCGGCTCCGGTTCGCTGCTGCTGAGCTTCGCCAAGGTGCTGGGCCACGACCGGGTGCGGCAGGGCTTCTTCGGTCAGGAGATCAACCTGACGACCTACAATCTGTGCCGGATCAACATGTTCCTGCACGACGTGAACTACGAGAAGTTCGACATCGCGCACGGGGACACGCTGATCGATCCAGCGCACTGGGACGACGAGCCGTTCGAGGCGATCGTCTCCAACCCACCCTATTCGATCCGGTGGGACGGCGACGCCAACCCGCTGCTCATCAACGATCCCCGCTTCGCCCCGGCCGGCGTGCTGGCGCCCAAGAGCAAGGCCGATCTCGCCTTCGCCATGCACATCCTACACTGGCTGGCGGTGGACGGCACCGCCGCAATCGTCGAGTTCCCCGGCGTCCTCTACCGCAGCGGCGCCGAGCAGAAGATCCGGCAGTATCTGATCGACAACAACTTCGTGGACGCCGTCATCCAGTTGCCGCCCGACCTCTTCTTCGGCACCAGCATCGCGACCTGCATCATCGTGCTGAAGAAGTCGAAGCGCGACAACGCCACGCTGTTCATCGACGCCGGCACCCAGTTCGCTCGGCTGGGCAACAAGAACACGCTGGCGCCGGCGCACCGGCAGCGCATCCTCGACGCATTCACTATGCGCGAGGACGTGCCGCACTTCGCCAGGCTGGTGGACAATGCCGACATCGCCGAGAACGGCTACAACATTTCGGTATCCTCCTACGTCGAGCAGGCCGACACGCGGCAGGCGGTCGACATCACCGCGCTGAACGTGGAGATCGCCGGCATCGTCGAGCGGCAAGTGCGGCTGCGGGAGGCGATCGACGCGATCGTCGCCGATCTGGAAGGGGAAGCGGCATGAATCAGATCGATGCGATGCTCAAAGAGCTCTGCCCGGCCGGTGTCGAATACAAGCCGATCGGCGACATAGCCCGGCTCGTCCGTGGCAACGGAATGCCGAAGTCGGATTTCTCCGAAGCCGGGGTAGGCTGCATCCACTACGGTCAGATCTACACCTACTACGGGACGTGGACGACCGAGACGAAGTCGTTCATCCCGCCGGAGAAGGCTGCCCGTCTGGCCAAGGTCGATCCCGGCGACCTTGTCGTCACCAACACCAGCGAGAACATTGACGACGTCTGCAAGGCGGTAGCGTGGCTCGGCGACGACCAGATTGTGACCGGCGGGCACGCGACCGTTCTGAAGCACGATCAGGATCCGAAGTTCCTCTCCTACTACCTCCAGACGCCGCAGTTCTTCGCGGAGAAGAAGCGCCATGCCACCGGCACGAAGGTCATCGACGTTTCGGCGAAAAGCCTGGCGAAGATCCTGGTGCCCGTTCCACCCCTCGAGGTGCAGCAAAAAGTTGTTGTGATCCTCGACAGCTTCACCAAGCTGGAGGCGGAGCTGGAGGCGGAGCTGGAGGCGGAGCTGGAGGCGCGACGTGCGCAATATCGCCACTATCGGGACAGTCTGCTGAGCTTCGAGCGGACCGGCAAGCAAGCAAGCAAGCAAGCAAGCAAGCAAGCAAGCAAGAAGGATAGCGCGCTTGGGTGACTTGGGCAAGCTCACTCGGGGACGTCGGTTCACGAAGGAGGATTATGCCTCCGGCGGTATCGGCTGCATCCACTACGGTGACATCTACACCAGCTACGGCACGTCCGCGACCGCCGCGGTGTCACACGTGCGGGCGGACATGGCCCGCTCGCTCCGGTTCGCCAAACCGGGCGACGTCGTCATCGCCGCCGTGGGCGAGACGGTCGAGGATGTCGGCAAGGCGGTGGCGTGGCTGGGCGACGAGGACGTGGCGGTGCACGACGACTGTTTCACGTTCAGTCACGACCAGAACCCGAAGTTCGTCTCCTACTACCTCCAGACCTCAACCTTCCATGCGGAGAAGAACAGGTTTGTAGCCCGCGCGAAGGTGAAGCGCCTGTCCGGCGAGAGCCTCGCCCGCCTGACCATCCCCGTCCCCCCGCGCGAGGAGCAGGACCGCATCGTCAGCATCCTCGACAAGTTCGACGCGCTGGTGAACGACCTGTCGAGCGGTCTGCCGGCAGAGATTGCCGCCCGCCGCCGTCAATACCAACACTATCGCGACAGGCTCCTGACGTTCAGACAGGCCGCATGACCGAAGCGCCGCCGCCCAACCGCTACGAAGCGATCGCCGTCTCCGGCGAGAGCACCGTCGTGGCCGAATACCAGCAGGAGGCGGCAGGACCGAACGACGCCGGCTACCAGTCGGAGGCGGAGCTGGAGGCCGCGCTTGTTCGCCAGCTGCGGGGACAGGCCTACGAGCATCTGGCGATCGCGTCGGAGGCCGACCTGATCGCGAACCTGCGCCGACAGCTCGAGCGGCTGAACGGCATCGCGTTCTCGCCGGCCGAGTGGGAGCGCTTCTTCAGCACATGTATTGCCGCCGCTAACGACGGCATCGTGGAGAAGACCGCCCGCATCCAGGAGGACCACGTCCAGGTGCTGCGCCGGGACGACGGCACGTTCCGCAACGTCCACCTGATCGACAAGGACAGCATCCACAACAACGCGCTGCAGGTCGTGAACCAGTACGAGGTCACCGGTTTGCGGGCGAACCGATACGACGTGACGATCCTCGTCAACGGCCTGCCGATGGTCCATGTCGAGTTGAAGCGCCGCGGCGTCGACATCCGCGAGGCGTTCAACCAGATCGACCGCTACCAGCGCGACAGCTTCTGGGCTGGCTCGGGCCTGTTCGAATACGTCCAGCTGTTCGTCATCAGCAACGGCACACTGACCAAATACTACAGTAACACGGTGCGCGACGGGCACCTCGCCGAGCAGCGTGGCAAGCGCGTCCGCGGCAGGACCTCGAACAGCTATGCGTTCACCAGTTGGTGGGCGGACGCGAAGAACCGGCCGATCACCGACCTGGTCGGCTTCACCAAGACCTTCTTCGCTAGGCACACCCTTCTCGCCGTTCTGACGCGCTACTGCGTGTTCGACGTCGATAGGAAGCTGCTGGTGATGCGGCCCTACCAGATCGTGGCGGCGGAGAGCATCCTGCTGCGAATCCTGACTGCGACCAACGCCCGACAGCTCGGGACCGTAGCCGCAGGAGGCTACGTCTGGCACACCACGGGCAGCGGCAAGACGCTGACCAGCTTCAAGGCCGCCCAGCTCGCCCGCGACCTGCCGGACGTCGACAAGGTGCTGTTCGTCGTCGACCGCAAGGACCTCGACTACCAGACCATGCGGGAATATGAGCGGTTCGAGCGCGGGGCCGCCAACTCGAACGCCTCCACGTCGGTCCTCCAGCGGCAGCTGTCCGACCCGGACGCCCGCATCATCATCACCACCATCCAGAAGCTGTCGCGCTTTGTCGCCACCAATCGGCGGCATCCGATCTACGACGCGCACGTCGTGGTCATCTTCGACGAGTGCCACCGCAGCCAGTTCGGCGACATGCACGCGGAGATCACCCGGTCGTTCCGCCGCTACCACCTGTTCGGCTTCACCGGCACGCCCATCTTCGCCGAGAACTCCGGAAACGGCGGCAACCCCGCGCGACGGACCACCGAACAGGCGTTCGGCGAAAGGCTCCACACCTACACGATCGTCGACGCCATCAGCGACAGGAACGTGCTGCCCTTCCGTATCGACTACATCAACACGATCAGGACGGGCACGGCGATCAAGGACAAGCAGGTGTCCGCCATCGACACCGAACGGGCGTTGCTGTCACCCGAGCGGATCGGGCAGGTTGTTGGCTACGTCCGCGAGCACTTCGACCAGAAGACGCGGCGCGCCAGCGGATACCGGCACGATGGCCGCCGCCTCGCCGGCTTCAACTCCATCCTGGCCACCGCATCGATCGACGCCGCCAAGCGCTACTACGCCGAGTTCGCGCGGCAGCAGGAGGGGGTGCCCCCGGCGCAGCGGCTCAAGATCGGCCTGATCTACAGCTTCGCCGCCAACGAGGCGGACGACGATCTGCTCGGCGACGAGGCGTTCGAGACGGACGGACTCGACCAGAGCTCGCGCGACTTCCTCGACGACGCGATCCGCGACTACAACGCGCTGTTCAGCACCAGCTTCGACACGTCCGCCGACCGGTTCCAGAACTACTACAAGGACCTGTCGCACCGCCTTAAGCGGCGCGAGCTGGACATCGTCATCGTCGTCAACATGTTCCTGACCGGATTCGACGCCACGACCCTCAACACGCTGTGGGTGGACAAGAACCTGCGGTCGCACGGCCTCATCCAGGCCTTCTCCCGCACCAACCGCATCCTCAACTCGGTCAAGACCTACGGCAACATCGTCTCCTTCCGCGATCTGGAGGAGGAGACGAACGACGCGCTCGCACTGTTCGGCAACAAGGACGCGAAGGGCATCGTCCTCCTGAAGCCTTACGCCGAATACCACGACGAATACGCCAGACGGGTCGAGGATTTGCGGAACGGCTTTCCGCTCGGCTCCCCGATCATCGGCGAGACGGCGCAGAAGGCGTTCGTTAAGCTGTTCGGCGCGATCCTGCGCCTGCGCAACATCCTCACCGCGTTCGACGCCTTCGCCGGCGCCGAGATTCTGACCGATCGCGAGTTCCAGGACCACCTCAGCGTCTACCTCAACCTCTACGCCGAATTCCGCACGACGTCCGAGGCGGAGCGCGAGGCGATCAACGACGACGTCGTCTTCGAGATCGAGCTGGTCAAGCAGGTCGAGATCAACGTCGACTACATCCTGATGCTCGTGGAACGCTACCTCGCAGCCAGAGGCACCGGCGAGGACAAGGAGATCAGGGCGACGATAGAACGCGCCATCGATTCCAGCCCGTCGCTGCGGAATAAGAAGGACCTGATTGAGCGGTTCGTCGACTCGGTTTCGTCCAGCGGCAAGGTCAACGCGCAGTGGAGCGCCTTCGTCGCCGCGAGGAAGGTGGAGGAGCTGGACCGGATCATCGTCGAGGAGAGGCTCGATCCGGCCGCGACGCAGGCGTTCGTCGCCGACGCCTTCCGCGACGGTGCCATACCCACCGCTGGAGTCGCGATCACTAGGATCATGCCGCCCGTGTCGAGGTTCGCGAAGGGCGGCGGGCATGCCGCGCGAAAGGATTCGGTGATCGGCCGGCTGTCGGCGTTCTTCGACCGCTACTTCGGGCTGAGCTGACCGCGCGAGCAGACGGTCATGCCGATGTCAGCGGTGGCCAGATGGTTCGGGCCAGTTCGAACAGGTGCTCCCCACGATCTGAGATGTCCGTCTCCCTCCAGTCCATCCGCTTGCCGAACCACTTGTTCAGGAACAGGCCGGTGTGGACGTCGAACTTGGCCCGCTTCTCCGAGAAGCTTTTGTTGCCCGCGGAGATGTTCAACCCGCTCGTCACCAGCGTGAGGTTGCCAAGCGTGCCGATCGCCGCCCGCCTGGCGATCGCCTGCGTCGACGTTCCATACGGCCCATCGTGGACGACACCGTCGCCGAAGGGCCATTCGGCCGTCCAGGTCTGCGGCATAACATGCTCTATCCAGAGATCCGCCGGCCGCTCGGCGGTTTCCGCCATGGTCGAGCGCGAGGCCACCTCCAGCTCCCACAGGACGTCGACGAGACGCGATTTGGGCGCGATGGCGTAGGCGTCGCTTGTCAGGATGCCCTGTCGGAGCTCCTCATCGTCCGGGAACCTGGAGCTATCGCCGTCACGGCCGTCGAAGAAGGCGGTAAACGACGCCACCGACACCCCGTTCTCCACGAAGTGCGACGCCAGGCCGGCGAACACGTTGTTCAGGTTCTTCGTCGTGAGGTCGCACAGCGCGCGGCGCACGAGGTAGGAGTAGAGCAGGCGGCAGATGGTGGACCGGGCGTGCCTATCGACGCCGTCACGGCCCAGCTGCATCGCGACCGGGTAGACGGTCGTGACCTGCCATGCCGCCATCTTCCGCCCGAACCATGCGAGGTCTCCATCGCCCTGCCTCCTGCCCTCAAGCGTCTCGTAAAGCGGCGCGTAGTGTGCGAGCAGCCGCAGTTCGTCCTCGACCTTCGGGTATCGGGGCTTCCCCTTCGGCAGGGCGAAGGAACGATATTCGGCGTAGAGCTCACGCATCGAGATCTTGGCCCCGGTCTCGGCGGCCAGAGCGTGCGCCAGGAAGTGGTCGATCCGCGGCCTCGTCGGGCGCGCGTTCGGCGCAGGCTCCCGCCACCAGGCGTCGTCGAGCGGGTCCCACAGCTTGCGATACAGATCCTCGACCTTCGCCCCCTCCTTCTCGGCGCGGTGGAAGATGTTGTTCCGGACCAGGTCCATCGCCAGCAGCGGCTCGCCCTTCGAGTTCAGGGTCTCGAAAATGACCTGGGCGTCGTCGTTCTCGCCCAGGCTTATGACGACCAGCTTGAGACGCTCCAGCACGGCGTTCAGCAGCGCCTCGAGACGCTCGCCCGCGAGATCCTCGGAAGACCCACCCTCGACAGCATGCTCGTCGAGCGGATCCTCCGGTGGAGCCTCGTCACTCGGCCCGGTCTTGACGAACTCCTCGATCCAGCGATCGAACAGGACGTAGGCGCGGAAGGCGGGGAACGGCGTGTTCTTCGGCACGCCGGCGCCCCAGAAGAGATGGCGGTAGCGCGCCGTGACCGCTTGATGGTCGAGTTCCATGAGATCGTGGAACAGCTCGCGGTCCGACGGGGTCGGCGTCAGCTTGTAACGGGTGAGCGGGTCGGTGTCCTTGCTCTTGGTGTTGTTGAACAGGTAGCCGTTCACGTGGTCGATGAAGTCCGCGAGACCGTGCCGCCGGGCCACCTCGCGCAGGGCCACCAGGAACAGCTGGAACGTCGTCAGCCGCTGCTGGCCGTCGACCACCTGCACGACCGGAGTCTTGCTGATCTGCGACCCGATGTCGATCGGAGCGAGGATGAGCGCGCCCATGTAGTGCTCGAACCGGCTCTCGCCCGACAGCACCTCGGCAGCTTTCGCCTGAACGTCCTCCCAGAAGGGCAGCAACCGGTGCTCAGCCCACTGGTATTTACGCTGGTAGAGGGGAACGATGAAACGTCGGTCCTCCTTCAAGACGGCCTCGACCTTGTGATCGTCCGCGTCCATTGCCCGCCGTCCTTGCCTGCCTGTCCTATGCTCTTGATACCGGCGGCGCATCGGGCGTCCACCCAGAGCGCGCGCCGTCCTGCACCGGGCTACTGTTCGATGCGTTGCGTCAGGAGATCCTCGCCCTGGACGAGGTGTACGGAAAGATTACCTCAAGCTCTACGTCGCCTACAAGGCCGAGACGAACTTGGTAGACTTCGTAACGCAGGCCGGTTCGCTGCGCGTCTCATAATGCCAAAGAACCGGCACGGCAGGCGCTGGAAATACAGGTCAGGTGGCGGCGAGGAGGATCCAGCCTAAATCTTCGCTTCCCACCTCCGCCCCGAAGTGCGTCCGAGCAACCCTCCGATCTGTGCGAGTAAGGTAATGATGAACAGATGGCGAATGTGGCGTTGGCCCGGGCAGTCGCACACGCTTTCCCATCACCCGATCGTCTCCTCATAGAGTCGTCGAGCATCCTCGTCCGACAGCGCCGGCGGCATGAGCAGATCCCGGCTCAACGCCCGCTTCTGTGCGAGCAGCGCATGAAGTCGGCTGTCGAAGCTGTGCTCCTCGCCGCCCGGCAAGAGCGCCATCGGCAAGTAGACGTTGACCGGGCGCTGCTGACCGATGCGGTAGCATCGATCCGTGCTCTGATCCTCGACAGCGGGGTTCCACCATCGGGTGAGGTGCACCACGTTGTTCGCCGCCGTCAGCGTCAGACCGACGCCTCCCGCCTTCGGTGACAGGATCATGACGTCGAACCCGGGCGGCCCCGCCTGGAACGCATCGACGCGCTCCTGACGCCTCGGTCCCGCCACCTCGCCGGAGATAATCATGGGCGCGCGGGTCAGGCCGTAACGGCGCTGCAGCACGCCAGCCAGGTCGGCCTGCGCCGCCCGCATCTCCACGAAGAGGAGCGCCTTCTCGCCACGGTCCCTGATCTCGTCCAGGATCGACACCGCCGCCGTGAGCCGAGCTGACGATCGGACGTAATCCTCGTCGGATGCGACCATCGAGCGCTCCAGCGGTGCAAGCGAGACGGCCCGCATGGCCTGCAGCGCTTCAAGCATCTTGCCGCGGTCCTTCCGCCGACGCGCCTCGGCAACCACCGCCGAATAGGCGTTCGCCTGCACGTCCGGCATGGCGACCTTGCGAACGTGCTCGGTCTTGGTCGGCAGCCCTTCCAGAACCTCGTCCTTCATGCGTCGGAGCATGACGGCCGGCCGCTCGGGACCGGGCACCGACAAAGCGTCCTTCAAACGTCTGAGGTCCTCGGGGTCTGGTCGATCCTCGTAACGACGGCTGAAGTCCTTCAGCCCGCCAAGCGCTCCAGGATGAAGGGTGTCCATGAGGCACCACAGGTCGGCCAGCCGGTTCTCGATCGGCGTTCCGGTCAGCGCCAGCGAGAACTCCGCCTGCATCGCCTTCGCTGCATCGGTGACCTGCGTGCCGGGCGTCTTGATCTTCTGGATCTCGTCGAACACGATCACGCCGAAGCGGATGCGACCGAAGCTGTGCTGGTAGTCCCGCAGCGTCTCGTAGGTGGTCAGCACCCAGTCGGCCGCCGCCATCCGCTCCACGTCGAGGACCGGTCGGGCGATCTCGAGCTCGGATCCCGCTCCCGTCCGCAGTGCACGCAGCGACGAGCCGTAGGCGCGAAGGACGCTTCCGAGACCCGGCTCGGCGAGGTGGATCTCGTGCTCCTTCTCCCAGTTGCGGAGCAGACCCGTGGGCGCGACGATCAGCAGCGGTGCCCGCTCCACCAGTCCCCGTCGCATCGCCTCCCGGATCCATGCAAAGAACGCCAGCGTCTGAAACGTCTTGCCCAGACCCATGTCGTCGGCCAGCAGGGCGCCGGTCCAGCCCGCCTGCCAGCAGCGCTGCAGCCAATCCACGCCTTCGCGCTGATGCGGCTTCGGCACGGACCGAAGCAGAGCCTCATGGAGGCCTGCATCGACGGGCGGCACCCGGGGAGCGGGGTCGCTGTTGAAGACGACCTCCTCGAAGTTGTTCCGGACCAGTAGGACGTGCGGCTCGGTCCCGCCGGTCGGCTCCCGACCGCCTGGCGCGTCCTCGTCGCCCTTACCGTCGGCGCTCTCGTCAGCGGCACTATCGAGCTTCGCCTCACCCCCCGCCAGCGCTCGCTGGATCTCTCCAAGCGAAGCCAGCGTCTGTTCGGTTGCGGGAATGGAAGTGCCGTCGAACACCACCTCCGGCCGGCCCTGGTCAATGGCGTCCCGGATCCGGTCAGCCAGTTCGGAAATGCGCTCGGCGGGCAGCTGAATCGGCGCACCATCGACCACCAGACCGACCACCTCCGGTGGCAGCCACGGCTCGCGCGGCACCTGGACCCAGGGCAGCACCTTCTTCTGCCAGAGCCCGATGGCGTGAACCCGCTCGGAGAACTCGCGCGTCTCCCTGAAGAGCTCCTCGACGAGGTGCTCGTCCAGTTCGCCGCCGAGGGCCTCGCGTAGGTAGCCGCGCGGGTTGCGGACGAAGTCGCGGGCGACCTCGCCGCCTGCGCGCTGCACCTGCCGTGCCACTCCCATGGCCTTTCGCAGCGGCGGTGACAGGATCAGCAGCCAGCCATCCGGAAGGGCGTATCGACCCCGCGCGTCCGTAAACTGCCGGAAGCGCGCATCGGCGAACGCCTTCTGCAGATGCTCGGGCAGGAGCGGCTCGGGATCGACCGGAGGCGCGCCGTCACGATCGAGCGGCTCGCCCTCGGTCACCTCGTCGGATCCGCCGGGCTTCGCGGCGAAGAGCACCGGGTCGAAGTCGATCTCGCCGTCGCGCTCGAAAGGCCGCAGCGTGAACGCGCCGGCATGCGCCACCCGGACCTGCCGGAGATATGGCGACGCGTCGATGGGCCCCCGGTCCCCCAGCGTAGGCAGGAGTTCCTGCACATCCATCCAGGCCGCCGCACGACCATCCGGGTCAGTCGCGGGAAGGGCGTTGAAGCGGTCGATCGCAGCCGCGATCTCGAAGAGCTCCGACGGCAGCAGATAGCGACGCGTACCCAACGTGAGGAACGCGCCGTCGCGCTTGGCACCCAGAACCGGCCGGCCATCGAGATGGTGCCATCGATGATCCACCCTGAAGGCATCCCGGTCGATCGTGTCCTGATGCTGGACGAAGAGCGTGACGGGCGGAGCGGCCGGCAGACCCAATGCCGAGCGGATCGCGGGAGAGAGCGCCGCCGCCTCGGCATGAGGCAGATGCAGCTCGTTCCCCTGGGCGAGCGCGACCTCGTCCTCGACCAGCCGCCACAGCGCGCCGACCGCCGGCACTAGCCCGGGCGCGGCCGCGCCTGGCCAGCTCTCCACGTCGACGGGACCGGCCGCGGCGAGCCCGCTCACCACGACCCAGTCCTCCTCGGACATCCACTCCAGCTTCAGCTCAGGCATGCGGCCTCATCTCGTTGATACCGATCCGCACCCCGATCCTGCTGGCCAGCCAGTCGCCCAGATCGCTCTGCCAGGCGTAGCGTGCCGTCCCGTCGTGCCGCTGGTCGTAGAGGCAGTCGGCCCGGACCTCGTCGGCAGAGTAGACGTAGTCGCCCAGCGCCGGCGCCCTGGCATCGTCCTGCGCCCAGATGCGGACCGAGCCCGCATGGCTCCACTCGGCGACGACGTAGCCGCCGATCCGCATAAGCATGACCGACTGCTTCCGCTCCGCTCCCGACAGCGTCGCGAAGGAGGATACCCGCTTCTTCTGAGCCGGATTGCGCGCCAGCCACTCGACCGCCTGCCGGCCGAACACGGGCCAGGCGTCGTCGATGGCGCCCTTGCGCTCCAGCGCCAGCCAGAAGGCCTTCCGCCATCTCCAAATTGGATCCGCAGTCGCACTCAGGATGTCGAAGAAGAGGTCGAGCGCCTTTCGCGCGAGCCAGCGGGTGATCGTCCGGCGGGCGTCCTGGCTTATGTCCACCCACGCCTTCGGGTGGCTCCGCGGATCGCCGTAGAGCTCGTCGAAGAAGCCGACGAGCGCGGCCTTCGCCTCGACGTTGGCGAGGTCGCGGGTCGCGAAGGGCGCGAGGAGCAGTTCGGCCAGCTGCACCCGCTCGCCGGGGAAGCGTAGAGTTCCGCCGGTCCGCAGAAAGCCGAGGACGTTCGCCACGGCCGCACCGGTGATGGGTCGCCCGGTCGTGAGTTCCCGCGACAGCCTAACCGCGAGACGCGTCGCCAGCGGCGCATGGAACCCCGACTGGGCAAGCAGCTCGGTCGTGAAGCCAAGATCTCGAAGCAGGAGCCGAACATCGCCGTTCTGCGAGAGCGCCGCATCGGTCATGCGGTCGGTCAGCCCGTCAGACTGGAAGAGCATCACTCGTTGCGCACGATCGCGCCAGCGCACAGCCCAGGCAGCGGAGTGCCTCTCGAGCTCGCGGCCGATCATGCGACCCGCTGCCGCCGTAGCGCTCGCCCCCTCCTCCCAGTCCCGAAGGTAGCTGTGCAGCATAGCCTTGAGCAGTCGCGGCTGCCGTTCCGCCGCAAGCCTGCGACCGAACTCAGAGGCGAAGGTGTCGCGATCCAGCAGTCGGGGGCGGCCCTGGAGGCACACCCATGGCGCGAGAAGCCAATGTTCGGATGAAGGCTGGCGCCCGCCTTCGCACCATGCCGCGAACGCCTGCAGCGCCCGCAGCAATTCCTCCTCGCCGGGCCGGGTCGGCACCTCGAAGAGTTCGGCAACCCTCCGTGCGGCGGTCCGCATCAGCGGCTCCGCCGGGATGTGCTTCTCGAGATCGAAGGCTAAAGCCGACAGGCCGTTCAGGCTTGCAAGGGTCGCCGAAAACCCCGTCACTCGACCGCGCCGAGAAAAGAGCCGACCGACGACGTGGCCTTGATGTCGCCCTTCGTCGGAGGCGCGATCAGGAAGCGCACGTCGATGCGGCGGTTACGCGCCCGGCCGTCCACCGTCGCGTTGTCGGCGATCGGACGCTGAGCGGCATAGGCGCTGACGCCGAACAGCGTGGCGTTGCCGGCCGCGTTTCGGATGCCCTCGAGGCTGGGTGCCGCCTGCACCATGGACCTGTATGTCTGGATCGATCGGTCGGAGGAGAGGGACCAGTTGTCGGAGTAGCGGGCGGTGGCGATCGGGATCACGTCGGTGTGCCCCTCGACGTAGACCGCCTCGAGGATCGGCTCGGAACCGTCCGGACAGTCGTGCCCCGCCCTACCGCCGAGCTGGCCGTAGCAGGGGAGTTCGCGGGCGAGCAGCGACGCCAGGCGTGTCAGCGCCGCACGGCCGCGATCGCCGAGGTCGGCCGAGCCGGACGCGAACAGCACCGTCTCGGGAAGATGCAGAACACCGTTCTTCTCGTCGATCTCGACGGGAACGTCGGCACGCGCCAGCTCCTTCTTAAGACGGCGAAGCAGCCCGGCGCGCTGATCCTCCCGACCGCCGAGTTCGTCCTCCAGCGCCGCGATCCGGTGGTTCAGCCTGGCCTCCGCACTCTGATAGTTGAGCGCGAAGATCATCAGGAGAATGATGAACACGAACAGCATGCCGATGAGCAGGTCGTTGAGGGAGACGAAGTAGCTCTCCTCCTCCCGCCCTTGCGGCGCGTCGATGGTCCTGGTCCTGCGTGGCACGCGCCCTCAGCCCCGCTTCACTCGGCAGCCTCGACCCGTTCGAAGCCCGCGCGCGACACCGCGTCGGCGAAGGCCTTGAAGTCGCCTCGGCGAGGCAGGTCGTCCAGGACCTCGTCCAGCTGCTGCACGGCGGCGCTGAGGCGCCCGACCGCCTCGGCGAGTTCCTTGTCGACCGACTTCACGAAGCCGCTGGTCCGCTCGCCGAAGGTGCCAAGCCCCTCGAACAGCTTCTGCATCGCGCCCGATAGCGCGTTGTTGAGGGCGCCGAGATCGCGATTGATGACCTCCACTCGCCGCGTCAGACCCTCGACCAGCTCCGACGACCTCTCGTTTGTGGCGTCGGCGCGATCGGCGACTTCATCGACGCGCTCGGCCACTCGCTCGAGCCGCTCCGAGACGGTGGTCATGGAGGCGGCCAATGCGCCCAGCGCTTCCGCGGACTCTCCCGCCTTGTCGACCTGGGCGACGAGGCTGCCGAGCCCCTCGGTGACGCCGCGGGCTGCTTCGAGGGCGCCCTCGAACTGCCGCGCGAGAGCATCGCTGGTTCGGGTCAGGCTGTCCGCAAGCGCGGCACTCCGCTCGGAGACCGACCCGAGCGAGTCCGCACTGGCCTCGATGCGCCCGGCTGCCCCATCGAGGGAACGGGAGAGCTGCACGCCCGCCTCCGAGATCCGGGCGTCCAGGTTGTCGACCGCGGCGATCATCGACGTGGACAATTCGGTCACGCCCGTCTTCATCGCATCACCGACGTCCGTCGCAGCCTGCTCCAGCTCGCGGCGCGCAGCGGTGGCTCCGGCCTCGACCTCGGCTGCGACCTGCCGCACGGCTCCTGTCATTCCCTCGGTTGACTGCCGCAGCGAGGCGTCCAGGTTCTCGCCCGCCGCCGCGAAACTCGTCGCGAGTTCCTTCGACCCCTCCTCGATACCCGCCCTGAAGCTCTCGCCTGCCGCGTCGATCTGACCAGGAAGGGCACCGATCGCCTCGGCCGCCGTCTCAAGCATTTCGCCCAGTCGGCGCGTATGCTCCTCCGCCGCTCCGCTCAGCTCCCCGGCGAACTGCTGGGCCATGCGTTCGAGCGCCGACTGGTTTATGTCGCCCAGCTTGCCGGCCATCCCGTCGATCGCTTCCTGAACCGGCGCGAGTGCGGTCGCGAAGGTCCTGCCGATCCGCTCGTCAAGGGCCTGGGCAATGCTGACTGCCAGATCCTGGTTGAAGCGCTCCAGCTGGGTAGTCTGGCGCCCGAGCTCGGCGAAGGAGTCCGCCGCCAACCGCTCGGAACTGAGCGGCAGGACGAGGCGCTCCAGCTCGCGATTGATCCTCTCGATGTGGAGTTCGGTCGCGTGCAGGCGCCGGTTCTTGCGCCACGCGAAGATCAGGGACGCTCCAAGCGCGGTCACCGATGTCAGGAACTTGGCGGCCGCCGCCCCCAGCAGCTTGCGAAGCGCGAGCTTGGACGCCTCCAGATCCGCCTGGATGCCGTCTCGTGCGATGAAGAGCGCCGCCACGAGGCCGAGGAACGTCGCGAGCAGGCCGAGCCCGACGAGCTGGTTCGGCACACCCTCGAACGATCGCAGGTCGATGCGCCCCTGTCTGAACAGACGCGGGTTGAAGAACTCGCTCGGCGGCAGCCCCGAGGCGACGCGGCCGGTCCGCTCGTCCTGGTGGAGATCTGCGACGTAGCCCCGCCAGGCGTGGCCGATGTACCGGTCGTCACCGAACTCCTCACAGAGAGCCTCGACGTCACCGACGAACTTCAGACCGTCGCCGTCGTAGCTCGCCAGACGGGCGCCGAAACGGTCCAGCGCAGCATCGAACGCGTCGAGCTCGTCCCGCCCCTTGATGTAGCGCCACCAGGCATAGGCGACGATCGCGACCGAAAGGACGAGAGGCGTCGGCTGCCAGCCGAACACTAGCGGTATGCCGTGCTCGATCGGCCACATCACAATACTGCCGATATCCACTCCCGATCGCCCCCTTCGATCCGATGTTCTGATCGCGACATCAGCGTGATAGCCATGCCGACGGGAGTCAACGTAACAACGAGCCGTGAACAAGGTGCTGCGACCGATCGAAGTCACGCTGGAGAGGGATGGGACGGTCGTCGACAGGATCGATCGCCTGCCGAGACGCATGCCGGACGGTTCGATCGGCGTCGAATACATGGGGCTCGTCTACCCTCTCGCCCGGGCCGGCCGCGCCGCGATGGATGGCAGATGGTGCTACCCCTCCGAGGCGCCGATCTGCCTGGAAGCGCCCGAGTTGTCGATCGGGACGGGTCGGACGTTCTGGACATTGGATCGGTCCGGAACGCGGCCATACCTCTTCGTGAACGGATCCGAGGCGCTTCTGGCCGAAACGCTGTCCCGCCTGGCCAGCGCCGCCGTCGCGGTCGAACATCACGGTCCCTCGTTCCGGGAAGGAGAGAGCGGACTTCTGCACGACTGGTTCGTGAGGCTCGACCCGACTGACGCGCCGGGAGACTGGGAGCTCGCGCAACTGCTCGCCGACGTCGCAGAGCCCGACGTTCCACCCGACGCGGCCACGCCTGAGCTTGTCAATGCTCGGCTCCGTCGGGACCACGACCGGCTTGCGACCCGCCTGGTAAACGCCGAGCGCGAACTCGCCACGGCCATCGCCGCCGCGGACGCGAACCAGGCGGAACTTGACGGCGCGCGGTATGAGGCGGAGCGCGCCAGCCGCAGACTGGAGACGGAGGCGGCCTTCCTGAGAGCGGGCATTTCGGCGCTGCGTTCGCAGACCCCCGTCGTCGACGATGGCCTTGTGGCCGATCTCAACGAGCGCGTCGACGTTCTCACGGCGGACCGGGACGACGCACTCGCGTCATGGACGAAGGCGGAGGAGAGCGTCACCCAGCTGCGCATCGGCCTCGAAGCCGCCGAAGCTGCTCTCGCCGAGGCTTCGGCGCGACCGAACGAGCGGCCTGCGCCCGCCACCAGGAAGCAGGCGAGAGCGGATGCCGAACTGCAGACGGTGCTCAGAACCTTGCTGCCCGGCATAGACCTGGTGCGCGGCTCGGCCGACTTCATCCTGACGGAGGTTGAGGACCGCCGGGACCTATACGGCAAGCTGAGGCTGCTGATCGACGATCCCGTTTCGGTCGGTGGTAAGCGGGTCCATGCGGCGGATGGCTGGCTCGAGGTACACATGGGCACGGGACGCGGCCGCGACGGTAGGCTCTACTACAAGAAGAGCGGTCTACGCTGGTCGGTGCTCGTATCGGACAAGGCCGCGCAACCGAACGACTTTCAGTGGCTCAAGGCGCAATGACCATGACATCCATATCTCACGCGCTTCTCGTCAGTCCCGTAGAAGCCGAGACGCTGCTTTCCGGCCGCAGCGACGTGATCCGTCGATCCCGCCCCACGGAACTGCGGATGCGTGTCGGCATCCTGCGGGACGATGGAACCCTTGTCGCTACCGCTCTGCTAATCGACGCGTCGCGTCCCGGCGTTGAGTCGACCGCGAGCGAGTGGACGCTGCATGAAGTCGAGATCCTGCTCAACCCGATAAAGGTCGGAACGGGCAGCGGTCCTCTATGGCGACGCCTCGGCACCTCCGACCGCGACCGAGTCGCCGGCCGGTCGACCACCGACGATAACGGCGAAGGTGAAGCGGAACCCGAAAGCACGACCGGGCTGTCCGGGCCGCAGGCGAACGGCGCCGCGAGTTCAATTGAAGCGGTAAGCCTCTCCTCCGCGGACGAACGCTTCGACGGAGTCAACGAAGAGCCGAAGCGCGGATCAGACGAAAGCGACCAGGACGTGTTCGTCGAAGGCACCGTTCGGGAGACGGTTGCAGTGGAAGCGATCACGGAGAGTTCATCACCGACTGTCGCGGCATCGGCGGAAGAAAGCGACCGACGCCTCGACGATGCACGGGAGCGAGCACTCGCCTTCGTGCCGACCGGAATGATCGACGTCGACGAGGCGCACCGGCTCCTGATCAGACTGCGCGACGTCGAGATCAAGCGCTCCTTTCCCGACGTCAGACCGGAGCACGGCATCCTGCGCCGCACGATGCTCCAGGCCCTGCTGGACACCGGGGTAGCGTCGCGCGAGGACTACGACGAGCTGATCCCGACGGACCTGAAGCGGATGACGGATCGCCGACAGGTGGAGGTGTATCTGGATCCCCTTATCGAGATCCTGTCATGCGTCGCATGACCGGCGTGCGAACGGAAGGATGAGCATCGTCCGCGGTTCGATCAATACCAGTGTGGCGATTGGAACGAGTGGTCGTCGTCCTCGCCGAATATGTCAATCGGCGTCCAAAAAGGACCCCCTATCGGCGTGCAAAAGGGACCCCCTTCGTCAAGCAGCGTGACGGGTATGGGGGTCGCACCGTTCGCGCTGGTTGCGGCGTAGGGCGGGCGTAGCCCGACCGGAGGCGCAACCAGCGCGAAGCGTTCTCTGCGGGTGCCCCGGGCGTCAGCTTCGGTGTTTGAAGCGCCAGCTGTCGTTGCCGGTTTCGACGATGTCGCAATGGTGGGTAATGCGGTCGAGCAGCGCGGTGGTCATCTTGGGGTCGCCAAAGACCGTCGGCCACTCACCAAAGGCGAGGTTCGTCGTGACGATGACGGAGGTCTGCTCATAGAGCTTGCTGACGAGGTGGAAGAGCAGCTGACCGCCCGAGCGGGCAAAGGGCAGGTAGCCGAGCTCATCGAGCACCACGAGGTCGAGCCGGGAGAGCTGGGCCGCCAGCGTGCCGGCCTTGCCGA
>NZ_JAAVJH010000010.1 GCF_012035195.1 Sphingomonas corticis
CACCTCCCGCAGCGATGATGCCCAGAGCTCCAGCGTCGCCTCGATCGATGCTCCCTTCACCACAACCTCCTCGTCATGGTGACCCATTGATTCAGAACCGAATCAAGAACGCAACTGTAATGCTAGGCATTAAACTCGATCAGGTCGAGCGCGGCTTCGCGGCAAAAGCGTCGGGCAGGCGGTTGAAAGCGGGGCGGGCGTCCCGCATGGAGACGGGCGATGCACGGATCCACCCGCTCGCTCGCCGAAAGCTTCGCCACCGTGCCGGTCCCTAGGGACGCCGGCTTCTGGCGGACGCTGTTCGCCTTCGTCGGGCCGGGCTGGCTGGTCGCGGTCGGCTACATGGACCCGGGCAATTGGGCGACCGACATCGCGGGCGGATCGGCGTTCGGCTACACGCTGCTCGCGGTCGTGCTGCTGTCCAACCTGATGGCGATCGTGCTCCAGTCGCTCGCCGCGCGGCTGGGCATCGGCGCGGGGCTGGACCTGGCGCAGGCGTGCCGCGCCAATACGGGGCGCCCGGTCAACTACGCGCTGTGGTTCCTCGCCGAGGTGGCGATCATCGCCTGTGACCTCGCCGAGGTGCTGGGCACCGCGATCGCGCTGAAGCTGCTGTTCGGCCTGCCCCTGCTCTACGGCGTCGTGCTGACGGGGCTGGACGTCTTCCTGATCCTGGCGCTGCAACGCTTCGGCTTCCGCAAGCTGGAGGCGTTCATCGGCGCGCTGCTGGTCGTGATCGCGATCTGCTTCGGCTTCGAGCTGATGTGGGCCAATCCCGACTGGGCGGCGGCGGCGGGCGGCCTGATCCCGCGTCCGGAGATCGTGACCGACCCGGCCAAGCTGTACATCGCGATCGGCATCCTCGGCGCGACGGTGATGCCGCACAACCTCTACCTCCACTCGTCGATCGTGCAGACCCGCGCCTACGATCGCACCGAGCCGGAGCGGCGCCGCGCGCTGCGCCTCGCAACGATCGATTCCACCGTGGCGCTCGGCCTCGCCTTCTTCATCAACGCCGCGATCCTGATCCTGGCGGCGGCGACCTTCCACGTCGCCGGGCGCACCGATGTCGCCGAGATCGAGCAGGCGCACGAGCTGCTGGCGCCGATGCTGGGCGTCGGCGGAGCGAGCGCGGTGTTCGCCATCGCCTTGCTGGCCAGCGGGCAGAATTCCACCGTCACCGGCACGCTGGCGGGGCAGATCGTGATGGAGGGCTTCCTCGACCTGCGCCTGCCCGCGTGGCTGCGCCGCCTCATCACCCGCGGCCTCGCCATCATCCCCGCGGTGGCGGTGGTGGGCACCACGGGGGACGGCGGCGCGACCGACCTCCTGGTGCTGAGCCAGGTGGTGCTCAGCCTGCAACTGCCCTTCGCCGTGATCCCGCTGGTGATGCTGACCGCGAACCGGCGCGTGATGGGCGGCTTCGCGGCGCCGCGCTGGCTGGCGGCGCTGGCGTGGGGCATCGCGACCGTGATCGTGGCGCTGAACGGCTATCTGCTGATCGGCACGGTGACGGGCTGAGGGCGCCGGCCGCTCAGCATTCCACCACGTTGACCGCGAGCCCGCCGAGACTGGTCTCCTTGTACTTCGACCGCATGTCCTCGCCCGTCTGGCGCATCGTCTCGATCACCGCGTCCAGGCTGACGACGTGGCTGCCGTCGCCGCGCAGCGCCAGATAGGCGGCGTTGATCGCCTTCACCGCGCCCATCGTGTTGCGCTCGATGCACGGGATCTGCACCAGCCCACCGATCGGGTCGCAGGTGAGGCCCAAATTGTGCTCCATGCCGATCTCCGCGGCGTTCTCCACCTGGCGATTGCTGCCGCCCAGGACCGCGGCGAGCGCGCCCGCCGCCATCGAGCAGGCGACACCGACCTCGCCCTGGCATCCCATCTCCGCCGCGGAGATCGACGCGCGCTTCTTGTAGAGCATCCCGATCGCGGCGGCGGTGAGAAGGAAGCGACGCGCGCCGTCGCGCGACGCCCCCTCCACCAGCGTCTCGTAGAAGCGCAGCACCGCGGGCAGGACGCCCGCGGCGCCGTTGGTCGGCGCCGTGACGACGCGGCCGCCCGCGGCATTCTCCTCGTTGACGGCCAGCGCCCACAGGCTGACCCACTCGAACACCTCCGCCGGATTGCGCCCGGCATGGCCGGACAGGCCGCGGTGGAGCGCCGCGGCACGGCGGCGGACGTGGAGCCCGCCGGGAAGCACGCCTTCCTGCGCCATGCCGCGATCGATGCACGCCGCCATCGCATCGCGCACCGCGTCGAGGAAGGCGTCGGTCTCCGCCGGATCGCGCCACGCCTCCTCGTTGGCGCGCACGATGTCGGCGATGGGGCGCGCGGTGGCGTCGCCGATCGCCAGCAGCTCCGCACCCGAGGAGAAGGGGTGGCGCACGGCCAGATTGTGCGAGGCCGGGGTCGCGCCCTTGCGCAGGATGGCGCCCCCGCCGATCGAGAAATAGGTCTCCGCATACTCGCCGCCATCCGCCAGCGTCGCGGTGAAGGTGAGGCCGTTGGGGTGCTCGGGCAGGAAGGCGCGCGGGTGGAAGACCATGTCCGCCACCTCGGCGAAGGCGATGTCCCCGCGGCCGGCGAGCGGCAGGCGGCCGATGTCGCGAATGCCGCGCAGGACGTGCCGTGCCTCGTCCGGATCGACGCCCTCGGGCGTGTGGCCGGCAAGGCCCAGGATCGCGGCGGTGTCGGTGGCGTGCCCGCGTCCCGTCAGCGCGAGGGAGCCGTAGAGGTCGCAGCGGACGCGGACCGGCGCCGAGGGCTGGCCGGCGGCCCGCTCGGCGAAGTCGAAGGCGGCGCGCATCGGGCCGACGGTATGCGAACTCGACGGGCCGATGCCGATGGTGAACAGCTCGGCCACGCTGATCGGCCGGTCCATGTCGCGGTCGAGCGGGGCGGGAGAAGAATCGGCCTGCATGTACGCTCCTCGCCGGCGGTGCCGGTGGTGTCACATGCCCCATCTGTCCCTTGCGCCTGAGATCGCTATCCCGTCGGCGGGCGCGCGGCGCCACTCTCCAGATGTGTTCGCGCCGGCAGGTCCTTTGGCCTGAGAGTTTCCGGGGCGGTTGCTCCTTCGGCGCCGGGCGGACCCGGTCTCTCCCTGTTCGGCCGGCGCGGTATCGGCGGTGCGGCCGGCGGGGTCAAGGGCGGCTACAGCCCGGCCCTGCGGCAGAGCCCCTCCAGCCTGCGCAGCCTGGCCTCGTCGGCGCCCGGTTCGCGGCGGAAGCGCGGCCGCTGTGCGCAGGCGTGGGCCTGGTTCGCACCGGTCCCGCCCGCCCTACGCGCGCGCGTCGTCGCCGGCGTACTTGATCTCCAGATAGCGCTGCCGCGTCTCCAGCGTATCGAGATCCCCTTGCGCCAGCTGCGCGCTCATGTCGCCGATCTCGCGCTCGATCAGGCCCAGCCCCTCGGCCAGTTGCTGGTCGGGCGTCTTGCCGTTGCGCGGGGTCGTGCGCATCGCCGCTGGCACGCGCTGATAGTCGCGGACGAAGGCGGGGAGCTGCTCGCCGACCAGCCGGCGGATCTCCAGCGCGGCCGGCGCCTCGTCGTCCAGTGCCGCGATCTGCGTGCCCAAGGTGTCGAGCCGCTGCTCGATCCGCAGCGCCACGGTCTGCGCCGGTGCGGGAAGCGCGGGGCGCTGCGCGTCGAGCCAGCGCGCGGTCTGCGCCGGCAGCGCCTTCAGGTCGGCGCGCGCGATCCGCTCGGGAGTCGGCACCGGCATCGCGGGCGCGAGCGCGATCGCCAGGGTGGCGGCGATCATCATCAGCATGACGGCCAGCGCGCCGAACATGCCCAGCGGAAAGAAGATGCCGCCGACCAGCGAGGCGAGCAGCAGGATCGCGGCATTGACCGCCGCGATGGCGACGACGCGCGTCTTCAGCCCGCCGCGGCCGCGGCGCGGACGGCGCTGCATCGGCACCACCGGCCCGCCCTGCCGCCGGATCTGCCCGGCGCGCGCGTCGCCGATGACCTCGTCCGTTTCGGTCACAGCGCCTCCAGCCGGTACTGGTCCGCGGGGCCGGCGACGCGGTTCTGCGACGCGCCCTCCGCGCGCGCGATATAGCCGCGCGACTTCTCCACCTCGGTGCCCAGCGCGTTGACCGTGGTCTTCATGCTGTCCAGCGCCTTCAGTTTGAAATTGTCGATCGCGTCCATCGTGTCGTAGATGTTCTGGAAGGCGCGCTGCAGCGTCTCCAGCGGGATCGTGCTCGCCGCCGCCTGCTCGTGGATCTGCGCGGTGTTCGACCGGAGGAGCTTGCCGGTCGAATCGATGATCCCCGCGGTGGTGGTGTTCAGCTGCGTCACCTGTTCCAGCACCAGCTTCTGGTTGGTCAGCGCCTGCGCCACGGTGACGGCGGTGCGCAGCGCGGCGACCGTGGTGGTGCTGGCGCGATCGACGCCCTTCACCAGTTCGACATTGTTCTTCTTGACCAGGTCGAGCGCGAGATAACCCTGCACCGTCACCGCCATCTGCGTCAGCAGGTCCTGCGTGCGCTGGCGGGCGTAGAACAGCGCGGTCTCCCGGATCGCCTTGGCCTTCGCGGGGTCGGTCGCGTCCAGCTCGTTCGCCTTGTCCTCCAGCCGCTGGTCCATCACCTTGGACAGGTGGATCATCTGTTCCAGCCGCCCCATGGCGGTCCACAGGTTCGCGCGTTCGGTGTCGATGGCGGCATTGTCCATCAGCAGCTCGTCCTTGCCGCTGGCCAGGCTCTTCAGAATGGAGCTGATGTGCGTCTGCGAGGATTTGTAGCTGTCGAAGTAGTTCCGCATCTTGTTGCCGAAGGGCAGGATGCCGAACAGCTTCTGCGGCGCCGTCAGGTTGCCGCGCTTGCCCGGGTCGAGGTCCTCGACCACGCGGCGCAGCTCGGCCAGGTCCTTGCCGACGCCCGCCTCCTGATCCATCGCGCGGACGGGACGGTCGAGGAAGCGGTTGGACTGGCCCGCCGCCTCGCGGATCTCGCGCGCGCCCATCGTGGTGATCGCGTCGACCCGCTTGCCGAACTCGGGCGAGTTGGCGTCCTCGGCGACCAGGTCGGCGACGAACTGGTCCACGCGCTTCTCCAGCTCGCTCTTCGTGCCGGTGTCGACGGGGACCAGCCCGGCCGCCCGCTCCGCCTGCACGCTGGGCACGGGTTCCGGCGGGGTCAGCGTCAGCGCCGGTTCGGCGGTTGCGGTGTCGGTGTTCGTCGCCATCATCGCCTCTTCGTCATGTCCGCGGCGTTGTGCGGGGGAAACGCCGCGGCTTCAACCGTGTTGCATGTATAAGACGCCCGCGCGCGATGACAAGGAAGCGCGGCGGAGATAGGCCCGGGGGCCAGGGCAGGTGACCGATGCCGTCGAGTTCAAGCTGCTGAAGCTGGAGCAGAACTCAAAGGTCGGGTCTCCGCGGTCGAAGCTGGGACGCCACGTTCGGAGTGTGTGGGTCGGCAGGTATCTGGTCCCTCACCGGCCGACCGGTGAGGGCGTTCAGCTCCTCCGTGTCCCCCACGGCGCCCGCGACCTGTCCCGCGTCCCCTGCGACTGACCCTTCCCGCAACGCAGCATCTGCGCTAAGGGCGCGCGCGAACCCCGCCGCACGACCGCGCGGGCCACCCAGGAACTCGCATGAATCTGCGCAACATCGCCATCATCGCGCACGTCGATCATGGCAAGACCACCCTCGTCGACCAGCTCTTCCGCCAGTCCGGCACCTTCCGCGACAACCAGCGGGTGGAAGAGCGCGCGATGGATTCGAACGACCTGGAGAAGGAGCGCGGGATCACCATCCTGGCCAAGCCCACGTCGATCGAGTGGGAAGGCACGCGCATCAACATCGTCGACACGCCTGGCCACGCCGACTTCGGCGGCGAGGTGGAGCGCATCCTCTCCATGGTCGACGGCGTGATCCTGCTGGTCGACGCGGCCGAGGGAGCGATGCCGCAGACGAAGTTCGTGACCGGCAAGGCGCTGGCGCTGGGTCTGCGCCCGATCGTCGTCGTGAACAAGGTGGACCGCTCCGACGCGCGCATCCAGGAAGTGCTGGACGAGGTGTTCGACCTGTTCGTCGCGCTGGAGGCGAACGACGACCAGCTCGACTTCCCCGTCCTCTTCGCTTCCGGCCGCAACGGCTACGCCTCCACGGACGCGGACGCGCGCGAGGGCACGCTGCGGCCGATGTTCGAGAAGATCGTCGATCACGTGCCGCCGCCCGCACTGGACGAGGAGGCGCCGTTCACCTTCCTCGTCACGCTGCTGGACCGCGACAACTTCCTGGGCCGCATCCTGACGGGCCGCGTCCAGTCGGGCGTGGTCAAGGTGAACCAGCCGATCCACGCGCTGGACGAGGCAGGGAACGTGATCGAGACCGGCCGCGCGTCGAAGCTGATGAGCTTCCGCGGACTGGACCGCGTGCCCGTCGAGGAGGCCCGCGCGGGCGACATCATCAGCCTCGCCGGGCTGACCGTCGCCACGGTGGCGAACACGATTGCCGACACCAGCGTCTCCACGCCGATCCAGGCGCAGCCGATCGATCCGCCGACGCTGTCGATGCGCTTCGCCGTGAACGACTCGCCGATGGCGGGGCGCGAGGGCAGCAAGGTGACGAGCCGGATGATCCGCGACCGCCTGATGCGCGAGGCGGAGACCAACGTCGCGATCAAGGTGACCGAGGCCGCCGACCGCGACAGCTTCGAGGTCGCCGGGCGCGGCGAGCTCCAGCTCGGCGTCCTGATCGAGACGATGCGGCGCGAGGGCTTCGAGCTCGGCATCAGCCGCCCGCGCGTGCTGTTCGGCGAGGATGAGACCGGGGCGAAGACCGAGCCCTACGAGACCGTCATCATCGACGTCGACGAGGAGCATTCCGGCACCGTCGTCGAGAAGATGAACCTGCGCAAGGCGGAGATGACCGACATGCGGCCATCGACCGGCGGCAAGACGCGCATCACCTTCTCCGCGCCCAGCCGCGGCATGATCGGCTATCACGGCGAGTTCCTCAGCGACACGCGCGGCACCGGCATCATGAACCGGCTGTTCGAGCGCTACGGGCCGCACAAGGGCAACATCGAGGGCCGCAAGAACGGCGTCCTCATCTCCAATGGCGCGGGCGAGGCGCAGAGCTACGCGCTCGGCCCGCTGGAGGAGCGCGGCATCCTGTTCGTCGGCCACGGCGAGGCGCTCTACGAGGGCATGATCATCGGCGAGAACGCCAAGACGGAGGACCTCGAGGTCAATCCGATGAAGGCGAAGCAGCTGACGAACTTCCGCGCCAGCGGGGGCAAGGACGATGCGATCCGCCTGACGCCGCCCAAGAAGATGACGCTGGAACAGGCGATCGCCTATATCGACGACGACGAGATGGTGGAGGTGACGCCGAAGTCGATCCGGCTGCGCAAGCGCCACCTCGACCCGCACGAGCGCAAGCGCGCCAGCCGCGCGAAGCAGGCGGCGTAGGATCGATCCGGAACGGAGCCGCCCCGCTAAGCGGGCGGCTCCGCGCCGTTTGTCGGGGCTCCCATCAGGGGCTTCGCCGACGCGCCCTGCCCCTGTCCCGAGCGGGCGCCTTGCGGCGGCTTCAACGCGCATCGGTCGGCCTGATCCGACCCCCGACCGGCGGCAAGGTGCTGACGGCTGTTACCTTTTTGCAACGCAGCGACGCCGCGTTGCGCCGGGTGCCGAATCGACTCGCCACTGTCACGCAACAGACATATTCGGCGCGCAGTGGCGCGTGACAGACGGCGACCCATCGCCGCGAACGCGCTTCACGAGCGAACGCTCCAAAGGGGTTTAACATCATGCGAAACAGCCTGTTTCTGGGCGCGGCAGCGATTGCGCTGGTCGCACCGGCCGCCGCGATGGCGCAGGAGACCACGTCGACGATCCGCGGGAACGTGACGTCCGGCGAGACGCCCGTCGCGGGTGCCCGCGTCGTAGCGACGCACGTGCCATCGGGCACCGTCACCGAGACGACGACCGATGCGAATGGCGCGTTCACGCTGAACGGCCTTCGCGCCGGCGGCCCGTTCACCATCGATGCCAGCGGCGATGCGGGCAGCACGCAGGTGACCGACGTATTCACCGTGGTGGGTCAGCCCTTCACGCTGCCGATCGATCTTGCCGCCTCGTCGGGTGGTGACGATATCGTCGTGACCGCGGGCTCGATCCAGGGTGCAGGCGTCACGTCGGACGGTCCGCAAACCGTGCTGACCGCCCGCGATATCGCCAAGGTGGCGTCGGTGAACCGCGATGTGCGCGACCTCGCGCGCCGCGACCCGTTCGCGAACCTCGACCCGTCGAACAGCCGCGCCGTCAGCTTCGCGGGCTCCAACCCGCGCTTCAATCGCTTCACCATCAACGGCGTGCAGGTCGGCGACAATTTCGGCCTCAACTCGGACTCCAACCCGACCGGACGCGGCCCGATCCCCTTCGACGCGATCGAGCAGTTCTCCGTGTCGATCGCGCCGTTCGACATCCGCCAGGGCAACTTCCAGGGCGGCGCCATCAACACGACGATGAAGTCGGGCACGAACACCTTCCAGGGCACCGGCTTCTACTCGACCAGCACCGACGACATGCAGGGCAAGCGTTTCCGCGGGCTCGACATCTCCTCGACCCTGCCGGATTACAATTCGGAGACCTACGGCGCGACGCTGTCGGGCCCGATCATCGCCGACAAGCTCTTCTTCATGGTGTCGGCGGAGCGCAACACCGACCCGCGCCCGTTCACGCCCAGTGGCATCGACCAGGTGCCCGGCCTCACCCAGGCCACTTTGGACCAGATCACCGGGATCGCGCAGAGCCGGTACGGCTATGATGCGGGCACGATCTTGCCGCTGAACAACCAGGTGGACGAGAAGATCGTCGGCAAGATCGACTGGAACATCACCACCGGTCAGCGCTTGTCGGTGTCGTACATCAACGCGTATGAATCGGCGGACGTGCTGCAGAACACGTCGGTGAACAATGCGGCGACGCCGTCGGTTGGCTTGTCGTCGAACGCCTACAGCCGCTCCGTGCTGCTGCGCGCGGGCATCGTCCAGCTGAATTCGGACTGGACCGACCGCTTCTCGACCGAGGTGCGCGGCCTCTACAAGTGGAACCGGGTGGGGCAGGACGCGCTCGGCAATCGCAACTTCGCGCAGTTCCGCGTGTGCGCCGCTCCGACCAGCATCGCCGCCGCGTCGGGCTCCGACACGGCCACGGGTTGCGGCACGGGCGTGCCGATCATCTCGTTCGGTCCTGACATCAGCCGCCAGGCCAATCAGCTGTTCTTCGACACGTGGGGCGGCTCCGTCCTCGGCAAGTATTCGGCCGAAGGGCACGACATCCGCGCGCTGGTGGAGGTGAACCAGAACCGCACGTACAACCTGTTCCAGCAGAATGTGACGGGCAATTACTACTTCGACTCCATCGCGGACTTCCAGGCTGGCAACGCCAGCGGCGCCAACGTCGCGGTGCCGCTGAACGGCGATCTCAATTCCGTTGCCGCCGATTTCCGCTACACGCAGTTCACCTTCGGTCTCGAGGATGCATGGCAGGTCACCGACACGCTGCGCATCACGTCGGGGGTGCGCTACGATCTGTACTCGATGGGCGACACGATCCCGTTCAACCCCTTCTTCCAGGCGCGCACCGGTTTCCGAAATACCAAGACATTCAAGGGGCTGGATAACTTCCAGCCGCGTATCAGCTTCGAGTGGACGCCCGACCGCGCGCTGCGCCTGCGCGGTGGCGTCGGTATCTTCGGCGGGGGTTCGCCGGACATCTATCTGTCGAACAGCTTCTCGAACACGGGCGTTGTCGCCAACGCCTTCGCCAGCGGCAGCACGCTTGGCGTCGTGCGCGCCACGGCGGCCGGCACCGCCACGGCGACCTGCACCTCCGCCGTCTACAACGCGAGCGGCGTATGCACCGGGCTTCTGAACAACGTGACGGGCACCTCGGTGCCGACGGTGGCGACGAACTTCCTCGTCAACAACACCGGCGCGCTCGCAACCGGTCCGACCGCCGCGCTGGATCCGGACCTGCGCCTGCCGTCGAACATGAAGGCGACGATTTCGGCCGACTACGACCTGTTCGGCGTGAACATCGGCGGCGACTTCCTCTACACGAAGACCCTGCACGCGCCGAGCTTCACCGACGCGCGCTCCATCGTGATCGGGACGCTCCCGGACGGTCGTCCGCGCTACAACGCCTCGACCCTCTACAACGGCCAGATCGCGACCACCGGCCTTGGCAGCGACAACAACAGCGACATCATCTTCTTCGACGAAACACGCGGACGCAGCTTCGTCGCGGTGGCGCGGGCTCAGAAGCGCTTCGACTTCGGCGTGGACCTGGGTGCCAGCTTCACCTGGCAGGACGTGAAGGACGTCAGCCCCGCAACGTCGTCCACCGCGGGCTCACTCTACGGCAACGCGCCGATGGTGAACCCGAACCTGCCGGCCTACGGCATCTCGAACGACCAGATTCGCTGGCTGGTGAAGTACAACGTCGGCTTTGACCGTGCGTTCTTCGGCGACTATCGCACGGTGGTGCAGCTGTTCGGCGAAACCCGGGCGGGACGCCCGTACAGCTACACGATGCGTAACAACGTGCAGAACCGTTCGCCGGTGTTCGGGACGATCAGCAACAACGACCGCTACCTGCTGTACGTGCCGACAAGCACGACCGACCCGATCGTGACCTATGATTCGACGGCGACGCGCGACTCGCTGGAGGCGTTCATCAACGGTAGCGAGCTCGCCAAGTATCGCGGCCGCATCGCGCCGAAGAACATCGCGCGCAACCCGGTCTACACGAAGATCGATCTCCACCTGGAGCAGGAGATCCCGACCTTCGTGGGCGGTTCGCGGCTGTCGATCTTCGCCGACATCGAGAACCTGCCGAACCTGTTGAACAAGAACTGGGGCGGCCTGCGTCAGTTCGGCTTCCCGTACACCGGCCGTGTGGTGGACGTGACCTGCCTGACGACAGCGGGCAATGCGATCGGTGCCGGTACCGCGACGGCGAACCCGACGCAGCCGTGCGCGCAGTATCGCTACTCGACCTTCAACGACCCCAACGAGCAGGCGATCGTGAACACCGGTTCGTTCTACTTCATCCGCGTCGGCGCGCGCTTCAGCTTCTGATCCGCGCCCGCGCCTGACGCCTCAACGGGGCCGTCGTCCTGCAACGGACGGCGGCCCTTCTCTTTTTGCACCGGCCGGCGGTGCGCGTTAGAAGCGGCGCGCATGGCGACGCTTCCCGCCCCCGGAACCCCCCTGGCGCCCACCGTCGGCGTCGCGAACCGCCCGCTGTTCGTGCGCCCGTTCTTCGAGGACAAGGCGGCTGCCTTCTGGAAGCTGCAGGCCGCCGGGTGGACCGGCTATCTGGTGCTGCGGTCGGTCTCGTCGCTGTCGACCAGCGTGTCGTTGCAGACGATCGTGCCGGTCATCATCGAATCGATCCTGGGCTATTGCATCACGCTGCTGCTCAGCGTCCTCTACGCCTCCTACCGCACCTTCCCGCGCGTCATGGGGGTCTTGCTGACGGTGCTGACGCTGGTCGGCGCCAGCCTGTTCTACGCCTTCCTCGACGCCTTCTCCTTCTCGTTCATGCGCGCGGTGCCGGGGGTGGACCTCGCCGCCTTCCTCGTGTGCTTCTACGTGTGCACCACGGTGCTGACGGGCTGGTCCGCGCTCTATTTCGGCATCAACTTCTACCTGATCGTCGAGGATCAGATCGACCAGATGCAGCTGCTGGAGACGCAGGCGTCCTCGGCGCAGCTGGCGATGCTGCGCTACCAGCTGAACCCGCATTTCCTGTTCAACACGCTCAATTCGATCTCCACGCTGGTGCTGCTGAAGCAGACCGATCGTGCCAATGCGATGCTGTCGCGGCTGTCCTCGTTCCTGCGCTACACGCTCGCGAACGAGCCGACCGCCCACGTCACCGTCGCGCAGGAGGTGGAGACGCTGAAGCTGTACCTCGACATCGAGAAGATGCGATTCGAGGACCGGCTGCGGCCCAAGTTCGACGTGGACGAAGCGGCGCAGCACGCGCGGCTGCCCTCGCTGCTGCTGCAGCCGCTGGTCGAGAATGCGATCAAATACGCGGTGACGCCGCAGGAACACGGGGCGGAGATCTGCGTCACCGTGCGGCTCGTCGGCGACCGGGTGCTGTTGGGCGTATCCGACACCGGACCGGGATTGATGCCGACGAAAAGCCGTCCAAGCCTTTCAACCGGCGTGGGCATCGCCAATATCAAGGAGCGGCTGGCCCAGGCCTATGGCCCTGACCATCGCTTCGATGTGCGGGCCATGCCGACCGGCGGGTTCGGGGTCGAGATCGAGATCCCGTTCCAGCGCGAATTACCCGGCGAGCAGGGGGCGGCGTAACCACGCTCCTCCCGCCGGCAGTGGAGACCGTGTACGATATGACCATCCGGACCATCCTCGTCGACGACGAGCCGCTCGCGATCCAGGGGCTGGAGCTCCGTTTGCAGGCGCATGACGACGTGGAGATCATCGCCAAGTGCCAGAACGGCCGTGAGGCGATCAGCGCGATCAAGACGCACAAGCCCGACCTCGTCTTCCTCGACATCCAGATGCCCGGCTTCGACGGGTTCTCCGTCGTGCAGGGGCTGCTGGACGTGGAGCCCCCGCTGTTCGTCTTCGTCACCGCCTATTCCGACCACGCCTTGCGCGCGTTCGAGGCGCAGGCGGTGGACTATCTGATGAAGCCGGTGGAGGAGGCGCGGCTGGCCGAGACGCTGGACCGCGTACGCCAGCGCCTGTCGGAGCGGTCGAGCGTGGAGGAGGCGGCGAAGCTGCGCGAATCCCTGGCCGAGCATGCGCCCGAGGCGGCGGCGGAGATCGCCGACGGTGGGGGCGAGCACGCCACCAACCGCTTCGAGAAGATGATCAACATCAAGGACCGCGGGCAGATCTTCCGCGTCGATGTCGACACGATCGAGCGGATCGACGCCGCCGGCGACTATATGTGCATCTACACCGGCGACAACACGCTGATCCTGCGCGAGACGATGAAGGATCTGGAGAAGCGGCTGGACCCGCGCCGGTTCCAGCGCATCCACCGTTCGACCATCGTCAACCTGGACCTCGTGAAGCAGGTGAAGCCGCACACCAACGGCGAGTGTTTCCTCGTGCTCGATTCGGGCGCCAGCGTGAAGGTGAGCCGCAGCTACCGCGACGTGGTGGCGCGCTTCGTCCATTGAGCGCGCCCCGATGATCGCGGTTGCCGCGCTCTACCGCTTCGCGAAGGTCGACGATCCGCAGGGTGCGCGCGGGCCGCTGCTGGCGCTCGCGCGCGCAGGCGGCGTGAAGGGCACGATCCTGCTGGCCGGCGAGG
Organism: Sphingomonas corticis; assembly: GCF_012035195.1. Lineage (GTDB taxonomy): Bacteria > Pseudomonadota > Alphaproteobacteria > Sphingomonadales > Sphingomonadaceae > Sphingomonas > Sphingomonas corticis. The sequence continues at coordinate 13,339 of NZ_JAAVJH010000010.1, forward strand.
GCGTGAACGGCACGATCGCCGGGCCGCGCGCCGGTGTCGATGCGGTGGTCGCGTACCTGCGCGGCTGGCCGGACTGCGCCGACCTGTCGGTGAAGTGGAGCGAGGCGGCGGCGATGCCGTTCCACCGGCTGAAGGTGAAGGTGAAGCGCGAGATCGTGACCATGGGGGTCGCGGTCGATCCGCTGGCGGATGCCGGTACCTATGTCGCCCCCGCCGACTGGAACGCGCTGATCGCCGATCCGGAGACGCTGCTGATCGACACGCGCAATGCCTATGAGGTCGCGGTCGGCACCTTCCCCGGTGCGGTCGATCCCGGCACGCGGGGTTTTGCCGAGTTCCCGCACTGGTTCCGCGCCAACCGCGAGGCCCTGCTGGCGGGCAAGCGCCGCGTGGCGATGTTCTGCACCGGCGGCATCCGCTGCGAGAAGTCGACCGCCTTCCTGAAAGGGGAGGGGGTGGAGGCGGTGCATCACCTGGACGGTGGCATCCTGCGCTATCTGGAGGAGGTGCCCGCCGCGGACAGCGCCTGGACGGGCGAGTGCTTCGTCTTCGACCAGCGCGTGGCGGTGGGGCAGGGCCTCTCGCCGGGCACGCACGGCTTGTGCTTCGCCTGCCGGATGCCCGTGAGCGCACCGGATCGCGCCTCGCCGTTGTACGTGGAAGGCGTCAGCTGCCCCGCCTGCCACGACGCACGCAGCGCGGAGGAGCGCGCCGGCTATGCCGAGCGGCACCGCCAGCAGCGGCTGGCGCAGGCGCGCGGGACGGCGCATGTCGGATGGGCCGGACCGGGCGACTGACCCCGGCCGGGCGCGGCGCCGGTCAGAAGCGTGCGCCCACCCCGGCGCTGATCGCCTTGTAACCGCCCGCCTTCGTGCCCGTGACGAACAGGCGCAGCGCGTCGCGCAGGTCGCGCTGCGACTCCTCGCGCCTGCGGATGCCCCAGGACAGCGCCACCTCGTGATATTGGTTCGCGTAGACGTCGGTGCCGGTGAACAACGTGTGCATGTAGCTGGCGCGCAGGGACGAGGCGCGCCCGCCGACCCGCATCGTCAGCGGCAATTCCGCGGCCAGGCCGTTGCGGAACACGGTGTTCTTCACGCCCGGATTGGCATCGTAGCCGAGCAGCAGCTTGCTGTTCAGCGTTTCGAAGCGCCCGATCATGTTGCCGAGCACGATCCGCGCGCGCCCGGCGTTGCCGATCACGAAGCGGCTGGCCAGCGCCGCGTTCACCGCGTGGCCCGCGACCCCCTTGTCGTCCGCGGTCAGGCCGTAGGCGATGCGCGGTTCCAGCGACCAGCGCCCGTCCACCACCGGCACCTCCAGGCCGACGCCGAACTGCGATGCCACGGCATAGCCGCCGCCCTGAGTCAGCTGCAGATTGCCCGCGCCGACCAGCTTCAGCATGGCGCGCTTGCCCTCGAACAGGCGATATCCGCGCTGGCTCGACAGATCGATCTGGTCGTAGTCGAACCGCCCGGCGGACACGCGTCGATATTGCGCGCCCAGCATGAAGGAGTTGTTGCGCTCGCCCGCGGTCTCCAGCGCGGAATTGCCCGCCGTCAGGTCCAGCGCGCCGCGCGCCATCACGCCTTGCACGCTGCTGGGATTGCCGGCGAGCGGATCGACCGGCGACACCCGTACCCAAGCGCGGTAGAGCCGCCGCTGGAAATCCTCGCCGGTGTCGGTCTCCGCATCGAAGACGTCGCTGATCGCGAGGTCGGACGAGTCCTGCCGGTCGATACCGGTGTAGACCAGCGCGTAGGTGCCGGTGCGATCGTCGAACGTCGGCACGCGCAGCCGGAAGGACGGGTCGTTGGCCTGGTAGGTGACGAACACCTCCACCCCGCGATAGTCGAGCACGGTCTGCACCAGGCTGGTGTCGCGATATTGCGGGTAGCGTTCCTCGATCGTGAAGACGTCGAACGGGATGGTGTCGCCGCCCTTCAGGTTCAGTCGGTCCGACACCGTCCCGCCCGGGCCGTCGATGTTGATGCCGAAGCGGTAGGTGCCGTCCGCGTCGCCATAGTCGCCGAGCGGGCGCAATTGCGCGGTCGCCCCCGTGGCCGAGACGGCCGACAGCGTCATCGCCGCGCACGCGCGGACGAGAATTCTCCGTTGCATGATGGCCTTGCCCCCCCAGGTCCGTACATCGGGTATGACGACGAGAGGGCGCGCTCAACTTCGTTTCCATACAATCGTCGCGCGTCGGTGGGGCGCTTTCCCCCTTCCGCCCGATCCGCTACAGGCGCCTCCATGCTCAACCTCAACGGCATCACCGTGCGCCTTGGCGGGCGTACGATCCTGAACGGCGCGACCGCGGCGCTGCCGCCGGGCAGCCGCGTGGGGCTGATCGGGCGCAACGGCGCGGGCAAGTCGACGATGGTGCGCGTCATCGCCGGTCAGCTGGAGCCGGACGAGGGCAGCGCGGACATGCCCCGCGGCGCGCGCATCGGCTATATCGCGCAGGAAGCGCCGCACGGCACCGCCACTCCGTTCGAGACGGTGCTGGCCGCCGACGTGGAGCGCGCGACGCTGATGCATGCCAGCGAGACCGAGACCGATCCGGAGAAGCTGGGCGACATCTACGAGCGGCTGATCGCGATCGACGCCTATGCCGCGCCGATGCGCGCCGCGCAGATCCTGATCGGCCTGGGCTTCGACGAGGAGATGCAGGCGCGGCCGCTCGACAGCTTCTCCGGCGGGTGGAAGATGCGCGTGGCGCTGGCCGCGCTGCTCTTCTCCAAGCCCGACCTCCTGCTGCTGGACGAGCCCTCCAACCACCTCGACCTGGAAGCGGTGATGTGGCTGGAGGACTTCCTGAAGGGCTATCCGGCGACGATCGTCGTCGTCAGCCACGAGCGCGATTTCCTGAACAACGTGGTCGACCACATCCTGCACCTGCAGGACGGCAAGGTGACGCTCTACGCCGGCGGTTACGATTCGTTCGAGCGCCAGCGCGCCGAACGCATGGCGCAGCTGGCCGCGGCGAAGGCGAACCAGGACGCGCAGCGCGCCAAGCTGCAGGATTACGTCGCGCGCAACTCGGCCCGCGCCTCCACCGCGAAGCAGGCGCAGAGCCGCGCCAAGATGCTGGCGAAGATGCAGCCGATCGCCGAAATGGCGAACGACCCGACTTTGTCCTTCGCCTTTCCCGACCCCAGCGAGCTGCGCCCGCCGCTCATCACGCTGGACATGGCCTCGGTCGGCTACGACGAGGTGCCGATCCTCAAGCGGCTGAACCTGCGGCTCGATCCCGACGATCGCATCGCGCTGCTCGGCCGCAACGGCAACGGCAAGACGACGCTGGCGCGGCTGCTGGCGGCGCAGCTGGCGCCGATGGACGGCGGCATGAGCGCGACGTCGAAGATGAAGGTCGGCTATTTCACGCAATATCAGGTGGAGGAGCTGGACGCCGACGACACGCCGCTGGAGCATATGACGCGCATCATGAAGGGGGCCACGCCCTCCGCCGTGCGTGCGCAGCTGGGGCGGTTCGGCTTCTCCGGCGACAAGGCGACGACGCGGGTCGGCAAGCTGTCCGGCGGGGAGCGCGCGCGGCTGGCGCTGGCGCTCATCACGCGCGACGCGCCGCACCTGCTGATCCTCGACGAGCCGACCAACCACCTGGACGTCGACGCGCGCGAGGCGCTGGTGCAGGCGCTGAACGACTATTCGGGCGCGGTGGTGCTGGTCAGCCACGACCGGCATATGCTGGAACTGACCGCGGACCGGCTGGTGCTGGTGGACGGCGGCACCGCGCGCGAGTTCGACGGCAGCATCGACGATTACATCGCTTTCGTGCTGAAGGGCGAGGCGAAGCCCGCGGCCAAGGCGAAGAAGGATAGAAAGGCGGAAGCCGCCGCGCGCGACCGCGAGGCGACGCTGCGCAAGGAGATCCGCCAGCTGGAGGAGGAGACCGCCCGGCTGACGCGCGAGCGCAACGCGATCGACCGCGCGATGTTCGATCCCGCCAGCGCGGAGGCGCGCTTCGCGACGCTCTCGATGGGCGAATTGTCGCGCCGCCGCGCCGAGGCGCAGGCCAGGGTGGAGGCGGCGGAGGCGAAGTGGCTGGAAGCGAGCGAGGCGCTGGAGGCGGCTTAGACCGCGGTGCGCCTGTTCACTTCCCACACCCGCTCGGGCTGAGCGAAGTCGAAGCCCAAGCGCATGTCCTTCGACTTCGCTCAGGACGAACGAAGGTCGGGATGAACGCCGCTAGAAACGAAGCGAACGTCAGCCCTCACCGACGTTCTCGTCCCCGCCGGCCGCAGGCCGCTCGAAATACGGCTCCACCTCGCCCTGCAGCTTGATCGTCAGCGGTCGACCGTGGCGGTCGACCTTCTTGCCCAGCGCGACACGGATCCAGCCTTCGGAGATGCTGTACTCCTCCACGTCGCGGCGCTCCACGCCCTTGAAGCGGATGCCGATGCCGCGCTCTAGCGCCGCCTGGTCGAAATGCGGGCTGCGCGGGTCGATGGAGAGGTGGTCGGGGGGCATGTCGGTCATGGCGCGGCGCCTTGCCGCAATCGCCCGGCCGGTGCCACAAAAAAGCGCGGGGGAAGCCTGGACCTCCCCCGCGCCGCCCGCGTGACCGGGACCCGTCCTACCAGCCGTAATAGCCGCGATACGGCTGGCCGTAATAGCCGTTGTAGCCGCCCCGATAATAGCCACGGTCGCGCCAATATCCGCGCGGTGGAGCATAATAGCGGTCGCGATAGAAGCGACGCGGCGGCGCGCGATAATAGCCGTCGTTGTAATAGTAACCGCGGTCGTAGTAGCGATCGCGATTGCTGGACGCGATCGCCGCTCCCAAACCGAGCCCGATGACGCCGCCGATGATCGCGCCCGTCGCCACGTCGCCGCCGCGATCGCGATGGCGCCAGTAGCGCTGCGCGTCCGCCGGCGCCGCGGCGGTCAGCGTGGTCGCCGCCAGTACGGTGGCGAGGCCGGCCTTCTTCAGATACTCACCCATGTCGAACCTCCTCAGGGCAGATACGCGCCCATGGCGAGACAAACGCGCGAGAGTGCGAGCCTGTTGCGCAACGACATGGACGAGTCGCGCTGAACCGGCGTGGAATGTCCCATTCATCAGGAGTTTAGGCGTGAGACACTGGCTGCTGAAGACCGAGCCGGGGAGCTATGGCTGGGACGATCTGGTACGCGATGGCGCCACCGAGTGGGACGGCGTGCGCAACCATGCCGCGGCGGCGCACCTGCGCGCGATGGCGCCGGGCGACGCGGCGCTGGTCTATCACAGCGGAGAGGCGAAGGCCGCGGTCGGAATCGCCCGCGTCGCGCGTGGCCCCCGCCGGGACGGGGCGGAGGGCGACTGGGTGTCGGTCGCGATCGAGCCGGTCGCGCCGCTCCCCCAGCCAGTCACGCTGAAGGCGATGAAGGCCGATCCGGCGCTGAAAGGCATGGCGATGCTGCGCCAGTCGCGATTGTCGGTCAGCCCGGTGACCGCGGCCGAGTGGCAGGCGATTGCGCGGCTATCGGCACCGCCGGCCACGGACGGGCCGCGCGAGCCGGCCGACCGGCGGGATTGATTCTGTCGATCCCCACTCGCGCAAGCCGGGACGAGGACGGGCCGGCGGCCGATACCGCCGCTACTTCACCCCGGCGGCGGAGGCGATCTCGGCCAGTTCGCGGGCCTGTCGCGCGTCGCGCGACGTCTCGGACTTGAGGCTGCGCTGCGCCATGGCGGTCCACGCCGCCTCGGAACGCAGCGCGCGGTCGCGCACGTTGGCCAGCGTCGCGTCCTCGGCCTCCTGATGGCAGCGGGCGGCGTGGGAGGTGAAGGTCTCGCTGTCGCGCATCGGGCGTCTCCTCGATCGAAGGGGCGGGCGGCGCGATCGTCCTCGCGCCGCCATGGTCGTCAGTCGGCGTGCTGCAGGTTGACCGCCGCCATTTTGCCGCGGCGATCCTCTTCCAGGTCGTAGCCGACGCGCTGATCCTGTTGCAGCGTCGCCATCCCGGCGCGCTCCACCGCGGAGATGTGGACAAAGGCGTCGTTGCCGCCGTTGTCGGGCTGGATGAAGCCATACCCCTTGTCGGCGTTGAAGAACTTGACGGTACCGGTGTTGCTCATGCGAGCGTTCCTTCCTTCGAGATGGCCCGCCGGGGATCGGCGCGCCGGTGCGTCGGCAGCAGGGAAAGAAGGAAGCACGGGCCGCAAAGCACCAGGAACCGTCGATTTGCGATCGTAGCTGAAGCTATATGGGGGGTGCGGTCCCCCGCCGCAACCCGGCGGCCGGCCGACCCAGCTCGTCGATCCACGCGGGCAACTCGGCGAGGCGCGTCAGTCGGCGATAGCGGGGGTGGCCGACCGGTTCCTCCCCCGCCTCGTGCGCCCAGGCGTTGGGGGCCGGCACGAAGGCGGCGAAGGCGCCCGCGGCCAGCGCGGGCAGCACGTCCGACCGCATCGAGTCGCCCGCCATCACCGTCCGCTCGGACGCGACGCCGTAGCGCTCGAAGATGCGCGCGAACGTTTCCGGCCGCTTGTCGCTGACGATCTCCACGCCGGTGAACAGCGAGCCGAGACCCGAGGCGGCCAGCTTCACTTCCTGGTGCAGGAGGTCGCCCTTCGTCACCAGCACCAGTCGCCCCTGCGCGGCGAGCCGGGCCAGCGTGTCGCCGATGCCGTCGAGCAGCTCGACCGGATGAGCCAGCAGCGTGCGCCCGACTTCCAGCAGCCGCGCCACCGCGCCGACGTCCGCGCCCAGTTCCACCGCGGTCTCGATCATCGAGAGGGTGAAGCTCTTCGCGCCGTAGCCGTAATGCGCGAGGTTGCGGACCTCCACCTCGGCGATCCGCTCACGCGCGATACCCGCCTCGGCGAAGGGCGCGAGCGCGTCGGCGAAGGCGGCCTCCGCCGCCTCGAAGTAGCGCATGTTGTGCCACAGCGTGTCGTCGGCATCGAGGCAGATGAGGTCGATCGGCATCAGCGTTCCACCGGTTTCCGCCACACACAGCCGTTCGCCCTGAGCAAAGTCGAAGGGCACGCGTCCAGCATCGGGCATGGGCTTCGACTTCGCTCAGCCCGACCGGCGGTGAGACGCACCTTCAGGCCCCCGCCGCGGCGACGATCGCCTGCCACCCGGCCTCGTCCACCACGCGGATGCCGAGGTCGGCGGCCTTCTTCGCCTTCGATCCCGCGCCCGGCCCGGCGACGACCAGGTCAGTCTTCGCCGACACCGATCCCGCGACGCGCGCGCCCAGCGCCTCCGCCTGCGCCTTCGCCTCGTCGCGGCTCAGCGTCTCCAGCGTGCCGGTGAAGACGACCGTCTTGCCCGATACCTCCGAGGCCTGGGTGGCGACGACGAACGGCGGGGGCGAGACGAGGGCGAGCAGATCGTCGAACACCGCGCGGTTGTGCGCCTCGTGGAAGAAGTCGGCCAGCGCGTGCCCCACCGCCGCGCCGACGTTCTCCACCGCGATCGTCTCCGCGATGGCCTTGTCGAGGCGGGTGCGATGCCGCGCCTCGCTCTCGCCCAGCACCGCGGGCGTCTCGTCGCGCAGCGCGATGATCCGGTCGGCGAGCGTCGCGAGCGCGGGAAGGGTGACATAGTGCCGCAGCAGGTCGCGCGCGGTCACGATGCCGACGTGGCGGATGCCCAGGCCGAACAACAGCCGCGCCGCGTCGGGCTCGCGCCGCGCCTCGACCGCGGCGAGCAGCGCGTCCACCGACTTGGCCTGCCACCCCTCGCGCCCGACCAGATCGTCGCGATGCGCCGACAGGCGGAAGATGTCGGCGGGCTCGGCGATCCATCCGAGGTCGAGGAACTCGGTCAGCGTCTTCTCGCCCAGGCCGTCGATGTCGAGCGCGCCGCGGCTGACGAAATGCTTCAGCCGCTCCAGCCGCTGCGCCGGGCAGATCAGGCCGCCGGTGCAGCGCACGTCGACCTCGCCCTCCTCCGCCACCGCCTCGCTGCCGCAGATTGGACAATGGTCGGGAAACGCGAAGACCGGGCGATCGGCGTCGCGCGGCAGCACTTCGACGATCTGGGGGATGACGTCGCCGGCGCGCTGCAGGCGGACGCGGTCGCCCTCGCGCGCGTCCAGCCGCGCGATCTCGTCCCGGTTGTGGAGCGTCGCGTTCGTCACGACGACGCCGCCGACCGTCACCGGAGTCAGCCGAGCGACCGGGGTCAGCTTGCCAGTGCGGCCGACCTGGATGTCGATCGTCTCCAGCGTGGTTTCCGCGCGCTCGGCCGGAAATTTGTGCGCGATCGCCCAGCGCGGCGCGCGGCCCACGCTGCCGAGCCGCGCCTGCCAGTCGAGCCGGTCGACCTTGTAGACCACGCCATCGATGTCGAAGGGCAGGTCGGCGCGCTGCCGCTCGATCTCGCGATAGACCGCCAGCGCCGCCTCCGCACCCTCGCAGCGCGCGAAGGCATCGGCGATCGGAAAGCCCCAGCCGCGCAGCGCGTCGACCACGCCTGCCTGGGTATCGGCGGGCAGCGCGCTTGTTTCGCCCCAGCCGTGCGCGAGGAAGCGCAAGGGGCGACCGGCGGTGACGGCGGCATCCTTCTGCCGCAGCGATCCGGCGGCGGCGTTGCGCGGGTTGGCGAACTGGCGCGCCTCCTTGCCCGTCCCCTCGGCCTCGGCGAGCAGGCGGGCGTTCAGCGCCGCGAACGCCGCCTTCGCCATGTACACCTCGCCGCGCACCTCGAACAATTCGGGCGCGTCGGCGGGGAGGGTGGCGGGAATGTCGTCAATCGTTCGGACATTGGCGGTCACGTCCTCGCCTACCGCACCGTCGCCGCGGGTCAGCGCCCGGACGAGGCGCCGGTCCTCGTAACGCAGCGAGCAGGAGAGGCCGTCGATCTTCGGCTCGGCGGTCAGCGCCACCGGCTCGTCGGCCGGCAGCTTCAGGAAGCGGCGCACGCGCGCGACGAACTCGGCCACCTCCTCGTCGCTGAAGGCGTTGTCCAGGCTCATCATCGGCCGCGCGTGCGCCACCTTGGCCAGGTGCGCGGCAGGCGCGGCGCCGACCTGGCGGCCGGGCGAATCGGCGCGGACGAGGTGCGGGAATTTCGCCTCGATCGCCCCGTTGCGGCGAACCAGCGCGTCGTAATCGGCGTCGCTGATCTCCGGCGCGTCGTCGGTGTGGTAGGCGCGGTTGTGGTACGCGATCTCGGCGGCGAGCTTCGCCAGCTCGGCGGCGGCCTGATCGTCGGTGGCGGGCAGCGGCAGCGTCATGCGTGGAGGCGATATCGCATCGCGCGGGCGATCTGAACCGGATCCTTCATCAAGCCGCCCGCTTCCCCGTCACCGGCACGACGGCGTCAGACAGGCGCCAACGCCTCTCCCAGCGTCATCGCGACGCCCCCCGGCGCCAGTGCATCGGCGCGACCCGTCGCGCCGATCGTGCGCCGGACGGGAAAGCCGGCGAGCGGCAGCAGCGCGAGGCCCGGCCCCGCGAAGCCCGCCGGGATGACGGTGATCGCCAGTCCGGCGCGCACGTAGGCGAGCGCCATCGCGTCGCTCCACGTCCGTGCCGCCATGCGCGGGCGGATGCCGTGGCCGGTGAAGAAGCGGCTGGTCTCCGCCAGCTGCTCGCAGTGACGGCGCACCAGCATCGTCTCCGCGGCGAGGTCGGCGGGCGACACCCGGTCGCGCGCGGCGAGCGGGTGGGCGGCGGAAACGGCGACGCGGAACTCCTCCGCGTAGAAGGCGTGCGCCGCGCCGGGCGCCACCGGGCCGATCGTCGCGTCCACCCGCCCGCGATCGAGCAGCACGGGCAGCTCGCGCGCGCGCGCCTCCACGATCTCCAGCCGCTCGCCGGTGAGCGCGGCGGCGGAAAGCGCGGCGGCGACAGCGCGCTCCACCGCGGCGGGCGGCAGCGTGGCGAGCAGTCCGATGCGCACGGTCCGCCCCGGCGCGGGATCGTCGCGCATCTCGCGCTCCGCCGCGGCGAACTCCGCCTCGATTCGCCGTGCGTGCTGCGCGAAGCGGCTGCCGGCCGGGGTCAGCGCGACGCGCCGCCCGCTCCGGTCGAACAGCCGCGCCTCCAGCAGCCGCTCCAGCTTGGCGATGCCCACGGACAAGGTCGGCTGCGTCACCCGGCATCGCGCCGCGGCGCGCGAGAACCCGCCCTCGTCCACGACGGCGAGGAAGTAGCGCAGCAGGTAGCGGTCGATCATAGATGCCATCTATGACAGCGATGCCGCCGCTTCAATTTTCGCGCGGGCCGCGGGGCTGCTATGGCCGTCGCCGAAGGAGAGGCGGCGATGGACGGCAGGCTGGAATTCGCGCTGGGCGAGGCGGCGGAGGCGATCCGCGACACCACCGAGCGCTTCGCGCGCGAGAAGATCGCGCCGCTGGCCGCGCGGATCGACGCGGAGGATTGGTTCCCGCGCGACGAGCTGTGGCCGGCGATGGGCGAGCTGGGCCTCCACGGCATCACCGTGGACGAGGCGGACGGCGGCTTGGGCCTGGGCTATCTCGAGCACGTGATCGCGCAGGAGGAGGTCGCCCGCGCCTCCGCCTCGATCGGCCTCAGCTACGGCGCGCATTCCAACCTGTGCGTCAACCAGATCCGCCGCTGGGCGAGCGCTGAGCAGAAGGCGAAGTATCTGCCCCGGCTGATCTCCGGCGAGCACGTCGGCAGCCTCGCCATGTCGGAGGCGGGGGCCGGGTCCGACGTCGTCTCGATGAAGCTGCGTGCGGAGCGGACCGAGGCGGGCTATCTGCTGAACGGCACGAAGTTCTGGATCACCAACGCACCCTATGCCGACGTGCTCGTCGTCTACGCGAAGACGGGAGAGGGCAGCCGCGGCATCACGACCTTCCTGATCGAGAAGGACATGCCCGGCTTCTCGATCGGGCAGAAGATCGACAAGATGGGGATGCGCGGCTCGCCCACCGCCGAGCTGGTCTTCGCCGACTGCGAGGTGCCGGAAGCGAACGTGATGGGGCCGGTGAACGGCGGCGTCGGCGTGCTGATGAGCGGGCTGGATTACGAGCGCACGGTGCTGGCCGGCATCCAGCTGGGCATCATGCAGGCGTGTCTCGACACCGTGCTGCCCTACGTGCGCGAACGGCGGCAGTTCGGCACCGCGATCGGCGCGTTCCAGCTGATGCAGGCGAAGGTGGCGGACATGTACGTCGCACTCAATTCCGCCCGCGCCTACGTCTACGCGGTGGCGCAGGCGTGCGACGCGGGCAAGACGACGCGCTTCGATGCGGCGGGCGCGATCCTGCTGGCGAGCGAGAACGCCTTCCGCGTGGCCGGGGAGGCAGTCCAGGCGCTCGGCGGCGCGGGCTACACGAAGGACTGGCCGGTCGAACGCTACCTGCGCGACGCCAAGCTGCTCGATATCGGCGCGGGCACCAACGAGGTGCGGCGGATGCTGATCGGCCGCGAGCTGATCGGCGCGGCCTCTTGATCCTCCCCGAGCTTCGCTTGGGGAGGGGGACCGATCATCTGCCCACGAACAGGAATGCCACTGCGCCGACCAGGCAAGCGAACGCGCCGGCGTGGCGCCACGTCAGCGGCTCGCCCAGTACCGCCACCGCGAACGCGCCGAAGACGAGCAGTGCGATGACCTCCTGCGTCACCTTCAGCTGCCCCGCGCTCCAGCCGTGTGCATATCCGATGCGATTGGCGGGCACGGCGAGGCAATATTCGAACAGGGCGATGCTCCAGCTGATGCCAATCACCAGCGGCAGCGGCTTGGACATCCCGCCCTTCAGGTGCCAGTACCACGCGATCGTCATGAAGACGTTGGAGAGGGTGAGCAGCAGGATCGTCGGCATGGCCGCGTCCTGCGCCGCGAAAGGAGCCGCCGCAAGATGAGCGCGCCAATGCTCGATACCAGGCTGTCGCGCGACGACGCGGCGTTCGCTGCCAATGAAGCGCACAACCGCGCGCTGTCCGCGGAACTGCGCGACCGCGTGGCGCAGGCCGCGCTGGGCGGCGACCAGCGCGCGCGCGATCGGCACACGGCCCGCGGCAAGCTGCTGCCGCGCGACCGCGTCGAACGCCTGCTCGACGCGGGCAGCCCCTTCCTCGAGATCGGGCAGCTCGCCGCCGGCGGGCTCTACGACGATCAGGTGCCCGGCGCGGGCATGATCGCCGGAGTGGGGCGGGTCGCCGGGCGGCAGGTGATGATCGTCTGCAACGATGCGACGGTGAAGGGCGGCACCTACTACCCGCTGACGGTTAAGAAGCATCTGCGCGCGCAGGAGATCGCGCTCGAGAACCGGCTGCCCTGCATCTACCTGGTCGATTCGGGCGGCGCCAACCTGCCGCATCAGGCGGAGGTGTTTCCCGATCGTGAGCATTTCGGCCGCATCTTCTTCAACCAGGCGCAGATGTCCGCTCGGCAGATCCCGCAGATCGCCTGCGTGATGGGCAGCTGCACCGCGGGCGGCGCCTATGTCCCCGCCATGTCGGACGAGACGGTGATCGTCGCCGCGCAGGGCACGATCTTCCTCGCCGGCCCGCCGCTGGTGAAGGCGGCGACGGGCGAGGTGATCTCCGCCGAGGAACTGGGCGGCGGCGACCTGCACGCGCGCAAGTCCGGCGTGGTCGATCACCGGGCCGAGAACGACGAGCACGCGCTGACGATCGTGCGCGACATCGTCTCCACGCTGCCGCCCCCGCGCGTGCCCGACGTCAATCTGGCGCCGGTGCGCGCGCCGGCCTATCCGGCCGACGACCTCTACGGCATCGTGCCGCAGGACGTGCGCGCGCCCTATGACGTGCACGAGGTGATCGCGCGGCTGGTCGACGGGTCCGAGTTCCACGAGTTCAAGCCGCTCTACGGTGCTTCGCTGGTCTGCGGCTTCGCGCACCTGCACGGCATGCCGGTCGCGATTCTCGCCAACAACGGCGTCTTGTTCAGCGAGAGCGCGGTGAAGGGCGCGCATTTCATCGAGCTCGCCTGCCAGCGCCGCGTGCCGCTGCTGTTCCTGCAGAACATCTCCGGCTTCATGGTCGGCGGCAAGTACGAGGCGGAGGGGATCGCCAAGCACGGCGCCAAGCTGGTCACCGCGGTGGCGACCGCGAGCGTGCCGAAGATCACGCTGCTGATCGGCGGCAGCTTCGGCGCGGGCAATTACGGCATGTGCGGCCGTGCCTATGCGCCGCGCTTCCTGTTCACCTGGCCCAACAGCCGCATCAGCGTGATGGGCGGCGAGCAGGCGGCGAGCGTGCTGGCCACCGTCCACCGCGATGCGGAAACGTGGACGCCGGCGGAGGCGGAGGCGTTCAAGGCCCCGGTGCGACAGAAGTACGAGGACGAGGGCAACCCCTATTACGCCACCGCGCGGCTGTGGGACGATGGCGTGATCGACCCCGCGCAGACCCGCGAGTTGCTGGCGCTGGCACTGGAAGCCGCGCTGAACGCTCCGGTGGAGGAGACGCCGCGCTTCGGCGTGTTCCGGATGTGAGGTGGGGGGTGGACATACCTCCCCGGTACGGGGAGGGGGACCAGCCGCAGGCTGGTGGAGGGGTCTTCGCCACGGAGCGCCGCACCATCGAACAGGCGCGTCGGGAGCGGCGCTCCGGAAACCTGCCCGAGGTCATTCTCTGGCGTGCGCTGCGTACCCGTCCGGCCGGGCTGAAGTTCCGGCGACAGCATCCGATCGGCCCCTATTGCCTCGACTTCGCGTGCCTGAGCGCGCGTCTCGCCATCGAGGTGGACGGAGAGGTGCATGGATGCGGCGATCATCCGAGACGAGACGCTTTACGCGATGCGGACCTCCTTGCGCGCGGCATTCGCACGTTGCGCATCCCCGCCCGCGAGGTGCTCGCCGATCCCGACGCGGTGGTCCGCCATATCGTCGCGGCCTGCGGCCGCCCCCTCCACCAGCCTGCGGCTGGTCCCCCTCCCCGTGCCGGGGAGGTATGAAGGACCTTCGATGATCCTCCTCTCGCTCCTCCTGCAGACCACCCCCGTCGCCCCGATCGTGAAGGGCACCGCGCTGCCGCCGCCCGGTAGCGAGGAGGCGGCGGTGACGGCGCCGCTCGTCGCGCTTCTCGCCGCGCTGGAACGCAGCGACGGCGCCGCCATCCTGGCGCAGACCCTGCCGGACGGGATCGTCACCGCGGTGCGCACCGGTGCCGACGGCCAGCCGCAGCGCCGCTCCCTGCGCTGGGCCGAGTTCGCGGCGCAGCTGAAGCCGGACGGCGCCCGAATCGTCGAGCGGATCGGGCGGCCCGCGGTGGAGATCGACGGCGAGGTCGCGATGATCTGGACGCCCTACACCGTCACCGTGGACGGCACGCTCTCGCACTGCGGCTACGACCACGTCGACGCCGTCCGCACCGCGACGGGCTGGAAGATCCTCAACCTCACCTACTCGCACCGCACCCAGGGATGCGCGCAGCCATGATCCGAACGCTCCTCATCGCCAATCGCGGCGAGATCGCCTGCCGCATCGTCCGCACCGCGCGCGCGATGGGCATCCGCACCGTCGCCGTGCATTCCGACGCCGACGCGGGCGCCATGCACGTGCGCGCCGCCGACATGGCGGTCGCGATCGGCCCCGCCCCGGCGCGCGACAGCTACCTCGTCGGCGAGCGCATCCTGGCCGCGGCACGCGACACGGGCGCGGACGCGATCCATCCCGGCTACGGCTTCCTCAGCGAGAACGCCGACTTCGCGCAGGCGGTGATCGACGCCGGGCTGACCTGGGTCGGGCCCGACCCGGCCAGCATCCGCGCCATGGGGCTGAAGGACGCCGCCAAGCAGCGGATGATCGACGCGGGCGTGCCCGTGACGCCCGGCTACCTCGGCGAGGACCAGTCGCCCGAGCGGTTGCGCGACGAGGCGGACCGCATCGGCTATCCCGTGCTCATCAAGGCGGTGGCGGGCGGCGGCGGCAAGGGGATGCGCCGCGTCGATGCCGCCGCGGACTTCGCCGAGGCGCTGCAATCCTGCCGGCGCGAGGCGGCATCCTCGTTCGGCGACGACCGCGTGCTGATCGAGAAGTACGTCCTGTCGCCGCGCCACATCGAGGTGCAGGTGTTCGGCGACCGCCACGGCAACGCCGTCCACCTGTTCGAGCGCGACTGCTCGCTCCAGCGCCGCCACCAGAAGGTGATCGAGGAAGCGCCCGCCCCCGGCATGGACGCGGCCACCCGCGCTGCGGTGTGCGAGGCGGCGGTGCGCGCGGCGCGCGCGGTGGACTATGTGGGTGCGGGGACGATCGAGTTCATCGCCGACGCCAGCGAGGGCCTGCGCGCCGACCGCATCTGGTTCATGGAGATGAACACGCGGCTGCAGGTGGAGCATCCGGTGACGGAGGCGATCACCGGGCAGGACCTGGTCGAGTGGCAGCTGCGCGTGGCGCAGGGCGAGCCGCTGCCGCGGCGGCAGGAGGAGCTGGAGATCGCGGGCCACGCGATCGAGGCGCGGCTCTACGCCGAGGACCCGGCGAAGGGGTTTCTGCCATCGATCGGTACGCTGGAGGCGTTCGCGCTGGGTGAGGGCGTGCGCGTCGACACCGGGGTGGAGCAGGGCAGCGCGGTGACGCCCTTCTACGATCCGATGATCGCGAAGCTGATCGCGCACGGCGCCACGCGAGAGGACGCGCGGCGGCGCCTGGTCGATGCGCTGGAGGACAGCGTGGTGTGGCCGGTGCGCTGCAACGCGGGCTTTCTGGTCCAGGCGCTGGAGCACGAGGACTTCGTCGCGGGTATCGTCGATAACGGATTGATCGCGCGCGAGGGCGACGCGCTGATGCCGCCGGAACGCCCGAGCGAGGAGGCGCTGGTTGATGCGGCGGCGGCGCTGACGGGGGCGGGCGCGCTCTCCGGCTTTCGCCTGAACGCCGCGCCGCGGCGCGAGGCGCGCTTCCTGCTGGCAGGCCAGCCGGTGACGATCCGGCTGCCGGCCGACGCGGCCGAGCCCGCCGGCGTCGACGCGCTGCTGGTCAGCGAGAGCGGGCAGACGTGGGAGCTGGCGCCGTGGCGCGCCGCGGGCGGCGCAGGCGCCGCCGCCGGTGACGGTGCGATCCTGGCACCGATGCCGGGTCGCGTGATCGCCGTCGCGGTGACCGCGGGCGAGCAGGTCGCCAAGGGACAGCGGCTCGTTACGCTGGAAGCGATGAAGATGGAGCAGAACCTGGTGGCGCCCTTCGACGGGACGGTCGCCGAACTGGCGGCGGAGGAAGGGCGCCAGGTGGTGGAGGGGCACATGCTGGTGCGGGTGCGGGCGACGGAATGACGCGACGATCCGCCGATCGTCCGCGACCCGTATCCGTGGAAAAATCCGCCAGCCGTCTGACATTGTGGAAGACGTCGGCGTGATGATGGAAGTGCGGTCATCGTCGACGGGAGCGGAGACGGGCGACCGGTATGATCTCGTCGTCGCGAACCGTCGCTGGTTCCGCATGTCGATCGTCGCCCACGGATCTGATCTGCGTGTGCATCCGTTCGATCGTCGTCGGCGAACGCAGGAGACCTAGCATGATGAAGTTGTCGGCGGCGATCATCCTGGCGGGACTGCCGTTGGCGCCGGTGTACGGGCAGATGGACCCGACGTTGCAGGCGCAGGGCACGCTGCTGATGGGGCAGAACCAGGGCTACATCGATCGCGCGAATGCCCGCAAGACCCGGTCCGCGTCGAGCCGCGCGTCGGTGAAGCGGGACTGCACGAAGTATCTGCCGATCTATCGCCAGCAATACGGATCCGACCATCCGCAGGTCGTGAAGCTTCAGGGCCTCTGTCGCAGGGCCGGTTTCTGACCCATCGCCGCCCGATTCGCCGCCAGGAGCGGCGGGATTACTCGCGGGCGACCCTCCCGTCGGCGTATTGGTGATGGCGCGCCCGTGCGGCGCTTGACACGCGCGGTGCCACCGCCTTCGATGCGCGGATCAGGGGAGGGGACGGCATGACAGATGCGGACGTCGCGCGCATGATGGCGGACCCGCGCTATCGCGCGCTGCTGCGGCAGCGCGGGCGGCTCGGCTGGATGCTGAGCGCGATCGTGACCGCGGCCTATGCCGCCTTCATCCTGACCATCGCGTTCGACAAGCCGGCGCTGGCGCGGCCGCTCGGTGCGGGCGTAAACTCGGTCGGGATTGTCGTCGGACTCGGCCTGATCCTGCTGTCGGTCGCCTCGACGGCGGTCTACGTCCACCGCGCCAACGGCGCCTTCGATCGCGCGCTGGCCGATCTGCTGCGCGACCACGCGGCATGAGGCGCGCCCTCCTTTCCGCCACGCTGCTGACACCGCTACCGGCCGGTGCCGACGCGCTGGCGGGGCCGGCGGTGCAGCAGCCGACGAACTGGACCGCGATCGCGATGTTCGCGCTGTTCGCCGCGCTGACGCTGGGCATCACCCGCTGGGCGGCGCGGCGGACGCGGACCGCGGCGGACTTCTACACCGCGGGCGGCGGCATCACCGGCTTTCAGAACGGCCTCGCCATTGCGGGCGACTATATGTCGGCGGCGTCGTTCCTCGGCATCTCGGCGCAGATCTTCACCGACGGCTACGACGGGCTGATCTACTCGATCGGCTTCCTCGTCGGCTGGCCGATCATCCTGTTTCTGCTGGCGGAGCGGCTGCGCAACCTCGGCCGGTTCACCTTCGCCGACGTCGCCGCCTTCCGCTTCGCGCAGACGCCGGTCCGCCTGTTCGCGGCGTCGAGCACGCTGGCGGTCGTGCTGTTCTACCTGATCGCGCAGATGGTCGGCGCGGGGCAGCTCATCAAGCTGCTGTTCGGCCTGCCCTACGGCTATGCCGTCGGCATCGTCGGCGTGCTGATGATGCTCTACGTGCTGTTCGGCGGCATGACCGCGACGACGTGGGTGCAGATCGTGAAGGCGGTGCTGCTGCTGGGCAGCGCCACCTTCATGGCGGTGATGGTGCTGGCCTCGTTCGGCTTTAGCGCGGAGGCGCTGTTCGCGCGGGCGGTGGCGGTGAAGACGGATCTCGCCGCGGCGGCGGGCGCGGGCGATCCCGCCACGGCGGGGCGGTCGATCATGGGGCCCGGGAACTTCATCAAGGACCCGGTAAGCGCCATCTCCTTCGGCATGGCGCTGATGTTCGGCACCGCGGGGCTGCCGCACATC
Organism: Sphingomonas corticis; assembly: GCF_012035195.1. Taxonomy (GTDB): domain Bacteria; phylum Pseudomonadota; class Alphaproteobacteria; order Sphingomonadales; family Sphingomonadaceae; genus Sphingomonas; species Sphingomonas corticis. The sequence continues at coordinate 31,365 of NZ_JAAVJH010000010.1, forward strand.
CTGATGCGGTTCTTCACCGTGCCCGACGCGAAGGCGGCGCGCACCTCCGTGCTGTGGGCGACGGGGTGGATCGGCTATTTCTACGTCCTCACCTTCGTCATCGGCTTCGGCGCGATCGTGCTGGTGGCGACGGACGCGGGCTATCAGGACGGGCAGGGCGCGCTGCTGGGCGGGACCAACATGGCCGCGATCCACCTGGCGCACGCAGTCGGCGGCGACCTGTTCCTCGGCTTCATCAGCGCGGTGGCGTTCGCGACCATCCTGGCCGTGGTCGCGGGGCTGACGCTGTCGGGCGCCTCGGCGATCGGGCACGATCTCTACGCCACCGTCATCCGCAAGGGGCAGGCGGATTCGGCGGCGGAACTGCGCGTGTCGCGGCGCACGGTGGTGGTGCTGGCCGCGGCGGCGGTGCTGCTGGGCATCGTCTTCGAGAAGCAGAACGTCGCTTTCATGGTCAGCCTCGCCTTCGCCGTGGCGGCGTCGAGCAACTTCCCGGTGCTGCTGCTGTCGCTGCTGTGGAGCGGGTGCACGACGCGCGGGGCGGTGGCGGGCGGTTGCGTCGGGCTGGTCGCCAGCGTGGGGCTGACGATCGTCTCGCCCACGGTTTGGGTGGCGATCCTCGGCCACGCGAGCGCGCCGTTCCCCTATTCCTCGCCCGCGATCGTCTCCATGCCGCTCGCATTCCTCACGATCGCGTTGGTCTCGCTGATGGATCGCTCCCCCCGCGCCGCGCAGGACCGGGCGCGCTACGCCGAGCAGCGGGTGCGGGCGGAAACGGGCATCGGCGCGGCGGGCGCGGCCTCGCACTGACGACGGGGCGGCTGCCCGCCCGGTTCAGGCCTGCGCGGCGCCGAAATCCGACTTCTGGCGCCGCGGCGCGCCCTCGCCCCGGCGATTGAGCGCCTGGCGCACGCGGTCGAGCAGCTCGGAGCGCTTGTACGGCTTGCTCAATACGTCGGTCGCGCGGGCGCGCGGGCCACCCACGACCAGCTCCTCGTTATACCCCGTGGTCATCAGGATCGACACGGAGGCATCCCGCTCCATCACCGCGTCCGCCAGCATCAGGCCGTTCATGCCGCCCGGCATGACCAGGTCGGTGAAGAGCAGGTCGACGCGCTGCTCGGCATGCCGCGCCTCGAAGCGGCGCAGGCCCTCCTCGCCGCTGTTGGCGACGGACACGCGATAGCCCGCACTCTCCAGGATCTCGCGCGCCAGCGTCAGGACCTCGTCGTTGTCCTCCACCACCAGGATGTGCTGCGCTTCGCCGGTCGGCGGCGTCGACGCCACGTCCACCGGTGGAGGAGGCGGTGCGATGTCCTCGCGAGCGCCCTGCATGACGGGGAACAGCATCCGCACGACGGTGCCCTCGTCGGGAACGCTCTCGATCTCCAGCTGGCCGCCCGACTGGCGCGCGAAGCCGCTCGCCATCGCCAGGCCCAGCCCCGTGCCCTTGCCAACGCCCTTGGTGGTGAAGAACGGCTCGGTCGCGCGCTCCATCACCTCGGGCCGCATGCCCTCGCCCTCGTCGCGCACTTCCAGCGCGATATAATCGCCGGCGGGCAGCGTCCCGTCCTCTTCCACGCGTTTGACGGGAAGCGTCGCGATGGTGACGAGGCCGCCCCGCGGCATCGCGTCGCGCGCGTTGGTGACGATGTTCAGCAGCGCCATCTCCAGCTGGTCGGGATCGACCACCACTGCGGGAAGGCTGCGGCGCAGGCTGAGGTGGAGGTCGACCTGACCGTTCACCGCGCTCTCCAGCAATTCGGTGAATTCCGACACCAACCGGGTCAGGTCCAGCGCGCGCGGCTCCAGCCGGGTCTTGCGCGCGAAGGCCAGCAGCTGCCCCGTCAGCTTCGCGCCCCGTTCCGCCGCCGCCTGCGCCGCCGCGACATAGCGCTGGCGCCGGTCCGGATCGGCGGTGGCGGCGACCAGCTCCAGATTGCCGTTGACCACCTGGAGCAGGTTGTTGAAGTCGTGCGCCAGCCCGGCGGTCAGCTGGCCGATCGACTCCATCTTCTGCGCCTGCCGGAACGACTGCTCGGTGTTGCGCCGCCGCGTCACGTCCAGCTGGCTGGCGAAGAAATAGAGCAGCTTGCCCTTCGTATCGTATACGGGTCCGATGAACACCGCATTCCAGAACGGCGAGCCGTCGCGGCGATAGTTCAGCAGCTCCAGCGCGATCGAGGACTTGCTCTCGATCGCGGCGCGCAGCTCGTCGACCGAGCCGCGATCGGTCATCGCACCCTGCAGGAACCGGCAGTTGCGGCCGAGGACCTCCTCCTCCTCGTACCCGGTCAGGTCGAGGAACGCCTTGTTGGCGAAGACGATCGGATTGTCGTCCCTGTTGGGATCGGTCAGGATCATCGGCATCCGCGTCATCTCGATCGCGGCGAAGAAGACCCCGCCGCGGTCCTGCAGATCGGGATCGGTGATCGTGCTCTCGCGCCAGTGATGCATCCCCGACCGGCCCAGCGGCTCGCGCGCGCCGACGTCGGTGGTGCCTTCCGCCGGGCGACCCTTGGCCAGTCCCGTGGGGTCCACGTCACGCTGCTGCAATGGATCGGAGGGCTGCGTATGATCGGACATCCCCCTTGCGGTAGGCGGACGGGGCCGGTCATGGCAAGTCTGTGCGACCGCTTCGCGCGGCGATCGTGCCGTTCTACGGTGCGCGCATGCTCGATGGCCTCGTTTTCGGCTGGCGCACGGCGATTCTCACGGTCGTGATCGCGCAACTCCTCGCGATCGCGGCCGCGCTGCCGCGTGTGCTGGCGAATCGGCGGGCCAACCGCACGCTCGCGGTACTGCTGCTCGTGCTGGCAGGCGTGCTCACCCCCTGGCTGATCGGGTTCGCCGGCTTCTACGATCGGTGGCGCTGGCTGACGTTCGCGCCGCTGGCGCACCCGCTGGCGGTGGCGCCGCTGCTGTGGTGCTACGTCCATGCGCTCGTCTCCGGCCGATGCCCGGCACGGGCGTGGCGGCACGCGGTGGTGCCGGGCACATACGCCGTCTTCATGACCGCCGGCTTCCTGCTGCCGATGCCGGCGAAGCAGGCGTGGGCGGACCGGGTGCTGGACGGCGCCACCGACGTCGCCTGGCTCGGCACCGCCGCGGGGCTGGCGGGCTATGGCCTGCTCGGCCTGCGCCTCCTCACGCGCTACCGGACGCTGCTGGCGGCGCAGCGGAGCGACGACCAGCGCTACGCCGCGCGCTGGCTGAGCCGGGCGGTAGGGGCGACGCTGGCGCTGCTGCCCGTGTTCGCGATCTACGCGGTGTGGAACGCGCTGGCGCCGCTCGGCTATGTCGCGCTGATGGGGCTGCACCTCGCGATCGCGGCCTTCGCGCTCTACCTGGCCGTCGAGGGGTGGCGCCACGCAGCCCTGCGCTTCCCGCCGATCGACGCGCTGGAGCCGGTGCCCGCTCCCGCCGCGCCCGCGCGGGACTGGCGCGCGCAGGGGGAGGCATGGGCGGCGACGGTCCGGGCGCAGGGCTGGGCAGCCGACGCGGACCTGTCGCTGCCGGTGCTGGCGCGGCGGCTGGGCACCAACACCGCGCACCTCTCTCGCGCGCTGAACGACGGGCTCGGCATCGGCTTCTCCGCCTTCGTCAACGGCCTGCGGTGCGAGGCGGTGGCAGCGGCGATCGACGCGGGCGCGCGCGCCGACCTGCTGACGATGGCGCTGGACGCGGGCTTCAGTTCCAAGGCCAGTTTCAACCGCGCATTCCAGGCGCGCTACGGCATGACGCCCTCCGCCTACCGCCGCACGTCGCAGATCATGAATAACGGCGCCGAACCGTCAAAGTGAGGCGCCCGGCATCGCGGCTGAGGGCAGGCCGGGGGGCATGAACAGACGCCACCTCCTCGCCGCGCTGGCCGCGGCTCCGCTCGCGCCTCGCGCGTTCGCCAATCCGACGGCCGCGCTGACCGGCGACATCGACATCGTCCGCCGTGCCCTGGCGCTGCATCCCGGCACGTTTCGCTACAATACGCCCGCCGCGCTGTCGGCGCGGCTCGACGGGCTGCGGCGCGACTTCGCGGCGGCGCCCGATCGCGGCGCGCGCTACCTCCTGCTCTCCCGCTTCCTCGCCACCATCCGCGACGGGCACACCTACGCAAATTTCTTCAACCAGACGAAGGCCGTCGCGGCGGAGCTGTTCGATCGCGGCACGCGGCTGCCGTTTCATTTCCGTTGGCTCGACGGGGAGATGGTGGTCACCGCGCACGGCGGTCCGGGCCTGCCGCCCGGCACGATCGTGCGGCGGCTGAACGGGGTTCCCGCCCCCGCGATGCTGGCGCGGCTGATCCCATTCACACGCACGGACGGCCACAACGAGGGCAAGCGCGTGTCGCTGCTGGAGGTGCGCGGGACGGAGGGGATCGAGACGTTCGACGTCTTCCACGGTCTGATCTACGGCGCGCCACCGGGCGGCGCGCACCGCGTGGAGGTGGTGCGGCCGGACGGTCGCGCGGTGACGGTCGTGCTGCCGCCGATCACGCTGGCCGCGCGACGCGCGCAGATGGTCGCCGGCGAGCGGACGGACGGCCCGATCTGGTCCTGGACGGTACGGCCCGACGGCGTGGCGGTGCTCGATATGCCCAGCTGGGTGCTCTACGACAGCAACTGGGCGTGGGAGCCGTGGCTGGCCGAGCGGCTCGACACGTTGCCCGCGCTGAAGGGGCTGGTCGTCGACCTGCGCGGCAACGAGGGCGGCAACGATTGCGGCGCGCCGATCCTGGCGCGGCTGATCGCGCGGCGGCTGGCTCGCGACAGCGGCGAACGCCGGGTGCGGTTTCGCCGGACGCCCGCGGATCTCGACCCGTATCTCGATACCTGGGACGACGGCTTCCGCCGGATCGGCGAGGATGCGGTGGACCTGGGCAACGGCTTCTACCGCCGCGCGCCGGTGGAGGGGGTGGACTGGATCGATCCGGTGGCGCCGCGGATCGTGCGCCCGGTGGCGGCGCTGGTGGGGCCGGTCAACAGCTCGGCCACGTTCCAGTTCGCGAACCTCGCCAAGCGCAGCGGCGTGGTACGGCTGTTCGGCGAGGAAACCGGCGGCAATCTGCGTGGCACGATCGGCGGCGGCTTCTTCTTCGTGCGGCTGCCCGCGAGCGGGATCGAGTTCGACGTGCCGCTGATCGGCTATTTCCCGAAGGGCGAGCGGCGCGACGGCGGGGTCTTGCCGGACGAGCGCGTGGTCACGCGCGCGGCGGACGTGGCCGCGGGGCGCGACCCGGTGATGGCCGCGGCGGTGCGCTGGATCGCGCGGGCATAGGAAAGGGGCGGCACCCGTGGTGGGTGCCGCCCCTTTCTTCCCGGCCGGGCCGTCATGGGAGCAAGTCCCATGACGTCGAAGTTCGGCCGGCCTAGGGCGGCGGAGCCGCCCTTCGGCTTACTTCAGCTCGACGGTCGCGCCGGCTTCCTCGAGCTGCTTCTTGACCTTCTCGGCCTCGTCCTTGCTCACGCCTTCCTTCACGGCCTTGGGCGCACCCTCGACCAGGGCCTTCGCCTCGGTCAGGCCCAGGCCGGTGATGGCGCGGACTTCCTTGATGACGTTGATCTTCTTGCCGCCGTCGCCGGTCAGGATCACGTCGAACTCGGTCTTCTCCTCGGCGGCGGGGGCGGCGGCGCCGCCACCACCGGCCGCGGGAGCCGCAACCGCCGCGGCGGCGGAGACGCCCCACTTCTCTTCGAGCAGCTTCGAGAGCTCGGCGGCCTCGAGGACGGTCAGTTCGCTCAGCTGGTCAACCAGCGCGTTCAGGTCTGCCATGATGATATTCCCTCAGATCAATTGGATGTTTGATAAAGCCAGGTCGCGAGAGCCTTACGCGGCTTCCTTCTCGGCGTAGGCCGACAGGACGCGCGCGATCTGCGCCGCGGGCGCCTGCGTGATCGTCGCCAGCTTCGTGGCGGGCGCCACGATCAGGCCCACGATCTTGGCGCGCAGCTCGTCCAGCGACGGGAGCGTCGCCAGCGCCTGCACGCCCGCCAGGTCGAGCGCGGTCGCGCCCATCGCCCCGCCGACGATCTCGAACTTGTCGGTCGTCTTGGCGAAGTCGACGGCCACCTTGGCGGCCGCGACGGGGTCGACGGAGGTGGCCAGCGCCACGGGACCGGTGAGCATATCGCTCAGCGAGCCGTAGTCGGTGCCGTCCAGCGCGATCCTGGCAAGCCGGTTCTTCGAGACCTTGTAGGTCGCGCCGGCGTCCCGCATCCGGTTGCGCAGGTCCGTGGACTGCGCGACCGTCATGCCGAGGTTGCGGGTGACGACCACCACGCCGACCTCGGAGAAGGTGCGGTTCAGATCGGCGACGGCCTGGGTCTTCTGAGTACGATCCATGCCATTCTCCACGTACATGGGCGCAGCCGGCCAGCGGATGCGCCCGTTGCTTACAGTCCAGCGATGGGGAATGGTGGGCAGACCGGAACGGCGCCGTGGCGCGGCCGGTCGAGATCCTGCAATCCCCGCCTCGGCGGGGAATTAAGACCGTGAGGTCACCCGCTGTCTCGGACGGAGCGCCGGCGCGAACGCCGATGCTTGGGCGCGCCCCTAGCGGCAGGACGGCGGCGGGTCAAGCTGTCTCCGAACCGTCACGTCGCCGTCACCGCGGCGTCGCCGAACTGCAACCGCACTGCCGCATCCCGCGGTCAAAGAGCGATCCAACGGCTTTCCCGGGGGATCATCCATGTTCGGCTACGACGACGGCGACATCGACACCAATCGCTCGCGCAACACGCATCTGTCGGAGATCGTGTCGGAGCGCTACTCGCGGCGGCAGACGCTGCTGGGCGGGCTGGGCGCGATGGCGACCGCGGCGTTCGGCGCCAGTCTGCTCGCCGGGTGCAGCGACGACGAGAACGGCGTCGGCCAGGCCCCAGTCGTCGTCACCGCGGGCGAGAACGTCGCCACCACCGCGGGCAAGCGCGTCACGCTGACTCCGCAGGCGAGCGACAATGCCGCGACGACCAGCTTCACGCAGGTGAGCGGCCCCACCGTGACGACGACGACCAGCGGCAAGGCGATCAGCTTCGTCGCGCCGGCGGTGGCCACGGCCACCCCGCTGGTGTTCGAATTCGCCGCCACGCTGAACGGCCGCACCGGCCGCGCGCAGTCGACGGTGACGGTCAGCCCCGCGACGCTCGATTTCGTCGCCGTCACGAAGAACAAGAACGACGTGGTGACCGTTCCAGCCAATTACGCCGTTACCGTGCTCTACCGCCTGGGCGACCCGCTGGCGGCGGGCGTGCCGGCCTATGCCAACGACGGGCAGGACACGAACTTCGCGCAGCGCGCGGGCGACCATCACGACGGCATGAGCTACTTCGGCCTCGCCGCCACCGGCACCGCGCCGGCGACCAGCAATACGCGCGGGCTGCTGGTCATGAACCATGAGAACATCACGGAGAGCTACCTCCACCTCAACGGCCCCACCAACCTGTCCGGCCCCGCCGCGCGGCCCACCGCGGAAGTGGTGAAGGAGATCGAGGCGCACGGCGTCTCCGTGGTGGAGGTGTCGCGCGCCGCATCGGGCGCTTGGAGCTACAATCAGGCGTCCGCGCTCAACCGCCGCATCACGCCGAACACGCCGATGCGCTTCAACGGCCCGGTGCGCGGCAACGCGGCGCTGGTGACGGTGGCGTCCGCGGACGGCACCACCGGCCGCGGCACGATCAACAATTGCGCCAACGGCCAGATGCCGTGGAACACGTACCTGACCTGCGAGGAGAATTGGGCCGGATACTTCCGCCGCGACGCCGACGCGGCGCTGCGCAGCGCGAAGCAGAACCGCAGCCTGGCGCGCTACGGCATCGGCGAAGGGCGCGCGGGCAATTACCGCTGGACCAGCGCCGCGCCCGCGGACGCGAACGACACCCGCTTCGCCCGCTGGAACGCCACGGCCGACGTTGCGCTCGCCGCCGGCGGCGCGCAGGACTTCCGCAACGAACCGAACCATTTCGGCTGGGTGGTGGAGATCGACCCCTATGATCCCGCCTCCACCCCGCGCAAGCGCACCGCGCTGGGCCGGATGAACCACGAAGGCTGCTGGATCGGCCGCACCGTCGCCGGGGTGAAGCCCGCCTTCTACATGGGCGACGACGCGCAGAACGAATATATCTACAAGTTCGTGTCGAACACCGCCTGGACCGCGGCGGACGCGGGCGCGGCGGACCGGCTGGCGATCGGCGACAAGTATCTCGACGCCGGCACGCTCTACGTGGCGAAGTTCAACGCGGACGGCACCGGCCAGTGGCTGCCGCTCGTCTTCGGTCAGGGTCCGCTGACCGCGGCCAACGCCGACTTCGCCTTCGTCGACCAGGCCGACGTGCTGCTGAACACCCGCATCGCCGCCGACCTGCTCGGCGCGACGCCGATGGACCGGCCGGAATGGACCGCGGTGAACCCCGCCAACGGCGAGATGTACTGCACGCTGACCAACAACAGCTCGCGCCGCCCCACCGGCACGCGCGCGGTGGATGCGGCGAACCCGCGCGCCTATACCGATCCGAAGACCGACGGGCGCGCCGCGGGCACGGGCAACGTCAACGGCCACGTCGTTCGCCTGCGCGAGAACGGCGACACGACGGAGGCGACCGCCTTCGCGTGGGACGTCTACGCCTTCGGCGCGGGCGAGGATTTGGAGGCGACGAACATCAACCTGTCGTCGCTGACCGCGGAGAACGACTTCTCCTCGCCCGACGGCCTCTGGTTCGGTGCGGCCACCAACCCCAGCGGACAGGTGAACCCGCTGCTGTGGCTACAGACCGACGACGGCGCGTATACCGACATCACGAACAACCAGATGCTCGCCGCGCTGCCGGGCCGCGTCGGCGACGGTGCCGCGCGCAGCGTGACCAGCACGCTGGCCGGCGCGACCGCGACCGTCACCACGCGCATCGGCGCGGCGCCGGGAACGCGGCTGAAGCGCTTCCTGGTCGGACCCCGGGAGTGCGAGATCACCGGCATCACCTCCACGCCGGACGGCGAATCGCTGTTCGTGAACATCCAGCACCCGGGCGAGGGCGGGGGGCCGGCGAACATCACGTCCAGCTGGCCGGCCACGCAATCGGGCCAGCAGGGCACCAGCCGCCCGCGCTCGGCGACGATCGTCATCACCAAGGTGGACGGCAACGGCGTGGTGGGTCTGTAGGCGGCGGTCAGCGCTCCAGCCACCAGCGCTGCTGCCAGGCGCGCTCCTCCGCCACCGCGCGGCCGGCGGTGTCCTGCGCGGGAGCGTAGCGGAAGCGCTCTTCGATCAGGCGGCACGTGGCGGCGTCCAGCGCGGCGTCGCCCGCGCTGCGCTGGACGCGGCAGCGACGCGCGTGCCCGTCCGTGTCGACGGTGAAGCGCACCGTCGCGATCCCCTCCGCGCGGGTGCGGCGCGCCTCCGCGGGATAGTCGCGATCCTCGATCCGGCCGGACAGCAGCCGCGCGCGCCGGCCGCCGTCACCGCTGCCGCCTGCGCCGTGGCCCCAGCCGCCGGTTGCCGCCCCCGTGCCGCCACCCGACGCGGCCGTGCCGGCGAGGGGAGCCGCGCCCTCGTCCGGCAGCACCGCCGCGACGGGGGGCGGCGGGCGCGGCGCGACGGGCGGCATCGGCGCCACCACCGGGGTACGGCGCGCCTGCCGCCCCGCCGCGCCGGCGACTCGCGGCGCCCGCGCCGGCGATCGGACCCGCTCGTCACGCGATGGTGGCGGAGGAGGAGGGGGCGCGACGTCGAAGGTCGAGAGCGCGGTCTCGCTTGCCGGGCGGGCCACGCGCGGACCACCCGACAGCAGCAGGAACAGCAGGCCCGCATGGACCAGCGCGACGAGCGCGGCGGATGCGATCCGCTCCCGCATGGCCGTCAGCGGTCGGTCCGCACCGCCCCCGCTTCGCGCACCGCCGCGATCGTCGGCCAGCCGTCCACCGCCATCAGCAGGTCCGCCTCGGCGAGCAGGCAGCGCAGCACGTGCGCGCAGCCGCGGTCGCCGCCCAGCGCCAGGCCGTAGCTGTACGGGCGGCCGACGCCGACCAGGTCCGCGCCCAGCGCCACCGCCTTCACCACGTCGCTGCCCGACCGGATGCCGCTGTCGAACAGCACCGGGACCCGGCCCGCTGCCGCCTCCGCCACCGCGGGCAGCATGTCGATCGCCGCGATGCCGCCGTTCGCCTGCCGACCGCCGTGATTGGACACGTAGATGCCGTCCGCCCCGCCGTCGATCGCGCGGCGCGCGTCGTCGGGGTGGCAGATGCCCTTCAGCACGATGGGCAAGCTCGTCAGCGACTTCAGCCACGGCAGGTCGTCCCACGTCAGCACCTTGCCGAACGTCGCGCCCCAGGTGCCGATGGCGGTGCGCAGGTCCTCCTCGGGCGGCTGGGCGAGCAGCCGGCGAAAGGCGGGATCGACGAAATAGTTCTGCAGCACGTGGCCGCGCAATTGCGGAAAGTTGGACACGTTCAGGTCGCGCGGGCGCCAGCCGGTGACCCAGGTGTCCAGCGTGACGACGATCGCCGCATAGCCTGCCGCCTCCGCGCGCGACACCAGGCTGGCGGCGACCTCCGGATCGCGCGGGGTATAAAGCTGGAAGAAGGCGGGCACGTCGCCGCACGCGACCTTCACGTCCTCCAGCGGGTCGTTCGACAGCGTGGAGGCGGTGAGCGGCACGCCGGTCGCCGCGCTCGCGCGCGCGGCGGCGAGGTCGCCGTGGCTATCCTGCGTGCACAGGCCGGTGACGCCGATCGGCGCCATGAACAGCGGGGAGGGCAGGTCGAGGCCGAAGGCGCGGACGGACAGGTCGCGCCGCGCGCTATCCACCATCATCCGCGGCACCATGCCCCAATGGCGGAAGGCGCGCGCATTCTCGTCCTGCGTCCACTCGTCGCCGCAGCCGCCCTGGACGTAGTTCAGCACCGACGGCGGCATCGCCGCCTCCGCCCGCGCCTTCAGCGTGGCGAAGTCGACCGGCCATTCCGGAACGATCCCGGCCAGGCCCGCACCGTAGATGGCGGTCTGCAAGTCACCGTAATGCGCCATGAAACGATATCCTCTTCCGGCCGCGACCATCGCGGCGGGAGAGGGGATTGTCGAGCGCAGGTTCGCCGGCGCCGCCGTCCCGGGGTAAAGCGACGGCGCCGGCGCGGCGTCAGGCCAGGGTCAGCCCGACGTCGAGATTGTTGCGCGTGGCATTGGAATAGGGGCAGATCTGGTGCGCCAGCGCGACCAGCTTCTCCGCGTCGGCGCGCTCCACGCCGGGCAGGTCGACCAGCAGGTCGGCGGTGATGCCGAACCCGCCCTCGCTGCGCGGGCCGATGCCCACGGTGGCGGTCACCTCCGCCTCGGCGGGAACCTTCATCTTCAACTGGGCGCCCGCGGCCTTCAGCGCGCCGATGAAGCAGGCGGAATAGCCCGCCGCGAACAGCTGCTCCGGATTGGTGCCGCTGCCGCCCGCGCCGCCGAGTTCCTTGGGCGTGGACAGTTTCACGTCGAAGCTGCCGTCGTTGACGATGGCGTGGCCGTCGCGCCCGCCGGTCGCGTGGGCGGTGGTGCGGTATTTGACGTCGACGGCCATGACGAGCTCCTATCCATGCTGCGATATAGATTATCGCGATAATTGATATGTGGGGTCGATCGTTGCCCTTGTCCAGAAAAAAGGTATCGCGATATCCTGTTTTGCGACACCGACGACGATCGAGGACATCGACCATGGCCGAGCCCGCGCCGCTCGACGATCAGCTCTGCTTCGCGCTCTATGCCGCCTCGATGGCGGTGCAGCGCGCCTACAAGCCGCTGCTGGACGGGATCGGCATCACCTACCCGCAATATCTCGTGCTGCACGTGCTGTGGGAGGAGGAGGCGCGCAGCGTCGGCGCCATCGCCGAGCGGCTGGCGCTCGAATCGAGCACGGTGACGCCGCTGGTCAAGCGGCTGGAAGCGGCAGGCTTCGTGACCCGCGCGCGCGATACTGCGGACGAGCGCAGGGTGGAGGTGCGGCTGACGACGCGGGGGAAGGCGGTGCGCGAGGAATGCGGCTGCCTCGCCGATGCGGTGGTGGAACGGTCGGGCATGACCCTGGCGGAGCTGGGCGAGCTCAACGCGCGGGTGCGGGAGTTGCGCGACGCGCTGGTGCGATAGACCGTCGCTGCCGGTCGCGTCCTCGCCGGCGTGGGGAAGCGAAAAGGGCCGGGATCGCTCCCGGCCCTTCGTGTTTTTCGGGTGAGGATCGGCGCCTTACGCGCCTGCCACCTCGGCCACGTCCACCTTGATGCCGCTGCCCATCGTCGAGCTGATCGCCACCTTGCGGACGTACTTGCCCTTCGCGCCCGACGGCTTGGCCTTCACCACCGCGTCGACCAGCGCGTCGAAGTTGCGGCGCAGGTCCGCTTCCGCGAACGACGCCTTGCCGATGCCGGAGTGGATGATGCCGGCCTTCTCGACGCGATATTCCACCTGGCCGCCCTTGGCCGCCTTCACCGCCTCGGCGACGTTCATCGTCACGGTGCCCAGCTTCGGGTTCGGCATCAGGCCCTTGGGGCCCAGCACCTTGCCCAGCCGGCCGACGACGCCCATCAGGTCCGGCGTCGCGATGCAGCGGTCGAAGTCGATCTTGCCGCCCTGGATCTCCTCCATCAGGTCCTCGGCACCGACCACGTCGGCCCCGGCCTCGCGCGCCTCGTCGGCCTTGGCGCCGCGGGCGAACACGCCGACGCGCACGGTCTTGCCGGTGCCGGCGGGCAGCGTCACCACGCCGCGGACCATCTGGTCGGCGTGACGCGGGTCGACGCCCAGGTTCAGCGCGACCTCGATCGTCTCGTCGAACTTCGACGTGGCGCCCGACTTGGCCAGGGCGATCGCCTCGTCCACGCCGTGCAGCTTCTCACGATCGATCGTGACGGCCTTCTGCTTCTTCGTCAGCTTCGCCACGGTCTCAGCCCTCCACCACTTCGAGGCCCATCGCGCGGGCGCTGCCTTCGATGATCTTCGTCGCCGCCTCGATGTCGTTGGCGTTCAGATCCTTCATCTTCGTCTGCGCGATCTCGCTCAGCTGGCTGCGCTTGATCTTGCCCGCGGACACCTTGCCCGGCTCCTTGGAGCCCGACTTCAGGTTCGCCGCCTTCTTAATGAGGAAGGTCGCCGGCGGCGTCTTCGTCACGAAGCTGAACGAGCGGTCGGCGTAGACGGTGATGACGGTGGGGAGGGGCGCGCCCTTCTCCATGTCGCCGGTCTGCGCGTTGAACGCCTTGCAGAATTCCATGATGTTCACGCCGCGCTGACCCAGCGCGGGGCCGATCGGCGGGGAGGGGTTGGCAGAGCCCGCGGGCACCTGCAGCTTGATGTAGCCGGTGATCTTCTTTGCCATGTCACTCTCTGTGCTGGACCGGCGCGGGGCGCCCGTCCGTGTTCAAGTCGAGCGGTCCGATCGGGCGCGTGCAACGCGCCCTCCCGCAAGCCATCCATCGCTGTAGACGCTGGAAGGCGGCGCGCTTAGCGCAAAGCGCCGCCAATCGCAATGGCGGCTCAGCCCAGTCGCGCGCCGTCCGCCATGGCGGTGAAGTCCGGCAGGGCGGCGTCGAAATAGTGGAGCGCCGCGCCGTCGAGCGAGACGAGGTACAGCTTGCCCTTCACCACCGCCATCACCGCGCGCCCGCGCCGCTTCACCTGGTCCTCGCCGACGTAGCTATAGTCGAAGCGCAGCCCCGGCGTGCCGAGGAAGGTGGCAGGCGACACCCCTTCCGCCGCGAACACGGTCGCGCCGGCCTTGATCCGGTAGTAGCTCTCCAGCATCGAGACGAGATCCTGCGGCGACATGTCGGCGCGGAAGACGGGGACCTTGCGGTCGTCCTTCTTGCGCTGTTTCGCGATGGCCTGGCCGTCCGGCAGCCCGCCGATGAACCCGATCGAATCGAGCAGCGGCCCGTTCTCGGTCCAATTCTCTTCCCAGGCGACGTCGTACCTGCCCCGGGGCGAACGGTTCCACGCGATGCCGGGCCGCACCGTCATGCTGCCCTTCGCCACCGTGACCGGAGCCGCGGGGACGAGCGCGTAGCGCGGGCCGCCGCAGCCGGCGAGCGCGAGGGACAGCGCCGCGACGGCGGCGAGACGGCGGTGATGCATGATGTTCCCCTTACTGGTTGATGCTGAAGCGGATCATGCCCGCGTCGTTCGCGCCGGGGCGCTCGGCGAGGTAGCGTCCCAGCGCCGCCTTTCCCTCCTCACCCCGGCCCTGTTTCAGCAGCGCATAGCCGTGCGCGCGCCACGCCTCCGCCGGCGCATCGGCATGGCCGATGGCGGCGGCATAGGACGTGGCGGCGCGCTGCGCGTCGCCGGCCTCGTCGCGCAGGCGATAGACCTCGCCCTCGTTGTATCGCAGCAGTCCGGTCCACCCATCCGCGGCCATCGCATGGACGAGGTACAGGCTGGCCCCGGGATCGTTCAGCCGCACCTGCTCTGCCAGCAGGTCCGCGCGCAGCGGCGCGACCGCCGCGTCCCAGCGCGCCTTCTGCGCATCGTAGCGCCGCCCAGTCACGACGATATCGCGCAGCTCGCGGCCGGAGACGGAGAGATCGGCCAGGCGGAGGGCGCTGGCCGGATGCGTCGACAACGCGGACAGGCTGCGGTCGCGATACTTCTTGCGGCGCCCGGCCGCGCTCGCCTTTCGCTCAGCGATCAGCTGCTCCCACACCATCGCCGCCGCCTCGGGCGGGTAGCCGGCCTCCTCGATCAGCTTCACGCCGTAGGCGTCCGCCTCACGCTCATGCTCCCGCGAGTAGCTGAGGATGGACAGCACCAGCGACGCGTTGATCGCATTGGCGAGATCCATCCAGTTTGCGCCCGCGCCGCCCGCGCCCGCCGTGATGCCGGCACCGACCGAGGCGCCGGCCTGGACGAAGGCCATCACGCCGGTCTTCGCCTTCGTGTCGCGCCACCGGCTGAGCGAGTGGCGGCGCAGGTAATGGCCGCATTCGTGGCCGAGGATCGAGGCGAATTGCGCCTCGTCCCGCATCCGCGCGAGCAGCCCGGTATTGACCAGCATCATGCCGGTGGGGAACATGGAGGCGTTGAAGTCCGGATCGTGCACCACGTAGACGCGTGTCTCGCCTGCGCGGTCGCCCACCAGGCGATCGACCACCTGCTTGGCATAACGCTGGAACGCGGGCGAGGGCAGCAGCAGGTTGCTGCCCGCAATCTCCTCCTCCAGCCGCTCGCACGACTGCCACATGCCGCGCTCGTCGCGCTCGGTCGGGCGGAAGCCGACCGGGGCCAGCGCGGTCATCGCCGCCGGGTGGATGCGCGCGTCGGCGGCGCCGGCCCTCGCGTGGAAGGCGCAGGCGCAGGCTCCGCCCAGGACGGCGCGGCGGGACCATTGCTGGCGGGCCATCACCGGGCCGCAGTCTTGATCGTGCCCTTCGGTCGGCTCGCGCCCGGTTTCATCTTGCCGAGGAGATTGGCGACCATCTTGTCCGCGCCATCCTGTTCGCGGATGTCGCCGCTGCCCGAGGCGAGCGTATTGAACCAGACGACCCTGCCCGTCTTCAGATCCACCAGCGACGCGAACGCCTCCTGACGCCCGCCGCCCGGCATCATGCATACGCCGACCATGCAGCCCAGGAACGCCACCGCCTGCACCGCCACGCGGCCAGTGCTGGAGAAGCTGTCCTGCGCCCGCACGAACAGCGCGTAATCGTAGCCCGACGCCTGGCCGTAGGCGATCGCCTCCTCCCCCAGCGTCCAGTCGAAGCGGTCCTTCTTCGTCGGCAGCTTCGGCCCGGCATATTTATGCAGCGCGATCGACTGGCCGACCGCGGCGTGGAGGCGTTCCAGCTCGGCGACCCGGACTGGATCCATGCCGGCCTCGGCGCGGGTCGACACGATCCTGACGCTGCCGCCGCGGCCCTGCTGCTGCGCCTCGATCGCGCGGACCAGATTGGCGCGCGCGGCGTTGGTCCAGTCTTCGCGCTGCTCGAACCCGCCTCCGGTGGTGATCGAGCCGACCGCCACGTCGGGCCGCATCACGACCAGGCGATAGCTGCCCTCGGGCGGCACGAAGCCGGTGTCGGCCATCTGCTTCGTATGCGTGCACGCCGCCAGCGCGAACGCAGCCCCCGCCGCGAGCGCGATCGTCCGCCCCATCATCGCTTCCCCCCTCGCGCCATCCCCGCGGCGCAGGGACGGTGGTCGCGTGGTTCGGCCGCGAAGGGAAGGCGCGCGATTACCCGATTAGAGACGCCACGGAACGCTGCCGCGCGGCAAACCTGGCGCCTACTTGCTGCGCTCGACCTGCTCGAAGTCCAGCTCGACGGGAGTG
Source organism: Sphingomonas corticis (assembly GCF_012035195.1). Taxonomy (GTDB): domain Bacteria; phylum Pseudomonadota; class Alphaproteobacteria; order Sphingomonadales; family Sphingomonadaceae; genus Sphingomonas; species Sphingomonas corticis. The sequence continues at coordinate 47,648 of NZ_JAAVJH010000010.1, forward strand.
GCGCGGCCGAAGATCGACACGCTGACCTTCACCTTGGACTTGTCGAAGTCCAGCTCCTCCACGGTGCCGTTGAAGCTGGCGAACGGGCCTTCCAGCACCTTCACCGCGTCGCCGATCTCGTAGTCGACCTTCACCTTGGTCTTCGGCGCGGCCGCGGCTTCTTCCTTGCTGTTCAGCATCCGCGCCGCCTCGGCGTCGCTGATCGCCTGCGGCTTGCCGGAGGAGCCGAGGAAGCCCGTCACCTTGGGCGTGTTGCGGACGAGGTGGTAGACGTCGTCGGTCATCGCCAGCTTGGCGAGGACGTAGCCGGGCATGAACTTGCGCTCCACTGCCACCTTCTTGCCGCGGCGCGCCTCCGTTACCGTCTCCGTGGGCACCTCGATCTGCTCGACCAGCTGCTCCAGGCCCATGCGGGTGGCCTCCGCCATGATCGAGTCGCGGACCTTGCCCTCGAAGCCCGAATAGGCGTGGATGATGTACCAGCGCGCCATGGCGTCTCTCTCGTCTAACGTCGTTGTTACGGGCGAATTTACTGGGCGAGGCCGAGCAGGCCCTTCACGACCGCGTTGAACACGGAGTCCACCGCGAGGAAGAACAGCGCCAGGATCGTGGTCATGATGACGACCATCACGCCGGTCATCATCGTCTCCCGGCCGGTCGGCCACACGACCTTCGCCGTCTCGGCGCGGACCTGGCGGATGAACTCGATGGGGGTCGTCTTGGCCACGTTGCTCTCAGCCTTGCAAGTCGGTTCCCGCACATGGGTCCGCCACCCCCTGGGCTGGGCGCCGCGGGGGTGAAGGCCGTCCGTGCTGTCGGATGGCGTGTGCATCTAGCGACTGCCCGCCGACGAAGCAAGGGCGCGAAGCCGGGATGCCGTTCGGCCAAACGAGAAGGGGACCGGGCGCGTGGCGCCCGGTCCCCTCGAACTCAACGTCGCGATGCGATCAGTTGCTGTCCGAATCGTCGCTGTCGTTCACGATCGCGATCACGCCGATCGCGGCGATGCCCGCGAGGATGACGGCGGCGAAGATGCCGCCACCGGCCAGCTCGCTCTTGTTCGACGACGCGGTCGCGGCGCGCGACTTGGCGACCGACAGGCTGGCGGCCGGGTTGGCGGCGAGCGCCGGCGAGGCCATCAGGGTGAGGGCGGCGGCCCCGGCGAGAAACGAACGCATGAATATTCCTTTCGTAATCGCGCCGTCCCCCGGCGCGGTTGCGTCAACGCGCGAACCGCCTTTCCGGCCCACGCTGAGGTCCGGCGAAACGATCCGGGCCTCACTCTAGAGAAAAGATTGCGAAAACGCTACCGCCGGTAGCACTTTCAAGAACAGCGGTGCGAAGATGACGCACAGCAACCTTCGGAAACACTGAAAAGCGGAGAGAAACGACGATGTCCGGATGGAGGATCCTGGCCGTCCTGCTGGCCGCCGGCGTGGCCACGCCCGCCGCGGCGCAGGTCGCGGTGGAGGGCAATGGCGCGCGGGTGGACGGGCGCTGGGGCGGGGAGGTGGGCGTCGGCTACGGCTTCGGCGCGGCCGGCTTCCGCCTGACGCCGATCGTCGGCGGGCTGATCGCGGACGGCGACACCCGCGTGTACGGCAAGGTGGAGGCGACGTACGCCATCCCGCTGCTCGCCACCATCGGCGTGGGCGTGCGCGCCGGCGAGGACGACACGACGCCCTATGGCACGGTCGCGCTGCCGTTGGCGCCGCTGCTGTCGTTGAAGGGCAATGTCGGCGACGGCTATTACGCGCTGGGATTGAAGCTCAGCCTCTGACCGCCGGGTTGGCGAGGCGCGCCAGCCTTTCCGGCGCGTCGGGCCACGATCTGGCGCGCGGGGCGGACGACCTGCGCCCGTCACGGTGTGTTACGTCAATGGCACACTTCCTGCTTCTCCCGCGATGTCGGTGCGCGACGGGCGCGCCGCGAGACGCGAGGAAGAGAAGCATGAAGATCCGAGCCACCGCCGCCGCCGTCCTGGCGCTGCTGTTTCCCGTGGCGAGCGCCGCGTCGCCGCGGGACGTGACCGTCACCGACACGTATCGCGCCAGCTACGATGCGAAGCGCGACCGATACTGCCTGAAGTTCTACGCCAGCCTCGCCGAAGGGCCGCGGCCGGGACCGGTCGGCCAGCTGTGCCAGTCGAAGGCCGGCTGGGCGAAGGAGGGGATCGCCATCACCCGCCGCCCACGCGCGCCGACGCTTGCCGCCCGGTAGGGGGTGCAGGCGTCCTATCGCGCGCGGCGTGCCAGTACGACCATGCTGCCCATCGCCGCGATGGCGCCCAGCGCACCCACCGCCATCACAATGCCGCCTGCGACTTCCATGATCCTCTCCCCGCCGGTTCGCCGGCCTCTTTGTCGACACGCAGGATGTCGCGGGTTCGCCTTTTAGGCAAGGGGCGAGGGGCGATGGGGGGCAAGGCGGGGCAGGCCGGAAGGCGCGCTACGTCTTCGCGCTGGCGGTCACGCCCGCCTTCATGCTGGTGTCGACCTTGTTGAAGGAGCTCTTCAGCTGAACGCGGGATCGGGAAAGTGGCAGGAGTGGAGGGATTCGAACCCCCGGCCCTCGGTTTTGGAGACCGATGCTCTAACCAGCTGAGCTACACTCCTTCGCCGCCGCCCCTGTGACGCGCGCGCCTGCCCGCGTCAAGCCGCGCGGGTGACGCCGCTGCCGCGGGTGGCCAGGCTGCGCGCCTCGTCCACGGGCAGCGGGCGGCCGAAGTAGAACCCCTGGATCCGCGTGCAGCCGAGCTCCTGTATCATGCCCAGTTCGCCCTCGGTCTCCACGCCCTCCGCGGTTGTCGCCATGCCCAGGCTGTTGGCCAGCGCCACGACCGCGCGGATGATCGCGATCGCCTCCGGCGTGCCGCGCGCGGCGGCCTGCACGAAACTGCGGTCGACCTTGATCGACGAGAAGCGCGTCCGGCTGAGATAGCCGAGCGAGGAATAGCCGGTGCCGAAATCGTCGAGGCTCAGCTTCACGCCCAGGTCGAGCACCCGCTCCAGCACCTTGGTCGCGCCGGTTCCCTCGCGCAGGAACACGCTCTCCGTCACTTCCAGCTCCAGCCGGTGCGCGGGCAGACCGCTCTGCGCCAGCGCGGAGGCGACCACCTGCACGAACTGCGGGCTGTGCAGCTGCTCGGGCGATACGTTGACGGCCACCGTCACCTCGGCGGGCCAGCGCGCCGCCTCCTGGCAGGCGGTGCGCACCACCCACTCGCCGATCGGCGCGATCAGCCGCGTCTCCTCCGCGATCGGAACGAACTTGGCCGGGGAGATCGCGCCCAGTGTCGGGTGCTGCCAGCGCAGCAGCGCCTCGAACCCGCGCAGGCTGCCGTCGTCGGCGGTGACGACCGGCTGGTAGTGCAGGTGCAGCTCGCCGTTCTGCAGCGCCTTGCGCAGCGCCAGCTCCAGCACGCGGCGCTCCTCCGCGTCGCTGTGGAATTGCGGCTCATAGGCGTGGAAGACGCCGCCGCCGCGCTCCTTGGAGCGATAGAGCGCGAGGTCGGCGGAGCGGACCAGCGTCTCCGCGGTCTCGCCGTCGCGCGGAGACGTGGCGACGCCCACCGATGCGCCGATGTACAGCGTGTGCTCGTCGACGTCGTAAGGCTGGCTCAGCCGGTCGATGATGCAGCGGGCGAGCCCTTCGACCTTCGCCGGATCGCGCGCGTCGCGCACGACGACGGCGAACTCGTCACCGCCCAGCCGGCCGACGATCTCGTTCTCGCCCATCATCTGCGCCAGCCGCTCGGATACGCGACCAAGCAGCCGGTCGCCGACCGGGTGGCCCAGCGTGTCGTTCACCGCCTTGAAGCGGTCGAGGTCGATCATCATGAACGCGCAGCGCGTGCGCCAGTGCGCCGCCTCCTCCAGCGCGCGGGTCAGCGCCTCGTTGACGTGGAGACGGTTGGGCAGGCCGGTCAGCGTGTCGAACCGGGCCATCCGCGCGATGCGGTCGGCGGTCACGCGCTGCTCGGTCACGTCGGAGCCCACGCCGCGGAAGCCGGCGAACGTCCCCTGCGCGTCGAAGCGCGGACTGGCGGTGATCGACCACCAACGGGGCTTTCCGCGGATCGACACGGGCAGCGCCAGGTCGCGCACGCTGTCGCGCGCCTTCATCTTCTCCGCCAGCTCGCGCAGCGCCGGGGCGACGTCGCCGCTCTCCCACGTCGGGCCGGCGAGCAGCTGGAGGAACGGCATGCCGTCGATCGCGGCGGGATCGAGTCCGCAGGCGTAGGCGAAGCGGGGAGAGGCCTTCACGATGCGACGGGCGGCGTCCGTTTCCCACAACCAGTCGGCGTTCGCGTCGCCGAACTCGCGCAGCAGCATGGAGACGGTCTCGTCGCGCTCCACCAGCGTCAGCTCGGAGCCGCGCAGGTCGACCAGCGCGCGCGCGCGCCCGATCGCGATCACGATCAGCAAGCCGGCGAACAGCGTGGTGGCCGCCGCGGCGACGTGCGCGCCGCCCAGCAGCAGCGGCACCGCCACCGCCGCGGCGATGCCGCCGATGAACAGCGCGGCGGCGACGACCAGCGGCGCCAGCGCGATGGCGGCCGCGGTCATCAGGACGGACAGCACCATCCACAGGCCGACCGCGCTCGCCGGCGCCGCGGCCGGCCCGAAGACGAGCGGCACCGCCGACCAGGCGAGCGCCAGCGCCGCCCCCTCGACATAGGTGCCGCGGATCTCGGCGACGTCCGCGTAGCCGTCGGAGGCGTCGGGCGTGCGCAGCCGGCGAAAGGCCGCCGCGGGGGCGAGCACCGCGATCGCGCCCAGGAACAGCTGGAGCTGCCACGCCGGCACCAGCCCCGCCACCATCATCGCCACGATCACCGCGCCGACCAGGTGCGCGGCGAGCATGAATAGCGCCAGCTGCCGCGCGCCGTGCAGCTGCGCGGACCGGATGCGCGCCCACATGGCGGCGTCGTCGCCCGGCGCGAGGCCGAGCAGCGCGCCCAGCGGCAGCGGAGCCGACGAGGGCGGCTCGGGCGACGGAGGGGAAGGGGGGACGCTCACGCCCACCACCTTAAAGGAGATCAGGTTGAGCAATGGTTGATGGGGTTGACGGCTATGACGTCGGCCCTCCCGGCGGGACCGCGTGTCTCGTGAGCGGACGATGGATCGCGTCGCCCACGCGAGGTTTCGCTCGAAGCGGGAGGTGATCCCCCTCCCGCGTCCGCTTCAGGCCGCCAGATCGTACGGCTTGATCTCGCCCGACAGATACAGGTTGCGCGCCTTCGCGCGGCTCAGCTTGCCCGAGCTGGTGCGCGGCAGCGTGCGCGGCGGGATCAGCTCCACCACGCAGTTCATGCCGGTGACGGAGCGGACGCGCTCGCGGATCTCGTCACGCAGGCGCACGCGCTCGCCCTCGTCGCTGCTGCGGCACTGCACCAGCACCGCTGGCGTCTCCTCGCCGCCCGGCGTGGTGATGGCGAAGGCGGCGATGTCGCCCGCCTTGAAGCCGGGCAGCTGCTCCACCGCCCACTCGATGTCCTGTGGCCAATGGTTACGGCCGTTGACGATGATCATGTCCTTGGCGCGGCCGACGATGAAGATGTAGCCGGCGGACATGTAGCCCATGTCGCCGGTGTCGAGCCATCCGTCCTTCAGGCAGGCGTCGGTGGCGGCCTCGTCGCGGAAGTAGCCGACCATCACGCTGGGGCCGCGGCACCAGATCTTGCCGATCGCGCCGTCGGGCAGCGGGGTGCCGTCCTCCTCGCGGACCTCCACCTCCATGTCGCGCACGGGCTTGCCGCAGTTCACGATCGCGCGGAAGCGCTGCGGCCGGTCCCCCGCGGCGTGGCCGCCGGACAGGTCGGTCTCCTCCACAAGCTCGACGCGGATGCCCTCGCCCACCGGCATCAGCGACACCGCCAGCGTCGCCTCGGCGAGGCCGTAGCTGGGCAGGAAGGCGCTCGCCTGGAACCCGGCCTCGGCGAAGGCGTCGACGAAGGCCTGCATCACGTCGGGACGGATCATGTCCGCGCCGTTGCCCGCCACGCGCCAGCGCGACAGGTCGAACCGGTCCGACGCCTTGGTCTGGGACGAGATGCGACGCGCGCAGATGTCGTAGCCGAAGGTCGGCGAGTAGCTGAGCGAGGTGCCGGGATTGCGGCTGATGAGGTCCAGCCACGACAGCGGCCGGCGCGCGAAATCCTCGGTCTTCAGATAGTCGGTCGACACCTGGTTCGCGACCGGCGACAGGAAGCAGCCGACCAGCCCCATGTCGTGATACCACGGCAGCCAGGAGACGCAGCGGTCCTCCGCCGCGATCTGCACGCCATGCGCGTGCGCCGCCAGGTTCGACAGGAGCGCGCGGTGCGTGATGGCGACGCCGTGCGGGAAGCGGGTCGATCCGCTGGAATATTGCAGGTAGCAGATGTCGTCCGTTCCGGCCTCCGGCAGCGGCGCTTCCGGCGCCTCGCGCGTCAGGAAGTCCTCCCACGCCACCCCCTCGACGCCCGCCGCCTCGGCCGCGGCGCCGGCCATGGCGCCGATCTCGCCGGGGAACACCAGCAGCCGCGGATCGCAGCTCGCCAGCTGGACGCGCAGCTGGTCGATGTACGATTCCTTCCCGCCGAACGAGGTCGGCAGCGGCAGCGGCACCGGCCAGGCGCCCGCCATCACCACGCCGAAGAACAATTGCGCGAACTCCGCGCCCGTCTCCGCCACCAGCGCGACGCGATCGCCCGCCCCGATGCCCGCGGCGACGAAGCGGTGCGCCGCCGCCTCGGCATCGCCGCGCAGCTCGGCATAGGGATAGCTGCGCACCAGCGTGCCGCGCGCGTCGTGGAAGTTCAGCCCGCGCGTCCCCTTGGCGGCATAGTCCAGCGCCTCGCCCAGCGTCGCGAAATCGCTGAAGCGGCGCGGCAGCGTGTCGGCCGTCGGCGTCGGCATCATGGCGGTCTCACTGGTCATCAACATCTTGTACCCTATGGCGGCGATACGCCTGCGCAATGATCCGGCGTCCATCCCTGCGCGAGCGCAGCGTTCAAAATCGGTTGCCAGTGTGGCACAAACATGGCGTGCCCACCCCGTCGAGACGTTCCCCGCCCCCTCCGCTCGACGCCGCGGCGCTCGACCGGCTCGCGCTGCGCTACGTCGAGCGGTTCGCCACCACGCGCGGGCGGCTGGCCGACTATCTGTCGCGCAAGCTGCGCGAGCGCGGCTGGACCGGCGAGGCGGCGCCCGATCCCGCCGCCGTGGCGGAGCGGATGGCCGGGCGCGGCTACGTCGACGATCGCGGCTACGCGGCGATGAAGGGTGCGGCGCTGACCCGGCGCGGCCTCGGCGCGCGGCGCGTCGCGGACACCCTGCGTGGCGCCGGCATCGCCGCGGACGACGCCGCGCCGGTGCTGGAGGAGGCGCGCGAGCAGGCGTGGGACAGCGCGGTAGCCTTCGCCCGGCGCAAGCGGATCGGCCCCTTCGCCGCCGCGCCCGCCGAGCCGAAGCTGCGGGAGCGGCAGTTCGCGCAATTGCTGCGCGCCGGGCACGCCATGGACGTGGCACGGCGGCTGGTGGCGATGGCGCCCGGCGAACTGCCCGATCCGGAATGAGCCCGCGTCGCGCGGCTTGTGCGGGCAGGCGAAGTTGCTAAGCCCCGGTTAGGGGTAACGCGACGTGCGAGACGAAACATCCGCACCCGCCGGCGATGGCACGGACATCGCGGGTCGGGAAACTGACGCCGGGGCGGCACCGCCCCGGGCGGTGGGCGGCGTGCTGAAATGGTTCGACGCCACGCGCGGCTTCGGTTTCCTCGTCGCGGACGAGGAAGGGATCGGCGACGTGCTGATCCACTTCAGCGTCCTGCAGAGCTTCGGCCGCCGCACCCTGCCGGAGGGGACGCGCATCGACGCCATGGCGGTGAAGGGCGCGCGCGGCTGGCAGGCGACGGAGATCCGCGCCATCGACGTCAGCGACGCCGCCGAGGTGGTGCGCGAGCGCGACCGCGCTCGGGTCGATCCCGACGTGCTGGCCGACCGCGCCGGCGACTGGGAGGACGTGGCGGTCAAATGGTTCAACCGCCTGAAGGGCTACGGCTTCCTCACCTCCGCCACGCGCGAGGGCGACATCTTCGTCCACATGGAGACGATGCGCCGGGCCGGGATCGACGAGATCCTGCCCGAACAGCCGCTGCGCGCCCGCATCGTCGCCGGTCGCAAGGGGCCCCTGGCCGTGACCGTGGCGGCGGTGGAATGAGGGCGCTCGCGTCTTTCGCCGCGCTCGCGCTCGCGCTGCCGGGCTGCAAGGGCGAGAGCGCACCCGCCGCGGCCGCGACGCCGGCCACGATCCCGCTGACGATCGAGAGCGGGGGCAAGCGCCACGCCTTCCGCGTGGAGGTGGCGCGCACCCCCGCCGCGCAGCAGCGCGGGCTGATGTTCCGCCCGCCGCTCGCCGACGACGCGGGCATGCTGTTCGCGCCCTATCCTCCCGAGGGCGGGCCGCCGCGCGAGGCCAGTTTCTGGATGAAGGACACGCCCAGTCCGCTCGACATCGTCTTCATCCGCGCGGACGGCACGATCGCCACCGTCGCGGCGGACACCATCCCCTATTCCGAAGTGCCCGTCACCTCGGGCGAGCCGGTCGCCGCGGTGCTGGAACTGCGCGCCGGCCGCGCCGCGGAACTGGGGATCGCGGAGGGCGACCGGGTCCGCTGGTAGCGGAAGGCCCATCTTCCGTTCGCGCTGCCGGCACGGACGCCGACGCCTCGACAGGCCCGGTGCCCCGGCATCCCGCTTCACACCCCGGTTGAAGCCGCGCCCGCGGGGCGGTAAGCGCGTCGCCACGATGGGCATCAACCTCAATCCCTTCACCTGGTGGACCGGCGCGAGCTGGGGCACGATCCTCTACGGCCTGCGCGGCAAGACGCAGGTGGGCGAGGATTCGCTCGGCAACACCTATTGGGAGGGCGGCAGCGACACCGCGGGCAATCCGCGCCGCTACGTCATCTACGCCGGCGCCAACGACACCAGCCGCGTGCCGCCCGAATGGTTCAGCTGGCTGCACCACCAGGTCGACCACGCGCCCGACCGCTCGCTTCCCGCGCCGCGCGCGTGGGAGAAGCCGGCGGTACCCAACCTGACCGGCACCGCGCTCGCCTATCGCCCGCAGGGCGCGCTGGAGAAGGGCGGCCGCCGCGCCTCCGCCACCGGCGACTACGAGGCGTGGACGCCCGATGGCGACGAGGCGCCCGGCGACGAGAGGGGCGCCGCGGCGTGAAGCGCGGGCTCGCGATCGGCGGGCTGGTAGTGCTGGCGGCGGGCGGGATCGCCTGGGCGGGCGCCAACCTGATCGGTCGCGGCAACGCGCCCAAGGGCGCGGTCTCCGCCGACGTGCCGCCTCCCGTGGCGGAGAGCGCCGATGCGGCCGAGGTGACCGACGAGGGCGGGCCGGTCGACGCCGGGCAGACGCCGATGGCCCAGCGCGTGGCGGTGCTGGGCGTCCTCAACAAGCGCAACGGCGTGTCGCGCGACATCTCCCTGCGTCCCGGTCAGGCGATCCGCGTCGGGGACGTCGTTGTCAGGCTGCGCGCGTGCGAACGGACCGCGCCGTGGGAGCCGGACCAGCTGACCGGCGCCTTCGTCCAGCTCGACGTGCGCGGCGCGGACCAGGGCTGGCGGCGCGCCTTCTCCGGCTGGCTCTACAAGGAGCGGCCGGCGATGAACGTGGTGCTCCACCCCATCTACGACGTCTGGCCCAAGAGCTGTACCGTAACCTTTCCCGGCACCGCTCCGTCCACGGCGCCCAGCGCGTCGAGCGCGCGGAAACCGCCCGCTCCCGCACCCAGCGCCTCGCCCGAGGCGGAGGGCGCGGCCGACGACAGCGCGGCGCCCAGCAATTCCATATAGGCGGCGCGGTCGATCTCCTGCGCACCCAGCGAGGCGAGGTGCGCGGTCATGAACTGGCAGTCCAGCAGCGTGAAACCGCCCGCCTTCAACCGCGCGACCAGATGCGCGATCGCGACCTTGGAGGCGTCGGCGGCACGGCTGACCATGCTCTCGCCGAAGAAGGCGCGGCCGAGCGCGAGGCCGTACAGCCCGCCCGCCAGCCGGTCGCCGATCCAGCACTCGACCGAGTGCGCGTGGCCCAGCGCGTGGAGGCGCAGGAAGGCCTGCTCGATCGACGGGTTGATCCACGTGTCCGGCCGGTCGGCCGCCGCCTCCGCGCACAGGGCGATCACGGCGGGAAAGGCGCGGTCGGCGGTGACGCGGAAGCGATCGGCCGCGATCGTGCGGCGCAGGCTGCGCGACAGGTGGAAGCCGTCGAGCGGCAGGATCGCGCGTCGGCGCGGCTCCACCCAATAGACGCTGCGCGCGTCGCGCGCGTCCGCCATGGGGAAGACGCCGACGGAATAGGCGCCGAGCAGCAGCGCCGGGTCCAGCGTCTCGAACGGCATGCCGCTCATCGCGGCGGATGCGAAACGCGCGCCGCGGCAGGGCCGCGACGCGCGTGAAGGGGAACCGGTGCCGCGGGATCCGCGGCGCGGGGCATCAGGCGTGGCAGGCGAGCGCGCCCTTGCCGGGCACCTTCACCTCGACCGCGTCGGTGTTGCCGGTCAGCGACCAGCCGCCCTCTGCGGTCAGCGGCTGACCCGCCTCCGCCGCCTTCAGCGTGGTGGGCGTGCCGCCCTTTTCCGTCCGGACGACGGCCTGCTTGTCGCCCTGGAAGAAGGTGACGTAGACGAGCTCGCCGCTCTTGCAGCGCATCGTCTTGTCCGCCTTGATGGCGGGGGGCAGCTCGACCGGCGCGGCGTTCGCCAGCGTCGAGGCCATCGGGTCGGGATTGGTGTCGATCACCTGCGGCTCGTTGGACTGCGAGTTGCAGGCGCCGAGGACGAGCAGCGAGGAGAGGGCGGCGGCGATGGGGAGGGGGGTCTTCGTCATAGCGGGCCTTCGCTTCGCCCATGCAGCACGGACCGTCAAGCGCGTTGTCGCAGTGCAGCGCAGCCGCGCGATCACTCGTGAAATTCGCCGAGCTCGGGAATGCGGCCGAACGCGATCTTCGTGCCCACCCGGTCCAGCCGTCCGCCATTGAGCGGTCCTACGGAAACGGCATTGCGCCCGAAGCGCTGGTTGATCCGGTCGATCGCGCGGCTCAGCGCCAGGCCGCGGGTTTCGCGCGCCAGGGGATCGTCGGCATCCAGGTGCGCGAACAGCGACGCCTGCTCGCCCGCCACCGGCTCGATCTCCGCCAGCGTCACGCCGATCATGCGGCAGCCGGTGCGATGCGCGCGGCCCGCCTCGGCCAGGCGCGGGAACAGCGTCTCCAGCCGGTCGAGCACCTGGAAGCTGTCCTGCGTGGCGGGCAGCCTCGCCGACGTGCGCCACGTCGACTTGTCGTCCTCGAACCGCGCGTGAAGCACCAGCAGCCGCGCGCGATAGCCCTTGCGCCGCAGTCGGCTGGCCGCCTTCAGCGCCAGCCGCCGCGCGGTGAGCCGCACGGGCGCGTAACCGCGCTTGCCCGGACTCAGCACGTGGCTGTGCCCGATCGTGCGGCTCTGCGACGCCTTCTCCGGCAGGTCGACGCCGTGGAGCAGGAACCACAGCCGGTCGCCGTCGCGCCCGCCCCAGGCATGGCCCGCGTCGCGCGGGCGGCGGGCCAGCAGCTGCGCGATGTCGTTCACGCCGTCGCGCGCCAGCCGCCGCTCCATCTTGGCGCCGATCCCGGCGATGTCGCGCAGCTTCAGCGGGTGAAGCGCGTGGGGCAGATCCTGCTCCTCGAACACGACCAGGCCATCGGGCTTCATGAGGTCGGACGCCAGCTTCGCCAGCAGGCGGTTGGGCGCGATGCCGATCGAGGAGGTGAGGCATTCGCCGACCCGAGCGCGGATGCCCGCCTTGATCCGCCCCGCCAGCGCCACCGCGGCGTCGCGCCCGTTCTCGTTGTCGAGCAGGCGGCACGCGACCTCGTCGATCGAGCAGACCTTCGTGACCGGCACGTGCCGCTCGATCTCCGTGATGATGGCATCGTGGAAGGCGACGTAGCGCTCGTGCCGCGCCGGCGTGACCACCAGGTCGCGGCACAGCCGCTTCGCCTCGTAGACCGGCGTGCCGGTGGAGATGCCGTAGCGCTTGGCCTCGACGGACGCGGCGATGGCCACGGTCGTGTCCGACCCCACCGGCGCGACGATGACGGGGCGTCCGCGCAGCGCCGGCTGCACCTGCTGCTCGACGCTGGCGAAATAGCTGTTCAGGTCGAGGAACAGCCAGCGCAGCGGGCGCGGGGGAAGGTCGAGGAGCGGGGAGGGCGACTCGGGCACGCCCGCGAACATAGCATGAACTTACGCCGCAGGCTCGACGTCGGTGTGGGTGAAATCGTCGCCCTTGAACAGCAGCGGCTCGCTGCGTTCCTTCGCGAGCGCGTAGGAGAAGCAGTCGCCGAAGTTGAGCCTGGCCGGATGACCGGTGCCGCGGCCATATTCGCCATAGGCTCGGCGTCCGATCTCCGCCTGGGCGGCGGTGACGGGCACGACCTCGATCCGAAGGCCGGGAAGGATGCGCTCGGCGTAGAAGGCAAGTTGCGGATCCTGGCGCCGGACGAGCACGGTGCCGAGTTCTACCCACGATCCCGCTGACATCCGGCGGGCCGAAGCGGTCACCATCAGGCGCAGCATCCTGTCGGCTTCGTCCTCCTGACACAGCATCGCCATGATCGCCGACGTGTCGACGATCACGACGCGAAGGAGCCGTCTTCGTTGTAGATCTCGTCCATGATCTCCTTCGACGTCCTTCCCTCCCACTCGGGCGGAAGATGCTGTCGTATGTCCGCCAGGACCGCCTTCATGTCGGCCATGCGGCGCTGGATCTCCGCTTCGCGTTCCTCCGCCATCTTCTCCAGCGCCGCGCGCACCGTCTCGGTCACGGTCCGTCGCGTCTGGCCGGCGAGCTCTCGCGCGAGCCGCACGGTCTCGGGATCCTTGATGTTCAGCTGAACGCCCACGTCTACCTCCTGGCCCCCGCTTTCTACCATGGCTCGGCCTTGGCCTCAATCAAGCGACCCTCGCTTGCCGTCGCGCCCGGGCGGACGCATCTGTCGCGCCATGCACACCGCGCCCGACACGCTCGCCCTCATCGGCAACACCCCGCTCGTCCGGCTGAAAGGGCCCAGCGAGGCGACCGGGTGCGACATTTTCGGCAAGTGCGAGTTCGCCAACCCGGGCGCCAGCGTGAAGGACCGGGCCGCGCTGTTCATCGTGGAGGATGCGGAGGCGCGCGGGCTGCTGCGTCCCGGCGGCACGATCGTCGAGGGGACGGCGGGCAACACCGGCATCGGGCTGGCGCTGGTCGCCAATGCGAAGGGCTATCGCACGATCATCGTCATGCCCGACACGCAGTCGAAGGAGAAGATGGACACGCTGCGCGCGCTCGGCGCGGAGCTGGTGACGGTGCCCGCCGCGCCCTATTCCTCCGCCGCGCACTTCGTCCACACCTCGCGCCGCATCGCGGAGGAGACGCCCGGTGCGGTGTGGGCGAACCAGTTCGACAACATCGCCAACCGCCGCGCGCACATCCTGACCACCGCGGAGGAGATCTGGTCGCAGATGGACGGACGGATCGACGGCTTCACCTGCGCGGTCGGCACAGGCGGGACGCTGGCGGGGGTCGGCCTGGGATTGAAAGCGAAGGACGAGAACGTCGTCGTCGCGCTCAGCGATCCCCACGGCGCCGCGCTCTACGATTACTACGCGAACGGCGAGCTGCGCGCGGAGGGATCGTCGGTGGCCGAGGGGATCGGCCAGGGGCGCATCACCGCCAATCTGGAAGGCGCGCCGGTCGACACGCAGTTCCGCATCCCCGATCAGGAAGGGCTCGACTGGATCGACCGACTGCTGACGGAGGAAGGGCTGTGCCTGGGGCTGTCCTCCGGCATCAACGTCGCGGGCGCGGTGCGGCTGGCGCGCGAGTTGGGGCCGGGCCGGCGGATCGCGACGATCCTGTGCGACACAGGCTTCCGGTATCTCTCCACGCTCTACGATCCCGCCTGGCTCGCATCCAAGGGGCTGCGGCGAATCGACAGCGGCGCGGCGAAGGGGTAGAACGACGGGACGAATGACTGCGCCCTCGCCAGACCGGAGCCATGCCGAACAGGTGCGCCAGCGCGCGCGGGTGGGGCTCGTCGGTCTCGCCGCGGTGGTGCTGCTGATCGGCCTCGCCAGCGCGATCCTCGCCACCGTCAATCGCGAACAGCCGGTGACCGCCGCCGGCGCCGCGCGGCCGGAGACGGTCGCCAACATGGCCGACGCCCCCGCCATGCCCTCCGCCGGCAGCCAGCCCCTGGTCGAGATGGGCGTCGCGCCCGCCACCGGCAACGTCGCCGCGCCGACATCGGACCCGTCGCCCGACGCCGCGCGCTGATTCGCCTGCCGTAGTGACGCGGGCGGTTCGGGGAAATCCGGGGAAGGTCCCTGACGGTGCCACGAAGTCCACCGATGTTCGTTCTATGTTCTGGAGGAGGGGCTGCGAAGTCGTGCTCGCCTTGCCTGCACGTCCGCCATCTCCGACCTTCGTAGGACGGAAAAGGTTACAAAAACGGGGCTGATCCCCGACTTTCCCCGATCCTCCCTTTCCATCCCCGCAACTCCCTGATACATCCTTCAGCAGACATTGGGGGCAGGACCAGCGTCATCTGAAGATCGGATCACTCGTCGGTGGCGGTGGCCGCGGGCGAGGCGGGAAGTCCTGTGCCCGGGTGCGAGGTGGGCGTGGCCGAAAGGGTGCAATATCAGGGAAAGGGACTGGGGCTCGTCGATCCGAAGGGTCGCGTCGCCATCCCGAACGCCCTGCGCGCCATTCTCGCGGCCAACTCGCCGCGTGACGACGGCAAGGACGGCGGCACCGTCATCGTCGCGCCGCATCCCGAATATCGCTGCCTGATCGCCTACGATCCCGCCTTCGTCGCGCTGTGGCAGGCGAAGCTCGAGTCGCTCGACGCGGCGCAGTTCGCCGCCTCGGGCCGTACCGACTGGAATATCCTCGACCGCGCCGGCGGGGCCGAGCCGCTGCCCTTCGACGGATCGGGCCGCTTCATCCTGCCCGCATTCGAGCGTCGCTACGCGCGGATCGACGAATCGGCCTATTTTCACGGCTCGTTCAACTGGATGACGATCTGGTCGCCCAAGGTGATGATGGAGACCGACGGCGTGGACGCGTTCCTGAAGGAATCCTGCGCGTTCGCGTGCGAGGAGAAGGGGATCGTGCTGTGACGCCGCACGTCCCGGTCCTGCTCGCGGAAGTCGTCGCCGCGCTCGCCCCCGCCCCCGGCGAGCGCCACGTCGACGCGACCTTCGGCGCCGGCGGCTACACCCGCGCGATCCTGTCCACCGGCGCCAGCGTCATCGCCTTCGACCGCGATCCCGACGCGCTGGCCGCCGGCCGTGTGCTGGAGAAGGAGGAGGCGGGCCTGACGCTGGTCGCGTCGGATTTCTCGCGGATGGAGCGCGAGCTGGCGTCGCGCGAGCTAGCGCCGGTGGACGGCGTCACGATGGATATCGGCGTGTCGTCGATGCAGCTCGACCAGGCGGATCGCGGCTTCTCCTTCCAGGCCGACGGCCCGCTCGACATGCGGATGAGCCGCGAGGGCGAGAGTGCGGCGGATTTCCTGAACACCGCCGACGAGGAGACGATCGCCGACGTCCTCTACCGCTACGGCGACGAGCCCAAGTCGCGCCGCGTCGCGCGCGCGGTGGTGGCGGCACGCCCGCTGGCCACCACGGGCGAGTTCGCCACGGTGGTCAGGAAGGCGCTGGGCCATCGCCCGCACGAGAAGAAGGACCCGGCGACCCGCGCGTTCCAGGCCGTGCGCATCCACGTCAACCGCGAGCTGGACGAGCTGGCCGAGGGCCTCGCCGCGGCGGAGCGCGTGCTGAAGCCGGGCGGACGGCTGGCTGTCGTCACCTTCCACAGCCTGGAGGACCGGATGGTGAAGCGCTTCCTGCGCGACCGTTCCGGCGCGGCGCCCGCGGGATCGCGGCACCTGCCGGTGACCGCCGCGGCGCGCGCGCCCAGTTTCGAGATCACGTCCCGCGCCATCCGCGCGGGCGAGGCGGAGGTGGCCGCGAACCCGCGCGCCCGTTCCGCGACACTTCGCACCGCCCGGCGTACCGCGGCGGCACCCTGGCAGTCGGAGGCGTAACATGGCGGCGATGTATCGGTTGAAGGGGATCGGCTGGCTGGGAAGCTGCGCCTTCGCGGCGATCGGCTTCTATCTCGTCTCCTCGCAGGTGGCGGCCGAGCGCAAGAAGCTGGAGACCATCGACCGCCAGATCGTGTCCGCCGAGCGCGACATCCGCGCGCTGGAGACCGAGTTCGACGTGCGCGCCAACCTGGCGCAGCTGGAGCGGTGGAACGGCGACACGCTGGCGCTGACCGTGCCGGTGGCGGCGCAGTTCGTGTCCGACGAGGGCGCGCTGGCGGCGCTGTCGCCCCGGCCCGTGGCTCCGGCGATGGGCGGGGTGCCCGGGATCGATGGGGCCGAGGTGCGCACCGCGCAGCTGATCGTCCCCGCCGCCCCCGCGCCTATGCCCGCGCTGATTCCCGTCGCCGCCCCCGTCACTGGCCCCGTCGCCGCCCCCGCGACGGCGCGCCCGGTGATCGCCGCGGTGGCGCCCGCCACGCGCCACGCCGAGACGCCGGTGGTCTCCGGTGGCACGCGCCCGCTGCCGACGCTGGTGAAGGCCGCCGCGATCCGCCCCGCCGCCCCGGTCGCACGGATGCAGACGGTCGCGATGGTGCAGCCCGCGGCGCGCGCGCGAAACATCCGCGCGGTGGCGATGCTGGACAAGTCGCTGCTGTCCGACACGACCATGGGCGACCTGATGAGCGGCGCGCGGCACGAGGGGAGCCGTCTGCGTTGACCGCACTCGTCGCCCGGCCGATCAGGACGCAGCGCGCGCCCGACCAGCGTCAGGCGATGCTGGCGACGCAGCACCTGCGCCTGATGGTGCTGATGCTGCTGTTCGGCGCGGCGGTGACCGTCATCGTCGCGCGGTTGGCGCTGCTCGGCGTGCTGGAGGGCGGCGGGGCGGATCGCGCGCGCGCGCTGGTGGCGTCGCGCGGCGACATCGTCGACCGCAACGGCGCCCCGCTGGCGCGCACGATCGACGCCTGGACGATCGGCGTCCATCCCGGCAAGCTGATCGGCGATCCGGCGACCATCGCGCAGAAGCTGGCCGACCTGATGCCCGACAAGGGCGATCAGTCGGCGTTCTACGCGCAGATCACCAAGCCGGTCAGCTTCACCTACCTCAACCGCCGTGCCAGCCCCGCGCTGGTGGAGGCGGTGAACGCGATCGGCGAGCCGGGCATCGTCTTCGAGCGGGAGACGCAGCGGCTCTATCCGCAATCGACGCTGGCCGCGCACGTTCTGGGCTTCATCAGCAACGGGCACGGGCAGAGCGGGATCGAGCGCGCGCTGGACGACCGGCTGACCGGCGCGGCCACGTCGGGCGCGCCCGTCGCGCTGTCGATCGACGCGCGCGTGCAGGCGGCGATGGAGAGCGAGCTGGGCGGCGCCATGGCCTCCATGCAGGCGCGCGCCGCCGCGGGCATCGTGCTGGACGTCGACAGCGGCGAGGTGATCTCGATGGTCTCCATGCCGCTGTTCAACCCCAACCGCGTCGGCATGGCGGGCACCGAGCAGCTGCGCAACACGGTGACGCAGTCGGTCTACGAACTCGGCTCCGCCTTCAAGCCGATCACGATGGCGGTGGCGATCGATTCGGGCGTGGTCAGCGACATGAGCCGCCGCTTCGACGCGACCGCGCCGCTCCAGGTCGGCCGCTTCCGCATCAAGGACGACCATCCGCAGAAGCGCTGGCTCAACATCCCGGAGACGCTGATCCATTCGTCGAACATCGCCACCGCGCGGATCGCCGACGAGATCGGCCCGGCGCGGTTGCAGGCGATGTTCCGCAAGCTGGGCTTCGATACGAAGCCCGATATCGAGCTGCGCGAGAAGGGTCGTCCGCTGTGGCCGACGTTCTGGGCGCGCACGACGACGATGACCACCGCCTACGGCCACGGCATCGCCGTCACGCCGCTGCACCTGGCCAGCGCCTATGCCGCGCTGGTGAACGGCGGTATCTGGCGGCCGTCCACGCTGCTGCGCGTGCAGCCGGGCCACGCGCCGCAGGGCCGCCGCGTCATCAGCGCCGACACCAGCTACCGGATGCGCCAGCTGCTGCGGCTGATCGTGCTGGACGGCACCGGGCGCAAGGCGGAGGCGCCCGGTTATCGCGTGGGCGGCAAGACCGGTACGGCGGAGGCGGCGTCGGCGGGTGGCTACGACCGCAACCGCAACGTGTCGACGTTCGCGGCGGCTTTCCCCATGGACGCACCGCGTTATGTCGTGCTGGTGATGATGGATTCGCCCAAGCGCGTGGAAGCGAACTCGTTCCAGACCACCGCGGCCTATACCGCGGCGCCGGTGGTCAGCCGCGTCATCAGCCGGACGGGCGCGATGCTGGGCGTGATGCCCGACGACCGGCGCGACGTCGACACGACGCAGATCGGCAGCCTGGTGTGGCGCGCGCCCGGCGAGCACGGGTCGCAGGGCGAGTGACGGGGACGCGCTCCTCGCCGCCCGCCGCGCCGGATGGAGCCATGGTCGCATGAGGCTCTCCCACCTCGTCCCCGGCGCACCCGACGTCGCCGTCACCGGCTTCGCGATCGACCATCGCAAGGTCGCGCCCGGCACCATCTTCGGCGCGTTCGAGGGCGCGCGCGTGAACGGCGAGGACTTCATTCCCGCGGCGGTGGAGGCCGGCGCGGTCGCGGTGGTGGCGCGCTCCGCCGCCCGCGTGGAAGGCGCGCTCCACGTCCGCTCCGACGAGCCGCGCGCCCTGTTCGCCGCGCTCGCCTCACGCTTCTTCGCGCCGTTCCCGGCGACCTGCGTGGCGGTGACGGGCACCAACGGCAAGACCTCCACGGTGGAGATGACGCGCCAGCTGTGGCGCATGGCGGGGCGCCACGCCGCCTCCATCGGCACGTTGGGCGTCACCACCGCCGATGACCGCGTCACCACGGGGCTGACGACGCCCGACGTCGTCACCTTCCTCTCCAACGTCGGCGGGCTGGCGCGCGAGGGCGTGACGCACCTCGCGTTCGAGGCGTCGAGCCACGGGCTGACGCAATATCGCACCGAGGGGCTGCCGGTGGCCGCGGCCGCCTTCACCAATCTCAGCCGCGACCACCTCGACTATCACGGCGACATGGCGGCGTATTTCACCGCCAAGCTGCGGCTGTTCGCCGAGGTGCTGAGCGCGACGGGCACCGCGGTCGTCTGGCGCGACGATCCCCAGTCGGAGCGGGTGGTCAATCTGGCGCGCGAGCGCGGCAACCGCATCGTGACGGTGGGCGAGCACGGCGACGACCTGCGCCTCGTCGCGCGCGAGCCGACGCTGCTGGGGCAGGGGCTGACGATCCGCGCGGGCGATGCCGACCACCGCGTCACGCTGCCGCTGATCGGCGCGTACCAGGCCGCCAACGCGCTGGTCGCGGCCGGGCTGGTGATCGCGACCGGCGGCGACGTGGCGGCGACGATCGCGGGGCTGGCGCGGCTCCAGCCGGTGCGCGGCCGGCTGGAACGCGCCGCGATCACGACGACGGGCGCGCCGGTCTACGTCGACTACGCGCACACGCCCGACGCGCTGGAGGCCGCCACCGCGGCGCTTCGCCCCCATGTCGAGGGTCGGCTGATCCTCGTCTTCGGCGCCGGCGGCGACCGCGACCAGGGCAAGCGCGAGCCGATGGGCGAGGCCGCGGCGCGCACCGCCGACGTCGTCATCGTCACCGACGACAATCCCCGCGGCGAGGATGCCGCCGCGATCCGCGCCGCGGTGCTGAAGGGGGCGCCCGGCGCGCGCGAGATCGGCGACCGCCGCTCCGCCATCGCCGCCGCCGTGGCGGACGCGGGCGCGGGCGACATCGTGCTGATCGCGGGCAAGGGGCACGAGCAGGGACAGATCGTCGGCGACCTGGTGCTGCCGTTCGACGACGTCGCCGTGGCACGGGAGTGCGCGGCGTGAGGCCCGCTTCGCATGACGGACGTATGCGCCGATGACTCCGATCTGGACCGCCCCCGCCATCGCGCGTGCCGTCGGCGGCACCGCCTCGGCCGACTTCGCCGCCACCGGCGTCGCCTTCGACAGCCGCGAGGTGGGCGAGGGCGACCTGTTCGTCGCGCTGACCGGCGAGAGCACGGACGGCCACCGCTTCCTCGACCAGGCGTTTGCGCAAGGGGCGGCGGGCGCGATCGTCTCCGCCGACACGCCCCATCCGCACGTTCGCGCCGCCGACACCTTCGCCGCGCTGGAGGACCTCGCCCGCGCCGCCCGCGCGCGCGTGGCGGGCAAGGTGATCGGCGTCACCGGATCGGTCGGCAAGACCTCGACCAAGGAAGCGCTGTTCGCCGCGCTCAACCGTTCGCCGTCGAGGCGCGCGCACCGGTCGGTGAAGAGCTACAACAACCATACCGGCGTACCGCTCAGCCTGGCGCGGATGCCCGCGGACAGCGACTATGCGGTGCTGGAGATGGGGATGAACCATCCCGGCGAACTCGCGCATCTCACCACGCTGGTCCGCCCGCACGTGGCGATGATCACCGCCATCGCCCCCGCGCACACCGAATTCTTCCCCGACGAGGGCGCCATCGCCGACGCCAAGGGGGAGATCTTCCGCGGGCTGGAACCGGGCGGCACCGCCATCGTGCCGTTCGACAGCCCGCATCGCGACCGCCTGATCGGCCACGCCCGCCCGCACGCCGGCACGATCGTCACCTTCGGCATGGACCGCGCGGCGGACGTCCACCCGCTCGAACTGGCGCCCGCGCCCACCGGCGGCACCTTCGTCACCGCACGCCTGGGGGCGCGGGAGCTGAGCTTCACCGTGTCGCAGCCGGGCGACCATTGGGTGTCGAACGCGCTCGCCGTCCTCGCTGCCGTCGATGCGGTGGGCGGCGACCTCGCACTCGCGGGCCTCGCGCTCGGCGAGCTTGGCGGGCTGCCCGGCCGCGGCGCGCGGCGCACGGTCGCGCTCGCCGGCGGCGAGGCGATGCTGATCGACGAGAGCTACAACGCCAATCCCGCCTCCATGCGCGCCACGCTGAAGGTGCTGGCGCGCGAGCCCGGCCGCCACGTCGCGGTGCTGGGCGAAATGCGCGAGATGGGCGACAAGGCGGATCGCTACCACGCCGGGCTGGCCGAGCCCATCGTGGAGGCGCGCGTCGAAGCGTTGGTCCTCGTCGGCGAGGCGATGACGCACCTCGCCGCGGCGCTTGAGGGGCGGGTGGATTTCGTCCATGTGCCCGATGCCGCATCCGCGCTGGATCATGCCCGCAGGCTGATCGCGCCGGGCGACGCGGTGCTCGTCAAGGGATCGAACGGAGTGGGGCTGTCGCGGGTCGTCGCGGGCCTCGCGGGGGGCCATCGCTAGGTGCTGTACTGGATCGCCGAACAGCTGGGCTTCCCCGGCGCGCTGAACCTGATCCGCTACCTGTCGTTCCGGTCGGGCGGCGCGGTGGCGACGGCGCTGGTGATCGGCTGGATCATCGGGCCGAAGTTCATCGGCTGGCTGCGCGTGCGCCAGGGCAAAGGGCAGCCCATCCGCGCCGACGGCCCGCAGACCCACCTCGCCAAGCGCGGCACGCCGACGATGGGCGGGCTGATGATCCTGACCAGCCTGTCGCTGTCGATCCTGCTGTGGATGGACCTCAGCAATCCCTATGTATGGGCGTGCCTGTGCGTCACGCTGGGCTTCGGCGCGATCGGCTTCCTCGACGATTACGACAAGGTGCGAAAGGCCAGCACCGCGGGCGTGCCCGGCCGGGTGCGGCTGCTGCTGGAATTCCTCATCGCCGGCGTCGCCGCGGCGATCATCATGCAGGAGAACGGGGCGCACCTCTACCTGCCGTTCACCAACCGCTACTACCTCGACCTCGGCTACGCCTATCCGCTGTTCGCCGCCTTCGTGATCGTCAGCTTCGGCAATGCGGTCAACCTGACGGACGGGCTCGACGGCCTCGCCACCATGCCCGTCATCATCGCCGCCGTGGCGTTCATGGTGATCGCGTACCTCGCCGGCAACGTAAAATACGCCGACTATCTCGGCATTCCCCACGTGCCGCGCGCGGGCGATCTCGCCATCTTCTGCGGCGCAATGGTGGGCGCGGGGCTCGCCTTCCTGTGGTACAATGCGCCTCCCGCGGCGGTGTTCATGGGCGACACCGGCAGTCTCGCGCTCGGCGGCGCGCTCGGCACCATCGCCGTCGTCGCGCATCACGAGATCGTGCTCGGCATCATCGGCGGGCTGTTCGTCGTGGAGGCGCTCAGCGTCATCATCCAGGTGTTCTGGTACAAGCGGACGGGCAAGCGCATCTTCCGCATGGCGCCGATCCATCACCATTTCGAGCAGCTGGGCTGGAGCGAGCCGACCGTCGTGATCCGGTTCTGGATCATCGCGCTGGTGCTGGCGCTGGCCGGTCTGTCGACGTTGAAGCTGCGGTGATCGTTTCGGGCGCCTGGGCGGGGAAGCGGTACGCCGTGCTCGGGCTGGCGCGATCCGGCGCGGCGACCGTGCGCGCGCTGCTGGTGGGCGGGGCGTCGGTAACGGCGTGGGACAGCGACGAGGCGAGGCGTGATGCTATCCTCCCCGAGCTTGCTCGGGGAGGGGGACCGGCGAAGCCGGTGGAGGGGCAGATGCGGGACGCTTCCGTATCCACCCCTCCGCCGTCGCTGCGCGACGGTCCCCCTCCCCAAGACGAGCTTGGGGAGGATCTGACGATCGCCGACCTCGACACGCTCGACCTCTCCGCCTTCGACGCGCTCGTCGTCTCTCCCGGCGTGCCGCTGAACACCCACCCCCTCGCCGCGCGTGCGCGGGCCGCCGGGGTGCCCATCGTCGGCGACATCGAACTGTTCTCGCAGGCCCGCGCCGACCTGCCGCCGCACAAGGTCGTCGGCATCACCGGCACCAACGGCAAGTCGACCACCACCGCGCTGGTCCACCACCTCCTCGCCACCGCGGGGATGCCGGCGCGCATGGGTGGCAACATCGGCCTGCCGATCCTGGCGCAGCAGCCGCTGGCTCAGGGCGGCGTCTACGTGCTCGAGCTGTCGAGCTACCAGATCGACCTCACGCGCTCGCTGGACTGCGACGTCGCGGTGCTGCTGAACGTCACGCCCGACCATCTCGACCGCTACGACGGGTTCGATGCCTATGCCGCCAGCAAGGCGCGGTTGTTCGCGATGCAGTCGCCCGCGCACGACGCCGTGATCGGCATCGGCGACGCGCCGTCGGCGGCCATCGCGCGCGGCCTGTCGGCACGTGGCGAGCACCTGACGAAGATCGCGCCCGGCGTCTGCATGGACCAGTCGCGCTGGCCGAGCCTGCAAGGCCCGCACAACGCGCAGAACGCGCTCGCCGCCATCGCCGCCGCGCGCGCGCTGGGCGTGGACGAGGCGGTGATCGACCGCGGGCTGGAGACGTTCGCCGGCCTGCCCCACCGCATGGAGCGCGTGGCGACGCTGGACGGCGTCACCTATGTCGACGACAGCAAGGCGACCAATCCGGAAAGCGCCGCCCCCGCGCTCGCCGCGTTTCCGCGCATCCACTGGATCCTGGGCGGGCGCGCCAAGGGCGACGACCTCGACGCCTGCCTGCCGCATCTCGGCCATGTCGCGCACGCCTATACGATCGGCGAGGCGGGTGCGCGCTTCGCCGAGGTGCTGCGCGACCACGTCGCCGTGACGGAGGCGGGGACGCTCGACGCCGCGGTGCGCGCCGCCGCCGCCGCCGCGGTGCGCGGCGAGGTGGTGCTGCTGTCGCCCGCCGCCGCCTCCTTCGACCAGTTCCGCGACTACGAACACCGGGGCGCCGCCTTCCGCGCGGCGGTGGAGGGGCTCAAGTGACCGACGTCGGCCGGATCTCGCGCGGCAAGCTGAAGAACCGGGGCGGGCGCGGCGATCCCTCGCCGCTGGGCACCTGGTTCTGGGACATCGATCGCGTGCTGCTGCTGCTCGCGCTGTTCCTGATGGCGATCGGGCTGATCGCGGTCGCTGCCGGCTCCCCCGCCAGCGCGATGCGCTATTCCGGCGAGCATCTGAAGTTCGCGCCGCTGCACTATTTCTGGCGGCAGGTGATGTGGGTGGCGGCCTCGCTGCCGGTGATGATCGGCGTGTCGATGCTGCCCGTCACGCTTGCGCGGCGGATGGCGCTGGTCGGCGCGGCGGCATGCGTCGCGCTGCTGGTGCTGGTGCCCTTCGTCGGCGTGACGGTGAACGGCGCGCGTCGCTGGATCGGCGTCGGCATCGCGCAGGTGCAGCCGTCGGAGTTCCTGAAGCCCTTCTTCATCGTCACCGTCGCCTGGCTGCTGTCGCTGAAGGCGCGCGAGGAGGATCTGCCCACCACTGCGCTGACCGCGGGGCTGACCGCGGTGATCGCCGGGCTGCTGATGCTCCAGCCCGATTTCGGGCAGACGATGATGTTCTCGATCATCTGGCTGGCGATGGTGACGATCGCGGGCGTCCCGACGCGGGTGATCGGCGGTTTCCTCGCCTGCGTGCCGGTGGGCCTGGGCGCGGCCTATGTCTTCTATGGCACGGCGCGCGCGCGCATCGACGCCTTCCTGTTCCCGGGCGTGGAAGGGGAGGGGGCGAGCGACCATTTCCAGACCAACGCCGCGCACGCGACGCTGACGTCGGGCGGCTGGACCGGCACGGGGCCGGGCGGCGGCACGGTGAAGTTCGGCCTGCCCGAGGCGCATACCGACTATATCTTCTCCGTCGTCGGCGAGGAGTTCGGCCTGATCGCGTGCATGGTCGTGGCGGTGGTCTTCCTCGCGCTGGTCGTGCGCGTCTTCGTGAAGCTGCTGGACGAGCAGGACCCCTTCAAGCTGCTCGCCGCTTCCGGCCTCGCCGTGCAGTTCGGCGCGCAGGCGCTGATCTCGATGGCGGTGAACACCGGCCTGGCACCGTCGAAGGGCATGACCCTGCCCTTCATCAGCTACGGCGGATCGTCGATGCTGGCGCTGTCGGTCGGGATGGGCTTGCTCCTCGCCTTCACCCGGCGCAATCCGTTCCTGATGCGCAGTCCCTATGTGAAGAACTGGAGCGCCTCTTGACGCGCCCGAAGCATTTCGTCCTCGCCGCCGGCGGCACCGGCGGGCACATGGTCCCCGCCGCCGCGCTGGCGGAGGAGCTGACGAAGCGCGGGCACCGCGTCGCGCTGGTCAGCGACGCGCGCGGCGTGCGCTTCCCCGGGCTTTTCCCCAATGGCGAGAACGCCGTACAGACGCACGTCATCCCCGCCGGGCGCTTCTCCGGCGGTCCGCTCGGCTGGCTGAAGGCGGCGCGGCAGATGCGGCAGGGGCGGGCGATGGCGGCGGAGCTGTATCGCGCGTTCAAGCCGGCGGCGGTGATCGGCTTCGGCGGCTATCCCGCCTATCCCGCGCTGTCCGCCGCCTTCGCCGCCGGCATCAGGACCGCGGTGCACGAGCAGAATGCGGTGCTCGGCCGCGTCAACCGGCTGGTCGCGGGCCGGGTCGACGCGATCGCGACCAGCTATCCCGATACCGAGCGGCTGAAGCCGCGCCACGCCGCCAAGGCGCACATGGTCGGCAACCCGGTGCGCGAGAGCGTGCTGGCGCTGCGCGCGAAGCCCTACCCGCTGCTGGAGGAGGAGAGCATCTTCCGCGTCCTCGTCACCGGCGGCAGCCAGGGGGCGAGCATCCTGTCGAAGGTGGTGCCGGAAGGACTCTCGATGCTGCCCGTCGCCTTCCGCCGCCGGTTGCAGGTGACGCACCAGGCGCGGATCGAGGATATCGACGCCGCGCGGGAGAAATACGCCAGTCTCGACATCGCGGCCGACCTCGCCACCTACCTGCCCGACCTGCCGGAGCAGCTCGGCTGGTCGCACCTCGTCATCGCGCGCGCGGGCGCCTCGACCATCTCGGAGCTGACCGCGGCGGGCCGCCCCGCCATCCTGGTGCCGCTGCCCAGCGCGACGGACGACCACCAGACCGCCAACGCGCGCGCGATCACGGCGGCGGGCGGCGCGCGCACGATCCCGCAGGACCGGTTCACGCCGTCGGAGCTGGCCAAGCAGATGCAGAAGCTGGGCCTCGATCCCGAGGCGCTGCAGAACGCCGCCGGCCGCGCGCGCGCCTGCGGCTCGCCCAACGCCGCGAGCGACCTCGCCGATCTGGTTGAGAGCCTGGACGCACCCGCCGCGCCGCAGATGGTCGGCCTCGCCCGCCCGAAGGAGGCGTTCGCGTGAAGGGCGTCGCGACCGACATCGGCACGATCCACTTCGTCGGCATCGGTGGGATCGGCATGTCCGGCATCGCCGAGGTGATGCACAACCTGGGCTACGCCGTGCAGGGCAGCGACGTGGCCGAGGGCTATGTCGTGGAGGGGCTGCGCGCGCGCGGCATCAAGGTGACGATCGGCCACGACGCCGCGAATGTCGACGGCGTCGCCGTGGTCGTCACCTCCACCGCGGTGAAGCGCGGCAATCCGGAGGTGGAGGCCGCGCTCGCCAATCGCATCCCCGTGGTCCGCCGCGCGGAGATGCTGGCCGAACTGATGCGGCTGAAATCCACCGTCGCCGTCGCCGGCACGCACGGCAAGACGACGACGACGTCGATGGTCGCCGCGCTGCTCGACGCGGGCGGGGTGGACCCGACCGTCATCAACGGCGGCATCATCAATTCCTACGGCTCGAACGCGCGGCTGGGCGCCAGCGACTGGATGGTGGTGGAGGCGGACGAGAGCGACGGCAGCTTCCTGCGCCTCGACGGCACGTTCGCGATCGTGACGAACATCGATCCCGAGCACCTCGACCATTACGGCGATTTCGACGCGGCCAAGCGCGCCTATGTCGAGTTCGTCGAGAACGTGCCCTTCTACGGCGCGGCGCTGCTGTGCCTGGATCATCCCGAAGTGCAGGCGCTGATCCCGCGCGTGCGCGACCGCCGCATCGTCACCTACGGCTTCGCCGCGTCGGCGGACGTGCGCGGCGTGAACGTGTCTCCTTATCCGGGCGGCAACCGGTTCGAGGCGCTGATTCGCCACCGCGACGGCTCGGTCCGCTCGATCGAGGGCATCGACCTGCCGATGCCCGGCCGCCACAACGTGCAGAACGCGCTGGCCGCGATCGGCGTGGCGCTGGAACTGGGCATCGACGACGCGACCATCCAGAAGGGCTTCGAGCGCTTCTCCGGCGTCAAGCGCCGCTTCACCAAGGTCGGCGAGGTGGCGGGCGCCACGATCATCGACGATTACGGCCACCACCCGGTCGAAATCCGCGCGGTGCTGGCGGCGGCGCGCGAGAGCGCGCAGGCCATAAAGGAGGGCGGGCGCGTGATCGCCGTCGTCCAGCCGCACCGCTATTCGCGGCTCGGCAATCTGATGGAGGACTTCCGCGGCGCGTTCAACGACGCCGACATCGTCTACGTGACCCCGGTCTACGCCGCGGGCGAGACGCCGGTGCCGGGCGTGGATGCCGAGGCGCTGGTCGCCGGCCTGCGCGACCGCGGGCACCGCCAGGTCGACGTCGTCGCCGACGCCGACGCGCTGGCAACCGCGCTGGCGGCCGAGGTGCGCGCCGGCGACCAGGTGATCTGCCTGGGCGCGGGCGACATCACGAAATGGGCCGCCGGGCTGGCGGCGGCGATCGAGACGAGAAGGTGAGCGCCGCTGACTATATCCTCTCCGGCACGGGGAGGGGGACCAGCGAAGCTGGTGGAGGGGGGGCGCCACGAAGCGCGTCGCCTGCGGCTGCCCCCCTCCACCACCAGCCTTCGGCTGGCGGTCCCCCTCCCCGTGCCGGGGAGGACATTCGGGTCCGCGGCCGCCTCACCGCCGCCGCTCCGCTCGCCCCGCTCGTCTGGTTCAAGTCCGGCGGCGCGGCGCAGTGGCTGTTCGAGCCGAAGGATGCCGACGACCTCGCCGCCTTCCTGCGCGATCTCGACCCGGCGGTGCCGGTGATGGCGCTGGGCCTCGGCAGCAACCTGATCGTGCGCGACGGCGGGGTGCCTGGCGTGGTCGTCCGCCTCGGCAAGCCCTTCGCCGCCGTCCGCGCGGACGGCGACACGCTGACCTGCGGCGGCGGGGCGAGCGGCATCCTCGTCTCCTCTACCGCGCGCGACGCGGGGATCGCGGGCGTCGAGTTCCTGCGCTCGATCCCCGGCACGGTGGGCGGCTTCGTGCGGATGAACGGCGGCGCGTATGGCCGCGAGACCGCCGACATCCTCCTGTCCGCCGACGTGATCCTGCGGACCGGCGAGCGGCGGACGCTGTCGTGCGCCGACCTCGGCTACACCTATCGCCACTCCGCGCTTCCCGACGGCGCGGTGGTCGTCGCCGCCACCTTCCGCGGCACGCCGGGCGAGCCGGCGGCGATCCAGGCGGAGATGGACCGCATCGCCGCCGCGCGCGAGGCGTCGCAGCCGCTGCGGTCGAAGACCGGCGGCTCCACCTTCAAGAACCCGCCGGGTCACAAGGCGTGGCAGCTGGTGGACGCGGCCGGCTGCCGCGGCCTCACCCGCGGGGCGGCGCAGGTGAGCGAGAAGCACGCCAACTTCCTCCTCAACCTCGGCGCGGCCACCAGCGCCGACATCGAGGCGCTGGGCGAGGACGTGCGCGCGCGGGTGAAGGCGCACGCGGGCGTGGAGCTCGAGTGGGAAATCCAGCGCGTGGGAGTGGCCAAGTGAAGGCGGCGGCACATACCCGCCCCGTGCAGGGGAGGAAAGCATGACCTTGCACATCGCCGTCCTGATGGGCGGCTGGTCCGCGGAGCGCGAGGTGTCGCTCTCGTCCGGCGCGGGCATCGCCGCCGCGCTGGAGGCGAACGGCCACCGCGTCACGCGAATCGACATGGACCGCGACGTCGCCGCGCGGCTGGCCGAGGCGAAGCCCGACCTCGTCTTCAACGCACTCCACGGCACGCCGGGGGAGGACGGCAGCGTGCAGGGGCTGATGGACCTGATGGGCCTCACCTACACCCACAGCGGCCTCGCCACCTCGGTGATCGCGATCGACAAGGTGCTGACCAAGCAGGCGCTGGTGCCGCACGGCATTCCCATGCCCGGCGGCCGGGTGGTGAAGTCGGCGGACATCCACCAGGCCGATCCGCTCCAGCGCCCCTACGTGCTGAAGCCCGTCAACGAGGGCTCCTCCGTCGGCATTGCCATCGTCACCGCGGACGGCAATTACGGCAACCCGATCGGCCGCGACGTGGCCGGGCCGTGGCAGGACTTCGACGAGCTGCTGGCCGAGCCCTATGTCCGCGGGCGCGAGCTGACCACGGCGGTGCTGGGCGACCGCGCGCTGGGCGTCACCGAGCTTCGACCGAAGTCGGGCTTCTACGATTACGACGCCAAATATACCGACGGCATGACGGAGCACCTGTTCCCCGCGCCGGTTCCGGACGAGATCGCCGAGGCGTGCAAGGCGCTGGCGCTGGAGGCGCACCGGCTGCTCGGGTGCAAGGGGTGCAGCCGCGCCGACTTCCGCTGGGACGACGAGCGCGGGGTCGACGGGCTGTTCCTGCTGGAGGTGAACACGCAGCCGGGCATGACCCCGCTCAGCCTGGTGCCGGAACAGGCGCGGCATACGGGCATGACGTACGAGGAACTGGTGCAGGCGATCGTAGAGGAGGCGCTGAGATGAGCCGTGCCGCCGCCGTTTCCCGCGGCACCGGCCGCCCCGCGCCCGCGCGCCGCCGCGTCGCGCCGAAGAAGTCGTTCGGCGACCGCATGATCGAGAAGCTGCCCGTCAGCCAGGAGACGCTGCGCAAGCTGGTCGCCTGGTCCATGCTGGGCGCGGGGAGCGCGGTGGCGCTGTCGGTCGCGGCGTGGCTGGGCGTGCCGCAGGCGATCGGCGTCGGCGTCGCCGAGTCCGCCGCGCGGCTGGGGCTGCGCGTGGAGCAGGTCGACATCACCGGCCTGAAGCGGATGGATCGCGAGACGGTCTACGCCGTCGCGCTGGAGGACCAGGGCACGCGCGCCATGCTGCGCGTCGACCTGGAGCATATCCGCGACCGGTTGCTCGCCTATGGCTGGGTCGCCGATGCCTATGTCGCGCGTCGCCTGCCCGACCGGCTACTGATCCACATCACCGAGCGCGAGCCCGCCGCGGTGTGGCAGGCCAACGGCCAGCTGACGCTGATCGACGCGGAAGGGCGCCTGCTGGCCCCGGTGGACGCGGCGAACATGCCCGATCTGCCGCTGGTGATCGGCCCCGGCGCGGACCGGCAGGAGGCGGGATACCAGGCGCTGCTGGCCGCCGCCCCCGCGCTGCGCCCGCGCGTCCGCGCCGCGACGTGGATCGGCAACCGGCGGTGGGACCTCACTTTCGACACCGGCGAGACGCTCGCGCTGCCGCAGGACGATGCGGCGCAGGCGCTGGTGAAGTTCGCCGAGATGGACGGCGCGCGCCCGCTGCTGGGCAAGGGATGGCTGCGCTTCGACATGCGCGATCCCGCCAAGCTGGTGGCGCGGCGGCCGGGACAGGACGCCAGCCTGGCGGCGGATACCGGCGGCCCGTCGGCGACGACGCCGCCGCAGGGAAGCGGCGGGAACACGGCAACGCCGGCGGCGGGGGACGGGGAACCCGCGCCGACCGGTGGGGAAGCATGACAGGGGGTTGAGGACAATGGCGAAGCTGGCACCCGACGAACTCATCACCGCACTCGACATCGGATCGTCCAAGGTCTCCGCAATGATCGCGCAGAAGGGCGACGGCGGCGAGCTGGTCGTGCTCGGCACCGGCCAGCGCGAGAGCCGCGGCGTGAAGCGCGGCTACATCGCCGACATGGACGCGACCGAGGTCGCGGTGCGCGAGGCGGTGGAGCAGGCCGAGCGGATCGCCGGGCTGAACATCGAGAACGTGTGGGCGGGCTTCTCCTCGGGCGGGCTCGTCAGCGACGAAGCGTTCATCGAGGACGAGCTGGGCGGCCAGCGGATCGAGCAGGGCGACATCGACGCGCTGTTGCAGGAGGCGCGCCGCGCGATCGACCCCGCCGGCCGCATGGTGCTCCATGCCCAGCCCGCGCTCTACACGCTCGACGGCCTCACCGGCGTGAAGAAGCCGATCGGCCTGCACGCCGACAAGCTGGGCGTCCACGTCCACGTCATCGCCGCGGACGGCTCGCCGGTGCGCAACCTGGACCTGTGCGTCCGCTCCGCGCATCTGGAGGTGAAGTCGATCATCGCCTCGCCGGTCGCGACCGGCCTGTCCTGCCTGACCAACGAGGAGCGCGACCTGGGCGTCGCGCTGGTGGAGATGGGGGCCGGGATCACCAACGTATCGCTGTTCGCCGGTTCGATGCTGGTCGGCCTGAAGTCGATCCCGATCGGCGGCGCCGACATCACCGACGACATCGCCAGCGCGTTCGGCACCACGCGGCTGCAGGCGGAGCGGATCAAGTGCTTCCACGGCAGCGCCAACGCCTCCCCGCGCGACAACCATGAGATGGTGACGATCCGCGAGCGGACCGAGGACGAGGAATCGGAGGCGCTGCAGATCACCAAGGCGGCGCTGATCGCGGTGATCCGCCAGCGGCTGGAGCATTGGACCACGGAGATCCAGAAGGCGCTGAAGGAGCTGCGCTTCGAAGGGCCCGTCGCGCGCCAGGTGGTGCTGACCGGCGGCGGCGCGGAGCTGAAGGGCATCGCCGACTATACGCAGCAGGCGCTTGGCCGCTCGGTGCGCGTGGGCCGCCCCCGTGGGCTGACCGGCCTGCCGGAGGCGCACGCCGGCCCCGGCTTCTCGACGCTGGCGGGCCTGGCGTTCTTCGCCGCCAGCGATCCCATCGACCTGCGCGCCATTGCGCCGCGGCAGCAGGTGGTGGCGCGGCAGAAGGGGTTGCGCGGCATCGCGCGGCTGATCCAGGCGGCGAAGGCCAATTACTGACATGTACGTTTTTGACGGGGCGGCGGGGCGTTCCGGCGCGTTTTCGCTGGCACCGCGCGTCCCGTTGTTGCACATCCACCAGAATCTTTTTCCGCGCGACACCGGCAAGAGGCGGAAAGACGGAGTAGTATCGCGATGAGCATCGAGTTTTTGCCCCCCGAAATGGACGACCTGACGCCGCGGATCACCGTGGTGGGCGTGGGCGGTGCCGGCGGCAACGCGATCGCCAACATGATGCGCGCCGACGTGCAGGGCGTGAACTTCCTCGTCGCCAACACCGACGCGCAGGCGCTGCGGCAGAGCCAGGCCGAGCAGAAGGTGCAGCTGGGCACGAAGATCACGCAGGGCCTGGGCGCCGGCGCCCGCCCCGAGATCGGCCGTGCCGCCGCGGAGGAGACGATCGACCAGCTCTCGCGGCTGCTCGAAGGCTCGCACATGTGCTTCATCGCGGCCGGCATGGGCGGCGGCACCGGCACGGGCGCTGCGCCGGTGATCGCGAAGGCCGCGCGCGACATGGGCATTCTGACCGTGGGCGTCGTGACCAAGCCGTTCAGCTTCGAGGGCAATCGCCGTGCCAAGGCGGCGGACGCGGGGATCGAGGAACTGCAGAAGTTCGTCGACACGCTGATCGTCATCCCGAACCAGAACCTCTTCCTGGTCGCCAACGCGAACACCACGTTCAAGCAGGCGTTCGAGATGGCGGACGAGGTGCTGCAGCAGGGCGTGCGCGGCATCACCGACCTGATGGTCATGCCCGGCCTCATCAACCTGGACTTCGCCGACGTGCGCTCGGTGATGCAGGAGATGGGCAAGGCGATGATGGGCACCGGCGAGGCGGACGGCGACGACCGCGCGCTGATCGCGGCGCAGAAGGCGATCGCCAACCCGCTGCTCGACGGCGTGTCGATGCAGGGCGCGAAGGGCGTGATCGTGTCGATCACCGGTGGCGACGACATGCGCCTGCTGGAAGTGGACGAGGCCGCCAACCACATCCGCGACCTCGTCGATCCCGACGCGAACATCATCTGGGGCTCCGCGTTCAACCCCGACCTGGAGGGCAAGATCCGCGTCTCCGTGGTCGCCACCGGGATTGAGGCGGGCGCCACCTCCGCGCAGCCGAGCGCCCCCTCGGCGCCGGCGTCGGAGCCGACGCGCACGTTCAGCTTCTCCGCGCCGCGCCGCGCCGAGCCGGCGGGCTACGCCCCCACTGCCGCGGCAGAGGCGCCCGAGCCGAGCGGTGCCGCCGCGGATGCGATGGCCGCGGGCGTGCCGCCGGTGACGCAGGGTCCGGTGGTCGAGCCCAACGCACCGGTCGGCGCGCCGGCCGACGACGAGCTGCTGCTGGGCAGCGAGGCGCTGCTGCCGGAGCAGCACGCCGCGCCGGTCTCCTCGCCCGCGCCGGCCCCGTCGGCCCCGGCGCAGCCCGCGGCCGATCCGGCACGCCGCCGCTTCCTCGGCGGCGACGACGCCGCGGAGACGCCGGCGCAGCCGCGCGTGAAGCTGGGCGGCACGCTGTTCGAGCGGATGCAGAACGCCACTCGCGCCGCCGCCCGCAACGAGGACGAGGGCAATGGCGGCGGCGATCTGCCGCGCTTCCTGAACCGGCAGAACAACCAGTAAGTTTTCTGCGAGAGTGAAGGCGACGGACGAAGCGCGCGGCGACCCGATCGGGGGCGCCGCGCGTCCCGTTTCGGCGCGGTGCAAGGCGGCATGAGCGACGACACGCTCACGCTCGACCTCGACGGCTGGGAAGGACCGCTCGACCTCCTCCTCGCGCTCGCGCGCGCGCAGAAGGTGGACCTGAAGGCCATCTCGATCCTCGCGCTGGTCGAGCAGTATCTCGCCTTCGTCGATCGCGCGCGCGCGCTGAAGCTGGAACTGGCGGCCGACTATCTCGTGATGGCGGCGTGGCTCGCCTATCTGAAGTCCGCGCTGCTGCTGCCGCGCGATCCGGCGGTGGAGCCGAGTCCCGAGGAACTGGCGCTGCGCCTTCAGCTCCGGCTCGAGCGGCTCGGCGCGATGCGCGAGGCCGGCGCCCGGCTGATGGCGCGCGACCGGCTGGGGCGCGACACCTTCCCGCGCGGCGCGCCGGAGGGGCTGCGCACGATCCGCCACGCGCGCTGGACCGCGGAGATCTTCGATCTGATCGCCGCCTACGGTCGCGTGTCCGCGCGCAACCGTCCCGTCATGCACGTCGTGCGCGACCGGCAGGTGATGACGCTCGACGCCGCGCTCGCGCGGGTGGCGGCGCTCGTCGGGAGTGCGGTGGACTGGCACGCGATCGAGCGTTTCCTGCCCGACGGCGCCGCCGGGCCGTTCCGCGCCTCCGCGCTCGCCTCCAGCTTCCTCGCCGCGCTCGAACTCGCGCGGCAGGGCCGGGTGGAGCTGCGCCAGGCCGAGCCCTTCGCGCCGCTCTACCTGAAGGCGCCGGCGTGACCCCGCCCGACGACGTGGTTCGCGCGGTGGAGGCGGTGCTGTTCGCCAGTGCCGAGCCGCTGGGCGTGGACGCGATCCGCGCGCACGTCGGCGGGGGTGACGTGGTGGCGGCGCTGGCCACGCTGCGCGGCGATTACGCGGGCCGCGGCATCGCGCTGGTGGAGCGGGGGCAGCGCTGGCATTTCGAGACCGCGGGCGACCTCGCGCACCTGCTCCGACGCAACCGGGAGGAGCCGCGCAAGCTCTCCCGCGCCGCGATCGAGACGCTGGCGATCGTCGCCTATCACGAGCCGGTGACCCGCGCCGAGATCGAGGCGATCCGCGGCGTGCAGACTGCCAGGGGCACGCTGGACGTGCTGATGGAGGCGGGCTGGATCCGCCCCGCCGGCCGGCGCGAGGTGCCCGGACGCCCGCTCGCCTACGCGACCACGCCGGGCTTCCTCACCCATTTCGGCCTCTCCAGCCGCCGCGACCTGCCCGGGATCGACGACCTGCGCGCGGCGGGGCTGCTCGACCCGGTCGACCTCGCGTTCGAGGCGGCGCTGGGCGGCGGCGACGCCGAGGAATGACGCGCCCAGCGGATCGTCGTTGCCGCGGTCCGTGTCACGCCCTAGATAGCGCCCACGTCACGGAGATTTCGTCATGGGCAGCTTCAGCCTTCCGCATATCCTGATCCTCGCGATCGTCGCGATCCTGCTGCTGGGCGGCGGCCGCTTTTCCAGCATGATGGGCGACGTCGCCAAGGGCGTGAAGAACTTCAAGAAGGGCATGAGCGAGGAGGACGAGGACGATCGTCCCGCCCGCGCCAAGCCGCGCATCGAGGCGCAGTCCGCCGCGCGTCCTGCATCGGAGACGGTGCTGGACCGCGATGCCGACCGCGTTCGCGAGGACCGCTGATCGTTCTCCATCGCTGACCGGCGACCATGTTCGACATCGCCCCATCCGAATTCCTGCTGGTCGCCTTCGTCGCGCTGGTGGTGATCGGTCCCAAGGACCTGCCCAAGGCGATGCGGGTCGTGGGCTATTGGGTCGGCCGCGCGCGCGCGGTGGGCCGCCAGTTCCGCAGCGGCTTCGACGAGATGGTGCGCGAGGCGGAGCTGGAGGAGATGGAGAAGAAGTGGAAGGCGGAGAACGAGCGCATCATGCGCGAACACCCCGCGCCCGCCCTGCCGCAGCCGGACGACGCCGCTGACGCCCCCGCGATGACCCCCGCCATGACCCCCGCCATGACGATGCACGACCCCTCCGGCTCCGATCCGGATCCTCGCGACGATGCGCAGGGCGCGCTGCCGCTGGACACCACCGACCGGGCGGTGACGGTGGAGCAGCCACAGCTGGTTCCCGCCCGGGAAGCGGACCCGGCGCCCGATCGCGACCAGACGAAGGCGCCGTCGTGAGCGACGCGGAGACCGACGAGCTGGACGCCAGCCGCGCGCCGCTGCTCGACCATCTGATCGAGCTGCGCCGCCGCCTGCTCTACTGTATCGCCGCCATCGTCGTCGCGTTCGGTGCGGGCTATTATTTCGCGGAGGACATCTTCGCCGCGCTGGTGCAGCCGCTGCTGTCCGCGGGTCAGAAGACGGTGATCTACACCCAGGTGTTCGAGGCGTTCTTCGTCAAGGTGAAGGTCGCCTTCTTCGCCGCGATGATGATCGCCTTTCCCGTGATCGCGATGCAATTGTGGCAGTTCGTCGCGCCGGGGCTGTACCGCAAGGAGAAGCGCGCGCTGCTGCCCTTCCTGCTCGCCACGCCGGTCCTGTTCGGCATGGGCGCGTCCATGGCCTATTTCATCGCCATCCCGATGGCGCTGCATTTCCTGCTGAGCTTTCAGGGGAACATCGGCGGGATCGAGCAGCAGGCGCTGCCCGCGATCGGCGAGTATCTGTCCTTCACCATGCAGTTCCTCTTCGGCTTCGGCGCGGCGTTCCTGCTGCCGGTGCTGCTGATGCTGCTGGAACGCGCCGGCATCGTCACCCGGCGCCAGCTGATCTCGGCGCGTCGCTACGCCATCGTCGGCGCCTTCGCGATCGCGGCGGTGCTGACCCCGCCCGACGTCGGATCGCAGCTGCTGCTCGCGATCCCCTTGTGCATCCTCTACGAGCTGGCGATCGTCGGCATCTGGTTCACCGAGCGCAAGCGCTCGCGCGAGGCGGCGGAGGCGGTCGCCGGAGAGTAGAAACGCGAAGGGCGGCGCACCGTCACCCGGTGCGCCGCCCTTCGTCGTCCCGGTTGGGCGAGCGATCAGTTCTTCACGTCGTTCGCCGCACCGGTCACGGTGTCGCCCGCGCTCGACACGTCCTTGCCGACGCCCGCCACGGTGTTGCACGCGGACACCAGCACCGCGCCGGCCAGGACGGCCATCGTCATGATCTTACGCATCGCTACTTGCTCCTTCGCATGAACCTCGTTCGTCCAATGCGCGTGGCGCACCTTCGTTCCGCTTGGGGAACGGGACGGCGAGGGAGGGGCAAGGCGGAAAGAATAAAGGCCCGAAAGCGTCACCGGGGGGGGGGAGGGGTGGACGCTTCCGGGCCTATGTCGTGGATCGCGAGAGCGGGGGGGCTAAGGTCGCGATCCGAAGGTCATAACGGCGATCGTGGCGGGCGGTTCCGGCGGCGGGTGCTTTTTTTGCCGCGCTCGGATTTTTTCACGCCGGCGCCATCACCGCGATCGCGATCTCATAGGCGCCGGTCAGCGGATCGTGCTGCAGCGTGGAGCGCAGCTGCCGCGTCAGCCCCTCGATCACCCGGCCGTAGCGGTCGCGCAGCCGCGCGCGCAGCACGTCGCTGTCGACCAGTGCGCGCGACGACAGCCGCAGCACGGCGCGGCCCTTCTCGCCATCGGGTTTCAGCGACACGCGCAGCTGCGCCTGCGGATCGCTGGTCATGGCCAGCTCGATCAGCTCCGTGGCGAGGAAGGCCACCGCCACCGCCACGTCCTGCGTCACGTGGAAATTGTCGATGTCGAGGACGATGCCGATCCGCGACCCCTCGGGCGCGGTGGCGCGGATGTTCGACGCCAGCTCGCCCAGCACCGCGCGCATCCCCACGCCGCGGTTCTCCTCCATCTCGGCGAAATGGTAGCGGTGGACCACGGCCAGCGCGTCGACGCGGCGCTGGATCGAGGCATAGGCATGGCTCACTTCCGCGCTGCTCGCGCCGCGGGCGTGGAAGTTGATGAGGCTGGCGATCACCTGCAGGTTGTTCTTGACGCGGTGATGCACCTCGCGGGTCAGCTTGGTCTGCCGCACCAGCCCCTCGGCAAGTCCCGCCTCGTGGATCGCCACCGTGCGGCTGAGCGCGCGGAACGTGTCGCCCAGTTCGCGTATCTCCTGCGCGGGCAGGGCGCGGAACAGCGCGGGATCGGGCTGGTCGCCCGGCGTGAAGGCGGCGATGCTGCCGCGCAGCGCGCGCAGCGGCGCGATCAGCAGCCGGTCGACGACGAACCAGCTGATCGCCGAGGCGAGCGCCCACATCACCAGCGGCAGTGCCAGCGCGATCAGCAGCGGCGATCCTACCGGTGCGCTGCGCACCTGCATCTCCAGCGACAGGCCGGCGATGGCCAGGTCGTTGCGCGATGTCTCGCGCCGCTCCAGCGTGCTCTGGCGGGGCAGCCGGACCAGGTCGAGCCGGTCGCCACCCAGCAGCAGCGCGGCGCCGTAATCGTTGCCGAGGCCACTCGGCCGGCTGATCCGCGCCAGGAAGGCGGCGGGGAAGAAGGCGGCTGCGCTGGTGCCGTCCTTGCGCCCGTCCACGCGCAGCATCACGCCGCCCCCGCCCGGTCCGGCGGGCACGATCCGGGCGCTCACCACGCCCGATCCGGCCTGGCGCGCGAAGGCCGCGGCACCGGGGAACGGCTCGCCGCACAGCGCGCGGCCGCGGCGGTCGACGATGACGAAGCTGGTCCCCTGCGTCGCCTGCTGCGCGAAGATGCCCTGCGCGCGCGCGCAACTGGGCGTGTCCCGGCTGTCCTCGCCCAGCGCATCCACCGCGACGCGCAGCGCGGTCATGTCGCCGACCAGCTCGATCGCGATCGACCGGCTCGCCTCCGCGGCGGCGACGCGCAGGTGCGCGCCCAGCTCGGTATCGGCGATCTGCGTGACGCGCAGCGTGGCGAAGGTGGCGATCAGCGCCAGCGGCAGCAGCGCGATGGAGAGGATCAGGAACAGCTTCGCGCCGGTCGGCCAGCGCGCGATCAGCCGGGGGCGGGGGGTCGCGGACGCGGCGGGACGGTCGGCGGCCGGGTGGGTCGCCGGATCGTCGGTGGCCATGGGATGTGTCGCGGGGGCGTCGGCCACCGCTCGGCTAGTCTAGCTTGCCGAGCAGCGACAGCAGGTCGTCCGGCACCGCCTCCTCGACGGTCTTGTTGTAGACGGAACGCAGGGCCGAGCCCATGTCGCGGTTCTTCGACTGTGCGGCGGCGCCCTTCTTCGGCTTTTCCGACGCTTGCTTGTCAGACGTCAACGCTTGAACC
This sequence comes from Sphingomonas corticis, assembly GCF_012035195.1. Lineage (GTDB taxonomy): Bacteria > Pseudomonadota > Alphaproteobacteria > Sphingomonadales > Sphingomonadaceae > Sphingomonas > Sphingomonas corticis. The sequence continues at coordinate 86,468 of NZ_JAAVJH010000010.1, forward strand.
CCCATTCGCCCCGGCTGCGGGGGTCGAAACGAACCGATGCGACAGACCCTTTGACTGGCCGCGCGTGTGCCCGCGCTGGCCGATGAAACCAAAGATGGCCTCGTTGGTTCCACCGGGGCGCGACGAAAATCCGACCGGGGGAAAGCTTTAGCCACGGCCGAGGGGATGTCGCCGCTTCGTTTTGATTTTCGACGGACGGCCCGGTTGCCGGTCGTTCGCCAGGGAGGGCCAATCACTCATGTCGCTCGGACAACAACTCGCGCCGCATCTTCCGTTCCTGCGCCGCTACGGACGCGCGCTGACCGGAAGCCAGGCGCAGGGCGACCGCTACGTGCGCGCCACGCTGGAGGCGATCGTGGCGGCGCCGGACCAGTTCCCGCGCGACGTCGATCCCCGGCTGGGCCTGTACCGCACCTTCCAGGCGATCTGGAACTCCGCCAATTACGACGAGGTCGCCGACACGGGCGAGGTGGAGGAGCAGGAGGCGGTGGCCCGTGCGCGCCTGTCGCGCATGACGCCGCTGTCGCGCCAGGCGCTGCTGCTGACCGCGATGGAGGGTTTCACGCCCGAGGACGCGGCCTATCTGATTGAGGTGGACGCGGCCGAGGTCGACAGCCTGGTCGCCGAGGCGCTGTCGGAGATCGAGAAGCAGACCCGCGCGCGCGTGCTGGTGATCGAGGACGAGCCGATCATCGCGATGGACATCGAATCGATCGTGCGGGACCTGGGCCACGACATCACCGGCGTCGCCGTCACGCGCGACGAGGCGGTGGCGCTGGCGATGGAGGAGCGGCCGGGCCTGGTGCTCGCCGACATCCAGCTGGCGGACGACAGCTCCGGCATCGACGCGGTGAAGGACATCCTGGCGGAGTTCAACGTGCCCGTCATCTTCATCACCGCCTTCCCCGAGCGCCTGCTGACGGGCGAGCGGCCGGAGCCGACGTTCCTCATCACCAAGCCGTTCCAGCGCTCGACGGTGAAGGCGGCGATCAGCCAGGCGCTGTTCTTCGACCAGTCTACCGTTCCGGCCTGATCCGCGCTTCGGGGCGCGGCGCGGGTGCAACCCTGCGCCGCGCCGCGCGTTCGGTACGACATCACAACGATTTGGGCGGGCTGAACACATGGCCGAGGACAATAACCGGATCCACCTGGACGCCGAAGAGGCGCGCGCGGGGGCGAAGACCGGGGCGATGCGCTACGTCCTGGCGATCTCGCTGTTCCTCATCATCGCGATCTTCGCCGCGTTGCTGCTGCTGTAGTCCCGCGGACGTTCTGATCCCTATGTATCGCACGACGCTGGCCAATGGGCCCGGCGATCCCTATCTTACGGCCTCAGGCGCTTCCGCAACGGGCGGCGCGCCGAGGCAACGGAGCGGCATGACCCAATCCCCCTCGCGCGTCGACGACGCGGACGACGACGATGCCCCGGCGCCCGCGCCGGTCGAGCACGTCTCGCTGTCCGATCCCGAATTCAAGAAGCAGCTCGCCGTCGTCATTCCGCACCTGCGCGCCTTCGGCCGCTCGCTGTCGGGCAATCGCGACCTCGCCGACGATTTGGTGCAGGAAACGCTGCTGAAGGCGTGGGCCGCGCGCAAGCGGTTCCAGGCCGGCACCAACATGCGCGCCTGGACCTTCATCATCCTGCGCAACCTGTTCCTCTCGCAGATGCGCCGCGCGCGCTTCAAGGGGGAGTGGGACGATCTGGTGGCGGAGCGGGTGCTCGCCGCACCGGCCAGCCAGGACAAGCACGTCGAACTCGCCGACATGCAGCGCGCGTTGCTGCACCTGCCCCAGCCGCAGCGCGAGGCGCTGATCCTGGTCGGCGCGGGCGGCTTCGCCTATGAGGAAGCGGCCGAGATCTGCGGCGTGGCGGTCGGCACGATCAAGAGCCGCGTTGCACGCGGCCGCGTCGCGCTGGAGGCGCTGATGACCGATGGCAGCCTCTCCTCGCGCCGCGACCACGAGGGCAACGGCGACCGCACCACGCTCGACGCGATCATGGGCGAAGTGGACGAACTCAGCCGCGATCGGTAAGGGCGACCGGCCGCCGCGTGCCGCGCGGCGGCCCCGATTACCGCCGGTCCAGCGTGTCCAGCATCGCCAGCCATTCCGGCGGCATCTTCTCCTCGCGATACGCGGCGCGTAGCGACTTGGCCACCGCGTCGGTATGACGGGGCGTCTTCACCGCATAGGCGCCGCGCCACGGCACGGAGGGGAGAGGAGATTGCCCGGTCATGCAAGCTAGAACGACGCGCCCGGTCATAGGTTTCGGCATCGCGTCATGACCGATGCATCGCCGCCTCCCACTGTGGCCGTGCGGACACGCGCCGCGGAGGCGCCGTTCCTCGCCATGCTGATGGCGACCGAGGAAGCGACGCGCGCGCGCCTCGCCGCAGGGGGCGCGACGCCGGGCCAGCGGTTGCGCCGGGAGCGCCGGCTGGTCGCGCTCGACGTGGCGCTCGGCGACCTGTCCGGCGCACTCGACTTGCGCGGCGTGGTGGCGCGGCTCACCGACTTCGCCGACCGCGCGCTCGACACCGCCATCGCCGCCGCCATCGCCGAGCGCGTGCCCGGCGCCCCGCCGGTCGGCTTCGCGGCGATCGCGCTCGGCAAGCAGGGCAGCGGCGAGCTAAATTACTCCTCCGACATCGACCCGATCTTCCTCTACGATCCCGCCACGTTGCCGCACCGCGAGCGCGAGGACGTGGCCGACGCGGCGGTGCGGATCGGGCGCCGCGTGCTGGAGCTGCTGCAGCAGCGCGACGCCGACGGCTACGTTCTGCGCGTCGACCTCCGGCTGCGCCCCTCGCCGGAGGTGACGCCGATCGCGATCCCCGTCGACGCCGCGATCGGCTATTACGAGTCGCAGGCGCTGCCGTGGGAACGCGCCGCCTTCATCCGCGCGCGGGCCTGCGCCGGGGACGTCGCGCTGGGCCAGCGCTTCCTCGACGCGATCCGGCCGTTCGTGTGGCGCCGCAGCCTCGATTTCGGCGCGGTGCGCGAGATCTTGGACATCACCCGCCGCATCCGCGACCACCACGCGCAGGGGCAGGCGTTCGGCCCCGGCTTCGACCTGAAACGCGGGCGCGGCGGCATCCGCGAGGTGGAGTTCTTCGCGCAGATCCACCAGCTGATCCACGGCGGGCGTGATCCGGCGCTGCGCGCGCCCGCGACACTCGACGCGCTCGCCGCCCTGGCGGCGGCGGGGCGGATCGCGCCGCAAGATGCGGCGGCGCTGTCCGACGCCTACGTCCTGCTGCGCACGATCGAGCATCGCGTGCAGATGATCGACGACCGGCAGACCCACGCGCTGCCCGCGGGCGAGGCGCTGGACCGGCTCGCCCGCCTCCACGGGCTCGCCGACGGGGCGGCGCTGCTCGCGCTGCTGGCGCCGCACGTCGAGCGCGTGGCCGCGGTGTTCGACCGGCTCGCTCCCGCAGACACCGGCGCGCTGCCGCACGAGGGCGAGCGGCTGGAGGCGACGCTGCGCGACGCGGGGTTCGACGACGTGGCGCAGGCGGTGCAGCGCATCGCCGCGTGGCGCGAGGCGCGCTACCCCGCGCTGCGCAGCGCCGCCGCGCAGGACGCGCTGGAGGCGGTGCTCCCCGCGCTGATCGCCGCGATCGGCCGCGCGCCGCTGCCCGCCACCGCGCTCGTAAGGCTCGACCGGCTGCTGGAACGCCTGCCGAGCGCGATCAACGTGCTGCGCCTGCTGGAGGCGCGCCCCGCGCTCGCCCGCCTGCTCGCCGAGCTGCTGAGCCACGCCGCCCCGCTGGCCGAGGAACTGGCGCGCCGGCCCGACCTGCTCGACGGGCTGATCGACGCCAGCGCGTTCGCTCCGGTCGGCGACGTGGCGGTTCTGTCGCGCGAGATGGCGGCGGCGGAGCGCGGCGCGGACTATCAGACGCTGCTGGACCACGTCCGCCGCGTCGTCGGCGACAAGCGGTTCGCGCTCGGTGCGCAGATCGTCGCCGCCGCGTCGGACCCGCTGGACGTCGCCGCCGGCTATGCCCGCGTGGCGGAGGCGGCGACGGGGGTGCTGGCCCGCGCCGCGGTGGACGAGTTCGCGCGCGCCCACGGCCGCGTGCCGGACAGCGAGCTGGTCATCCTGGCGCTCGGCCGCTTCGGCGGCGGCGCGCTGACCCACGCCTCCGACCTCGACCTCATCTATCTGTTCACCGGCGACTTCGCGGCGGAATCGGACGGCGCCCGGCCGCTGGGCGCCACGCTCTACTACAACCGATTGGCGCAGCGCGTGACGGCGGCGCTGTCCGTCGCCACCGCCGCCGGGCCGCTCTACCCGGTCGACACGCGGCTGCGGCCGTCGGGCGCGCAGGGGCCGCTGGTCGTCACGCTGGAGAGTTTCGCGCGCTACCAGCGGGAGGACGCCTGGACGTGGGAGCATATGGCGCTCACCCGCGCGCGCCCGGTGTTCGGCTCGCCCGCGGCGCGCGCGGCGGTGGCCGGGGTGATCGCCGGCGTCCTCGCCGGTGCCCGCCCGCCCCGCGACATCGCCGCGGACGCGACCGCGATGCGTGAGGAGATGGCGCGGCACAAGCCGCCGCAAGGGCCGCTGGACGCCAAGCTGCTGCCCGGCGGCCTCGTCGACCTGGAGTTCGCGGTCCATGTCGCGCAGCTGACTCGCCGCACCGGCTTCGATCCCGACCTGTCCCGCGCCATCGACGCGCTGGCGGCGGCGGGCGCGGTCTCGCCCGACCTGCGCGGCGCGCACGACCTGCTCACCCGCCTGCTCGTCACGGTCCGGCTCGTCGCGCCCGACGCGGGTGAGCCCGCCGACGAGGCGACGCGCACGCTGATCGCGCGCGCGCTCGCCTGTCCGGACTGGCCGGCGGTGCTGGCCGGCTTCGCATCGGTGCGCGACACGGTGACGCGCGCGTGGCAGGAGAGCATCGCATGGAGCCCCCGACAGACCTTTCCTCGGCCGACCTCGCGCTGACCGGCGCCGACGGCGCCCCGCTGCGCCTTCGCGACCTGCCTCGCCCGCTGGTCCTGTATTTCTATCCGAAGGACGACACGCCCGGCTGCACGCGCGAGGCGCAGGATTTCTCCGCATTGGCCGATCGCTTCGCCGCGGCCGGCGTCGCCGTCCTCGGCGTCTCGCGCGACACGGTGGCGAAGCACGCGAAGTTCACCGCCAAGCACGCGCTCGCCGTACCGCTCGCCAGCGACGCGGACGGCAGCGTGACGGAGGCGTTCGGCGTCTGGGGCGAGAAGCAGCTGTATGGCCGCACCTACATGGGCGTGGAGCGCGCCACCTTCCTGTTCGACGCTGACGGACAGCTGGCACAGGCATGGCGCAAGGTGAAGGTCCCGGGCCATGCCGAGGCGGTGCTGGCGGCGGCGGAGACGCTGCGCGACACCTGATCCTGCGGCCCAAAGGCGGGCCGTCGCCGATACCGCTACCTTCGGTCGGGCCGATTCGGAGTTAACCATTCGGTTACGCTTGAACCCGCGCAGTTCCGCCATTTTCGCCGTTCACCTTCAACTCACCGCACCGCTCCGACGCTTGGCCGCGCCCGCCTCCCCCTTGGGGTTGCCGTCGTCCGCCAAGCCGGGTCACACAACCGCCACGCAGGGACGGCGGGGGACGCCCACCTGATCGACAGTTGATGGCGGCGCGGCCGGGGCATCCTCCCCGGTTGGGCTCCACGCAAGATAGATGGGGTCCGATGACTTCTTCCACGTCCGTGCCGGCTCGCCGGTCCGCTGCCGCAACCGGCTCGCGCCGCCTGCTTCATGTCGCCGCCGCCGCGCTGTTCGCGACCGGCGGTGCCGGCGCCGCGCTGGCGGGCGAGCCGGTGCGCGAGGCGCCGCGCGCCGCCGCCGGCGGCCCGCTGATCGAGGCGGGCAGCGCCGAGGCGCGCGGGTCGCTGAACGCCGACACCCAGTTCCGCAGCCTGTTCATGACCTGGAAGAAGCTGGACAGGCTGGAGCAGGGCACGATCGCGATCCCGTCGGTGCAGCCGGTCGACAAGCTGAACTTCACCAGCAACTTCGGCATCCGCTCCGATCCGTTCCGCGGCACCGCCGCGATGCACGCCGGCGTCGATATCCCCGGCCCCACCGGCACGCCGATCTACGCCACGGCGGACGGCGTCGTCGCCCATGCCGCGCGCCAGGGCGGCTACGGCAACATGGTCGAGATCAACCACGGCAAGGGCATCGCCACCCGCTACGGCCACCTGTCGAAGATCATCGTGTCGGACAACACGCGCGTTCGCCGCGGGCAGATCATCGGCCTGATGGGTTCCACCGGCCGCTCCACCGGCCCGCACCTCCACTACGAGGTGCGCATGGACGGCCACGCCGTGAACCCGGTGCCGTTCCTGACGACCGGCGACTATCTCCTCGCCGCGCAGGATCGCGACGTGCGCCACGTGCCCGTCTCGACCAACGGGCCGGCCGCGCAGGACTGACGCTTTCTTTCATAGGAGAGGGGGTCGGCGCCGGAAGGCGACCGGCCCTTTTTTCTTTGGGGGGCGCCAGTCCTTTCGTGAGCGCACGAGGCGACGGACGGCGCCTCGACAGCCACGACGGGAACCGCGCGTTCCTCGCACGCGCCGTCACTTCCCCCCGCACCGCCGATCCTCTACGCGCCCGATATGCGCCTGTGGATGATCGGATGCGGCAACATGGGTTCGGCCATGCTGCGCCGCTGGGTGGACAGCGGGACGGTCGCGCCCGCGGACGTCTTCGTCGCCAATCGCACGGATCGCGGGCTTCCCGCCGGCGTGCGGCAGGGCCGCGCGCTGCCGGACGAGGCCGCACCCGATGCCGTGGTGCTGGGCGTCAAGCCGCAGCAGCTGCGCGAGGCCGCCGCCGTCCACCGTGCCCAGGTGGCGCCCGCACCGCTGCTCGTCTCGATGCTCGCCGGGGTCGATCCCGCCGCCTTGGGGCGCGCGTTCCCCGGCCCCGCAGCGGTGCAAACGATGCCCAACCTGCCGGTGGAGCTCGGCCGCGGCGTCGTCGCGGTGCACGCGCCCGGCCTCGGCCAGGCACCGCGCGCCGCCACCGACCGTCTCCTCGCCCCGCTGGGCCTCGTCCGCTGGTTCGACGATCCCGCGCGCTTCGCCGCCGCGGGCGCGCTGTCCGGCACCGCGCCGGCCTTCCTCTTCCGCTTCGTCGACGCGCTGGCCGCGGGGGGCGAGGCGATCGGCCTGTCTCCCGCGGAGGCTGCCGCGGTCGCGCTCGCCAGCGTGGAGGGCGCCGCCGCCATGGCCGCGACCAGCGACCGCACGCCCGCCGCGCTGGCCGATGCCGTCGCCAGTCCGAGGGGCATGACTCGCGAGGGGCTGGACGTGCTCGACGCTGATCGCGCGCTGTTCCGCCTGCTGGAGGAAACGCTGCGCGCGGTCGCCCGGCGCGGCGAGGAGATGGCGGAGGCGGCGCGCAGCGGCTGACGGGGTCTCGTCTCCAGGCACGTCGCTGTCCTACGGCGGCGCGATCCGTTATCCTCCCGGTGCTCTTTCTCGCCGTCGACCCATCGCCCGCGCCGCCGCCGTCGCCCGTGCCGGCGTGTCAACATTCGCCGCCCAAACCGCGCCGGCGGGTCAACAGTGTCAACATCCGCCGTTCCACCGCGCGGCGGGACGGCGGCGCCGCTACCGCCGCAGCGCCTCCACGCGCGGCATCTCGTCCTCGGGGATCAGGCCTTCCAGCACCTTCCAGAACCCCGTCACCGCCTCCTGCCCGGCGCGCGAATAGGCCGCCGACAGCCGCTCGCGTAGTGCCTCGAACAACAGCGCCTCCATCGCCGCGCCCGGTTCGGTCAGCCGCAACAGGCGCTGCCGCCGGTCGCGCTCGCCCGGTCGCGTCTCGACCAGGTCGCGCTCCAACAGCTCGTTCAGCACGCGGCCGAGCGACTGTTTGGTGATGTTCAGCAGCGCCAGCAGCTCGCTCACCGTCAGGTCGGGCTTGCGCGCGATGAAGTAGAGCGCGCGGTGATGCGCGCGCCCCAGCCCCTGCTTGGCGAGCCCGCGGTCGATCGCTCGGGTGATGTGGCTATTGCCGAAATACAGCAATTCCATGCCGCGCCGCAGTTCGGGCTCGCGGAGGAAGAGGGCGGAAGCGGACTGGGTCGGGGCAGCCATGTTGACCCGCTGTGCCATCGGCCCTAACCGGCCGCAACCCTTCTGAAAGGAGCTTGCGCGCCGTGTCGTTCGCGATCGAACCGAACCCGTCCCCCGTCGCGGTGGAGGAGCGGTCGGCCCGGCTCGTCGATCCCGGTTTCGGTCGCGTCTTCACCGATCACATGGCGACGATGCGCTGGTCCGAGGCGCAGGGGTGGCATGACGGCCGCATCTCCGCACGCCAGCCTTTTCAGATAGATCCGGCGTCCGCCGTGCTCCACTACGCGCAGGAGATCTTCGAGGGGCTCAAGGCGTACCGGCTCGACGACGGGGCGCTGGCGCTCTTCCGACCGGAGGCGAACGCGCGCCGGTTCCAGCGCTCGGCGCGGCGCATGGCGATGCCCGAGCTGCCCGAGGAGCTGTTCCTCTCCTCGATTCGCGCGCTGGTGCGGACGGACGCGGACTGGGTGCCGGCGCAGGACGGCGGTTCGCTCTACCTGCGCCCGTTTCTGATCGCGAGCGAGGTGTTCCTGGGCGTGAAGCCCGCGTCGGAGTATCTCTACGTCGTGCTGGCAAGCTCCGCCGGATCCTATTGGAAGGGCGGCACGCGCGCGGTCTCGCTGTGGGTCAGTCACGACTATTCCCGCGCCGCCATCGGCGGGACGGGCGAGGCCAAGTGCGGCGGCAATTACGCCGCCAGCCTGGTCGCCCAGCAGGAGGCGATCCGCCGCGGCTACGACCAGGTCGTGTTCCTCGACGCGGCGGAGCGCCGCTGGATCGAGGAGCTGGGCGGCATGAACATCTTCTTCGTGTTCGCCGACGGCACGATCCGTACGCCCCCGCTGACCGGCACGATCCTGCCCGGCATCACGCGCGACTCGATCCTGCAGCTGCTGCGCGACGAGGGCTTGCGCGTGGAGGAGGCCCCCTACGCCATCGACGACTGGCGCGCCGACGCGCAGAGCGGCCGCGTGACGGAGAGCTTCGCCTGCGGCACCGCGGCGGTGGTGACGCCGATCGGCCAGGTCGCGGGGCCGGACTATGCCTTCACGGTCGGCTCGGGCGCGACCGGCCAGGTCACGCAGCGCATCCTCGACCGCCTCACCGCCATCCAGCGCGGCCGCGCGCCCGACCCCCACGGCTGGCTGCAGCGGATCGCCTGACGCGATCGGTTGAGCTTTCCGCCGCGTGCCGCTAAGCGCGCGGACCAGTTGGGGCGTCGCCAAGCGGTAAGGCAACGGTTTTTGGTACCGTCATACGCAGGTTCGAATCCTGCCGCCCCAGCCATACGTTGATTTCACGGTTCAAGACACAGAAAACGTTCAGTTTTCTCCTGCCTTGGCCTGGGTGAACCGCCCACTGGCGTCAATTGACGCCAGTGTGTGGAGCCAGTGCCCAATGCCAGCGATCGACAACGTGACTCGCCGCGGTGCCGTCTATTGGTGGCGCCGGCGGGTGCGCTTCGTTGCAGGCGACCTCCCGCCTATAACCGTCGTGACGATGGTCAGCCTTCAGACGAAGGAGCAGGCGGTCGCGCGCAGGCGCGGCGCCGCGATGACCGGACGGAGCGAGGTGGTGCGGATGAGCCTGTACGAGAAGATCGAGCGCGAGGGGCTGACGGCGGATCAGGCGACCAGCCTGTTCCAGGCCGAGATGCTGCGGTATCGCAACATGCTGGCCTATCAGCACTCGCTCATTCAGGCGGACGGCGAGGGCAACGTGCCCGCACGCTTCGCGCAGATGCTGGCCATCTATGCGGCACTCAACGGCGACTTCGCGGTCAACGGTTTCGCCGACTATATGGGCATCGACTATGTCGGCGGGTTCGACCAGCGCTTCGCCGGCCTCGACGACGAGGCGCGGGGCCATCTGGGCGCGCTGCTGGGCCGGGCCGGCGACCTGCCGGCCAATCTGCTCGCCGAGGCGCGTGCGCTGATGGATCGCGTGGGCATCGCCGCGACCGGCTACCGTGCCGAGAATGCGCGCCGTATCATGTGCGAGGCCCGCGCGGTGGCGGCGGCGACCTATGACGATCCCGCGGTGCGTGACACCGCCAGCGCGCTGGCGCTGGTCAGGGCGCTGGCCTCCGGCGCCGCGCCCGCTGCCATCATCGCCGTTCCGCAGGAACCGCCCCGTCCGTCGGAGCCTCCCGCGCCGCCAGCGTCGATCCTGACGGTGGAGCAGCAGCGTCACGCGGCGATGACGCCGGTCGAGGCGGTGGAGGAGTATATCCGCATCAAGCCTAAGGCGCGGGGCGCCGGCGCCGTGTCCGCTTCTGCCCAGCAGGGACGGAAGTCGCAGGCGAAGGTGTGGGGCGAGAGCCAGCGACGGCAGTTCCGCGCGGCGGCGTTCCTGTTCGGCAAGTCCAACGGCGGCGGGCCACTGGCTGCCACGTCGCAGGACCATCTCAACGACTTCTACGATCGGCTGAACCGGCTCCCGTCGTCGCACCACAAGTCACCCCGTCACGAACCGATGGCGCTGGAGGCGATCTGCGAGGAGGCGGCGGCGCGGCAGGCCGAAGATGCGGGCGGCGTGTCGATCGGCCTCGACGTCGGGACGATCAACCGCCACTTCGCCAACCTCAAGCGCCTGTGCAGCTGGATGGCGGGCAAGACGCCGATGGGGCCGCTCGACTTCTCCGATTTCATCCTGGACGAGGATGACCGGGACGACCGTGACGAGCGCGATGCCTACACGATCGAACAGGGGCTCGAATTGTTCCGATTGCCGATCTGGACCGGCGGCGCCTCGCTCGACGATCGGCTGGCGGTGGGGCCGGCCGGCAGCATCTGGCACGACGCCGCCTATTGGGTGATGCCCATCGTCTGGTATTCGGGGATGCGGCGCGAGGAAGCCTGCAAGCTCCTCATCGACGACATCGACGAGGAGGACGGCATCGCCTTCTTCAATATCCGCAAGACCCACGCGGGCACGGTCAAGACAGCGACCAGCGTGCGAAAGGTGCCCATCAACGGCGAGCTTCGCCGCCTGGGTCTGCTCGACTATGTCGCCGCCATGAAGGCGGCGGGCGAAACCTACCTGTTCCCGGAGATCATCCCCGGTCGCGGTGGCCGGACGCTAGGCGACGTGTTCTTCAAGACCGTTTGGCTCAACATCAAGCCGCACCTCACGCTCGTGAAGCCGGGCCAGGCGGTGCACAGCGGGCGCCACATGGTCAGCACCGAGCTGAAGATGCTGCAGACCTTCGAGGAATTCCGCGCCGACCTGCTCGGGCAGAAGGCCGGCGGCGAGAATGCCGGGCGCTACGCCGACGCCACCCGGCTCGAACTTCTTCTCGAAGTCGTGGAGCGGATTCCCGTCGTGACCGCCCATCTGCCGGACGCGACGACGATCAACCTGCTGCCCAAGGCACGCCGCCAGCCGAGGCCGGTGCGGCCCAGCAGCGGCCGTCGTCAGCGGGGAGCGTCGCCGGCGGCAGCCTGAAGCGACGGCTTCTGTGACCGGAAAGGCGGTGAGGAAAAGCCTCGCTGCCGCTCGGTCGATCCAGACAGGAGCATCGATCATGACCCACGCCATCACCACCGCCCCGGCCGGGGCGGGGGAACTCGTTCGCGTCGACGATCCGGACATCCGCATCCTGCGCCGCGTGTCGTCGCTGGGCGACTTCCCGCTTGCCGACCGCGTCACCAGGTCCGTTCGGCGCGTCGGCATCGTGGACACCGAAACGACCGGAACCGACGTCCTGCATGACGAGATCATCGACATCGCGGTCGTGGTGATCGAGGTGGACGAGGCCGGCGAGATCGTCGGCATCGCCAGCGCCGGGCAGGCGCTGCGCGACCCGCACATGCCGATCCCCGCGGCGATCACCCGGCTGACCGGGATCACCGATGCGGACGTCGCCGGCAAGGCGATCGATCTGGATCGGCTCGAACGCCTGCTTCGGAGCGTGGACGTGCGCATCGCCCACTCCGCGGCGTTCGACGTCAGCTTCATCGAGAACCTGCTTCCCGGGCTCGCCGGGTCCGCGTGGGCCTGTTCGATGCGCGACTTCGACTGGCTGACCGCGGGGTTCGACGGTGCCAAGCTGGGCCATCTGCTGATGCAGATCGGTCGGTTCAACACCGCGCACCGGGCGATGGCCGATGTCGTCAGTCTGCTCCACCTGCTCGCCCATCGGCTTCCGCACGGCGGCACGGTCCTCGCCGGGCTGCTGGCCAACGCCGAACAGCCATCGGTCCGCTTCGAGGCGACCGGCGCCCCGTTCGATCGGCGCGGCCTCCTCAAGGCGCGAGGATACAGCTGGGACGCCCGTCGCCGCGTGTGGTGGACCGAGCTCTCCGAAGGTGAGTGTGCCGAAGAGGAGCGCTGGTTCCGCGAGCACATCGCGCCCGCCGGCCCGTTGCCGCGGATGACGCCGATCACCTGGCACCAGCGCCACCGCTGAGACCTTGGGGCGCGCGCCGCGACGCGCGCCCTGTTTTCGAACCGAGATGAAGCGAGCACCCCGGGTTGGGGAAAAATGCTTCGGCCATGACGGTCGCCATCAAAGGAAATGAACACCATGCATCACAACGGCAACATCCCCCTGCGCCACCAGCAGTTCATGTTGGCGGTACGCCGCGAAATGGGCTGGCCGGCGTTCAAGCCAGCGAACGACGCCGTCGCCTTCTGCTCGGGTCGCGAGATGAGCTTCGAGGTCGGGGCGGAGATGGCGCGCATCACGCAGATGCTGCGCAAGGATGCGGTCTACACCGGCTGGGCGAACTCCAGCGCCGCCCTGCCGACCAGCTTCACGATCGTCTATCGCGAACTGCTGGCTGTCGACATCGTCGATCGCGTCGTGCCCTTCGCCGAGAACGACGACGCACCGATCGTGTTCGTAAGCACCCGCGCCGACGAGATCTTCGCGGTCGACCGCCGTGGCACATTGGTCAGGGTGCCGGGCAAGCCCAAGGCGATCGGCACCGGTCGCAAACTCGCGATGAAGCGCATCAAGGCCACCGCCGCCACGATGGGCGACACGTTGCTCGACGGCAACCGCTTCCTGGCTCCCGGTGCCGAGTGGATCGAGCCGGAAGCGTCGCTCGAAACCGTCGTCCGCTTCGGCTGAAGCATGGGCGGGCCTCACCCGGCGAGGTCCGCCTCCACGTTCGTCAAGATCATGATCGGGAATGATCCCGGTGGAGAAAAAGCATGAAGATCGAAAACCCGTTCGAACCGCGCCAACGCCGCAGCTACGTCATCGTCGACCTCGAAAGCGCCGTGCTGGATGAGGCCGGCCACCAGCGCTACCGCGAGATGGAGCGCTGGGTCCCGGGCCAGGACGAGGGTGAGAGCCGCCGCGGCTACACCCGCGCGGAATGTCCGCTGAAGACGCCGCGCTGGGTCTTTCAGACGATCGTGACTGCGTCCGCGATGGTGCTGACCGAGCACGAGGACGGCAACGTCGACGTGTCGCGCTTCGTCACGCTGAGCGCACCGGACCACGACGAGCGCGAGGTCATCGCCGGTGTCCTGAAGGTGCTGGCCGATGCCCCGTCCAACGCCGAGTTCGTGTCGTGGGCCGGCTCGTTCCACGACCTGCCGCTGATCGCCTGCGCGGCCATGAAGCACGGCCTGTCGCTGCCGGCGAATTGGGGGTGGATCGCGTTCGGCGGCGACGGACGCGTGCGGCACGTCGACTTTGCCCGCGTCCTGACCGGCGGGCTCAAGATGAAGCCGATCCACCAGGCGGAATACGCCGCCGCGCTCGACATTCCCGCCAAGATGACGGTGGCGCCGTTCATGGTCGCCAAGCTCATCAACGCCGGGCAGTTCGAGCTCGTGCAGGAGGTGTGCGAGGGCGACGTCATCACGCTGGCGCTGCTGCTCGCCCGCTGGCGCAAGCTGCTGGACGGCCGTGCCGACATCGCCGTTGTCGAGGATCGCATCCTCCGCAGCATCGAGCAGCTGCGCGAAGGGCGCGGGTACATACCGGCGCTACAGGCGCGACGCGCGGCCAGCTTCGCAAAGCGGGTCGGCAAGGCCAGCAACGACGCCGAGGTGTTCGCCCCGTGGCTGGCGGGGGAAGCGGCCTGATACCGGCCGGGGGAGGCGGGCTTCGGCCTGCCTCTCCGACTACAGCTCGAGCAGCGCGCGGACCTTCGCGCGCACTTCCGCCAGCGTGGCCGGCGACACCCGACCCTTCCTCTCGGCCCGCCGGGCGCGCCAGTCGAGGCTCTTCACCTGATCGGCCAACACGACGCTCGGCGGATCGTCACCGTCGACCACCTCGAACGGATAGCCCTTGATCCGCGAGGTCATCGGGCAACAGAGCATCATGCCACGCACCCCGTTGTAGCGCGCGGGGGACAGCACCAGCGCCGGGCGGTGCCCCGCCTGCGGATCGAAGTGTAGCCAGACGATGTCGCCAGTATCCGGGACGTAACCCGGCTTCACCACGCCTCCTGTCCGACCGGGCGTCCGAAATCGACCTCGTCGGGGAAGGTTTCCGGCGCCATCCCGGCGAGCAGCGAGTCGAGATCATAGGACGGGGCGATGACGGGCTCGATCACGATCCTTCCCTCGTCCTCGCGGACATCGACCTCCTGATCGATCCGCAAGGCCGCCGCCGCCATCACCGATGCGGGAATGCGCACCGAGGCGCTGTTGCCCCACCGCTTGACCTGGACACGCATCGGTGACCTCCCATGTATCTACATTTGTGATACATAGGAGGTCGCTGCTGGCTGTCAATCCGCCGAGCAATGGTCGCGAGTGACAGCGGCCCGGCGATCGCATAGCCTCTCACGATGGCATCCGGCGACTGGACCGATCAACAAAACGACGCAATCGTCGCCGACTATTTCGCGATGCTGGCCGATGATGAGGCCGGGCGCCTATACAGCAAGGCCGAACATAATCGGCGGCTGCAGGAGGCGATCGGGCGCCCGCGCGGATCCATCGAATACAAGCATCAGAACATCAGCGCGGTGCTCAAGGGTCTCGGCGAAGACTGGATCCCTGGCTACAAGCCGGCCTTCAACTTTCAAGGATCATTGGTCGATGCCGTCGCGCGGTGGTTGGCCGCTCATCCTGCCTGGCTTTCTCCGGACACCCGCCTGTCCCTAGCAGACACAGCGGGACTATCGCGCGTGCAGGAAGCACCGACGCTGTGGATCGGGCCGCCGCCGACGCTCAGCAACTTGCCCCCGCCGGACGAACTCGAGCAGATGCAGCATATCGCCCGGCGTTTCGACGTTGCTGAGCGCGATGCCCGCAACCGCGCGTTGGGCCGCGCGGGCGAGGAGCGGATCGTCCTTCACGAACGATCGTCACTGACCGCAGCCGGTCGCGACGACCTTGCCCAGCGCGTCCGCTGGGTGTCGGATCAAGACGGCGACGGCACCGGCTATGACATCGCCAGCTTCGACGCCGATGGTCGTCCGCGCCTCATCGAGGTGAAGACCACCAACGGCTGGGAGCGAACGCCCTTCCACATCAGCCGCAACGAACTCTTGATCGCCGAGGAACGGCGGCGCGACTGGTGCCTCGTCCGCCTGTGGAACTTCGCCCGCGAACCGCGCGCATTCGAATTGCGGCCACCGCTCGACGCCCACGTTTCGCTGATGCCGACGAGCTTTCAGGCGAGCTTCGACGCCTGATGCCAGGAAAGACGGCTTTGCACGGCGCTTGCCATCCAATGGCGCTTGCTCGATCCTGCGACAGATACGGACGCAGGGGGCGTGATGACCGAACGGATGGCGAAGCTCGACCGCCTGCTGGCGCTTGTCCAAGCGCTTTCTGACACGACCGAGGGCCTTACGCTCGACGAGATGGCCGGCCGCCTCGACGTCAACCGCCGCACGGCGGAGCGGATGCGCGATATCATCGCCCGCCACTTCGACCTAGACGAGGTTGCAGACGATCGACGTAAGCGCTTCCTGATCCGAGACAGCTTGCGGCGGGCTTACACAAGGCCGAACGCTGCCGAGGTTGCCGCCCTGCAGGCCGAGGTCGATGGCCGCACGTTGGCCGGGCAGAACGCCCGCGCAGAACAACTGGCCAGCCTGCTCGCCAAGGTGAAAGCGGCGCTCGACGACCGCGAGAGGCGGCGGCTCGATCCGGACCTTGACGCCCTTGCCCGGCTCCAGCGGACAATGGTGACCGCCGGGCCGATCGCTGCCGTCGCGCCGGAAACCGTCACGACCATCCAGAGCGCCATCCTCTCCGGCCGGTGCGTGGAATTCCACTACGCGACCGAAGAACGGCCGGAGGCGCGCTGGCGGCGCGTGATCCCCTACGGCTTGGTCCACGGGCCGTTGACCTATCTGCTTGGCAAGATGCCGGCCCGCGACGACCAGCCGGTCTATTTCCGGCTCGACCGCATGACCGCGGTGACGGTGAGCGATACGATCGGCTGCGCACCGGACGAGTGGGATATCGATGCCTGGCTGGCCGACAGCTTCGCGGTGTGGCGCGACGAGAAGCAGGATGTCGTGTTGTGTGTTCCGGCGTCCTCCGTCGCCCGCGCGCGACATTGGCGGTTTCACGCCCGGCAGCAGATCGAGGATCTCGCTGACGGTGGACTTCGCATCCGGTTCGGCACCGGCGGCATGCGCGAGCTAGCCGAGCATCTGTTCACCTGGGGCGGCGAACTGGTGATCGAAGGGCCGGACGTGCTCGTCGCGGTGATGCGGGAACGCATCGCGGCGGCGCAGACAATGCTGCCGAACGACGTGCGACCAATCCTGTCGCAGGACGCCGCCACAGGTACATCATGACGATTCGCCTCCCTACCTTCCTGCCCGGCGTGCCCGAGTATCTCGTTCGTGCCGCCTTGACGAAGGCAGGCGGCAACGAGATCGAGAGCGGCAAGCTCGACCGCCCGGAGAGCAGCGCGGCACTGGCCGTCAATGCGTTCGGCTGGTTCATCGAACGCCCGCGCGACTTGCCGCCGTTTCCCGGCCTTGCCGACCTCGACTGGCCCGCCGCGCGCGTCGATATCGAGCGGCAGATGCGGTTCCCGTGGCGTGGCGGGCGACACCCCTGGCTCGACGCGGCGGTCGAGACTGCGGGCCATGTCATCGGCGTCGAATCCAAGCGGTTCGAGCCCTTCCGCGACGCCAAGACCGTCAGATTGTCTGACGCCTATGATCGCGACGTCTGGGGCGAACGGATGACGCCGTTCACCGCGATGCGCGACCGACTTCGTGCCGGTGATGGCGGCTATCACCGTCTGGACGCCGCCCAGCTGGTCAAGCACGCCTTCGGCCTGGTCACGGAGGGCAGCCGGCTCGGCAAGTCGCCGGTGCTACTGTATCTCTACGCCGAACCCTCTCACCGCGGTGCCGCGCTCACGCCGGCCACTGCAATCGAACGCCATCGCGCCGAGATCGCCGACTTCGCTTTCGCCGTGGCGGGGGCAGAGGTTCGGTTCGCCGCCTGTTCCTGGCGCGAGTGGCTGGCCGGCTGGGCCGGCGATGCCCGCAATCATGCCGACGCGCTCATCGCGCGCTTTCAACCGTGAAGGAGGTGGCCATGATCGATCGTCCGCGCCGCTTCGGCCTGTCCAAGTCGAAGATCACCATGTTCGAGCAGTGCCCCAAGAGGCTGTGGCTGTCCGTGCATCGCCGCGAACTGGCCGAGCATGATGACGGCGCCGAGGCGCGCTTCGCCACCGGGCATGAGGTCGGCGCGATTGCTTGCACCCTGCTGCCGAATGGCGTGATGGTCGAGGCCGAGCCGGACCTCGCGGCGGCGCTCGTCACGACCCGGGCGCTGCTCGACAACGGTCTTGCCCAGCCGATCTTCGAGGCGACGCTTCAGCATGACGGCGTACTCGTGCGGATCGACGTGCTGGAGCCGGATGGCGCAGGCGGCTGGCACATGGCGGAGGTGAAGAGCTCGACCAAGGCCAAGGACTATCACGTCGGCGACCTCGCGACCCAGCTGTGGGTCGCGCGCAATGCCGGTGTGCCGATCAGCAGTGCGGCGATCCGCCATGTCGACAGCAGCTTCGTCCTCGAACGCGATGGCGATTACGACGGCCTGTTCGCCGACACCGATCTGATGGCGCAGGCCGAGCCGATCGTCGCGGGTCGCGGCGATGCTGTCGCTGCCGCGCGGGCGACGCTGGCCGGTGCCGAACCGGATACCGCGCCCGGCGCGCATTGCGATGCACCGTTTCCGTGTGAGTTCGCCGGCTATTGCCATGCGGCGCTGCCGGCCGGCCCGGAATGGCCCGTGTCCGTGCTGCCGCATGGCGGCGGCAAGCGCTGGATCGAGCAGGGCATAGTCGATCTGCTGGCCGTTGATCCCGCGGCGCTGTCCAACGCCGTCCACGCCCGGGTCCACCGTGCAACTGTGTCGGGCGAGGTTTATCACGATGTCGAGGGCGCCCGCGCAGCGATGGCCGGCTGGGCGTTCCCGCGCACCTGGCTCGACTTCGAGACCATTGGCTTCGCCGTTCCGCGCCGGATCGGCACGCGACCCTATCAGCAGGTGCCGTTCCAGTTCTCGGCCCATGTCGAGACCGCGGACGGCGGCATCATGCACCGCGAATTCCTCAGCCTCGATGGGAGTGATCCGCGTCGCGCGTGCGCCGAGGCGCTGGTCGAGATGGTCCCGCCGACCGGCGCGGTCATCGGCTACAACGCCAGCTTCGAAAAGGGGCGCATCCTCGAACTGGCCGCCGCGTTCCCGGACCTTGCCGACGCGCTGACCGCGATGGCGGCGCGCGTCGTCGACCTGCTGCCGGTCACCCGCGCCAACTGGTATCACCGCGACCAGCGTGGCAGCTGGTCGATCAAGGCCGTGCTGCCGACGATCGCCGCCGAGATGGACTATGCCTCGCTCGAAGTGAAGGACGGCGGCAGCGCACAGGAGGCTTACGCGGAGGCGATCGTGGCGGGCTGCACGCCGGAGCGCAGGCTGGCGCTGGATACCGCACTGCGCGCCTATTGCGGTCGCGATACCGAGGCGATGATCGTGCTGGCGCGACGACTGCAACTTCATGATGATGTGTGCGGAGGGGAGATATGACGATGGACGACGATGCCAATTCGCTGGTGCTGGAGTCGATGCCGCCGAAGCGCGCGCTTCGCGACCGCATCGACCGCCTATTGGTGTCGGCGGATGCAAAGGCGCTGCTGAACGATCTGCTCGAGATGGCGATAGAGGTCGGTGGTCGTGTCCTCGACGCCGGCCGACGAATCCTCGCCTTCGTCTTCGATCTGGTCGAACGCTTTCCGAACACCGCCTTCGGCGTGATCGTCGCATTGGTGGTTTCCACGCTGATCGCGTCGATCCCGCTGCTTGGCCTGGTGCTCGGCCCGCTTCTCTCGCCGCTATTGCTGGCGTTCGGCTTGGCTGCCGGCGCGATCGCAGATCTCAAGGATGCCCCGCTGCGAGCACGGGTGGGCGCGCTGGAACGCCATTTCGCATCCGCGACGCAACATGCGTGAGGGTGGCGCAACCGATCTGACGCTGAAGGAAGGGTTCGCCTCCGTCGACCGCGTGGTGGCGGACCCGGTACGCTTCAAGCTGCGTCTCGGGATCGGTGAGGAGGCCTACACCTCGCTCCGCCTGAAAAACAACGTCCTGAAGGTCTGGGACATCGGCAGTTGGGGCGGGACCGGCGCGGCGGTGGCGTCGTCGAAGGTAGTCGCCAGCACGTTCTTCGCGCCGACCGGCTTCATGGCACTGATCGGCCTTGGCACCGCGGCGACGCCGGTCGGATGGGTCGTGGCGGCGGCGGTAACGTCGGCGGGTGCCTATTACGGCGTGACGCGCCTATTCGGCCGCTATGCCGGATCACGGGTCGACACGATCCCCAAATTCATCAACACGCCCATCGACGTCCTCGGCGCTGCCCTGCTGGACCTGATGGGCGGGCTGGCGATCCGTGTCGCCGCCATCGATGGCGACATCCACGATCGCGAGATCGAAACCATCGTTGATCACTTCGTCGCCGATTGGGGCATGGATCGGGACTACGTCGAACAGGCGCTGTCGGTGTTCCAGGCAAACATCGCCAAGGCGACGATCAAGGAACTGGCGGGCGAGCTCGCGAAGTTTATGACCGCCAACCCTGACTGCAACGCGACCGCAATGTCGGCAACGCTGACCGCCTTCCTGCGAGATATCGCGATGGCCGATGGTCGCATCGACGAACGCGAAGACCTGGCGATCGACGCTATCGCCGGCGTCATGGCGCAATCGGAGCCGGGAATGATCGCGAGACTTGGGGACGGTGCGAGCCGTGCATGGTCGGCGACTACGGATGCGGTCGCAGCGGTCGCGCAGACCCTGCCAGACAAAATGAAAAATCTGAACCTGCTCAGCGGGAAGCAAGCCAATGCGGGGGGCAACGACGCGTGAGGGAAGCGGAATTCAAAGCGTGGCTTGAGGCCGAGGGGTATTCGAAGGGCACCGTCAGCACACAGTTGGCCGACGTCCGCCGCGTCGATCGCGCCTATGGCGATCTCGACAACCTGCCGCCCGGGCAGACCATCGCGGGCATCAGGCAGTCGCTGGTCTATTCCAAGGCCGATCAGCGAGCGGGGCGACCGAACCCCGCCAAATTTCCGATCGACGGCAGCCTTTACGACAGCCTTGCCAGCTATCGCGCGGCGTTAAACTTCTACCAGCGGTTTTTGGATGCCCAATCCATTGCTCGGGGCGGTTCCACGTTCGAGCTGACCGCGCAGGACATCCTCGACGCCATCGACCGGTGCGATGCCGCCGGGTCGGTTGAGGCCTTCATCGCCAGCCAGGAAGGACTGGGCGCGCCCGCGAAATTCTGGCTGCTGCACCGGGGCAGGCGCTATCCCAGCAAGGCGATCGTCCGCGATGCGCTCGCGCATACCGGCAGCGGGTCGCTGCCTGGCGGCGCACAATGCAAGGCCGCGCTCGATGCGCTGGGCTTCGTCGTGATCGACTGGCCGGCGTTCAAGTCGCTCCGCGACACCTTCCTGGCGCGCATGAAGGGTTGCGAGAATTTCCGTCGGCAGGATGGCGATTACTGGACGATCGAACGCCGCTACAAGGACCAGATCATCGACAAGGTCCGTGCGCTCGCCGCGTCGGATGCCGACGACCGCGCGGTCGGCGAGCAGATCTATCGCGCACTGAGCGTCGACACGCAGGGGCTGCCACTCAGCTGGCGCACGCTCGACGAGGTGCAGAAGGCTGACGCACCCCTACGCGACCGCTTCTTCGAGATCGTCGCACGGCTGGCGCGCAGCGAGGATGACCCGTTGGCCACGATCTCCGATGGTGCCCGTGCGCTGGAGCAACTGAAGATCGACGGTATCGCCGGGCTGCGTCGTGGCGAGGTGCTGGCGATCACCATCAGCGTCGTCGGCACGATGCACCCGGAAGCGGCGAGCTGGTTCAAGGTCAGCCGGGTCGAAGCGATGGGCAAGACCCTCTTCGGCCGCAAGCTGTTCGCCCATCCGCAGTTCGAGCTGACCGATCTCGACGAATATCTCCAGCTGCTGCGGGCGCTATTCGCTTTGTTCGGGGAGGAGTTGGGCTGGGATCCGCTCGATCTGTTTGACGTGCAGGGCTTCGTGTGGGTGGCGTTGGAAGACAAATGGGACGGCGCGGAGACGCCGCCGCCAGCCGCCCCAGTCGAGAAGGTCGCGCCGGAAGTGTTGCAGGACGGCCCCTATTGGTTCGTCGGCGCATCCTACGGCCGCCGCGACGATCAGGTCGAACGCTTCCTGGCCGAGGGCATTTGGGACATCGACAGTCCCAGCGATCGCAACCGCGAGCAGGTGCTGCGGATGCAGCCGGGCGAGCGGATCGCGATCAAGGCGACCTATGTCCGCAAGAACGGCCTGCCGTTCGACGGGCGTGGTCGGTCGGTGTCGGTCATGTCGATCAAGGCGATCGGCACGATCACCGCCAACGCCGGTGACGGCGAGCGCGTGTCCGTCGACTGGCAGGCAGGGTACACCCCGCGCGAGTGGTATCACTACACCTATCAGCCGACGATCTGGGAGGTGTATCCGACCAACGAGATGGCGCAGCGGCTGATCCGCTTCGCCTTCATGGACGAGCCGCAGGATTACGACTGGTTCCTGCGCAACATGTCGCATTGGGGCGGCTTGCCGGCCGAAGAAGCACCTGCGCCGGACCCCATGAAGCGTTCGCCGCTCAACCTGATTCTCTACGGGCCGCCGGGCACGGGCAAGACCTATCGCACGATGGCCGAGGCGGTGCGGTTGTGCCGCGGGCTGGCCGGGAACGACCCGTTGCTGACCGACGTGGGCCGTCGGCAGGAACTGCGCAGGGCGTATGAGGAACTGAGAGTTCAGGGTCAGATCGGCTTCGTCACCTTCCACCAGAATTACGCCTATGAGGACTTCGTCGAGGGTCTGCGCCCACAACCGCTGGCGGACGGCGTTGGCTTCACGCTCAAGGCTAAGCCCGGCATCCTCCGTCAGATGGCGGAGGCGGCCGAAGCGAGCGCCGAGGAGCATGTCCTCGTCATCGACGAAATCAATCGCGCCAACATCTCCAAGGTGTTCGGCGAGCTCATCACGCTGATCGAGCCGGACAAGCGTCTGGGCATGGATGAGGGGATGCGACTGACCTTGCCCTATAGCGAGGCGCGGTTCGGCGTCCCCGCGAACCTGCACATTATTGGCACGATGAACACTGCCGACCGCTCGATCGCGCTGCTCGACACCGCGCTGCGCCGCCGGTTCGAGTTTCGTGAGCTGATGCCGGACGCCAGCCTGCTCAAGCCGGTCGACGGCATCGACCTTGCCAGCCTACTCGCCACGATCAACGAGCGGATCGAATATCTGTTCGACCGCGAGCATCAGATCGGCCACGCCTATTTCATCCGCTGCGCGACCCGCGCCGACGTGGACGAGGTCATGCGCCACAAGGTCATCCCGCTGCTCGCCGAGTATTTTTACGAAGATTGGGCGAAGGTCGCCGCGGTGCTGGGTGACGGCGATGATGGTGAGGGTGATCGTAAGGGCAGGTTCATCGACCGCCGCCGGCTGAAAGCGCCGAAGGGTCTAGGCGGGGACGAGGACGCCGCCCCGCGCTATCGCTGGAGTGTCCGCGACAGCTTCTCCTACGACGGCTTCGCCGCCGCGTGATCCGCCGCACGATCCTCGAATGGGAAACCATCCGTTACGGCGAGGCGACCGACGAAATGCCGGTGATCGCCGCCGATCGGATCGCGGCCATCGCGGCAGCCTCGTCTCTTGCCGGCCGCGGTGGTGGCGGCGTCCTCGAGCATGGTCGCAAGGGGCTGCGCGCGCGGGGCGTGGTCGGCGTCATCGCGGCGCAGGGCTGTGCGCTCGAAATCCTGCCCAAGATCGACGTGGCCGGTGGAAGCGATGCCGAGACCACGGGCAACATCCGCCAGCGGCTCGTCCACATGCTGGCCGTCGCGCTCGACCTGAAGATCGACGCGGGCCAGGTCACCGCGCTCGATTGGCAGCGCGAGACGCTGCTCGAAATCCTGATCCGCCTGTTCTCGGAAAAGCTGGTCGATGCCGTCCGGCAGGGAATGCCACGCCGCTATGTCGAACATGCCGACGACCTGCCGGCGCTGCGCGGTCGGTTGAACGTGACGCGACAGTTCACCGCGCTGGCGGTCGAGCCGTCTCGGCTGGCGTGCCGGTTCGACGCGCTGACCTCGGACATTGCCCTGAACCGGATCATGAAGGCGGCGGTCACCCACCTGTCGCGGATTGCGCGCACGACAGACAACCAGCGGCGGTTGCGGGAGCTGGCGTTCACCTATGCCGATATCGCCGACCTGCCAATCTCGGCATTGCGGTGGGACGATGTCACGCTGGATCGCACCAACGCCCGCTGGCGCGAGCTACTTAATCTCGCGCGCCTGCTGCTCGGCGAGCGCTTCCAGACCACCTCGGCCGGCGGCAGCGACGGCTTCTCGCTGCTGTTCGAGATGAACACGCTGTTCGAGGAGTATGTCGCCCGGATGCTCAAACGCGCGCTGGCCGACAGCGACCTGCGTGTCGTCAGCCAGGGCGGCCGGCTCTACTGCCTCGAGACCGACGACCGGCGGGGTCTGTTCCAGACGCGACCGGACATCCTCATCAAGCGCGGCGACGCCGTCGTGCAGGTCATCGACACCAAGTGGAAACGCATCGCTGCGCGGATCGACGATCCCAAGCAGGGCGTGTCGCAGGCCGATGTCTATCAGATGATGGCCTATGGCCGATTATACGACTGCGATCAGCTCACGCTGCTGTATCCTCATCACCCCAGTCTCAGTCAGGAGGAGGGGCTCCAGGATACGTCTCGTGTCACCGGCTCCAACAGTTTCCTCAGCACCGTGACCATAGACATAGCAATCGACGTACGAATCCGTGATCGACTGTGGGCGATGACAAAGGCGGCGGGAATAGCAGTCCCGGCGATCACCGAGTGATCGCCGGGCAGTGTCGCTAAACCATCTACTTCTGACCGACTCCGTTGAGGTCTCGGCTACTCAAGCCAGATCCGCGGGAGGCCGGATGATGACCAAGCAAATCGGGGTGCTGGTCGGCGACCGGGTTGGAAACGCTGGTCATCGGCCTGCTCGCAGGTCTGTCCTTCTCCCGCTCCGGCCGTTTTGCGGTGTTCTCCGATACGGCGCTGGCGATCAGTCCAGCCAGCTGACGCATGGTGTCAGGATCGCCAAACGAGTTCTTGGTGTCCTGAAGCGCCAACAGGCGTCCCTCCATTGTCTCGGCCCTGCGTGCCTGGTTTGCGGCGTCCGAGCGTGCCGCCGCCAGTTCCGCGTTGAGCTGCTCGATCTGCCGGCCGGCCGCTTCCAGCGCAGCATCGCGTTCGTCGACCATCGTCAGCAGGTCATTCCGATCACCCCGCAGGCTGTCGATCTCATCCTGCAGGTCGCGCGTCCGAAACCCGGCCACGTAGGTCGCCTCGGCCGAGATTTCGGTGCCGACGGCGACCAGCACGGTTTCGAGCATCTCGCGATGCTTGTCCTGCACGACGAACGGCGGAAGGTGCGCTTGCACGCGCCGCCGCTGCTTCCATTCGTCGAAGAGGCGATAGAAGGTTGGGTTGGCCTTCTTGCGTCCCATGCGCGTCGCGATCATGTTGGCGTTGACCTTCTTGAGGTCTCCACCCTTCTCAAGCAGAACTTCGTCTGCGGATTTATCGAACTCTTCTTGTTCGACCCATTCGTCCTTCGTTGCCATCGAAGCCTCTTTCGGCTCGCCTGCAGGTTCGCACCTTTCGCATCTTCGCAGCCTTCTCAGGTTTCTCAGGCTGCGGCGTCCCCGCGGGCGCAATTACTATTGGCCGCGCCGGCTAGGCACGGCAGAGCTTGCGCGATCGGTGAATACTACGGGGCTGCCCAGCGGGAAGGCGGCGCTACCAAGGCTCGTTCGAAGGTGGATGTCCCTATGTCGCGTCGGCGGAAAAAGGCGGCACCTGGGTACAATGCCCGCAAAAGCGCTGCGATAAAGAACATCACGGTTGAGATGAGATGCCGGGCGGTGAGCGACCCGTGGCGCCTATCGACGATGAAGACGAGCGCATCGCTGATCGCTCGCAGAACCTTGCCGAGCATAAACAGCAGGTCGTTCGAGAGCGCGCGCCGAACATTCGCCGCAGTGGCGCTTGAGGTGTTCGGGACAGGCGGAACGGGGTTCATGTCGCTATTGTATGACGAGAGGGTCGTCGTGGCGAGGTGAAACAGAAAATGGCGCCGCTTTGAAAGCGTTGCTCGTTGAGGTTGCAGGCATTCTATGGTTATTTCGCAATCAGAGGGGAAGCATTTGGTCGCGTATCTTCCGGTGCAGGGGCGCTATCACGCGCACCGGCTTACCATCGCCGGCAATGGCGAGGACGCCTTCACGCAGTCGTTGACGTCGGCGCGGGTCGAGATGAATCCGCATCAGGTCGACGCGGCGCTGTTCGCGCTGAAGTCGCCGTTCGCCAAGGGCGTGTTGCTCGCCGACGAGGTCGGGCTAGGTAAGACGATCGAAGCGGGACTCGTGATGTCGCAGCGCTGGGCCGAGCGGCGCCGGCGCGTGCTGCTTGTTGTCCCCGCGTCGCTGCGCAAGCAGTGGCAGCAGGAGCTGTTCGAAAAGTTCTCGATCCGCGCCGTGATTCTCGATGCCAAGACCTATGGCGACCAGCGGCGCTCGGGCACCGCGCGGCCGTTCGAGGCCAAGGACGCCGTTGTCATCGTCAGCTACGAGTTCGCCGCCCGCAAGGCGGACGACGTCCGCGCCGTCGCCTGGGACCTGGTCGTATTCGACGAAGCCCACCGGCTTCGCAACGTCCACAAGAAGGGCGCGAAGCGGGCCAAGGTGCTGAAGGAGGCGGTCGACGGTCGCTTCAAGATCTTGCTGACCGCGACGCCGCTGCAGAACTCGCTGACGGAGCTTTACGGCATCGTGTCGATGATCGACGAGATGCACTTCGGCGGCGAGAACGCCTTCAAGGCGCAATATATGGGGGCCAACGCCACGCCGGCCTCGCAGGAAATTCTGCGGGAGCGGTTGAAGACCATATGCCATCGGACGCTGCGTCGTCAGGTGCAGGAGGCGGGCCACATCAACTTCCGTCAACGCCACGCCGTCACCTTCCAGTTCGAACCCCATGACGTAGAAACGGACCTGTACGAGCAGCTATCCGCATACCTGCAGGATCCGGACACCATCGCCTATGGCAGCCGCACCAATGCACTGGTGATCCTGCAGGCCCGTAAGAGCCTGGGCTCGTCGACTGCCGCCGTCGCCGGCTATCTAGACACGCTGCTCGAACGGCTGCGGCGCAAGGAGCGCGCCTCGGCCGAGATGACCGACGACTTCGAGGACAGCTTCGATGAGGAAAAGGAGTCGCTGGATGACGAGGACGGCGAAACCGAGGAGCCGATCGATCCGGTCAAGCTCGCCGCCGAGATCGCCCACGTCGAGGCGATGCGCGACATCGCGCGCGGCATCGGCGTCAACGGCAAGGGCGAGAAACTGATCGCCAACCTTCCCGCCGTATTGGACGAGATCGAGGGAAAGGGTGGACAGCGCAAGGCGGTGATCTTCACCGAATCGGTGCGAACCCAGCACTACATCAACCAGTTGCTCGCCGAGAACGGCTATGCCGGCCGAATGGTGTTGATGAACGGGTCGAACAACGACCCTGAAAGTCGTGCCATCTATGAAGCATGGAAGGCGAAGCACGCCGGCACCGACCGCATATCGGGGTCGAAGACCGCGGATATGAAGGCGGCCATCGTCGAGGCGTTCCGGGGCGACGACAAGACCATTCTCATCGCCACGGAAAGCGGCGCCGAGGGCATCAACCTCCAATTCTGCTCGTTGCTGATCAACTACGACCTACCGTGGAACCCGCAGCGCGTCGAGCAGCGGATCGGTCGCTGCCATCGTTACGGTCAGCTGGTCGACGTCACCGTCGTCAACATGCTAAACCTCAAGAACCGCGCCGAGGCGCGCATTCACGAGCTTCTCGAACAGAAGCTGCACCTGTTCGAAGGCGTGTTCGGCGCGTCCGACGAAGTGCTCGGTATCCTGACCGATGGCATCGATTTCGAGCGCGAGGTGCTACGGATCGTACAATCCTGTCGCAGCGCCGAAGAGGCCGACGCCGAGTTCGATATCCTGACCGCCCGCATCCAGGACAGCATCGATGCCGATATGGAGGCTGCCCGCGCCAAGGTGCTGGAAAGCATGGACAGCGATGTCGTCGCCAAGCTGCATCGACGAGAGCAAGCGCTGGCCGAAATCCTGCCTGAGTTCCAGCAGCGCCTGCTGATGGTGGCGCAGGCCGAGCTGCCGGAAGCGCGCTTCCCCACGCCGGACGCGATCTGGTTCGATTACGACGGACAGCGTTGGACGACGCGCTGGCCGATGGCGGACGAGCAGGGCTGGCAGTTCTTCCGCGTCGGCGAGGCGTTGGGGCATGAGATCGTGGAGCGAGCGAAGGCTCGCATCGAGGACGGCGTCGAGGCGGTGGTGTTCGATCCGGCGGCGTATCCCTATCCGGGTCAGCTCGGCGGCGTCGTTGACTTGGCCGGGCGGTCCGGCTGGCTGCGTGCGTTCAAGGCGGTCATGCCGGTGCCGGATGCCGAGCGCGAGGAGGTGCTGATCGTCGCTGAAACTGACCAGGGTGAGGTGATCGCTGCGGGCGTCACCGACAAAATGATGATGGCGCCTGCGCGGAGTCTGGGACCGGCGGACGTCGTGCCCCCCTCGGATCGGCTCGACGCTCTGCGCGAGGTCGAGTTCTCCGCATTTTCTGAGCGCGTGACGACAGAGAACTATGCCTGGCTGCTCGAGAAGGAAGAGCAGCTTGGCCGCTACGCGCGGGACCGCGAGATCGAGATCGAGGCGCAGGTCGCCGTACTAGACGCCGAGATCAAGGACCTCGAGCGAGCCAAGCGCGCGCCTGGCCTCGGCATGGAGGAGAAGCTCAATCGGATGCGCGACATCCGCAAGAAGGAGACAGCGCGAGACGCCCTGAAGATGTCGCAGTTCGAGACCAAGCAGCAGGTCAACGCCGACATCAACCGCGCCCTCGACGACCTTGCGGCGATGCTCGACCAGAAGCCGCGGATCGAGGAGCTGTTCACGCTGCGCTGGACGGTGGCCTGACCGATGCTCGACGGGTTCGGACAGGCACCGGTCTGCATCGAACTCGATCTCGACAGCTATGACGGGCCGTGGACCCACGTCGAACGGTTCCGCAACCGCCGTGGTTGGCTGATGGTGGCAAGCGCGGTCATGACCGCGCCGGACGGGCAACACGAGTTCGGCATGGTCGTCGGTTGCGACGAATGGGGTGAGGCCATCCCCGCATGGCAGGCGGGGCATCTGCTGGAATGCGCATGCTCGCTGCCGCAGCCTTGCGACGAGTACGCGCCGTCTGTGCTGGAGGCGATCGCGCAGCGCGAGGCGCGCGAGGTGAAACTGCGCTGGCTGCGCGAGAACAATCGGGAACTGCTCATGCTTGCGCAAGCGGTGGAAGCGGCGGTCGCCGCCGAGGAGCACCGGACCAGCGACCTGATCGACCGGACGCTGGCCAATGTCGATGACCTGCGTCGTCGGCGGCGCTCGCCGCTCCTGAAGGCGGACAATCGCGTCGCCATCGACGAGGCGATCGCCTCGCTCGAGATTGGTGTCGAGGCGGCGCTGCACAACCTGGAGGCTGAGCGCGGGCGTATCCGGGCACAAGCGGAGGACAAGGAGCGCCAGCTGCTGCAACACGCGGCTGTGAGCGTCGAGATTGAACCCGCCTATGTGGTGAGCTGGCACGACGGAGCGCCAGCCTGTATCGGCGCCCCCGACCAAACGGCCGACTTCGACTGGCGCCCGCCGCGTGTTGAGTTCACCTATGAGGCGGCACGACGGAACGCGTGGTGGCGTGACCGCGCCGAGGGGAAAATTGATCACAGCGCCGCTGCGCGCGGCATGGCAGGACGTGCAAGACGTTGAGCGAGCGCCCGCAGGACGTTAGCATATTCGCAAGACGCCGCGCCGTCGCACGGCGACCCGTCAAATGACCTTGCCGGCCCCGGCAAACCGATCCTGCCCAGCCGGAGAACGAGATACCGTGAAGAAGACCAAACTCGAACTGACCTGGCCCGGCAAGGAAGAGCGTCCGCGGCTGGAGCCGCGCATCCTGCTCGAGCACGCAAAGAGTGGCCATCACGCCGCGACGCGCCGCGAGGGCGATCTGTTCGACAACATGCTGATCAAGGGCGACAACCTGCTCGCGCTCAAGGCGCTGGAGCAGGATTACGCGGGCAAGGTGAAATGCATTTACATCGATCCACCGTTCAACACCGGCGCCGCGTTTGAACACTATGATGACGGTGTGGAGCACTCGTTGTGGCTATCGCTGATGCGACAGCGTTTAGAACTGCTGCGGAATCTGCTTACGCTCGATGGAGCGATCTTCGTTCATCTCGATGATAACGAGGCCGACTACTGCAGGGTTCTGATGGACGAGACTTTCGGCCGCGGTAACTTCATAAGTCGTCTCACGGTGGAGGCTCGTGCGCCATCAGCCTTCAGCACGGTTAATCCTGGGGTCTTCAAGGCGTCTGAATACATACTGTGGTATGCAAGAGAACGGGCTGAGTTCCGTGAGAACAGCGGTCGAGTGAAACGCGAACCTGACTACGCTTACAGCAAATGGCTGTCCAATCCCGAAGCTCCTCCGCGCGATTGGAGGTTTCAAAATCTGGCCGATGTTTACGCACTAGTGCCTTCGGGTCGGAGCAAGCATCCACGTAGCGTCCTCGAAAAGTTCAATAATTATATCATTGAAAACGCTTCGCGTGTTTGCAGACTCGCGAGTATTAGTGATTCAGGCGCTGGACAGGCAATCGTCGAGCTCAAACGTGAATCGCTAAGAACCCCTGGGGTCGTGCATCACATGCGCCGTGCGGACGGATTGGATGATGTTTATGTATTGGATGGACAGCAACTGATTTTTTACGGTAAGAACGTGGTCGAGATTGATGGAGAGAAAACTGCGTCTAGACTTCTTACCAACATCTGGACCGACATCGCTTGGGAAGGCATCGCAAACGAAGGCGGCGTCCGGTTTCCCAAGGGGAAGAAACCAGAACGCCTGATTAGGCGCTGCCTAGAATTAACGACGGGACCCGGTGATCTCGTTTTAGATTCGTTCGCCGGCTCCGGCACCACTGGCGCCGTCGCACACAAGATGGGTCGTCGCTGGATCATGGTTGAGATCGGCGACCATGCCGACACGCATATTGTCCCGCGCCTCACAAAGGTTATCGATGGCGAGGATCAGGGCGGCGTCACCAAGGCGGTCGGCTGGGATGGGGGCGGCGGATTCCGCTATTATACGCTCGCGCCCTCGCTGCTCGAACGCGACGCCTATGACAATTGGGTGATCGCACCGGAATATAACGGACCGATGCTGGCACAAGCGATGTGCAAGCATCTCGGCTTCACCTACGATCCCGCGCAGCTGTCAATCGGCGTCCAAAAAGGACCCCCTATCGGCGTGCAAAAGGGACCCCCTTCGTCAAGCAGCGTGACGGGTATGGGGGTCGCACCGTTCGCGCTGGTTGCGGCGTAGGGCGGGCGTAGCCCG
>NZ_JAAVJH010000011.1 GCF_012035195.1 Sphingomonas corticis
GTTCATCACGCTCGCCGCCACCTTGTCGATCGTGCCGAGCGTGCCGGTCGCCGGCATGGCGCTGATCCTGGGCGTCGACCGCTTCATGTCCGAGTGCCGCAGCCTGACCAACTTCATCGGCAACGCGCTGGCGACGGTGGTCGTCTCGCGCTGGGAAGGCCGGCTCGACAAGGCGCAGTTCGACGCCGCCCTCGCCGGACGCGCCCCGCGCGTCGACCCAATGCCCGCCGGCGCGGTGCCGGCGGAGTAGCGGCACGTGACCTTCGCCTCTCGCGTCCTGCTGGGCGCCACCGCGCTCCTCGCCCTTCCGGCGGCGGCGCAGACCGTCTCGCCGAGCGAGGCGGGCGGCACCCGCAACCCCGCCACGCCCACCGTCGCCTCCTATCCCGCCGCCGCCGCGGGGGACGGCGCCGCGGCGGGCGGATACAATCTGTCGCGCTGGGCGGAGGACTGGCGCGCGCTGTGCGACCCGGCGAAGCGCGACGACCCCGTCGACGCGCTGAAATGCGTGAAGCTGGACGCTGACGGCGACCTCTACGTCACCTTGTCCGGCGAAGCGCGGCTGCGCGTCAACCATACGACGAACCCCGGGCTGCGCGACCGCCGCGCGCAGCGGCAGGACATCCGCCGGCTGGTGGCGGGCGCGGACGTCCACCTGGGCGAGCATCTCCGCCTGTTCGGCGAGGTGGCGCACGGCGGCATCTCCGGGGTGGAGCTGGGCGAGCCCGCCGCCACGCTGCGCAACGACGTCGTGTTCCAGCAGGCCTTCGTCGAGGCGAAGGCGCGGGTCGGCCACGTCGATCTCGGCGCGCGCTACGGGCGGCAGGAGTTCACCGACGGACCCAACCTCCTCGTCTCGCAGCGCGACAACAACACCATCCGCTACACGCTGAACGGATGGCGCGCCTGGGCGCGCACGCCCGCGATGCGGATCGACGCCTTCGACCTGAAGCCGACGCAATATGGCGATCTGGGCACCGACGACGACGTGATCGATCCCGCCCGCCGCTTTTCCGGCGTGACGCTGGGCTTCGTCCTGCCCAAGACGTGGCTGGGCGGATCGAAGCTGTACGTCGACCCCTTCTTCTGGCGGCGGCGCAACAGCGTGGGCACCTGGGGCGGGCGGATCGGCCCGGCGACCCGCTATTATCTCGGCGCGCGGCTGTGGGGCGAGGCGGGGCCGCTGACGATCGACTGGTCGGCGAACCGGCAATGGGGCGAATTCATCGACCAGCGGGTCGACGCCTGGCAGGTGTTCCTGGCGCAGACGTGGCGGCTGGGCGGGGACGCTCAGGCGCCCCGCGTCGGCATCCACGCCGACTATGCGAGCGGTGGCGGCGGCTACGGCGACGGACGGCTGCGCAACGCCTATGCCCCGTTCGGCAACAACATCTACTACAGCTACGCGCTGTTCCTGACGCCGTCGAACCTGATCGCCGTCGCGCCC
This sequence comes from Sphingomonas corticis, assembly GCF_012035195.1. Lineage (GTDB taxonomy): Bacteria > Pseudomonadota > Alphaproteobacteria > Sphingomonadales > Sphingomonadaceae > Sphingomonas > Sphingomonas corticis. The sequence goes on from NZ_JAAVJH010000011.1 coordinate 1,448, forward strand.
AACCTCACCGTCTCGCCGACGAAGGCGGTGCGCGTCACCGGCGAGTATCAGCTGGCGTGGCGAGACGCGACCGACGACGCGGTGTACCGCGCCAACGGTCAACCATTCGCCGGTACGCAGAACGTGCGGGCCGCGAAGATCGGCGATGTGGCGCGCCTGCAGCTCCAGTGGACGATCACGCCGCGGCTGTCATTCACCGGCCGCTACGAGCACCTGTTCGCCGGTCCGTCGCTGACCGGCGCGGGCTATGCGGACAGCGACTTTCTGGCCGGCTGGCTGAGCTTCCGTTTCTGAAGAAGGCACCGATGATCCATTCCGCCATCCACGCTGCCGCGCGCGCCTTGCTGGCCGATCCGCTGACGAACAAGGGCACCGCCTTCACCGCGGCGGAGCGCGACCGCTTCGGCCTGCACGGGCTGCTGCCGCCGCACGTCGGCACGCTGGAGGGGCAGATCGCGCGGCGGCGACGCGCGCTGGAGGCGCTGCCCGACGATTTCCACCGCTACGCCTTCCTGCGCGAGTTGCAGGACACCAACGAGGTGCTGTTCCACGCGCTGGTGCAGAGCGACCTGCCGCGGATGCTGCCGCTGGTCTATACACCAACGGTGGGCGAGGGGTGCCGGCGCTTCAGCGAGATCTGGCGTCGCCCCCGCGGGCTGTTCCTGTCCTGGCCCAACCGCGACCGCATCGCCGACATCCTCGCCGATCCCGCGCTCGACCGGGTGAAGGTGATCGTCGTTTCCGACGGGGAGCGGATCCTTGGCCTCGGCGACCAGGGCGCGGGCGGCATGGGCATCCCGATCGGCAAGCTGGCGCTCTACACCGCCTGTGCGGGCATCCACCCGTCGGAGGTGCTGCCGATCCTGCTCGACGTCGGGACGGACAATCCCGCGCTGCGCGACGATCCGCTCTACGTCGGCTGGCGCCACCCGCGCGTGCGCGGGGAGGATTACGACGCCTTTGTCGAGACGTTCGTGGCCGCCGTGGCGGCGCGCTGGCCGAACGTGCTGCTGCAATGGGAGGATTTCGCCGGCGCCAACGCCTGGCGGCTGCTCCACCGCTATCGCGACCGATTGCTCAGCTTCAACGACGACATCCAGGGCACGGCGGCCACCGCGGTCGGCGCGCTGTTGGCGGCGGTGGGGCGCACCGGGCGCGGGCTGGCGGAGCAGCGCGTCGTCATCGTCGGCGCGGGCGCCGCGGGGATGGGCATCGCCGCGCTGCTGGTCGACGCGATGGTGGCGGACGGCATGGACCGCGCGGCGGCGCGGCGCGCGATCGCCGCCTTCGACCGCGACGGTCTGGTCGTGCGCGGTCGCAACGTGCTGGGCGAGGCGCAGCAGGCGCTGGCACGCGATCCGGCCGAGGTGGAAGGCTGGGATACGCGCGACCTGGCCGATGTGGTCGCGCGGATGCGCCCGACGATCCTGATCGGCACCTCGGGCCAGCCCGGGGCCTTCGGCGAGGCGGCGGTGCGCGCGATGGCGGCGGCGTGCGATCGTCCTATCGTCTTCCCGCTGTCCAATCCCGTTTCCCACGCGGAGGCGCATCCCGCCGACCTGCTCGCCTGGACCGAGGGGCGCGCCATCGTCGGCACCGGCAGCCCGTTCGGCGTGGCGGGCGTGGCGCAGGTCAACAACGTCTACGTGTTCCCCGGCATCGGCCTGGGCGCGCTGGCGAGTGGGGCGCGGCGGGTGAGCGACGGCATGTTCCTCGCCGCCGCGCGCGCGCTGGCGGCCGCGGCGCCCGCGACCGGCGCGGACCTGCTGCCCCCGCTCAACCGGCTGCGCGACACTGCGCTGGCGGTGGCGCAAGCGGTCGCCGCGGCGGCGCACGCGGACGGATCGGCACCCGCCGACCCGGACGCGATCGATCCGGCCCCGTCACCGGCGATGTGGGTGCCCGCCTACGAGGAAGCCTGATATCGCGGCGGCATGATCGATCATGTCGCCATCGTCGGCGCGGGCTTTTCCGGCACGCTGCTGGCGATCAACCTGCTGCGCCTGGACGGCCCGCGCGCCACGCTGATCGAGCGGGCGCCCGTCGCCGGGCAGGGCGTGGCCTATGGCACGCCCCACGACGAGCACGTGCTGAACGTGCGCGCCGCGAACATGAGCGCGCTGCCCGACGATCCCGGCCACTTCGTCCGCTGGCTCGCCGAGCGCGGGGAGGCGGACGCCGGCGGCGCCTTCGTGCCGCGCAAGGTGTATGGCGCGTACCTGCGCGATATGCTGGACCGGGCGCGCGCCGACGCACCCGACCGGCTGGCGGTGATCCACGGCGAGGCGGTCGACCTGCGACTCGACGCGGGCGCGCGGCTGACGCTGGCGGACGGCGGGACGATCGCCGCCGACGTGGCGGTGCTGGCGGTGGGCAATCTGCCGCCGCACCTGCCCGCCCCGCTCGCCGCCGTCGCCGGCTTGCCGCGCTACCGCGCCGATCCGTGGGATGGGGCGATCGTCGCGGAGCCGGGTGCGGACGACGTGGTGGTGCTGGTCGGCACCGGGCTGACCATGGTCGACGTGGCGCTCCGGCTCGACGGCGCGGGCTTCCGCGGCCGGATGCTCGCGCTGTCCCGCCGCGGCTTGACGCCGCACCGGCACGCGGCGGGTGCGCCCGCCGCCCCGCCGCTGGCGGAGCGCCCCCGGGGCGAGGCGTCCGCGCTGGTGCGCGAGGTGCGGCGGCGCGGCGCGGCGATCGGCTGGCGCGCCGCGGTGGACGAGTTGCGCCCGTACACGCAGGCGATGTGGGCGTCGGCGGAGCCCGCGCAGCGCGCGCGCTTCCTTCGCCACCTGCGCCCGTGGTGGGACGTGCACCGCCACCGTCTCGCGCCGATCGTGGCGGACCGCCTGGCCGCGCTGGCGGCGTCGGGCCGGTTGCGCGTGGTCGCGGCGAAGCTCGCCGACGCGCACGCGCGGCCCGACGGCATCGACCTCGCCTATCGCCCCCGCGGCGCGGAGGCGGTGCAGCGCGTGACGGCGCAGGCGATCGTCAACTGCACCGGCCCGCTCGGCGACCTGTCGCGCACGCGCGAGCCGCTGCTGGCGGGGCTGGTCGCGCGCGGCACGATCCGGCCCGACGCGGAGCATCTCGGCATCGACGTCGACGCGCAGGCGCGCACGATCGCGCGCGACGGCGCGGCCGACAACCGGCTGTGCGCGATCGGCCCAATGACGCGCGGCGCGTTCTGGGAGATCGTGGCGGTGCCCGACATCCGGCGCCAGGCGTGGGACCTGGCGCGCCGCCTGTCCAACGCGCACTGGGTGGAAGGCGAGGGGCTCTGACCGACGTGGACGAAGGCGGGCGCGTGCCGTTCGCCCGGCTGGCGCTGTTCGCCGCCGGCGACTTCGGCTTCAACCTGTTCTGGCAGAGCACGATGCTCTACCTGCTGTTCTTCTATACCGAGGCGCTGGCGATCCCCGCGGCGACCGCCGGGACGATCTTCCTCGTCGCCTCCGCGTGGGACGGCATCGCCAGCTTCGCCGCGGGCGTGGCGGTGGACCGCGGGCGCTGGGCGGGGCGCTACGGCCGCGTCCTCGCCTGGGGTGCGGTGCCGCTCGGCATCAGTTTCGCGCTGGTCTACGTGCCCGTCCGCGGCGGCATGCTCGCGCTCGCCTGGGCTCTGGCAACGCAATTGCTGTTCCGCACCGCCTATGCCGCGATCAACGTGCCGTACACCGCCATGTCGGCGCGCGTATCGCTGGCGAGCGCGGACCGCGCGACCGTGGCGGGGCTGCGGATGCTGGCGGGGACGCTGGCGGCGGTGGCGGTGGCCGGGGGAACGGTGCCCGTGGGGCGGCTGTTCGCGGGCGAGGGCGCGGCCATCTACCGCGACGCCGCGCTGGTCTTCGCCGCGGCCGGCGCCGCGCTGATCGCGCTGGTCGGCGCCACCTTCCGCGACCGTGCGCCCGTCATGTCGGCGGCGCGCCCGCCCACCGGCCGCACGATCGCGGCGCTGGCGCGCAACCGCGGCTACGGGCGGCTGATGGCGGGCATGGCGGCGATGATCGTGGCGGTCACGCTGGTCGACCGGTCCGTGCTCTATTACTTCAAGTACGTGCTCGGCGACGAGGGCGCGGGGCGGCTGACGCTGGCGACCATGGCGGCGGTCAGCGGGCTGGCGGTGCCCGCGTGGATGCTGCTCGCCCGCCGCGTCGGGACGCGGCGGGTGTGGCTGGCAGCGGTGGCCGCCTGCTGCGCCGGGCTGCTGCTGTTCGTGCTGGTCGACGTGCCGCGGGTCCGCGCCACGCAGGGGTTCCTGATCGCGATGCATGCCGCGATCGTCGGGCTGCACTTCAGCTTCTGGGCGATGCTGCCCGACACGCTCGACGGGGAGGCGGCGCAGGGCGGGCAGGCGGTCGCCTTCGGCCTCGCCGCGCTGGTGCAGCGCGTGGCGATCGGTGCCGCGACCGCGCTGCTCGGCCTGGGGCTGGAGGGCGCCGCGCCCGATACGGCGGCGCTGCGCGCGACCATCGGCGTCATGCCGCTGGTCTTCTTCCTTCTGGCGGGCGCCGCGCTGGTGCGACGCCCGCGCTGATCGGTCAGGCGCCCGCCACCAGCTCGAACGAGCCGGTCACGCCCTCGGCCTGGGCGGACGGCGCGATCCACAGGTCGAACGTGCCCGGCTCCACCGTGGGCGTCAGGTCGACGCCGAGGAACATCAGGTCCGCGCGGCGCAAGGTGAAGCGCACCGTCTCGCGCGCACCCGGCGCCAGCGCGACCTTGCGGAACGCCTTCAGCTCGCGGACCGGCCGTGTGATGCTGGCGACGCGGTCGCGGACGTAGAGCTGCACCACCTCCTCCGCCGCGCGGCGGCCGGTGTTCGCCACCGTCGCCGACACCTCCAGCGTCCCGTCCCACGCCATCCGCGCGGGCAGGCGCAGGTCGCCATATTCGATCGTGCCGTAGGTGAGGCCGTGGCCGAACGGGAACAGTGCGGCGTTGGGCGCGGTGCGGTAGCGCGCCTTGTACGGCTCGGTCATGTTCGGCGCCGGGCGGCCGGTGGCCTTGTGGTCGTAATGATAGGGCGACTGCCCGCTCTCGAAGGGGAAGCTGCACGGCAGCCGACCGGAGGGCGAGTAGGCGCCGAACAGCACGTCGGCGATGGCGTGCCCGCTTTCCGAGCCGAGGAACCAGGTGACGAGGATGGCGGGCGCCTCGCGAACCGCGCCCGACAAGGCGAGACCGCGGCCGTTCTTCAGCACGACGACCATCGGCTTGCCGGCCTTCGCGACCGCCTCTGCCAATTCCATCTGCGGTGCGGGCACGACAATCTCCGTGCGCGACTGCGCCTCTCCGGACATCCCCTCCGATTCGCCGATCGCCAGAAGCACGACGTCCGCCGCCTGCGCCGCCGCCACCGCCGCCTCGATCCCGCCCGGCAGCGCCTCCTCCACCTTGCTGCCCGCCGTGACGGTGACGCTGCGCGCGCCCGCCGCGCGGATGCCCGTGGCCAGGTCGACCGCGTTGGCATTGTCGCCATAGACCACCCAGGGTCCGTTGATGTCGTGCTGGCCCTCGGCGAAGGGGCCGATCAGCGCGATCTTCCGCCCCTTGTCCAGCGGCAGCACGTCGCCCTCGTTCTTCAGCATCACGATCGACTTGCGCCCCGCCTCGCGCGACAGCGCCAGGCTGGCCCGCGTGCGCGATCGCGCCTTCTCGCGCTTCGGATCGATGCGGCGGAACGGGTCGTCGAACAGGCCCAGCATGTGCTTCACCGCCAGCACGCGGCGCACCGATCGGTCCACCCGCTCCTCCGGCACCGATCCGTCGCGGACCAGGCCGGGCAGGTGCTTGAAGTAATTGTCGCTCTGCATCGACATGTCGACGCCCGCCAGGAAGGCGATGCGCGTGGCGTCGCGCGAATCCTTCGCGAAGCCCGCGGCGATCATCTCCTCGTCGCCGGTGTAGTCGCCGACGACAAACCCCTCGAAGCCCCATTCCTCGCGCAGCACCTTCTGCAGCAGCCAGGGATTGCCGTGCGCGGGAATGCCCGCGATCTCGTTGAAGCTGGCCATGCCGGTCATCGCGCCGGCGTCGAACCCGGCCTTGTACGGCGGCAGGTAGGTCTCGCGCAGCGTGCGTTCGGACACGTCGACGGGATTGTAGTCCAATCCGCCTTCCGCCGCGCCATAGGCGGCGAAATGCTTCACGCAGGCCATCACCGCGTCGTCGGCGGTCAGGTCCTCGCCCTGGAACCCCTTGACGCGCGCCACCGCGAACAATTCGCCCAGCCGCCGGTCCTCGCCCGCGCCCTCCATCGTGCGGCCCCAGCGCTGGTCGCGCGCGACGTCCACCATCGGGAAGAAGGTCCAGTCGATCCCCGCGCCCGCGGCTTCGTAGGCGGCGACGCGCGCGGTGCGGCGGGCGAGTTCGGGCTCGAAGCTCGCCGCCTCGCCGACCGGCACGGGGAAGATGGTGCGGTGACCGTGGATCACGTCGGCGGCGAAGATCAGCGGGATCTTCAGCCGCGACTGCTTCATCACCGCGCGCTGCATCCGCCGCGCCATCTCCGCGCCGTTGCCGTTGAAGACACCGGTCAATGCGCCCGCCACCGCGGCGGCGAGCTGCGCGTCGAAATTGCCGGCTGCGCCCGCCGGGTTCAGCGAGGTGGCGACCCCGCCCGCCCAGGCGGCGGCCATCAGGTTCAGCTGCCCCGCCTTCTCCTCGATCGTCATGCGCGCGATCAGCGCTTCGACCGACGCGGGCAGGGGGCGCGCCGCCGCGGCGTCCAGCATCGCGCGCGCCGGGCTGGCCAGCCAGGCCGCGACCGCACCCGCGCCCATCAGCGTCGCCCGCCGCGTGACCTTCGTCGTCGTCATGATCGCAAAACCCTCTTCCCCGTCGCGCGACCGGCCGAAAAGCGGCTTGGTCGGCGGCGTGTAACCGGTTACGTAGACGTCGGCCGGGGCGTTCGGCAATGCAAATCGGGTCGCGGCTGCACGATGGTGCCGCGGAACATGGCGGAGGATCAAGGGCGATGCGAGCGACGACGATCCGCGACGTCGCGCGCCGGGCGGACGTGTCGGTGGCGTCGGTGTCGCGCGCGCTGAACGGCCATGCCAACGTCCACCCGGAGACGCGCGCGCGGGTGGCCGCGGCGGCGGCGGCGCTGGGCTACGTGCCGCACGCGGGCGCGCGCAGCCTGTCGCTGGCGCGCACGCACTCCATCGGCGTCGTCCTGCCCGATCTGTACGGCGAATTCTTCAGCGAGATCGTGCGCGGCATGGACCGGGAGACGACGGCGCGCGGCTACCACCTGCTATTGTCGAACATGCACGCCGATGCGGAACTGGCGGCGCTGGCGATGCGGTCGATGCGCGGACGCGTCGACGGGCTGATCGTGATGGCGCCGCAGCTGGACGCCGCGGGGCTCGCCGCCGCGCTGCCGCGGGACCTGCCCGCGGTGCTCATCAACGCGGCGGCGGGCACGGGGTGTCCGCTGCTGCGCATCGACAACGCGACCGGCATCGACGCCGTGGTCGCGCATCTCGCCGCCACCGGCCGCCGCGCGCCGGTGCACCTAGCCGGGCAGGAGGCGAACATCGACGGGCGCGAGCGGCGGGAGGCGTTCGCCGCCGCCATGGCGCGGCACCTGCCGGGCGCGCCGGTGCGCGTCGTCGAGGGCGATTTCAGCGAGGAGGCGGGCGCGCGCGCCGTCGCCGCGCTGCGTGCCGCGGGTGATCCGTTCGACGCCATCGTCGCGGCGAACGACATGATGGCGCTCGGCGCCCTCCTGGCGCTCCGCGACGCGGGCACCGACGTGCCGGGCGAGGTGGCGGTGACCGGCTTCGACGACGTGCCGCTCGCCCGCTACCTGTCGCTCACCACGGTCAGGATCGACCTGGTGGAGCTGGGTGGCCGCGCGGTGGTGCGGCTGATCGAGCGGCTGTCCGGTTCGGGAGAGGTGGACTCGGGCGAGGCCGAGCTGGTCGGCGCCGCCCTGATCGTGCGCGGCACCAGCGCGGTCGCAACGGAGACGAGGACATGACGATCGAGACCGGCCGACGCGGCCTGCTGAAGGGCATCGGCGCGGCCGCCGCGATCCTGCCCGCTGCACCTGCGCCCGTGTTCGCCGCGCTGCGGCTGCCCGCGATGTTCGACGATATCGAGCGGCGAACGTTCGACTATTTCTGGGAGACGACGAACGCCGCCAATGGTCTGGTGCCCGATCGCTGGCCAACGCCGTCCTTCTGCTCGATCGCGGCGGTCGGCTTCGCGCTGACAGCCTATCCCATCGCGGTGGAGCGCGGCTGGATCACGCGGGCGCAGGCGCGCGAGCGGACGCTGGTGACGCTGCGCACCTTCGCGCGCCTGCCGCAGGGCCCCGGCGCCAGCGGCACCGCGGGGCACAAGGGCTTCTTCTATCACTTCCTCGACATGCAGACCGGCCTGCGCTTCCGTCAGGTCGAGCTGTCCAGCGTCGACACGACGCTGCTGTTCCTCGGCGTCCTGTTCGCCGGCGCCTGGTTCGACCGGGCGGACGAGTTAGAGATCCGGCAGCTGGCCGATACCATTGTCGGCCGCGCCGACTGGCGCTGGTTCACCAACGACCGTGGTACCGTGTCGATGGGCTGGCATCCGGAGACGGGCTTCATCGCGCGCCCCTGGGAGGGCTACAACGAGGGGATGATGGTCTATATCGTCGGGCTCGGCTCCGGCGCGCGGCCGCTCGCGGATGGCGCGTGGGACGCCTGGGCGAAGACCTATCCCGCGTTCTGGCGCGGCGAGGGCGCGACCCGCCATCTCGCCTTCGCGCCGCTGTTCGGCCATCAGTACGCGCCGATGTGGATCGACTTTCGCGGCATCCGCGACGCCACCATGCGGCGTGAGGGGTTCGATTATTTCGAGAACAGCCGCCGCGCCACCTACGCCAACCGCGCCTATTGCATCGCCAATCCGATGGGCTGGGCGGATTACGGACGCGATATCTGGGGTCTGACCGCCTGCGACGGCCCCGCCGACGTGCAGCGGCCGTACCGCGGGCGCACCGCCACCTTCTTCGGCTATGCGGCGCGGGGGCCGCTCGGCCAGCCCGACGAGCGCGACGACGGCACGATCGCGCCCACCGCCGCGCTCGGCAGCCTCGCCTTCGCGCCGGAAATCGTCGTGCCCGCCGCGCGGGCGATGCGGCGCTGGCCGGGCCTGTACGGCCGCTACGGCTTTCGCGACAGCTTCAACCCCAGCTTCCGCTACGCCGACGCGGGATCGACCAGCGGCACCTTGGGGCCGCGCGGCTGGGTGGCGAGCGATTGGCTGGGGATCGACCAGGGCGCGATCCTGGGCGCGATCGCCAACACCCGGGACGAGGGCGTGTGGCGGGTGATGCGCCGCTCTCCCGCGATCCGGCGCGGGCTGCTGCGCGCAGGCTTCGCCGGAGGCTGGCTGAGGTAGGGCGTGCTGTCGCCGATCGGCAACACCCATCCGGCGAGCGCGACTTTCATGAACGAAAACAATTGACAGCGTGGCGACAGCGGCGCTTTGGAAACGGTTACGGCGACGTGTCGTCATTGGTGTAACCGGTTACAGAACGAAAATAGGGGAGGTTCTGTCATGTCCACTCGCATCGCGATGCGTCACGCATTGTCCCTCGGCATCTCGGCCCTTGCGGTCACCACGGCCTCCCTCGTCGCCCCCGGCGCGGCGGTGGCGCAGACCACCACCGGGCAGATCCGCGGCCAGGTGCGCGACGCCGCCGGCGCGGCGGTCGGCGGCGCGACGGTGACGGCGGTGAACCTGGGCACCAACCAGACGCTGCGCGCCGCCGCCGACGCGAACGGCAGCTACTCGATCACGGGCCTGCGCCCGGCCACCTACGACGTGACGATCACCGGGCCGGACGGCGCCACGTTCCGCCGCCGCGTGATCGTCGTCGTCGGCCAGTCGGCGACGCTCGATGCCCGCCTGGGCGCGGCGACGGAGCCGGCGGCCCCGGCGGCGGACGGTGCGGCGACGCCGCCAGAGGCGCCCGCCGCCGAGCCGGCCGCGGGCGACATCGTCGTCACCGGCAGCCGCCTGCGCGAGACGCGCACCAGCGAGGTCGCGACGAACGTCACGCAGGAGCAGATCCGCATCCTGCCGCAGACCGATCGCAACTTCCTCTCCTTCGCCGCGCTGGCGCCGGGCGTGCGCTACAACGACGACGAGCAGGACAAGGGCATCCGCTCCGGCGCGGCGACCGCCAGCCAGGTCAACGTGTTCGTCGACGGCATCAGCCTGAAGAACAAGCTGCGCGAGGGCGGCATCGCCGGCCAGCAGAACAGCCGCGGCAACGCCTTCGGCCAGCTCGCCGTGCAGGAGTTCCGCGTGCTGACGCAGAACTACAAGGCGGAGTACGAGCAGGCGGGTTCCGCCATCATCACCTCGGTGACGAAGTCGGGCACCAACGAGTTCCACGGCGAGGTCTTCGGCCAGTACACCGATCGCGCGCTGACGCAGAAGAGCTACATCGACAAGCGCGAGGGCAATCCCAAGCCCGCGTTCGAGCGCAAGCAGTACGGCGTGTCGCTGGGCGGCCCGATCATCAAGGACAAATTGTTCTTCTTCGCCGCCTACGAAGGCAACGACCAGGATCGCGCCTTTACCGTCAATTCGACCGGATCGGCCGACCAGATCGCCGAGTTCAACCGCCTGTCCGGCCGCAACATCTCCGATTTCGAGGGCACGTTCGTCAGCCCGTTCCGCGGCGACTTCTACTTCGGCAAGCTGACCTTCACGCCGGACGAGAACCAGGTGTTCGACGTGTCGTTCAGCCGGCGCGAGGAGACCGATATCCAGGGCTTCGGCGGCAACACCGCGTTCGAATATGCCGAGAACAAGCGCAACAAGGTCGACACGTACCTGTTCAAGTGGACCTATAGCGGCGAGGATTTCGTCAACGAGTTCAATGCCAACCACCTGAACTACAACTTCAATCCGGTCGCGATCAATCCCGACCTGCCCTCGTTCGACTATGCCGGCACGATCCTGTTCGGCGGCAAGGATTCGACCCGGCAGGAGTTGCAGGAGAATTGGGCGGTCCGCGACGACGTCACATGGACCGGCGTCGACAATCACGTCATCAAGGCCGGGCTGCGGATGGAGGTGACCGACATCACCATCAACAACCGCGCCTACGTCCAGCCGCGCTACTTCTTCCGCCGCGAGCCGAACAACAACCTCAACTTCGCGTTCCCCGCGGAGGCGCTGCTGGAGCTGGGCAACGGCCGCATCTACGGCTCGAACACGCAGCTGGGCATGTACATCCAGGACGACTGGGACGTCACCGACCGGCTCCAGCTGAACCTGGGCGTGCGGTGGGACTACGAATCCAACGGCTTCAACAACAATTACGTGACGCCTGCGGCGGCGGCGGGGGCGCTGCGCGCGCTTCCGACCACCTTCTACTTCGATCCGGAAGACTATATCTCCGACGGCACCGATCGTAAGCCGTTCAAGGGCGCGATCGCGCCGCGCTTCGGCTTCAGCTGGGATATCAACGACGACCAGTCGACGGTGATCTTCGGCGGGGCGGGCCGGTACTACGATCGCAACAACTTCAACAACACGGTCGACGAGCTCAGCCGGTCGATCAACCCGATCGGGCGCTTCCGCTTCTCCGCCGACGGTTCCCCGCGCGACGGGCAGCCGACGGTGGCGTGGAACCCGTCCTACCTGACGCGCGACGGCTTGCGCGCGCTGGTGAACGCCAACCCGTCGGTCGCGCTGCCCGAGCTGTTCGCGGTGAAGAACAACGCGCGCCCGCCGGTGAACGATCAGTTCAGCTTCGGTGTGCGCCAGCGCGTCGGTGTGTTCGAGGCATCGGTGACGGGGTCGTATCAGCGCGGGCGGAACGGCTACACGAACATCTTCGCCACCCGGCAGAACAATGGCCTGGGCAATTGCTGCAACACCGCGCCGGTGATCCCGTTCGGCTATTCCAACGTCATCGTCGGCCTGGACGGGCTCGACACGCGCTACAAGGCGCTGTTCGTCACGCTGGACAAGAATTACACCAAGTCGAGCGGCTGGGGCCTCAACATCGCCTACACGCTGGGCAAGGCCGAGCAGAACGGGGGCGACCTGTTCAGCCTGGATGCGCTGACGCCGGACGCCTACGGCTGGCGCAACAGCCCGGGTGACGAGCGTCACCGGCTGGTCGTGTCGGGCATCGTGGACCTGCCCGCCGGCTTCCAGTTCTCCACCATCTCGACGCTCGGGTCCGGCCAGGCGTACCAGGTCGTGGACAGCACCGCGGGCGCGTCCGCCGGCGCCAGCCTGTTCACCGCGCGGTACCCGGAGAAGAACTGCATCAAGGGCGTCGCCGCCTTCTGCGAGGTGAACCTGACGCTGGCGAACCGCATCAAGCCGTTCGGCGCGGACAGCGCGCACGAGATCGAGCTGGCGATCGACGTGCTGAACGCCTTCAACAATAAGAACTTCGAAGGCTTCGACGGCGGCTTCAACAACACCATCAATCCGGCCACCGGGCAGGTGATCGACCCGCTGCTGCCGGCCGACGCCCAGAACGCGACGGGGTTGCTGACGTTGCCGCGGCGCATCCAGTTCCGCGTCGGCTATCGCTTCTGATGCCAGGCGCGCGAGCGGGGCGGGGGTCTTTCCCTCGCCCCGCCCGCGGCTTAGGGCGCCGGGCGTGATCCGCCCGCTGCTCCCCCTTCCGCTCCTGCTCGCCCCCGTCTCCGCGCTCGCGCAGCAGTCGGGTGACATCGTCGTCGTCGGCCGGGGGCTGGCGCAGCGACCCGGCGACCGCGCGTTCGACGTGGTGACGATCGACCGCGCGCGCATCGACGAGAGCGCGAGCGACCGGCTGGAGGCGGTGCTGGCCGACGTGGCCGGGTTGCAGCAATTCCGTCGCTCCGACTCGCGCTCGGCCAATCCGACCAGCCAGGGCATCTCGCTGCGCGGCATCGGCGGCAATGCGTCGAGCCGCGCGCTGCTGATCCTGGACGGGGTGCCGCAAGCCGACCCGTTCGGCGGCTGGGTGCCGTTTCCCGCTTATGCCACCGACCGGCTCGGGCTGGTGCGCGTGACGCGCGGCGGCGGCAGCGGCTATTTCGGCCCCGGCGCGCTCGCGGGCACGGTGGAGCTGGAGAGCGCGGCGCCGGGCACGACGCCCGCGCTGGGCGCCTCCGTCGCCTACGGCAGCCGAGACTCGCTCGACGCACAGGCGTCGGCCGCGCTGGTGCGCGGCGCCGGCGCGGCGACGCTGTCCGCCGCCTACGCCCGCGGCGACGGCTTCGTGCCCGTGGTGGCGGAGAACCGCGGACCGGCGGATCGCGCCGCACCCTATGAGCAGGCATCGCTGGCGCTGCGCACCGTGCTGGCGGTGGACGCGACGACCGAGGTGCAGGCGAGCCTCTCCGGCTTCACCGACACGCGCGAGCGCGGCACCGCCTTCACGCGCAATCGCAGCGAGGGCGCCGACGCCAGTGTCCGCGTGGTGGGGCGCGGGCGCTGGGGCTTCGCCGCGCTCGCCTATCTTCAGACGCGCGGCTTCGCCTCGCAATTCGCGAGCGTGAACGCGGCGCGGACGCTGGCGACGCAGACGCTCGACCAGTACAACACGCCCGCGACCGGCACCGGCGCGCGGCTGGAACTGGTGCCGCCGATCGGTCGGGACATCGACCTGCGCATCGGCGTCGATGCGCGCACGACCGAAGGGCGCACGCAGGAGCGCTACACCTATGTCGCCGGGCAGCCGACGCGGCGGCGCGTGGCGGGGGGCGAGACGCGGACACTGGGCGCCTTCGCCGACGCCTCGCTGGAACGCGGCACGCTGACGCTGACGCTCGGCGGGCGGGTCGACCACTGGCGCATCGCCGGCGGGTTCCTGCGCGAGGCACCGATCGCGCCCGGGCCGGCGCTGACGGACGAACGCTTTGCGACGCGCAACGGGACGGAGGGGACTGGGCGCGCGGGGGTGGCCTGGTCGCCCGCGGCACCGGTGACGCTGCGCGCCGCGGCCTATCGCGGGTGGCGGTTGCCGACGCTGAACGAGCTGTACCGCCCCTTTCGCATCGGCGCGGACGCGACCGCCGCGAACGCCGCGCTCGATCCCGAACGGCTGAGCGGCGTCGACGGCGGCGTCACGATCGCGCCGGCCCCTGGCGTCAGCGTCGCCGCGACGCTGTTCGCCAACCGCCTGGACGGCGCGATCGCCAACGTGGGCGCAGGCCAGGGGCCCGGGACTTTCCCCGGCGTCGGCTTCGTCGCCGCCGGGGGCATTTATCGCGTCCGCCGCAACCTGGACGCGATCCGCTCGCGGGGGTGGGAAGTGGACGCGCGCTGGCAGCGTGGCGCGGTGAGCGCCCAGGCATCGTGGAGCCACGCCGACCCGCGCGTGGCGGCGAGCGGGGTCGCGGCGGCGCTGGACGGACTGCGCCCGGCGCAGACGCCGCGCGACCTCGTCTCGGCCACGCTGGGCTGGCGCCGCGCCGATCGCGTGGTCTCCGCGACGGTGCGCCACGCCGCGCGCCAGTTCGAGGACGATGCGAACAGCCGCACGCTGGCTTCGGCGACGACCGCGGACGTCTACCTCGCCGCGCCCGTCGGTCGTGCCGTCCTGCTGGAGTTGCGCGGCGAGAACGTGACCGGGACGCGCGTGGAGGCGGGGATCGCCGGCGCGGGCGTCGTCGAACGCGCGACACCGCGCACCTTGTGGTTCGGCCTGCGCCTGCGCTGACGGACGAAAAGAACGTTAACCCGCGTCAATCGCGTGGTTTTCTGCTGGAACCCGCGCGCGGCACGCCCGGTTACGCAGCCACGACAACCGGGAGAGTGCGATGAAGACGTTCCTTGTGATGGCCGCAGGGCTGATCGCCACCACGCCTGCCGCGGCACAGACCGCCAGCCCTGCCGCCTACGTGGCACAGGCCGGCGCGAGCGACCAGTACGAGATCCAGTCGAGCCGCCTTGTGATGGCATCGACCCGCGATCCTAAGATCCGCTCCTTCGCGCAGATGATGATCCAGCATCACACGAAGAGCACCGCGGACGTGAAGGCCGCCGCGACGCGCGCGAAGCTGCGTCCCGCCCCGCCCAAGCTGATGCCGATGCAGGCCGACATGGTCGCGCAGCTGCGCGCACAGACCGGCACCGGCCGCGACACGTTGTACGTCACGCAGCAGAAGACCGCGCACCAGCAGGCACTCGCGCTCCACCAATCTTATGCGCAGGACGGCTCGTCCGCCCCGTTGAAGGCGGCGGCGGCGAAGATCGTGCCGGTGGTGGAGCAGCATATCGCGACGCTGGAGACGATGTGAGCCACCGGTCCTGACACGATCGCGGGGCCGCCGCGCCCCGCGGTCGTCGCGTCATTCCGCCGCGATCACGGTGCTGCGGCGCCGGCGCGGCGGCGTGGCGACGGACAGCCTCGGCACCAGCGGCGCCTCTTCGCGGTCGTCCCAGCCGAGCACCATGGAAATGTGCGTCGCCGTCGCCTGCAACTGCGCGAGCGCGGTATCCAGCGACACGTGCTGGGCGTTGTCGATCGTGCTGAGGAAGGGGATGGTCAGCGCGGCGACCACCTGGCCGTCGAAGCCGAAGATGGGGCAGGACAGGTACGAGATGCCCGGCATGCGCTCGCTCGGGCGCCTGTCGTATCGCTGCGCCCGCACCGCTGCCAGTCGCCGCGCGAGCGCGGCATCGGGCGCGCCGCCGAGCAGCTCCGCGCGTCGCTCCTCCAGCATGAACGCCAGCAGGACGGCTCCCGAGCAGCTGTCGTGCAGCGCGATATCGCTGCCCAGCCGCATCGCGTAGCCGGTGCAGCCGGGGCTCTCCTGCCGCGCGACGATCAGGCCGCGGCGCGCGTTGACGACGACCAGGTGGCAGGACTGATTCGTCGCCGCCGCCAGCGCGTGCATCAGCGGCGCGGCGACGTGCGTCAGCTCGCGCGCCGGCGTGGCGCGGTGCGCGAGTTCCAGCAGCCTGTACGTCACCCGATAGCGGTCGCTGGCGGCGTCCTTGTGCAGCCAGCCGCGCCGGTCGAGCACCACGATGACGCGGAACAGCTCGCTCACCGAACGGCCGAGCCGCTGCGCCATCTCGGTGATGGTCAGCCCGAACGGCTCCCTGCCGAGCAGCTCGATGATGTCGATGCCCTTCTCCAGCGCAGGCGCGCTGTAATGGGGCGAGGCGGGGGCGGCGGGCGTTGCACGCGGGGCGGAGCGGGCGGGCATGGCGAGATTGATAACGTTCCCTTCGCGGCTTGTCATGCCCGCTGGTCGGCGACGTCGCCGTCAGGCTGCCCGGCGCCGTGCGCACGATGGTCCACCCACGGGATCGCTGCGCGGATGGGCGACGTCGCGGATTGGCGCGCCCGGCTGGATTCGAACCAGCGGCCACAAGCTTAGAAGGCTCGTGCTCTATCCAACTGAGCTACGGGCGCGCGCCGGTGCGGCGTAGCGCGGATTGCGGCCGGGCGAAACCGCCCGCATAGTCCGCGCCATGACGGACGGGCGCGAGAGGGAGGTGGAGGCGGGGGCGGTCGCAGGGCGGCCGCTGCGTTACTACGACGTCGTGATGGCGGCGTTCGTCGCAGTCCTGCTGCTGTCCAACGTGCTGGGTGCCGGCAAGGTGGCGGTGGTCGACCTGCCTGGGATCGGGCCGTGGCCGTTCGGTGCGGGTATCCTGTTCTTCCCGGTCAGCTACGTGATCGGCGACGTGCTGACCGAGGTCTACGGCTATACCCGGGCGCGCCGCGTGATCTGGGTCGGCACGGCGGCCACCGTCTTCATGGCGGCGATGGCCTTCGTCGTCGTCGCGCTGCCGCCCGCGCCGGACTGGACCAACCAGGCGGCGTACGAGACGGTCTTCGGCCAGGTGCCGCGGATCGTCTTCGCCAGCCTGTGCGCGTTCTGGGCGGGCGAGTTCGTCAACGCCTACGTCCTCGCGCGCATGAAGGTGGCGAGCGGCGGTCGGCACCTGTGGATGCGCACGATCGGGTCGACCGTGGCGGGACAGGCAGTGGACAGCCTGATCTTCTACCCGCTCGCGTTCCTGGGCGCGGCGGGCTGGACGCCGCAGCTCGTCGTCACCGTCCTGTTCACGCAATGGGCGCTGAAGGTGGCGTGGGAAGTGCTGCTGACCCCGGTCACCTACCTGGTCGTCGGCGGGCTGAAGCGTGCCGAAGGGCTGGACGTCTACGACCGCGCGACCGACTTCACGCCGTTCCGCGCCAAGGTGTGAGGCGATCGGCCGCGGGCGAACGTTGAGGATGTTGAGGTGCCGGCGCGTTTTCGCGACCGGATGCGGGCGGGACTTCGGGAAGGGGCACGAACCGGGCACCGCCGCTGTCTATCGCTCGCCCGCGGCGTAGGACAGACAGCAGGGGTCAGGCCGCGACGGCCTCCACGAGCCCTTCGAACAGCCGCCGGCCGTCGTCGCCGCCGTGCGCGCCTTCGACCCTGCGCTCGGGATGGGGCATCAGGCCGAGGACGTTGCCGCGCGCGTTCAGGATGCCGGCGATGTCGCGCGCGCTGCCGTTCACCTTCTCGGCGTAGCGAAAGGCGACGCGGCCCTCGCCCTCCAGCCGGTCGAGCGTTTCCGCGTCGGCGACGTAATTGCCGTCGTGATGCGCGACGGGGAACAGCACGCGCTCGCCCGCGCGATAGCGGCGGGTGAAGGCGGACCGCGTGTCGTCCACCGTCAGCGCGACGTCGCGGCACACGAAGTCGAGGCCGGCGTTGCGCATCAGCGCGCCGGGCAGCAGCCCCGCCTCGGTCAGCACCTGGAAGCCGTTGCAGACGCCGAGCACCGGCAGGCCCCTGCCCGCCTCCTCCACGATCGCGCGCATGATCGGCGAGCGCGCGGCGATCGCGCCGGAGCGCAGATAGTCGCCGTAGGAAAAGCCGCCCGGCACCGCGACCAGCCCGGTACCGTCGGGCAGCGCGGTGTCGCGATGCCACACCATCGCTGGCGCGGCGCCCGTCACCGTCTCCAGCGCGACGGCGATGTCGCGGTCGCAATTGGAGCCGGGAAAGACGATAACCGCGGTCTTCATCAGCCGCGCTCGACCCGGTAGTTCTCGATCACCGTGTTCGCCAGCAGCTGCCGGCACATCGCGTCGACCTGATCGTCGGTGACGCCCTCGGCGACCTCCAGCTCGATCAGCTTGCCGACGCGGGCGCCCTCGACGCCCGCGAAGCCGAGGCCGGAGAGGGCGTGTTCGATCGCCTTGCCCTGCGGGTCGAGCACGCCGGGCTTGAGCGTCACGTGGATGCGCAGCTTCATGCGCGCGCCTATGCCGCGCGGCGCGGCCGGGAGCAACCGGGGAAAGCCGCGGTCAGAAATAGCGGGCGAGGGTGAAGCGATAGCGCATGCGAGTCGCCGCGTAATAGTCGAGCGTCGAGTCGATGCGGCTGACCGAGGCGTTGATGGAGGGGGAGAGGCCGGCGATCCGCCACGCCCGCACCCCCAGCGTCGCGCGGGCAGTGAAGCGCCAATCGCGCCGCGCCGCCGCAGAGAAGAAGTAGAGCGGTGCGTCATACACCGCGCGAGAAGCGGTTCCGCTAACGGCGACGTTGAGGCCGAGCGGAAGCTCGCCGCCGATGCCGGCGATCACGCCCCCCTCCGTGCTGGAGAAGGCGGCGCTGGTCAGTGCGTCGCGGCGAGCGAAGATCCCGCCGGAGGCGACGATCGCCTTCGCGACCGCGTGTTCATAGGTGGCGTAACCGCCCCACTGCCAACCGGTGTAGCCGGGGTCGAACGCTTGGAAGGTGCGGCGCGCATCGAACTGGACGCCGAGACGCCCGACCCGCGACAGCATCGTCTCCACGCCGCCCTTGATCCCTGCTTGCCGCATCGCGACGCGTCCGCCGAACATCCGCTGCGCGCCCACTGCCTGCGCGCGGACACGCAGACGCTCGCCGACCGGCAGTTCGGGCCCGACCGCGGCCTCGATGGCCAGGTCGTCGAAGTCGCGACCGTCATAGTCGGTGCCGACCGCGTCGAGATCGACCAGCATCATCGACTCGCCGAAGGCGGGTAGCCGCAGTCCGGCATCAACGGAGCCGAAGCGCCCCACGCCTGATCGTGGGCGCGCCGAATCGTCGAGCGCAAGCGGCACGGCCTGACCGCCCAAATAAACGTTGATGTTGTCCGCCGAAGTGGCGTTGTTGATGTTGCTGTCGGGCATGATGCCCGCGTCGACGTTGAGCGACCAGTCGCGCTGCGAGCGGATGACGTCGCGCGTGGCGCGGATGGTGCGCGCGATTTCCGGCGGCAGGTCCGCGTCCTGCTCGGCGAGGCGGAACTGACGATCGGCGCCCTGGCGCTTGCCTTGCAGCAGCATGACGCGCGCCAACTCCAGCCGGACGCGCGTCTGATTGGGATCATCGGTCAGGATCGCACGATAAAAGGCCGCGGCGGTCTTCAGATCGTTCGTCTTCTGCGCCACGTACCCCGACAGGAAGCGATATTCGAGCCGCACGCCCGGCGCCTGCGACAGGGCCGCCAGCAGCGGGCGCGCCTCGGCATAGCGTGCCTGCAGCACCAACTCCTGCACCTCGCCCAGCAGTTGCTGTGGTGAGAGGCGGGCGCGGCACACCGACGCCTGGCACCGGTCGATCAGGGTATCGGCCCGGGCCGCGCCTGCCGCCGAGGCGGCAGCGGCCACCATGACCGGGGCGAGCAGCGCCGCGAGCGGCCGAGTCATTTCTTACCCGTGAACGCGCCGAGAATGTCGATCCGCTGGTCGGGCGTCCCGCCGACGATGCGGAAGCCGGCGCCGATCTCCTCCCCGGCAGGACCGAAGAAGGCGCCGTCGATGCTGGATCCGCCGATCGTCAGCGCGCGGTCGACGGTGCTGCCCGGCGCGCGGAACGTGACATCGGTGAACCGGCCCACGAAGCCGCCGACGTTGGAGAGGTCGACCGTCGCCGTTCCCTTGGCGGAGAACTGGCTGCCCGCCGCCATGGAGAAGGCGCCTGTGGTGAAAGCATCGAAGGCGGGGCCGTCGACCACGCCGTTCAGCGTCGTCGTGACAGTCTGCGCGCCGAAATCCACCACAGTCTGGTTCGTGCCGGTGATCCACTGGAAGTAGGTCGGCGAACCGGCATTCGCGTCGAGCTGATCGTTGTAGACCATCGTCGCCAGCATATCGCCGTTGTAGGTGCCCGTGCCGCCCCGCGGGATCGCGCTCGCCGTCGTCTGTTCGCCCCAAGCGAAGACGGCGCGATCCAGGCGATAGCCGTTGCGCAGGTACTGCCGGGTCACCGTCTTGCCGCTGGCGTCGACCAGCGGCTGGCCCGCGGCGTCGTAGAGCGTCTCTGTGACCCGCTCGGTCGTGAAGTCGTTGCGCACGAAGCCGCCATAGGTGACGTAGCGGGTCGTGGTGCCCGGCTTCTGGTAGAAGAAGGTGTTGAGGGTCCGCTTGTAGCCGGGCGTGCCGACCGGATAGGCGCCGGCGGGGAAGACCGCGTCGCCGGTCTGCGACCCGGCTTCGAGATACTGGATCTGCTTCTCCGCGGCGGTCGGCGGGACGCCCACCTGCGGTTCGTTGTTGCCACCGAAGGCGGTGCGGTGGTTGGGATCCTGGAAGCGGACCGAATTGGCGACCGTCGCCGGCGCGCGGTTGATCGACACGTCGAAGATGGCGTCGCGCGGGTCGTAGTTGATGGTGATTCCGCTATTGCGGACGGTGCTGGCGTCCGCGGCGTAGAGTTGTGCCGTCTGCGTGTCGCGATCCGAGCGGGTCTGATACTCGTAATGCTGCACGCCGCCGACCGCGGCGTACGATTTGGCCACCGTCGGCTTGACGAAGCTATGCACGTCGCCCTGTCCCGTCGGGGGTGCGACGCTGCCTGCCGTTTCCGGTCCGGCGCCGCCGCCGCACGCCGCCAGCGCGAACGCCGCCGTGCCGAGGAGAAAGATCGTCCGCATCGCTGCCGTGCCCCGTGGTTCCTTGTCGGCACGCGGGGTACGGCGGGAATGGTTAAGGCGGCGTCAACCGCGCGCTATTTTCCGCGCCGCTTGCGGTGGCTCTCCATGTCCAGCACCGAGGTGCCGCCTTCCTCCGGCAGCAGGCCCAGGCGCCGGGCGACTTCCTGATAGGCTTCCACCTCGCCGCCCAGGTCGCGGCGGAAGCGGTCCTTGTCGAGCTTCTCGTTCGACTCCATGTCCCAGAGCCGGCAGCAGTCCGGGCTGATCTCGTCCGCCAGGATGATGCGGCCGTAGTCGTTGTCCCAGATGCGGCCGAATTCCAGCTTGAAGTCGACCAGGCGGATGCCGATGCCGGCGAACAGGCCGGTCAGGAAATCGTTCACGCGGATGGCGAGGTCGGCGATGTCGTGCATCTCGTCCTGGCTGGCCCAGCCGAAGGCGGCGATATGCTCGTCGGTGATCATCGGATCGCCCAGTTCGTCCGACTTGTAGGCGTATTCGATGATGGTGCGCGGCAGCTGCGTGCCTTCCTCGATGCCGAGCCGCTTGCTGAGCGATCCGGCGGCGACGTTGCGGACCATCACCTCGACCGGCACGATCTCCACCTGGCGGATCAGCTGCTCGCGCATGTTCAGCCGGCGGATGAAGTGCGTGGGCACGCCGATGGTGTTCAGCAGCGTGTAGATATGTTCGCTGATGCGGTTGTTGAGCACGCCCTTGCCGTTGATCGTGCCCTTCTTCTGCGCGTTGAAGGCGGTGGCGTCGTCCTTGAAATACTGGATCAGCGTGCCCGGCTCCGGACCCTCGTACAGGATCTTCGCCTTGCCTTCGTAGATCTGCCGCCTGCGCGCCATGCGTTATGACCCTTCACGAAACGAAGCGCCCCGACGGCGCGGATGGCCGCGCGGCCGGGGCCGGTTACGCGGCCGGCTATAGGCCAAGGGGCAGGGGGGTGCAATCAGGCGGTAGGATCGGCGCGCGTCAGTCCCGCTGCGCGGCCGCGTCGCGCGCGTGATCGGGCACGCCCAGCGCCGCCAGCGCGAGCCGCTTCGCCTCCTTCCACGCCGCCGTTCCCGGCGTCACCAGCTCGACGTGGCCGGTCGCGGGCACGAGGTGGAGCGTCGTGCGGTCGCCGGCCTTCGTCGCGCGGGCGGCGTAATCGGTGGCGAGGCGCAGCGGGATGATGCGGTCCTCCCGACCGTTGACGAGGTCCTGCGGCACGCCGAGCGGCAGGAGGCGGGGAACGGAGGTGTCGGCGAAGCGCCCGCCCGTCAGCTTACCCACCACGTCGGTGCCGCAACCGTTGTCGGGACTGGCGGCGGTCGCCTCCAGGTCGGGCAGGCCGCCGAGCGAGACGACGTGCGCGATCGGCAGCGGATCGCGGGTGCGCAGCGGGCTGTCCGCGGGCAGGCGGGGCCGCGCGGCGAGCCACAGCGCCAGGTGCCCGCCCGCGCTGTGCCCCACGGCAACGACGCGGTGCGTGTCCAGATCGAAGCGCCCGCCCTCGCGCCGCAGCAGGTCGGCGGCCGCGGCGGCATCGGCGAAGGTGCCGGGATAGCCGCCCCCCGCGCGATCGACGCCGCGATAGTCGATGTTCCACACCGCCACCCCGGCGGCGCGCAGGTCGCCCGCGATCCAGTCCATCAGCGAGCGGTCCGCAATCGACGTCTGCCAGCAGCCGCCGTGGACCATCAGCACGACGGGATGCGGCCCGCGGCGGTCGCGCGGCAGCCACACGTCCACCTTCTGCATCTGGTCGGGGCCGAAGGCGACGGTGGCGTCCGCCTTGGGGCGAGCACGCTTCGTCAGGTCGTCCCAGGTGAGCAGGGGAGAGGCGGCGGTGCGGGACATGGCGGGCGACCATGCGGCGAGCAGGGCCGCGGCGGCAAGGGCGAGGGGCAGGCGGGCGAACATGGCGGCAGCATGGCATGCCGGGGGCCTCGGGCGAAGCGTAAGAAATGCCGCTTGCCCCCGCCCGGTCGCTGGGGGAGCATGGCGATCCGATCTGGGGGGAGCGGGACCATGGGATGGACGAGGGTGGCGCTAATGTGGTCGCTGGCGCTGGTGGGTGCGGACGCGGCGGCACAGCCCAAGGTGATCCGGTCCGACGCCGACCTGCCGACCGAGCGCTATCCCTACGACGCGTTGCCCAGCGCCACGTACCTGGGTGATGCCTTCCGCGACACGATCATCCCGCGCGCGCGCCGCGATGCGGAGCGGGTGCTGGCGGAGAGCCGGATCGAGGACCCCGCCATCGCCACCCGGCTGCGCGTGAACCTGGCCGCGATCGCACTGATGGACGGGCGGCGGGCGGATGCGCGCCGGCTCATCCGCGAGGCGCGCGCGGTCGCGCCCAAGCCGCAGACGCAGGCGATCGGCTGGTTCCTGCAGGACGCGGTCTCGTCGGGCGACTGCACCGCCGCCGCCCGGACGGTGAAGGAGACGCTGGCCGCGGCAGATCCCATGGTCGTGCGCGACGACGTGGTCGCCTACAACGGTCTGCTGCAGGCCGTCAGCCCCGGTTATCACGCCGCCTCGCTGGCGATCGGGCAGGATGGGGAGGCGGCGGCGCAGAAATCGCTGTCGATGTCCGCGGCGCTGACGATCGCGCGGATCCGGATGGAGGCGACATTGCTGCCGCGCTGCCGCGAGGCGCTGTCGGCGCCGATCCGCGCCTGGCTGGACGATGCGCGCACGAAGCCCGCCGACATCTGGCCGGCGCGCGCGGTGCCCCCCGCGGCCACGGCGGGTGCGAAGCCGGTGACGGTGGCGGTGTGGGAGGCGGGGTACGACGTCTCGATCTTCCCCGGCCAGCTGGCGCACGATCCGGCCGAGCCGTTCGACGGCAGGGACAATGATCGCAACGGCGTGGTCGATGACATCTTCGGCCCGACCTACGACCCGTATCTGCGTCCCACCGCACGGGTCAACGAGCCGGTGAGTGCCGCGCTGGCGCCGCGATTGGCATTGCAGCTGACGCTGATGAAGGGCGAGCGCGACTTGGGCTTCGGCGACGACACGCCCGAGGCGCGGCTGTTCGCCCAGCGATCGCGCGAGGCGACGCCGGCGGAGCAGGTCGAGGACGCGCTGACCTATGTCGAGGTGTTCGGCCTCAACCACGGCACCTGGGTGGCCAGCCTGATCGCCGACGGTGCGCCCTTCGTGCGGCTGTACGATTTCCAGCTGGCGCCGTTTGGCGACGATCCCCAGCCGATCGCGCTGGACGAGGAGGGGCTGGCGCGATGGGAAGCGGCGATGCCGGCCGCCACGACGCGGCTGCGCGGCGCGGGCGTGCGCGTCGTCAACATGAGCTGGAAGTCCGATGCGGTGGAGATCGCGGAGAAGCTGCTGGCACGCGGGCTGGAGACCGACACGGCCAGAGCGCGGGCGCGGGGGCAGGCAATGCATCGCCGCGTCGCCGCGCTGCTCCAGCGCACGATCCGCGCCTGTCCCGACATCCTGTTCATCGCGGGCGCGGGCAATAGCGACCAGAGCGACGAGATCCTGGCGGCGGTGCCGCAAAGCCTTAAGGAGCCGAACCTGCTGGTCGTCGGGGCAACCGGTATCACCGGCAAGCCGACCAGCTTCACCACCTTCGGTCGCAACGTTCGGCTCTACGCGCTGGGCGAGGGCAACCGCGTGCGCGGCATCGGGGGCATGCGGATGCGCGCGTCGGGTACCTCCTTCGCCTCGCCCGAGACGGCGCGGGTCGCGGCGCAGATGCTGGCGGTGGCGCCGCGGCTGACGCCCGCGCAGCTGATCGAGGGACTGACGACCACCGCAACGCGCGAGGGCGAGCTGGCGGTGATCCATCCGGCGAACGCGGTCTCCTGGGCGCAGGCGAAGCGATAGGCGCGCGGCTGCGCGAGAAGCGAGTCATCTCTCCGTCATGCCCGGGCCTGTCCCGGCATCCATGGTGCCATGACCCGACAAGCGGGTAGGAACGCGGCGCGATGGAGCCCGGGACAGGCCCGGCGTGAGGAGGGGTGGGCCTACGCCACCCGGCGGGTCCCACGCGATTTCCATGGCGCATCGAACTGGCGGCGGTGCAGCGCGGCGAGGCTGACGGCGACCGTGTGCCATGCGTCGCGGACCGCGGCGGACCAGTCGCCGTGGCGGCGGGCGAAGGTGGCGCTCTCGAAGTCGGTGTTCATCACTGCCTCCTCTTCCTGTGCTGCACGCAAGATCGCACCGCCGCGTCCGCGCCGCCAACAAAGCGTTGCGGTAAGGTCACAAGCGTGGCTTATCGATCGCCATGCGCTCGATCCCGCCGCTCGCCGCCGTCCGCGTGTTCGAGGCCGCCGCCCGGCACGAGAACTTCACCGTCGCCGCCGCCGAGCTGGGGATGACGCAGGCGGCGGTCAGCTATCAGGTGCGCTTGCTGGAGGAGCGGCTGGGCCTGCCGCTGTTCCGGCGCGAGAGGCGGCGCGTGGTGCTGACCGACGCGGGGCGGCGCGCGGGCACCCAGCTGGCTGCCGCCTTCGACGCGATCGACGCCGCCTTCGCCGGAATCCGCGCGGAGGACGAGGCGGTGCTGACGGTGTCGACGTCGAACACCTTCGCCAACACCTGGCTGGTGTGGCGGCTCGGCGGCTTCCACCTGGCGCACCCGGCGATGGCGGTACGGCTGCTGACCAGCGACGCGCTGGCGGACTTCGCGGCGCAGGAAGTGGACGTGGCGATCCGGTCGGGTCGCGGCGGCTGGCCCGGGCTGGCGGCGACCAGGCTGCTCGACATCGACTTCACGCCGATGTGCTCGCCGGCGTTTCTCGCGGCGCAGGGCGGCGCGATCGCGCCGGCCGACCTGCCGCGCCTGCCGCTCATCAACGCGGACGATCCGTGGTGGGCGCACTGGCTGGCGGGCGAGGGGGTGGCGGCGCCCGACCACGCCTCGCGGCCGGGCGTGCGGCTCGATTCGCAGGCGCACGAGGGGCACGCGGCGATGGCGGGGCAGGGCGTCGCGCTGCTGACCCCGTTCTTCTGGCGGCACGATCTGGCGGAGGGACGGCTGGTGCGCCTGTCGGCGCGGACCGCGACCCGCGGCTACGCCTATTGGCTGGTCTATCCCGAGACCCGCGCGAAGGTGGCGAAGGTGCGGCGCTTCCGCGACTGGCTGCTCGCCGAGATGCGCAAGGACGCGTAGCGGCGGAACGCTTGGCGAACATGCCCGCGCGCTGCTAGGCCGCGGGAATGGCGACCGACGCACCCATCCTGCCGCCCGACAATCCCCCGGTCGGCGTGTTCGACGCGCCGTTCGACAGCGCGCTTTCGGAGCGCTACCTCGTCTACGCGCTGTCGACGATCACCGCGCGCTCGCTGCCCGACGTTCGCGACGGGCTGAAGCCGGTGCATCGCCGCCTGCTGTGGGCGATGCGGCTGCTGCGGCTCGATCCCGCCGCGGGCTACAAGAAATGCGCGCGCGTCGTCGGCGACGTGATCGGCAAATACCATCCGCACGGCGACCAGTCCGTCTACGACGCGATGGTCCGCCTCGCGCAGGACTTCGCGCTGCGCTACCCGCTGGTCGACGGGCAGGGCAATTTCGGCAACATCGACGGCGATAATGCCGCCGCCTATCGCTACACCGAGGCGCGGCTGACGCAGGTCGCGATCGACCTGATGGACGGGCTGGACGAGGATGCCGCGCCGTTCCGCCCGACGTACAACGGCGAGGAGCAGGAGCCCGAGCTGTTCCCGGGCGCCTTTCCCAACCTGCTCGCCAACGGTGCCGCCGGGATCGCGGTCGGCATGGCGACCAGCATCCCGCCGCACAATGCCGCCGAGCTGCTGGACGCCGCCATCGCGCTGGTGGACGACCCCGCCGCCGATCCGCTCGCCTTCGTGCAGGGGCCGGACTTCCCCACCGGCGGGCTGGTGGTCGATCCGCCCGCCGCGATCAGAGAGGCCTACGCCACCGGGCGCGGCGGCTTCCGCGTGCGCGCGCGCTACGAGGTGGAGCGGGAGAAGGGCGGCGGCTGGCAGATCGTCGTGCGCGAGATTCCCTATGGCGTGCAGAAGGGCAAGCTGATCGAGCAGATCGCCGAGCTCATCAATGCCAAGCGGCTGCCGATCCTGGCCGACGTGCGCGACGAGAGCGACGCGGAGATCCGGCTGGTGCTGGAGCCGCGCAGCCGGACGGTGGACGCGCAGGTGCTGATGGACGGGCTGTTCCGCCTGTCCGACCTGGAAACGCGCGTGCCGCTGAACCTGAACGTGCTGGACAAGGACCGGACGCCGCGCGTGATGAGCCTGGCGGAGGCGCTGACGGCCTGGGTGGAGCACCAGCTGGTGGTGCTGCGTCGCCGCACCGAGCACCGGCTGGGCCGGATCGCCGACCGGCTGGAGCTGGTGCGCGGCTACATCGTCGCCTTCCTGAACCTCGACCGCGTGATCGAGATCATCCGCACCGAGGACGAGCCCAAGGCGGTGATGATGGCCGAGTTCGGGCTGACCGACCGGCAGGCCGAGGCGATCCTGAACATGCGGCTGCGTTCGCTGCGCAGGCTGGAGGAGATGGAGCTGACGCGCGAGCAGGCGGCGCTGGAGAAGGAGCAGGCGTCGCTCACCGCCCTGCTCGGCAGCGAGAAGAAGCAGCGCGAGCGGCTGAAGAAGGATTTCGCGAAGATCCGCGACCGCTACGGCGCGGAAACGCCGCTGGGCCGGCGGCGCACGACGATCGAGGAGGCGGCGCCCACGCGCGACATCCCGCTGGAGGCGATGATCGAGCGCGAGCCGATCACCGTCATCCTGTCCGAGCGCGGCTGGATCCGCGCGATGAAGGGCCATGTCGATCTCTCCGCGGCGGAGACGCTGAAGTTCAAGGAGGGCGACGGCCCCGCCTTCGCCTTCCACGCGCAGACCACGGACAAACTGCTGCTGGCAGCGGGCAACGGCCGCTTCTTCACGCTGGCCGCCGACAAGCTGCCGGGCGGGCGCGGCTTCGGCGAGCCGGTGCGCGCGACGATCGACCTGGACGGCAGCGTGCCGATCGTGGCGCTGCTGCCCGCGCGCACCGCGACCCGGCTGCTGGTGGCGGCGAGCGACGGGCGCGGCTTCGCGGTGCCGACCGCGGACGTCATCGCGGAGACGCGCAAGGGCAAGACGGTGATGACCCCGCGCGCGGGATCGCGGCTGGCGGTGGTCCGCCCGATCGCGCCCGGAGACGATTACGTCGCCGTCATCGGCGACAACCGCAAGTTCCTCGTCTTCCCGCTGGTCGACCTGGCGGAGCTGTCGCGCGGGCAGGGGGTGCAGTTGCAGCGCTACCGCGACGGCGGCCTGGCCGATGCGCGCACCTTCGTGATGGCCGACGGGCTGAGCTGGGCGATGGGCGGGGGCAGCAGGCGGGTGCGGACGGAGAGCGACCTGTCCGCGTGGCGCGCCGCGCGCGGGGCGGCCGGACGGATGCCGCCAACCGGATTTCCGCGCGACAATCGTTTTTAGCGGCGCAAATTGTAAGGAATTGACCGGCGTAAGCGGGCTGTTAACGCCTTCGGCTTAGAGCGGAGGCGTGAAATCGCCCGCCTTCCTCTCCGACGAAGCCTCGCCGCTTCCGCGCGTCGTCGCGCCGGGGCTGACCGCGAGCGAGGGCGCGCTGGAGCTGATCCCCATCCCGGCGGTGATGGCGCGGCTGTCCGGCGAGCGGCTGGTGCACGAGGTGTGCAACCGCCCGTTCGCGCGCGCCGGGCTGGCCGGAGAGGCCGGGCTGGACGAGGCGATCGCCGCGTTCCTGCGATCGGGCGCGGCCCGGCGGGAGGCCGACTGGCAGGCGGGCGGCGCGGTGGAGCGGCGCCACTATCGCGTCACCTTCGCGCGGCTCGCCTACCGGGTGGAGCCGGTCGCGCTGGTCTCGTTCGTCGACCAGACCGCGGAAGTGCGCACGGAGGACACGCTGCGGCGCGAGATGGCGACCGACAGCCTGACCGGCCTGCCCAATCGCGGCGGGTTCGCCGACGCGCTGGAGGCGATGATCGCCGAGGGCGCGCATCGCTGGGCGGTGCTGATGATCGACCTGGAGCGGTTCAGCCGCTTCAACGCGTGCCTGGGCAGCATGACCGGGGACGAGCTGCTCATCACCGTCGCCCGCCGCATCAAGGGCGCGCTGCGCGGGCGCGACGTGCTGGCGCGCACCGGCGGCGACGAGTTCGGGATCCTGCTGGCGATCGACCAGGAGGACGAGGAGGCGGACCAGGTCGCGCGCCGCATCCACCACGCGCTGTCGACGCCGTTCCGCCTCAGCGACTACGAGATCCGCATCGGCTGCGCGATCGGCATCGCCTTCGGCGGCAACGATACCCGCGTCGCCGAGGACGTGATCCGCCACGCCCAGGTGGCGATGAAGAAGTCGAAGGGGAGCAAGGCGGCGGAGGCGTACAGCACGCAGGCGCTGGATTCCGCGCGAGAGGAGTTCGCGATGGAAACGTCGCTGCGCCGCGCGATCGAGAACGACCAGCTGCACCTCGTCTTCCAGCCGATCTGCGACCTGGCGACGGGCCGGGTCGAATCGTTCGAGGCGCTGGCGCGCTGGACCGACGAGGGCGGCAGCGCCTATTCGCCCGTCCGCTTCATTCCCGTCGCCGAGGAATCGGGCCTGATCGTGCCGCTGGGCCGCTGGGCGATCGACACCGCGGCGCGGACGCTGGCGGGATGGGACCAGCGCCGCGGCCGCGACTGCGGCGTGTCCGTCGCGGTCAACCTGTCGCCGATCCAGCTGCAGCGCGACAACATCGCCGAGGTGGTCGGCCGCGCGCTCGACCAGGCGGGGCTCGCCGGGCGACGGCTGAAGCTGGAGCTGACGGAGAGCGCGATCATCGCCGATCCGGAGCGGATGGCACGGGTGCTGATGTCGCTGAAGGCGCTGGGCCCGACGATCGCGATGGACGATTTCGGCACCGGCTATTCCAACCTCGCCTCGCTCCAGAAATTGCCGATCGACCTGTTGAAGATCGACCGCAGCTTCGTGACCGGCATGCTGCACGACCGCGACAAGGTGGCGATCGTGCGTGCGATCCTCTCCCTGGCGCAGGCATTGGGCATGGCGACGGTGGCCGAGGGGATCGAGACGGTCGAGGTGGGGCAGACGCTGGCGGCGCTGGGCTGCACCTACGGCCAGGGCTGGGCCTATGCCCGGCCGCTGGAGGCGGAGGCGGCCTACGCCTTCCTGCTGGAGCGCAACGGCTAGGCCCTGGGCGCTCACCGGCCCGTCAGCGCGTTGGCCACCTCCTCGTCCGCCAGCTCCTCGACGCGCGCCGCCGCGGGGAAGCCCTCCGCGATCCAGCGCGTCTCCACCGCCTTCAGCGCGCGCGCCACGTCCGGCCCCTTCGCCAGCCCGCGCGCCACCAGCGCGCCGCCGGACAGCGGGAGCGCCGGCGGCGTCCAGCCGGCGAGCGGCGCCACGTCCGCGTCCGCCAGCAGCAGGCGGTCGCGCGCGATCTCCGCGCCGACGCGATAGGCGAGCGCGCGCGGCCCCTCGTCGCCCGCGCCCGCGGTAGCGGCGAGAAGGCGGCGGCGGTCCGCGTTCGACAGCTTCAGCCGCGCGCCGACCGCTTCCGCGGCGGCGGCAGGCACCAGCGCGGCAAGCCGGCGGACCGCGTCCGGCGCGATCCCGGCCGCCGCCTCGCGCTCCGCCAGCGTGGCGAGCCGCGCGACGCCCGCCCCGTCGATCTCGGGCAGCACCGGTCGGAAGATGCCGCGCGCCGCCATCAGCGCCACCACGGGCACCGCGGCAGGCGCGACCAGCAGCTTCAGCAATTCCGCCGCGATCCGTTCGCGGCTGAGCGCCATCAGGTCGTTGGCGCGCGCGGCGCACGCCTCCAGCCCGTCGCCGTCGATCGCGTCGCCGAAGCGCGCGTGAAAGCGGAAGAAGCGCAGGATGCGCAGATGGTCCTCGGCGATCCGCTGATAGGGATCGCCGATGAAGCGGACGCGCCCGGCGGCGAGATCAGCGAGCCCGCCGAACCAGTCGAACACCTCCCCCGTCGCCGGATCGGCGTAGAGCGCGTTCATCGTGAAATCGCGCCGTGCCGCATCCTCGCGCCAGTCGGACGTGGGCGCGATCACCGCGTGGCGGCCGTCGGTGGACACGTCGCGACGCAGCGTCGTCACCTCCACCACCGTCCCGGCGGAGACGGCGGTGACGGTGCCGTGCGCGATGCCGGTGGGGATGGTGCGGATGCCCGCGTCGGTGCAGCGGCGGATCACCTCCTCCGGCGCGAGCAAAGTGGCGAGGTCGAGGTCGGAGACGTCGCGGCCGAGCAGCGTGTCGCGCACCGCGCCGCCGACCCAGCGCGCGTTGCCCGCGCCCAGCGCGGCGACGAGGCGGTCGAGCCCCGCGCGGTGCCGCCACGCCGCGTCGGGCAGGTGCGTCACCATCCGCTCGCGAGCCGCCGCGAGAGGTTGACGATGATCCCCGCGGTCGCGCCCCAGATCCGGCGATCCTCGTACAGCATCTCGACGAAGCGGCGCTCCTGCCCCTGCCACATGCCGCGGCCCTCGCGATGGTTGGCGGCGTCGAGCAGGAAGTCGAGCGGCACCTCGAACACCGCGGCCACCTCCGCCTCGCTGGCGACCAGCGGCAGGTCGGGCGGGACGACGCCGAGGACCGGCGTGATCGAGTAGCCCGTGCCGGTGCGGTACAGGTCGCCGGTGCCGATCACCGCCACGGCGGCGGGGGGAAGCGCGATCTCCTCCTCCGCCTCGCGCAGGGCGGCGGCGACGGCATCCTCGCCGGGATCGACGCGGCCGCCGGGAAAGGCGACCTGCCCCGCGTGGCGGCGCAGCGTCTCCGTCCGCTGCGTCAGGATGACGCCGGGGCGCGGGCGGTCGGTGACGGGGATCAGCACCGCGGCGGCGGTGAGCGCGTCGTGAGGGGGCAAATCGTCGCGGTCGCCGCGCAGCGGCGCGGTGTCGTGCGGCGCGGTCATCGCGGCGGCGAGCCGCTCGGCCAGCGTCATGCGGCGAGCGGGAAGAAGGCGCCGGCGCTCCACACGCCGGGAGTGTCGCCGCTGCCCGACAGGGCGATCTCGGCGAGGTCGTAGTAGAGCGCGCGCGTCACCAGCGCCTCCAGCCCGGCGCCGATCGTGCCGCGGACGTGCAGATAGGGCCGCGGGCCGTCCGCGGTCTCCTCGAAGCGCAGCGGATGCTCGGCCGAAGCGGTGACGAGATCGCCGGTGTTGAGGCGGAAGGCGAGCGTCGCCGCCTCGCCCTCGCCGTCGCGCTTCATCTCGACCGCGAGGAAGGGTGCGTCCTCCACCGCGATGTCCAGCTTCTCCACGGGGGTGACGAGGACGTAGCCGCCGTCGCCCTCGCGCCGCAGGATGCGGCTGAACGCCTTCACCATGGCGGCGCGGCCGATCGGCGAGCCCTGATGGAACCAGGTGCCGTCGCGCGCGATCCGCATCTCGCTGTCGCCGCAATGCGTCGGGTTCCAGCGCTCGACCGGGGGCAGGCGGTCCGAATCGGCGAGGCGCGCGATGTCGGCGATCGTCAGGGTGTCGAAATCGGGCGGGGGTGCCATCGGCATGGAAGCGCAGGTAGGCGCGGCGAGAGGCGCGGTAAAGGGTGGGGCGGTCGCGCGAATGTTGAGGGTGTTGAGGCGCCGGCGCGGAACCTGCGCGGACGCGCCGGCGAGGCGGCATGGACGCGACGCCGAGGCGACAGCCACGCGGCAGCGGCGCGACGGGCGCGCGGCAGGCGCGCGCCGGGCACGCTCCCTGGACGCGACGCCGGCGCGACGGCCGACGGCGGGGTCGAACGAAGAGGCGAAAGCGCAAGGCATCGGCCGGACATGCCAGAGGCCCGCGCCGTAGGACAGCGAGGCGAGTGGCGGACGATGTTGAAGGCACGGACGCCGGGTGCCATGCTGGCGGCCATGCCGCTCCGAACACGCCCGCCCGCCCGCTTTCGACGTCTCGCGGCGATCGTGCTGGGAGGGCGCTGGGGCGTGCGTGTCCTGCCCGTGCTGGCGCTCGCCGCGCTGGTCGTGCTGAAGGTGCCCGCCGCGCTCGCCTTTCCCTATCGCGTCGACGTGGGGGCGACGACGGTCTACGCGGAGCGCCCGGTCGGCGCGGCGATCGTGCCGGTGCTCGCGCGGGCGGACCGGCTGCTGGCCGCAAGCCCGATCGACGAACCCGGCCTGCGGCGGCAGATCGTGCTGACGGACGGGGGATGGCGCTGGCGGCTGCTGGCGCTGAACCTGCACGGCGCGGTGGCGCTGCGGCGGCCGTTCTCCGACGTGCTGCTGTTCAACCGCAGCGACGTGGCGCGCGACCGGGTGTCGAACGGCGCCGCGATCAGCGGCACGCGCACGCTGTCGGGCACGATCGCGCACGAGACGGTCCACCTGCTGGTCGCGCGCCGGATCGGCGAGTGGCGCGCGGCGCGGCTGCCGGTATGGAAGCGCGAGGGCTATGCCGATGCCGTCGCGGGCGAGACCAGCATCGATCCCGCGGACGAGGCGCGCATCCGCGCGCGCGATCCGCACGCGCCGGTGCTCGCCTATTACGACGGGCGCCGCCAGGTGGCGGCGGCGTTGCGGCGGAACGGCGGGTCGGTGGACGCGCTGCTGGCGGACTGATGGGGCTGGCGGACTGATGGGGCTGGCGGACTGATGGGGCTGGCGGACTGATGGGGCTGGCGGACTGAGCGGGGCGAAAAGCGCCGGCGCGATCACCTGGGTGGGTCAATTTGCCCCATCCCCATCGCGTGGCGCATCCCTATGTCGGTGCGATGGAAAAGGACGTGACCGACGCCGCCGAGGGTCAGGCCAAGCTGCGCTGGATCCTGCGCTGCGGCTGGAAGGGGCTATGCCCGCGCTGCGGCGAGGGGCGGATGTTCCGGTCGTGGCTGAAGATCGTCGACCGGTGCGAGCGTTGCGGACTCGACTATCGCTTCGCCGCGCCGGACGACGGGCCGGCATTCTTCTCGCTGTGCATCATCGCGCTGCCGCTGATCGCGCTGGTGGTGTGGATCCAGGTGGCGTTCGATCCTCCCGCCTGGGTCCACCTGCTGACGTCGGTGCCGTTCATGGCGGCGGGCACGCTGCTGCCGCTGCGGCCGATCAAGGGTTGGCTGGTCGCCTCGCAATACGTCAACCGCGCGCAGGAGGCGGGGACGCGGCAATTGTGGTCGCGGCTGCACGGGACGGAGCGCGGCGACTTCGACCAATAGCCGGTCAGGCCGGGCGCGGCCCGATCGCGCCCGGGCCGCTAGGCACCCCCGGCCCGCGGGCGAGCAGGCGGTGGCGCTCGACCGGACCGGGCAGGCGCCAGCCCGCGGTCGCGTCGGCGGTGAAGCCGAAGAAGCGGCCGTAATAGTCGGCGTCGCCGATCAGCATCAGCACGTCGCCGCGCGCGTCCGCCGCGGCGAGGCTGGCGGCCATCAGCCGACGGCCGATCCCCGCCTGCTGCCGTTCCGGCGCGACCGCCACCGGGCCGACCAGCACCAGCGGCACGTCGCGCCCGTCGTCCCCGGCGAAGCGGACCGGCCAGCACTGGATCGAGCCGACCGGTTCGCCCGACCCGTCCTCCACCGCGGCGAAGCTGAGCGCCTCGATCGCGGCGGTGCCCGTGCGCAGGCGATAGGCGGTGCGGGCGTGGCGATCGGTACCGAAGGCACGGTCGAGCAGCCGCTCCACCGCCGCGGGTGCCACCGTTCCGATCCCGACCAGTCGCACCATCGCCGCTCCCGACCGTCCCTTTGCCCCATTGGGGCATGGACGCCCGCGGCGGCGCGCTTTAGCGGGAGGGGACGCGAACGCAACCGAAATGGCCTGCGAAGAAGGCCGGGGGGCCGATGAAACTCTATGACGCCGCCTGGGCGCCCAGCCCGCGCCGGGTGCGCATGTACCTGGCGGAAAAGGCGATCCAGGTCGAGCGCGTGACGATCGACCTGCGTGGCGACGAGCATCTGTCGCCCGCCTATCTTGCGATCAACCCGCGCGGCACGGTGCCGGCGCTGGTGCTGGACGACGGCGAGGTGATCGCCGAATCGGCCGCGATCTGCCGTTTCTTCGAGGCGCTGCATCCCGATCCGCCGCTGTTCGGCGCGCGCGCCGCGGAGATCGCGCGGGTGGAGGACTGGACCCGGCGGATCGAGGCGGAGGGCTATGCCGCCGCGGTCTACGCGCTGCGCAACCGCGCGCCCGCCTTCATGAACCGGGGCCTGCCCGGCGCCTGGCCCGCCATTCCGCAGATCCCCGCGCTGACGCAGCGGGCGCAGGCGATGTTCGCGCGCTTCGTCGCGGGGCTGGACGCGCGCCTGGGCGAGGCGGAGTGGATCGCGGGCGAGCGCTACAGCTTCGCCGACATCACCGCGCTGGCGACGATCGACTTCGCGCGCGCGGCGAAGCTGGCGGTGCCGGCGGAGGCGACGGGGCTGGCGCGGTGGCACGCCGCGGCGAGCGCGCGGCCGAGCGCAGCGGCCTGAGGAGAGGAACGCGGATGGACGCCGACACGCTCGAACTGGAGGTGCACGACCTGGAGGTGCCGGTGCTGACCGGCATCTATTCGGAGGAGACGCACCTGCCGCAGCCGCTGCGCATCGCGCTGACCGTGCTGCTGGAGGCGCCGCGCCGATTCGCGCCGGACACGCCGCTGTCGGCCAGCAAGAACTACCTGGACCTGAAGCACGCCGCCACCGCGGCGCTGGCCGGGGCGGGGCATTTTACGCTGATCGAGGCGGTGGCCGATCACATCGCCGAGACGCTGTTCCTGCAGGACCGCCGCGTGCGCCGGGTGAAGGTGAAGATCGTCAAGCTCGCCATCGCCGAGGCGGGCGAATCGATCGGCATCACCCTGGTCCGGCATCGCCGCTGACACCGGGCGCCGCGGCGGGCGAGCCCCGGCAGGGGCCCAGCTGCGCGACGACGAAGGCGTAGTCCGCGCGCGCCTGTTCCGCCTGCGCCGGCTCCAGCGCGGCGGTGGCGCGATCGGGCAGCGCGGCGGGCAGCGCACAGGCGAGGCGGTACCACAACAGGGTGTCGCGCGCGGGGGCGCGGGCGTTCTCGTCGAAGATCTCCTCCAGCGTGACGGACCAGCGCGGCTCCTCGCCGGGGCGGCGCAGCACGCTGATCGCGGCGGGGCGTCCCTCGCGCGTCTCGAGGAAGATCTGCGTCTCGCCCTCGCCGGGCAGCGAGCCGGGGACGTGGAAGGCGCTGCGCACGCCGGTGACGACCGGGGGCGCGTCGGGCGCATTCACCTCCGCCGCGACGCGCCGGGCGAGATCCTCGGCGGCGGGGGACCAGGCGAGCTGCGCGCCCGGCGTCACCAGCTGGACCTGCCCCGGCCGCCCCGCGACCGGGCGCGCGAAGGCGAGGACGCGCGCCTTCTTCAGCTTCGGCGCACGGCCGCGGAAATCGAGCGGCACGTCGACCAGCCAGCCGATCCGGGCCGCGATCGCCTCCGTCCCGCGGATCAGCCGCGCGACGTCCGCCTCGACGTAGAAGCGCGCCTGCCCGGGGGGAACGCCGGCCGCCTCCGCGCCCTTGATGCGCGCTTCGGAACGGATGGTAGCGTCGATCACCAGCGGACTGGCGACGACCAGGTCGGCCACGTCGGCATAGGCGATCGCGGCGCCTGCGGCGGCTGCCGCGACCGGCTGCTGCTGCGCCGCGGACGGGCCGCAGGGAAGGAGGAGGAGCGCGGGAATCGAGAGGAAAACGCGGGTCATGCGCCGCTCGCTACGCCAGCGCCCCTGAACGATACAGAAATAATTCTGTCGCGCGCCGATTGTACGTTTGTTGCGCCCGACAAAGCGTTTGCGTCCACAAGGAGCGCGCGATAGGACTCGGTCTCTGTCGCGTTCACCCATACGGACGTTACGGAAAGGTTTACCGTTCGGCCGGGACTCGCTCCCGGTAATCCGCCGGGCCGCAGGATGAGGGAGTTTCGTTGCTGAATGGCCTATTCTGACCAGAAGATGAGCGGGGGCAAGATCGGGGCGATGGTGATCGTCGCGCTGATCCACGTTGCCCTCGGCTACGCCTTCGTCACGGGTCTCGCGACCAATTTCGTGAAGAAGGCCGCTGAAAAGCTGAACACGTTCGACGTCGAGGAGCCGCCGCCCCCGCCGCCGGACGAGCCGCCGCCCCCGCCGCCGGACGTGCCGATGACGCCGCCGCCGGTGGTCTCGCCGCCGCCGATCGTGCAGTCGCCGACGCCGCCGGTGCAGATCGCCACGGTGCCGACGCCGCCGCCGGTGTTCGTGCCGACCCCGGTGGTCGCGCCGCCCGCTCCGCCCGCGCCTGCGCCCCCGGCCCCCTCCGTGGTCAGCAAGGCCGCCGGCGCCAAGGGTGACGAGGCGAGCTGGATCACGACGGACGACTATCCGCCGAGCTCCATCCGCGCCGAGGAGGAAGGCACGACGGCGATCACCTGGACGATCAACACGCAGGGTCGCGCGGAGAATTGCCGCGTGACGCAGTCGAGCGGATCGTCCGCCCTGGACCAGGCCGCGTGCCGCGCGCTGACGCGCCGGGCGCGCTACACTCCGGCGCTGGACCAGGCAGGGAACCCGATGGCGACCACCAAGTCGCGTCGCGTGACCTGGCGCCTGCCGCAGAACTGACCGTCTTCTCGTCACAGCTACCTTTTCAAAGGGACTCGAACCGCAATGATCATCAATCTCCTGGCCGCCGCCGGCGCCGCGGCCCCCAAGGGCGAAAACCCGTACGGCCTCATCCCCGCGCTGCGCGAGGGCGGTCTCATCTCGCAGACCGTGTTCGCCATCCTCGTGCTGATGTCGGTGGTGTCGTTCTACATCCTCTTCTCCAAGCTCTTCGAGCAGCAGAAGATCATCAACCAGGCCAAGCGCGTGCGGCAGGGGTTCTGGAACTCCACCTCGCTGCGCGAGGGCTCGGCGAAGCTGGAGAAGAACTCCGCCTACAAGCAGCTCGTCGACGACGGCCTGCAGGCGCAGGACCAGCACGCCAAGCTGCAGGATCCGGTGGAGGCGCACGACTGGCTGCACGGTTCGCTCGCCCGCTCGGAAGCGGCGATCAACTCGAAGCTGGGCGGCGGTCTCGCCTTCCTCGCCACGGTGGGCGCGACCGCGCCGTTCATCGGCCTGTTCGGCACCGTGATCGGCATCTACCGCGCGCTCATCAAGATCGGTGCGGCGGGCCAGGCGTCGATCGACGCGGTCGCCGGCCCGGTCGGTGAGGCGCTCATCATGACCGCGCTCGGCCTCGTCGTCGCGGTGCCGGCGGTGCTCGCCTACAACTGGCTGCAGCGCCGCAACAAGGCGATCGCCGAGGACCTCAGCGCCTTCTCCAACGACGTGCTGGGCTATCTCGCCTCGGGCGGCGCGGTGAAGCCCGCGTCGGTCACCGGCGGAGCGGCCGCGCCGAAGGCGCCGGTGAAGCCGGCGGCGGCGACGACGACCGCGGGCCAGGCCGGCGGCGTGCAGACGCGCCCGTAAGACGAAGGGGATCGGCGGGGCCGCCGCGGTGGCGACCCCGCAACCTCCCGCAGGCGGGACCGGCCTGATGGCGACGACGCCACCGGCCCCCGCCCTGCGGTAAGCGACGAATAGGAAAGCCCGAACGATGGCAATGAGCGTTGGCGGTTCCGGAGGCGACGAGAAGCCGTTGTCGGACATCAACACGACGCCCCTCGTGGACGTCATGCTGGTGCTCCTCATCATCTTCCTGATCGCGGTTCCGGTCGTGATTCAGACGGTGCAGGTGAAGCTGCCGAACGTGGTGTTCGATCCCACCACGACGAAGCCGGAGAACGTGGCGCTGTCGGTCCGCAAGGACGCGGGCGGCAACTGCGAAGTCT
This sequence comes from Sphingomonas corticis, assembly GCF_012035195.1. Classification (GTDB taxonomy): domain Bacteria; phylum Pseudomonadota; class Alphaproteobacteria; order Sphingomonadales; family Sphingomonadaceae; genus Sphingomonas; species Sphingomonas corticis. The sequence goes on from NZ_JAAVJH010000011.1 coordinate 40,102, forward strand.
ACTGGGGCATGACGAAGGTGAACCAGCAGGAGCTGCTGGACCGCGCCGTCGCCAAGCTGAAGGCGGAGATCGCGCGCCAGGGCGGCGTCGGCAATCCCGACCTGGAGCTGCCGGAGGCGCACGTCCGCGGCGACGTGGACACCCCGTGGCGCTGCATCGGCGGCGCGATCTACAACATGCAGATGGCGGGCTTCGCCAAGGTCGGCTTCATCTCCGAGCCGCCGGCGGGTTCCGCCGTGCAGCGGATGTGACGACGACGGTCTCGCGGCAAGCCAGGAGTATCACGACATGGCAATGAGTGGCGGCAGCGAAGATGGCGAGCCGATGATGGAGATGAACACGACGCCGTTGATCGACGTCATGCTCGTGCTCCTCATCATGTTCATCATCACCATTCCGATCCAGACCCACGCGGTGAAGGTCGACCTGCCGGTGAACGACCCGAATGCGGTCAAGCCGCCGGTGGACCCGATCAAGAACAAGATCGCGATCGACGCGACGGGCGCCACCACGTGGAACGGCGCCCCGGTGAACGAGCAGCTGCTGCGGCAGTATCTCGACCAGTCGGCGGCGATGACGCCGGAGCCGGAGCTGCAGTTCCAGCCCGACCCGCAGGCGCGTTACGAAGTGGTGGACGCCACGCTGGCGATCATCAAGCGCTCGAACGTGACCAAGCTGGGCTTCGTCGGCAACGAGCAATATTACAAGGACTTCTGAAGACCCCGGCGCCTCTCGGCGCGCGGATCGACAGGGAAGGGGGCGGTGCCGCGAGGCGCCGCCCCTTTCGCGTTCGGACGGGGTGGCGCTGCGGCATCGGTGCCCGGCGGTCGCCGTGTCTCGCAACGAAGGCAGCGGGGGCGGGATGTCGCAAGATCGGGAGCGCCGGCCCGAGACCAGCGAGGGCGCGATGCCGCGACGATGGCCGGCCCGGCCCGGGCAGATTCAGGCCGGTGAGACTTGGCCCGGCCGGACCTCGCCGCCGTCGGCGCCGGTGATGCAGCCGGATACGGCATGAGCGCGGTCCGGCCGGCCCGACGCTTCCGGCGAGACACGCGGCTCTCGGCGGAGGCGGTGGGGCGAACGGGGCGGCATCTGCGGCGCTCGGCTCGGTTGAACGGGAATGCGGTGGACCCGCTCGCGACCTCGCCGGGCGCGCGGCGCAAGCCAAGCCGGCGGGAACCGGCGGCCGCCGGTTACGCGAGGAGTGACGGCGGCGACGGTCACGGATCGCCCCGCGGCTTCGGTGACGGTGCGCCGACGGGTGCGCGACTGCGGCCGTCGGCTGGTCATCCATCGACAGTTTCTGCCGGCCACAGGATTCCCTTCGCGAGGCGGCGGACGATGGCGGCGGCGCGAACGCCATGCCGCTCGACCCACCGTGGCGATGGTCGAGGGCGGGTGGACCGATCCGGCCGGCGAGCACGGCTCCGCGGAACGCCGAGCATCTGCCGCTGCGGCAGCCGCCGCCGGCGATCCCGTCTCGCTCGGCCCCTCCTGCGCCTGCGATCGTCGGGCAGCGTCCTCTCCCATCGAGGCTACCGTGGAGCGGGGGTGCCCATCGGCGCACGGCGTGGCGTGCTATCGGGGGCAGTGGCGCTGCGTCGGTGCTGATGGGCTCGCAGGTTACGCAACCGCGATCATCGGGCAGGAGGCGTGAAGCGGGCCGGTCGAGACGGCGGCCGCGCCGCGTCGGGGCCGAAGACGCCGCGAGTCGCTTGCTCGTTCGCCGGCGTCACCCGGCCGTGGTGCCGTTGGTCTTGGCTCCTTGATGTGCGGTCATCGAAGGGTGATCCAGCCGAGGTGATGCGCCTGCCGGCCGGCGATCCACCGGGGAAGCGGGGCGCGTGCGGGGGCGGGTTGCCGATCCGACGCGCCGGTCTGTCCACCTGTCGACGACGACGCCGGACGGATCCGGGCGCGCGCCGTCGCGATTCCGGCGCTCGTCATCTGCTGGGTCTCGGCGCGGGACTGCTGACGCTTGCGAGATGCACCGGGCGGGGAATGCTCCCGTTGCGGCAGCTACAGCTAATCGTATAGTTGCTTCTACGCACCATATGCGGCATCGAAGCAACAATTGGTGCGTAGATCGGGTGCTGTTATCAGGATAAATGTCATTTCCATGACGGTCGACCTCATTAATCGCTTGCACGAGCCACGGCCGAGTGAAACACTCATGTCATATAATCGTCATGGCGATGTCATGAAGCAGGAGGCGGCGATGCGGGTGACGGGTTGGATCATGGGCGGCGTGGCCGTCGCGGCGATGGCGGTTCCGGCGACGGCGCAGGTGCGCACCGGCTTCACCGCCATCTCGACCGGCAGCCTTGCGGAGGCGGAGCGGGTGCTGACGCGCGAGCGTGCGATGTTCCCGCAGCGGCCCGAGCTGATGCTGAACCTGGCCGCGGTCTACGCACGCACCGATCGTGCGGCGCAGGCGCGGGCGCTCTACGCCGACGTGCTGGATCGCGAGCCGGTGGCGATGGAACTGGCCAACGGCAGCGTCGAGACATCGCACCAGCTGGCGCGCCGCGGCCTGTCGCAGATCGACCTGAGCGTCGCCGCGCGCTGACGGGGGCTCCGGTCGGGCTCCGGCCGGGCCGTCCACAGGCTTGTCCGCTCCATCGTGGCGGCCGCGCCGTTCGCGCCCGCAGGTGGCCGTGCCGTTGCGACCGGCAGGCGCGCGTTAGACCGGACCTGCGGGAGCATATGAGGCGCGCCGCCGGCCACGCGTCGTGCCGTCCGCGGATCGCCGCCGTTGCGCGCTGGACGGGACCGGGTGCGTCCGCGACGACGCTCGGCCGGTCGTGGCGCTGCTGCGCACGGACGCGGTACTCACCGTCGGCCCACCTTGCGCGGTGTGCCACGCCATTCGCCACTCGCTATCGTGGCGCAGCCGTTTCGCCGGCGGGTTCGTCAGCGGCGAGCCGCGCCGCCGCGCCGCCGCGCCGCCGCGCCGCCGCGCCGCCGCGCCGCCGCGCGAAAGGTTGGCGGGTATGACTAAGTCTCTGTGAACCCTTTCGCGTTATGACGGGGGCATGACCGTCGCACTCCCCCCCGCTTTCCCCGCCCCGCTCCCTGCACCCTCGCCCGCCGGCCGCGCGCTCACGCCGCGCGCCGAGCGGCACCTGGTGGCGTTCGACGTCGATATCGAGGGGCCGACCACCCCGGCCTATCGCACGCCGGTGCGCAACGTCTCCGCCTCGGGCATGCTGCTGAAGGACGCGGGGGCACTGCAGGTGGGCGACGTGTTGTCCGCGCGGCTGCCGCGGCTGGGACCGATCGTGTGCCGCGTGGTGCGGCTGCGCGGCGGCGAGGCGGGCGTGAAGTTCGATCGCACCATCAGCGTGGCCGACCTGCTGATGGCGTGACGCGAAGGGGAGGGGATGGGGGGCGCGCTTGCGCTCTCGTCGATTTGCTTCGAATTCCGCTTCCGCTATGCGCGGACGGGGCGAGAGGCAGGCCGAATGACGATGGATGCGCAGCAGATCTCCACCGGCAACGACGGGCTGGACGCGATCCTTCGCGGCGGCCTGCCGGCGAACCGGCTCTACCTGCTGGAGGGGCAGCCCGGCGCGGGCAAGACGACGCTGATGCTGCAATTCCTGCGCGAAGCCGTGGTCCAGGGGCAGCGCGCGCTCTACGTTACCCTGTCGGAGACGCGCGAGGAGCTGGCGACGGTCGCCGCCTCCCACGGGTGGGACCTCGACGAATTCGACGTCTTCGAGCTGAGCGCGGTGGACGCGGTGCTGGGCGGGGATCGCGACCAGTCGATCCTCTATCCCTGGGAGCTGGAGCTCGGCGAGACGATCAGGCTGGTCGAGGCGGAGGTGGAGCGGGTGCAGCCGTCCCGCGTCGTGTTCGACAGCCTGTCGGAGATGCGGCTGCTGGCGCAGGATCCGCTGCGCTATCGCCGCCAGGTGCTGGCGCTGAAGCAGTTCTTCGCCGGACGCGACACCACCGTCTTCCTGGTCGACGACCTGACGACCGGCGGAACCGGCGCGGACGCGCACCTGCACAGCCTTTGCCACGGCGTGATCGCGCTGGAGCGGCTGACGCTGGATTTCGGCGCGGCGCGGCGGCGGGTTCAGGTGCAGAAGCTGCGCGGGGTGGATTTCGTCGCGGGCTTCCACGACTTCACCATCCAGCGCGGCGGGCTGGACATCTACCCGCGGCTGATCGCGGCGAACCATCATCGCAGCTTCGTCGGCGAGCCGGTGCCGAGCGGCGTCGGCGAGCTGGACACGCTGCTGGGCGGGGGCCCGCTGCGCGGCACGTGCACGCTGGTCACCGGTCCCGCGGGCACGGGCAAGACGACGATCGCGCTGCAATATCTGCACGCGGCCTGCCGGCGCGGGGAGCGGGGCGTCATCTATCAGTTCGACGAGCGCGTCGGCACGTTGATGGCGCGTGCGGAGGCGTTCTCGATGGACCTGGCGCCGCACGTCGACAGCGGGTGCCTGGCGATCGAGCAGATCGACCCGGCGGAGCTGTCCCCCGGGGAGTTCGCGCAGCGCGTGCGGCGGCAGGTGGAGGAACGCGGCGTCCGCATGATCGCGATCGACAGCATCAACGGCTATCTGTCGGCGATGCCGCAGGAGCAGCAGCTGGTGCTGCAGCTGCACGAACTGCTTTCGTACCTGAACCAGCAGGGGGTCGTCACCTTCCTCGTCAACGCGCAGCAGGGGCTGGTCGGGACGATGCATGCGTCGCTGAACATCTCCTACGTCGCCGATGCGGTGCTGATGCTGCGCTTCTTCGAGGCGGAGGGGCGGATCCGCAAGGCGATCTCCGTGCTGAAGAACCGCGCGGGTCCGCACGAAGATAAGATTCGCGAGTTCCGGGTCGACGCCGCGGGCGTGCGCGTGGGCGCGCCGCTGGCGGCGTTCAAGGGCGTGCTGACGGGCACGCCGGAATATGTCGGCGAGCGATCCCCGCTGATGGAAGACCGGGACCTTGGGGCATAGGCGCGCCGCCGAGGGCCACCGCGTCCTGGTCGTCGCGCCTTACGGTCGCGATGCGGAGAGCGCGGTCGCGCTGCTGCGGCGCGAGGGATATGACGCGCAGGCCCTGCCCACGCTGGACGCCGCGGCGGGCGCGGTGGACGAGCATGTCGGCGTCCTGCTGCTGACCGAGGAGGCGCTGCGCGGCGGATTGCACCGGCTGCACGAGGCGATGGGGGCGCAGCCCGACTGGTCCGACCCGCCGTTCATCCTGCTGACCGGCGCGCATCGCGGCAATCGCGCGACCGTGGACGCGATCCGCGCGCGGATGGGCGAGCTGACCGGCAACGCCATCGTGCTGGAACGCCCGCTGGGCGCCGCCTCGCTGCTGAGCGCGGTGACGTCGGCGATGCGGGCGCGGCAGAAGCAGTTCCAGATGCGCGACCAGATCGCCGCGCTGGCGCACGCGCGCGACGAACTGGCGGCGAGCGAGGGGCGGCTGCGGCTGGCGACCGATGCCGCCGGGATCGGCTTCTGGGATGTCGATCCGGTCGCCGGCACGCTGTTCTGGCCGCCGCTGGTGAAGGCGATGTTCGGCATCTGCGCCGACCGCCCGGTATCGATGCAGGATTACTACGAGGGCGTCCACGCCGACGACCGCACGCACACATTCGATGCCTATCGCGCCGCCTGCGACCCCGCCGTGCGCGCGATCTACGACGTCGAATATCGCACGGTCGGCAAGGAGGACGGCGTGCTGCGCTGGGTCGCGGCCAAAGGTCGCGGCATCTTCGACGCGGACGGGCGCTGCGTGCGCGTGATCGGCACCGCCATCGACGTGACCCGCCGCAAGGCGGTGGAGTGGGAGCTGCGCTCGCTGAACGAGACGCTGGAGCAGCGCGTGGAGGAGCGCACCGCGCAGCTGATGCAGGCGGAGGCGTCGCTGCGGCAATCGCACAAGATGGAGGCGGTCGGCCAGCTGACCGGCGGCATCGCGCACGATTTCAACAATATGCTGACCGGCGTGATCGGCGCGATGGACATCATGAAGCGCCGCCTGGCCACCGGACGCACCGACGACCTGCCGCGCTTCATGGATGCCGCGGCGGCCTCCGCGCAGCGCGCGGCGGGGCTGACGGCGCGGCTGCTCGCCTTCTCGCGCCGGCAGTCGCTCGATCCGCGGCCGATCGACGTCGACGCGCTGATCGCCTCGCTGGAGGAGCTGCTGCGCCGCACGATCAACGAGAACATCGCGCTGCGGATCGTGCCGGGCGTCGACCTGCCGATGGCGGTGGCGGACGCGAACCAGCTGGAAAGCGCCATCCTGAACCTGTCGATCAACGCGCGCGACGCCATGCCCGATGGCGGCGAGCTGACGATCGAGAGCCGCGCGGTCGAACTGGACGCCGGCTATGCCGCGACGCATCCCGAGGTCGAGCCGGGCCGCTACGTCGTGATCGCGATCACCGACACCGGGGTGGGCATGCCGGCCGAGGTGATCGAGAAGGTGTTCGATCCCTTCTTCACCACCAAGCCGATCGGGCAGGGGACGGGACTGGGCCTGTCCATGGTCTACGGCTTCGCGCGCCAGTCCGGCGGACAGGTGCGGGTGCACAGCCAGCCCGGCGTGGGAACCACCGTATCGCTCTACCTGCGAGCGGGCGAGCGGGTGGAGACGGGAGACGATGCGGGCGAGGCCGCGGTTACGCCGGACGGCGAGGGGCAGACGGTGCTGCTGGTAGAGGACGATCCCTCCGTCCGCCTTCTGGTGCGCGACGTGCTGGAGGAATTGTCCTACCACGCGATCGAGGCGGAGGAGGCGGAAGGCGCGATCGCGGCGCTCGCCTCCGACCGCGCGATCGACCTGATGATCTCCGACGTCGGCCTGCCGGGCATGAACGGCCGGCAGCTCGCCGACGTGGCGCGAGCGCACCGGCCGGACCTGCCGATCCTGTTCGTCACCGGCTATGCGGAGAATGCGGCCGTCCGCGCGGGCTTCCTGGGCACCAACATGGCGATGATCACCAAGCCCTTCGCGATCGAGGACCTGTCGGCGAAGATCGGCGAGATGCTGCGGCGGCAGGGCGCTATCGCCGCCGCTCCAGCAGAAGGAGCCGCCCCTCGTACCACGGGATGACGGCGCGGTCGCCGAGCGGCAGGACGAGGCCGAAGCGCTCGCCGGCGGGATCGGTCGGCACGCCCCACTGCCCGCGGTCGCAACCGAGCGCGCGCGCCGCGGCGGCGTCGCCGGGGATGCGCCACGCGGCCAGCGCCGCGGCGAGGGTGCGGCGCGCAGCGGCGCTCCCCGCGGGGGTGAAGCGCGGCGTGAGATAGGGGCCGGTGCAGACGTCGCCGATGTCGAACTGGCCGGTGTCGGGACCGTCCCACCGGATCGCGCCGGGTCCATCGCCGGGCGGGGCGACCGTCAGCGTCGCGCCGATCATCGCGCGATCGTCCACCAGCGGGTCCGCCGCGCCGGGAACGTAGACCCGGGCGATGCGCCAGCGGCCGGCGAGAGGGCAGGGGCTCTGCGGTGCGTCGGGCTCGCAATCGACACCGCTGGCGGCACCGCTGGCGGCAGGTGACGCCGGCGCCGTGCCGGTCTCGCGCGCGGCGGGCGCCGCGGTCTTCGGCTGGTCGGCGGCGCCGCAGGAGCACAGCAGCAGTAGCGGGGCCAATCGCGCCATGGGCATGATCGTCACTCTCCCTCGCTGCGCCGCGTCGGGCGGGTGTAGCGCAACCGCCGCGACCGACCAAGCGCGGGGGCCTATCGCGCCCGGGCGCGGCGGCGGCGCCGTGATCGATAGAGGACGCCTGGATCGATCCCAGCTCACCATGTTCCAAGGTCCGGAAAGGGGGGGCGATGAGGCCGGTTCCCGCGCGTGTCATGGCGGCGCTCGCCGCGGTCCTGCGCTCGCCGCGCCGTCGAAGCGGCTGGTCCGGTTCAGGCGGTCGGGGCATCACGTCACCAGCGAGAAGCCGGGCAAGCTGCTGGAGACGCTGGTCTCCGTCGCGCATCCGATCGCCGTGCGCGCCGGGGACGCCGCGCCGGACGGGCCGTGACGCTGCGCCCTTGTGGTCCGGCAACGGCGACGTATGACACCGCCATGACGACGCCCGCCGAGCGCCCGGTCCGCACGCTAAAGGACATCGCCCGCCTGGCCGGCGTGAACGCGGGCACGGTGTCGCGCGCGCTGGCGAACAGCCCCCTGGTCAACGAGGAGACGCGCCGCCGCATCGCGGGGATCGCGGCCGAGCACGGCTTTCGCCCCAACCTGATGGCGCGGCGACTGCGCACGCAGCGAACCGGCGTGATCGGCATCGCCGTGCCGCTGGGGCACGAGCGGCGGCAGCGGCTGTCCGACCCCTTCTTCATGGCGCTGCTCGGCCAGCTGGCGGACGGCATCACCGAACGGGGCTACGACGTGATGCTGTCCCGCATCGTGCCGCACGGGGACGACTGGCTGGACGACCTGGTGCTGTCGGGCACGTTCGACGGCCTGCTGCTGATCGGCCAGTCGGACCAGGCGGCGGTGATCGAGAGCGTCGCGGCGCGCTATCGCCCGCTGGTGGTGTGGGGCAGCGCGCTGCCGGGCCAGGTGCATTGCGCCGTGGGCGTCGACAATTTCGCCGGAGGGCGGATGGCGGGCGAGCGGCTGATCGCGCGCGGGTGCCGCCGGCTGGCGTTCATGGGCGAGGTGCGGACGCTGGAGCTGATCGAGCGCCACCGTGGCCTGTGCGCGGCGGCGGCGGCGGCGGGACTGGCGCCGCCGCTGCAGCTCGACACGCACCTGGCGCTGGACATCATGGCGGCGGAGATCGAGGCCAATCTCGACCGGGTGGCGGGCGCGGTGGACGGCATCGCCGCCGCGTCGGACGTGATCGCGGCGACGGTGATCGAGGCGCTGGAGCGGCGCGGCATCGGCGTGCCGCGCGACGTGGCCGTTACCGGCTTCGACGACCTGCCGCTCGCCGCTCGCAGCCCGGTGCGGCTGACGACGGTGCGGCAGGACCTGACCGCTGGCGCCGCGGCGATGCTGTCCGCGCTGTTCGCCCGCATCGGCGGTGCGGACGCGGGCTCGACGCAGATGGCGCCCGTGCTGGTGACACGCGACAGCGCGTAATAGCGGGGGGCGAAATAGCGGGGGGCGTGATATCGGGGGGCGTGATAGCGTGAGGGCGTGAGAGGGAGGGAATGCGCGTGAGACGGTGGGGATGCCTGACGCTGGCCGCGACGCTCGTGCTCGCCTCACCCGCTCCTGCCGACCCCGCTCCTGCCGGCACCGCCCGGGATCGCGCCGCGATCCTGGCGGTGGTGGCGCGGATGGAGCGAGCCTGGAACCGCGGCGACTTCCGCGGCTACATGGCGGGCTTCCGCAATCCCGGAGTCGTCTTCGTCTCGGGCGGCAGGTTCCAGGACGGCTGGCAGGGCACGCTCGACCATTACGTACGCGATTACGGCGCGTCACCGCGGACGCGCGGCACGCTGCGCTTCTACGACATGACGGTCGAGATGCTGGCCGACGACGCGGCGATGCTGGTGGGGCGCTACCATCTCGAACGCCCCGTGCGCGCGGCCGAGGGCGTCAACACGCGGCTGTTCCGGAAGATCGACGGCCGCTGGGTCATCACCCTCAATCACGTCTCCGCCCACGACGTGCCGAGCCGGCCGGCCGCTCCCGTCAGCGCGCCGCCTGCGTCCGCGCCAGCAGTTCGGCCAGGTCCGCCTTCCAATTGACCGCCCAGGTGTGGGTGCCGTGCCCGCGGGTGTCCGCGGACTCCTCGATCAGGCGGAAGCGGGCGTCCCGCATCTGCCGGACCGCGCGCGCGGGATAGTCCAGGTTGCGCGGGTTGATGAAGTCGTCCGCCGAGTTGATCCACACCAGCGGCGCGGTAATCGCGGCGAGCCTGGCCGAGGGGTCGTACGTTCGCGACGCGTCCACCTGATAGATCAGGTCGTTCGCGTCGAGCCGCGCCAGCGCCGCGGCGACGCGGTCCCGCGCGAAGGCGGCCGCGGCATCCCTGTCGGCGTACGTCGCCTGCAGGTTCAGCGGCGCCGCGCCGGCGATGAACAGCGCGGTCTGCGCGGTGCGCAGGCCTTGCAGCGGCTGCTGCCGGTACTCGCCGCCGGCCCAGGCGGGATCAGCCTTGATGCCGTCGATCACGAGTTGCCGCCACATGCGGTTCAGCCCGGCGATCGGCACCGGCTCGCACGCGAGCGGCATCAGCGCGCGCGCGAAATCGGGATGATCCTCGCCCCACATCAGGCTGTGCATGCAGCCCATCGACGTGCCCATGATCAACCGCATCCGGCGGATGCCGAGGCCGTCGTGCAGCAGGCGGTACTGCGCCGCCACCATGTCCGCGTAATCGTAACGCGGGAAGCGCATCCGCAGCCCGTCCGACGGCTTGGACGAGCCGCCGTGCCCGATGCCGTCGGGCAGGATGATCCAGTAGCGACGGATGTCGAGCGGCTGGCCCGGGCCGTAGAGCTCGTCCGCGAACTGGGGCGCGAGGAACTGCCTGCCGCTGCCCCCCGTCCCGTGGAGTACCATCACGGCATTGTCGATCTCGCCGCGCGCGTCGCGGTGCGGCTGGCCGAGCGTGCTGTAGTGGATCCGCAATTCGGGCAACCGCTCGCCGGAGGCGAAGGGGAAGTCCGGGATGACGAAATCCGCCTCGCGCACCGGCCATCGCGTCGCCGGAGCGGCCGGGGGGCTGGCAACGGCGAGCGGAGGAGCGGCGGGCGTCGCGGCTTGAAGCGCGGCGAGGAGCAGGAGGAGCGACATCGCGCCACTCTGCCCGGCCGGATCGGCGGTGCCAAGCGCGCGTGGCCCCCCGTGCAACGAGACGAGGCCGTGCAGCGCTGGAGCTTTGTTCCTCTTGTCCGGCGCCGATCGCGCGCTAGATGCAGGTTATGCCCACACGCGACACCGCACGGGCCTGCGACGCAGGCCTGCCGACCTATGACGTCGTCATTCCCTGCTTCAATCGGGCGGAATCCGTTTCGCGTGCGGTGGAGAGCGTGCTGTCGCAGCGTCCCGCACCCGCGCGGGTGATCCTGGTCGACGACGGATCGAGCGACGATACCGCGGTCGTCGCGCGGGCACTGGAACGCCGGCACGGCAGCGTCGTCTCCCTCCTGCTGCCGCGCAACGCCGGGGCCTCCGCCGCGCGGAACGCCGGGCTCGGGCTCGTGCGGTCCGAGTGGGTGGCCTTCCTCGACAGCGACGATGCCTGGCTGCCCGGTGCGGCGCCCGCCCTGCTGGCGGCGACGGCAGGCTGCGACGTCGTCGTCGGGCACTTCCGGCGCGCCTGGGCCGGCGGGGAGGAAGGGATCGCCGAATGCGGCTGGAGCGGCACCGACATCCTTTCCGCGCTGGCGCTGACGGGCGCGGTCGGGCCGAGCTGGTCCATCATCCGCCGCTCCAGTGCGGTCGCGAGCGGCGGGTTCGACCCGAGCTTCCATAATTGCAACGACTGGGACTTCTATGTCCGCGTGGCGGCGGCAGGCGCCCGCTTCCGCCGGATCGACGATGCCGTCGCGCTATACCACGTGGCCGCGTCGGACCGGCTGAGCCTCGACGAGGCGACCGGGGCCGCCAACGCCGCCCGCGTCCGCGCGCATCCCTCGCTGCGGGATCTCCCGCCGAAGCGGGCGTCCTTCGCGGTGCCGGCGCCGGCCGAGTGCCTGTCGCTCGACTAGTCCCGCAAGGCGCCGGGTCCTTCCACGGCATCGATCCGCAGATCCCAGCAAAGATTGCCGGCGTCGTCCGTCACGACCACGTGCAGCCCCTCGTCGTATACGCCCCCGCGAAGGTCGCGGAGGATGTCGCCGACGAACACCACGGCCATCTGGCGGGCCGCCGCGACGTTCGGGAGGTCGCAGGTGTCCAGTTCCGACCCATGCGGACCGTCGCGGGTCATGAAGTGGAACAACGGCATTCCTGCCCAACCTGCGTTGTCGCAAATGGCTCCGCCAGCGCGAAAGATGGACGCCCGCGACCCGCAGGGAAGCCTGTTCGATCGGACCGGCGCGTGCGGGGCGCGCCGGGGCACCGGGCACGCCCGGCGCCGTCGTTCAGGCGAAATCGCCGAGCTGCTCGGCATCCTCGTCCGGCAAGCCGGAAGCGTCGTCGTCCATCGGCGGCTGCTCCGGATGCGCGACATCGTCGGCCTGGGTGGGTTCGACGCCGTCGAATTCGTCACCGCTCGGGGGTCGGGTCGCCATCATCGTCTCTCCTTTGCGGGCTTCAACGCGCGACCGGCGGCAAAGTCGCCGGGAACGGCCGCGACGCCGGGGCGGTTGATCGCCGGGACGACGGAGTGACAATGATGGCGGAGAAGAAGGGAAAGGGCAGCGCGACCGCGCAGAAGGCCAATGCGAAGGCGGCGAAGGAAGGCGAGAGCAACCCCCGCAAATCCTCCGCCGCGCAGGCCGAACTGGGGAAGAAGGGCGGCCGGAAAGCGGCGAAGAGCTGATCGGCCGAGGCTCCGGAAAGGCGCGCCACGCCCCGCGCGACCGGCAGGGATCAGGCGATCAGCGAGGCCTCGGTATCCTCCAGCGCCTGGCGGATCAGTGCCGCCGCCGCGTCCCGCGCCGCGCCGCCTCTCCCCTCGGCGATGGCCTCGAACAGCACGCGGTGCTGCGGCATGGGATCGCGCGGGTGCCGCTGGCGCTGGTATTTGAAGTAGGTGGTCCAGCGGACGGCCGCCGCGATCGTGGCGGAGAGGCTGACGATCAACTGGTTGTGCGTCGCCTCCAGCAGGACGGCGTGGAATTGCTGGTCGGCGGCCTGCCCGTCCTCGGTCTTCAATCCGCGCTCGACCATCGTCTCCAGCGCATGGCCCATCCGCGACAGCTGCGAGGGCGTGCGCTGCCGCGCCGCCACTTCCGCCGCGCCGGGCTCGACGATCAGCCGCAATTCGAAGAGGTCGCGCACGAAATCCAGGGGAGGGGCGCCCTCGAACACCCAGCGGAGCAATTCGGGATCGAGGAGGTTCCACTCCGCGCGTGCCCGCACCCGCGTCCCGGCCTTGCGCCGGCTCTCGATCAGCCCCTTCGCCGACAGCGTGCGCAGCGCCTCGCGCACCACGCTCCGCGCCACGCCGGTCGAATCGGCGAGCTCCAGCTCGCCCGGCAGGGTGACGCCGGGCGCATAGTCCCCCCTCACGATCGCCGTTCCGATCTGCCGCGCGAGGACCGCGTTCGCCGGCTGGCGACGTTCCCTGTCGGTCAAGCGCGCGATCCCGGCATCGATCGACGCTAGGCGGCGTGGGGCGGCGTGACAATAGCGGGGACCGGGGCAGGGGCCGGCCGCGCTGACGGCCGACACCGGCACCCGCATCGCCGACGAGGCGCGCGGGGATCGCGACCTGCCGCCGAGGGCGAACTTGCGGCGGATCGTCGCCGGGGAGACCCCGGTCGCCCGACCGACGGCGCGCTCTCCCGACGGAAGGTGGTGCAGTCGGTCAGACGAAACTGGAATTTCGGATCATTGCGCTATTCCAGTGCCTCGCCGCCGGCCAGATCGATGTTCCCGCGTCCGCGTCGAAGGCGGTGCGATCAGCCGCAGCGATGGCGCAGGATGCGCCCGTGCGGATCGAGCTCCAGGTTCAACCGGCCGGGGCGATGATCCATCGTTGCCATGTCGCCGGGGGCGAGGAGGCGGATCGTCGCCGGGCCGACCGCCGCCAGCCGGTCCCGGTCGCGCGCGGACAGGACCGTGCCGATCGCCAGAGACGGCGGGGCGCCGCCATCACGGGCGGACACCGCCTGCGCCACTGCCGCCAGGCAGGGTGTCGGCGCGGCGGCCGCGGCCGCAGGCTCGCCGAACGGCGCCGCAGCCTGCAACACCGACGCCGTCACCACCATCGCCTCCGCCGGCCAGGCCATTGGCCGCTCCCTTTCCGCGCGCGATCCCGGCTCGCCCTTCAGGCGTAGACCTGAACGCCGGTCGACATCGCATCGCCCAGCGCATTGTACAGGTAGAAGGCGGTCTGATCCGTCGGTTCCCCCGCGACCGCGATCGTCGCGTCGGCGGGCGCGGCCGCCCGGTCGGCGGACAGGCCGAGACCCGGACCCCACGCCAGCTCGACGACGTGGCCGTCGGCGTAATCCTCCCCCTCGTCCGAGACGAAGTCGTACCACCAGTAGCCGTTCGCCCTGCCTCGCGCCTGCAGCACGGCGCCCCCGGCACCGGTCAGCTCCACCGTGTCGCCACGGGCGCTGTTGTCGAGCAGGACGAGCGCATTGGCCGCGACCGTGATCTGCCCGTTCACGTCGGCGCCGCGCAGCTGCTTGGTGGTGGCGATCCGGTCGCCCAGCCCCCAGTCGATCACGGTGTCGCGGCCGCTCTTGCCCTGCGTGTCGAACGCGAACACGTCGTGCCCGTCCCCACCCGACAGTTCGTCGTTCCCCGCGCCGCCGTTCAGCCAGTCGTCGCCGCGCATGCCGTACAGACGATTGTCCGACGCGTTGCCGATCAGCCGGTCGTCGCCATCACCCGTCACCGCATGTTCGATCGCGGTGCCGGCGGCGATGGTGAAGGCATCGACCCCGCCGAAGCGCGTCGTCGCGCCCGCCGCCAGCGACACCGCCACGTCCGCGCTGACCGCGGCGGCGTTGATCCAGTCGGCACCGCCGGTATCGCGCAGCATCCGGCGATCCTCCTCCCCCGCGATCGCCGCCATGGTGAAGAATTCGTCGGTATAGGTATAGATGTCGCGATCGCTCGCCCGGGCGCCATGGAAGTCGAGCTTGACCGTCTCGATCGTCAGGATCGTCGCGAAGGAGGATTCGGCCTTCAGCGTCCAGGTACCGTTGAGTTCGGCACCGGAGAAGTTGCGGAAGCCGAAGGTGTAGGACTGCGTTTCCAGCGACGAACCGCTGCCGGGAACCACCGGCAGCAGGTCGAAGAATGCCTCCGTCCCGTCCGGCGCCTCGAGCGCGATCTTGACCGGCGAATTGATCGAGAACGGAAAGGGCGTGGTGCCGAACTGGAGAATGGCCTTGTAGCTGATCGTCATGTCGACCTGCTCCACGTCCATCTGCGCGCCGGAGACCGTGAAGTCGTAGCTGGCCGGCGTTCCCGTGAACCGCGTGTAGGAATCCTCTCGAACCACATTCTGCTGAGGGACCGGCGCGAGGTTCGCGGTGAACGTGTCGGACGCGAAGCTGACTTCGTTGGCCGACGTCTGCGCCGCGCCGAACAGCGACCAGACCTCCGCCATGCGCACCGCAGCCCGCGCATCGATCGCGCCATAGCCGTAATCGGGTGAATAATGGCGCCCGCCGCCGTTCCAGTCGGTCCCGCTGCCCACGATCGAGAACCAGCCCTCGTTCATGCGCGCCTGCGCGGTGGCGCCGGTGGCATCGGTATAGGTGAGCAATCGCGTGCGATCCTCGAACGCGACCGGCATGGTGGCGGACGAGGCGACGATGGTCTGCACGTCGCGCCAGCCCAGCGCCCCGTTCGCCTCCAGCATCAGCGCCACGACGCCGCTGACGATAGGCGTCGCCGCGGACGTGCCGCCGAACTGGTCGGTATAGTCGGTGTCGCCGCCGGGCGCGGCCTCGAGATTGTATCCCTCGCGCCAGGTGAGGTCGGTGGTGGCCACACCGGTGCCCCCGATGATCGCGAGATCGTTCGAGGGAGCGGAGATCAGCAGCGCCGGCCCGCGGGAGGAATAGTTGGATGCCAGCCCGTCGACCTGCCGATAGGCGCCGACCGCGATGACGTGCCGGTCGGTATGGCTGCCGTCGCCCTGGAAGTCGATCGAACTGTTGCCTGCCGCCGCCACGTTGATCGTGCCCAGCCCGCCCCGGCCGTTCACCGCGGAATAGGCGAACGCCCGTGCCACGTCATACGCCTCCGTGCCCGCGACGGTGCGGGAGTCTGACGACAGATAGCCCGGCAGCGTCCGGCCCCAGCTATGATTGGCGATGTCGAATCTGGCGGCCTGCCGCATCGCCTCGACAAAGGCGGTGCGGTCGGTCGCGTTGACATAGATGCCGGGGTTCAGCCCGCCCCCGGAATAGGGGTCGAAGATGTTGATCCCCGTCACCGTCGCATCATAGGCGACGCCCACCGCGCCGATGCCGTTGCGCGACGCCGCGATCAGGCCCGCGACCGAGGTGCCGTGCCCGCCCGACAGGGGGCGGAAATCGCCGTCGAAGGTCTTGCCACCGATCACCACGTGCAGGCCGGCGTCGTAATTGGCCGCCAGATCCTCGTGGCCATATTCCACGCCGCTGTCGTAGACGCCGACCTTGACGCCCTTGCCCGTGTAATCCCGCCAGATCGCATCCATGTCGCCCAGCTTGGCGAGGTGCCATTGCTCGGCGGCGAACGGATCGGTGATGCTGGCGGGCGCCGGGTACGTCGCGGCCGGGGCGGCGCGCGCCGCATCGCGGGCCAGCGTTTCGGGGCCCCAGGTCGTGTAGCGCGAGGTCGTGTCGGCAGTCGCCTGCGTGACCGCCCGGCCCATCGAGTCGAGCGGAACGTCGGCATCGACGACGGCGCCCAGCGCAGCCAGGCCGGGCGCGTCGGTGATCGCCGCCGGCCGCGCCGGCGTCGGGGCGACCGCCCCGTCCTCCGCCTCGTCCGCTTTCTCGATCGCGCCGTGCGGTGCGGGCACGATCCGCATCACCGCGTCGTGATCCACCGCATTGCCCGACACCCAGGCGTAGCGGTTGAACCCCGTTCCGCTGCCCAGCGACCTCAGCACCGCGCCGGCCTGACCGACCAGTTCGATCGAGTTGCCGGTCGCCCCCAGCAGCAGCAGGCCGTCCGGGCCCACGGTGATGGTGCCGTTGCCATCCACGCCGGACAGGGCGGTGGTCGTCTCGATCAGGTCGCCCGCTTCCCAGTCCAGCACCCGGTCCTGCCCGGACGTGCCGGTGAAGCGGAAGATGTCGACGCCCCGCCCGCCGGCCAGCGTGTCGTTGCCCGCGCCGCCGTTCAGCGTGTCGTTGCCGCGCATCCCGTAGAGGATGTTCGCGCCGGCGGTGCCCGTCAGCACGTCGTTGCCGTCGCCGGTCACGGCATTCTCGATTGGGGCCGCGCGCGCGATCGTGAAGGCGGCGACGCCGCCGAACGTGGTGCGCGTTCCCGCGACCAGCGAGAGGTTGACGTTCGAGGTGACGGCGGCGGCGTTGATCCAGTCGGTGCCGCCGTCCGTGTCGGTCAGGATGCGGCGACCGCCCCGGGGGTCGACCCGCACCATGGTGAGATATTCGTCGGTATAGGTGTGGACGTCGTCGGCGTCGGGCGCGCTGCCGTAGAGGTCGAGCTTGGCGCTCACGATGTCGGTGATCATGTTCGGACCGGCATTCTCGAACTGCAGCGTCCACGTGCCTTCCGACCGGACGCCCCGAAGGTTGGCCAGGCCGAAGGTGAAGCTCTGCTCGCCTGACGTGGCCACCACCGCCGCCAGGTTGGTGTCCACGAACGAAACGGTGCCGTCGGGCGCGATCAATTTGATCTTGGTGCCCCACAGGGCGGTGGGCCGACCGACGAAGCTGTTCAGGTAATTGATCGTCAGGTCGGCGTGTTCGACATCGACGGTCCCGTCGACCTCGAACGTATATTCGGTCGGCTCGCCCACGAAATCGTCGCCGTAGAACGAGGTGTCGATCAGGTTGTTGGCCGATCGCAGCCCCACGGCCATGGTGCCCGTGGTGGCGCCGGACTCGTTGGCGGACGTCCTGGCGGGGCCGAACAGCGAGGCGACCTCCGCCATGCGGACCGCGGCATGGGCGTTGACCGCACCATAGCCGTAATCGCTGGAATAATGGTGGCCGCCGCCGTTCCAGTTCGCCCCCGAAGCGCCGGCGACGGAGAAGTAGCTCTCGTTGGCCCTGACCTGCGACGTCGCGCCGTTCGCCAGCGTCACCGGCACGGTGCCGTTGCGGTCGTTCCAGTCGATCGGCAGCGATGCGGAGGCGGCCAGGATGCCGGACACGTCGCGCCAGCCCAGTCCCGCGTTCGCCTCCAGCATCAGCGCCACCACGGCGGCGGTGGTGGAGGCCGCGGCGGCCGTACCGGTCACCAGGTTCGTGACGTCCTGGTCGCCGCCCGGATCAAGGCGAAGGTTGCTGCCGAAACGGCCCAGAAGGTCCGTCGCGATCAGGCTGCTGCCGTTCGGATCGCCCGACGGCGCGGAAACCAGCAGGCTTGCGCCGCGGCCGCTGGTCGTGGTGGCATACCCTTCTTCCTGCCGATAGGCACCGACGGTGATCGTGTGGCGCGAGGTGAAGGCGCTGTCCGCCTGCGCGTCCTGGCGCGTGTTGCCGGCGCCGTTCAGGCTGATCGTGCCCAAGCCGCCGCGACCGGTCTGCGCCGCGTCCTCGAACGCCGCGGCGAAGCGCGCGGCGTCGGTGCCGGCGACGCCGCGCGACGACGCGCCGGCGAAATCGGGTGTCGTGCGCCCCCATCCGTCGACGGCGACGTCCATCGTGTTGCGCTGCTGAAGCGCCCGCGCGAACAGTTGGCGACCGGGCACGTTGATCCAGATGCCCGGATCGAGGCCCTCGCCCGAATAGGGATCGAGGATGTTCACGCCCGTGATCGTCGCGCCATAGGCGACGCCGACCGTCCCGGCGCCGTTGTTCTCGGCCGCGATCAGGCCGGCCAGCGAGGTGCCGCGCCCGCCCGACGCCGGGCGATAGTCGCCGTCAAAGGTCTTGCCGGCGATCGTGACGTGCAGGCCGGTGTCGTAGTTCGCGTCCAGGTCCCAGTGCGAATATTGCACGCCGCTGTCGTAGATGCCGACCTTGACGCCCCGGCCGCTATACTCGGCCCAGACCGCCCCGATATTGCCCAGCTTGCCGAGATGCCATTGTCCGCTCGCCAGCTCGGCAGACAGGACGGGGGGGGCGGACGACGCCGGCGCATCGGCGTGACTCATCGTTGCTGCGGCGTCACCGGACATGAATTCCCCCGTTTTCTGGTGTACGCGGCACTAATCCATCCCTCCCACGGTCAGTCAACGCGAAATCGTTAACATACCGGAGTCAGGGGGAATTGAGGTGTTGGTCGCGATCTGGTCCACGGTTTCGCAGGAGAATCGTACCAGACAATTGTTCCGGCCAGCCGGAGAGCAGATGTGGCGGCGTAACGATTTGTCGATAAACATGCCGATATTGCGTGGCAGGTCACTGATTACCAAGCAGAACTTGGCGATGTCGGGCGGACGGCGGTTTGTGCGGCTCGCGCGACCGGCCGATCTGCCCGTGGATCCCGGTGCCACGGCATTCGTCGTCCCGGCGGCTGGCGGGCCGGTCGTCGGCTACCGTGGCGATGACGTCGGCAACATCGGACTGCGGGTCGACGCCGCGGAGCGGCGATGCCGCTGTGACCAGGGTGCCCGATCTTGACCGGAAGCGGTGCCCCACAAAGGACAAAGCTGGGCACTCAGATCATCGGAGAATATCGATTCCGCGCCGAACGCCCGCGACAGGACATGACCTATACTTCGGAGTTTTGAGTTTCGTCCTCCAAGAGCAGGGGAGGGTAGACGATCGGCTTCTCTCCGAAATGCCGCCGCAGTGCACGCTCCCGGCGTTCGATCACATCTTCCTGGAAATCGATTTCGTCCGGATAGAAATACGCCACCTCGAATGGACCGTCGTGCAGCACATATTCCAGTTCCGACCACCGATCCCGCTCGTCCTGCGCTTCCCACAATTCGAGAAGCGCGTAGGTCAATCGCTCGTTTGCGGGCCATCGATAGAGCAACTGATTGCCGAGTTCCTTGAAGATCGACTCGCCAATCATATTATGATCGAGTTGCGCATAGAGCAGCGTGGGTTCCGACGGATAGTCGCTGTCCTCCATCAGTAATCGACCGATCTCGTTCAGCAGACGCTCCGATTCAGTTTCCGCCACGGCGCTTCTCCGGTTGTTCGTTGGCAAATCCTAGGCTCTTTGTCTTGCCATCGTCGCTCGCCCGACGTTCTGGGCCGCCCGCCTGCGCTTGCGACGCGCGAGAACGGATCGGAACATCGGTAACCGTCAGCGCACCAGAAACACGCCGCGTCCGCTCGCGTGCGTCGATTTGGTAGATATAGCCGTTGCGCACGACCGTGCGGAATTGTTCGCTGGACGCGCTTGCGGGTCGCGCGGCTGCTCTGTTCGTCTCGGAAGCGCGATCCGAAGACGCAACGGCAGTTGCCGAACCTGGTGAATTCTCCGGACGACGGTTCGGATCGGGTGATACCCACGTTCCTGACGCTCCCGCTCCACCGAAGCTGCCGCCGCCTCCCGAAAAACCGCCACCAGTCCCTGCGCGTTGGGTGGACGGTTTGTGAGCCGCGACATGATTGCCTTGGGAGGCGCGGGTCCGTTCTTTGGAAATGGCGCGGTTCGCCGAAATTTGCGATCTTGGTCGGGAGGACCGGGTTGGCCAATCTCCCGAACCGGTCGCGCCGCCACCGCCACCCCTGCCGCCTCCGCCACCAGGAAACCCACCGCCGCCCCACTGGCTATAATGCCGTCCGGCACCGACGAAGGTGAACCGTCCGGTTTCTGGATCATGCCAGGGATTGAACTTGAGCTCGATCCCTTCCGCATTTCTCAAGGAGGGCAACCTGCCGGTCCGCAGCCATATTGAAAAGGCGCGCCGTCGCTCGGTATATCGATCATGATGCCCCGCTATACACGCGGCAAGAACATCTGAGCAACATTTTCCAGCATGTCAAGCCGAAGTCGGCCGCCATCTTGCTCGGCACCGCGATGAGGTGTCCATTTTCGTCCTCTACGAGGTGCATTTTCGGGAGAATGGTGCCCCACAGAGGACAAAGATGGGCGCTCAGATCACTGGGAAATTTCCATGCTTCGCTGAACGATCGGCCAGGTCGCGACCTAAAGGTCGTAGTCCGGCGCGTCGTCCTCGGGGGGCCAGGGCGGATACACGATCGGCTTCTCGCCGAAGTGTCGCCGAACCGCCCGTGCGCGCCGCTCCACAACATCCTCTTCGGCATCGATCTCATCGGGATAGATATAGGCGACTTCGAACTTACCGTCGCGAAGCACATATTCCATCTCTGACCACCGATCGCCGCCGCCTTGCGCTTCCCACAGGTCGAGCAGCGCATACGGCAACCCCTCGATCACCGGCCGCCGATACAGGATCTGGTTGCCGAGTTCCTTGAAGATCGATTCGCCGACCATGTTCCGATCGAGCTGGGCGTAGAGCAGCGTCGGT
Source organism: Sphingomonas corticis (assembly GCF_012035195.1). Taxonomy (GTDB): domain Bacteria; phylum Pseudomonadota; class Alphaproteobacteria; order Sphingomonadales; family Sphingomonadaceae; genus Sphingomonas; species Sphingomonas corticis. Next base: position 61,251 of record NZ_JAAVJH010000011.1, read on the forward strand.
TCGACCGGATACTCACGATCCTCCATCAGCAATTGGCCGATCTCGTTCAGCAGCTTCTCGGCTTCATCGTCCGCCACGGCTTTTCTCCGATCGTTCGTTGGGGAATTTCAGACTCTTCTCGTCGCCATCGACCGTCCACCACACGTCGATCGCCGATGGTCGCACGGACTCGTCCTCGAACCGCGGCACGATCCTGACCGTGACAGTCTTTCCGCCTCGCTTCTCTCTCGCCCACTCATCCTCGAGCACGCGATAGCCGCCCCGATTGAAGTTGGCATCCTGCGCAAAGTGGTTGAACGCCTCGGTCGGTCCATTGAAGCGCGCCGCGATGTAGTGGCCGCCATCGTCGCTCGCCCGACGTTCTGCGCCGCCCGCCTGCACTTGCGAAGCGCGAGAACGGATCGGAACATCGGTAACCGTCAGCGCACCAGAAACGCGCCGCGTCCGCTCGCGCGCGTCGATTTGGTAGGTATAGCCGTTGCGCACGACCGTGCGGAATTGTTCGCTGGACGCGCTTGCGGGTCGGGTGACAGTTCTGTTCGTCTCGGAAGCGCGATCTGAAGACGCAACAGCGGTTGCCGAACCTGGTGAGTTCTTCGGACGACGGTTTGGATCGGGTGATCCCCATGTTCCCGACGCGCCCGCTCCACCGAAGCTACCGCCGCCTCCCGAAAAACCGCCACCAGTCCCTGCGCGTTGGGTGAACGGTTTGTGAGCCGCGACATGATTGCCTTGGGAGGCGCGGGTCCGTTCTTTGGAAATGGCGCGGTTTGCCGACTCTTGCGATCTTGGCCGGGATGACCGGGCCGGCCAGTCTCCTGAACCGGTCGCGCCGCCACCGCCACCCTTGCCGCCTCCGCCACCAGAAAATCCACCGCCGCCCCACTGGCTATAATGCCGTCCGGCACCGACGAAGGTGAAACGCCCGGTTTCTGGATCATGCCAGGGATTGAACTTGAGCTCGACTCCCTCCGCATTTCTCAAGGAGGGCAACCTGCCGGTCCGCAGTCATATCGAAAAGGCGCGCCGTCGCTCGTTATCCGATATATCAATCATGATGCCCCGCTATCCACGCGGCAAGAACATATGAGCAACATTCTACAACATGTCAAGCCAAAGTTGGCCGCCATCTTGCTCGGCACCGCGAGGCTGTGTCGATTTTCGTCCCCAATGGGCTGCGATTTCCTGAGTATGGTGCCCCACAGGAGACAAAGCTGGGCACTCTAATCATTGGAGAATTTCGATCTCGCGCCAAACGCCCAACATGATGTGACCTACAAGCCATAGCTCTGAAGTTCGTCGTCCGTGGGTAAGGGTGGGTAGACAATCGGCTTCTCTCCGAAATGTCGCCGCAGCGCACGCTCGCGGCGCTCGATCACGTTTTCCTGCGGATCGATCTCGTCCGGGTAAAAGTAGGCCACTTCGAATTGGCCGTCGCGAAGCACATATTCCAGTTCCGACCATCGGTCCTGTCCGTCCTGCGCCTCCCACAATTCGAGGAGTGCGTCGGGAAGGCGTTCGTTCACCGGCCACCTGAAAAGGAGCTGATTGCCAAGCTCCTTTACGATCGATTCGCCGATCATATTATTATCGAGTTGAGCGTAGAGCAGCGTGGGTTCCAAAGGATATTCGCTGTCCTCCATCAACAATCCGCCGATCTCAACCAGCAGCTTCTCCGATTCAGTTTCCGCCACGGCGCTTCTCCGATCGTTCATTGGGAAATTGCAGGCTGTTGATTTTGCCATCGACCGTCCACCACACATTGATCGTCGATGGTCGCACAGAACCGCCGTTGAATTGCGGAACGACCTTCACTGTAACCGCCCGTCCGGCACGCTTGTCGCGCGCCCACTCATCCTCGAGCAGGCGATAACCGCCCCGGTTGAAGTTGGCATCCTGCGCGAAATGGTTGAACGCCTCGGTCGGACCGTTGAAGCGCGCCGCAATGTAATGGCCACCGTCGTCGCTCTTGCGGCGCTCTGCTCCACCAGCGTGTCGCTGTGACGTACGAGACCGCGATGGGGCGTCGGCAACCGTCAACGTGCCGGATACTCTCCGCGTCCGCTCTCGCGCGTCTATCTGATACGTATAGCCGTTGCGAACGACCGTACGGAATCGCTCGCTTTGTGCGCTGGCAGATCGTGGCGATGCCGTGTTCGTCGCGCCGGAACGATCCGAAAACCCGATGGCAGTCGCCGAACCGCGTGAAACCGGCCGACGTGTCGCCTCGGGGGACCCCCACGTGCCGGATGCTCCCGCCCCACCAAAGCTACCACCGCCACCTCCCGTGAACCCACCACCGGTCCATGTGTCTCGAGCGGACGGCTGCGAAGGGGCCGGCCGCTTGCTCGGAGAAGCAGTCCGCATCGAGCTTCTTGAAGTCGTGTGCTTTGCCGAATTCTGCGATTTTGGTCTCAATGGTCGAACCGGCCAATCCCCTGATTCGGTCGCACCGCCACCCCCGCCGTTCCCGCCGCCACCGCCGGAAAAACCACCGCCGCCCCACTGACCGTAATGCCGCCCAGCACCGGCGAAGGTGAACCGTCCCGTTTGAGTGTCATGCCACGGATTGAATATAAGCTCTATCCCATCAGCACTTCTGACCGATGGCAGCCTACCGGTCCGCAGCCATATCGAGAAGGCGCGTCGCCGTTCGTCGTCTGATATGTCGATCATGCTGCTGCCCCGCTATCTACGCGGCGAGAACATCTGAGCAACATTCTCCAACATGTCAAGCGGGAGCCCCCCGGGCAGGGAGTAGCTCGGCACCTGGGCGGTGCCCAGTTTTGTCCGGTACGAGGCTCGCTTTCACGAGTATGGTGCCGCTTACAGGACTCGAACCTGTGACCCCCGCATTACGAATGCGATGCTCTACCAGCTGAGCTAAAGCGGCCTGGTCGTCCACGCCATGGGCGCGTCGTGGGGCGGGCGCTTAACAGGGCGGGCGGGGGCTGGCAAGCGGGTCGGGGGACAATCGCGCGTTAACAGCGTCTTTACCATGCCGGGCGCACACGGACCGTCGCAACCCGCGCCACGCACGGCGCCACGACGGGACAGCAGACGATGGATAGCGCGCACGGCTACGACCAGATGGGCGACGATCGCCGCCACGACGACGATCCGACCGAGGGCGGCGTCGGCGAGGCCGAGATGGCGATCGTCGACGAGCGGCGGATGCACGTGCGCGCGTACAACCATTGGGTGTCGCTGCTGGGCGAGCGGCCGTTCCCCGCCATCGCCGACCTCGATCCGGCCAGCATCGCCGATTTCGGGCCGCACAGCGTGCTGCTCGACTTCACGGAGAGCCTGGAGAACCCGGCGATCCAGTTCCTCGGCCGCGCGCTGCGCGAGGAATGCGGCATGGGCGATCCGGATGCGTCGCGCATCGCCGACGTGCCCGCGCGCTCGCTGCTGTCGCGGCTGACCGACCATTACCTGCAGATCATCGCCAATCGCGCGCCGATCGGGTTCGAGGCGGAGTTCGTCGGCACCCGCGGGCTGCCCACGCTGTACCGCGGCATCCTGATGCCCTTCTCCTCCGACGCGGAGACGATCGACTATATCTACGGCGTCATCAACTGGAAGGAGCTGGTCGCGCCCGAGGAGGAAGCCGCCATCGCCGCCGAGCTGGTCGCCGCGCGCGCGCCGCAGCGGCCGGACGCCGCGCTCGCCTGGGCCGACGGGCCGGGGGCGGGAACGCCCGCCGGGGCGGGGCTGGCGCCCGATCATGGGGGCACCGAGCACGGAAGCGTCGATCAGGGCGGCGCCTCGCTGGAGGACCGGCTGGCCGCCGCGCGCGCCAGCGCCGCCGCGGCGCGGGCCGCCGACACGCGCAGCCACGCCGCGCTCTATCGCGCGCTAGGCCGCGCGCACGATTTCGCGCTGGCCGCGCAGCAGGCTCCCGCCGGGCTGGAGGCGCTGCTGGCCGACGCCGGCATCGTCGCGCAGGCGCGCGCGCCGCTGACCGCGGTGGCCAAGCTCGTCTTCGGCGCCGACCACGACAAGACCCGGCTGACCGAGATCGCGACCGTGCTGGCGCACGCGCGCCGCCACGCCGTGCCCGAGGGCGGCCTGCCGCGCGTGCTGGAGGCGACGCCCGGCGGCATCAAGGCGATCGTCGCGGACGAGCGCGCCGCGCGACGCCCGGTGAAGCCGCGCGCAGAGCCCGCGCCGCTGGCCAGGCGGACGACACTGGCCACCGTGCCGCTGGCCACCGGCGCGGCGGAGGGCGAGGCGGTGGTGCTGCTGGGCCGCGCCGCGGCGGACGGGACGATCGAGGTGGTCGGCGCGATCGCCGACGCGCGGCTGGCCGGCACGCTGATGAAGCGCATCGGCTGAACCGGGGATACGGGGAACGAGGGGGGGGGACCCGGAGCGGGGGTTGAGCAAAGCCGGCCGCGGGCGCATAGCGCGCGCATGTCGGAAAAGTCTCAACGGATACTGTCCCAGGCACTGGCCGAACGGCTGACGCAGCGCGCGCTGCCGGGCGAACTCGACGATTTCGGCGCCGCCGAACAGGGCGAGGCTGCCGCCTTCCTGATCGCGACGGGCCTGTCGCGCGCGCCGGGCACGCCCGCGATGGCGCTGGACCAGCTGCCGGAAACGGGCGGGCGCCGGCGGATGCGGCTGGCCATCGTCAACGACGACATGCCGTTCCTGGTCGATTCGATCGCCGCCGCCATCGGCGAGCGCGACATCGCGATCGACCGCATCATCCACCCCGTCGTGCGGGTGACGCGCGACGCGGGAGGCGTGCTGAGCGCGATCGGCGATGCCGGCGGCACGACCGAGTCGATGATCTACATCGAGCTGGAGCGCGTGGACGCGCGCGACCGGCGCGAGCTGACCGACGAGATCGCCAAGGTGCTGGCCGACGTGCGCGCCGCGGTGCGCGACTGGCGCGCGATGCAGGCGCAGCTGGCGTCGGACGCGGGGATGCTGGACGACACCGGCGGCGACGCGGAGGGAGCGAGCCTGCTGCGCTGGTTCCTCGACCGGCATTTCACGCTGCTGGGTCACGAGCGCTGGCACGCCGACGGGCGGCAGGAGGCCGCGCCGCTGGGCATCGCGGGGAACGCGCACGACGTGCCGATCCTGGCCGAGCGGTCGCGCCAGCTGGCGGTGGATTATTTCCAGTCGGGCGGCCCGGCACCGCTGCTACTGAAGTCCAGCCTGATCTCCCCCGTCCACCGCCGCGTGCCGCTGGACCTGGTCGTCGCGCCGCTCGCCACCGCGGGCAGGGTGACGGGGCTGTCGATCCATTCCGGCCTGTGGACCTCCGCCGCGCTCAACGCGCCGCCGCGCAGCGTGCCGCGGCTGCGCCAGCGGCTGGCCGAGTTCGAGGCGAAGTTCGGCTTCGATCCGACGAGCCACACGGGCAAGGCGCTGACCCACGCGCTCGCCTCGCTGCCGCACGATCTGGTCACGGGCGTATCGGCGGAGGCGCTGGAGGAACTGGCGCTGACGGCGATGAGCCTGGCCGACCGGCCGCGGCCCAAGCTGGTGCTGGTGCCCTCGCCGCTCGGGCGACACCTGTTCGCGTTCGTGTGGCTGCCGCGCGACGACGTGACCACCGCGCGACGCGTGGCGATCGGCGACATGCTGGCGAAGGCGGCGAACGCGCGGCTGCTCAACTGGTCGATCAGCCTGGAGGACGGCGTGGTGGCGATGCTGCGCTACACGCTGGACCTGCGCGACGGCGGCACGCTGCCCGACGTCGGCCCGCTCGACACGCGGCTGGCACGGATGGTGCGCGGCTGGGTGCCCGAGGTGGAAGGCGCGCTGGCGGAGCGGATCGCGCCGGCGCGCGCGGCGCGGCTGGCGCTGCGCTGGGCCGCGGCCTTCCCGCCCAATTACCGCAACGTGTCCACCGCGGCGGAGGCGGCGGAGGACATCGTGCGCCTGTCCGCGCTGGAGACCGCGGCGGACCGGCAGGTCCACCTGTACCCGACCGTGGCAGGCGAAGACCACCGGCTGAAGATCTACAAGCTGGACGGCGCGTTGGCGCTGTCGGACGCGGTGCCGGTGCTGGAAAATTTCGGTTTCCGTGTGATCGGCGAGCTGCCGACGCGGCTGAAGGAGGCGGAGAACGCCTTCGTCCACGATTTCGTCGTGGAGGCCGCCGACGCCGCGTTCGACCATCAGCCCGAGGTGCTGGAACAGGCGATCGCCGACGCGCTGCGCGGCGTGGGCGAGAACGACGCCTTCAACAGCCTGATCGTGGACGCCGGGCTGACCCCGCAGGCGGTGGTGCTGTTCCGCGCCTGGTTCCGCTACCTGCGGCAGGCGGGGCTGACGTACGGCATGACCACCGTGGTCGATGCGCTGCGCCGTGCGCCGGACCTCGCGCGCGCGCTGGTGACGCGCTTCGGCGAGGCGCACGACCCGTCCGCCAGCCGCGACTGCGCGGACACCGACGCCGCGATCGAAGCGGGGCTGGACCAGGTGACGGCGATCGACGACGACCGCATCCTGCGCGCGTTCCACGCGCTGATCGGCGCGACGCTGCGCACCAACGCCTATACCCCCGCCGCCAACGAGGCGCTGGCGTTCAAGCTGGACAGCGCCAAGATCCCGGGCCTGCCCAAGCCGCTGCCGTGGCGCGAGGTGTGGGTGTATTCGCCGCGCGTGGAGGGCATCCACCTGCGCGCGGGCCCGGTTGCGCGCGGAGGCCTGCGCTGGTCCGACCGGCGCGACGATTTCCGCACCGAGATCCTGGGCCTGATGAAGGCGCAGCGGGTGAAGAACGCCGTGATCGTGCCGACCGGCGCGAAGGGCGGCTTCTACGCCAAGCAGCTGCCCAGCCCGTCGAACCGCGACGCCTGGCTGGCGGAGGGGACGGAGGCGTATCGCATCTTCATCCGCACCCTGCTGTCGATCACCGACAACATCGTCGGCGGCAAGGTGGTGCATCCCGCCGACGTCGTGGTCCACGACGGCGAGGACCCGTATTTCGTCGTCGCCGCCGACAAGGGCACGGCGACGTTCAGCGACGTCGCCAACGCGATTGCGCTGGAGCGCGACTTCTGGCTGGGCGACGCCTTCGCCAGCGGCGGCAGCCAGGGCTACGACCACAAGGCAATGGGCATCACCGCCAAGGGCGCGTGGGTGTCCGTGCAGCGCCACTTCGCGGAGCGTGGGCTGGACGTGCAGACGCAGCCGATCCGCGTCGTCGGGTGCGGGGACATGTCGGGCGACGTGTTCGGCAACGGGATGCTGCTGTCGACGCAGATCAAGCTGGTCGCCGCGTTCGACCATCGCCACATCTTCCTCGACCCCGCGCCCGATCCGGCGGCGAGCTTCGCCGAGCGCGAGCGGCTGTTCGCGCTGCCGCGGTCGAGCTGGCTCGACTACGACCGGGCGCTGATCTCGCCGGGCGGCGGCGTGTTCGCGCGCGACGCCAAGTCGATCGCGCTGTCGCCCGAGATCCGCGCCGCGCTGGACATCCAGGCCGAGACGATCGAGCCCGCCGCGCTGATCTCCGCGATCCTGAAGGCGCCGGTGGACCTCATCTGGTTCGGCGGCATCGGCACCTACGTGAAGGCCGCGGCGGAGAACAATGCGACGGTCGGCGATCCCGCCAACGACCGCCTGCGCGTCGACGCGGAGGAGCTGCGCGCGATCGCGATCGGCGAGGGCGCGAACCTGGGCGTGACCCAGGCGGCGCGCATCGCCTTTGCCGCGCGCGGCGGGCGCATCAACACCGATTTCATCGACAATTCGGCCGGCGTGGACTGTTCGGACAACGAGGTGAACATCAAGATCGCGCTGAACCGCGAGATGATGGAGGGCCGGCTGTCGTTCGAGGATCGCAACGCGCTGCTCGGTTCGATGACCGACGACGTCGCGCACCTGGTGCTGGAGGACAACCGGCTGCAGACGCTGTCGCTGTCGATCGCCGAGCAGGACGGGGCGAAGGCGCTGCCGAGCTACGTCCGCGCGATCGAGATCTTCGAGAGCGCGGGGCGGCTCGACCGGCGGGTGGAGGGGCTGGGTTCCAACGTCGACCTGCTGCGCCGCGCGACGGAAGGGCGCGGGCTGACCCGGCCCGAGCTGGCGGTGCTGCTGGCGACCGCGAAGCTCGCGCTCCAGGACGAGATCGAGCGCGCGGGCCTGGGCGACGATCCCGTGCTGGAGCACGACCTGCACGCCGCTTTCCCCCCGGCGATGCAGGACCGGTTCGGCAAGGCGATCGACCAGCATCGCCTGCGCGGGCAGATCGTCGCGACGAAGCTGGCGAACCGCATCGTCAACCGCATCGGCATCCTCCATCCGTTCGAGCTGGCGGAGGAGGAAGGCGCGGCGCTGGGCGACATCGCGGCGATGTTCGTCGTCACCGAGCGGCAATTCGCGCTGGATGCGCTGTGGCGCGAGATCGAGACGACCGCGATGCCGGAGAGCGGGCGGCTGGCGCTGTTCGACGAGGTGGCGGTGGCGGTACGCGCGCAGATCGCGGACCTGCTGCGCGTCACCGCGCCAGGCGACCGCCCGTCGGCGGTGCTGAAGCGGCTGGGCAAGGGCATCGCGCATCTCGAGGGCGCGGCGGGCGAGCTGCTGCTGGAGGAGGCGCGCGCGCAGAGCAAGCGCATCGCCGGCACGCTGGAGGCGGTGGGCGCGCCGCCCGCTCTGGCGGCGAAGGTGGTGCGATTGTTCGAGCTGGACGGTGCGGTCGGCCTCGCCGACCTCGGCGAGCGCTCCCGCGTCGACGAGACCAAGCTGACGCGCGCCTTCACCCGGCTGGGCCAGGCGTTGGGGCTCGACTGGGCACAGGCCAATGCCGCACGGATCGCGCCGAGCGACCCGTGGGAGCGCCTGCTGATCGCGGGGCTGGCGCGCGACTTCCAGCAGTTGCGCTTCGACTTCCTGGCGAAGGGCGGGAAGGGCGATCCGGAGGCGCTGGTCGATCGCTGGCTGGCGGACAATGCGGCGCGCGTCGGGCAGTTCAAGGCGGTGGTCGACCGCGCCCGCAACGCCGCAGAGCCGAATGCGGCGATGCTGGCGCAGATCGCCAGCCAGGCACGGGTGCTGCTGGGGCGGTAGCGAACGCCGCCCTCACCCATCCGCGGCTTCGCCGCTCCCTCCCTCTCCCGGCGGGAGAGGGTAGGGGCCCATCGCCCAAGGCGATGGGAAGGGTGAGGGTGATCGGCGCTTAGAGACACGCCTCCAGATACGCGCTGTCGAAGCCGTACTGCTTGGCCTTGTCCAGCGTATAGGGGCGCAGGCCCATCGAGCGGTACTCGCCGATGATCTTGCCGTCGGCGCTCTCGTCGAGATACTCGAACTTGAACAGTTCCTGCGTGACGATGACGGGGCCTTCCATCCCGATCACCTCGGTCACGTTCGTCACGCGGCGACTGCCATCGCGCAGGCGCTTCACCTGGATGATCATGTCCACGCTGTCGGCGATCTGACGACTGATCGCTTCCTTGGGCACCTTGATGTCCGACATCATCACCATGTTCTCCATGCGCGCCAGCGCCTCGCGCGGCGAGTTGGAGTGGAGCGTGCACATCGAGCCGTCGTGGCCGGTGTTCATGGCGGCGAGCATGTCGAAACATTCGCTGCCGCGGATCTCGCCCAGGATGATGCGGTCCGGCCGCATGCGCAGCGCGTTCTTCACGAGGTCGCGGATGCTGATCTCGCCCTGTCCCTCAAGGTTGGCGGGCCGCGTTTCCAGCGGCAGCCAGTGCGGCTGCTGCAGGCGCAGCTCGGCCGCGTCCTCGATGGTCAGCACGCGCTCGCCCGGGTCGATCATCTTCGACAGCGCGTTCAGCATCGTCGTCTTGCCCGAGCCGGTGCCGCCGGAAATGACGATGTTGAAGCGGCTGGCCCCCGCCACCTTCAGCGCGGTCGCCATCTTCGGCGACATGCTGCCGAAGCCGACGTACATGTCGAGCGTGATCGGCTTCGCGGAGAACTTGCGGATCGAGATCGCCGTGCCCTTGAGGCTGAGCGGCGGCACGATGACGTTGACGCGGCTGCCGTCCTTCAGCCGGGCGTCGGCGAGCGGCGTCGTCTGGTCGACGCGGCGGCCGACCGAGTTGCAGATGCGCTGCGCGATCTGGAACAAATGCTCCTCGTCGCGGAAGGCGATCTGCGCCAGCTCCAGCCTGCCCTTCTTCTCGACGAAGGTCTGATCGGGACCGTTGACCATGATGTCGCTGATTTCCGGATCGGCGAGCAGCTCCTCGAGCGGGCCGAGGCCCAGCAGCTCGTCGACCAGCACCTTCTCCAGCGCGAACTGCTCGCGCCGGTTCAGCGTCAGCTTCAGCTCGGCCAGCACCTCGCCGATGATCGGGCGGAATTCCTCGGCCAGCTCGTCCTTGCCCAGCGTCGCGGCGGCCTCGGGATCGACGCGCTCGAGGAGGCGCGGCAGCACCTGCTCCTTGATCTTGTGGATCGACGCCTCGAACCCCTCGACCCGGCTGGAACCCGCGTCGCCGCTGGCGTTCTGCCGTTCGGTCAGGCGTGCCATGGCGTCGAGCTGCGCGGGCGGCGTCAGGTCGTCGCCGTCCAGCGCCAGCGCCAGCGCGTCGAGCGGCGGGAACTGCTCGCCCGCGGGCGCGGCGGGTTCGGGGCGGACGGTTCCCCCCTGCATCGGGCGCGCCACGCCGAACCCCGGGCGCGATCCCGTACCGCCGCCCATTCCGCCCCGTCGCCCGAACGCGCTCATTCCATCAATTCCTTACGTCTCGCGGCGAATAGCTACGGGCGAAGGCTTGAGAATTGCCTAACCATGATCGTTCCACCGCCTCCGACTGGCGCGGCGGCGTCATGCCGGTGCCGTCGGGGGAGAAAACGGGGATGCGCGGGTGGCGCGACGCAGCGGCCCGCCCGCAGGGGCGCTCCATCCCGATCCAGGGGAGAACCGCCCCGCCTTGTGCGATCCCGACGCCTCTGCGACAACGATCGAGGGGGCGAGCATCAAGGTCGGGGAAAGCAGTGGTCGCGGATCGCCTTCACTACATCGATCGATGCCGCGCCATGTTGATGCTGATGGGCATCCCGTATCACGCGGCCATGTTGTACTCGCCGGGCTGGGGGCCCGCGCAACATGTCACCTCCCGCTTCTGCGACGTCGTGAGCCAGGCGATCACGCAGTTCCGGATGCCGGCGTTCTTCCTGATCGCCGGGTATTTCGCGGCCATGCTGCTGTCGAGGAGGGATAGGGCGACGTGGTTCACGTCCCGCCTTCAGCGACTGGGGATACCGCTGATATCGGCTTCCCTGACGCTGATCCCGATCCAGTTGTTCATCTATGCGATCGGCAATGCCGGCAGCTTCGGCCAGGCCGTCGAATTGTTCCAGCGACGGATCGTCACGCCGTCTCCGGCCTGGATCAGTCATCTCTGGTTCCTCTACGATCTCATCATCTACTCGGCCATCGTCGCTGTCGCCTGGCCGATCGTGGCGCGGCTCGTCCGCGCCGATCAGCCGCGTGCCTGGGCGCGCTGGCCTTTCCTGACGATGCTCCTCGTCATCGTCGTCGTGGCGCTGCCGCTCTCGCTCTTCAATCCCCTTTTGGGAACGACTTTCTGGGGGTCGGTGGTGAACCGGCTGCTACGTCACAGCGTCTTCTTCGCGGTGGGCGCGGTGCTGTACCTCAGTCCCCCGTTCTTCGAGCGCTGGGTGACATGGCGCTGGCAGCGGGCGGTATCGGCCCTCGTCATCATCGCGGCGGCGACCGCGCTCGCCGTCAGCAGGGATCATTATCGCCCGGCCCTTCTCGCGAGTGCCGGCGCCGCGATCAGCGGCGCGTGGCTGGTGCTCGCAGCGATGAAGCGCTGGGGCGATGCGCCGAACAAGCAGGTGAAGCTGCTCGTCGACGCCTCGCTGACGATCTACCTTCTGCACCACCCCATCATCGTGGCGCTTGGTCTCGTCACCGCGAGAATTTCGCTTCCACCCGCCGTCGAGTGGGCGGCCGTCTCGGTCGCCACCGGTGCGCTGTCGTTCGGCGGATATCTGCTGCTCCGGCGCGTCCCGATCCTCTTCTTCTGCTTCAACGGTCAGCTGCCGCCGAGCCGATCCGGGCGACCCGCGACGCAGCGGATCGCCGCGAAGGTCTAGCGGCTGCCGGTATCCGGGCGGCGCGATTTCCACGGCCTGCCGGGTCGTGCCGCGCCGCTCGCCGCCGACCGACCCGGTTGCATCGCGGGAGGGCCGATGCTACGCGCCCGCCAACTCAGGCGAGGCGCGCTCCGGCGGCACCTGCTCGCCCGAGGCCCATTTTCGCGGCACGAGGAAAACGAATCGCGTGGATCACTCCAGCGGTAATCAGGGAAGCAGCATCCAGGCGTCGCTCGGCGGGCGCTACGCGACCGCGCTGTTCGAGCTGGCGGCGGATGCCAGGAGCATCGACCAGGTCGAGCAGAGCCTGACGGCGGTGCGCCGGGCGCTGGACGAATCGCGCGACTTCAAGGAGCTGACCACCTCGCCGCTGATCGCGCGGGGCGACGCCGCCAAGGCAGTGCTGGCCGCGGCCGATTCGCTGGGCGTCGACACCACGACGAAGAGCTTCCTCGGCGTTCTGGCGGAGAACCGCCGTCTGGCCGAACTGCCCGCCATCATCCGCGCGTTCCGCTTGCTGGCCGCACGCCACCGCGGCGAGACCACGGCCGAGGTCGTCAGCGCGCATCCGCTGAGCGAGGAGCAGGTGGGCGAGCTGAAGCAGCAGCTGCGCCAGCGTGTCGGCCGCGACGTCACCGTCGACCTTTCCGTCGACCCCGCGCTGCTGGGCGGCCTCGTCGTCCGCATCGGTTCGCAAATGATCGACAGCTCGATCCGTACCCGTTTGAATGCGCTGACCAGCGCGATGAAGGGCTAATTCCATGGACATCCGCGCCGCAGAAATCTCCAAGGTCATCAAGGACCAGATCGCCAACTTCGGTTCCGAGGCCCAGGTCAGCGAGACCGGCCAGGTGCTGTCGGTCGGCGACGGCATCGCGCGCATCTACGGCCTCGACAACGTCCAGGCGGGCGAGATGGTCGAGTTCGCCAACGGCGTGCAGGGCATGGCGCTGAACCTGGAAGCGGACAATGTCGGCGTCGTGATCTTCGGCTCCGACGCCGAGATCCGCGAGGGCGACACCGTCAAGCGCACGGGCACGATCGTGGACGTGCCGGTCGGCAAGGGCCTCTTGGGCCGCGTGGTCGATGGCCTGGGCAACCCGATCGACGGCAAGGGCCCGATCGTCAGCGACCAGCGCAGCCGCGTCGAGGTGAAGGCGCCGGGCATCATCCCGCGCAAGTCGGTGCACGAGCCGGTGCAGACCGGGCTGAAGGCGATCGACGCGCTGGTGCCGGTCGGCCGCGGGCAGCGCGAGCTCATCATCGGCGACCGCCAGACCGGCAAGTCGGCGATCGCGATCGACACCTTCATCAACCAGAAGTCGGTCAACGCGGGCAGCGACGAATCGAAGAAGCTGTACTGCGTCTACGTCGCCGTCGGGCAGAAGCGCTCGACCGTGGCGCAGCTGGTCCGCACGCTGGAAGAGAATGGCGCGATGGAATATTCCATCATCGTCGCCGCCACCGCGTCCGACCCCGCGCCGCTGCAGTTCCTGGCGCCCTACACCGGCACCGCGATGGGCGAGTATTTCCGCGACAACGGCATGCACGCCGTGATCGTGTTCGACGACCTGTCGAAGCAGGCGGTCGCCTATCGCCAGATGTCGCTGCTGCTGCGCCGTCCGCCGGGCCGCGAGGCGTATCCGGGCGACGTGTTCTACCTCCACTCGCGCCTGCTGGAGCGCGCGGCGAAGATGAACGACGCCAACGGCAACGGCTCGCTGACCGCGCTGCCGATCATCGAGACGCAGGCGGGCGACGTGTCGGCCTACATCCCCACCAACGTGATCTCGATCACCGACGGGCAGATCTTCCTGGAGACCGACCTGTTCTTCGCCGGCATCCGCCCGGCGATCAACGTCGGCCTGTCGGTCAGCCGCGTCGGCGGCGCCGCGCAGACCAAGGCGATGAAGAAGGTGTCCGGCTCGATCAAGCTGGAGCTGGCGCAGTATCGCGAGATGGCGGCGTTCGCGCAGTTCGGATCGGACCTCGACGCCTCGACGCAGCGCCTGCTGAACCGTGGCGCGCGCCTGACCGAGCTGCTGAAGCAGCCGCAGTTCAACCCGCTGCCCTTCGAGGAGCAGACGGTGTCGATCTTCGCCGGCACCAACGGCTATCTCGACAATGTCGCGGTGCAGGACGTGGTCCGCTACGAGGTTGCGATGCTGAGCTACATGCGCTCCGATCACGCCGACGTGCTGGCGTCGATCCGCGACAGCCGCGACTTCGGCGACGAGGTGAAGGGCAAGGTGAAGGCCGCGCTCGACAGCTTCGCGAAGACGTTCGCGTAAGGTCCCGTGCTCCTGCGAAGGCAGGAGCCCAGAGCCACAGGCGGCTCGTTGCGTAACCCTGGGCTCCTGCCTGCGCAGGAGCACGAGAAGGCAGAAGATGGCGTCTCTCAAGGCCCTCAAGGTCCGGATCAACTCGGTCAAGTCGACCCAGAAGATCACCAAGGCGATGAAGATGGTCGCCGCCGCCAAGCTGCGCCGCGCGCAGGAGGCGGCGGTGCAGGGGCGTCCCTATGCCGAGCGGCTGGAGGCGGTAATGGCCAGCCTCGCCAGCAAGGTGTCGGTGAGCGAGAGCAGCCCCAAGCTGCTGGCGGGCACGGGCAAGGACCAGGTCCACCTGCTGGTGGTCGCCACGTCCGAGCGGGGCCTGGCGGGCGCGTTCAACACGAACATCGTCCGCGCCGCGCGCAAGAAGGCCGAGGAGCTGGAGCGCCAGGGCAAGACCGTGCGCTTCTATCTGGCCGGCAAGAAGGGGCGCGTGCTGCGCCGCTTCTATCCCAACGGCATCGCGGCCGATCATGAGCTTGGCCAGCACAAGGTGCTCGGCTTCGACCAGGCGCGCGAGGTGGCCGACGACCTGATCCGCCGCTTCGAGGCGGGCGAGTTCGACGTCGCGCACCTGTTCTTCGCCAAGTTCCAGTCGGCGCTGGTGCAGGAGCCGGTCGGCATCCAAATCATCCCCGTGGCGGTGCCGCAGGGCGTCGAGACCGCCAACGATGGCGGCGCGGCGGTGACGTACGAGCCGGACGAGGAATCGATCCTTGCCGACCTGCTGCCGCGCAACGTCGCGATCCAGCTGTTCCGTGCCTTCCTGGAGAACGGCGCGTCGGAGCAGGGGAGCCGCATGAACGCGATGGACAACGCCACGCGCAACGCGGGCGACATGATCAATCGCCTGTCGATCCAGTACAACCGCACCCGCCAGGCCGCGATCACGACCGAGCTGGTCGAGATCATCTCCGGCGCCGAAGCGCTCTAAGTTTAGAAGCAGGAAGAACCGTCATGGCAACCGCCGCTGAAGACATCCGCCCGACGCAGAACACGGGCCAGACCAACTCCGTCGGCCGCATCAGCCAGGTCATCGGCGCGGTCGTCGACGTGTCGTTCGACAGCCACCTGCCGGCGATCCTGTCGGCCCTGGAGACGAGCAACAACGGCCAGCGCCTGGTGCTGGAAGTCGCGCAGCACCTGGGCGAGAACACCGTCCGCACCATCGCGATGGATTCGACCGAGGGCCTGACCCGCGGCCAGACCGTGACCGACACGGGCGCGCAGATCTCCGTGCCGGTCGGCCCGGCGACGCTGGGCCGCATCATGAACGTGGTCGGCGAGCCGATCGACGAGCGCGGCCCGGTGGGCACCGACGTGCGCGCGCCGATCCACGCATCCGCGCCGCTGTTCGTCGACCAGTCGACGGAAAGCGCGATCCTGGTCACGGGCATCAAGGTGATCGACCTGCTCGCGCCCTATGCCAAGGGCGGCAAGATCGGCCTGTTCGGCGGCGCCGGCGTGGGCAAGACCGTGCTGATCCAGGAGCTGATCAACAACATCGCCAAGGGGCACGGCGGCACCAGCGTGTTCGCGGGCGTGGGCGAGCGGACGCGCGAGGGCAACGACCTGTATCACGAGTTCCTCGACGCGGGCGTCATCGCCAAGGACGCGGACGGGAACCCGACCAGCGAGGGGTCCAAGGTGGCGCTCGTGTTCGGCCAGATGAACGAGCCGCCCGGCGCGCGTGCGCGCGTGGCGCTGTCGGGCCTGACGATCGCGGAATATTTCCGCGACCAGGAAGGACAGGACGTGCTGTTCTTCGTCGACAACATCTTCCGCTTTACCCAGGCGGGTGCGGAAGTGTCGGCGCTGCTGGGCCGCATCCCCTCGGCCGTGGGCTACCAGCCGACGCTGTCCACCGACATGGGCGCGTTGCAGGAGCGCATCACGTCGACGAACAAGGGCTCGATCACCTCGGTGCAGGCCGTGTACGTCCCCGCGGACGACCTGACCGATCCGGCGCCGGCGACGTCGTTCGCGCACCTCGACGCGACGACCGTGCTGAGCCGCGCGATTTCCGAGTTGGGCATCTACCCGGCGGTCGATCCGCTCGATTCGACCAGCCGCGTGCTGGAGCCGCGCACGGTGGGGCAGGAGCATTACGAGACCGCGCGCGCCGTGCAGTCCACGCTGCAGAAGTACAAGTCGCTGCAGGACATCATCGCGATCCTGGGCATGGACGAGCTGTCCGAAGAGGATAAGCTGACCGTCAGCCGCGCGCGCAAGATCCAGCGCTTCCTGTCGCAGCCGTTCCACGTCGCCGAGGTGTTCACGAACATCCCCGGCAAGTTCGTCCAGCTGGAGGATACCGTCCGCTCGTTCAAGGCGGTGGTGAACGGCGAGTACGACCACCTGCCCGAGGCCGCCTTCTACATGGTCGGCGGCATCGACGAGGTGGTCGCCAAGGCCGAGAAGCTGGCGCAGGAGGCGTAAGCTTCAGCTAGCCCTCTCCCCTACGGGGAGAGGGTTGGGTGAGGTGGCGCCGCGAGCGTTGCCCTCGGTGAGACCCCTACCCCTCACCCCAGCCCTCTCCCCGGAGGGGAGAGGGAGCCAAGGTTAAGACATGCTCCACTTCGAACTCGTCACGCCCGAACGCCTCGTCCGCAGCGAGGACGTGTACATGGTCACCGTGCCCGGCAGCGAGGGCGACTTCGCGGTGCTGGAAGGCCACGGGCCGCTGATGTCGACCATCCGCGATGGCGAGGTGCTGGTGCAGAAGAGCGCCAACACCGCACCCGAGGCGATCGCGATCCGCGGCGGGTTCGCCGAGGTGAACGCCAAGGGGCTGACCGTGCTGGCCGAACACGCCGGCTGACGGCGACCGCTCCGGTTCCGTACGGTCGACGACGCCGGCGTTCCCCCAGGGGGACGCCGGCGTCGTCGCGTCGGGCGTCGCGTTTTGCGGCTAGGCCGGAACCGGGGCCAGGCGTCGCCAGCCCGGTCCTTGCGCCGCGTCGGTGTCGCGGAGCGTGTCCGCGATGATCTGCGCCGATTCGACCAGCCGCGGGCCGGGGCGGTTGAAGTAATGATGTCCGTCGGCGACGAACACGCGGCCCTTCCGTACGGCGGACAACTGCCCCCAGTCCGCCCTGCCGGTGAGCGCTGCGAGGTCCGCCAGCGTCTGCGGAATCTGGAAGCCGCACGGCATCAGCACGATCACGTCGGGATCCGCGGCGACCAAAGCCTCCCACTCCAGCCAGGGCGAATGCTGCCCGGCAGTCGCGAACAGCGGCTCGCCGCCCGCCGCCTCGATCAGCTGCGGCACCCAATTGCCCGCCGCCATCAGCGGGTCGATCCACTCGATCGCCGCCACGGTGGGACGCGGGCGCCGTGGCGGGACGCCGGCGGACAGCGCCCGCATGCGGCGCCGCAGTTCCGCCACCGCCGCGTCCGCCGCGGGCCGAGCGCCCACCGCGTCGCCGACGCGCTGGAGATCGGACCACACGTCGTCCAGGTCGTCGGGCGCGAGCGAGACGAGGACCGGCGCGGTGCCGGTCCAGTCCGCCAGCGCCTGTTCCAGGTCGGCCGGCGTGACCGCGCACACCGCGCATTGCGCCTGCGTCAGGATCACGTCGGGACGGAGCGCGCGGAGCCGGTCGGTGTCGACCTCGTACACCGACAGGCCCTGGCGCACGATCTCCTGCACGCGATCGTCGATCTGGCGGGAAGTCAGCCCCTTCTCCAGCTTGGTCGCGGTCAGCACCGGCAGGTCGCGGACGAAGGGCGGGAAGTCGCACTCGTGCGACCGGCCGAACAGCTGCCCGCCCAGGCCCAGCGCCACCGCGATCTCGGTGGCGCTGGGCAGGAGCGAGACCACGCGCGGGAGCGCGGCCATCAGGCGAGCCGGAGCGCGGTGGCGCGGCCGAACACGCGCGGGGCCGCGCTGGCGAGGATCGCGTGGAGGGCCGCGAGCCCCACCAGCCAGCCGGCGTCGTTCGCGAGGATCTGCCCCACGATCGCGGGGGTGAAGGTGCCGGTGCCGCCCGCGACGATCGCGAGGGCGAACAGCAGGCCCTCGTAGGCGACGAACGCCGCCGCGAAGGCGAGCGCCAGCCGGGGCAGCGCGCGGCGCCCGCCGCACGCCACGCGACGGGCCACGACCTGCGCGGCGATCGCGGCGCCGCCGAGCGCCGCACCCCAGCCGATCGCGTGCGCGTCGACGGGATAGCCGAGCCAGCCGAACCCGAGCAGCTGGTTGGCCGACCACACGCCGAGCACGGCCGCCACCGCCTGCCCGCGCGGCATCGTCGCCGCGGCGATGGTCGCGATCGCGACGAAGGGCATCATGCACGCCGTCGCCAGCGTGCCCAGCACCGCCGCGCCGGCGAGCGCCAGCGGCCACGCGACCGGTGCCGCGCGATCTTCCATGTTCATGTGCAGATCCTTTTCAGATGCCGGCGCGAGATCCGGCGGAAGGGGGGAAGGCCGCGCTCGCGCAGCCGCGCGGCGACGGACGGACCGGTGGAGGGCAAGCAGGTCGTCACGCGCGCATCGTCCCGGCGTCGAGCGACCAGGCCGGGGCGTCCGCGCGAGCGGTCGGCGGCCGCCGGCGGCCGGACGCGGTGCGCCCGCCGGCTGCTGCCGATGCGGCCCCGGCCGCACGTTCGTCGCTCAGACGAAATCGGTTCCGCGCCCGGTCAGTCCCCTGGACCCGGCAAGAGCGACATGCGCCGGTCGGTCTCCTGGCTCGCGGGTCGCCGCCCGGCGTGCGCCTTCCCGGATCCGCGGCCCGGGCCGCCTCGTCCAGTGGCTGCGAACCGTCGCCGGTCCGCTTGCTCGCCGTGCTCGCCGCTCACAGTTGCAGGGTCAGCCGCAGCATTGCCCGATCGTTCGAGCGCACTGCATTCCCGTTACCGGCGCGATGTGTCGGTCCATTGGACCGACCACGCCGTTCTACGCGCCGTCCGGCGACGGCGCAACGCCCTGCCGCGTGCCGGCGATCAGGCGGTCGAGCGTGACCGGGGCGTAATCGCGCGCGTCGACGCCGACGTCGAACTGGCGCGGGACAGGCTTCAGCCGGCCGTGGCTGTGGCCGTGCAGGTTGATGGCGCCGCGATGCTGCCCGTTCCACACGCGAAAGGCATAGTGGCACAGCACCAGGCGGTGCCCGTCGAGATCGAGCTCGGCATAGTCGCCGACGCTGGCCCAACCGGCGGCGGAGGCCGTGTCCGGCGGATCGTTGTTGCCGCGCAGGAGGTGCTTGGTCCCCTTCAGCCGGGCGAGCAGCGCGGGCACGTCCGCGGCCCGCCGCGCGACGTCGCCCAGGTGCCACACCTCGTCGGCATCGGTGACGACCGTGTTCCAGCGCTCCACCAGCAGCGCGTCCATCGCCGCAACGTCGGCGAAGGGACGCCGCCAGATGTTGAGCGTGCGGTGGTCGCCGAAATGCGTGTCGGCGGTGAAGAAGACGGTCATGTCCAGTAGAGCAATCGCGCCGTCGGCAGCGCGCGGGCGATCCGCTGTTCGAAGAAGCCGCGCAGGCGGCGCATCGTGTCGGCGTCGTACACCTGCTTCTCCGTGCCGAACTTGGTCCGCTTGGTCATGCGGTTCGCGTCGGTCATGTCGAGCGCCGAGCCGGGATACCATCGATCGAGCACCGCCTTCGACCCCGCGGTGAAGCGGTGGGTGATGAGCTCCACCGTCAGGTCCAGACCGGGCGCGTCGCCCAGCCGCGCCGCGGCGGCGTCGATCAGTCCGCCATAGGCGTCTTCCCAGCCGGGCGCGGCGATGATCGGCGCGATCGTCAGGCCTACGGGATAGCCGGCATCGGCCATCGCGCGCAGCGCCACCAGCCGGTCGGCCACGCGCGCGGTGCCGCCCTCGAATAGGGCGAAGGCGGGCGGATTGATCGAGGCGCGCATTCGCGTGCGGCGCTGGTGATCGAGCGCCAGCAGCGGGGCGACATCGGCGAACTTGGTCGTGAAGCGCAGCTGCGCGTCGGCCCGCCAGCGCCCGAACCAGGCGACCAGCGCCGACAGAGATCCCGTGACCGGCTCGATCGCCAGCGGATCGGTGTAGCAGGACGCCTCGTACGTCGTGCCCTCCTCCACGCGCGCGCGGTTGCGCGAGGTGATCGTGCCCTGGCCGAGATAGTCGGGCAGCGCCGCGCAGATCTCGTCCAGATTGGCATAGGCGCGGGTGACGGGCGGACCCTTCAGCGATCCGGCGAGATAGCAGTAGCTGCAATGCGCCGGGCACCCCTCCGCCAGGTCGACGCGCCAGTCTGCGCTGGGCGCGATCGGCTGCAGCCGCCGCTTGGACGGCGGGGCGACGACGACGGCGAGCGTCGCCTTCGCCTCGGCATAGGCGCGGCGGGGGTCCTCGTCGTCGCGCATCGTCACGCGGTCGCCGGCCAGCTCGACGACGTCCACGCCCAGCGCCGCCGCGCGCGCCATGATGGCGCGTCCGTGCGCGAAGCCGCGCGCCGCCCGGGTGACGAGCAGGCGGCGCGGTCGCCACGGCGGACGCGCGCGGGCCGACGGTTCCTCTTCGGTCATCCCCGCTCGACCGGCGGGGAGCGGAAACGTTCCGCGGATCGCGCGACCTTCGCGACGGCGAAGCGTTGGACGGCACGAAGGAGACCGACGATGACGAGCCAGCCGCGCGATGAGGAACCCGGCTTCGAGGCCGACGTGGACGAGCTGCCCGAGGACGACCGCGGCTCGCCCGACACGCTGGAGGACGAGGCGCTGCCCGAGGACGACCTGCCGCAGCTGGACGAGGCGCAGGAGCAGGCGGCCGAGGAGCGCAAGGAGGGCGGCTACCAGTAGGCGCCGGGCGGTCGGGCCGCCGGTGACTATCCCTCGCCCAGCGGCGGCCCGAACACCGACCATCCCGTGCGCGCCACCAGCATCTCCAGCGCGCGCACGCCGAGGATGGAATTGCCGTTCTGGTCAAGGTTGGGGGACCAGACGGCGATCGACGCGGTCTGCGGCGCAATCGCCAGAATTCCACCGCCGACGCCGCTCTTCGCCGGCAGGCCGACGCGCACCGCGAAGTCGCCCGACGCGTCATAGTGGCCGCACGTCATCATCAGGGCCAGCACCGTCCGGTTCTGCCGCGCGCGACAATCCTGCACCGCGTCGTCGCTCGCCACTCGGGTGGGGAGCAGGAAGCGTCCGGCGCGCGCCAGCCCGGCGACGTCGACCGAAACGGCGCACTGGCGGGCATAGGCGTCCATCACCTCATCGCTCGCCGAGCGCACGTTGCCGTGGTGGCGCATGAAGCTGAGCATCGCGCGGTTGAGGTCGCCGCCCTGGGACAGCACCTCCTCGTCCAGCGGCACGTCGGCGCCGATCTGGTCGCGGACCAGCGCGATCACCGCGTCGCGCGCCTCTGCCCCGTGCCGCTCGACCAGCATGTCCACCACCACCAGCGCGCCCGCGTTGATGAAGGGATTGCGCGGCAGTCCGTGGGTCCGCTCCAGATCGACGAGCGAGTTGAACGGGTCCCCCGACGGCTCCCGCCCGACGCGCTCGAACACGCGATCCTCCAGCGCGCGCAGCGCCAGGTCGAGCGCGAAGACCTTGGAGATGCTCTGTATCGGGAAAGGGTGCTGCGCACCCGCCGTCACCACCTCGCCCGCCGCAGTCGCGACGGCGATGCCGAAGGGCCCGGGAGCGACGTCGTCGCGCTTTGCATCCGCGGCCTGCTCGATCGCCTCCGCCTCGCGGTCGATGTCGGCGGCGATGTCGGCCAGTATCCCTGAAAGGTCCATTCGCGTTTCCTGTTCTCGCTATACCGGCGTCGCGGCGTGCCGCATTCCCTCGGTGCCGAAGACGCGGCGGTAGCGCTGGATCGCGGCGGGATCGCCGGACGCCTTGGCCGGATTGTCCGACAGCTTCACGGCGGGGCGTCCGCCGGCGGAGACGACCTTGGCCACCAGCGAGATCGGCTCCAGCCCCGCCGCGCCCATGGGATCGCACTCGCGAAAGTCGTTGGTCAGGTTCGTGCC
The DNA here is from genome assembly GCF_012035195.1 of Sphingomonas corticis. GTDB lineage: Bacteria > Pseudomonadota > Alphaproteobacteria > Sphingomonadales > Sphingomonadaceae > Sphingomonas > Sphingomonas corticis. The sequence continues at coordinate 83,613 of NZ_JAAVJH010000011.1, forward strand.
CCAGCCGAAGCTGATCCGCACGCGTCCGTCGAAGCGGCGATAGACCTCCTCGATCGACGCGACATCCATCCCGTCGGAGAAGATCAGCAGCTTGTCGCGCGGGTCGCGGCCGTGCGCGCGCCACCAGTCGATCAGCTGCTCGCCCGCCGCGACCGGCGGCAGGCTGTCGGGCCGGAAGCCGGTCCAGTCGGCGACCCATGCCGGCGCGTCGCGCAGGAAGGCGGCGGTGCCGAACGTGTCGGGCAGCACGACCAGCAGATTGCCGGCGTAGAGGCGCTGCCACTCCTCCAGTACGCGATACGGCGCGCGGCGGAGCGCGGCGTCGTCGTCACCGGCCAGCGCGGCGAAGACCATCGGCAGTTCGTGCGCGTTGGTGCCGATCGCCTCCAGGTCGGCGTCCATCGCCAGCAGCACGTTGGAGCTGCCCCTGAAGCGGTCGCCCAGCCCCTCCTTCAGCGCCTCCACGCACCAGCGCTGCCACAGGAAGCCGTGCCGACGCCGCGTGCCGAAGTCGGAGAGGGCGAGGTCGGGCAGTGCGCGCAGCCGCTCCACCTTCGCCCACAGCTTCGCCTTCGCGCGGGCGTAGAGCACGTCGAGCGCGAAGCGACCGTGGTGGCGCACCGCGGCGCGCGCGCGCAGTTCGTTGATGATGGAGAGCGCCGGGATCTCCCACATGGTCGTCTCGCACCACGCGCCGGCGAAGTGGAGCCGATACTGCCCGCCGTCGCGCGACAGGTCGTACTCGGGCAGGTGGAACCCGGCGAGCCAGGCGAGGAAGTCGGGCGCGAACATCCGCGCCTCGCCGTAGAAGCTGTTGCCGGCCAGCCAGATCAGCTCCTTCTTCGTGAAGCGCAGGGTGCGCGCATGGTCCAGCTGCGCGCGCAACTCGCCCTCGTCGATCGTGTCGGCCAGCCGTACCCCGCTGGTCCGGTTGATGACGGCGAACGTGGCCTCGACGCTGCGGTGGTGCCTCCAGATCAGTTGCAGCATCAGCAGCTTGTAGAAATCGGTGTCGAGCAGGCTGCGCACGATCGGGTCCAGCCTCCAGCCGTGGTCCCACGTCCGCGTGGCGATATCGGTGATCGCCACTATGCGGTGGCCTGCGCCGCCAGCAGGCGCGGGACGACGGGCAGCAGCTCGCGCGCCAGGAAGCCCAGCGGGCCGACCGTGGTCGCCAGCGTGGCGCCGGCCTGCCCGTGCAGCCACACGCCCCAGGCCGCGGCCTCCAGCGGCGCCACGCCGCGCGCCAGCACGCCGCCGATCACGCCCGCCAGCACGTCGCCCGACCCGGCGGTGCCCAGCCCCGGCGAGTCGCTGACGAAGGCGAGCAGCGTGCCCGACGGGTCCGCCACGATCGTACGATCCTGCTTCAGCACCACGACCGCGCCGAACCGGGCCGCGGCGTCGCGCGCGGCGGCGACGGGATCGCCCTCGATCGCCTCGCGCGCCGCGCCGGTCAGCTTGGCCAGCTCGCCGGGATGCGGCGTCAGGATCGCGCGGCCGCCCAGCGCCGCCACCGCGTCGCGCGCGTCCGCCACGGCGCCGAGCATTCCCGCGTCGATCACCGCCGCCTTCGCATCGACCAGCAGGCGGGCGAGCAGCGCGGGCGTCTGCGCGCGCTGCGCCATGCCGCAGCCGAGCACCATCGCCTGGCATCCGTCGAGGTGAGGCGCGAGCGCGTCGGCGGCGGCCAGCGCCACCTCCCCGTCCGCGTCGACGGGCAGCGCGACGATCGCCATCTCCGGCATGGCGGTGCCCAGCGCGGTCGCGTGCGGAGCGGGAGCGGCCACCTGCACCTTCCCGGCGCCCGCGCGCAGCGCCGCCTCCGCGGTCAGGCGGACCGCGCCGGGCACGAAGGCGGAGCCGCCGAGGACGAGCACCTGCCCGCGCGAATCCTTGTCCACGCCGGCACCGATGCCGGGAAGCGGATGAGCGGCGCGCCAGGCCGCGTCGATCGCGACGGGCGCGCTCACCCGCGAACTCCGGCGCGGTCGTTCGCATCGGTGACGGGCACCGCCTCGCGCTCCAGCGGCACGGCGTGGTTGTAGCGCGCGAGCACCAGCCCCTCCCCCGGCACCAGCCGGTATTCGGTGACCGAGCAATTGGCGACGTCGCCGGCGCGGTCGATCGCCAGCAGCCGCTCCTCGTCCAGGTTCTCGATCACGTAGCGAAGGCACAGCACCACCACCTGATGCGCCACGATCAGCACGCGCCGCCCGGCGTGGTGCAGCGCGATCGTATCCAGCACGGAGCGCAGCCGCAGGATGACGTCGCACCAGCTCTCCCCGCCGGGCGGGCGGTGGTAGAACTTGCCGAGGATGCGGCGGAACTCCGCCTGTTCGGGCAGCAGGTTGGCCACGCCAGAGGTGGTGAGGCCGTCGAGGATGCCGAACTCCTTCTCGCGCAGCCGCTCGTCGACGCAGAGCGGGACCTCCCCCGCCACGCCGCCCGCGTCGCGCACCGCCCGCGCGGTGGAGATGGCGCGCGCATAGGGGGAGACGAGGAGGGTGTCGGGCCGCTCCGCCGCGGGCATGTCGGCGAACCAGCGGCCGAGCGCGCCGGCCTGCCGCTCGCCCAGCGCGCTCAGCGCGACGTCGACGTCGCGCCCCTCCACCGCGATCCGGTCCGCGCGGGCGAGCTGCGCGGCGTCGCGCGCGACATTGCCCAGGCTCTCGCCGTGACGGACGACAAACAGGGCGGCGGGCCAGCGCCTGGCCGACCGCGCGGCTTCTCCAACCTCCACACCAACTCCTTGCGCTGCCTCGTCAATTCCATGGAGGCGAACGATCGGATCGGGGCTGGGTTCACGCCATGCGCGATCCCGTCTGGCGCGGCGCGGCCTCCGGACAATAAGCGTCGAGGAAGTCCTGATGGCTCGGCAGCCGGGCGGCGGCGGCGGCGACGCCGGCGCGCAGGTCGCCCAGCGCCTGCGCCAGCCGCTCGCGCGGCATGATCGCGCCGAGCGGATGATGCCGCCGCGGCTCCAGTCGCTGGCCCAGCATCACCTGCACCCACGACGCGACGCGGAACAGGTCGTGGCTGTCCTGATAGGCGTGCGCCCCTTCGGCGAACAGGGCGATCCGCTCCGCCAGCGTGTCGGGCGGGGGCGTCTCGCGGCAGCGCCGCCAGAACGGCTCGGGCCGCTCGTTCAGGTGATAGTGGAGGACGATGAAGTCGCGCACCGCCTCCATCTCGCGGCGGGCCTGCTCGTTGTAGCGTGACACCGCGGCGGGGCTGATGCCGCCGGCCGGCAGCAGCTGGATCAGGCGGGTCAGCGCGATCATGATGAGGTGGATCGACGTGGATTCGAGCGGCTCGACGAAGCCGGAGGCGAGGCTGAGTGCCACGCAATTGCCCTCCCACGCCTTCACGCGGCGGCCGGTGCGGAAGCGGATGGGGTTCGGCTCGACCAGCCGCTCGCCCGCCACGTTGGCGTAGAGCCGCGCTCGCGCCTCGTCGTCGGAGAGATGGTCGCTGCAATAGACGAGGCCGTTGCCGACGCGATGTTGCAGCGGGATGCGCCACTGCCAGCCGGCATCGTGCGCGATCGCGCGGGTGTAGGGGCGCGCCGGCTCGACCGCCGCGGTCTGCACGGGAAGGGCGCGGTCGGTGGGGAGCCATGCGCCCCAGTCCTCGAAGCCGACGCCCAGCGCCTCGCCGATCAGCAGCGCGCGAAAGCCGGTGCAGTCGAGGAACAGGTCGCCGGCCACGCGGCGCCCGCCGGAGAGGTGTAGCGCCGCGATGTGGCCGCTCCGCCCGTCGCGCTCCACCCGCTCGATGCGCCCCTCGACCCGCGTCAGCCCCGCCGCCTCGCACCGCGAGCGAAGATACCGGGCGTAGCGGCCGGCGTCGAAATGATAGGCGTAGTTGAGCGGCGGCTCTCCCCCGGTGGCGAACCGCCCCTCCGCCGCGGCGCGGTGTTCCAGGGAATAGTCGCCGATCTCGCCGGCCATGCCCTGCCCACGCCCTTCGAGGAAGAAATGGTGGAAGTCGCCCATCCACGTCGACCGGCCGAGGTCGCCGAAGGAGTGGATGTAGCGGTCGCCCGCGCGCGCCCAGTTCTCGAACGAGATGCCGAGCTTGAAGGTGGCGCCGGTGGCGGCCATGAACTCGGCCTCGTCCAGCCCGATCAGCGCATGGAACGCGCGCACGGTGGGGATGGTCGATTCACCGACGCCGACGGTGCCGATCTCCTCCGATTCGACCAGCGTCACGTCGACCAGCGGCGCGAGCTGACGCGTCAGGATCGCCGCCGCCAGCCAGCCCGCGGTGCCCCCGCCGGCGATCACCACGCGCATCGTCACCGCGCGAGCCGGTCGGCGATCTTCGCGCGCAGCCGCCGCGCCGCGCGCTCGTCGAGCGGGCCGAGCTCGCCGCGGACCTCATCGGGCAGGTGCGCGCCGGCGAGCGCGGGGTCGCCGAAGACGTAATGGTCGAGCATCGCGCGCCACGCCGCCTTCTCCGCCGCGGGGCGGTCGCGCAGCGACAGCAGGGCGTGGAGCAGCGTCGTCATCGGCGTGTCGGCGAAGGCGGGCGTCGCGTTCCACCAATAGTTCACCAGCACGTTGAACGGCGCCAGCGCCTCGACATGGTGCCACCACAGTGCGGGGTAGAACAGCACGTCGCCCGGCTCCAGCTCCGCCACCTGCGCCGCGGCGAGCGCGTCGGCGAAGCGGGGAAAGCGATCGAGATCGGCGGCGTGCAGGTCCACCATGCTGACGACCTGTCCGCCGGGCGTCGGCTCCAGCGGGCCCGGGTAGAGGTTGGAGACCTGATCGGGCGGGAACAGCGTGAAGCGGCGGCGGCCGACGACGCACACCGCCAGGTTGTTCGACATGTCGTGATGCGTCTGCGCGATCGTGCGGTTGCCGATCCAGATGCTGGCGAGCGCGGGATCGTGCCCGGCGGGCGGCACGGGCAGGGGGAGGTCGTTCTCCGCGCGGAAGCCGGGCAGGTACGCGTCGAGGTCGGTCGACCCGATGTAGATGGCGGGCGGCGCACCGTCGCCGAGGTGCGCGGCGATGCGATCGAGACAGGCGGTGAGGCCGACGCGCGCGGCGGAGAAGTTCAGCCCGCTCCAGTCGTCCCGATAGAAGAAGCGCCCGCCGATCGCCGCGTCGCCGGTGTAGGCGACGACCGGGCGAGCGGCGTCGAAGCGCTTCAGATAGGCGATCGCCGCCGTCGCGCCGTCTCGTCCGGCAACGGCGAGCGGCCAGTCGCGCGCGAGGCCGCGGAAGATGGTGGGGCGCCCGTCCGCGAGCAGCGCGTCCGGCGGGGGCAGGGCGGCCGCCTCCACCACGCGGGTGCGGCGCAGGTCCGCCACGGCGGCCGGCGCGGTCATCCCGCGACCTTCCGGCGCTTCAGCTCGATCAGCCGCGCGACGTTGTCGAGCGAGGCGGCCGCCATGGTCGCGGCACGCAGCACGCCGCTGCGATGCAGCTCCTCCAGCGCCGCGCCGGCCAGCGCGGCGAGACGGTCGCCGTCGATCGCGTGCACGTCGTCGATGCGGTAGCTGAGCCCGTCGCCGATCTCGACGTCGAGCGTCACCGGCTTCAGGAGCCCGTGCGCGGCGAGCGCGGCATAGGTCGGCGCGGCGGAGGCGTGGCCGTGGCGCAGCGCCGCCAGCACGTTGCCGATGTGGCGCAGATAGGGCGCCGCGCCGCCGTGGCGCAGGAACAGCGGCTCGCCGTCCGGCGCGCCGACGCGGGAGTCGTCGAGGTCGATGTGGATCGCGGGCGTTTCCCCGTCGTGCGCGGCGGCGTCGGCGGCGAACGGGCCGCGCTGCTGCACGGCGGGGACGTATCGGGTAGTCCACGCCTCGCCGTCGAGGAACAGGTTCTCGTCGCGGTCCAACCCGGTCAGTGCCACCGCGTACCAGCCCGCGCCCTCGTCGTGGCGGAACAGGATCGGGAAATCGCGCTGCGCCTGCTCGAACTCGGTGGGAAAGACGAGGCATTGGTTCACCGCGTCGCCGAATGCCGCACCGTGGCGGATCGCCACGCGCAGGTCGGCGTGATCCACGTTGTCGAGCCTGACGTGCCGGGTCACGGGGATGCAGTCGCCTTCTGTCGGGTCGCCTGGAAGATGGCGTGGAATGATAGGCGCGCCGGGCGCGTGCTCAAGCCCCCTACAAAAAAGCGGGCCGCCTCGAAGGGCGGCCCAGGGGGAGGAACCGGTCAGAAGCGGTAGCGCGCGCCGAGCAGGAAGCGCGGCTTCAGCTCCTGCGCGAAGACCAGCGCGGTCCGGTCGCGGCCGTATTGCACCAGCGGCTCGGACAGGAGGTTCACGCCTTCGAAGGACAGTGCGAACTGCTGCGACAGGTCGTAGCTGATGTTGAAGTCGACCGTGCCGAAGCTGTCGGTGAAGATCGGGTTGCGATCGTCGCCCTGGTTGGTCGCGGACAGGAACTTCTCGCGCCAGTTGTACGTGACGCGCGCCGACAGCCCGTCCTTGTCGTAGATCAGCGAGGCGTTGGCGCTGTCGCCCAGCCCCGTCAGCGCGAAGACGTTGACGTCGGGATTGGCGGTGACGTCCACGTTCACGTCGCCGTTCACCTTCGTGTACGACGCCGCGACGCCGAAGCCGGTGTCGCCGAAGAAGTGCTGCCCGGCCAGCTCGAAGCCGTAGATGTGGCCGTCCTGGTTGTTGATCGGCTGCGAGATGGCGAAGTTGAACAGCGGGTCCTGCCCGTCGGCCACCACGTCCACCGCACGCAACAGGTCGTTGGCATATTGCGCGTTGAACTCGCCGTTCGTCGAGTTGGCGCGATAGGCGGCGTCGGCGCCGGCCGTGCTGCCGCCGTTCTGCTGAAGCAGCGCGGTGTAGCTGAACAGGTTCACGTCGTTGATCGTCGCGCCGAGCGCGGCCAGCCGCTCCAGCGCGATGCCCGAGCGCGAGCCCGGCGCGCCCGCAGACGGATCGCGCAGGCCGAAGGCGTCGCGGTTGAAGATGCCGGAGCCGAGGAAGTTGCGCACCCGCTTGTCGAAGAAGCCGACGGAGACGAAGCTGGACGGCTTGTAATACCACTCGACGGACACGTCGAAATTGTCCGACACCAGCGGCTTCAGATTGGCGTTGCCGCTGCTGCCCGTGCCCACGCCGTCCAGCGCGGTCGGACGGGTCGGGCCGCCGACCGTGGTGGAGGCGAACAGGTTGCCGTAGTCCGGCCGCGCCAGCGTGCGGCTGGCGGAGGCGCGGGCGATGACGTTGTCGATCACCTCGATGTTGAAATCGACCGAGGGCAGCAGGTTGGTGTAGCGGCCGCTCTGCTGCACCTGCACCGGCGTCGCGCTGGCGATCGACGGCAGCAGGTTCGCGAAGTCGTTGTCCGACTGCCACAGGATCGCGGTGGGCGCGACCTGCAGCGCGCGGGAGCGCACGCGCGTCTCCTCGTAGCGGGTTCCGAAGACGAGGTTGGCGGTGCGCCCGGCGATCTCGCCCTTCCAGGTGATCTGGCCGTAGACCGACCACACCTTCTCGCCCACCTCGTCGAAGTCGCTGCCGGTCACGTTGACCGGGTTGGCGGCGTAGAAGGGCGACAGGATGTCGAGCAGGTCGATCGCGTTGCCGCGGAACGCGACGCGCGCGGATCCGGTCGCCTTCGGATCGAAATGGTCGAACTTGCAGGCCAGGCAGAAGGTGTCGACCAGGTCCGGCGCCAGGCGCGAGATGATGCCGGGATCGCCGATGCCCCAGTCACCCAGCTGCTGCTGCGTCTGCGTGCGCGTGCTCGTCATCTTCGTCGCGGTGTAATTGCCGCCGAAGTCGAAGCGGCTGCCCTCGCCCAGGTCCCAGCCGAAGTCGACGCGCCCGCCGTTGATCCGCTGGCGCTGGCTGGACGCGATGGTGCGCGCCACCTGCGAGCCGAGGTCGCCGAGGTCGAGCACGCCGTTGCCGTTGCCGCGCACCGCGTCGTTGATGTTCTGCACCTGCACGGGGAAGCCGCTGGAGAAGTCCACCGACTGCGACGCGCCGACCGGCGCGCCCAGGCTGACCAGCGTCGCCGAGGTGCCGTTCCGGTTGTCCGGCGTGGAGGTGGACACCGCGTGATAGCCGTCGGCGTTGACGCTGAAGCGGTCGGTCAGCTCCCACTTGGCGTTGAGGCCGTAGGACTCGAGCCGCGTCTTCGTGGCGCGCTGCTGCTGCTCGTAGCCGAAGTCCTTGGCGCCGTCGTCGGTGCGTTGGAGGAACACCGCGGTCGGGATGGCCTCGTTGCCGCCGAACTCGACCTGGTTGAACGGGCGGTTGAACCAATTGGTCTGTTCCGATCGTTGCTCGCGCAGCCGGTTCTGCGCGAACAGCGCGTCGGCGGTGAAGGTGATCGTGTCGGTCGGCCTGAACTGCGCCACCGCCTGGCCGTTGATGCGCTCGCGCCGGTTCTCCGAGAATTGATAGCGGCTGTCGTTGGGGATCAGGACATAGCCCGACGTCGGGCGGGTGCCGCTGATCTGCGTCGTCGGGCTGATATAGTCGCCGGGCGTGAAGAAGGCGTCGGTGGCGACCACGTTGAAGTAGTTGGGCGCGCTCTGCACCGAGGCGCTGTCGCGGCGCTGGTAGCTGCCGAAGACGGACAGGCCGAAGCGCTGGTCCGCGTCCGACCAGCTGACGAGGCCCGACAGCTCGGGCAGGATCTTGCTGCCGTGGCGTTCCTTGTCGCTGAGGCTGTCGTCGTACAGCGCCTTCGCGCCGACCGATCCCGACAGGCCGGGCTCGCGCGCGTCGAGCGGCTTGCGCGTGACGACGTTGATCGCGGCGCCGATGCCGCCCGAGGGGATGGCGGCGCGCCCGGTCTTGTACACCTCCAGCGCACTGACGCCTTCGGACGCCAGGTTCTGGAAATCGAAGGAGCGGCTGGTGCCGCGGGCGAAGTCGCCCGAGCCGCTGGTGTCGACGTTGGACGCGGGCAGCTGGCGTCCGTTCAGCGTGACGAGGTTGAACCCGCCGGAAAAGCCGCGCACCGACACCTGCGAGCCCTCGCCGTTCACGCGGTTGATCGACACGCCGGTGATCCGCTGGAGCGATTCGGCGAGGTTGGTGTCGGGAAACTTGCCGATGTCCTCCGCGGAGATCGCATCGACGACGCCCGCCGAGTTGCGCTTGATGTCGATGGCGCGGTCCAGGCTGGCGCGGATGCCGGTGACGACGATGTCGGTCGTCGGATCGGTATCGGGCTGGCCCTGCGGGTCCTGCCCGGTCTGCTGGACGCTGCTCGATTCGGTCGCGGGCGCATTCGACGGCTGCGCGTTGCTGGCCTGCGATCCCGGCTCGACCGGCACCACCGTCTGCGCGGCGGCGGGCAGCGCCAGTCCGGCGGCGACCGCCAGCATGGACGTGGAGCGTACCAGCGTCGTGAAGGCCATTGTTCCCCTCATCATCCTTCTCCCTTTTTTGCGGGCGATCACGCGTCGGCCCGTCGCTTCACGATAACGCTAACAGTTTGTCCTACGTTGTCAATCAGGAACTAGCGCTTCCGCCCGTGCTCACAGGAATTTTCCCGACCGTAGTGTCGGATCGGGCAATCTGGCAGCCACGAACCGCTTGCCCGTGGCCGTCAACGTCGTCAGGACCAGAGGCGCGAATGAAGGGACGGCAAGGGGCATGAGGCAGCAGAAGCGCGCGACCATCGTCGATGTCGGCCGCTCCGCCGGCGTGTCGACGAAAACGGTGTCGCGCGTGTTCAACGGCGAGCCGCACGTCAGCGATTCGATCCGGCAGCGGGTCCGTGCGGCGGCGGAGGCGCTGAACTACCACCCCAACGTCATGGCGCGCGCGTTGGTGCAGCGGCGGTCGAACCTGATCGGCCTGGTGTACGAGAACCCGTCGTCGAGCTACGTCACCGAGTTGCAGATGGGGGTGCTCCACCGCCTGCGCGGCGAACGCTATCGATTGGTGGTGATCCCCATCGAATCGGTGGCCGAACATGCGGGAGAGGTGGTGGCATTGCTGCGGTCGGCCGGGCTGGACGGCGTGGTGCTGGCCCCGCCAGCCTCCGACGATGCCCGTATCCTGAACGACCTGGCGAGTGCCGGCATCCGCTGCGCGCGCATTGCGCCGACCCGGCTGCTCGACGCGGCACCCGGCGCTACGGTCGACGATGTCGTCGCAGCGCGGGAAATCGCCGCGTATCTCATCGACTTGGGGCATCGCGACATTGCGATCATCAAAGGCGACCCGACCCATGCCTCCGCGGAGGCGCGGCTGCTCGGCTACAGTCAGGCGTTCCACGCCGCCGGTCTGGCGCTGCGGCTTGATCGCATCGAACCGGGGCTGTTCACGCGCGACAGCGGCTACGAGGCGGCGATGCGATTGCTGGCGCGACCCGACCGACCGACCGCGATCCTGGCGCAGAACGACGAGATGGCTGTCGGCGCGCTGATCGCCGCGCGTGAATGCGGGCTGGGCGTTCCGCACGACCTGTCCATCGTCGGCTTCGACGACTCGGACGTGGCGCGCATCGCCTGGCCGGCGATCACCACGGTTCGCCAGCCGGTGTTCGACATGGCGGTGGCGGCGGCGGACATGGTGGTCGCGCAGCTCGAAGGGGGACTTGCCGAAACGCTGCGAGCGCACGATCACGCGCTGGTCGTGCGCGGATCGGCCGCCGCGCCGTCGGCTTGACATCCCTATGACAACGTTGACAATGCGAGCGGACGCGGACGATCGATCGTCCCTGGGGAGAGGATCACGATGCATCGTCGCTTTTCGCGCCCGGCACGGCTGATGCTGGCCGTCGGTTCGCTGACTTCCGCACTGCCCGCCGGCGCCGGGGAAGCGCAGCAGCCCGCCGCGGCGGACGGCGCCACGACCGTCCACCCCGCGCAATGGCCCGCACCGCGCTGGCCGCTGGCGCGCGACGCCGCGGTCGAGCGCCGCATCGCTGACCTTGTCCGCCGCATGACGCTGGAGGAGAAGGTCGGGCAGGTGATCCAGGCCGACATCGCCAGCGTCACGCCCGACGACGTGCGCCGCTATCACCTGGGCTCCGTGCTGAACGGCGGCAATTCCGGCCCGGGCGGCGACGACCTGGCGCCAGCGCCCAAGTGGCTCGCGCTGGCCGATGCCTTCTACGCGGCGTCAACCGACCGGCGGGACGGCGGCGTCGGCATCCCGCTGATCTGGGGGACGGACGCGGTGCACGGCCACTCGAACATCGTCGGCGCCACGCTGTTCCCGCACAATGTCGGGCTGGGCGCCGCCAACGATCCCGCGCTGGTCGAGCGGATCGGCCGCGCCACCGCCGCGGAGATCCGCGTGACCGGCCAGGAATGGACCTTCGCGCCGACCGTGGCCGTCCCGCAGGACGCACGCTGGGGCCGCGCCTACGAGGGCTATTCGTCCGATCCCGCGCTGGTCGCCCGCTACACCGGGGCGATGGTGCGCGGGTTGCAGGGGCCGGCCGGCGGGGGCGCGCTGCTGAAGGGGCCGTACGTGCTCGCCTCGACCAAGCATTTCCTGGCCGACGGCGGCACGTTCGAGGGGCGCGACCAGGGCGACGCGCGGATCGGCGAGGACACGCTGCGCGACGTCCACGGCCGCCCCTACGGCCCCGCGATCGAGAACGGCGTCGCGACCGTGATGACCAGCTTCTCCAGCTGGAACGGGCTGAAGATCGCGGCCAACCGCGGGCTGGTGACGGACGTGCTGAAGGGGCGGATGAACTTCGACGGCTTCGTCGTCACCGACTGGAACGCGCACGGCCAGCTGCCCGGCTGCACCAACGCCAGCTGCCCGGTGGCGATCAACGCCGGGGTCGACATGTACATGGCGCCCGACAGCTGGAAGCCGCTCTATCACTCGCTGCTGGCGCAGGCCAAGGACGGCACGGTGCCGATCGCGCGGCTGGACGATGCGGTGACGCGCATCCTGCGCACGAAGATGCGGCTGGGGCTGTTCGAAGCGGGCAAGCCGTCGTCCCGGCTGCTGGCGGGCCGGTGGGACCTGCTGGGCGCGCCCGCGCACCGCGCGCTGGCACGCGAGGCGGTGGGCAAATCGCTGGTGCTGCTGAAGAACCAGGGCGTGCTGCCGGTGAAGGCCGGTGCGCGGGTGCTGGTGGCGGGGGACGGGGCGGACGATGTCGCGCGCCAGTCCGGCGGCTGGACGCTGACGTGGCAGGGTACCGGCCTGACCCGCGCGAACTTTCCCGGCGCGACGTCGATCTACGACGGGCTGCGCGAGGCGGTGACGCGCGGCGGCGGCACCGCGACGCTGAGTGCGGACGGACGCTTCACGACGAAGCCGGACGTCGCGATCGTCGTGTTCGGCGAGACTCCCTACGCCGAGTTCCAGGGCGACCTGAAGACGCTGCAGCTGCGCGCCGACCAGCGCGGTCCGGTGGAGACGATGCGGCGGCTGAAGGCGCAGGGCGTGCCCGTGGTGGCGGTGATGCTGACCGGGCGGCCGCTGTTCGCCGGGCCCGAGCTGAACCTGGCCGACGCATTCGTCGTCGCGTGGCTGCCGGGCAGCGAGGGCGCGGGCGTGGCCGACCGGCTGATCGCGCCGCCCGGGGGCCAGGCGGGCGGAAAACGGGCGCCGGGCTTCACCGGGCGCCTGTCGATGCCGTGGCCCGCGACGGCGCGGGCGGACGGGCCGGTGCTGTTCCCGCTGGGCTATGGCCTGACCGGGCGCGAGGCGGCGCGGCGCTGGACGCCGGTGTCCGAGGACCCTGGCGTGGCCGATGGGGACGAGGGCGGCGTGTTCCTTTCCGACGGTGCGCCGGCGGCCGGATGGTCGCTGCGTGTCGAGGGCGCGACGGGCGAGAGCACCAGGATCACCACGTTGCCCGCGGTCGCCGCGGGCGGGCGGGTTCGCGTGACCGCGGTGGACGCGCGCGTGCAGGAAGGCGCACGTCGCTTCGACCTGGCCGGAGGCGGAGTGCAGCAGGTGGCGCTTGCCGCCAAGTCGCCGCTCGACCTGACGCGGCAGTCCAACGGCGACGTGATGCTGGTGGCGACGATCCGCTTCGACACGCGCCCCGCCGCCGACGCGGTGCTGCTGGCGCAATGCGGGCGCGGATGCGCGGAGACCGTGCCGCTCGCCCCGGCTGCGGCGGCGACCGGCAAATTCGTCACGCTGGGCGTGCCGCTCAAGTGCCTGGGTCCGGACCTGTCCGCGGTCGAGGTGCCGTTCGCGCTGCGGGCGAGCGGGCGCATGTCGTTCACGCTGGCGCGGGTCGCGCTGGGCACCGTGGCGGACCGCGTTCTGGCGTGTCCGCCGGCGCGGTAGCAGGCAGCGATACCAGGCAGCGATACCCCTCATCGGTGAGAGCTCGGCGCGCGACCCGCATCGCGCGCCGAAGCCGCGTTCGTCACCCTCACGAAAACATTCACTCGCGTGAGAGTGACTGTTGACAAGGGTGAACGTTGCGGGCAGCTTCGCCTCAGATGCCGATCGAAGAGCGGCCGCACAGGAGGGGTTATGAAGGTGAAGCTACTGGCGTCCGCCGCCGCCGTGACGATCGCGGCCATTGCGCCCGCCGCAGCGCAGTCCGCCGCGCAGGACACCGGCCAGGCGCCCCCCTCCGACGCACCGGCGCAGAAGGTGGAGGAGATCGATCCCGCCGCCGGAGCGCAGGACCTCCTCGTCACCGCCACGCGGCGCGCCGAGCGGATCCAGGACGTGCCGATCAGCGTCAGCGCTTTCCAGCAGGAGGAACTGACGGAGAAGGGCATCGTCGGATTCGAGGGCATCGCTCGCGAAACGCCGGGCGTGGTGCTGAACCGGCCGACGCAGAACTTCAACAACTTCACCGCGCGCGGCATCGCGACCAACGGCTACAACGCCAATCTGCAGAGCTCCGTCGCGGTGTACATTGACGAGCTGCCCGTCTCGACCATCGGCAACACGACGGTGGTCGATCCCAACCTGTTCGACGTGGAGCGGGTGGAATTCCTGCGCGGGCCGCAGGGCACGCTGTTCGGATCGGGCTCGCTGTCGGGTGCGATGCGCATCCTGACGAAGAGCCCCGACCTTAACGATTTCGACACGTCCGCGCTGGTCGACTTCGGCCTGACCGGCTCCGACAGCTTTCGCCAGCGCTACAACCTGATGGTCAACGTGCCGGTGGTGGACGATAAGCTGGCGGTGCGCGCGGTCGGCTTCTACCGCCACGAGGAAGGGTATCTCGACAACGTCGGCACCGGCGTGCGCAATTCGAACACGCTGGTGGACTGGGGCGGGCGGCTGGTGACGCTGTGGAAGCCGACGGACCGGCTGTCGATCAAGCTGCTCGGCAGCTACGAGGACAGCGATCCGAAGGACTCCTCCCTCACCAGCCCGTCGCTCGGCCGCGAGAAGCGCGTGTCGGACCAGCCCGACCGCTTCACCGGCAAGCAGACGATTGCCAATGCGACGATCGACTATGAGTTCGATTTCGCCCGGCTCACCAGCTCGTCCACCTACTCGCGCTTCAACCAGCGGTTCTTCCTGGACCTCGCCGGCACCTTCCCGCCGGGCGGGTTCGCGGGCGCACCGATCGCGTTCGGGCTGGACGCGGCGGCGCGCGACCGGGTGTTCGTGCAGGAGACGCGGCTCGTCTCCGCGCTGGACGGGCCGTTCCAGTTCACGGCCGGCGGCTTCTACCTGCGTCGCCGGCGCGACACCGACTTCCTCTACCGCTCCAATCCGGCCTTCCTGGCGGCGCGCGGCTTCACCGGGCTGCCCGACCAATATTACCAGAAGCAATATACCTATCAGATCAACGAGGAGCTGGCCGGGTTCGGCGAGCTGACCTACCGCTTCTCGCCGCGATTCTGGCTGACGGGCGGCGTGCGCTACGGCCGGATCTCCGCGCAGGGCTTCACGAAGGAGGGCGGTTACCTCGCGACCGCGCCCGCGTTCGCGAACCTCAACTACCTCCAGGCGGCGCTCGCCGGGCTGCGCGGGCCGAACGGCGCCTTCCTGCCGGTGAACTTCACGCAGTTCACCCCCTATCAGCCGGTCACCGGCGTCAAGGCGACGGGGCAGAAGCCGCAGTGGAAGGCCAGCGCCTCGTTCAAGCCGAGCGAGACGCTGACGACCTACGCCACCTTCTCCACCGGTTTCCGCGCGCCGATCGTCAACGCCTTCGCCGGGCGCGCGAGCGTGGTGAACCAGAACGACATCATCATCCCCGACGGCGCCTCGTCGGACGACCTGAAGAGCTACGAGATCGGCGCGAAGGGGCGGTGGCTGGACGGGCGCGTGACGATCAACGTCGCCGCCTATCGCATCGACTGGAGCAACATCCAGGCGCAGGCGAACCGCGTGTCCGATTCGGTGCAGTTCGCGACCAACATCGGCGCCGCGGTCAGCAAGGGGTTCGAGGTGGAGATGGGCGTGGTGCCCGCGACCGACGTCTTCCTCGGCTTCAACGTGGCGTACAACGACGCGAAGATCACCGAGCTGACTGCGGCGGAGGCGGCGATCTCCGGCGCGGTGCCGGGGCACCGGCTGTCCGCGCCGCGGTTGCAGGGTGCGCTCTACACCTCCTACGGCTTCGACCTCGGCAACGGGGCGAAGGCGA
Organism: Sphingomonas corticis; assembly: GCF_012035195.1. Classification (GTDB taxonomy): domain Bacteria; phylum Pseudomonadota; class Alphaproteobacteria; order Sphingomonadales; family Sphingomonadaceae; genus Sphingomonas; species Sphingomonas corticis. The sequence continues at coordinate 99,112 of NZ_JAAVJH010000011.1, forward strand.
CGGCGGCGGTCAACGCGCAATATGTCGGATCGTACAACAGCTCGTTCCCGAATACGCCGGGCAATCCGAACCTGCGCCTCTCCACCTTCGGAGAGACCGACGAATACGTGAACGTCAACGCCAGCCTGGGCGTGAGGAAGGGCCGCTGGACGGGGCAGCTGTACGTCGAGAACGCCTTCGACGATCATTCGGTGGTGTACATCCACCCCGAGGCGTTCCTGGTCAGCCGCTTCGGCACGCTGCGCCCGCGCACGGTCGGCGTTCGCCTCGGCTACGGCATCTGACATGGCGGGCGTCGCCACCGCGCCGGCGCAGTCCGCCGCCCCCCGGCGCCCCGGCGTCGTGCTGGCGGCGCTCACCTTCGTGTACGTGCTCAACTTCCTCGACCGCCAGCTGATCGGCATCGTCGCCAAGCCGATCCAGGATTCGCTCGGCGTGACGGACGGGCAACTGGGGCTGATCGGCGGGCTCTACTTCGCGATGTTCTACTGCTTCATCGCGATCCCGGTCGGCTGGTTCGCCGACCGCACCAGCCGCGTCGGCGTGCTGTCGCTGGCCTGCGCGATCTGGAGCGGGGCGACCGTCGCGTGCGGGCTCGCCGCCAACTACACGCAACTGGTGATCGCGCGCATGACCGTCGGCTTCGGCGAGGCGGGCGGGGTGCCGCCGTCCTACGCGATCATCACCGACACCTTCCCGCCGGGGCGGCGGGCGGCGGCGTTCGGCATCTTCAACCTGGGGCCGGCGCTGGGCGCCGCGGTGGGCGTCGCGTTCGGCGCGCTCATCGCGGAACGGTTCGGCTGGCGGATGCCCTTCATCGTCATCGGCGCGGTGGGCATCGTCACCGCGCTGCTGCTGCGGCTGTTCCTGCGCGAGCCCGCGCGCGGCGCGACCGATGCCGCGATGGGGGCCGCGACCGGCGCCGCGACCGGGGCGATCCCGGCGGAGAAGGCGCGCTTCTGGTCCACCGTGCGCATGTTCTTCGCGCACCCGGTGCTGATGCTGGCGGCGCTGGGCAGCGGGGCGACGCAGTTCGTGACCTACGGCCTCGGCAATTTCGCCGTCCTGTTCCTGATGCGCGAGAAGGGCATGGTGCTGCACGAGATCGCCGTCTGGTACGCGCTGGTGATCGCGATCGGCATGGGTGGGGGCATGATCGTGTCGGGTCGCGTGATCGACCGGATGACGCGCCGGTCGCGCGCGGGCTACGCGATCGCGCCGGCGGCGTCGCTGGCGGTCGCGATGCCCTTCTACCTGGGGTTCGTCTACGTGCCGGGCTGGCCGCTGGCGCTGGCGCTGCTGCTGGTCGTGATGGTCTTCAACTACGTCTATCTCTCCGCCGCGGTCGCGCTGGTGCAGGACGAGGTGCGGCCGGACCAGCGGGTGCTGGCGGGCGCGCTGCTGCTGCTGGTGATGAACTTCATCGGCCTGGGCCTCGGCCCGACGTGGGTCGGCTTCGCCAGCGACGCCTTCAGGGCGGCGGGCGACGGCCACGCGCTGCGCACCGCACTCTACACGCTCACCCCCTTCTACCTCGTCGCCATCGCGCTGTTCGTCGCGCTGGCGCGGCGGCTCGCCCGGGAGGCCCGCGCATGAAGACGATTCTCGCCATGCTGGCCGCCGTGCTGCCGCTGCCGGCCGCGGCACAGGCCCCGGTCGTGCGCGCACCCGCGGGTGCGGTGCAGGGCGAGGTGGCGGACGGCGTGCGCGTGTTCCGCGGCATCCCCTACGCGCAGCCGCCGGTGGGCACGCTGCGGTGGAAACCGCCGGTGGCGCTGCCGGCGTGGCAGGGCGTGCGCCAGGCGACCGCATTCGGCGCAGCCTGCGTCCAGCCGCGCATCACCGCGGGCATCTACGCCAATCCGCCGCAGCGGATGGACGAGGATTGCCTGACGCTCAACGTCTGGTCCCCGCGCGAGGCGAAGGGGCTGCCGGTGATCGTGTGGATCCATGGCGGCGCGCTGGTCAGCGGCTACTCGCACGAGGGCATGTACGACGGCGCGCGGCTGGCCGCGAAGGGCGCGGTGATCGTGTCGATCAACTATCGGCTCGGCATCCTCGGATATCTCGCGCACCCGGCGCTGAGCGCCGAATCGCCCGACGGCGTGTCCGGCAATTATGGCCTGCTCGACCAGATCGCCGCGCTGCGATGGGTGCGGGACAATGTCGCGGCGTTCGGCGGCGATCCCGCCAACGTGACGATCGCGGGCGAATCCGCGGGCGGGCTCAGCGTGCTCTACCTGATGGCGAGCCCCCGCGCGCGTGGCCTGTTCGGCAAGGCGGTGGCGCAGAGCGCGTACATGATCGCCGCGCCCGAGCTGAAGGCGGCGCGCCACGGCCTGCCCGCGGCGGAGTCGGCGGGCACGACGATCGCGCGGGCGCTGGGTGCCGCGGACCTCGCCGCGCTGCGCGCGACGGACGCGCAGGCGCTGTCGCAGGGCGCGGTGGCGAAGGGGTTCGGTCCCTGGGGCACCGTGGACGGCAAGGTGCTGCCGCGCCAGCTGGTCGATACGTGGGACCGCGGCGAGCAGGCGCCGGTGCCGGTTCTCGCCGGGTTCAACACGGGCGAGATCCGCTCGCTGCGGATGCTGCTGCCGCCCAGGCCCGCCGATGCGGCGGCGTACGAGACGGCGATCCGCGCGCGCTACCGCGACCTCGCCGACCCGTTCCTGCGGCTGTACCCGGCGCGCGACATGGGCGAGGCGATGCTGGCGACGACGCGCGACGCGCTGTACGGCTGGACGTCGCTGCGGCTCGCGATCGGACAGGGCGCGATCGGGCGGGCAGGGTATCTGTACCTCTTCGACCACGGCTATCCCGCCGCCGACGAGGCCGGTCTCCACGCCTTCCACGCGGCGGAGATCCCCTACGTGTTCGGCACCACACGCGGTACCGCGCCCTATTGGCCGAAGATCCCCGATGGCGTCGCGGACCGGCGGCTGTCGGCGGCGATGATGGACTATTGGCTGTCGTTCGCGCGTACCGGCACGCCGACCGCGCCGGGGCTGCCCCCCTGGGCGCCCTACGGCACCGCGGCAAACTACATGATGTTCGGGCAGGTGCCCCGCGCGGCGACGCGCCCGCTGCCGGGCATGTTCGCGCTGCACGAGGCGGCGATGTGCCGCCGCCGCGCCGCCGGGGACCAGCCGTGGAACTGGAACGCGGGCGTCGCCTCCCCCGTGCTCGCGCCGGCGGCGGGATGCCGATGATCGACGGGACGATGCAGGACTTCGCGCTCACGCTCGACCGCTTCCTGCGCCACGCCGCCAAATGGCATCCCGATGCCGAGGTGGTGACCGCCCGCGACGGCGCGATCGACCGCCTCGGCTATGCCGCGCTGATGGACCGCGCGCTCGGCGTGTCGTCGGTGCTGGCGGGGATGGGCGTGGCGGCGGGCGACCGGGTGGCGACGCTCGCCTGGAACACGCGCGCGCATGTCGAGGCATGGTACGCGATCATGGGCATGGGCGCGGTGTGCCACACGCTGAACCCGCGCCTCACCGCCGGTCAGCTGGGCGACATGACGCGCCAGTCGGGTGCGCGGCTGATCGTGGCGAGCGCGGACCTGCTGCCGCTCGCCCGCGACGTCGCCGGCCGCACCGGCGCGCGACTGCTGGCCATCGACGGCGCCGGCGAGGGGGAGGCGGTCGCGCTCGACCCGCTGATCGCCGCCGCGTCGCGCGACGTGGCGTGGGGCGACTTCGCGGAGACCGCGCCGTCCGGGCTCTGCTTCACCTCCGGCACCACCGGCGCGCCCAAGGGCGTGACGTACACGCATCGGTCCAGCTTCCTGCACACGCTGCGCGTGCTGCAGGCGGACGTGATGGCCTTCACCGCGGACGATGCGGTGCTGGCGGTGGTGCCGATGTTCCACGCTAATGCCTGGGGCCTGCCCTTCGCGCTGCCCGCGGTGGGCGGGCGGCTGGTGCTGCCCGGTCGGCAGACCGACGGCGCCAGCCTGGCGCGGCTGATCGCGGCGGCGGAGGTGACGGTGGGCGTGGGCGTACCGACCGTGTGGCTGGGGCTGGTCGAGCACCTCGAGGCGACGGGCACCACGCTGCCGACGCTGCGCCGCGTCATCGTCGGCGGGGCGCCGATGGCGCCGGCGCTGATGGAGCGGCTGGAGGCGCGGCTCGGCGTCACCGTGCAGACGAGCTGGGGCATGACCGAGCTGTCGCCCTCCGGCACCGTCGCCCGGCCGGGCGAGCGCCGCCGCGACGCCGCGCGATCGGGCCGGCCCGCGATCGGCGTCGACCTGCTGCTGACCGACGCGGACGGCGTGCCGCTGGCAGAGCAGCGAGGACCGGAAGGGCACCTGCGCGTGCGCGGCGCCGCGGTGGTCGACCGCTATTTCGGCCAGCCGGACAGCGCGCTGGATGCCGCGGGGTGGTTCGTCACCGGGGATCTGGCGCGGATCGACGCGGCGGGGGAGCTGATCGTCACCGGACGCGCCAAGGACCTCATCAAGTCGGGCGGCGAGTGGATCAACCCGGCGGAGATCGAGGCGATCGTCGGCGCGCTGCCGCAGGTGGCGCAGGCCGCGGTGATCGGCCGCGCCGACGTGAAATGGGGCGAGCGCCCCGTGCTGCTGGTCGAGCTGCGCGAGGGCACGGCGAGCGACGAGGAACTGCTGGCGCCGCTGCGCGGGCGCGTGGCGCCGTGGTGGGTGCCCGGCGCGGTGGTACGGCTGCCGCGCATGCCGCTCGCCGCGACGGGCAAGATCGACAAGATTCGCTTGCGGGCCGACCATGGAGGCGCTTGACGGGGGCGGCGGCCGTGCCGCGCCACGACCGAGGACCCGCGTGACCGCACCCGAGCCGCCCCGCCCCGCCACCCATGCCGCGACCCGCCGCCCCTCCACCAAGGCGGAGCAGCGTGCGGAAACGATGGAGCAGATCCTGGACGAGGCGGAGTATCTCTTCTCCCGCCACGGGCTGCACGGCGTCACGCTGAAGGACGTTGCCAAGCGGGTGGGCGTGCATCACACGCTGCTGAACTATTATTTCACCGACAAGAAGGCGCTGTTCGACGCGGTGTTCGCCCGGCGCGCGGTGGTGACGAGCGAGCGGCGGATGCGCGCGCTCGACGAATACGACGCCGCGACCGGCGGGAGGCCGACGGTGGAGGGCGCGCTCCACGCCTTTCTCGACACCGACCTCGACCTCTACATCGAGGGGGGCGAGGGCTGGAAGAACTACGGCGCGCTCGGCGCGCTGGTCGCGAACACGCCCGAATGGGGGGCGGAGCTGATGGACGAGCATTTCGACCCCGTCGTGCTGCGCCTGATCGATTTGTTGAAGAAGGCGCTTCCCGATTGCGCGGAGGCGGACATCTACTGGGGCTATCACTTCGTCACCGGAGCGCTGATGATGACGCTGGCCCGCACCGGACGGATCGACCAATTGTCGCACGGCCTGTGCCGCTCCGACGATTTCGCCGCGGTGAAGGCGCGGATGGCGCGCTTCATGGCGGCCGGGTTCCGGCAGGTCTGCGGCGGCTGAGCGCACGCGCGTCCGACACGCAGACGATCAAGATATTCACTGGCTTGTGAGCGAATGAAGGAGAAGATCATGTCCATCGACGGTCGCGTCGCCATTGTCACCGGCGCAGGCTCCGGCCTGGGCCGCGCCCACGCGCTGTATCTCGCGCGGCAGGGCGCGAAGGTGGTCGTCAACGACCTCGACCCCGCCGCTGCCGCGCGCGTGGCGGACGAGGTGATCGCAGCGGGCGGCCACGCGCTCGCCGGCGCGGGCTCGGTCACCGACGAGGGCGCGATGGCGGCGCTGGTCGCGACGGCGACGGACGCGTGGGGGCGGGTCGACATCCTCGTCAACAATGCCGGCATCCTGCGCGACCGGAGCTTCGCGAAGATGACGATCGACGACTTCCGGCTGGTCGTCGACGTCCACCTGATCGGCGCCGCGATCGTCACCAAGGCGGTGTGGGAGATCATGCGCGCGCAGCGCTACGGCCGGATCGTGATGACCACCTCCTCGTCCGGCCTGTACGGCAATTTCGGCCAGGCGAACTATGCCGCCGCCAAGATGGCGCTGGTGGGGCTGATGCAGACGCTGGCGATCGAGGGCGAGAAATACGGTATCCGCGTCAATGCGCTGGCGCCCACCGCGGCGACGCAGATGACGCACGGGGTGCTGCCGGACGAGAGCCTCGCCGCGCTCGATCCCGCGCTGGTCAGCCCGGGGCTGCTCGCGCTGGTGGGAGAGGGGGCGCCGACCCGCGCGATCCTGTGCGCGGGTGCCGGACATTTCGCCGCCGCGCACGTGACGCTGACAGAGGGCGTGCGGATCGACGACGCCGACACCGACCGGGCGCTGGTCGCGCGCTGGCCTGCGGTGGTGGACCGCGCCGGGGAGATCGTGCCCGCCTACGGCTTCGTCCAGGCCGAGCGCGAGGTGGCGAGCGTGGCGGCGCGGTAACTTTCCGCGGCTGCGACGTTGTGTGCTGCGACGAAGGAGCACGCGACTTGCCGACCAGGATCCTCATCAGCGGTGCCAGCGTGGCGGGCAACGCCTGCGCCTGGTGGCTCGGCCGCGCCGGATACGACGTGACCGTGGTGGAGCGCGCGCCGGCGTTCCGCGACGGCGGGCAGAACGTCGACGTGCGCGGCGTCGGCCGCGAGGTGCTGCGCGAGATGGGGCTGGAGGCGGCCGCGCTGGCCCACGGAACGGGCGAGGAAGGGACGGCGTGGGTCGAGGAGGACGGCCGCATCGCCGCGCGCTTCCTGACCGCGGACACGGGACCGGACGGCCCGACCGCGGAGATGGAGATCCTGCGCGGCGACCTCGCCCGGCTGCTCTACGAGGCGGCGCGCGGGCACGCGGCCTATCGCTTCGGCGACCACATCGTCGCGATCGAACAGGGCGATGCCGCGACGGTGACGTTCGCGGGCGGGGCGACCGCGGACTACGACGCCGTGATCGTGGCCGAGGGCGTCGGCTCGGCCACGCGCGAGCTGGTCTTCGCGAACGAGAACCGGCCGCGCCCGATGGACCTGACGATGGCCTATTTCACGATACCGCGGCGCGCGGACGACGACCGGCTGTGGCGCTGGTACCACGCGCCGGGCGGGCGGAGCGTGTCGCTGCGGCCCGATCGCCACGGCACCACCCGCGCGATGCTGAGCGTGCAGAAGCCGCCCGAGGGCGAGCAGGACTGGACCGAGGCGCGGCAGAAGGCGTGGCTGCGCGCGACCTTCGCCGACGCGGGCTGGCAGGCGGATCGCGTGCTCGCCGGGATGGAGACGACGCGCGACTTCTACGTCGACGTGCTGCGCCAGGTGCGGATGCCGCGCTGGTCGAACGGGCGCGTGGTCCTGTGCGGCGACGCGGCCTGGTGCGTGACGCCGATCGGCGGGGTGGGCACCACGCTGGCCGTCACGGGTGCGCGGGTGCTGGCGGGGGAGATGATCCGCAGCGCGACGCTCGAGCGGGCGTTCGCCGGGTTCGAGCAGGCGATGCGGCCGATGGTGGACAAGGCGCAGGGCATCCCGCGCCTCATGCCCCGGCTGGCCAACCCGCACAGCCGTTTCGGCATCAGTGCGCTCCATGCCGCGATGGCGCTGGCCAGCCGACCGGCGGTGCGATCGGCCGCCGGCACGCTGTTCGCGGGCGGGGGCGACGCGCACGAGCCGGACCTGTCGCGCTACGAGGGGTCGGCAGAACCCGCGCCTGTGGTCGCGCGCGAGGGGCTGTCGCCGCTGGCCGCGCTCGGCATCGTCGGGCTGGTGCTCGGTGCCGGCGCGCTGCTCGGCCGCCGCAACGCGCCCGATCGGTCGCATCCCGGTATCCGGCACTGGTATCGCGGACTCGACAAGCCAGGCTACACGCCGCCGGACGCGGCGTTCGGCGCGGTGTGGCCGGTGCTGGAGACGGGGCTCGCCGTCGGCGGCTATCGCCTGCTACGCCGCCCCTCCTCGCCGCGGCGCAACGCCGCGGTGGGGCTGTGGCTGGCGAACAGCGCGATGATCGGCGGGTGGACCGAGTTGTTCTTCCGTCGGCGACGGCTCGGTGCCAGCGCGGCGGCATCGGGCGCGATGGTCGCGTCGGGCGCGGCGCTGGCGGCGACCGCGGCGAAGGTCGACCGGCCTGCGGCGGCGCTGACGCTGCCGTTCGTCGCCTGGCTCGGTTTCGCGACTCTGCTGGCGGAGCGGATCCGCCGCGACAATCCCGCGTCATGAGGCCGGTGCCCGACCCGGCCGGTCCGGGGCAGGAGAGCGTGTGGTCCTATCCGCGCCCCGCGGTCGCCCGGCGCAGCGGCCGGCACGTGCGGATCGAGCATGGCGGCGCGACGGTCGCCGACACGCGCGCCGCCGTCCGCACGCTGGAGACCAGCCATCCGCCGAGCTGGTACGTCCCGCCCGCCGACGTCGCGATCGCCCTGCTGCGCCGATCTGAGCGGCGCTCCTTCTGCGAGTGGAAGGGGGAGGCGGTCTACTGGCACCTCGTCGTCGGCGACGCGGTGCTCCGCGACGTGGCGTGGAGCTATCCCGATCCGACCGCGGCGTTCGCGATCCTGCGCGATCACCTGGCCTTCTACGCCGGGCCGCTCGATCGCTGCACGATCGACGGCGCGGTCGTCCGCCCGCAGCCCGGCGGCTTCTACGGCGGCTGGATCACCGCCGACCTAGCCGGGCCGTTCAAGGGCGTGCCGGGCAGCTTGGGCTGGTAGCCGCGCGTCAGCGCCCGCCGCCGCGGCGCATCGGCATGGCGTCGATCGTGTCCTCCAGCGTCGCGGCGGGGATCGGCCGGGCGGCGTTCAGCTTCATGCCCCCGTCCTTGCCGATCAGCGCCACCCCGAAACCCACGGCCGGCAGACCGTAGCGCCGCCGCAGCGCCGCGGCGCGATCCGCGGCGCCGGCGACGTGTTCGCCGACGATCTCGACGACGACGAGGTCGCGGTCCCGCGCGCCGGCCGTCCACGTGCCGAGGATGCGCCGCTGCTCGCGCAGGCGCGGGTCGCCGGCGTCCGCCGCGCTGACGAGGAGCACACGCCTCTCCCACCGCATCGCCGCGACGGTGGCGGGACCCGCGGAGGCGGCGGCGAGCAGGGCGGGGAGCACGATCATGCCGGTCCAACGCACGGGGCGGGCGAACGCCCACCCGCGGCGGGGCGGCACGTTGCGGGGCGAACCGCGCCCGCGCTATCGCGTCGCGAAAGGAGCATCGCGATGGAAACGATCGGCCGCGACCTGCGCGAGATGCAGCGCATTCCGTTGGCGCCCGCGCACGTCGACGCGATTCGCGCGGCGGGCACGCGGCGGCGTTATCCCGCGGGCGCGCTGCTGGCGGAGGTCGGCGCGCCGGCGGACCGCTTCGTCTATGTCGAGGAGGGCGAGGTGGAGGTCGTGAACCCGTTCACGGGCGAGCGGCTGGTGCCCTCCACGCTGGGACCGACGCAGTTCATGGGCGAGATTTCGCTGCTGTCCGGCGGCACGTGGACGATGCCGATGCGCGCCGCGGCGGACACGACCGTCGTCGAGGTGCCGCGCGACGCCATGCTGCGGCTGATGGCCGAGGTGCCGGAGATGTCGGACATCATCATCACCGTCCTCGCCGCGCGACGGCGGCGGCAGATCGAGTCCGGCGACGGGATGCTGGTGCTGGTCGGCGAGGAGACGGATCGCGGCGTCCGGCGGGTGGCGGAGTTCGCCGCGCGCAACCGCATCCCCTATCGCTCGCACCCGCTGGGCAGCGCGGAGGCGCGAACCGTGGCGACCAGTTGCGGCACGCACGCGGACGCCCCCCTGGTCGTGTTCGGCCGCGACCTAGTGGTCGCCGATCCGACGCCCGAGGCAGTGGCGCGGCTGGTCGGACTGGACCAGGACCTGCCGGAGGAGGATGCGTTCGACGTGCTGATCGTCGGTGCCGGCCCGGCGGGCGTGGCGGCGGGGGTCTATGCCGGGGCGGAGGGGCTGCGCGCGCTGGTCGTCGACGACACCGCGATCGGCGGGCAGGCGGGCACGTCCAGCCGGATCGAGAACTACATGGGCTTCCCCACCGGCATCTCCGGCGCCGACCTCGTGTGGCGGGGCGAGGTGCAGGCGATGAAGTTCGGCACCCGCTTCGTCATGCCGCGGCGCGTCGCCGCGCTGGAGGAGCTGGACACGGGCGGCTTCTGCGCGACCTTCGCCAACGGGCAGCGCGTGCGTGCCGGCGCGGTGATCGTCGCGACGGGCGTCCAGTACCGCCGCCTGCCGATCGAGCGGCTGGCCGAGTTCGAGGGGGCGGGCATCTACTACGCCGCCACGGAGAACGAGGCGCGCTTCTGCCGCGATACCGAGGTGGTGGTGATCGGCGGAGGCAATTCCGCCGGGCAGGCGGCGATGTTCCTCAGCCGCGCGGCGCGCCACGTGCGGCTGCTGGTGCGCGGCGACACGCTGGCGACGTCGATGTCGAGCTACCTGTCGAGCCGGCTGGAAGCGGACGAGGCGATCACGATCGAATATGGCGCGCACGTCGCCGCGCTGCACGGCGACGACGCGCTGGCGGGCGTGACGATCCGCAGCGCCGCGGGGGAGCGGCACCTGCCCACCTGCGCCATGTTCGTGATGGTCGGCGCGGCGCCGAACACCGGCTGGCTGTCCGGCCTGGTCGCGCTGGACGACAAGGGGTTCGTGCTGACCGGGCAGGAGGCGGGAGCGGCGTCCCCCTTCGCCACCACGCGACCGGGCATCTACGCGGTCGGCGACGTGCGCGCGGGATCGGTGAAGCGCGTCGCCTCGTCGGTGGGCGAGGGGTCGGTGGTGATCTCCGCGGTGTGGAACGACGTGCGTGGCGGCGACCGGCACGGCGGGGCTCGATAGGGCGGCGCTCAATAGGGCGGCGCGCGGCGGGCGCGCTGGGCACGTGCGGCCTCGGTCCACCAAGCGAGGTTGTCGGCGAAGCGTGGGAAGGCGCGGGCGAGCGACGCGCCGCCGTCCCCCGTCGGCTTGCCGTCGCCGTCGAAGGCGCGGCCGATCCCGCCGACCGCGATCGAGCTGGAGACGACGACCATCCCCATTTCCGACAGGATGCCGTGCCACGCCAGCCCGGCGCGCGCGCCGGCGAAGCGGCCGGCCGAGTAGCTGACGATCGCGGCGGGGCGCCAGTACCATTCCTCCAGGAAATGGTCGGTCAGGTTCTTCAATCCCGGCTGCACGCCCCAATTGTACTCGCCGGTTACGAACACGAAGGCGTCGGCCTCCCGGATCCTGGCGGCGAGATCCTCCAGCGCGGCGGGTGCCTCGCCCGCGGGATATTCCTTGTACATCCGGTCCAGCATCGGCAGCCCCACCGCCCGCGCGTCGACCAGCTCCGCCCGCGCCCCGCGCTCGGCGAAGGCGCGGACCAGGTAATCCGCCAGCCGGATGCCCTGCCGGTCGGTCCGGTAGGAGCCGTAGAAGATGAGGATGCGGTCGGCCATGCTGTCTTTCCGGTATCGTCGCACCAGCGATGGGCCGGGCGGGCGGGAAGCGCAACCGGCAGGTGAACGGCGGCCCGATCGCGCCGGAACGTCAGCGTCGCGATCTGCCTGTCGCCCGGCGGCAAGGCCGACGGGTCCGCGGGATTGAACCCGAGCGAGGTTGCGCGCACGACGCGCCTTCACGCCGCTCGGGTGCCCACCGACCTGCCGAACTGGAGCGCGGGGAGGAGGCGTGAGAGAAAAGGGGCGCCCGCATCGCTGCGAACGCCCCGTGAGACCGATCTGCGTGCTTGGGAGCGCTCGGTCTATCTGATGGATGGAGGCTAGATGCCGTTCTTCAGGTTCGTGTCCGCATCATGCGTCCGCATGTCCTCCGCCTGGTTCTCGCCGGCCGCCCGCACGCTGTCGGCCGCGTTCTCGAGATTGGCCTCGGTCGCGTCGGAAGAGGCATTGTCGGCTGCCTCCTCGAGGTTGTCCGCGATCGCCTCCGCATTGGCCTCGATGTTGTCGGCCGCCTGTTCGCGCGGGCTGGAATTGCAGGCGGCGAGCGACACCAGACCTGCGGCCATCGCGGCACCGAATAGCTTCTTCATCAAACTCTCCCCTTCTGAACGGGTTAGCAGGATAGCGGAGCCGACGAGCGCTGCAAGCGCGATGCGACGACGATGCGAGCGGCCGCGCGCCTGTCATTCCGGCGGGGCGGGGATCGTGCGCAGGGCGGTCATCAGTGTGGCGATCGTGATCGGTTTGCTCAGCTGCGGCACGCCCGCGAACCGGGGATCGCGATCTTCCAGCTCGTAGCCGCTGAGGAAGAGGAAGGGGACGTCCCGCTGCCGCAGTTCGGTCGCCACCGGATAGACCGGCTCGCCCGCGAGATTGATGTCGAGGATCGCGAGATCGATCTGCGGCAGGCGCGCGAGCTGGTCGAGGGCAGCGGCGACCGTGGCGACGCAGCCGACCACGCTCGCCCCTTCCCGCGCGAGCGCGCGGGTGAGCTGGCGCGCGAGCAGATACTCGTCCTCCACCAGCAGGATGCGCTTGCCCGACAGGGAGATCATGCGGGCGTGTACGTGACGGGAAGCGACATCAGGCACGCCACGCCATCGTCGGTGAGCCGGTAATCGAGCCGCGCGCCGAGCTGGTGCGGAAGGCCGAACTCGATCAGTTCGCGGCCCTGCCCGCGATGATCGCGGCGCCCGCTCCCCGTCATCGCGACATCGGTCTCGCGCCAGTGGACGACGAGGCGGTCGGCGCCGCCCTCTCCGGACTCGCGGGCCCAGCTGATCGAGAGCCGCGCGGCCGGCTGTGCCAGGGCGCCGTGCTTGATCGCGTTGGTCGTCAGCTCGTGGAGGGCCAGCGCCAGCGTCTGGATGCTGCTGGACCGCAGCAGGATGCCGGCCGGTCCGTTCAGCGTGACCCGGTGATCGTCCTCGGGAAGGGCGCCGAAGGCGTCCAGCTCCGCGCGGAGCAGGTCGTCGAAGCACAGCCGTTCCGACCCGGTCAGCGTGGAAAGCAGGTTCTGCGCACGCGACAGGGCGCGCATCCGGTTCTCGAACGCCGCGGCGAAGGTGCCGAGGTCGGGGCTCGTCTCCAGCGTGCTCTCGGCGACCGCCTGCACGACGCCCATCAGGTTGCGGGTGCGATGTTGCAGTTCGCCGATCATGAGGCGGAGCCGCTGATCGGTCTCGATCTCCTCGGTCACGTCCTGGGCGATGCCGCCGATCCGCCGGACGATGCCGTCGCGGTCGGGCAGGGGGAAGGCGGTGTTCTTGATCCAGCGCACGCGCGTGCGGCCGGGAAGGCGCACGCGGAAGCTGTGCGTGACGCGGTGGCCGTCGCGGACCTTCGCCAGTTCGGCGAACGCCGCGGCGCGGTCCTCGGGCACGATCGCCGCCTGCCAGTCGAACTCGATCGCGCGATCGCCGCGGCCGGGAACGTCCGCGCTCAGCAGGCTCCGCAAGCTGCCGCTGAGGAATTCGAACTCGGCGGTGTCGGTGTTGCGGAGCCACAGGATGTCGGACGACGCCTCCGCAAACTCACGGAACCGCGCCTCGCTCCTGACGAGTTCGGCCTCCACCCGCTTCCGCTCGGTCGTCTCCTCCACGACCGCGCCGATCCCGATGATGGCGCGGTCGACCCGGATGGGGAAGAAATGCTCGTTCCAGCTCCGGCCGCCGCCCAACCCCTGCGTGGAGCCGACCACTTCGACATCGCGCAGCGGCTCGCCGGTCTCCAGCATGGCGCGCCATTGATCGAGCAGGGCATCCAGCCCGGCGAGATCCGGGAAGAGGTCGGCCGGACTGCGGCCGATGTGCTGCGCCGGGCTGAGCCCGTTCATCTCAGCCAGGCTGTCGTTCACGCGGACGAAGCGGAGATCGCGGTCCCAGATGGCGAGGCCGATCGGCGCGGCGCTGAACAGCGCGTCGAGCATCGCCGTGGGCGGCGGGCTGTCCTCGACGGGGCGGGGGAGGATCGCGCGTTCGACGGCCTGCCTGAGATCGTCCGACCAGGAATCGATCGATCCGAGTGGAGTGGATGACCAGTCGTAGTCGATCGTCAACCGTTCAGCGGCCGTTGCGTCTGGCATCACCGGTCTGCTTCGCTCCCCCGGTCGCCAGAGATAGCATGCTGCGCAATGAAGCCAAGTGGTTGGTGGTGCCGGCCCGGTCACCTGCGAACACACGGCGCCCTTTCCTGCGTCGCCGACGGCATCCACTTCCTCAGGCGCGTGGCCAGTGCCGCCGTCCGTCCGGCGCGATCAAGACCAGGTCCGGTCGCGGTCCGGCGCACATGCGGCGGGCGCGCCGGTCAGTCGTCCTTCACGAACACGCGGTCGCCGATGAAGATCATGTCGCTGTCGACGCGCGGGGTCGCTCCTTCGGAACCGAGCGCGAAGAACTCGCGTCGGGTAGCACCACGAGGATCGACGAAGCTGATCGTGTGGCGCTCGATCCGATAGCGGCCGACGCCGCCCCGCCTGCGGCTGGAGGCCGCGACGTTCGCGCCGACCGCCCCCGCGCTGGAGTCGGTCGAGAAGCTGCCGTCGGGCGAGAAGGCCAGGTTGGTCTGCGCGGCGATCGCCATGGTGCCGCCCAGCGCGGAATTGCCGCCGCCGGAGATGCGCTTGTACGGGCGCGCCAGCTTGCCGCCGATCGCTTCCGCCGGATAGGCCTTGAAGAAGCTGCCTTGCTGGAGGCGGTAGTCCTCGGTCCGGCCGCGATCGTCGGTCAGCAGGAAAGTCGCGCCTTGGCGCCTCCACGTTCCCCAGGCGCGCGGATTGGCGGCGCGGCTGGCGGCGAGATCGACATCTTCCAGCGCCGGTCCCTCGACCTCGTAGTAGCTGCCGTCGCGGAACAGGACCACTGGCTCGAAATCCTGGATCATCATCCCGCCGACGCCGAAGCTGGTGTACGATTTGAAGTAGACGCCCTCCACCCGCTGCCAGTTGCCGGCATGCGAGGCGGCCCTGCCGGGAGGCGTGACGGGCGGCGGGGCGGCCGGGGCCTGTGTCGCGGGCGGCGATCCGGAAGCGGGCGCGAAGCCGGCGGGGGTGAGCGTGGTCCGGCGAAGGTCGGTGCGCAGGATCTGCGCCGCCTCGGCATGGATCGCGTCGCTCATCTTGCGGCGGGCGGCGGCCCCCTGTCCGGCGACCGCCTTCATGCGGGCGTCGATCACCAGCGCCTGCAACAGCATGGCATCGGCGATGTCCTGCTTCTCGGCATCGCGCAGTGCGGCCGTGCTCTTCGCCATCTTGCCCGCGATCTGCCGACGCGCCCCGTCGACCAGCGCGGGATCGGTCGTCTCTCCGATGATGCCGTTCGCCGCCTCCCATGCCATCACCCAATAGGCGGCGGTCATGTCGGCGACGTCGCTCGTGTCGAGGCCGACGCGCCGCAGTTCGGCCGAGACGGCGCCGAGGATGTCCTGCCGGAAGGATCGATCGAGCGCGTCCGCCATCGCGGGCGAGCGCGACCGTGTCGCGGCGACCAGCTTGGCCTGATTGGCCTCGAACCGGACCGGATCGCGGACGAAGCGCGTCGCCGCCCCCCCCGGCGAGGATTGCGTCGCCGCGGCGGAGCCGGACGCCAGGGCCACGTCGGCCAGCCCGAACGCCGCCGCAAGGAGAAGCGATCGAAGCGGCAGGGTCGCGGGAGAGGGTGGGGTGGCAATTGTCAAGGCAAGTCTCCCGTCGCTCTTCGCCCGGCCGGTCCGCACGAGCGCGTGCGTCAGGGGCGTCTTGCACCCCGACGGCGGGATTACACGTCCGAATGCGCGCCCGGGTTCCGTCGGTTTTCTGCGCAACTCGGCACCGAATTGCGCCAGAAACCGAGGTTTCCTACATATGCCAGCGACTTGGGACTGGGTGGCGGAGCGGGAGGGATTCATATCCTTAACGTAAGACTTTGCTAGAACTAATGAAAACCGTCCAAGCCTAGTTTACGTGCCCCCGACCGTGCCCCCTGATCGCAACCGCTGAAGAGATTTCCGTTTAGCGTGTCGCGTAGGCGTGGTGCCCCGACCTGTTCGGAGTGGCCAGCCTCGCCACCCGACGTGACCGTCCCTTACCGCTCACCCGAGAAGATGTCGACGAACACGGGCGGGTCGGCCGCGCGTGGCGTAAGCGGGTCCCGCACGCTCGGCCAACCCTTCACCCAAGCAATGAATGCGCGCCTCCCAGGTCGCTGAGGCGCATTCACCTATCCCTTGGCTAGAGAGGAACGGCCTTGGTCACCAACCTTGCAGACGCGCTGGATGCGGAAACGCTCCTCCGGATGGAGGCCAGCGGCCGACGGAACGGGACCGACGGGGACCGGGTCAGGAGAGCCTATGGCCTAAAGCGCTCCAACCGGCTCAACCCGCTGCGCGGCCGCCTACGCGCGAGATTGGAAAGGCCGGATCGGGCCGCGATCATCGAACTCACGCGCGGATACACGATGCATCGCGAGGCCGCACGGGCAGTGGCTTCCGCCGGCATCGATCCCGTCGACGTCATCGCGCTGGCGATCTGGGCGCGCTCGGTCGACATGCGGATCAACGACGGCATGACGGTGACCGCGTTCGCCGATACGGACACGAAGCGTCTCGTGGTGTCGTTGCTCCTCGGACCGGAGGGCGAGGCGCTGTGGGACTTCGACGACCGGTCCAGCGATCATCGCTCCGCAGGATCCATCGAGATCAGGAACCATCCCCTGCCCGAGAGCGTGCTGGTCGCCTTGTCGGGACGCCCCCTCGAAGCGGTGCTGACCCACCCGGTCACCGACGGCGCGGGTCTGCGCATCAGCAGCACTTCAATCGACAAGTCCCGAAACGCCACCTGCCTCGAACTCGAGAGAGCACGTGGAGGAACTGCGCGAGTCGAGTTGGTCCCAGGCAAGGACGAGGCGGTCGCCCCTGACGCGCGGTAGCGAAGCACGGTCGACCATCCGCCCCGCCACCTCGAAGTCCGCGTTGATCCGGACGATCAGCACCTTGCTGAAGTTGCGCCTGAGATTGAGCACCACCTCGGCGTTCGCCTTGAACGGCGTGATCGTCTTCACCTCCACGAGGTCGTTGCCGATCCGACCATCCGACCCTTGGGCGTAGTTGCGGTGCAGCTTCAGGCCGTGCGTTATGACGCCGAACAACTCCCCGATGTCGCCATAGACCTGAAGGTGCCGTCCGGTGAGCTCGTGATACTCGCGGGCCGTCTCAATGAGTGTAAGCGTGGCGTGAGGACCGCAGTTTATGCGGCTTGGGCTGTTGGCTGATCTGTCTGGGGCACCCAGTTCCACGGCATCAGCTCGTCCCAGCGGGTGGCGGGCCAGTCGCCGGCGACCCTGGCGAT
>NZ_JAAVJH010000012.1 GCF_012035195.1 Sphingomonas corticis
ATGGTACTATCGCTCAAGCGATGGAAGAGTAGGTCGTCGCCAGGCATTGCAGCCTGCGTACCCAGAAGAACCCGTTCACCCGCCTTCCCACCACAAGGCACACCACACACCGCATCCTTGCGGACATTACCTCGACGCGGGGTGGAGCAGCCCGGTAGCTCGTCAGGCTCATAACCTGAAGGTCACAGGTTCAAATCCTGTCCCCGCAACCACCGCTAGCGAACTGGAGGGCGCCCGAGAGGGCGCCCTTCTGTCCTGCGTGGCGAAGTCGATGAGGCGCCCGGCCGAGGCCTCGACATCGGCCGACACGCCCGCTTCCTGCGGCACGATGGTGACGGAGGTGATCAGTTCCCGGATCACCGCGGCCGCCTCCTCCCGCGTGCCCTCCTCGGTCAGCGCCTCGCGCAGGCGCGCGACCTTGGCCTCGAACCTCTTCACGAGCGTCGGATGAGGAAGGATGCGCGGTTCGTCCGCAGCCTCACCTCCGCGGAGCTGAGCGACCACCCTGGCCCGCTCGGCTTCGCGATCGGCGAGCAGCGCGGTGAGGGCGTCACTCACGACGCCCTTGAGGAAGTGTGTCGTAAGGTTCCCGATCTCGGCATCGAGCTCGGACAGCCGGGCGCGAAGATCCGCATCGCGGTCCTGCCGCGTCGCCACGAGCCGCCGGACCTCGCGATTGAACTCGTCCGCGAACAGCTTGGCGAACTCCGGCGTGAGAAGTCGATCCTGCAACGCCGAAAGCGCCGCCTCCTCGACGACCGAGCGGCGGATCGAGGCGGTGTTCGCGCACGTGCCGCGCTCGCGGTTGCGCGCGCAACGGTAATAGTCCCTGCCGACGATCGTGAACCGGGAGCCGCACGCGCCGCAGATGATCAAGCCCGAGAGGAGATGCCGGCCCCGACGTCGCGACGCGGTGCCGGCCGCGTCGACCGGCCGTGAGCGACGCTCCAACTCCGCGTCCACCCGTCTCGCGAGATCGGCGTCGACGATCCTCAGATCCGGCACATCGACCTCGACCCATTCGGACGGGTCGCGCAACCGGTAACGGCGTTCACGCCTGTCGGAGTCCGGATCCTTGCGCCACTCGCGCCGTCCCCAGATCAGCCGCCCACGGTACAGCGGGTTCGTGAGGATGCCCACGTGCTTGCGCGGGTCTCCCCGGACCGTCGATGCGTTCCATTCGCCCCCGCGCGGCCCCGGCACGCCGTCGGCGTTCAGCGCGGTGGCGATCTGAAGGGAGGATCGCCCCGCGGCGAACTCCCGCAGGATGCGGCGGACGACCTCGGCCTCGCCGTCGTGCACCCGCATGACCCCTCGGACGACCTCGCCGCCCTCGCCGATCTGGTCCGAGCGGCGATAGCCGTACGCCCTCCCACCGGCGAAGCGACCGGCCAGGACCGCCGCCTTCATGCCGCGCAGGGTCTTCTGCTTGAGGTTCGACTGGAACATGGATCCGAGGAGGCCGGCGACCGCCAGCTTGACCTCGTCGATCTCGCCTTCCGTCGCGGTGTGGAGCTTGACCCGGTCGAAGCGGAGCTTCTTCCCGATCCAGCTGATGTCCTCGCCATCGCGCGCGATCCGATCGAGCGCTTCGCAGACGACGACGTCGATCCTTTCGTTCCTCACGTCCGCCAGCAGACGGTTCAGCCCCGGACGGTCGCGCCGATATCCGGAGATCTCCGGATCGGCGTAGGTTTCCACGAGGCGGCCGCCCAGCCTGTCGACGAGGACCTGGCACGCCGCCACCTGATCGACGCTCGACATCGGGTTCTGCTTGTCCGTGCTGTGCCGCGCGTAGATGGCGATCCTCAACGACATTGCGCATCGTCCTCCGATCTCGATTATGGACGATCGCCGCCGTCGCGCAACGCGGAGCGGACGTACTCGGCCGCCGCCTGCCGCGCCAGCAGACGCACGAGCTCCGCCTCCGCGGGCGGCGCGACAGGCCCCGAGGTGGACAGTTCCGTCCTTGCAGGCGGACGAGCCGAGATCCGCGTGGCGGCCATGCCGACAATACGGGAGCGTCCGCTTGCCTTTGCTGAAAGGAAGTCTCATATTTCTTCCATGGCGACCGTGACGGGAAAGCGGATCGGCGAAGCCCTCCTGGCCGCGCGAAAGGCGAAGGGGATGACGCAGGCGCGTCTCGCCAAGAAGGCCGGCGTCGTGCGCGAAACCGTCTACAGGCTCGAGGCAGGACGGCTGCCGACCGCGTGCGTCCTAAACCGGATCTGCTTCGTCCTCGACGTCGACATCGAGAGCTTCGATTTCAAGCGCAAGGAGACGGACGCCTATGCGCAGCATCCGCCGCTCACCCTGCTGCGTGACCGGCGGCGGAGCTTGGGACTCACCTTGGAACAGTGCGCCGCCAGGGCGGGGGTGAGCCCAGCCACACTCTCCCGGTTCGAGCGCGGCAGTGAGTGCAGCAGGGCGCTCGCCGCGTTCGACGCGAGCGGCCGGGCCGTGAGGCTCATCAACGAGGACTTCGCCGCTGCGCTCGGCTTCGCCTCATGCGACGAACTGGACCTGTACTGGCGCACGGGGCGCCTCCGTCAGGATCCCGCCGAAAGCCGCTGACACCCACGGGCACGGCGGCTGCGGTCGGTGGTCAATGCCGGGCCCGACCCGGCCGACCTCCAGGGGCGTCGCGGCGACCAGGTCTTCGCCAGCTTGGAGGGATCCGCTTTGCGAACAACGTTCCAGGGTGCAGCATCGGCCGTCGTGTCGAGGTCGCCAGCGTCCGAACCCGCTGGTCCCGCTGCGCCCGATCCGAAGCCGAGAGAAGACATCGCATGCGAAAGAACCTGCCAGCGATGAGGCGGAGCCGCGGGCACCTTTGCGGTCAAATTGAGGCCTCCCCACCGTGGCGATGCGGCGGAAGCCAGGAAACGTCGCATCGGGTTCGATGCCTGCGCGACGAGCCGGGGCGGGGTTCGCGAGGCGATCCGGAACCCGCAGGGCGCCGACTTCGAAGGGCGGTGGCATCGAACGGGGGCGCCGGTTCGATCGCCATCGCCAACCCACCGCGCGATGGCGCCCTAGGCGTGCCGGGATGACGGGGATCGACACACACTTTCAGCGGATGCTCGCCGAAGAGGCGGAGATCGCGCGCAAGCAGCCGCGACTTCCAGTCGGCGGTCTTCCGGTCCAAATGGTGAGGGCGGGCTACAAGGCGCGTCGCCACCAGCAGGACCTGAGCCCCCCGGACGACGTCGACGCGCTCGATCTGCAAGTCCTCGGCGGGGCGGGCCACCGTCCGGCGCGGCTCTACACACCCCGGACGGCGGAGCCTCGGTCGGCCCTTCTGGTCTACTTCCACGGGGGCGGCTTCGTGCTCGGCGACCTCGACACGCATGACGGCCATTGCCGCAGGTTGGCGGCCGGGGCCGACCTGCGGGTGTTGGCCATCGACTACAGGCTCGCTCCCGAGAACCCGTTCCCCGCCGCCCACGACGACGCGCTCGCCGCCACTCTCTGGGCCTTCGAGCATGCCGCAGATCTCGGCGCCGATCCCACGCTCATCGCCGTGGGCGGCGATTCCGCCGGGGGCAATCTCGCCGCCTCGGTGGCCTGCTCGCTCGACGAAGAGCGGGGATGCCGGCTCGCGCTCCAGCTTCTCCTCTACCCGGTGATCTGGCCGGAGGAAGAGACGGCGTCGCGCCGGGATCTCGATGGGCCCGTGCTGACCCGCGACGCGCTCGCGTGGTTCGACGCCTGTCTCGCAGCCCGCGGCCACGCGCAGTCCGGAAGGGCCCTCCTGGGTGGTCGCACGTCGCGAACGCCGGCGCTGGTGGTGACCGCGGGACACGATCCGCTCAAGGACGAGGGACGCGCGTTCGCCGAGCATCTGGCCCGAACCGGGGTCGCGGTCGAGCATGTCGAGTTCCCGGCGATGATCCACGACTTCTTCCTCATGCCTGATGTCTCGCCGGCGGTCGGGACCGTGGTGTCGGAGACCACCGAGGCGCTGAGACGCGCACTCGCACGCCCGCACACCGGGTCTGACAGGTAGTGGTGCCCCACCGCGCAGCGGACGGTCGGAAGATGTCGCCTTCGCGACACCTCGTCAGGCAGACGTCCGCCGACACCGACGCCCCGCGGAGTGGATCCCGTCACATGTCGAGGCGCTCACGGGCGTCCGCGCGGCAGAACCCGCCGGATAGGCGAACCTCACGTGAGTCGCTCCTTGGCGATGAGGAGCGGCCTCACCCCGGCGAGGCGGAGGTGAGATCATCCCCGGGCTCGTCGACGCAAGAAACCGCGATTGATCGAGAGTTCGCCCAGAGGCCCCCGCGGATCGCATCGAGGTAGAGGGCGACCATCGTCTCCGACGGGGGATCGTCGACCAATCGAGGGGCCACGGCTGCGCCGTCGACGAGAGCCTCCACGACGTGCGCTGCGACTTTGGGATCCACCGGCCTGCAGGACCCGTCCGCGACGGCGTCAGAGATCCTTCCAGCCAGCCGAACGGTCTCCCGGGCCCCCCGACGAGCCATCTCCGCGCGCATCTCCCCCGGCAGCCCCAGGTGAGCGTCGAGACCGAGAAGCGGGCCATCGCCGAGGCGGAGGGCGACGAGGGAGGAGATGGTCATCGCCAATCCGGCGCCTTCGCCACCGGCCGTGCCGTCGGATCGGGCGTGCGCTCTTTCGAGCAGATCGGAGTTGCGGTCGAAGCACGCCTCGATCAGCTCGTCCTTGGACGTGAAGTGGTGGTAGAAGCTGCCATTGCTCACGCCCAGTTCGTCGGCGATCCGATCGACGCTCGCGCCGCGGTAGCCCCGTTGATCGATGACAGTCGCGGCCGCCGTCCCGAAGCGGTCGCGCATGGTGACGTCCACCGACCCCGGCAGCGCCTCGAGGTACAGGTCCCGATCGAAGGTGATGCCGATCCCCGACTCCAGAACGTCGAGAAGGCGCTCTCCCAACCTGCCGAACTCGCACAGCGTATGGGCTTCGAGCCAGGTCGGGAGAGTGTCCAGCACCGAAAGGAGCTGATGCGCGCACAGCGTCCCGCGCCCATCGCGCTCCTCGTCGCCCAGGAGCGCTCGCACCGCCTCGACGAGCTCGCCACGGAGGTTCAGCAGCGGTGCGTGCGGGGCGTCATCGGGCACGCGGATGTTCGAGACGCGGACCAGCGGGATGTCGACGGACTGACGCGAACGGGCGACCAGGGACAGGTGCGAGAAGAGGAAGGCCCGGAGGCGTCGTGCGGCGGTGCGCTCGGCCGACGCGCGCCGTGCGCACTCGAGCTTCCAGAGGAGGGTGCGCTGCCGGCACGCAGCGACCAAATCCTCCTTCCGGCCGAAGTAGTAGCTCACGCTGGATTGATCGAGGCCGAGTCGCCGGGCCACGGCCTCAAGCGTCATCCCGCCCGCGCCGTGTCGATTGATCTCCATCGACGCCACGTCCAGCATCTGCGCCTGCTTGGCATCGAACCGGTTCTTCCGCCGCGGAGCCCCGACCACGACTAGCCCGCCCTGCGATGGAGGGCGGGCATGAGCGACATGGCGGCGGAAGTCCCCGCCGCCAGAGGCGACCCGCGGAACGCGAGTCCGTCGGTGCGTCCTTGCGTCACGGCCGCCGCCTTCCGGCAGGCACCGCGCGTCCACCTCGACTCTCACCCATAGGAGAACGCCGCGTCGTCGAGGTCGATCGACGGAAAGTCCCGACGATCCAGCCAATACTCCTGCGTATGACGCCACTCGGCCTTGCTGCCGCTCCTCGGCATGCGATGCATGTCCCGCGTCAGGTATCCGGGATTGAAGTCCGCGGGATCCACCCAAGGACCCAGCTCCATCCCCTCGTCCTCCGGGCGCAGCTGGACGCGGACGCGCGAGGCACCCCGTTCGTCCATGCGCCTCAGCAATCTCGGCACGAAATCACCGATGAGGTCCGCGCGGAGCGTCCAGCTCGCCCTGAAGTAGCCGAACACCCAGACCAGGTTCGGCACGCCGGTGAACATCATGCCGCGGTACGTTACCGACGCGGACAGATCCAAAGGCTCGCCGTCCAAGGAGAAGGCGATGTCGCCGAGGACCGCGAGACTGAACCCGGTCGCCGTGACGATCACGTCAGCGGCGAGGTTCTCGCCCGACCTGAGGAGCAGGCCGCTCTCGACGAACCGGTCGATCTCGTCGGTCACCACGGACGCACGGCCGGATCCCAGCGCCTTGAAGAAGTCGCCATCGGGAACGAAGCAGATGCGCTGGCGCCAGGGATCGTAGCTCGGAGTGAAATGCCGCGTGATCGTCTCGTGGTCGAGATGCTCGCCGAGCGCCTTCAGAAGCTCCTCGCGCGCACGCTCGGGGTTCGCCAGGATGCCCCTCGTCCTCTTCGCACCCTCGCTGAGGATCGAACGGCGCACGATCTCGTGGATCCAGGCCGGATCGACCTCCAGTTCGCGCAGGGTCTCGGCGAGTTCGTTCCGGTTCCGGCCGACCGTGAAGTAGCCGGGCGAGCGCTGAAGCATCGTCACGTGGGCCACGCGTGATGCGAGCGCCGGGATCAACGTCGCGGCCGTCGCCCCCGAGCCGATCACGACGACACGCTTGTCGTCCAGATCGATGTCATCCGGCCAGTGCTGCGGATGGACGATCATCCCGCGGAAGTCGCTCATGCCCGGCCACTCGGGCATGTAACCCGCCGAATGGCGATAGTAGCCTTGGCACATCCACAGGAAGGAAGCTGTGACGATCCGCCGCTCGCCGCCCTCCCCGGACTCGATCGTCAGCGTCCACCGCGCATCCGCTTCGCACCAGTCGGCGGAGATGACGCGCGTGCCGTAGCGGATGAAGCGGTCCAGGCCGTTCTCCGCGATGACCTCGCCCATGTACGAGAGGATCTCCGACGCCGTGGCGATTGGCGGCCCGCTCCACGGTTTGAAGCCGTATCCGAACGTATGAAGGTCGCTGTCCGACCGGGCGCCCGGGTACCGGTGCGTGAACCACGTGCCGCCGAAGCTCGACTTCTCCTCGATCACCACGAAGCTCCGGCCCGGCGCCTGCGTGAGCAGGTGATAGGCGGAACCGATCCCGGCGATGCCCGCGCCCACGATCACCACGTCGAAGTCTTCAGCCTCGGCCGCGGCGGCCCCGCCGATCCTCGCCATCGTGTCCATGCCGTCCTCCCTTGGGCGAGGTGGATGGCGTCGAGCGCCGTTCGACAAGAGAAAGATGACGGGTTCGATCCCCATGCGGCATGTTGCGAATCGTCAGCTCGATGAGGGCGTCGCGTCTACAAGCGCACCTCGCAACCTTGGCCACGATCCTCGTAAGCACGGGGAACAAACCAGCGCACGATCCGCCGCGCCGCTGACGACCGAAGAGGATCCGCCTCGGCCGACGCGTGTGGCGGTCGGCTCGGGAGAGAGGCGGATGTCAGCTGCGCTGCGAGGGTGCCGCCAGGCGCTCACGCCATTGCCGCCTTTGGAAGGCGAGCCGCGGCGCGATCTCCTGCAGCAGCGCCTCGGGAGCAGCTCCGACGGGGTAGTGCAGATCGTCGCCATGGGCGGCCGACCACACCGCATCGGCCACCATCTCGGCCGAAAGCAGATCCGCGCCTCCCACGGCGCGGCGGAAGCTCAGCCCGCCGGCGTCGTCGTGGTCGAGCATGGGCGTGTCGATGAGGGCCGGCTCGACACAGGCGACGCGCACGCCCAGCCGCTCCCACTCGAGGGCCAGCGCCTCGGAGAGGCCGCGCACCGCGAACTTGGTCGCGGAATAGACGGCGAGACGGGGCGTCGCCTGGAGCGACGCCAGCGAGGCGATGTTGATCAGGCAGCCGCCTGCCGCGCTGCGCAGGAACGGCAGCGCGGCGCCGGCGCCAAGCACCACGCCCTTGACGTTGACGTCGACGAGCGCTGCATGCGCCGCCGCCGTCTGCTCCTCGAACCAACCGAAGCGCAGGATGCCGGCGTTGTTGACGAGCACGTCGATGGCGCCGTCCGAACTGCCGGAGAAGCGCGTCAGCACGTCCGTCCAGGCATCCGCATCGGTGACGTCGTGAACGTAGCGCTCGAAACCGACCGGCAGTCCCCCCAACGCATCCGCAAGGTCGCCGACACCGACGCGCCAGCCGGCCGAGGCGAACCGAAGCGCTGTCGCGAGACCGATGCCGCCCGCGCCGCCAGTGATGAAGATCGAGCGCTGCGGCATGACTCACGCCTCGAGGAAGGCGAGGATGCGGTCGGCAACGAGGTCCGGCCGCTCGAGCTGCAGGAAATGGCCGCCTTCAATCACTTCGCGCGTGAGCCCTGCCGCGAAGCTCGCCTCCATGCCGTCCGACACCTCCGGCCCGATGCAGCCGTCGTCACGGCCATGAAGGTAGAGCGTCGGCACGGTGATCGGCCCACGAAGCGCCGAGCTCCGCTCCGTCCACTCCGGTCTCGCCGTCACGGGCGAGAAGGCCTGGCGGTAGTAGGCGAGCAGCTGCGACGGCACGCCTGGCTGCCGGAACATCGCCTTCAGGTCTTCGCGAGCCTCGGCAGGCAGCGCATATCCGGGCGACCAGTCCTCCCAGAGCCGGTCGACGAGCGCGAAGTCGTGATGGGCGAGCGCGGCCTCGGCGATGGGCATCTGGAAGAAGTACATGTACCAGCTGCGCTTCTGCTGGACCGGGTCGGCCACCATCGCGGCTCCGACCCGGCCGCCCTCCGGCACCGACATCGCCACGAGCCTGGCGAAGCGTTCGGGCGCTGTGCGGGCGGCGGCGTAGGCGGCGGCGGCGCCCCAGTCGTGGCCCACCAGGGCTGCCGCCTTCTCCACCCCCAAACCCTGGACGAGCGCAACGGCATCGCCTCCCGTGGCCCATGGCAGGTAGCAGCCGTCGGGCGCAGGGCCGGTGGGCCAGAACCCACGCAAGTTCGGGGCTACGACGCGGTAGCCCGCCGCCGCCAGCCGCCGCATCAGGGGCACGAAGGAGCGTGCGTGGTCGGGGAAGCCGTGGAGGCAGAGCACCAACGGGCCGGCGCCGATCTCCAGCAGGTGGAACTCCACCCCGTTCGCGGCGACCACGCGGCTGGCGACACTATCGGCAGCGACGCTCACCGCTTCCACAGCCTTCCTCCTCCGAGATGGGCGAGTAGGCCGAGGTTGGACCAGCGCGCCTGACGGCGCAAGCGCCGGTCCGATGCGTCGACGCCCGCGCATCAGCGTCGTCGACAGCACCAGCCCCGTCTCCTCCCCGACGTGGCCCGACGGTCGCGACGGAAAAGGGGTCTCCGCGCGCCGGAGCGTTGGAAGACGGCACAGTTGCTGTCCGCGCAGGTGGAGGTCCGCTCCGTTCCGGATCCCCCATGCTCTCCCGCGCCGCGTCCCGTCGTCCGCGGGAGCGACGTTTCGGGTGGGCCAAGACGCGGCCGGGATGTTACGCTTTGTGCTGTCGGGGAGCGAGAGGTCACAAGCTAGGAGGTTGCCGCCGTGATCAGGACGATCGTCGCTGTCGCGATGTCAACGGTGGCGTGCGCCGTCGCAGCCGCCGCGCAGCTGCCGTTCAACGCCCACTCGCTGCGCCCGGACGAGGAACCGGTCCACTACGAGATCCACGGCGTCGCCCAGGAGCCGGAGGGCGTCGTCGTTTCGCTCGGAGCCCGCCTTGCAAACGGCTACGTCATCCCCATCCAGGTGGGACCGTTCCATCTGGAGCAGCGTGTCAGGGGTGAAGGCGGCTTCCGCGCGGACGCCGCGGCGAAGGCTCAGGCGCTGCTCCTGCTTACCGGCACGGCGCAACTCGTTCGTCCACCGGACGCGCGCGGCCGGAGGTGAGGCAGGTCGCGGCCGGCACGCCCGGCAGGCGAACCGCACCTCTTGTCGGAAGCATTCGAAACGCCTCCGCCATCAGGTCTTCGCCCATCGGCACGTCCGCGACACGGAGGACAACAGCAGCACGGCGAAAGATCAAATGGACATCCTGTACTTCCTGCGCGAACGCCTGAGCTTCATCCGGCGGCACTACGACGCGGCGGTGACCGGCTTCGAGGAGACGAAGCGCCTGATCGAGGCGGGCGCTCCGCCGTACGACGCGACGCCGATCCATGAGGACGAGCCGCCCTTCCTCCAGGAGTGGATGGATGCGGACGCCTCGATCCAGGTCATCGGCCTCGGCTGCACGTCGCTCCTCAGCGACGCGCTGAAGCTGTACCTGGGGCATCTGCAGCGCAACCGCATCGGCTTCGAGTTCGACGACGAGGGCAGGCGCGCCATCCGACGAAGCTGGGTGGCGGCCCATCGGGAAGCCCTCGGCGAGATCCTCGCAACGGATTGGATGGGCAGCGGGATCGACTTCGATCTGATCGAGCAGGTCGTGCTCGCTCGCAACCGCGCGCAGCACGGCACGGACCTGTTCGCGCTTCGTCCGGCGCACGACGCCGCCATGCTGCGGCGACACGCCCTCCCGCACTTCGCCGAGTCGCGCGAGGTCGAAGCGTGGATCGCCGCCGGCCGGCCGGAAGGCCTCTTCGGCGCTCCGGGCGTGACGGTCAGCCGGGAAGCGCTCTTCGCCGCCATCGCCGAAGTCGAACGGCTCGGTTCGTGGGTGGACGCCAATCTCGCGCGGGCGGACGATTGGCGGAGATCGCGTCGCTCAGGCGACAGCTGATCCGCCCACGAAGGGGATCACGGCGGCGAGGGGGCGTCGCCGACGTCACCTCCGCTTCAGCTTTCCCGGGTTCGGTAGCTCCATGCGGATCGCTTCGCGCAAGCATGCTTGGACGCTGCTCGGACAGCAGCTGCCAACGGATACCGGGGCCGAACACGTTAGACGACGTCCAGGCTCCCGGCAGGTCGCGCCGGTCGACCGGCGGTGCCGCATCGGCCCCGGGTGGGCGTCGTGGCCGGGCGACGCATCCTCCGGCCGCGCGAGCCGTCTTGATCGCGCGCCTGCGGTCGTGGACGAAGGAGGCGCCGAACGGCCGAGCTTCACCATGGAGGCAACGCGATGCCCGATCTGTCCTTCGCCGCCTTCAACCCGCGCTCGTTCGAGCAGTTCGCCCAGGCCCTGGCCGCCGAGGTGCTCGGTCCGGGCATCATGGTCTTCGGCGACGGTCCCGACGGAGGCCGCGAGGCCTCCCACACGGGGACCCTCCCGTATCCCAACGACGTCGAGCGCTGGCGCGGCCACGTCGTCATGCAGGCCAAGTTCCGCCAGCGGGAGGAGTCCAGGAGCGACGGCGAGTGGCTCGCCCGCCAGCTCGAGGCGGAGCTCAAGGCCTACGCCGACGTGGGGAAGGGGCGCAAGCTGCCCGACTACTACGTCCTCGTCAGCAACGTGCGCCTCTCCTCCATCGAGGGCACCCGAAGGAAGGGCGGGCAGCAGAAGGTCGAGGAGGTCTTCCAGCGGCTCGGCAGGCCGCTCGGCATCAAGGACATGCACGTGTGGCACGCCGACAAGATCGCGGTGCTGCTCGATGGCGCCCCCGACCTCCTGCGCAGCTACGACGGCTGGCTGGGCCCGCGCGAGCTGCTCTCGGCCGCGTTCGGCTACTTCAAGTCGCGCAGCCCCGACTTCGGCGAGACGATGACGCGCTATCTCCAGCGCGAACTCCGCAGCCAGCGCGCAACCCGCCTCCAGCAGGCCGGTCACGTCGGAGAGGACGCGGCCTTCCTCGAGGACCTCTTCGTCGATCTTCCATGCGCCGGCGAGGCGCTCGAGCAGCACGATCGCGAGCTCGTCGCCACCGACCCCGACCCGGCCGCGATCGCAAAGGCGCCTCTCGCCCTTGCGACCCTCCTCGACAGGTTCGCCGTCAAGCTCGCACCGTCGGCGCTCCATGCGCGGAAGGAGGGGGACGCGCGAAGTCCGGCTCCGTCGCGGCAGATCCTGATCGGCGGGCCGGGGCAGGGCAAGTCCACCGTGGCCCAGTTCGCCGGCCAGATCATGCGCTGGCGCCTCCTCGCGGACGATCCACGCCTCTCGCCCGACGTGTCCGCGATCCTCCAGTCCGTCGGGCGCGGAGCCGCCCGGCTCAACATCCCCCGCGAGGGCGTGCGGCGCTACCCCGTTCGCGTCGACCTGCCGGGCTTCGCCGACGCGCTGGGGAGGGCGGCCGCGGACGGCCGGCGCTTGTCGCTCCTCACCCACATGGCGGACAACGTCGGAATGGTGGCGGACGCCAGGATCGAGCCGGAGGATCTGCGCGGATGGCTGGCCGCCTTCCCCTGGCTGCTCACCCTCGACGGATTGGACGAGGTGCCGGATTCCGGAAATCGCGTCGACGTGCTGCGTGCAATCAACGAGTTCTGGGACGAGGCGGTGCCGCTCGACGCCGACGTGGCGCTCGTCATCACCACCCGGCCGCAGGGCTACAACGACGATCTGGATCCCAGACACCACCTGAAGCTCGAACTGACCCGGCTCGACGGTGAACGGGCGCTCGCCTACGGCGAGCGGCTCGCGTCGCTGCGGCTGGTGGAGCCCGAGAGGCGCGAACGCGTGCTCGCGAGGCTCCGCGAGGCCGTGCAGAACACGACCACCTCCCTTCTCACCGTCAGCCCCCTCCAGGTCGCGATCCTGTTCCAGATCATCGACCAGCGTGGGCAGGCGCCCACCGACCGATGGACGCTGTTCGACGGCTACCTGGACGTCGTCATGAAGCGGGAGCAGGAGAAGCCCGGACCAGGCGGAGAAGTCGTCCGGCGACGCGGACGCAGCATCCTCAAGCTCCTGCGCGAGGCCGGCCTCCTGCTCCACGTAGACGCCGAGCGCGACGGCGCGGCCTCCTCGTTCGTCACGCCCGCTCAGCTGCTGGACCTCGTCAGCGACATCCTCCTCGACGAAGGGCACGATCCCGACGCGGTCGGCGTCATCGCCGGCGAGATCCTCAGGGCCGCGACCGACCGTCTGGTCTTCCTCGAGCAGCGCGAGGAGGGCCGCATCGCCTTCGAGGTCAGGTCCCTGCAGGAGTACGCCGCGGCCGCCGCCCTCATGTCCGGCGCCGACCGTCTGATCCAGGAACGCCTACGCACGATAGCTGGGCAGGTGCACTGGCAGCACGTCTACCGAATCGCGGCCAGCAAGGCGTTCTCCCATCCCGACGCCGAGCTCTTCCGCGACACCATCCTGGCGACGAACCGCGGGCTGGACGACGAGGACGCAAGCTCGCGCGCGTCGTGCCGCGGCGCCCTCACGTCTCTCGAGCTCCTGGAGGACGGCCTCGCGGCCGATCAGCCCCGATACCGGGTGCAACTCGCGCGCCACGCGATGGACGCGCTGAAGCTCGGTCCGGAAGGCACCGGGACCTCGCTCGTCGACGTCCTCTTCGAACTCGGCGAGCCCTTCGCGAAATCGGAGCTGCAGGGACGCCTCGCGTCGGGAAATCGGCACGAGCGCCTCGCCGCATGGCGGGTCCTCGTCGAACTGGTCGATCGCCAAGCCGCCTGGGCCGACGACCTGGCTCTGCGCGCATGGCCGGACGAGCAGTCCAAGGTCGCCGAGGTCCTGGCCTGCGGGGCCGCGCCGCACGCGGGCGCTCGGCTCTTCGACCGGTACGGCGAGGCGGTCGCAAACGCGGACCTCACGGTCCTCGCCGCCGAGTTCTCGAGGCGCGACCGAGCCTCCGACCGGCGGGGCACGCGGGCCATCCGGGAGGCGTTCCCCGGTCTCTCGACGTTCGCGAAGGGCGGATCACTCGAAAGCTCGCTCGAGATCGGCATCTTCAATCCGAATACGGACCTCCGCTTCCTGCTGCCGCCCTTCGAAGCGGCCGCTCAGGCCAAGTGGCTGAACCAGGAGCCGACCAGCCGGTGGTCGGTTGCGGCGCTCGTACGCGGGTTCCTCGCGGCGCCCGGCGCCGAGACGCTCGCCGAGCTGGCCGGCATGCTCAACGACCCCGGCCGACTCGGCGGCCTGCTCGCGCTGCCGCTGCCATGGCCGGTGGACACGCTGGTTCACCTGGTCGACGCAGGGGCGGATCCAGCCGAACTGATCCAGCGCGCCGCGCGCGGCGCGTTCGGCCGGGCCGACGATTGGAGGCTGGCCGAGGCGCGGCTCGAAACCGCGGGTCTCCAGGATGCCGATCTCGCCATGTGGGCGACGGGGATGCACTTCGACGAGAGGATCGCAACCGTCGGCGCTCCGCATTTCCGCACCATCAGCCGAGATCACAAGCGCCCGGCCGACCTGTCGTGGCTGAGCAGGCTCGCCGCCAGCGCCGCGGCCATGTCGCCCGGCGCGCCGCGCAACCTGATCCGGTTCGCGGTGGAGAGGACGGTGATGGACTACGGAGCGGACCCGGGACCACCTGAGGTCCTGCTGCAGCTCTACGACGATCAGCATGGGTCCCCGATCAGGCCCGAGCTCCTGGAGATGATCGAACCGGAGGACGTCACGCGGCCGGACGTGCTCGCCTGGCTCGATCGGAAGGGGGTGGAAGGTTTGTACGGTCTCGCGGCGGGCAGAGCGACGAGCGCCGTCCAAGAGGTTGCGCTGAGCCTCGCGGCAGCGGCAAGAAGCCCCGGTTTCCTGCCGCTCGCCGTCGCCATCCTCGGTTCGACGCCGAAGGAACTGGTCGAGCGGGCCCCCGAACTGAGGCGGCACGCGTCGAAGGAGGTGCAGAGCGGATCGCGGAGCGTACGGGAGAGCGCCATGATCCTGCTTGCGCTCTCAGGAGCGCTTGACCCCTCCGTCGTGGCGCAGACCATCCTCAGCGCTGCCGACGACAGCCTCGAGCGCCACGTGGTGTTCAACCTGGCGGAGAGCGGCATGCTTCGCGACGACGCCGCCGCCGCCGTCCTGGCGTCTGCGACGGCCGTCTTCGACGAGCACGATCCGGGGATCCGGACACGCGCCCTGCGCGCGCTCCGGCAGCGCCGCAACGGGCAGCGCAGCGGGCTCGCCAGAGGCGCCACTTGGAACGGGGTGGGGCTCCCGGCCAGACTGCATGAGCGCCTGCGCGAGCACCTGGGCGACCAACGATGAAGCGGATCGCACTCACCGGATGGACGAGCTTGTCGGTCCGAACCGATGCGGCCAGACGGCACAACCTCGGGAACGACCGAGAGCTGATGGCCGCAGGAACGGAGACGCGGCCTCCGAAGCCGTTCAACTCGCAGCACCAAGGCAGACACCGGTTCGAGTCCGAGCCCTTCGGCACACGGGTGCTTGCCTCCTCGCGGCGGAAGGTCCGGGTGATCGGTCAGACTTAAACCAGAGCGCCGCCAGGAGAAGGGATGGGCCCCGTCCTCCACATGCCACGATCGCATCGACGCATCGTTCACACGGGCGCCAACTCCAGCGGCATTCCGCCGGCCGGTCGCAACGTGACTCGTCCGACCGGCACCGGCGGCGGCCCACCGCGGAGCGAGAAGCGCCGCGCCGCGAGCCAATGCGCCAGAACGATCAACGCCTCCACCACCGCGAAGCGCGCGCCCACGCACACCCGCGGCCCCGCCCCGAACGGCAGGTACTGGTAGCGATGCATGCCGACGCGCCGATCGCCTAGGAAACGTTCCGGATCGAACGCGTCGGGCTGATCCCACCACGCCCGGTGCCGGTGCAGCACATAGGGCCAGATCGACACCAGGTCGCCTCGGCGCACGGCGTGGCCCGCCAGTTCGTCATCCGCCATCGCCTCGCGGTCGAGCCGAGGGGCGGGCGGGTAGAGGCGCAGCGCCTCGTCCAACACCGCGCGCAGCCGCGGCAGGCGCGCATCCAGCGTCTCGACGTCCCCTCCGAGCGCGGCCAGCGCCTCGACGCGCAACGTCTCCTGCAGCAGGGGCTGCGCCGCCAACAGGTAGATCGTCCAGGTCAGCGCGTTCGCGGTGGTCTCGTGCCCCGCCACGTAGAAGGTGACCGCGTTGTCGACCGCGAGCTCCCGCGCCTGCGGAGCCGGGTAGCGTGCGTGCAACGCCGCCACCAGGCCGCCGAAGAAGTCGTCGCGCCCGCCGGTCCGTGCGCGCTCGTCGGCCAGCGCACCCAGTGTGTCGCGCAGGAAGCGCCCGCCTGCGCGCGCCCGGCTGCTGCCGGGGCCCAGCGCCGGCATGCCGAGCAGCGCCGTCAGCCGCGCTCGGCCGGCGGCGTCCAGCATGGCGGTGATGTGGCCGGCCGCGGCAGGCGCGGTCAGCCGCGAGTCACCGCCGAACAGCGTGGCCGCGATGATCCCCATGGTCGCGCTGGTCGCCTCGGCCGCCATGTCCATAGGCCGCGTGCCCGCGGGCCAGCGGGCGACCTGCTCCTGCACGACATGCGCGATCGGCTTCGCGAACCCGGCCACCGCAGCGGGGGAGAAGGTGGGCGCGACGATGCGACGCTGTTCGCGCCAGCTCTCCCCTTCCGCGTTGAACAGGCCGTCGCCCAACCCGCCCCGAAGCAGGCGGCGAACCAGCGCCGGCCGCTCGTAGTTGGCCTTGTTGTCCAGCAGCACCCGCCCGATCGCGTCGGGCTCGGACACGAGATGCACCGTGTGGCCGAGCACGCGACGCGTCCGCCAAGCGATGTCGAACGCTTCGTCCGGCCAGCCGTAGACGCTGTTGCTGGCGCGCCGTCCCACGAACGACGTCCACACCGGCGGCCAGTCGCGCGAGCGGTACGGAAAGGGGGGGACGAGGAGCGGCTGCATCGAGGAGCACGAAACTACGCTCATCGGCAGGAACGACAAGCTGGCGAACCCGACCGCGAACGGGAGGAGGCTGGCGCTCACGGGACAGGCCGGAGATCCACTTCGCCGCTCCTGCCGCAGCCGAGGCGATCAACGCTGAACATCTCGAAGCGCATGCGAGCCTGGAGCCTCACGGGTTGGGGCGCCACTGCACCCCGGCGGATCCAGGCCGGCGCCGGAACTGGCCGTGGTCGAACGCGCCACGGCCAACGTCTGAAGTGCGCATGACCGGGTCGGGACGCGAATGCGCCTTCGTCACTGCTCGCACCCGAACAGGTCGTGACCGGAATCGCCAAATCGCCTCGATACTTACTAGCCTCTTCGCACTTCAAATAAGACCGATCGCCACTCAAGAGCAGGCCCTGTCCTTCCTGAACAAGAGGTTGCACCTGGACTTTGAACGGCTTGACGATGGCGATCGATCCGACTTCCGAAGACTGGGCGGTCGCAAAGGCAACTTAGGCCTCGCCTTTCCATGCTTCTGCGCGCACACTCGCTGCGATCCGACCGGTGGCATGCGATGGGGAAGGTTCGGCTATGGGCACGGGACCGTGGTGGCAGGATGTGCTGGACGGCGCCTTCGGTGGCGGGTGGCAGCACAACGTTCCGAAATTGTTCCGATCGGTGCGGATCGACGGAGTGGAGGCGACCCAGGCCGTACAGGCGTGGCGCTCGGCTCGACATCTTTCCGACCCACTGGACGTCGTAGCCGACAACGACGTGCCCTTGATCGCATACAAGCCGTTGATGGTCCGGGCGTACCTACGGTCGTTCGGGTACACCTCGCCTCCGGGAATGCGCGGCCGGATGCGGGTACGGCGCCAGGGTTCGCTGTTCGGCCTGCCAGCGCTGGACGTCACGCTGGACCAGCTCAACGCCCCCTCGGTGCCGGCGCGCGAGAACCCGGACTACGCCGCTGAACGCGGCACGCTCGCGGCGACGCTCAACTTCCTGATCTCCGCGGAGCACGCCGCGGGCGCGCTCGAACTCGAGCTGACGATCTGGGAAGCCGGCACACCCGACGTCGTCGTCCACAGCTACACGCAAGCGCTCGACGTCACCTTGACGCAGCGCCTCCACGTCCGAGGCGTGTTCATGGACTACAACGGCCCCGACCAGGCCGGCACCGGAACGCTGGACCTCGCAGCGCCCACGCTCGCCGATCTCGCCGCGACCTCGGACGCGACGATCGCGTCCATGCCCGTCGCGGCGGACGCCATCTTCTCGTCCGCCGGAACGCTGTCGTGGAGCACGCCCCTGACCGGCGTCGCGACAAGTCCGGGCGGTTGTTCGGCCGAATGGTACGCGCTCAACGCCGCCTTGGCCGAGGTCAAGACCGAGGACGGCAACCGCGACGATCTCGTCTACATGGGCTTCCTGCCGGTGGGCGTGCCCATCGCCAACGTCGGCGGATGCGCATCCCACGGCGTCACGTCCGCCAGCAACGGCGAGGACATCACCATGGCCCACGAGATCGGGCACGGACTGGGGCTCGGGCACGCCCCCTGCGGCGACAACGGTCCGGACGGTGACTACCCGGCTTATGAACCCCACGATCCTTCCGGCAGCCCCGGCGGGCGGCTCGGCGAGTACGGCTTGGATCCGGCCGCCGGGGACGTGAAGCTGCCCGGCGAGCGGGACTACATGGGCTATTGCGGCGGCGACTGGCTGTCCCTCTACCACTACAGGAAGCTGATCGGCGTGCACGCCCTCCAGCCGGGCTCCACGAACGCGGCTCCCGAGCTCCCGCACGTCCCCGAGTGGGTCGACCCCTGGGTGTGGCCCTGGGAGGAGCTGATCGATCCGCTCGGGCCCTTCGTCCGTCGACCGTTCGACCCACGTCGCCTGCGCCGCGCCGAGCCGCTCGTGTCGGTCATCGGACTGCTCGAGGACGATCACCTGTCGGTTCTGTCGGTCAGTCGCGTCCGCGCGCTGCCGACACTGCCGGGAGCCCGGCGCACCGGCCTGGTCGGCCACCTGATCGGCTCCGATCGCGCGCCGCTGGCGTCGGCACCGCTGATGACGCTTCCAGCGCACGGCTGTGGCGGCGGCTGCGGCTCCGGCTGCGGTGGACCGGACGGTCCGCGCATCGTGCAGGCGCTCATTCCGGATCGCGGGGAGGGCACGGCTCTGAGCATCACCCGCGGCGCCTGGGCGGACGATCGGCGCGGCGACGTGGCCGAGGACCGGACGTCGAAGACCGTCTGGGAACGGAGCGCGCCAGCGGCTCGGCCCGTCGTCGGCGACCTCGAAGTCGCGGTCGACGGGGACCGGGGAGAGGCCCGTTGGACGTCGCGCGCGGCGGACGGCGACGTACGCTTCAGCCTGTGCGTGTCCTACGATCAAGGGCGATCCTGGAACGCGCTCGCGCGCAAGAGCGGTTGCGGGCGCGGGGAGGACCGGATCACCTTCGACGCATCCGCCCTGCCCGGCGGCGAGGCTTCGTTCGAGCTACGGGTGCATGACGGCTTCCATTCCGTGTCGACGGTGAGCCGTCCCGTGCGCGTGCCTCCGCGAGCGCCGATCGTCGCCATCACCTCGCCGCGCCAACGCGCGCCACTCGCGCCCGGCGCGCCGCTCGTGCTGGCCGCCCAGATCATCGACCGCGGCGAGCGCGGACGACGTGCGGCCGGCAGGTCCGCCGAGCGCGTCACATGGCTCCTCGACGGCGAGCGCGTCGCCCAGGGACGTCAGGCCGTCGCCAAGCAGCCACATCCCGGCGAGCACCGCCTGAGCGTGGAGGTAGAGACCGCGTATGGTCGCGCCGAGAGCGCGATACGCATCCTCGTGCGCGGTGACGACGTCCGGCCAGCCTAACCTGTAGTCGCACCGCCAACCCCTCGCCGCCGCGAGTGACGGCGCGTGGTCCCTTTCAACGCCGCCGCCGCTGTCGAACTGGATCGCTGCACAGCCGCAGCCTCGCGATTGGCGGGAGTCGCCGATCGGAGCCGTGCACGTGATCCGATTGCCTTTCGCCTCGCTCCAGTCCGCGATACCGCGCGGTGGTGCCGGAGCGACGGCCCCGCACGCCCAATGGCATGCTCGTGGGCGGCGCGGCGCCCGGACGCGGCGTCGCAGTCCGCGGCCTAATCCGTTGTCAACATGTCGAAGTTAAGCGCTCCCAGTATGTCCGTGGAGTTCGCCGTGTCGTTGCAGCGCTTTCAGGTCGACGCTTCCCGCGCGCACGGCCTTGCCAGGCGCGCAAGCTCGTAGCGGACCAGGCTGGTGGACGAGCGCACCATCATTTCGTCCCCAGACGGTGTCGAGCAGGCCCGGCTCGCCGCGCTTGCCGGTCTTGGCATTCTCGACACGCCGGCCGAGCGCGAGTTCGACGACGTCGCGCGCCTGGCCGCCGCTGCGCTCGGGGCCGCGAGCGCGGCCGTCAGCCTGATCGACGCCGACCGGCAATGGTTCAAGTCGCGCCACGGCATCCCGTTCGCAGAGACGCCTCGCGACGTCGCGTTCTGCACCCACGCGGTGGCGTCCCAGGCCCTGCTGGTGGTTCCGGACGCAGCCGTGGACGGGCGCTTCGCAGCCAACCCGCTCGTCACGCAGGCAGGGGGGATCCGCTTCTACGCCGGCGTGCCGCTCATCACCCGGTCGGGTCACTGCCTCGGAACGCTGTGCGTCTTCGACCCGACGCCTCGCGCCGGGCTCTCTCCCGCCCAGGAGACCGTGCTGCGCGATCTGGCGCGGCTCGCCATCGACCTCATCGAGTCCCGACGTCTGAGGCGCATGGGAGAGATCGCGGCGAAGGTCGTCGAAGCCACGTCCGACGCGGTTCTCGCCGTCGACCGAGCCGGAACGATCGTCTACTGGAATGCGGCCGCGGAAGGCATGTTCGGTCGTTCCCGCGACGAGGCGCTGGGATGCGACGTCGAGATCATCATCCCGGCGCGCCACGCCACGGGGCACCGCGAGCGGTTCGCCCGCGCGGCGGCGGGGGGCGCGACGCGCCTGGTCGGCACGTCCCTGGAACTGGTCGGCGCCCGAGCCGACGGCACCGAGTTCCCGATCGAGCTCTCGCTCGCACGATGGGGCGAGGGGGGGCCGGATCAGGGTTTCGCCGCGATCGTGCGCGACATCTCAGGGCGCAAGGCCCTCGAGGAGGAACGATCCCGATCCCAGGCCTTCCTCGACACCGTGGTGACGAACCTGCCGGCCATGCTCTTCGTGAAGGACTGCAGAACCCGCCGGTACGTCATGGTGAACCGCGCCGCCGAGGCCGTCCTCGGTCGCGCCGCCAGCAGCCTCGTCGGCGCGACCGATCGAGAGCTCTTCCCCCTCTACGGCGAAGCCTATGAGCAGCGCGACTCCGAGGCGGTCGCCGCCAGGAGGCCGCACGTCTTCGAGAGCGTCTTCGTCCGCGACGACGGCGAGGCCGTCCATCTGCGCACGACGCGCAGCCTCATCGACGGCCCCGACGGGCCAAGTCAGTACATCCTCGGAATCGCCGAAAACGTGACGGCGACCCGTCGTGCGGAAGCCGAAGTCCTCCGGCTTGCGCACTACGACCCGCTGACCGGCCTCCTGAACAGAGCGAGCCATGGCGAACGCATGGAGCGTCTGCTGCGCGAGTCCGTGCCGTTCGCCATGCTCAGCATAGACCTCGACCGCTTCAAGGCGATCAACGACCAGTTCGGGCACCTGGTCGGCGACGCGGTGCTCCGGCAGGTCGGGGAGCGCCTGCGGAGAAGGTTGGGCGCGGCAGATTGGGTGGCACGCCTCGGCGGGGACGAGTTCATCGTGATCCTTACGGGCGGGAGCCTCCGCGACCGGGC
Organism: Sphingomonas corticis; assembly: GCF_012035195.1. Classification (GTDB taxonomy): domain Bacteria; phylum Pseudomonadota; class Alphaproteobacteria; order Sphingomonadales; family Sphingomonadaceae; genus Sphingomonas; species Sphingomonas corticis. The sequence goes on from NZ_JAAVJH010000012.1 coordinate 21,367, forward strand.
TAGGGCCGAGTCCGAGGCGATCATCGGCGAACTAGCCGAACCGTTCGTGACCGACCACGCGGTCGCCCATCTCGGCGCCTCGGTCGGCGTGGTCGTCGTCCCGGACGACGGAACGACGACGGAGCAGGTCCGGGAGAGCGCGGATCTCGCTCTTCATCGGGCCAAGCGGCAGGGCAAGAACACCGTGTGCTTCTTCAATGCCGGGATGGACAGGGCGGTTCGGGACCGGCGCACGCTCGAGAACGACCTCAGGCGCGCAGTCGAGAGCGACGGGATCGCACTGGCCTACCAGCCGGTGCTGTCGGTGGAGACCGGTCAGATCACGAGTGCCGAGGCCCTGGCGCGCTGGACCCACCCGTCGCGCGGCGCGATCAGCCCGGAAACGTTCATCTCGCTCGCGGAGGAGAGCGGGCTCATCGATCGGCTCGGGGACCAGCTGCTGCGGCGCGCCTGCACCGACGCGCGGGACTGGCCTTCCCACGTCCGCGTCGCCGTCAACCTGTCGCCGCTCCAGTTCGTCTCCGGCGGGCTGGTCGGCCGGATCAGGTCGGTGCTCGAGGAGGTCGGCCTGGAGGCGGACCGCCTCCAACTCGAAGTGACCGAGGGCCTTATGATCCGAGACGTAGAGCGGACCTTCGGACAGCTCGAACAGCTGCGCGGACTTGGGATGCAGGTGCTGATCGACGACTTCGGCGTAGGCTACTCCTCGCTCAGCTACTTTCAACGGTTCTCATTCGACAAGGTGAAGATCGACAAGTCGTTCGTCGACACGATCGCGACGTCGCACACCTCGCGCGCGATCGTACAGTCGGTCGTGGAGCTCGGCAGGAAGCTGGGCATGGGCGTCGTAGCCGAGGGCGTCGAGACGGAGGAGCAGATGCGTCTGCTGCTCGAGTGCGGCTGCACGCACCTGCAGGGCTATCTGTTCAGCCGTCCGATTGCTGCCGACGCGATCCGACACCTGCTTGCCCGCGACAGCGGTTCTGCTGACCACACCGTCGACCTTGCCACCACCGGCGTGCGGCGCCGCGGCAGCTGACACGATCGTGCCGCTCGGACGTCTACGCTCCAGCTCGCGGTTTCACGAGTTCACCACCAATCGGCGATGCGGTCCCGCCCCAACCGGTTCCAGTCCCTGGGGGCCGACTTCCCAGTCAAGACTGCTCGATCGTCCCGTTTCTGTCGCCTGCCGGCGCCTGCGTCGACGGAACCGCGCCCGCGCGGCGCGCATTATTCGGCGGCATGTCGAAGAGAACGGCTCCGTGGACCTGATCAATTTCAGCGCGAGACTGGAGCGATGGAGCGGGCCCGCGGCTTTCTTCTTCGTCGTACTGCCGGAGGAACTCGACGCCGAGATCCGCCTGGTGACCGGTTCGGCACCCTCTACATGGGGTATCCTCCCGGTAGCGGCGACGGTCGAGGGACGCGCCTGCCGCACCTCCCTGTTCCCCACCAGCTCCGGATCGCTGCTGCCGATCGACCAGGCGATCGCGACCGAGCTCGGGCTGCGGATCGGAGACGTCCTGACCATCTGCCTCGAGGTGGAGTTCCCCGGTCCGATCATCACCGAGCTGCCTGCGCCTAAGCCCACCATGACCTGCGGCATCCTCCGGCAACCGCGCACCCGGGGCTGACGTGGTGCGCGACCATGCCGCCGCCCGCGTGCACATGGTGGACGCGCAGCTCGCCAGACGCGGCATCTCCGATCCCGCCGTGCTTGCGGCGATGCGGGCGGTGCCACGCGAACGGTTCATACCCGCCGCGCTCGCCGACTTCGCGTACGAGGACGCGCCGCTGCCCATCGAGGCAGGCCAGACGATCTCGCAACCCTACATCGTCGCCGCGATGATCGAGGCGGCGGAACTCGCGCGAAGCGACCGCGTGCTGGAGGTCGGGGCGGCATCCGGCTACGCCGCCGCGGTGGTTGCTCAAATGGCGCGGCTGGTCGTCGCGATCGAGCGTCACCGGGAGCTGGCGGACCTTGCGCGCGCGCGGATGGCGGCGCTCGGGTACGACAACGTCGAGGTGCGGCTGGGCGACGGCACGCTCGGCGCGCCCGGGGACGGCCCCTTCGACGCGATCCTCGTCGCCGCCGCCGGACCGGAGGTGCCCGAAGCGCTGAAGCGCCAACTGGCGATCGGCGGCCGCCTCGTCATGCCGGTCGGCGAGCCGGGGCGCCAGACGCTGCTCAAGATCACCCGCACCGGCGAGGAAACCTACGAAGACGTCGGTCTCGCTCCGGTGTCGTTCGTGCCGCTGATCGGCGCGGCTGGTTGGAGGGAGGACGGCAGCCGGGCCGCCAGCGATCATCGTCCGGGCGCCTCCCGGCGGCACACGCTGCCCGAGATGATCGCCGACGCGGCCGAACCTCTCCCGCCGCTCGACGACCCGGCCTTCGGCCGGCTCTTCGAACGGTTCGCGGACCGACGGATCGTGCTGCTGGGCGAGTCGAGCCACGGTACCAGCGAGTTCTACCGGGCCCGCGCGGCGATCACGCGGCAGCTGGTGGCGCACCACGGGTTCACGATCGTCGCGGTCGAGGCGGACTGGCCCGATGCGGCCGCGGTGGACCGGTTCGTGCGCCACCGCGCCGCGCGAAACGTCGCGGAAGAGCCCTTCCGTCGTTTCCCGACCTGGATGTGGAGGAACACCGACGTCCAGACGCTGATCGGCTGGCTGCACGAGCACAACGCCTGTCTGGCGGACGAGCGCCGCGCGGGCTTCTACGGCCTCGACATCTACAACATGTCGGCGTCGATCGGAGCGGTCCTCGACTATCTCGACGAGGTGGACCCCGAGGCGGCCGCTTCGGCGCGCGAGCGCTATGGGTGCCTGACCCCGTGGCAGAGCGACCCCGCCACCTACGGACGTGCCGCCCTGACGAAGGGACATGCCGAGTGCGAACGAGCGGTGGTCGAGCAGTGCCACGAGCTGCTGAGAAAGCAACTCGACTACGCCGCGCAGGACGGCGACGCATTCATGGACGCGGCGCAGAACGCTCGGCTGATCGCCTCCGCCGAGCGCTACTACCGGGTCATGTACCATGGAGGCGCGGAGAGCTGGAACCTGCGCGACACGCACATGTTCGAAACCCTCAGCCACCTGCTCGACGCCAAGGGGAACGACGCGAAGGCGGTCGTCTGGGCGCACAACAGCCACATCGGCGACGCGCGAGCGACCGACATGGGCGCGGCGCGCGACGAACTCAACATCGGCCAGCTCTGCCGCCAGCGATGGGGCGAACAGGCGGCGCTGATCGGGTTCGGAACCCACACGGGCACCGTCGCCGCAGCCACCAACTGGGATGGCGACATGGAGGTCAAACGGGTGCTGCCGTCCCGCCGCGACAGCTACGAGCGGCTGTGCCACGACAGCGGCGTGCCGCGCTTCCTGCTCGACCTAGCGCCTGGCCGCCACGAAGCCCTGCGCCGCGGACTCTCCGAGGCCAGACTCGAGCGCTTCATCGGCGTGATCTACCGGCCTGAGACGGAGCTCCGGAGCCACTACAGCCAGGCGGTGCTGCCCGAGCAGTTCGATGCCTACGTCTGGTTCGACCAGACCGAGGCGGTGACGCCGCTCGGCCGCGAGCACCATAGGGGCATGCCCGAGACCTATCCGTTCGGCGAGTGAGCGTCCGCGGGTTTGCGCTGAGCGGGCCCGCACGTAGGGGCGCTACCGGAAGGGCGGCCGCCGAACCTGACAGCGATCGGCGCCCATCGACGGCAAACGGCGTGCGCGTCCCCCGCGCGCCCGGTCGTCCCGGCTCGAGGCGGTGCGCGAGGCGGGACGGCCACCGGGCTCCGATCGAGGCCTCCGCCAAGAAGTCGTCAGAGCCGCTTGGTCATCCACACGAAGTCCTCGTGATCCCGGCCTTGTTGCGGTTCGTAATCGTGACGGAGGTAAAAGCGTTGTGCCGGCGAGGCGTCCGCGTCGACCATGACGCGGATCTCCTTGAAGTCCTTCCGTCGGATCGCGGACTCGGCTTCGGCCAACAGAGCCGTGCCGACCTCGCGCCGGCCGCGCCAGGCCTCCGCGACGTAGAGCGCGAGGATGCGGGAGCCTCGCCAGCCGACGAAGCCGACGACTTCGCCGTCGACTTCGGCGACCCGGACCTCGTACTCCATGAGGGAGCCCGGAAGGAAAGCGTTCCGGTACGGGTGCATCAACCGCCGCATCGCGGGCTCGTCATCCCCGCTCCCGACCCTCAGATCCACGACCGACCTCCCATGCCCGCCAACAATCCGTCCCGACCGCGCCGCAATCGACCGATCGGAGGCGCTCCGCCGTTCGCAGGCACCCCGCAGGCAGGTCGCAACCCCGTTCGCACCCAACGGGAGTGGCACGGCTTGCCAGAACGCTCGCCTCCATGGGCGCAAGGCATCCGGTAGCGGCTGCGAGAGGCCTCGCGAAGCACCTCTGCTGATCGGAAGCACGTAAATCAACGCTTGTTGACATCGGGCGAGCATGGGCGCATGTCACGGGTGCAGCGGACCCGAGCGGCTCCGGAGAACAAGCCGACGGTCCGACCTGGTGGCGCGACAGCGAGAGGACGGGTCATGAACGTAGCGAGCAAGATCATCGCGGACGAGGCGTATGCGACGCCACTCGCCCAGCTGAATCCCGGGAAGGCATCGCGCTTCCAGGACGACACGATCTGGCCGATCTTCGAGCGGCTCCGCCGCGAGGATCCCGTCCACTTCACGCCCGAAAGCGAATACGGACCGTACTGGTCGGTGACGCGCTGGAACGACATCGTGGCGGTCGACACCAACCATCAGGCGTTCTCGTCGGCCGAGGGCATCGGATTGCCGAACCTCGAGGCGATCAAGGAGCAGGAGAGGGTGATGGGCGAGCGCCGGCGCGGCGGCGCGGGCTTCATCACCATGGACGAGCCCGAGCACAGCAAGCACAGGAAGGCCGTCAACCCCACCGTCGCCCCGGCGAACCTGGCGACCATGGCGCCCGTGGTGCGCGAACGAGCGGGCCAGATCCTCGACGCCCTTCCGATCGGCCGCGAGTTCGACTGGGTCGACCTCGTGTCCAAGGAGCTCACCGCGATGACGCTGGCGTCGCTCTTCGACTTCCCGTTCGAGGACCGCCGAAAGCTCCCATACTGGTCGGACATGATCACCAACATGCCCGGCCACGGTCCGGTGAAGAGCTGGGAGCACAAGGCCGAGGCCGCGATGGAGTGCTTCAACACCTTCACCCGGCTCTGGAACGAGCGCCTGAACTCGGAGCCCGCCAACGACCTGATCTCGATGCTGACCCACAATCCGGAAACCCGGAACATGGACGTGCAGCAGTACCAGGGGACCGTCGTCCTGCTGATCGTCGGCGGCAACGACACGACCCGCAACACCATCTCCGGGAGCGTCTACGAACTGAACCGGAACCCGGACCAGTACGCCAAGCTGCGCGCCAACCCCGGACTCGTCACGTCGATGGTCTCGGAGACGATCCGCTGGCAGACCCCGCTGGCGCACATGAGCCGAGTGGCCACGCGGGACGTCGAACTCGCGGGCAAGACGATCCGCAAGGGCGAGCGCGTGGTCATGTGGTACATCTCGGGCAATCGCGACGAGACCAAGATCGATCGTCCGGACGAGTACGTGATCGACCGCGCCCGGCCCCGCGAACACCTCTCCTTCGGGTTCGGCATCCATCGCTGCGTCGGCAACCGGGTCGCCGAGATGCAGTTGACCATCATCTGGGAGGAGATCCTGAAGCGCTTCCCCGAGATCAAGGTCGTCGGCGAGCCGACGAGGACCTACTCGGCCTTCGTGCACGGGTTCGAAACGCTACCCGTCGTCATCCCGGCGCGCTTCTGAGGATCTCGGCCGGTCGGCCGGGCGGGCCAAGGCCGCGCCACCGGTCCGCGGTCCTTCGACCCAGGTCCGTGCGGTCCCGGACGAGAACGCCTGGCGAGGTCGCCACATGCTCACACCTGTCAGACCCGGTTGCGATTGCGGAAGAGTGGCGGTCGTGGAGCGCAACGTGCGCGGCCGCGCGATCGACGCGGCCGCCGAACTGCTGCGCGAAGTCGGCGCCGAGAAGCTCAGCGTCCGCATGATCGCGGATCGGGCGGGCATCGGCACGTCGTCGATGTACCACTACTTCGGGAACAAGGAGGACCTCCTCCTCCAAGTCGCGCTCAACGGTTTCGGGGACCTCGCTCGCGAGATGGAGGCGGCGGCCGAACCGCGGCCCGGACTGGGCCCGTTCTCGACAGCCGCCCGCGCGTTCCTGGAATACGTGGCGCAACGCCCGGCGCTCTACGAACTCATGTTCGACCAGCACCTCATGGCGCGCCACCGGGGCCTTCGCGAAGCGGAACGGCGCGCGTTCACGGCGTTCCTGGACGGCGTCGCACGGGACCGCCGCTTCCCTCCGGAGCTCGCCCGCAGCATCGCCACGACGTTCTGGACCCTGGGCCGAGGAATGGGGGTCACGGCGCTCTCCCAACCGGGACAGCAGCTCGACCCGGCGTTCCGCGCCGCGATCAGCGAGGCGCTCGCCTACCTCATCGACCGCAACATGCTCGCGGAGGAGCGGTAGCGCAGTCCCTCCCCCGTCCGCACGCCGACCCCGGCAACACCCTGCGGCAACGCCGAAGAGGAAGCGGCCTGACAGGGCAGACGCCGCGTGCAATAGCTCGCACATGTCCATCGGCGTCCCGCTCGACCACAACGGTGCCGCTCGCCGACGCCGCAACTCCCAGGCCACGCGCGCGACGATCCTCTCCGTCGCGAAGGCGCTCTTCGCGCGTCGCGGATACGACAGCACCTCGATGCGCGAGATCGCGGCGGCGGCCGGCGTGGACGTCGCTCTGGTCAACCGCTACTTCGGCGGCAAGGAAGGGCTCTTCGTCGAGGCGCTCAAGGCCAGCTTCCACCCGGACCGCCTCGGCGCTTGGGACCGCGCGAGCTTCGGTCGCGATCTCGCCACCAGACTGGCGGACAACGCCCATTCCGACGAGGAGGGGACGAACGGCTTCCAGTTCCTCCTCCGCGCCGCGACGTCCCCCGCCACCGCGCCCCTGCTGAGCAGCGCCATGCAGGAACGCTTCATGGCGCCGATCCGCGCCTGGCTCGGAGGTCCCCACGTCGAAGTGCGGGCGCGCATCCTCGCGGCGACCTTCATCGGCTTCCTCGCCGAACGGCTCGTCCGCGACGCCCCGCTCGAAGGGGAGGAGCGGGAGCAGTTCATCACCAGGACAGCCGCCCTCTTCGAAGCGCTCGTGACCGAGACAGGTCCAAGCGCGAGACCGGAGCCCTGAGCGGATCGAAGGACGCGCAGTTCGCGGTCGACAACGGCGCGCGACCGCAGCTTCCGCCTGACCTATCTCACCGGAAAATCCGGCATTCGACTCGATCGGGCACTTCAGATCAGGTCGGAGAAGGGCCGCCCGACGTCGGCCAGGATCGACGGGTCGACGGCGATCCCCTCCACGACGAGCCTGCGGCCCTGCACGTAGTCCCTGATGGCGTTCACAGCGTCGACGGCGATCACGCGCCCGTCACGCAGATAGACGACCGAGAAGCTGCGTGACGCGGGATCTCCCCTGAGAACGAACCGGTCATGGCCGGTGAGCAGGCCGACCGTCTGGAGACGCAGGTCGTACTGGTTGGACCAGAACCACGGAACGGCGTCGTACGCTGCCTCGACGCCGGCCAGCGTCGCGGCGGCGACCATCGCCTGATCGTTGGCGTTCTGAACCGACTCGATCCGCACTTCGCGTCCGCCCGCGAAGCGGTTGGCGTGGAGGGCGCAATCCCCGACGGCGAACACGTGCGGAAGCGAAGTCCGGCACTGCGCGTCCACCAGCACCCCGTTGCCGCCCTGAGCGCCGGCGTCGAGCAGCGGCTGGACCGAAGGCGAGATCCCCACCCCGACGATCACCATCTCGGCGGCGAGGAGTTCCCCGTCCGCCAGGCGCACGCCGGTCACCCGTCCGTCGCGCCCCTCGAGGCACGACACCGCCGCCTCCAGACGCAGGTCCACCCCGTGGGCGCGGTGCTCCGCTTGGATGAAGAGCGACAGCGGCTCGCCGGCGACCCGCATCAGGACGCGAGGAAGCGCCTCCAGGAGGACGACGCTCTTGCCGAGCTTCGTGAGCACGGCAGCCGCCTCGAGACCGATGTAGCCAGCCCCGACGATCACCACGCGGCCGACACCGTCGAGTTCCGCCCTGAGCCGGTCCACGTCCCGGCGGTCCCGCACCGTGTGGACTCCGGCAAGGTCGCTGCCCTCGCAGATCAGCCGGCGCGCCGATCCGCCGGCCGCCCAGACCAGCGAGCCGTAGCCGTACTCGTCGCCGTCCGAGGTGACGATCCTGCGGGCGCCGGCGTCCACTCGCGCAACGTGGCGGCCGAGCAGCATGGACACGCCACGATCGCTCCAGAACGACGGCGCGCGGATCAGGAGCCTTTCGAAGGGCTTCTCGCCCGCCAGATACTCCTTCGACAGGGGAGGGCGCTCGTAAGGCAGTTCTGGCTCGTCGCCCACGACCCCGATGCTGCCCACGAAGCCGCGCTGGCTCAGCGAGATCGCGACCTGAGCGCCCGCGTGACCCGCTCCGACGACCAGCACGTCGAAGGCCGTCTCCGTCATCGGAGCCACCCCGGCTCCGACGGGCGCCCGCGCCGCGGGCTGCGACCCTTACCGAACCGCTCACGAGCTTCGCACGATGGCGACGACAATGCTTGTTCCTTCTAGTTGCGCATGAGGCGAAGACGCGGCGAAGTGCGTCACCAAAACACCTGTTGCAACAAAGAAGTGGCGCCGGTCACCAAGTAAAGGCCATGATAAAAAATAAAGCTCAATAGGACTTCTCGAACGTCGTTCCACGGCTCAGGCTGGGCAAAACGGTGGTCGCCAGCATCGGCGTCGGAGCTAACGAGGGCCACGCGGCCGGGGAGGAAAGGAACGTAACGCGTCTTTCCCGGCCGTCGCGCATCTGCAGCGGCGTATCGCGGCGGTGGCCTGGCACGTCGGGCGTCCGCTTCGACGTCTTCGGTGATCGGCATCCCGCACGTCCAACCCATCGCCGCTCCGGGCGTCACATGAAGGCGTGCCGGAGAGCGCAGACCGAACGGATCGAACCAGCGCCGCCACATGGCCGGCGAACTCAGGAGGACCTATGCGCGAACACCTGACCTTCTACATCGACGGCTCATGGGTCGAGCCGACCGTCGCCTCCACCCTGGACGTGGAGAATCCGGCCACCGAGCAGACCGTCGGGAGGATCTCGATCGGGTCGTCCGCCGACGTCGACAAGGCGGTCAGGGCGGCACGGCAAGCCTTCGAAGGCTGGAGCCGGACCAGTCGCGAGGAGCGGCTGGAGGTGCTGCAGCGGATCGCCGCGGAGTACCAGAAGCGGATGGGCGACCTCGCCGCCGCGATCACGCAGGAGATGGGCGCACCGGCTTCGCTCGCGCAGAGGGCGCAGGCGCCCGTCGGCCTCGGCCATCTGATGACCGCCATCCAGGTCCTCAAGGCGTTCGCCTTCGAGGAGGAGCGGGGGCCGACGAGGATCGTCAAGGAGCCGATCGGCGTCTGCGGGCTCATCACGCCCTGGAACTGGCCGATGAACCAGATCGTGTGCAAGGTCGCCCCGGCGCTCGCGACCGGCTGCACGATGGTGCTCAAGCCCTCGGAGGTCGCGCCATTCAGCGCCCAGATCTTCGCCGAGATCATGGACGCCGCCGCCGTGCCGAAGGGCGTCTTCAACATGATCCAAGGGGATGGTCCAGGCGTGGGCGCGGCGATCGCCAGCCATCCAGACATCGACATGGTCTCCTTCACCGGATCCACCCGGGCCGGCATCGAGGTGGCCCGCGCCGCCGCCGCGACCGTCAAGCGGGTCGCGCAGGAGCTCGGCGGCAAGAGCCCGAACATCGTCCTGGACGACGACGCCTTCGCCAAGGGCGTGTCCCGCGGGGTCGCCAGCGTGATGAACAACTCGGGACAGTCGTGCAACGCGCCGACGCGCATGCTCGTGCCGCACGCCCGGATGGAGGAGGCGATCGCCGTCGCCAAGGAGGCCGCGTCGCAGATCACCGTCGGCGACCCGGCCGGCAACTTCCACATGGGGCCAGTGGTGAACCGTATGCAGTACGAGAAGATCCAGGGACTGATCGAAGCGGGCATCAAGGAGGGCGCCACCCTCGTGACGGGCGGCCCGGGACGTCCCGAGGGGATCGAGAAGGGCTACTTCGTCCAGCCGACGGTGTTCGCCGACGTGAGGCCGGAGATGACGATCGCGCGGGAGGAGATTTTCGGCCCGGTGCTGTCGATCATGGGCTACCGGGACTTGGAGGAGGCGATCCGCGTCGGCAACGCCACCGAGTACGGACTGTCGGCCTACGTGCAGGCCGCCGACGTCGACGAGGCCCGGAAAGTCGCCTCGCGCCTTCGCGCCGGGCAGGTCTCGATCAACGGCGTGGGTGGCGACCTGACGGCGCCGTTCGGCGGCTACAAGAGGAGCGGCAACGGTCGCGAGTGGGGCGACTACGGCTTCCACGAGTTCCTCGAGGTCAAGGCGATCCTCGGATACGCGGCGCCGCCGCCGCCGCAGGTCGCGGCCTGAGATTGATGTGAGGACCCAACGCGAGCCGGTCTTCCGGCCATGCGCGAGGTCGACCTCGGCGCGGGTCCGTCCCGCGCCGAGCGGGTCGCCCGCCCACGCGACCTCGTCCGGCGCCCGCCGCCGGACGCGAACCGAGCGCGTTCCGTCGTCGCAAGGGCCTGGCGCCGGCCGGCCGGCGAGCAGGCCCCGGGGCGACGGGAACGGGCGGCGCGCGCGCCCGCAGGCTCGAAGCGGAGCCACGACATGGCTCCCGCTGGCCCGTGCTCCGCGATGCGCGAGGCCGGCGGCGGCATCGCGCGACATGACCCCGACCACGACGGAACGAGCCGGGCCGTGGACCAGGCCCGCAGGCGCTCCCGGACGCGGACGCGCCCACGGCTCCGTCCGGCGATGACGCCGCTCCCGCAAAGCCAGAAGGAACCCACATAGGCAGCTTCGACGCCCTCGATTCGGAGGACGCACTGCCGTTGCCAGCGGACGGAGCGGGGCTGCCGGACGCCGATCCCGTCGACAAGGAGGCGGAGTACGAGCGCTTCGTGTGGGCCAACCTGCGGCGGAACTACATCGGCAACTATCTCCACGGCATGCTGGGCATGACCGGATCCAGGCTCATCAACGCGCCGACGTTCCTGCCGGCCTACCTGCATCTCGTCTCCGGCTCGAACGCCATCGTCGGACTCGGCCTCGCGCTGCAGCAGTTGGGCGGGATCATCTCGCCGATGTTCGCGGGCACCAAAATCGAGCATCGGCCGAAGGTCATGCCCGCCGCAGTGCTGATGGGGAGCATGGGGCGGCTCGCGGTGCTCGGGATGGCGCTTTCGGGCTGGCTTCTGAGCGGCCAGGCGCTCGTGATCGCGCTGCTCAGGTTCATCTTCATGTTCGGCGTGTTCATGGGCGCGCAGCGGGTCGTGTTCTCGCTGCTCATGTCCGTCGTGTTCTCGCTGCTCATGTCCGAGGTCATCCCCCTCAGTCGCCGCGGACGTCTGCAGGCAGAGCGCAACGCGACGGGCGGTCTGATCGCAGCCGTCCTGGCCTACGTGGCCGGCAAGTACCTCATCGGTCAGAACCTCCTCGGCAACGGCTACTCGACCACGTTCCTCTGCGCCTTCATCCTGACCAGCGCGGGCCTGTGGGCGCTGCAACTCCTCCTGCGCGAGCCGGTGACGCCGACGCTCCGCTCCCAATCCCGCTTCGTGGACCGCCTCCGCGAGTTCCCGGCGCTGGTCGCCGAGGATCCGGGCTTCGGATGGTTCCTGATGGTTCAGATGCTCGCCACGGCGGCCCGCATCGCCACTCCCTTCTACATCCTCCACGTCGGCGAGCAGATGCGCGTGGACGGAGCGACCCTCGGCCTGCTCTCGCTCGCCTACCTCGGGGCAGACACAATCTCGAACCTCCTCTGGGGCTATCTGGGCGACCGGACCGGCTTCCGCCTCGTGCTGCTGCTCTCGATCGGCTGCTGGGTCGCGGCCACCGAGCTGCTCATGAGCACGGGCTCCATGGCGCTGATCTTCATCGCCTTCTTCGGTCTGGGCGCGGCTCAGGCGGGCTACATGATGGGTGCCCAGACCATTATCCTCGAGTTCGGCGACCGCGACGACCTGCCGATGCGGATCGCCGCCTCCGCCACCGCCGAGAGCACAACCGCCACGCTGGGGCCGCTGCTCGGCGGCTGGGTGGCCGACTGGTTCGGCTACGACATCGTGTTCGGCGCCTCGCTGGGGTTCGTGGCCGCGAGCAAGACCCAAGCCGTGGGCCGCCCGGAGATCGGGCCCAACCGCGTGCACTTTGCATAAACCCCTTGTCGAACGATGTTCGACTGCTGATCTTCCTCGACCAGACCTCCTGAAAGGAGGCGACGGCAAGCTCACAGAGCCGGCGGGGAACATGGGGAGGCAAAATGCGAACGGTAGGACTTGTGTCCGCCTCACTGGCGGCGATCATCTGTGCGACTTCGGCGATGGCGCAGGACGCCCCCGGCACGGCGGCGACGACCCAGCCGGCAGCGCCCGCCGGCCCGTCGACGCAAACGCAGGCGCCGACCGCGCAGGTCGAGGACCAGGCGAGCCAGACCGCGCCGGCCGAGGACAACGTCACCGGCATCCAGGACATCATCGTCACCGCGCAGAAGCGCTCCGAAACGCTGCAGGACGTGCCGATCGCCGTCTCGGCGTTCAGTGAGCAGTCGCTGCGCGCGCAGGGCCTCGACGGCGCCTCCAACCTCGTCCAGTCGATCCCGAACGTCTCGTTCCAGCGCCGCGGCACGCGCAACAACTTCCAGATCCGCGGCATCGGCACGCAGCTCTCGGCGCTGTCGGGCGATGACGGTGTCGGCGTCCACCAGAACAACGTGCCGCTCACCAGCAACCGGCTGGGCGAGGCGGAGTTCTTCGACGTCGAGCGCGTCGAGGTGCTGCGCGGCCCGCAGGGCACGCTCTACGGCCGCAACGCCACCGGCGGCGTCGTCAACGTCATCACCAACAAGCCGACCAGCGAGTTCTCCGGCTCGGCCACGGTGGAGCTCGGGAACTACGGCAGCGCCCGCTATTTCGGCTACATCAACGCCCCGATCACCGACACGCTCAACCTGCGCGTCGCCGGCTTCGGCTTGCAGCGCGACGGCTATGTCGAGAACCTGCTGACCGGCGGCGACCTCGACAGCCGCAACATCTTCTCCGGCCGCATCACGCTCGGCTTCGAGCCGTCTTCCACCGTGCGCGCGTATTTCATGTACGAGGGCTTCTCGGAGAACGACAACCGCAGCGCCGCCGCACGCAAGCAGCTCTGCCTCAAGGATCCGGGGCCGAGCAGCATCAATGGCGTCGCCACCGGTGCCACGCAGGTGGCGTTCACCGCCGGCTGCCAGCAGGTAGGCGTCTATGGCGACAATGTCTACGGCACCACCAACCAGCTCTCGACCTTCTCGGGCATCCTCGCGCGCCAGTTCGGCATCCAGCCGCGCGACTCCTTGGAGAACAAGTTCGTCTCACGCGACCTGCGCGAGACCGAGGTGGTCGGACGACCGCTGTTCCGCGCCGTCTCCGACCTGTTCACCTTCAGCGGCGAGATCGACATCGCCGAGGGGCTGACGATCAGCTCGCTCACCAGCTACAACGAGAACCACGACGACCGCCTCGGCGACGCGACCGGCGGCTACTCGAGCGTCACCTTCCCGATCTCGCCGCTGCTGCCGAACGGGCTCGCCACCAGTGCGCAGATGGGGGTCAGCGACCGCCTCCGGTACGATAACGGCCTCTTCAACGACAACAAGCAGTTCAGCGAGGAGTTGCGGCTGCAATCCTCGTTCGACGGGCCGTTCAACTTCAACGTCGGCGGCATCTACCTCAAGTACAAGGCGCACTCGATCACCTACGTGAACTCGACGGTGATCGACACGCTGGCCCGAGCCATCAGCGCTCGTGGCGGCACGCCGATCTACATCGACCCCAATCCCTTTCCGGACTTCACCGGCCACAACTACTTCCAGAACAACTCGTACTTCGACCTCGAGTCGGCCGCCGTGCTGGGCGAACTCTACTACGAACTGACGGACACGCTGAAGGTCACCGCCGGCGCCCGCTACACCGACGACAACAAGAAGCTGCTCGGCGCTCGCGGCACGCTGCTGGTGCCAGGGCAGGGCCTGAGCTTCTTCCCGGAGCAGGAGACCAGCTTCCGCGAGGTCACAGGTCGCCTCAACGTCGACTGGTCTCCCGTGCTGTCGTTCACGGACAAGACGCTGATCTACGCGTCCGTCTCGCGCGGCTACAAGGGCGGCGGCTTCAACTCGCCGCTCGTCGCCGAAGTCGGGCTCCCCGCAGAATTCGAACCCGAGTTCGTCAACGCGCTCGAGGTCGGCACCAAGAACACGCTCGCCAACGGCCGCCTGATCCTGAACGTCACCGGCTTCTACTACGACTACACCAACTACCAGATCGCCAGATCGGTGAACCGCTCGAGCTTCGTGCAGAACATCGACACCACCGTCGCGGGCGTCGAGTTCGAGGGCATCGCCGAGCCGATCGACGGTCTGCGGATCAACGCCAACATCGGATACCTGCACACCAAGATCACCGAAGGCGAGGTCGTCGACACCTTCTACCGCACGCAGGGCGATCCGACCTACGTCTACGCCAACGGCACCAACGGCGGCTGCATCCTCAACGCCGCCGGCGTCGCCACCGCGCTCCAGAATCCGGCGGTCACGCCGGTGCTGCTGGGCGACAACGCCTGCAAGGGGCCGGCCACCTTCCGCACCGCGCTGGCGACCCGCATCCCCGCCGCGACCGCGGCGACGCTCACCGCCGGCATCTACGACTACGGTCCGAACGTGGCCTTCTTCTCGAACGGCTCGGCCGAAGGCGTCCTGCAGGACCTCGAGGGCAACGAGCTGCCCAACGCGCCCAAGCTCACCATCTCGGTCGGGGCGCAGTACGGGTTCGACCTGGGCGACAGCGGATGGAACGCCACGATCCGAGGCGACTACTACCGCCAGTCCCGCAGCTTCGCGCGCTACAACAACGCCTTCTTCGACGACGTCCGTCCTTGGAGCAACATCAACGCAAGCCTCATCTTCGCGCGTCCGGACGATGACTGGTCCGTCCTGCTTTTCGTCAAGAACCTGCAGAACAAGGCCAACATCGTCGGCTTCGAGATCGCCGACGAGAACCTCGGCGCCTACCGCACACTCGCCGTCACCGATCCGCGCCTCCTCGGCGTCGCAGTGACCAAGGGCTTCTGACAGGCAACCCGCACCAATCCTTCCCCGGAGTATCCTAGTGGCAACGAGATCCGATCAACAGTCCAAGGCGCTCTCGCCACTCACCTCGCTCGCGTTCGCGGCTGCGGGCCTTCCAGTGGCAGCCGTGTCCTTGGCGATGGCGGTCTATCTTCCCCGCCATTACGCCAGCCACCTCGGTATCGACCTGGCCCTGGTCGGTACCGCTTTTTTCATCGTCCGCTTCATCGACATCCCGGTCGAGGCGCTGCTGGGCTGGGGAATGGACCGGACGCGCTCGAGGCTCGGCCGATACCGGCTGTGGACGCTGATCGGGACGCCCCTCTTCATGCTCGGGGTCTACTTCGTCTTCATGCCGCCGGCGGGCATCGACCGGACGTACCTGATCGCCTGGCTCCTCGTCATGTACCTCGGCAACTCGATCATGATGCTCTCGCATCTCGCCTGGGCGTCCACCCTGGCGCCCAGATACGACGAGCGCTCGAAGCTGTTCGGCCTGGTCACGGCCGTCGGCGTGCTCGGCGCCGCTGCCGTGATCGCGATCTCCATCGTGAACGACGCGCGCGATCTCCCGGACTCCACCAACGTGCCCGCGATGGGCGCGTTCGCGCTGGTCGCCACGCCCCTGGCGATCGGCCTGATGCTATGGCGCACCCCCGAGCGGGTCGCGCCGGAGATCGCCGGCCACAAGTTCGGTCCGCGCGACTACCTCGCGCTGCTGGCCCGACCATCCTTCGCACGCCTGATCCTCGCGGACCTCTGCCTCTCGCTCGGGCCGGGATGGATGGCCGCGATCTACCTCTTCTTCTTCACCGACAGTCGCGGCTTCACGACCGGGCAGGCGAGCGTCCTGCTCGCGACCTACATCCTCGCGGGCATCGTCGGCGCGCCGGTCATGGGCCGCGTCGCGGTGCGCATCTCCAAGCACCGAACCGTGATCGTCGCCTGCGTCGTCTACTCGCTCGTCCTCGCCAGCTTCATGCTCCTGCCGAGGGGCAACCTGCCGGCGTTCGTCTGCGCGCTGTTCCTGGCCGGGTTCATGGCGGCGAGCTTCAACGCCACCACCCGGGCGATGACCGCCGACATCGCGGACGAGGTCAGGCTCGACCACGGCCGCGAGCGGGCGGGGCTGCTCTACGCCATGACGACGATGACCAACAAGATCACGGGGGCCCTCTCGATCGGACTCACCTTCTTCGTCCTCTCGCGGGTCGGCTACGTGGCGACCGAGGGCGCGACGAACACCCCCGAGGCCATCAGCCATCTCGAGATCGTCTTCCTCACCGGACCGATCGTGTTCGTGATGCTCGGCGCGTTCTGCATGATAGGATACGGGCTCACCGCCGAGCGGCACGCGGAGATCCGCCGCCAGCTCGACGAGCGGGACGCCCAATACGACGAGGCCGCCGTCATCGAGACCCTCACCAGCGAGGCTCGGGCGGTCGCTCCCTAGACGCGCCGGACCGCGCTTCCCCAGCACCACAGGAGAGACATCGACATGAAGGCAGCCGTGCTCCGCCAGGTCGGAACGCCTCTGGAGATCGAGGACGTCCAGATCGCCAATCCCCGCCCCCACGAGGTGCTCATCCGCACCGCGGCGGCGGGCCTGTGCCATTCCGACCTCCACTTCATGGAGGGCAACTACCCCCATCCGCTGCCGGCCGTGCTCGGCCACGAGAGCGCGGGCGTCGTCGAGGCGGTCGGAAGCGAGGTGCGCACGGTGAAACCGGGCGACCACGTCATCACCTGCCTCTCGGCGTTCTGCGGCCACTGCGAGCACTGCGTCACCGGCCACCTCAGCCGCTGCCAGTCGCCCGAGACCAAGCGTGAACCGGGCGAGGAGCCGCGGCTCAGTCAAGGCGGCGCGCCGCTTCCGCAGTTCCTCAACTTGTCGTCGTTCGCGGAGATGATGCTCGTCCACGAGCACGCCTGCGTCGCCATCCGCAAGGACATGCCGCTCGACCGGGCGGCGCTGATCGGCTGCTCCGTGATGACCGGCTACGGCGCGGTCGCGCACACCGCGGGGGTGCGTCCGGGCGAGACGGTGGCGGTGGTCGGCTGCGGCGGGGTGGGTCTCGCCATCGTCAACGCCGCCGCCATCGCAGGAGCTGCGCGCATCATCGCCGTCGACATGGTGCCGGCGAAATCAAACCTCGCGCACGCGTTCGGCGCGACCGACTTCATCGACGCCAGCCAGGGCGACGCCGTGAAGCAGGTGCAGGAGCTCACCAGGGGCGGCGTCCACCACGCCTTCGAGGCGATCGGGCTCGCCAAGACGGCCGAGCAGGCGTTCGGCATGCTGGCGCGCGGCGGCACCGCCACCATCGTCGGCATGATCCCCGTCGGCCAGATGGTGTCGATCATGGGCGCCGCCTTCCTCGGCGAGAAGAAGCTGCAGGGCTCGATGATGGGCTCCAACCGCTTCCCCGTGGACATGCCGCGGCTGGTCGACTTCTACATGTCGGGCAAGCTGAAGCTGGACGAACTGATCTCGAGCCGCATCGCGCTGGAGCAGGTCAACGAGGGGTTCGCCGAAATGAAGACGGGCGAGCTCGCCCGCTCCGTCATCATGTTCCAGTGAGGACCGCGGGTTCCGGAACCGCCCGCTCCCGGCCCTGATCCCAAAGAGGTCGCGGCGCGGAAAGCGGGAGTCGCGAACCGCAGAGTAGAGCTAAGGGGGAGGAGGGGCGCGGTCGCTAAGACCGCGCCCCTCTTTATGCTCCGCTCGGCGACGGAGTGCCAACGTCGTCCCCTTGAGCCTGCGCTCGCCCGCAGGCCGGGGATCAGGTTCTTCCAGTACGCCGTTCGACCGCCGAAAGACGCGAGATCGACAAGGAGGTGATCGATGGGTGAAACGCTGAAGGCGGACTATCTGGTGGTGGGCGCGGGCGCGATGGGGATGGCGTTCGCGGACACGCTGGTCTCGGAAACCGACGCGACCGTGGTGATCGTCGATCGCCACCACCAGCCTGGCGGCCACTGGAACGTCGCGTATCCCTTCGTCCGCCTGCACCAGCCCTCGGCCTTCTACGGCGTGAACTCCGCCCCGCTCGGCCGCGACGTGATCGACGCGACCGGCTCCAACGCCGGGCTGTACGAGCTCGCCTCGTCCGGCGAGGTGGTCGGCTACTTCGGGCAGATCATGCAGCAGCACCTGCTCGCCTCCGGCCGCGTGCGCTACTTCCCGATGGCGGAGCACGAAGGCGAGGGCCGCTTCCACTCGCGCATCTCGGGCGAGACGCACCAGGTGGAGGCCAGGAAGGTCGTCGACGCCACCTACATGAACGTGACGGTGCCTGCCATGCGCGCGCCTCCCTACGCGGTGGCGCACGGCGTCGCGTGCATCACCCCCAACGAGCTCGTCCGGCTGACGCGCCGGCCCGCGCGCTTCTGCGTCGTGGGCGCGGGCAAGACGGGCATGGACGCCTGCCTCTTCCTCCTGCGCAACGGCGTGGCGCCCGACGGCATCAGCTGGGTCATGCCGCGCGACAGCTGGCTGCTCGACCGAGAGGGGTTCCAGCCCGCCGCAAGGTTCGCCGACCGTCTCGCGCAGGGCCGCATGCGCCAGATGGCCGCGGTCGCCGCCGCGGAGAGCGTCGACGACCTCTTCCAACGCCTGAACGAGGCCGGCACGCTCCTGCGCATCGACGAGCGCGTCACCCCGACGATGTACCGCTGCGCCACCGTCTCGCAGGCCGAACTCGCCGACCTCAGGCGCATCACCGCCATCATCCGCAAGGGTCGCGTCCGACGCATCGAGCCCGCCGCGCTCGAGCTCGACGGAGGCACCGTGCCGATGGAGGAGGACACGCTCTACATCGACTGCTCGGCCGACGGACTCGAACGCCGCCCAGCGGTGCCGGTCTTCGAGGACGACCTCATCACGCTGCAATCGGTACGCGTCTGCCAACAGGTGTTCAGCGCCGCCTTCATAGCGCACGTCGAGCACGCGTATCCCGACGATGCACTGAAGAACGAGATCTGCCGCCCGGTGCCGCACCCGGACGGCGCGCTCGACTACCTCCGCGTCACTCTGGCGAGCACGCGCAACCAGATGCGCTGGGCGCAGGAGCCGGGGCTCATCGAGTGGCTTGGCAACGCCCGCCTGGACTGGTTCGGCCGCAATGCCGCCAAGCTCCCCGACGACCCCGCCGCCCGCGACGCGGCGATGGCGAAGGGCCGGGAGGCGACGGCGCTGATGATCGGCAAGTACGAG
Source organism: Sphingomonas corticis (assembly GCF_012035195.1). Classification (GTDB taxonomy): domain Bacteria; phylum Pseudomonadota; class Alphaproteobacteria; order Sphingomonadales; family Sphingomonadaceae; genus Sphingomonas; species Sphingomonas corticis. Next base: position 40,912 of record NZ_JAAVJH010000012.1, read on the forward strand.
CGGTTCCTGGCGGACGCGGAAGCATCCTGAGGGCGCTTCCACGGCCGAACGCTCCCCGTCGGCGCGAGCCGCCGCCGCCGATCGGGGCACGCCGACGATCCGCCGTCGGCGCGACGCTCCCGTCCGGAACCCCGTGCCGGCGCGCGAGCCTTCCGTGCGGGGACGTCACCGCGACGGCAGCGCGCTCGCCAAATGGTCAAAAACCTTCCCGCCCCCGTCACGGTCGACGATCGCCGCCACGTAGCCGTCCGGCCGGATGAGCAGGTGGTCTCCGTCGCGGAGGCCGTAAACCGTCGCCATCGCGCCATCCTCGTCGGCGTACTCGCCTTCAGCGGCGACGTGGTGGACCCGAAGACCCCGCCGTTCGGGCGGCAGCGTGGCGACCGGCCGACCATGGACGATCCAGGTCCAGTGCGTGCCTCGCGTCAGATCGAACAGACGTCGGGGCTGCCCACCCGCGCCGCGAAGACGCACGTCCGGCGCACGCGCGCCAGCGTGGAGCCGACCATCATCGTCGATCGGCAGCGACAGGGACGACCACGCGTAGTCGAGATCGAGCTGAGCCACCTCCCGGTCGCGCCTGAGATTGCCCCTGCGCGCACGGTCCAGCATCTCGCTCGCAAGGCCCAGCATCCCCGCCGCGATCGGCCGCCGCTCCTCCTCGTAGGTGTCCAGCAGCGCCTCCGGCGCTCCAGCCAGCACGGCCGAGAGCTTCCAGCCGAGATTGTACGCGTCCTGCACGCTGGTGTTGAGACCCTGCGCGCCGGTCGGCGGATGCACATGCGCGGCATCGCCCACCAGGAGGACGCGACCCGCCCGGTAGCGGTCCGCCAGGCGCGCGTTCATCGTGTAGGCCGACGCCCAAGGCACCGCGCGGACCGACACCGATCCCGCGGGCACGCGCGAGTCGACGAACGCCTGCAGCCCGGCGACCGACAGGTCCGGCTCGCCCTCGGCCCGGATCGGCGCCTGCAGCTGGAACAGGCCGGACCTGGGCAACGGACAGAAGGAGATCTGCTGCGCCATTTCGCCCCGATTGAACCAGTGCCAGGCATCCCGCGCGAGACCGTCGAGCTCGAGATCGGCCACGATGGCGCGAACCCCCAAGGTCTGTCCCGGGAAGTCGACGCCCAGAGCGCTCCGGACGAACGAGCGGCCGCCGTCCGCACCGACGAGGTAGCGGCAACGCTGCCGGTGCCGACCCTTCGGACTCTCGACAGAAGCCGTGACGCCGTCGCCGTGCTCCTCGAACGCGACGAGTTCGTGCCCGAACTCCGGAGCCGCGCCCAGACCCGCAAGGCGCGATCGCATCACGCCCTCCGTCACGAACTGGGGCACAAGCAGCATCGAACGGTACGGCTCCTGCGCCGTCGGAGCCTCGATGACGACGTCCTGCACCTCCTCGTACCCGCCGTCCTGCCGATGGTTGCGATGCGGCGGATACGGACTGCCCATCGCGGCGATGGCGTCCAGGATCCCAAGGTCCTCGAACACCTCCTGCGTGCGGGGCTGGATCCCCTTTCCGCGGGAGCCGACGAAGGGCGTCCCGCTCTTCTCGATCAGCCGGAACGACACGCCGCGCCGCGCGAGGTCCAGCGCCAGCGTGAGACCCGCGGCGCCGGCGCCACAGATCAGAACGTCTATCGGATCATTCTCGGTCATGCGAACTCCACGTGCATAATGCACGTATCCGGCGCTCGCACCGCTTTGTCAAACGGCGGAGGCACGCGGAACCCGACAGGTCGGCGCTATGTCGAGGTCCGGACCTCGCACCTCGGAGGCCGCCTGAGAACGCTTCAGCGCACGTCTGTCGAACGCGTCCGCCATGGCGGGTGTGACTAGAATCACTCTCCCGCCGCGAGGCGTCGAGACCGCTTGCTACACGGCCTCGTCGGCGCTCGGACCACGTGAGCTTCGCCGCTCGCAATCCAGCGGGCGATGCGATCGCCCGGCGCGTGCCCTGCCTCGATGCCCCGGCTAGGCCTCGCGCGTGCGGACGACCATGGTCTGGCTGCCGATGGCCAGCGGCGCGCCACCTCGATCGTAGAGCCGCACCGAGCCGTGGGCGATGCCGGACCCGAGCGCCTCCACGCCGACGTCCACGAGCACCCAGTCCGTCGATGCGACGTCCACGACGCGGAGCGTGTTGTCCAAGCTGGTCCCGCCCACGTGCATCCCCAAGGCGCTGCCCAGACCCGCCGGCACGAAGTCCGCGAGCACCGCCAAGAAGGCGGGGTCTATGGCTCCCGCTCGCGGCCGGGCCCAGAGGATCAGCCGACCATCAGGCTCATGTTCGCCCGGTCGCCTCGCGCCGTACCCACCCCTGACCACGCGAACCTCGATACCTGCGTGCACGCCACGATCGCCGCGCCAGTGGGTGGTGCGCTCCAGGCCTTCCGGTCCAGGGACACGGGGTGGGGCGCTCCAGCTGTTCGAACCCTCCCAGCGCCCGGACCCGAGGGCCGCCATCGCGCGATACACCGGCTTACCTCCGACGCTTCCGGACACCATCACCTGGGTGGCCGCGCGGCCTGCGCGCGACGGATCGACCACCACCTCCAGCAAGTCGCCTGGCCGCGCGGCCGACAGGAACTGCGCCGTGATCCAGCGGGCCGGGCGTTCGCAATGCGCCTCGGCCGCCGTGACCGCGGTGCCAAGTCCGACGCCTCCGAACAGGAAGGGCTGCCGCTCCGGGCCGACGCAGTGTTCGGGCTCGACCAGCATCGCGTAGCGTCCCGGACCCGAGGCCGTCAGGGGAAGGTATCCTGTCACGTGAACTCCTGGAAATCAGCCGATGGATGTCGTTCCCCGCGCGCGGGGGGATGTCGACGCCTGTTCCCGCGTCCCGGATCGGACCAGCAACGAGCGCGGAAGTAAGCGGAACGTGAGCCCGTGGCGACCGCCGGGATCGAAGCGCCAGAGAGGGTGGAAGGACGCCGACGGTGCTCCGCCCGCGCGCTCTCTTCTCAGAGGCCGACCTCCGCCGGGTCCGCCTCGTTCCGCAGAGGCTCGCCCGCGAGGAAGCGGGCCAGATTGTCCAGGAACAGCGCGTCGCCACGGCGCTGCACGCCTCCGCCCGCCGCGGAGGTGTGGGCGGTGAGGCGGACGCGCGGATGCGACCAGATCCACGAATCGGCAGGGAGCGGCTCCTCCGAGACGACATCCAGCACGGCCCATGCCGGCTGCCCGCGCCCTAGCCCACGCCGCAGCGCGTCCTCGTCCACCACGCCACCGCGCGCCACGTTGACCAGGATCGCGCCCGGTCGCATGGCCTGGAAGAAGGCGTCGTCCGCCAATCCGCGGGTCCGATCGCTCAGCGGACAGGCGAGGACGACCACGTCCGTCTCCGGCAGGACCGCCGAGATGCGGTCCGGCGACGTCACCGCGTCCACACGGGGATCCGGGCCGGGCGTCCTCCGCGCAGCCGTGACTTGGGCTCCGAACGGCCTGAGCCGGGACGCCAGCGCGCCGCCGATCGCTCCCAGGCCGACGACCAGCCAGCGCGTCTCGCCGACCTCGCGGAACGGAACGCGGCGCCACTCCCGCTCGGCACGTGCGTCCGCCTGCTCCGAGAACGGGTGCAGCAGCGCCATGACCTGCGCCATGACGTAGTCGGCGATCGCGGGCGCCTGCGCGTCGCTACGCGTCAGACGATATCCCTTCTCCATGAGCCTGCGGAACACGGGGCTGTCCAAGCCGGCACTGAACGACTGCGCCCACCTTCCGCTGCGGCCGTCCATCAGGACGCCCAGCATGACGGGGAGCAGTCCCGCCTCGTAGACGTCCAGACTCAGCCAGCAGATCTCCGGGTCCGGGTCGTCTACGACTCCGCCGAGAGGATCGCGCACCACCCCGCCATGATCCAGGATGAGGAGGTCCAGACCGGCCAGCCGATCCGCTCGACCCGCGAGGCGGTCCAGCGCCGCCGCCGACAGCAGGGTTCTCACAGGCAGGCCAGCGAAGAGGGCGTGGCGCGACCGAGGGTCGAGGACGACGGCCCGCGCCATTCCGCCGATCCCGCGTCGCCGCAGCCGAGGGCTTCGCGCGGCTTCACGGCCGATGCGGACGACGACGGTCGCGTGAAAGGAAGCAGGCGCAGCGCGCGCGGCGACGCACCGCGGCTTCGCATCACCGCCTCGATCCGACCAGACGTCATCCGCTCTCCCTCCTCCTCCGGCACTACAAACCCCACATGACATGCGCCACTCAGGTCGATCCCGCCGCAACGCGTCAGAACAGCATGTACCATGTCCCGCGTGCGGACGATCACGTCCTCCTCCTCGCGGCGGACAGCAGCTCGACCCGCACATGCATGTCGCGCATCCACCGCACGCCCCTCGCATCTCCGGCCGCATGGAGCTCGACTGCGGTCCGGCCGAGCCATTCGAGCGCCCGGTCGCCGAGCAGTTCCTCGATGGCGAGAGCCTGTGCCCACAACTCCGCCTCCGTGAATGACCTCGCCACGTCTGCCACCCTCCGGCGATGGAATGCGCCCCCGATCGCCTGCGGAGTGAAGCCACGACGTCTCGCCCGTTCCGTGGACCATGGTTCAGATCATCCGTGCCGGCTCACCCACGCAGAAGGCAGACCGCGTGGAACGTCGTTCGGCAAGTGCTCGACTGATCGTCCGATCACGGCCGGTGCCCTCGTCTCCCGCGTGCATCATGCTCCCATCGCTCCCCGACGCACGCCCGAGCCCCGGCAGGCCCTTGCGCCCGCCCCGCCCGTCGATCATCGAAACCACCTAAGCCGATCGGACCCGAACGGCCTGGCGTCTGGACCCGAAGGCGATCGAAGTTGAACCAGGACGAGGAGCGCTGGGCCGAGGCCCTCCACCTGGAGCGCGCCCACGGCGACCGTGCGCTCGAATGGGTTGCCGTGCGCGCGGCGGAACTGGAGCGAAAAGGGGATGCGGCTGGCGTCGAACGCATGCGCGAGATCTGGTCGCGCCTGAAGCAGCTCGTCGGCGACGACCGGCGTCACTGAGGAGGGCCACTTTCAGACCCGAGAGCACGAGGAGGTGGGACGCCGGCCCGACTGGGAGGGGTTCGACCTCGACGACGCCAATCCACGAGTTCAGATCGGCCAGGCTCGGTACTCGACGTAGAGCTGCGGCCCGTCGGCGCCGGCACGCGCCGACTTCTCCACCCTCACGCGCGCCCGGAACTCGGCATCGCGCGTCAAGGACGCGCCACCGACGTCGCAGCCCGGTTTCGCGTCGCCCCGCAGCAGTCGCCCCTCCGTCCGCTTGAGCAGTTCGGCGAGGAGCGGGGCGTAGGGCATCTTCCAGCCCTTGCTGCCCCGCTCGAGCGCGACCGTCTCGACCGTGGGGATCATCGCGACCAGCCGCTTGTGCGTCATGAGCGCGAGCCCTTTCTCCGTCAGCGTCGCGTTGTGACTGCCATGGTGGCCGACCTTGTAGAGGATGGTGCGCTCCAGGAGATCGGCGGCGGTGGCGCGTCCGCGGCCGTACCGCTGCCTGTGCCAGGACTCCCAATTCCCGACCTGGGCGTCGGCGGCGAAAAGCAGCACGCAGCCATCGGGCATCTCGAGCGCGAGCACCAGGCTGGTGTTGTTGGTGTCGCTGTCGAGCTTGAGCGCCAGCGGTCCGACGGCGGAGAGCCAAACCCCGTCTATGCGACGGAATTCCTGCCGCCAGCCCGTGTCGCAGGCCACGTCGGTCCTCGCCGCCAAATGGGCCGGGAGGTAGCGGAAGGGGCGCGGATCGCAGGAGGAGAAGTAGTGACTTCGCACCCATTCCGCGTCTTCACCGCCGAGGCTGCCGTCTTCGATGCCGCGCCTCGTCAGTCTCCGATGCTGCGGAGAGAACGGGCTGGCTTCCTCCATCCTGGGCGTTCGACCTCCATCTGGCGCTCCGGCCGCCAGTCGGACCATCCATTCGGCATTGAGCACGCGCGTCGCCGTGAGGTAAGTCTCCTTATCGCTCCCCGCGCTCGGAAGGTCCTTGAACAGCAGTCCCTCGTCGCGGGGCGGTCCGAGGACGTGCGCGACGATCCCCGACGACCCTGGCAGCGGCACCGTATCGCCCGGTTCAAGGAAGTCGGTGGACGCACGCCCCACGAACTTCTTCAGGGTGGCGAGCAAGGGCGGCCTCGGCTTCCTGCCGGCGACGCCGAGCGACCCGCCACTCGATCCCTCGCTCTCCTCGTCGTCCAGGAACGCTTCCAGGCCACGCGTCGCGCCGCCGGGCGTCAGCGCGAACGGGTTCTCCATCGTGGCGTCGCCGCTCGCCTCGCGGGCGCCTTCGCGCGCCGCCTTCGCCGCCTCCCGCACGGCGCGTCGTCGGGCCGCAAGGTCGGTGCGGAGGGCGTTCGCCTGGCCGTCCTGGTCGTCCTCGGTCCACGCCAGCCACAGTCGCTCGATCCTCAGCCGCCGATCCTTGAGCAGCCGACGGAAGCCGGAGATGTGATCCGCGTGCTCGTGCGTCACGACCACCAGGTCGAGTTTGCCTTTGGTGGTGGCGATGATGTCGTCCGTCACCTCCTCCATGACGGCGCCGCCTCCCTCGACGCCGTTGAGGATGCCGCAGTCGATCAGCACATGGACGGGGGCATCGGCGTCCTCGGCGCCGATCGTGAGCAGGAAGCAGTCGCCGAGCAGCCGCTGATACATCCGCACGTGGACGGTCGGGTGGGCCATCGCTCAACTCCCGTGCATGAACGCGAACGGTTCGCGGCGACGCGGGTCGGTCCTCTGCGCGGTCGCCAGCCCGCCGTCGTCGTCCGATCGGAAGCGGCGCTGCCTCTCGAGTCGACCGTCGTCGTCGATCCTCTTGCGGATCACCCGCCTGAGCCTGCCATCGCGAAGATCGATGTGCAGCGTGCAGCCTCCGCGAAAGGTGAAATCCGGCTTGATGCGCGTGCCCTTCTCGTCTGCCGCGCGCTGCTTCTTCGAATTCATGTACCCATGGCGGCGCTGGACGATCTGCACGATCAGCTGCACCAGCTCCTCACCGCTAGGGCCGGCGCGGCGCGCGATGCGAGCGGAATGAACCTCCACGGCGGGCTTGCCCTTCGGTGAGATCGGAATGGTCTTCAGGTCGCCGCGGGTGAGGCGGACGCCGAGCAATCCCTCCCACTTCTCGTCATCCTCCGACGGCTCAACCAGCCAGGTCCAGATCGCGTGCTGATTCTGCACGATGACGCGGATCGACTCCTCGCGGTAGTTGGGCGGCTTGCCATCCACCTCGCTGCCGGAGTTCGGCGCGTCGAAGTTGACTCCCTGCCGGATGGTCGGCAGCAGCGAAGCGAACAGCTTGTCGTATTCGAGCCCGTCACAATCCTTGTCGGGCGTCTCCCACATCAAGCTGTCGGGCGCCATCGAGATGCAGCCGGGCACGGAGATGCCGCGCTTGCGGAACGCCTCGGCAATGGCGACGCGATACCCCAAGCGGTCGTCGGGGACGAGATCGGCATCCGCGGTGATGATCGCGCGCAGGTACTCCCCGAAGTGCACGTCAACGGGCGGAAGGTAGTCGAGAGCGCGCACGCACATGCGCAGGACGTGGTCCGCGGCCTTGCCCGCCTCCGAGGCAAGCCGGCGAACGAGGTCGATCGGCAGCTCGCGTCCGTCGGGACGCGACTGCCCCAGCACCAGTCGAAGGAGATCGGCGGTGCGGCGCTCGTAGATCATCACGAACGCGTCGAACACGGCGGCGACCAGATAGGCGCCGCGCTCGTGCGGCTCCAACGCCTCGGAGAGCGGCGGGTGCTTTTTCCCACCCGGCAGCGGTTTCAGGAGGTCAAGCGCGTACCGCAGCGCGCCGCTTCGGCCCAGAGCCTGTCCGAACTGGCGCGCCAGTCCCGTGAGCAGGCTCTGCTCCGTCCGCAGTTCGCCACGCGTCGCGGCGATCTGGTGTTCGACGACGTCGGTCATGGTGAAGCGCTGGAACAACGCGACGATGTCGGCGAACGCCTCGTGAAATGCGAGCGCATCGATGTTGGTCGCCTCGATCGAGCGCCGATGCATGCCATGCAGGATGGCATGGGCGGTCTCGTGGGCGATGATGTCCTGCGACAGGCAGGTGAACACCCAGCTGCTGTCCTCCGCATCGGGCCGCACGCCCGTCTTGAAGTAGCCGAACAGCAGCGCCGTCTTCTCGGGGCTGTAGTAGGCGTTCGCCTCGCGGAGCGCATGCGGATAGATCCTCAGCCGCTTGACGAAGTCCCTCGGAACGCCGTTCTCGTTGCGACGATCGGACTCCTCGGGCGACGCGTCGCGCGCCCAGAGCACCGTCCGTCCCAATGCACGTTCGAAGATGCGGATGGTGCGCATCGCCACCGCGAACACCATCTGCTGATGGAACTGGGGCCGACCCTCGGATGGGGGCAGGCCGTTCTGCGCGAGGACGTGGGGGGCGTTCAGGTCGACGGGCGCGTAGAACAGGTCGCAAGCGGGATCGTAATCGACCACTTCGAGATAGTCGTTCGTCGGCCCCTTGCCCAACGGGTCCTCCCACGGGGTCTCCCAGGGCAGCGAGATCACCGCATGGTTGATCGTCGCCGTGGCGAGGTGGACGGATGCCTGCGGATCGAACGCGTAGACCTGAAGCTGACGCGTCGCGGGCGTGGGGACTTCCGGGCTCGGAACCAGGGTCATGGCCGCACCCGCGCGGGGGACGGCGACGCCGGATCGGAGGCGAGGGCGTCCGGAGCCCTACCCATCGCGGCTCCCGAGGCGCCGTCCGGCTGCATCGGCGCTTGCGGCGGCATGCCAGGCGCTGCGAGGTCGGCCGCGCCGATCCTGCCGCCCGCATTCCCCCATACGGCACGTTCGCTCTCTCCGCGCAGGTTGAGCGCCCGCCGCAACGCGGCGAGTGCCGCGGGCACGGCTCCGGCGACGTCGGCGCTGGAGCCCTTCCAGTAGTCGAGGTGGCGAAACCTGCTCCCCGCCGGGAGGACGATGTCCCGGATGCCCGATCCGAAGAGTGCTCGCACGGGTCCCGCGACCACGTCGCCCAGGAAGAGCAGCCTGTGCTCGAAGGCGATGTTGGTCCATACCGTCGGTGCGAACGGTGCGGCGTGATGCGGGATGCGTCGCCCGCCGTGATCGGGATCGAAGGTGAACTCGCCCACCGCGCCCTCGCTGACGGGCGGGCAGGTCGGAAACTCGCGCCGCGCCTTGCGCAGCTCGAACGCGTCCGCGTCCCGGCTCATCAGCACGTCGCCCTTGCTGAGCGGCGAACCGAGAGAGACGAAGTCGCTCACCAGCCATGGCGCGTCCGCGTCGCTCAACGCTGCCGAATAGGCCCGTTGGCAGTCGCGGTACGTCGCGATCTCCTCGGCGGTGTGGCGCTTCTTGTAGAGTGCCCGGCTCGCGGTCTGCAGCGCAGCCAGCGCGGTCGCAACGGCGTCGTCGTCATGAGCCTTGCGCCAGGCATCGTGACTGACCTTGCCCCACGCATGGGTCAGCACGTCGTAGGCGATCGTCGTGCCGAGACTATGGGCAACGAGAACGATCCGGTCGACGAAGCCCGATCGGGTCAGCCGCTCCAGAAGATCGACGCCCGCCTCGCGGATCTTCTGACGCGCCTCGACATTCTCGGGAACCGGACTGAAGTACCGCGCTGCGTCCCCGGCGACGGGCACCAGCACCCCGTTCAGCAGCATGGTGGCGACGAACGTCACCGCCGCGCACCCTGCGAGGAGCAGTCGCAGACCTCCGCCACGGCGGGGGTCGGACGTCCGTTCCGAGCCGAACCATTCCACCAGCTGCGGCGCGAAGGCAGCCCCAAGCAGCAGCAGCGCCGTCATGACCAGAAACGCGGTTCCGCCGACCCAAACGCCCTTGAGCCGAGCGGGCACCGAACTCGGCCGCCGCACCAGCAGGCCGACGAGCCAACGCCGCAGCTGCGCCACGGTGTTGCCCGCCATCAGGTGCGCCCAGTAGAACTCGTAGAAGTCGACGCGCTTGCCGTTCAGCCCCCCGCGGGTCGTCACCCGACGAAGTTCGTAGTTGCCCGGCACCGGACTCGGATGCGACCACACCTCCCTGCGGTCGAGCGCCACGACATTGGGATCGTGCGTCCAGACGGCGTCGACGAAGCTCCAGAGAGTCTCCATCGGCCGCTGTTCGCCCATGCCATGAACCAGCACGACCGCGGTGCGCTTGCCTGCCACGAGCCGCTCCCCTGTGCCACATGATGTAAGCTACGCAACGGAGTGCCGGACCCTTGCCCCAGCAAGTCTCACAGACCGAACCGCATTTGATCACAAAGCACCAGGCAAGTAAAGATCGCCAACGGGTTCTCGGATCGTCTCTTTCGGAGAGTGAACGGCCCGCCGATCAGTTCAGCGGCCTTCCATCGACTGCCGAGACGGCGGTACTAATCTTTTCCGGATCGATCCCCATATCGCGCGCCCATCGGCTCAGCGCGGGTGGCCGGTACGCATCGTATCGGCGCCAGCGATCGAAGACGCTGGCGTCTATCGTCTCCGAAACCGTGTCGACCCAGCCCCTGTCCTTCTCGACCGCCGCCGCCTGGATCGTGCGTTCGAACGGGATGCCGCGCTTGGCGAGCTTGTAGAGCCCGAACATGAACTGGCCGAAGGAGTCCGTGATCTCGCCGTCGATCGCGTTCATCGGCATTGAAATCGGGCTGTTGAGCTTCAGCCCCGCCGCATGCGCCTTCTCGGCCAGCCACCTCAGCGAGATCGACGGCAGCGACGTCGCGTTCCCGCCGCCGACGTCCGCGTGCGCGCCTGCGAACCAGCGCTGCTCCACCGTCCGAGGTGGCGCGGCGCCGGCCGCAGGCGGCGGGTCCGGTATCTTCGGCGTGAACCGGGTCCAGAGGGTAGGCTGGAACGCTTGGCGATGCTCATCGATCGCCAGCGCATGGTACGCATGTTCGAAGATGGTGCTCAGTCGCGTGTTGTGGAACTGGAACCTGCGACGGCTCAGGCCGGGGATGTCGCCGAACGGAATGCCGAGCGCCCCTACGGTGTCCCACACCGCGATCATCCTGATCGGGACGCGACGCGACTGCCCCAGCAACTCGCGCTCCTCGTTCTTCAGTTCCCCGCCCGTCGCCGCGGCGTAATCCAGCTCGTGGATCGGCCGCACGTCGGAACGCTGATAGCGCTTGAAGAGCTCCTTCGGCGTGAGCCTTGCCCCGGGGCGGAGGAGCCCGCAGCGCGCGATCATCCCGGCCAGGCTGCGCGCCGTGTACGCCCCGCGGCTGAAACCGACGATGTAGATCTCGTCGCCGTCCTCGTAGCGCTTCAGCAGCCAGCTGTAGGCGTCCACCACGTCGCGCGAAAGGCCGTAGCCCAGCATGCCGCCTCGCAGCCGCTCGAACATCGCCGTCCCGACGCCCCGATCGTAGTAGCGGCATTGCTCGATCGCACCGTCGCGCGTGGCGACGGCGTCGTGCAGACGGACGACGTTCGTCTGGCTCTCCACCGTGTTCCAGGTGCCGTCAAGGAACAGCGCCAGCCGTTTCATCCCGCTCTCTCCCAGAAAGTTCGTGTCCACCGAAACTCCACGCGCGGCGTTCCGCCACGCCTCAGCTCCCGGACTTCACCAGCGAGCTGCCGAGCAGCAGCTTCTTGAAGTCCGAAAGCGGCACCGCCTTTACCCCGGCCGCACCGCCATCGAGCGGGTCGGAATAGTCGACCTTTCCCGCGGGCAGATCGTCCACCCGCACCAAGCGGCGGTCGGCGAGCATGAAGACGGCGCCCTTCTTGAGGTCGCCCTCCCGCGTGGGCGGCAGCCCGCGACCCAGCGCCAGGTTGAGCTGGTTGCCGGTCGTCACCGCCTCCGTCACCGCGGCCAGCTGCGCGGCGTAGGTGAGGCCAGGCGTCTGCGCATCGAAGGCGGAACTGATGTTGCAGGCGGCGTGGTAGCGCAGCGCGTCGGCGATGGCGCGCGTGACGGGGTAGACGATCAGATCGTCCTCCGCGTGTGCGTCGACTTCGTCGCGTATGGTGTCGCGCACCGCGCGCACGCGGGGCATGATCAGCCCCTCGGTGAGCCCATGAAGCAGTGCGCCGTCGATCGCCGCGCCGGTGCCGCTCGCGATGCCGGACCCGGCCGAGAAGATCCGCGACGCGTCGCCGGAAAGCAGGGCGCCAGCGCCACCTGCGAGCACGCTCAGGACGTTGAACGTTCCCCGGTTGATGGCTCCGGCACGGGCGAGGTAGGTCGCCCAGATGCCGCAGTTCTGATCCGAACGCAGCATCAGCAGATGCTGGACGTCGTTCCGCCTCGCAATCAGGTTCTCGGAGGACCTGCCGCCATCCGCCTTGGCGTCGTCGCGGAAGCAGGTGAGCGCCGCCGAGAGCGGATCGACCGCCGGGTCGGCAATTGCCGCCGGCGGGGAAACCGGGCAGATCGCCGCCGCCAATTCGGCGGAGGCGATCGGCTCGCTGCGGAACGCGACCAGGCTGTTCGCTCCGGCGGGGTTCACGCGACCACCCCCGAAGATCGTCGCCTCCGGTCCGGAACCGGCGCAACCCGCCAGCGCCAACAGCGGCATGAAAAAAGTGAGACTCGCGCGAGTGCGCTTCCTTAGGATCATGGCTCTGCCCCCCGGTACGCCACGAGCCAGAACACGCTCGCCATCAGGATATCAGCGGCCGGGATGCGCGCAAGTCGCTGCGTCCTCCGACGACGAAAAGGCGCACAAGTCGCCGCGCGTCGACGTGCGAGTCCTCGTCGGGTTCTCCAGGCAGCTGCGGGCGGGGTGCGATTCGACTGGCGAGAAAGTCATCTGCTGCGTGCGGCAGCTTGCGCTCATCGAAGAGCCCGGACATCACGCGCCGCAAGAGTGCGGCCCGTTCCGCTAGGGCGACGTTAACGGCGTGCTGCCAGAGGACGGCATGTGGGCACCAGCGTCACCTCAGCACCCGCCGACGCAGCGGAGCAGCTCGCGGCCAACCTGGTCGCGCTGGTCGTCTGCCTGGCCGCTCTCGGAGCCGTGTCCCACTTCGGCCGCCTGCTCCTGACGGTCATCTCCGTACCTGCGGCGACCCGCATCGCCGCAGTCGTCGTCGCGATCACCATCCTGTCTCCCGCAAGCGGCTAGTCGCCAGCGGCAAGGCGCCGCTCGGACCCGCAGCGCGCGGGTGGAACAGCAGTGCCCGTTTCGAACGGGAGTGGGCGCAACCGCCCAGAAGAGGGGAGAAGACATGTTCATCGGAACGCATCGCAACTTCGACGCGGCCCAGATCCTGGACCACGTCCGCACGCTGTTCGCGCCGGGCGACGTCGGCAACGGCACGCCGATCCCGGACGCACTCGCCGCGGCCCTCGCGGCGGACGCGCGCGCCGCCGGCGTCGACGCCAGGCAGATCCTGACGAAGACGCACGAGGACCTGGTCGACACCGCGGTGGAGCTGATCGTCGCCCTGCAATCCGGCAAGGGCGAGTTCGAGATGCCCTTCGGCACCTCGGCCAGGAGCTTACACAAGGGCAGCGTCACGCTGAACGGAAGCACCTACGTCCTGGACGCCGGACGACCCGGTCTGCACGCGCTCGAGGAGACCCGCCGCGACGCGCACGGGCCCAACCTCCAGCTCCTCCACCGGCTGATCGAGAGAAAGACCCGCAAACTCGCCTGCCGGCGACTCGGCCTCCCGACGCCCCGCAAGATCGTCGACGTCGACGAGCGCAACACGCTGCAGTTCGCGCCGTCGCCGGACGCGGGTGGCGCCGTGCTCCAGTGCTTCACCCTCGGCATGGGCGCCATCAGGTTCTGCTCGGTGCTGCCCGAGCAGGTCGGCGAGATGGCGGACCAGATCGTCGCGGACATGCGCGCCTTCTGGAAGCGGCGGGTGGAGATCGGCGGGCAGGCCGCGGAGATCCGCCGACTTGCCGATGCCGGGATCGTCAGGGAGTGCGGACCTGACGCCCCTCTCAAGGTACACGCACTGTCGATCGACATCTCCACCCAACGCGACGTCGAGAAGCCGTCGTTCTACGTCGAATATCTGGGTGTCGACGAGGCTCTGCGCTCCGGCACCGTGATCGACTACGTGTCGACGAGTCACCCTCGCGCCGGCGAGGACCTGACCCGCATACCATGGTTGCAACGCCTCCGCTCGGCCGAGCTGGACGAACTGCGCTCGCTCGGCGCCGACGGTCGCATAGACGACGTCGCCGCCGCCATCGCCGCGGCGGCGCCCGGCGGGGCCGCGGCGGTCCTGTCGCGTCTGGCGAAGGAATACGACACCTTCATCTCGTTCGAGACGTCGAGCGGGCCCTTCCACGCGACGCTCTACTGGCGGGACGGCGTGATCAGGGCGGAGGCGGAGGTCGCCAACCGCCTCGACCTCAATCGCGAGGTGCTCGAACTCGAGCGCGTCAAACTGCCCGAGATGGTCGAAGGCGCGCTGGTCGGACGCAAGCTCCGTGACGTGGCCCAGCTGCCATTCGACTGCGACTGCGTCATCGAGGACGCCGAGGAGATCCGCGACGAGGCGCTCAGGCTCAGGCTGGACATCGGCATCGCCCTCGCGGACTGCGCCACCGGCAGGATCTGGCCGCAGCCGCACGACTTCGACGATCGCGCATGGAAGCGGGCCGGGGCGGCCTAGCAGTCGCAGGAACGGGGACGTCGGGATGCGTCGCGGCGGCTCCGGCGCGCTCCGGCGCCCGCCCGGCTGCATCGCGGCCAACGGCGGATCGTCATCGAGAGTCCCGCATCGGGAAGAACCGGCAAGGGAATACTTTAAAGTTCACTGAAATGATCCTATCTCGTGCGTCGAGGAGATGGGAATGGCGGATGCGACCGGATGGCGCCCAACCTTCGCGGGCCATGCGGCGCGCCGGCTGGAGGCGATGTTCATGGAGCAGCACCTCCGGAGGACCGAAGGCGAGGCGGCGGCGGCGCTGGCGGCGCTCCGCCTGGCGCGACCGCGCGCGGACGGACCGGCGCAACGACTCGTCGACCGGGCGATCGAGCGGATGGAGGGGTTCGGCCGGAGCGCCAGACTGCTGTCCTGCTCGAGCGAGCCGTGCGACATCGGGCTGCTGCTCGCCCTGCTCTGCCGCGAGATCGTCCGCGGGCGCGGCGACGGACGGATCGTCCTCTCGCTGGACCTCGAGAGCGTCCGCGTCGCGGCGACGGGAGCCCGGCTTCTCGCCCTGATCGTTCACGAGCTCGTCGCGGACGCCGTGGAGCGGCCGCTCGCCGATGGCGGCAGGCTGGAGATCCGCCTCGTGCGCCGCGACGGCGACCTCGTCCTGACAGTGGCCGACGATGGCGGTCAAGGAGGCGACCGGCCGCGCGGCTCCTTGACCGAACCTGGCGTCTCCTCGTTCGGATCGGGTGGTTCGCCGGCCCTCTCGCTCGTAGCATCCCTCCTGCGGCGCTTCGGCGGAACCGTGGAGCGGGAGATGGCGGGCGTGTCGACCGTCCATCGCGTCACGCTGCCCGTCCGGCGCGGAAGCGACCGGAGCATCGTCGATGACTGAGCCCGCCACGCCCGCGATCACCGGATCCATGCTCCACGACCTGGTCAAGTGCGAGCGCAAGGTCCACCACGACCTCCACTCCGATCCGTCCCGACGCGACGGCGTCGGCGAGTTCGTGGAGATGCTCTGGCGCGGCGGTCGCGAACACGAGGAGGCCGTGCTCGCCCGCATGCCCGGCACCGTGGTCGACCTGCGCCAGGTGCCGAAGCCGGAGAGGATGGCCGCCACCATGGCGGCGCTCCGCTCCGGCGCCGAGACCATCCTCGGCGGACGTCTGGAGCATGGCGACATGCTCGGCGAACCCGACGTCCTGCGACGCGCCGGCGACGACTGGATCGCGGGAGACGTGAAAACGGGCGGCGCCTTCGAACAGGACGGGGAGACGCCGAGGCGCGAGTACGCGGCTCAGGTCGCGCACTACGCGATCATGCTCGAAGGTCTGAACGCCGGCCGCGGCGACACCGCGCTGGTCATCGGACGCGACGGCGACGACACCCTCTACGATCTCAGGATGCGGCGGGGCAGGGCGGGGACCAGCATCGCCGACGCCGCCGCCGCGCTGGCCGCCAAGGCCCGCGCCATCCGCGATGGTCGGCACGAGGCGCTCGGCGCCATGTCCGCCACTTGCAAGATGTGCTGCTGGCACACGGTCTGCGGGCGCGAACTGGAGGATGCCGACGACCTCACCCTGCTGGCCGGGATCGGGCGCAGCGTGCGCGACGTCCTGGCGCCGCACGCACCCACCGTGGCGGCATTGGCGACGCTCGACCCCCGGCCGCTCGTCCGACCGCGGGGGCGGACGAGCGTGCCGGGCCTCGGCGCCGAGCGCCTCGCCAGGTTCCAGGCCCGCGCGCGGCTGGTGGTCGAAGGCGGAGCCGCCTACGCGCGCGAGCCCCTCGGACTGGCCCGAGCGCCGCGCGAACTCCACTTCGACATCGAGGCCGATCCCAGCCGCGACGGCCTCGTCTACCTCCACGGCGTGCTCGACGTGCGGCGGCGCGACGGCGTCCAGACCTCCGAGTACGTCCGCTTCTTCGCCGAGACCGAGGACGACGAGCGCCACGCCTTCGCGCAGGCGCTCGAGTTCCTCTCCGCCGATCCCTCGGCGATGATCTACTACTACAGCAAGTACGAGCGCTCGTCCTACCGCGCGCTCCAGCGCCGCCACCCCGACGTCTGCTCGCCCGAGGAGATCGAGACGCTGTTCGATCCCGCGCGCGCGGTCGACCTCCTCTTCGACGTCATCATGCCCAAGACCGAGTGGCCGCTGCGCAACCTGTCGATCAAGACGATCGCGCGCCACCTGGGCTTCGACTGGCGCGACGAACACGCGTCGGGCGCGGCCTCCATCGCCTGGTACGACGACTACAGGCGAAGCGGCGATCCCGCGATCCGAGGCCGCATCGAGCGGTACAACGAGGACGACGTCCTCGCGAGCCTCGCCGTGCTCGACGGCCTCATCGCCCTTCCGGTCCGGCTGGAGGACGAGAATGCCTGAGGCGAACGTCGTTCACGGCCGCGGCTTGGGCGGCCTCCCCGGCTTGCGCTCGGCCACGTACGAGCGGTTGCGCGGCTCGATCGGGGTGGCATCGACGCCGTCTACGAGCACGGCGAGCGGCACGCCCAGCGCCTGTGCCAGCCGGACGAGGTTGCGCAGGCCGGGCAGGACCTCCCCCGCCTCCACGCGCCACACGTACTTGTCGCTCATGCCGCTACGCTCGGCGAGGTCGACGATCCGCCAGTCGCGGGTCTCGCGGTATCTCGCCACCTGCCTGCCGAGCGCCAACGCGAGCGGATCCCGCGAGTCGTCAGTCTGCTCTTCGTCCCGCATCGGGACGGCGCTCTAAAGTGATCAAGGAGCCGATGCCAGCCCGCCGGCGTGCAGCTGTGGAGAGGCACCGGGGCGGCGATCTCCGCGCCCTCGTCTCAGCAGGCAGTGTCGTCGAGCATGCGGAGCAGCCGTTCGGCGAAGCCTCGGTGGTCGCCGTCGCACTCCGCCGCCGCGACGCTCACGAGCGTCTCGGGCACGACATCCTGCGCGAGGCCGAAATCCTGCGCGAGCACGACGAGACCCGCGGCCAACATGCCCCCGTTGGCGAAGATGATGGCGGGAGCGGTCCTCGCGTCGAGGATCCAGGAGCATTCGAGCACATCGAGCGGGACCGCCGCGCCGCGATCGACTTGGCCGAGCGCCATGACGAACCGGCGCACCTCCTCCCTGCGGTCGCCGCGCGGGCGGACCGCCTCTGCATCAACACTGACGGAGCGTGCGACCATGACTGACGAACGTCTCTACCGCTTCCACTGGCTGGAGGAGAAGCGCGGACGCAGCGCGATCCGATGGCGAGACCACCGCGGCAGTGCCGCTTCCGCCCGCGAGGAGGCCCTGACAACCGCCGAGCGCTCGGCCGACGGGGCGATCCGCGTGTCGCTGCTGACGGCAAGTCGTGCTCCGGGCCGCTTCGTGCTCACCAGCCGGAGCGGCATTCAATCGTGGCGGCCGTCGCAGGCTCTTCCGCCCTCGGCACCGAACGCCTGGGCGGACCGTCTCGAACGGGAACGATGCCGCCAGTCCGCAGCCTCGGCCGTCAGGACGAGGCTCCAGGCCGCCAGCGAGGCCGGGCTGATCGACGCGGCAGGTGCGGCGCGGGTGGCCGCCGCCCTCGACCTGGCGCTCATAGAGAAGGCCGCGATCCGAACAGAGTGACCTTGGAGCTCGGAGCCGGACGTGCCGGCGAGACGAGGCCGGACAGCAACCCAGAGGACGTGAAGACGCCGGACGCGCACAACCGCGAGATGTCTTCAGCCGCTCTCGTCGTCACGTCCGCGCCGATGTGCGCCGGATCTCTCGCGCTCCGCAGGTCGGGTAGTCGTCCAGAACGTCCGAAGAGCTCTTATGGGAGAAGCAGCATGGGAAAGAAGCTGGTCGAGCAGTGCCTCGACGCCTGCGACGAACTGGTCGCGACGACGGCGGAACTCGTCGGCCCCCACGACAAGGCCGAACTGGAGGCTTTCGCACTGAAGCTCTGCGGCCTTGAAGGCCTGGACTATGACGATCTGGTCGCGCGGCTTCACGGGGTCACCATTCCCGGCGACTTCCGCCACGTCCGCGTGACCAACCTCAACGACGGGCGGGAGTGGTTCGCCTCCTTCAGCGTCGATCAGCGCCCGCTGGAGTTGGAACAGATCCTGCTGGACATGGCATGCTCGCTCGACCACGAGGAGGCCACCGCATCCGGACGGGGTGTATGGACCGAGACGGTCGCGCTCCCGGTGCTCGATCCCGGCGTCCTTGAGCTGGGGGTGCGTTTCCTTCCGCTGCACTAGAGACGGGCCGACTGCCGGTCGGCAAGGCAGCAGATTACCCGGCGCGGCCCACCCGGGAATGGTCTTCAGCCAGACCGCAGCGCGCACGGTCACCCCACGTGGAGCGGCCAGGAACTCGTGCGCCTCGGCGCCTTCCGACGAAGCTCCCGCGTCGACGCGTAGGTCGACGATCCTGTTGTGAACGGGGGCTTCACCAGCCTCCAGGTCACCGTTCCGACACGCGACGAGCTCTTGCGCACCTTGTCGCGTCTCGCCCTCAACAATCGGCAGTGGCCGGTCGCCGTGATCTGCTCATAAACCAAGCTGGACACGATCTCGATGCTGACCGCGGAGGCTCGACGCTTGATGGCGTGCCCGAGCGCCCGGTCGATCGCGTCGTAGATCGCTCGATGGTTGGTTTCCGGCTTGGACGGCCGCACCCGCAGGAACCTCGAACCATCGTGGACGATGGGGGTTGCGACGCCGGGATTTCGGAAGGCCCAGCCATCGCACAAAAATTCCATGTGCTTACCTCGCACGGTCCTGGCGCTCGGACCGCCATGCTGGACCGCACTTTTCACGACCGTTCCGAAAGGCATAGGCATGTCCCCCTGAGCTGCGCCGAACCTTCGATGCAAGACGTAAACAATTCGACAGCGGCTCGGGCAGTGAAGTTCAGCCTGACACGACGGCTTCCAGACCTACAAGGCGGAGAGATCCGGGGGTCGGCTCGTGAAGGTCGATCCGAGACACACGTCGCAGAACTGTTCGAACTGCTGCGTCCGGGTGCCCAACCGCTCGCTGAGCGGACGCACGCGTGCCCCGCCTGCGGCCTCGTCATCGACCGCGACTGGAACGCGGCCAGAAACATCCTGGCCAGAGGTCTCGCCCTTCAACAGGCGAACGCGGGGGTCTGATTCCGCGGGGAGCGCAACGTGGCCCGCCAGAAGCGAGCGTGCTCCCGGGATCCTCGTGGCCAGGATCCACCTAGGCTCCCGAGACAACGGCATGGGCAGCCACACGGCTGATGAACCCGATATGCCGGAAGACCACCTGATCGGCAGGCCCGCACGAGAACCACGACCATCGTCGGCGCAGCGCCACTTGCCCCGACAGACCTACCCCTGCTCCGGCATGCCGGCGTCAGGGCCAAGCGATGCCGCCATCGCAGCGAGCCGCGCCAGCTTCTCGGTCAGCGGATCCGAGGCGGACGAACGGTCGCGGAGCATCCTGATCGCCTCGAGCCTGCCGCGTTCCGCGCGCTCGTACTTCTCCTTGTACTCCGCGGCGATCTCGCGGGTCTGGAGCCGCGACAGCTTCAACCAGCTTCGCGGAATGGCGAACTTCGAGCGCCGCGCCGACCTGCGCGGCTGGACGGTGGTCGAGAACGCGTCCACCACGCAGCGACACATCTCGTTCTCGAGCACGGTCTTGCCCGAGACCCGGATGACGTGCTCGACCTTCCCCTCGAGCAGTTCCGTCATGCGCTCCACGGACCGGGAATTCACCTTGAGCGAGTAGTAGGCCAGCACGCCCACGGCGATCCTGACGCTCCGGAACGAGGCCCACGCCTCCCTGCGTTGCGCGGGCGTGGCGGTCAGATCGTGAAGGTGGGGCCGCAGCCGAAAGCGCCTCACGTCGAGACCCGCGGGTCCGGGAGGCGGCTCGACCTCTTCGAGCAAGATCCTCCTTCGGGGCATCAGCGGCGGCCCTTCGGATTGCCGAGGCCGGCGATCGCGTCGCGCGCGTCGATCCACCGCCTGCCGTTGCCGGGCCGCTTGGCACCCTTGCCGCGTGTGACGTACGGACCGATCCGCCGCATGCCGGTGCCCATCGCGGTCCCGATGTTCTCGAGCGTGTCGCCCTCGTCGAACCGCTTCGTCGCCGACCCGGCGCGCGCATCATGAGGCTTGATGCGCCGTCGGAAGGGGAACGACAGCGTGTATTGGACCTGGGAGATGTCCTGAAGACGCCCCGCGACCTGGAACACGTAGCGGTCGGGCCCGCAGTCACTAGGCAGGGGCGAGGAGCAGGCGTTGGGCACGATCCTGAGCCTCCGAGGGTGTTCCGGATCTCCGCCGTCGAGTTCGATGGTCAGCGCGACGAGCTCCTGGAAGGCCTTCATCGTCAGCCCGTCGAGCGGGAAGGCCCGCAGCTTGTCCCTGCGCGGCAGCATCCGCAGCTTGTGCGGGAGCTTCGGCACGGCGAGGAAGGCGGGCATGTCGTTCAGCGTGACCCACCCCCGCACGGGGTCGTGGATGATCTGCCGGGCGGTGGTGATCCTGACATGGGCGAGGCAGATGGTGCGAAACGCGAGGCGTCCCATCGCGACGCCACGATACAACGCCGCGGCCGGGATGATGACCTCGTCCGTATGGACGAGGGACAACGCCATCAGGCGGCGATGCTCCGACGAGTCGCCGGTGAGCACATTTGGCGCCGCAAGGTGCGGGGGCGGCAGCCCCGTCGCCGCCAGGTACGCGCGCCGCTCCGCCAGGAGTTCATCGGAGAGGTATCGCGGGCGGAGAGTCGCGCCGACGAGATAGGGCTCCAGGAACGCGAGCGACGGGTTCGCGGCGATGGCTGAACGCAGTTCGCATCGGCCGATCACCAGCACCCTCTCGTGATGAAGGACGTCGGAGCCGCGTCTTGTTCCGGTCAATGCCGAGGCCAGGAAGTCGTCTTCACTGCGCCACAGCTCCTTCGGAATGGCCTGCTCCACCCGTTCCAGCTGCGTTCGTACGCGTACTGACCGGACGTCGAGGAGGAACTCCTGGCCGACGTCGGCCGGCACCTTCCGGACGGGCAGCGGTATGGAGATTCGGATCTCGTCGAGGTCCTCGTGGCTGGCGACGGCGTGCGTATCTCTGGCGGCTCGGTAGATGGTGCCGCAATCCTCCGCGACGCCCTCCATCTCGGCGAGCATGCTGTCGAAATTGTCGGCGATGTAGTCGGCGCTGACGCGACGCCTGGCGGTCGCGCCGTCCCGCAGACGGTCGTGGTGCCGCTCCAGCATCTTCATGAAGCCGCGATCGCGCGGCACCTCCGGCATGTTCTCCTCCAGCCACTCCCTGAGCTGGACCGGCGTGGACCTTTCCTCCGCCCAGAGACGCGCCCGCCTCTCAGAGGCGACCCACTCGTAGACGTCGTAGATCCGGCACCACGGCGGCACGAGCCTGAGGATGCGACCGCTCAGATAAGCCTTGATCCGGCGGCGGATTTCGCGATGGTCTCCCATCTTTGCGCCCGCCAGCACGATCGCCATCCTGCAGTGCGCCAGCGAAATCTCGTTCTCCTTGACGAGAAAGGCGTTCGCCAGCGCGTCGCAACAGCTGGCGATCGCGAAGCTGCGGTAGCCCGTCTCGATGGAGAGGAGACGAGCGGCATACTCCGGCGTGGGTGCCGGAAGGTGCAGTCCGACCTGCCGCTCGAGGCAGGTGCCCACGAGTTCCGGGACGTCGGGGGCCAACCCCGAGATCAGCGCCTTCCGCACATCTCCCTCGATCGGCGGGAGCCGGCGGGTCCGCGCCACGCCGCTGCGGAGCTGGGCCACGGACCGACCCACCCTGAACGCTTCGGGCCGCGAGCAGAGCATCACGGCATTGATCTCGCTCTCGTGGGTGTCCCCCTCGAAGGCGTCGGGCAGGCGGGCGTAGGCTTCGATGATCTCCTCGGGGATCGGCTCAAGGCGATGCAGCCGCTTGAGGTTCTTGCACGCCCAGCGCAGCTCGCGACCGTCGGCGAACTCCGACGCGGAGCACAGGAGGCGGTCGACGATCTCGTCGGCGGTCTCCTCCGGATGGTTGAGGAAGACCGTCCAGGCGAGGTGACCGCCGCCTCCGCTCACCTCTCCAGCCAGGAAGCCGTCCAGAATGGCGGACTGGACGCCGAGCACCGCCTTGCCGCAGCGGCGCGCGAAGGCGAAGGCCCGCTCCCGGCACGGAGCGTCGGACGGGGTGGGGTTCCACCATCCGGGCGCCCTGGTCGGGGGCACGGTGAGGCTGCACGCGCGCACGGCCCGGCTCATCAGATCGGCCGGAATCACGAGGACCGGCCCCTGAGAGCACCGACGGATGTCATCGGCGCTCGGCCCAGATGCGGACCGTCGACATCGTCGGAAGCGCAGCCGTCGCTCATCGGACGGAGATCGCGGCACATCCGCACCTCACCAGCCCTCGAAGGCGGACTGCAGCGCCGGCGCGGTGCGGAAGGAGGAGGTGGGGCGCGCGACCTCGCCGCGGCCGGCCTGGAAGTCGCTCGTCCACTTCGCCCGACGAGCCGCGAAGTGGCGAGCGCCGTAGATCTTGAGCATCTCCTCCTTGCCCGCCCAGCCCATGTAGGTGGCCAGGTCGTCCCGGAGCCGGTCCTTGATGAACTCGGGCACGTCCATGTCCTCGATCTCGTCGAGCGCGCGGATGACCTGGTCGTGGCGACCCAGGTGCATCCACGCGTCGCGCTCGCCGCACTTGATGCCGGCGAGCCGCACCACCTTCCTGAATTCGACGCGTGCCGCCGGCACGAGGAGCGGCCGGCCATAGTGGTTGAAGAAGAGGGGGGCGTTCAACGCCTCCTCGTCCCCCGCGAAGCAGGCGGCCTCGTACTCCTCCACGCCCCACCCGCGCGGGTCCATGGAGCGGCGCACCACGTCGACGTAGGAATAGAAGCGGTCCGCCCCCGCCACGGTGAAGGACGCCAGCTTCGTCAGCTCCGTGTCGCCGGTCGGCTTGTTCCTGATCTTCAGGAGGCGGCCGAACCGGGTCTCCCCGAGTTCCTTGGCGCCCATGAAGAGGCTGCGGAAGGTGCCCTCGATCACCTCGCCGCCGCGGCTGATCAGATCCTCCTTCGCGCGCCAGGCGTGACGCACGCACGGCGTGGTGCCGTGCCGTTCGAAGGCGGCTTCGATCCTGTCGTGGAGGTGCGGGTCGCCCGAGGTGTTGATGGTGTACTTCGGCACCGTGACGGAGAAGAAGCGGCCGGTGTCGCGCACGTAGCCGCCGCTCGCCGTCCGCCGAGCCTCGGCATTGCTGGGGACGTAACCGGCGCGGACGAAGCAATTGGAGGGCTTGCCCTCGAAGTCGGCGCAGTCGAAGATGCGACGCGCGAGGTTGAGCTTGCGGTCGATGCGCACCGCCTTCGCGCGGTCGTCGCCGAAGGAGATGTCGTAGCCGGCACCGGCCTCGGCCTTGCGCGCCACGCGCGCGCCCTGATCCTTCAGCCGGGTGACCACGAGTTTCGAAGCCGCATCGGGATCGACGAAGCAGACCGGCACGTCCGTGCCGGGAACGGGTATGAAGTAGTCGTTCAGCGCCTCCTCCGCGAGGACGCGGTAGTCCCTCCACGTGCCGACTTCATAGCCCTCCGCCACCTGGATTGTGGCCTCGGTGAGAATCGGGTGGTAACGGTTCGCCCAGCAGACGGCCATGTCGAGGTCGTCCTTGGAGAATGTAGCGATCTCGAACACGTAGCTAGGTCCCTCAAATGATGTAGCCAGCTACGACATTCGCTTGACCGCTGTCAAGGCGTGTGGGATGGCGCGTTCGGCGACTTCGAGGGATTTGAAGGGCGACGGGCGGCTGGTCGGGGTGGCTACCCCTTCGAATTGCGGGGTTTCCGTAACGGAAATCAGTCCAAAATCGCTTTTCGCCTCTGGTGTTAGTCCGCGTAAAAGCGCCCCACGGACGCCCCGGCAGAGGGAAAACCTCCGCATCCGGCGGGGTCGCCACCCCTTCCGAGCGGCCGCAGGCGGTCCCGGGCGACCGCGCGCGCCCGGCCGACGGGGAGGCGCGGCGCCCGCGGCGGCGCGCCCGCCGGGCGAATCGGCGCGGCGGCGGGCGCACGGAGCAACGCCACGGCGACCTTCCCGCCATCGGACCGGCCGTGCTACCGCCTGCGCGATGGCCAGCACCGTGGCGCCCTCCGAGGTCGAACTCGACAACGACGACGCCGTCGCGCTGCTCACCCACGTGTTCTCCAACGGTGCGCGGCGCGCCACGCTGGTCGACGCGCGCATCCGCTACATGCAGCGCGCGGACTTCCCCTCCCATGCGCGGACCGGACGCGGAAGACGCACCACCCACGACCTCCGCGCCATCCTGAAGATCGCCGTCGCCCTGACCCTGATCGACTTCGGCGTGCCCGCCGCGAAGGCCGCGGAGGCGGTGGCGGGCGAGTGGAAGATGATCGGGTTCGCGCTCGCGGACGCCTGGTTCGCCGCACGGGAGAGCGGCACTCCCAAGGCGGAGCGGATGCCGGTCCTGGCGGTGAGCCCCTGGGTGCTCTGCGAAGGCGACGACAAGATCCGCCTCGGCCGGCTCACGCGCAAGATGCTCTCCGACCCGCGGCCGGCCTCGTCCGACGCCATCTACGGCAGGCTCATGATCGACTGCGTCTCGGTGGTCGACGCCATCGCCTCGGGGCTGGCCGACGTCTCGAGGTACCGCGACGACGAGATCGAGGCCGCCTTCTCGGCATTCGCCAGGCATCCGCTCGACTGAGCGAAGAAGAGGATCCTTCCGAGGCTGGAGCCGCGGACGGACGTCAAGGAGGGAAAAGGCCCTCGGCGCGCTCCGTCCCGGAGACCGCACAATGCAGATCGTGATCCACACCTCGGATGCCGAGGCTCTGGCGCAGGCGCTCATCCCGTTGAACGTCAGCCTCGAGGCGCCCCGCCGGCTGCATCCCGACCGCTGGACCACCACGGCCATCGTGGACATCCACGTGCTTCCCGTCGCACCCGGCGGTCCGCCGGCCGGCGTGTACATCGGCGGTGACGAACGGATCCAGGCCGCACTGGTCGACACGCCCGTCGACGACGGAGGAGCTCGCGACGTGCCGCTCGTGGACGTCGGATGCATCAAGGTGGTGGCGGCCGTTCAACCCGTGCCAATCTCGCCAGACCGGGAGGACGAGTACATGTTCGGAATCGTGCTCAAGGAGCTGGCCGCCCCGATCCGCGTCGCCATGGCGCGGAACGGCCATTCCAACGCCCGTATCGCCGGTCACCTCCTTCTGGCCGAAGCCGGCGTCCGATTGGCGGAAGACGGTCGGTGGCTCCATGCGCTGGTTGTGGACGGCCCGCCATCCGCCGACCTGTCCGATCTGCGGGAGGCCTTCCCGGAGGAGCAGTTCTACAAACGGTTCACCGTCGTGAACTCGTCTATCCTCCCCAAGGAGTCGCTCGCCAGGATAGACCAGCTGGCCTGCTGGCTCGACGAGATCGCTCCCGCCGAAGGCTGAGCGGATCCGCCGGGCGCCGCGTCACGCGCGCGCGCCGGCGGCCTCCGCCACGCGAAGGCCCTGCCTCGCCAAAGGCAGTAGGTGGTCGGCGCGGACCGGGCCGGAGAGGAGATGGGCAGCCAGATCACCCCAACACGTCGCCAGCCAAGTCCCATCGCCACGCGCCATGGCCTCGAGGTGGAGATAGACGAGGGCGGTGCGCACGACGTCGACGGCTCCCTTCCTGATGCGGGCGTCGACCGGGCGCGACGAGCTCCTGGCCGGCACGGCTGCCTCTATGCCCAGCGCGGCGCAGAGATCGGTGAGCGCGGGACCCGCCGCCCGGCCCCGGCCGCCGCCGCACCGAAGCAGCGTGTCGACATGGCGGTGCGGATCGGCATCCACCCACTCCCGTACCGCCTGGCACCCGAACATCCAGTTGGCGAGACACCGGCGCAGGCACAGCGGGAGGTCATGGGCGACGCCGTTGTGCGTGACGAGGACCCCACCGGCGCCGAGGCCTCGGAGGGCCGCGTCGATGCGCAACAGCGCCTCCCTTTCGTCGCCTTCCACCAACGATCCGCTGAGTTCGATGCACGAGAGCCCGTCGTCGGCGACAACGAAGGAGAGCATCGCCACCGCGGTGAGCTCCTGCAGGAAGCGGCGATCGATGCCGGCGGCGTCGCCGTTCGGCAGCAGCGCCACCGCCTCGGCGGACACGCCGCACTCGACGTCGAGCACGAGCACGCGCTTCGACTCTCCAGCACCAGCACCTGCCGACGCGCTCATGAGGCCTCCGCGCGAAGGCAGGCGACGAGAGCGGAGAGGTGAGCGGGCGATAGCCCGGCCCACTCCAGCGGCGATCCGCCGTCGAGATGTCCGGACGGCGCCTCGAGCCAGGGCCGCACCGACGCCCAGCCGCCGAGAAGGGCCTCCAGACCGTCGAGCAGCTCCACCGCCAGCCTCGCGCACCGCTCCTGCCGTGGCGACAGGCGCCACCCAGGCCGTCCGGCCCGGACGCGCGACCATTCCCCGAACCCCAGGCCCAGGAGCACCTCCACCTGACCACCGAGGAGGTCGGCATCCTCCACCCGGCGGACGAGCCGCCGGATGACGAGCCCGAACTCCTCCGCGTCCTCCGAGCGCATGCCCCCTGGACCGGATGGCGGCTGCCTGACCGTCCCGTCTCCGAGCCTGCTCACGGCCGACGCCTCCCCGGCACGATGCCCGCTTCCGGACACCACGACGTCCTCGCGCGCGAGGAGCGCGGCCCGAGTGCCGCCGACCAGTCCGTCCGTCGCCGAAGGCTCCACCCGGCGCGAAGCGTCGACGGCGCTTCGCTTCCGGCACACACCCGGCTTGTCGGAAACGACGCGATCCCGCCGCCAGCCTGCGTCGCCACCGTGATCACTCCTCGTCACGAGGGGAGGGGAGGGCGGACTGCGAACGCCGCCGCTCATCGGCGGGCTCGATCCTGACGAGGCCGCAGCGGAACGCCAGGGCCGCCGCGCTCCCCTTGCGCATCTCGACGACCCGATGCACGCGGTAGCCCCGTCCGGCGAGGAGCGGATGGTCGACGACATGGTCGAGCATCCTGCCGACGGCCGCGACGAGTTCGATCTCCGGAACGCCCTCGGGAAGGCGGAGCCGCGCTTCGCCACCGATCACCACCAGCTCGCTCTCGCCGAGCCCATAGGCCCCGGCCAACGCGTCGCCTTCGACCCACGCATCGAAGACGCCCACGCCCTGCGCCGGCGCGCGGATCGCCACGCCGCCGTGGCCGAGTCGGCGCATGAGGGACCGGTTGGCCGCGGTGTCACCGGACGCCAGCGTCCGCAACAGATGGCGGGAGCGCTTCCAGCCGCGCGGCGGCAGCGCCAGGCCGTCGGGCCAGTCGGGCGGCGGGGTCATTACGTCGAGCACCTGCGCGACGGCGAGGCCCTCCGCGTCCAGGATCGCGAGGAGCAGAGGCGAGGCGTACAGCGGGTGACGGCGGAGGACGGAACGGTAGAGCCGCTCCCGCTCCTCCTGCGCACGCGAGACGAACTCCGCGATCTCGTCTTCCACGTCCTCGCGCAGCGGTCGCACGCCGCCGAGAAGTGGCCACACGGCGCTCACGCGCCGATCTCCACGTGCGCGACGATCCAGCGGGTCCAATCCGGCGAGGCCGCCATCGCTTCGAGCGGGGTGCGGCCTCCCATCGTCGGATTCGGTCGGCGCAGCCACGCGCGGGTGCGACCCGCGTCGGCGTGGATCCTCCGCAGGATCGCCGCGAGCGCGACGAGGAGCCGCATCCGCGCCTCGCAGGCCTCGGACCCGTAGGTCTCGACCGAGCACGGCGGGCCTGACGTGAAGCCTCCGAGCAGCGCCGACCGCTCGGCCTCGTCGAGGTCCCAGTCCTCCGCGACGCCGTCCCAGCGCTCGAGCACGTGAAGCAGCGAAGGTGCCTCCCGCGCCGTCACGACCACGCACCCGTCTCCAGCGCGACGCGCACGGCGCGCAGCTCGCCCGTCCCGCCCGACATCGCCTCCAGCGGCGAGAGCCATCCGAACGCAGCGGTGGGCCGGCGCAGACGGTCGCGCAGATCGTCGTCGCCGTCCGCCGCGCACAGGCGGTAGCCGATCTCGACGAGCAGGCGCATGCGCGTCTCGGTCGCTGCCGAGAGGGTGCCCGCCCCCTCGGCGCCGCGCAGCAGCTCCAGCACCTCCCGGCGATCCAGACGCCACTGCGCCCGCAGCGCGTTCCACGCCCGTCGCATCATCCGCAGCTCCGCCGCCGCGGCCTCGCCCTGATCCATGTCCAGTCCTCCATCGGCATTCGGGCGGGACCGTGAGAGCGCGGGTTCGCGGCGGCGGCGGCGCCCCGCGCGTCACCACGCCCCGACCAGGCGATACCGCTCGCCCGAATCCCGCGTCTCACGAACCCCACCCGAAACGTCCTGGCGCAGCAGATAGGTAAACTTTAAAGTATATGCAAGAGGATTGTCGGAAGCTCCCTGCGCCGCCGTCCGCGAGCGGGAAGGGGCGGCGCGAGAGATCGATCGGAAGGAGCGAAGATGAAGCGAAAGAACCCATTCACGCGCCGGGGCGGATCGCCGGCCGCCAAGCGCCGCCCCCGCCCAGGCACGGCGACCCTCTGCTTCGTCCTGGCGATCGCCTCCGCCTACGCGGCCTGCGTGTGTCCGCCGAGTTCCGGGGACGATCTCGACCGACGGGTGCCGCCCGCAACGCAACGCGGACACGGGCTGAGGGGGTGATGCGATGACGGCGCCGTGCCGCTCGCGCGCGGAAGAGCGTCGTGAGGGCGGAAGGAACGTAGGGCGCTCGCATCCCTCCGCGCAGACCGAATCATCCAGGGGGAGAGGCGACGGGTTGCCGATTCGGAACGCGAATCGGCTCATTCGTCCGCACTCCAGAGGCTGCGGAAAGGAGCAAAACGATGGTGGCGGGGCGGACGCGAACACGTCAGGAGGCATGGCGATGAGTCTCGCTGGCCTGCGCGTCGTCATCGCCGGCGCCTCCAGCGGCATCGGCACCGCGACCGCGGTCGCGTTCGCGCGCGATGGCGGGACGTCGGTGCTCGCCGCTCGCGACCAGACCGGTCTGGAGGACATCGCCGCCGGCTGCCGGACTGCCGGCGGAGCGGTGTCGTCGGAGGCGCGCTGGCCCTGGCGCTGGCGCGCGTGGCGACGCTCCTGTCGGCGCGAAAGCGGTCGATCAGCCGATTGCCATACTGAAGGCTTTCAGAGGTTCGCCTGTTCCGCAGGCGGAAGATCGGCCGACGGCGGATAGTAGAGAGACGCGCATTCCTCCCGCAGGCAGCCGCCGTCGATCACGACGTCACCGCGGTAGGCGTCCTCGATGAAGGACAGGGTGTCGACGTGCCGCGCCTCGAAGTACATGCGGTGGACGTCGTTCCGACCGGCGCCGTACACCACGCGTCGGACCTTCGACCAGATCGACGCCATCGTGCACATCCCGCAGGGCTGCAGCGTGGAGTATAGCGTGGCGCCCCGCAGCTCCATCTCTCCCAGTCGCTCGCACGCCCGGCGGATCGCCATCATCTCGGCATGAGCGGTCGCGTCGGGGAGCTCCCCCGTCTGATTGCGCTCGGCCGCGATCTCCCGCCCATCCAGCACGACAATCGCGCCGAGCGGGGAGGTTGACGGGTCCGATCCCCTGGACCGGGCGACCTCGATCGCGCGGCGCATCCAGCGTTCGTCGTCCTCGCTCATCCCCGTGGAACGCGACAGCGCGCGCTTCGGTCCGAACCGCCGACGCGCCCTCCGGTCCCATCGCCTGATCAGAAGACGTGACCGTGCAGGCGCCTCAGCGCGCAGCCGGACCGAAGTCGTACGACGCGCCGGGCTGGGCGGCGACGAACCGGCGCGGCGGCAGGCCGGCCGCGGAGAGGGCGGAGGCGAGCGCCAGCCTCGGCGCGTCGCGGACCTCGTCCGTCAACTGGAAGGTCCCCCAATGGATGCCGAGCGCGTGCCGAGCATCGACGTCGCGCATGATGCGCACGGCTTCGGCGGGGTTGACGTGCTGCGCCGCCATGAACCAGCGCGGCTCGTAGGCTCCGATCGGGATCAGCGCGACGTCCGGCGCCCCCAATCGCCGACGGATGTCGCGGAAGATGGCGCCATCCCCATAGCCGGTATCACCCGCGAACCAGACCGTGCCGGCCGAGGTGGTCAGATGGTGTCCCGACCACAGGGCCATCCGCACGTCGCCGGGCCAGCGGTTGGACCAATGGCGAGCGGGCGTCAGCGTGGTCGAGACGCCCTGGCCGAGCGGCAGGCTCTCCCACCAGTCGCCGACCACGCACCGGGCGCCCGGGACGGCGGCACGCACGATCGCGTCATTGCCGAGCGGCATCGCCATGAGCGGCGCATGGCTGGCGTGCAGTCTCCTCAGCGTCGCCACGTCGAGATGATCGTAGTGGCAGTGGCTGATCAGCACGGCATCGATCCGGGGAAGATCCTCGAACGTCACGCCGGGGCCGTGACCCGCTTCGGTCCGACGAAGGAGAAGGGACTGGCCCGGTCGGACCAGACCGGATCGGTCAGGACGTTGACGCCGGCCGCCTGGATCAGCAGCGAGGAGTGCCCCACCATCGCGATCCGCAGCCCGTCCACCCGACGGTCGGGCCTGCTCGCAACGACCGGAACGGCCTTGGGCCATCGGGCGGCGCCGCCGGCGAGCTTCCAACGCAGCAGGGCGGAGAGACCGCGATCGGTCGACGGATGGCCGGGATTGAAGAAACGCTTGCCGTCGTAGTGATCGGAAGGAGGACCGTCGTAGTGGCGGTTGCGCGGCATGAGGGCTGACTAGCCGCAATGGAGTTCCGGCGCGACCGGCATGACAGGCGGCGCGCAGCCGATGGTCCGACGGTCTATCCGGCGTCGTCGAGGTGCGGGTCCGACGTGGCGCCGGATCGACCCGTTCCACCCATCCGCTCCGCAAGGACGCCGATGTGGTCGCCCCTGAAGTGCGTGATGGAGGCGCCGTCGAGCGTGAGCGCGCGTTCGGGCGTGAGGATCGCCTCGCCGCGATGAGCGGGGTCCAGCGCGAGCCAGGCCCGGACGGCGCCTTCCAGGCTGGTCACCTCCGCGAGTTCCTCCTGACCTCGAGGCACGTTCTCGAGCGCTGCACTCATCCGCCAGTCGATGTCGGGAGACGCCGCGCCTCCCCAAGTGGCTTCGCTCATCCAGACGAGTCCTCACGTTCCGTTCCAGGGACGAGCGCGGGTCGGCCTCCGAAGTTCCCCCGTCGGCCGGATCCGGCCGCCGAACAAGTCCCGCATGCCGCCCCGCTTCGCGGGACGCCTGCGTAACGGACGCATCCGTCCCGGCTCGGCCACGTTGTCCCGGCAGACCATTGACGCGAGCACCATGGAACCGAAGAGACGAATCGTCGCAGTAGCGCTGCTGACCGAACCCGAGCTGCGCTTGCTCGGACAGGGGTTCGACCGCTTCTACCCCGTCGACGAGACGCCGTGCTTCGGCGACCTTCTCCTCGCCATCGACGAGGCGCATTCCCGTCTGACCACGGTCGAACGGGACGCACCCGGCTCAATGACGGTGATCAGTCGACCGGAACCGAAGCGACCTCGCCAGCCGTGACGTCGCCTGCGCGACGGGCGCTCAGACGCCGTCGGCCGCGGCGCCCGTGACGAAGGCGTTGAGCTTGTTTCCGTCGAGATCGCGGAAGTAGGCGGCGTAGAACCCGCCGCCCCGATCACCTGGCGGACCCTCGCAGCTTCCTCCGAGCTCCAGCGCCAGCGCGTGGAGCCGCACGACCTGTTCGCGCGAAGAGGCCTCCAGCGCCACCATGGTCCCATTGCCGACGGTCGCGACGCCACCGTCGAACGGCTCGGTGACTCCCAGGCCGGCCGGTCCGCCCGGCCGGCCCCAGGCGATCGCCTTCGGCCATTCCATCATTCGCGCGATGCCCATCTCGGCCGCCAACGCATCGTAGAACGCCGCCGCACGCGCCAGATCGTTCGTGCCAAGCGTCACATACCCGATCATGCCCGAGTCTCCCTTGCTCCAGAAGCCGCCTTACACAGAACATATGAAGAACACAAGTGGGGCGCTTGGTCGCTTCGCCACACCGGGTCCGGGCAGGTCAGACCTGGGCGGCGAAGGCGAGCCGGTTCCGGCCCTCGGCCTTGGCGCGGTAGAGCGCGGCGTCGGCGGAGGCCATGACCTCGGACGCCGAACCCCTGGGCGGCAGGGGGGCCATGCCGGCGCTGACCGTCACGCGAAGCCTGCTCGCGCCCGCGGCGATCTCCAGATCCGCCAGCCGGGCGCGCACGCGTTCGCAGACTCCGCGGGCGGCATCCAGGTCCGCACCGTCGATCAGGGCGGCGAACTCCTCGCCACCGATTCGGGCGACGAGATCGCGGTCGCGCACGCCGGCGCGGAGCACGTCGGCGAACGCACGCAGCACCTCGTCGCCGACCGCGTGGCCATGCCGGTCGTTCACCG
Organism: Sphingomonas corticis; assembly: GCF_012035195.1. Taxonomy (GTDB): domain Bacteria; phylum Pseudomonadota; class Alphaproteobacteria; order Sphingomonadales; family Sphingomonadaceae; genus Sphingomonas; species Sphingomonas corticis. Next base: position 73,859 of record NZ_JAAVJH010000012.1, read on the forward strand.
ACTTGAACCTGTCGAGATCGAAGAGCGCCAACGTGGCGGGACGCGCATCGCCCGCCGAGAGGCGGTCGGCGAGCGCCTCGTCCAGAGCGCGGCGGTTCGGGAGCCCGGTCAGCGGGTCGGTCATCGCGACCAAGGCCCACCGGCGCTCCGCCTCCTTCCGATGCGAGACGTCCCGGATCACGCAAACGGCCCCGCTCACGCGCCCCTGCGCGTCGAGGGTCGCTCGTGAGTGGGTTTCGAACCAGCCGATCTCGCGGCCGCCGATCACCACCCTGTATTCGAATGTGAACGTCCGCTCGGGGTGGGTGAGCGTCTCGCGGTACGCGGCCTCGACCCTCGCGACATCGTCGGGGTGCAGGACGTCGCCGGCGACCCCGCCGACGACGGCGTCGGGATCCACGCCGAAGACCTGCCGGGCGGAAGCGGAGACGAACCGGATCGATCCATCCAGCTCCAGGGTGAGGATCACGTCGCCTGTACGATCGAGGATGAGGCGGTGCAGCGCGGATCGCTCCTCCAGACGCTGGATCGTCCGCTTGCGCTGCTTCAGCTCGCCCGCGGCGGGCAGCGCCATGAGCACGGCGACGGCAAGATAGAACTGCAGGAATTGCGCCCGCAGACCGTCCCCCCCCTGGACGAGAGCGACCGGCCCGAGGCCGCGCACGGTGAACGCGATCCCGAGCGCGGCTAGGATGAGGAGCGACATCGTCGCGCCGATGCGACCCATCCGGAATACGGCGACCATCATCGGCAGGAACGGGAGGAACAGCAGCGGCAGGCGGGTCTGGGCGAAGACCGCAGCGGTGACGGCGGCGAGGACAAGGAGGATCACCGCCGCCTCGAGCCGAAGCCGGGCCGCCGCACTCCGCACCCAACCGGCGAAATCCCCGCGGAGGACGAGCATGACGAGCGGTGCGAACGCCATCGAACCGAGGGCGTGCCCCGCATACCACGCCTGCCAGTTGGGCCAATACGGCACGCCAACCGCCATAGAAGCGACCGCCGCGCCGGCGAAGGCCGTCGCCCCGGGCGCGACCAGTCCCGCCGCGGCGAGAAAGGCGCCGATCTCGGCAAGCGACTTGAGGTCTCCGCAATCCGGGCAGATGCGCCGCATCGTCCAGGCGGCGAGGGCGCTCTCCAGCACATTGACCAGCGCGAGCGGCCCGGCGGCGGCAGGTCCGAGCCCGTACTTCCACGTGGCCGCGAAGCTCGCCAGCGCACAGGCTGCGACGAGCTCCGGCCAGCGCCGCCGATCCGCGACCACCAACGCGCCGAACAGGAGCGAGCCGGCAGCCCAGATGAACGCCACGCCGCCTTCGAAGCGCGTATGGCGCACGGTCAGGGCGGCAACCGCGAAGTACGCGACCGCAAGCGCGCAGGCGACCAGCGCGCGCGATGCAACCGCCATGCGGAACGGGCCTGCCGACATCGACGGCACGCTAGGCCAACGGAATGAAGAACCCGTTCACGTTCCCCTCGGACGAAGTGTCGAAAGCACGGAGATCCGCGTCGCCGCGCTCGGAAGGGCGATCATGGGACCGTTCGCTCTATCAGCGCCGAGATGGCCACCCGGGTCGTACAGCCCAGCGCGCCTCCATCGTCACCGAAGATCCGGCGGGTCGCGCTCGCCGCCCATCTCGAACGGGGTCAGCCCGCCCGCCGCACCCGCATGCCCGTGCTGATGTCCCGGGCGGCGTCGAGGAGGAGCCCGGCGAAACCGGCGCGCGCTTCGGCGTCCATCCTCTCCGCGGGCGCCGAGACGGAAAGGGCGCCGATCAGCGTACGGCTTCCGGCGAAGATCGGCGCCGCGATCGCGTTTACGCCTTCGAAGAGGCCGCCGAGCGTCTCGGTGTACCCGCGGTCCCGGAACATGGGCAGGAGCCGCCGCAACTCGTCCGCCTTCTCGGGCGTGAGCTCGTAAGGGGACCTGTGCGGATGCGCGAGGTACCGCTCCAGCTCCTCCTCCTTCATCAGGGAGAGCCGGACGCGACCCGAGGCGGTGGGATGGAGCGTCACGGTTCCGCCAAGCGCATTGAACGTCCGCGTCGGGTTCAGCCCGTCGAGGCGCTCCACGAGCACGGTGCTGTCGCGATGGTAGAGGTTGAGGTGCACCGTCTCGCCCGTCGCCCGCCGCAGGCTCTCCATCGCCGGCAGCGCCACCGCCCGCAGCGCGCCCTGCGAATTCACCGCCAGGCTGCCGACGCTGAGCGCCTTGATCGACAGGGCCCAGAGCGGCCGACCCGCCTCGATCGCCTCGATCCATCCCGTCTTCTGGAGCACCTGGAGCGAACGGTGGATCGTCGTCTTCGGCAGGTCCAGCGCACGGGCCAGCTCGCTCACTCCGATGGGCTGGCGATCGGCGATCTCCTCCAGCACGCTGAATGACAGCTCCACATTCCTCATCAGACCACGCCCCGTTCCACTGCGCGGAACAGCTAGCGTCGGGGAGGGCGTATGGGAAGCGGAACGCTGCCGTGATGCCCGGGATGCCGCTTGCAACGATGCGTCGCGCATCGTTAGGCCGTGCGCTCCCGACCTCCCGAGACGGCTCCGATCGAAGTGCGACTGCCATGGCCCGCCCAGTTCCCGTCCGTGATGGTGCACTGCCGTCGCAAAGCCCTCTTCGACGATTGGCGCTACGAGCAGGCCAAGCGGCATGCTGACGCCCGGAGGGCGGTCGAACTGTGCGAGGACCTGTGCAGCGAGAAGGTCATCGGCGAGCTTTACGATCTGGGGTGCGACACCGACCCCCCGGCAATCGTCGTCGCTCCCGCCATGCCTGTCGGCGAAACGCGCAACGCGCTCGGGCGCGGCTTCGCAGCCTGGCTCGCCCGCGAAACCTCCCTCGGCGTGGAGACGCGCATCGTGCAGACGAACGCCGTTAAGCGGGACTTAATCACGAACCCGTATCAACGACTTGCGCACTCGCCGACATTCGAAGGGCCGGTGCAGCAGGGAGGCAGCTACATCCTCGCGGATGACGTATTCACGATGGGTGGAACGCTCGCGGCGTTGCGGGGGTTCATCGAGAGTCGCGGCGGAAACGTGGTTGCGATCACGACCATAGCGGAGAAGGAAGGCCTCCATGTCCCGATTTCACTTGATCCGGAGACCAAGACTGCGCTTTATGCGGTCCATGGCGGAGTTCTTGCATCTCTCGTACCGCAGCGCATCGGCTTCGGGCTCGACTGTCTCACTCAGCCCGAGGGACGGTTCCTGCTCCGAGAGCCGTCCGCTGATGCCATCCGAGCTGGACTCGATCGTGCGAGAGACTGCTGAGGTCGATGCCGCCATCGCCGCCGCGCTCGCCGAAAGGCCTCGTCGCTTCGACTTCTCCGCTCGGCGGGTCGCCGTCGCGGGCTGACGCGATCCGCGGCTAGCGGCAGTCTCAAAGAAATCCTTCTCGCTGGGCTTGTTGCAGCGCCCGGCACCTCGTCGGCAACCCATGCGAGAACCTGCTCCGAACGCGCGGGCCGGCGAGCTACGGGTCGCGGGAACCAGCGACGTGGACGACACCGAACTGCGACGACGCCGCGATCGGGCCGACGCGCCTCGCCACCCGATCACGTGCCGTGCTGCTCGCGCGCTACCGCCGGGCGCTCGGCTCAGCTGCGCGCGAAGACAGGCTGGCGCTTGTTCACGAAGGCGTCCACGGCTTCGAAATGGTCGCGGGTCTTGGTGAGGGTGGCGAGCTCTCCGACCGCCGCCCTCATCGCCTCGGCGCGTTCCATCCCGTAGACGCGGTCGACCTGGCGCTTAGTGGCCTCCACCGACAGCGGCGCGCGCGACGCGATGCGCTCGGCGAGCTTCAGCGCCGCGGGCATCAGTTCGGCGGGCGCATGAAGCTCGGTGATGATGCCGTGGGAGAGGGCCTGCTCCGCCCGGACGGGCAGTCCCGTCAGCAGGATCGCCTTGGCGCGCGAGATCCCGATGAGGCGGGGGAGGCGATAGACCGACGCCATGAGGCCGACGTTGACGCCGGCGGCGATGAAGTTCGCCGACGTCGAACCGATGCGGATGTCGCAGGCGAGAGCCAATTCGAAGCCGCCGCCGACCGCATGACCATTGACGGCCGCGATCACCGGAACCCTGCCCTGCTCGATCAGATCAAGCATCCTTCCGAACTGCTTCAGCCCGTCCACGGCCTGGTCGCCCCGGGTCACCGCCTCGCGAAGGTCGTCGCCCGCGCAGAACGCCTCGCCCGTCCCGGTCAGCACGATCGCGCGGACCGCCTCGTCCCGTTCGGCTTCGTCGAGCACCTTCAGCAGCTCCTCGCGGAGCGCGTAGTTGAACCGGTTCGCAGGTGGGGCGTCGACGCGGACGATCCGCACGCCCTCGGACGGATTGGTGACTTCGATCCTACTGGTCATCATCGTCTCCTCGGCAGGCAATCGCTCCCGAATCCTGGAGCGCCTCAATCTCGGCGTCCTCGTACCCGCACTCGCGAAGCACGGCGGCCGTGTGCTCGCCTACGGCGGCCGGACCCCGCCTCAGCTCGACGGGCGTGCGATCCATCATGATCGGCGTGCGCACGAAGCGACGGCCGCCGACCTCCGCCAGCAGGGAGCGCGCCTCCACCTGCGGATCCGCCAGCGCCTGCGCGATGTCGTTGATCGGCCCGCCGGGGATGCGGAACTCCTCGAGCCGATCCACCCAGAACGCCGTCGCCTCCCGCGACGTCGTCCGCGCGATCAGATCGTGGAGCGCCTCCCGATTGGCGACCCGGCTCGGACCGTCGGCGAACCGAGGATCGTCGACGAGCTCCTGCAACCCGAGCGCGCTGCAGAAGCGCGACCACAGCCGGGGGCTGTTCACGCCCACGACCACATGGCCGTCGGATGTCGGGAACGCCTCATAGGGGGCGGCCAGACGGTGACGCGACCCCGCCCGCGCGGCGACCGTGCCCTCCGTGAGGTACGCCCCCGTCTCCCAGACCGTATACGCGAGCGCGGATTCCAGGAGCGACGTCTCGACCCGCTGACCGAGGCCGCTGCGGTTGCGCTCGTTCAACGCCGCGACGACCGCGAGAGCGCCGAAGACGCCGGCGTTCAGGTCCGAGATCGGGACGCCGCAAGCGACCGGCGTCTCGCCACCGACCTCGCCGGTGAGGCTCATGATTCCGCTCATCGCCTGCGCCACCAGGTCGAAGCCGCCGCGATCGCGATAGGGGCCGGTGGTGCCGAAGCCGGAGATCGAGCAGTAGACCAGGCCGGGGTTACCGGGCGACAGATCGGCGTAGGCGAGACCGAGCCGCTCCAGCGCGCCCGGCCGATAGTTCTCGACGAAGACGTCGGCTCCCGCGGCCAGGCGGCGCACGACGTCCCGACCGCCGGGCTCCGACAGGTCGACGGCGATCGCGCGCTTGTTCCGGTTCACGAAGTCGAACGGCCGGAAACGCCGCTTGGGATCGCCCCGCGTGACCTCGCCAAGGATCGGCTCGACCTTCACCACGTCTGCGCCGAGGTCGGCGAGCAGCATCGAGCACCACGAACCCGCGATGACGTGCGTGCAGTCGACGACGCGAATACCGGAGAGCGAACCCGTCATGACGTCATGTCCCGTTCAGCGGAACGCCCGTCCGTGTTGCGGCGCATCGGTCCTCCTGTCAAGCGCGGGTGGCGATCGGTCGCGGCGAGGCCGCGGGCGGTGGCGGGCGGCGCCATCGCTCAGAACCTGGCACGCAGGGACGCGCCGTAGGTGCGCGGCGAGCCAGGGAAGCAGCGGGCGAGCGTTCCCCCGGTCGCCGGGTTCCTCACGCCGAAGAGCGAGTCGTTCGGCTGGTAGAGGATGTTGGGGCAGTAGCCCTTGTCCGTCAGGTTGTCGCCGAACACGGCGATCTCGAACGTCTCGCCGGGCGGCGTCAGCGCAATGCGTCCGTTGAACAGGGAGAAGGGCCGCTGGATGGTCTGGGGATTGTTGTCGGTGACGCTCCCGACGAACTGCTCGCCGATGTAGGTCATCCCGCCCGTCAGCTTCAGTCCCCAACCCCGCACGTCGGTCTCGTACGTCGCGTTCAGCGCGCCCTGCCATTCCGGCGCGTAGTGCGCACGCCCGCCGGTCAGGTCCTGGATCGTGCGGTCGCCGCCGACGGGGCCGCAGCCCGCGATCGGAGGACTGGCGCCCGAGCAGCCCGGGAAGGCCGACGCGGTCCTGAAGCTGCGGAACTCGGAGTCGAGATACGCGATCGACCCCGAGACGTCGAAGCCCCGCGTCACCGCCACGCGACCCTCGGCCTCGAAACCCTGGTGACGAAGGCTGCCCGCATTGCTGATGACGAAGCTCGTGCCGTCGAAGCTCCGGTCCTGGAAGCTGTCGAGATCGATGCGGTAGAGCGTGGCGTTCAGCGTCACCCGCCTGTCCGCGAAGCGGGTGCGCACGCCGAGTTCGTAGTTGGTCGCCGTCTCGGAGGAGAAGGTGCGCCGCGCCGCGCCGAGCGCCGCCGATCCGCCCCCGGAGTTGAACCCGCCCGCCTTGTAGCCGGTCGAGTAGGAGGCGAAGAGATGGACGTCGTCCGCCGCATCCCAGGCCAGTGCCGCCCGATACGTCGGCCGGTCGTCCTTGAAGCGCAGCGACACGGACTCGGGCGCGCGCAGCGCCGTCGCCACGCGGTTGGCGACGAGCTGGTCGAACCTGCCGGTCTTGTCGTCCCAGGTGTAGCGGGCGCCCAGCTGGAGCGTGACCTCGGGCAGGACGTCGAGATCGGCCTGTCCATAGACCGCCACGCTGTCCCCCGACTGGGAGAAGGAAAGGTCGGTGGCGCCGGCGAGGGGATCGCGCAGGCAGGCCTGCTGGGTCGCGCCGGTCGCGAACGTCGTGCAGAACGTGCGTGAGAGGTTCAGCCTCTCGCCGATCTCCAGATCCTCCTGGAAGTAGTAGAGGCCGCCCACGAAGCTGAGCCGTCCGCCAAGCAGGCTGTCGCTCGGCGAGACGATCTGCAGCTCGTGCGAGCTGCTCTCGCTGTTGAGCATCTGGTTGCGGGAGACGAGCGGGACCGCGACGAAGAGGACCTCGCCGTCGAACTGGCTGTTGCGGTAGTCGCGATACCCGGAGATCAGGCGGACGTCCCAGTCGCCGAGAGAGAGGACGAAGGTGCTGGAGCCGCCATACTGGCGGTCGTCCAGGTCGCCCGCGGTGATCTGGTTGACGCGGAAGTCGGTGGCGTCCCCGAGCTCCGGCAGGTTCCCCGCGCCTCCCAGCCGGGCGGCGAAGCTGGCCAGCTGGGTGCCCGAGATCGTCGCGCCGATCGCCTCGGCCGCTGTCTGGCCGTCACCGGTCACATGCGAGAAGTCGAACTTGCCGGTCCATGAAAGCGTCTCGGTGAGATCCACGCCCAGGCCCAGCCTGCCGGTGGCGGACTCCTGCCCGCCGAAGCGCGAACCGTCGAGTAGGTTGCGCCCGAACCCGTCCGTGCCGGCGAGCTGCAGCGCCGCGCGCAGCCGCAAGCGGTCGGAGAGCGCTGCGTTCGCGACCGCCTCGGTCTTGTAGCGCCCGTAGTTCCCCGCCTCGACATAGGCCGACTGGCTCGTAGCGTCCGCCGGATCGGCCGACCGCAGGATGATGCCGCCGGCCGTGGTGTTGCGGCCGAAGAGGGTGCCCTGAGGGCCGCGCACGACCTCGACGGCGGCGATGTCGAGGAAGGAGGAGTACACCGCCGAGGGCCGAGCCACGTAGACGCCATCGAGGAAGAGGGCCACGCTCTGGTCGATCGCCGTGTTCCCGGGGGCGCCGATGCCCCGGATGTTGAGACGGAGGTTCGAGACCGACGCTCCGCGCTGCGCCGTGAAGTTCGGAACGACGCGCTGCAGATCGCTGACGGTCTCCACGCGCTGTTCGACGAGCTGGTCCTGCCCGAGCGCCACCACCGAGAGCGGCACGTCCTGCACGCTCTGGCTGCGCTTCTGCGCCGTCACGACGATGTCCCCACCCGAGGAGGACGACGGATCGGTTGTCGAGGACTGGGCGGGAGTCGCGGAAGCATCCGCCGAAGGCTCGCCAGCGGTCTGGTAACCGGCGCCGTCGACGTCCGCCTGCGCGCCGACCGGCGCTTCGACGCCGGTGCGGGCTTCCGCAGGTGCGGCCATCGTCAGCGCGGCCACGGCGCCTGACAAGGCAAGACGATAGATCTCCCGCATCACATCCTCCCAAATCGTTCCTTATCACGGAACGTCGTGCCATTTCGCAGCCAGTGCGCGCGTTTGTCAACAAGCGATGCGATCCGGAGAACCAATTTGGGCGAACCGGTTTCGACGGCGATGTGGAAGCGTACGCGCTGAAGACAACCGGCCAGAACTCGACGTTCAAGGAGGTCCCGGCCGCGCGCGTCCGGTCACATCAGGCCGTCGCGACCGCGCGTACGCTCGTCGGCGGGTACTTGGTTCAACCAACACCCGGCTCGTGCTACGGAACGCGTCTCCGTCGTGTGGAACGGAAGACCCGAGAGGACCCTGGAAGAATGAATGGTGCCCGCGCCCTGCTGTCGACTCTCGTCGCCAACGACGTCACCGTGTGCTTCGCCAACCCGGGCACCAGCGAGATGCAGTTCGTCGCCGCGCTCGACGAGGAGCCGAGGATGCGGTCGGTGCTGTGCCTCTTCGAGGGCGTGGCCACGGGAGCGGCCGACGGCTACGGCCGGATGAGCGGCGGACCCGCCTGCACGCTCCTGCACCTCGGCCCGGGCTACGCGAACGGGGCCGCCAACCTCCACAACGCAAGGCGCGCGCACACGCCCATCGTGAACGTGGTCGGGGACCACGCGACGTTCCACCGCCAGTACGACGCCCCCCTCAACTCCGACATCGCCGCGCTCGCGGCGACCAGTTCGACCTGGGTGAAGTCGGCCGACGCACCAGAGGCGGTGGCGCCGCTGGCGGCGGAGGCGGTCGCCGCCAGCCGCGCGGGAGCGGGTGGTCCCGTCAGCCTGATCCTGCCCGCCGACTCCGCCTGGCTGCCGGCACCGGACGAACCGGTGACGACGGCTCCACGACCGCCCGCGCGGGTCGCGGCCGGCCGGGTCGCCTCCATCGCGGACGCGATCCGCTGCGCCTCGAAGCCGGTCCTGCTGCTCGGCGGCCGGGCATGCCTCGGCGAGGCGCTCGCGCACGCAGGCCGCATCGCGGCCGCGGGCGTCGCGGTCCACTCCGACACCTTCGTGCCCAGGCAGCCGCGCGGCGCCGGCCTCTTCGCTCCGCGTAAGCTGCCCTACTTCGGCGAGGCGGCGCTTGCCGAACTCGACGGCGTCGACCTGATGGTGCTCGTCGGCACGACGGCTCCCGTCTCCTTCTTCGCCTATCCGGGGCGTCCCAGCCTGCTGGTGCCCGAGGGCTGCCGCACGGAGAGCCTGGCGACGCGCGAGGAGGATCCCGCGCACGCCCTCGCCGCACTCGCCGACGCGCTCGGCGCACCTCTCGGGGGGCCGCTCGCCGCTCTGGCGCTGCCGGACGCTCCGCAAGGCGCGCTCACCCCTGCGACCGTGGGTCGGTCGATCGCCCGCCACATGCCCGAGGGAAGCGTGATCTGCGACGACGCCGTGACGTCCGGCGCGGCCGTGATGGCGGCGACCGCGAGCGCGAGACCGCACGACGTGCTGGCGCTGACCGGCGGCGCGATCGGCATCGGGCTGCCGCTCGCCATCGGCGCGGCGGTGGCGCGGCCGGAGAGCAAGGTCGTCGCGCTCACCGGCGACGGCGCGGGGATGTACACCGTGCAGGCCCTGTGGACGATGGCCCGGGAGGCGCTGGACGTCGTGGTCGTGGTGTTCGCGAACCACAGCTACGTCATCCTGAACATCGAGATGACGAGGACGGGGGCGGGTCGGGCCGGCCCCGCCGCGTCGCGGCTGCTCGGGCTCGGCGAGCCGAAGCTCGACTGGGTGGCCATATCGCGGGGGCAGGGGGTCCCCGCGGAGCGGTGCACCAGCGCGGAGGAGTTCGACCGCGCCTTCCGGACCGCCATCGCGGAACGCGGTCCCAGGCTCATTGAGGCGGCGATCTGAAGGTCCGACGACGGCGCCGACGCCCGTCAGTCGTCCGGCGACCCCAGCCCGTCCAGCATGCGCCCGACGAGCGCGATGAGCGTTTCGATGTCCTCGTCGGGCCAGGCGCGGAAGTCCGCCTCCATCCAGCGGCGCCGCGCCACGGCGACCCTTGCCAGCAGTTCGCGCCCGGCGGCGCTCGGCTTGAGCAGCCTCGCTCGCCGGTCGCGCTCGTCAGGCACCCTCTCGACCAGCTCCAGCGCTTCTAGCTTCGCGACCTGGCGGCTCACGACCGAGTGGTCGCGCCCGACCAGGTTGGCGAGTTCGACCGTGTTCATCGGTTCGTGAAGGGCGAGCCGCGAGAGCAGCGGAAACAGCGCCCGATCGAGCTTGACGTCGCTCGCCGCGAGAAGGCGCGTGTCCACGTCCAGCCTGTTCACCACGTCCGACACCCCGATCAGCAGGGGGTGGAGCCTGTCCGTCCAATGCATGGTCGGTGCACTATGCACGCCGATCTTGCGGAGCAAGGCCGGTTGCGGTACATCCGTGCATAATGCACGTTACACCAGTCCGCATGGCAATCGCCGATCTTCGCGCCACCAGCGCCGAGGCACGGTTCCGCGTCGGATCGGGCGCCTAGTTCGCCGGCGGGCGAACCGAACTCCAGGAGGCACGGCACGGGCGGGTAGCGAACGGCGAAGCCGCGGAGGGCGGCAACCGATTTGGTCGGCAAATACCCCGATTGGCCAAGATAGGTCGAGGGGTGGGGAGAGAAGCGATGAAGGCTGCAGGAACGGCGGTACGCAACGGGCGCATTCTGGCGATGGGGACGGCGCTCGCGGGCGCTCTGACCTGCCAGGTGGCGATGGCCCAGACTCCGACGCAGGCTCCCGGCGCTCCTCCTGCGGAAGCGGAGATCATCGTCCAGGCGCTCAGGCAGAACGAGGGCCTGCTGGAGACGCCGGTCACCGTCAGCGTCGTCGCGCAGGACGACCTCACGACCTCCAACGTCACCAACGCGCGCGATCTCAACGGCATCGTGCCGGGCTTCACGCTGATGCAGGGCACCGCCGGAGGCTCTGCGTCGTTCCGCGGACTCGGCTCCAACCTGCCGGACCCTGCCGCCGAGGCGTCGGTCGGCGCGTTTCTCGACGGCGTGTACCTCGGCCACGCGCGGGACTTCACGACGCCGCTCTACGACGTCCAGCAGATCGAGTTCGTCGCCGGCACCCAGTCGACCCTGCTGGGGAAGAACACCAGCCTCGGCGCCGTGAGCATCACGAGCAGGCGGCCGGGCGACGTGCTCGCATTCGAGGGCTCGGCCACCTACGTCGGCGAGCTCGACGCCGTCATCGTGCGAGCGGGCGCCGACGTGCCGCTCGGCTCCGGTCTGGCCCTGAGGCTCGCCGGCTTCTTCAACGACGAGCAGGGATACACCCGCAACGTCCTCCTGGGCAGGGACGAGCAGCAGCTGCGCGACGCCTCAGGACGGGCCATCCTGGAAGGTGCTCTCGGGGAACGCGTCCGTCTCACCGCCATCTACCAGCACGACATCCGTCGGGGCGACGGCCAGTACCTCGAACTGCTCAACGATCCCGACGGCCTCGCGCGGAGCTTCTCGGAGACGGTCCTCGGCGTCGACGAGTTCGACGCGACGCCCGACGACCGCCACGTCAACGGAGGCGACCGACTCGATCCGGCCCTCGGCGAGGCCCGACTGCCCGTCGACGACCAGGACACCGACCGCGCGACAGCGATCCTGGAGTTCGACACGACCGGCGGGAGCACGCTCACGGCCCAGACCGGATACACGAGCTGGAGTTCGTCGCGACGCCTCGATCAGGACTACACGCCCCTGCTGGTGCTGGACCAGCTCGACGACGAGGACAACGAGGTGTTCTCGCAGGAACTCCGCTTCGCCTCGCCCGCCTCACTTCCGTTCAGCGTCGTGCTCGGCCTCTACTACTACCACAACGACTACAGCCTGCACCGGCGCATCGAGTCCGATCTGGGCGAGAACCTCGACGCATTCTCCAACATCGTGACCGACGCCTACTCCGCCTTCGCGGCTGGGCGCTACCGGCTCGGCGGCTTCTCCGTCCTGGCCGGCATCCGCCACAACCTCGAGGACAAGCGCGCCTCCTACGACATCTCGGGCACGCTCGCGTCACCCATCGCGCCGGTCACGCTCCCGGCCACCACGTCGAACGAGACCGACTACAACCTGGGGCTGGAATACCGGCCCGGACCGGAGCTCCTGCTGTACGCGACCTACGCCCGCGGCAGCAAGAACGGCGGGTTCCAGTCCGTTCCGGACGACCTCTCGCTGGCGCGTTACGGGACCGAGGTCACCCGCTCCCTCGAGGTCGGCGCCAAGTACGACCTGGGCCGCGACGGCTCCTTCGAGGTCGCCGCATTCGACACGCGCGTCGACGGCTTCCAAGCCGGCCGGCTGGTCACCCTCGAGGACTCGCCCCTGCCAGTGTCGCAGATCTCGAACGTCGACGCGCGGACGACCGGCATCGAGAGCACGCTCCGCTGGAGGCCGGTCGGCGGCCTCAGGGTCTCCGCCGCACTGGCGTACATCGACGCCCGGTTCACCGAGCCGCTCGTCAGCGAGGTCGAGCCCGGCGTCTTCGTGACCGAGATCACCGACGGAATGCGGCTCGTCCGCGCGCCCCGCTGGTCGGGGAGGTTCACGGCGGACTACTCCGCCTCGGTGGGAGCGGGACTCGAACTCTCGGCCAACGCCATCGTGCGCTACCAGAGCGAGGCGGACCTCCAGTTCCGCGCCAGCAACCCCGGTGCGCCGATCCAGCGCGAGCACGCGATCGCCGACCTCGAGATCCGACTGGGGGACGCGTCCGGCGCATGGTCGGTCGCGGCGATCGGCAACAATCTCACGAACATCCGGATCACGGAGTTCACCTCCGACTGGCTGCTGTCGGGACTGGTCGATCCGACGGGGACGCCCGCCTACTACGGTCGCCGCAACAGGCCACGCACCATCTCGATCCAGCTCGCAACCAGGTTCTGAGCGGCTGATCGCCGATCGCGACGGTCAGAAGGAGGCACGTGCGCAGTACGCGCCGTTCGGGCCTTCCATCGCCGCGTAAGCTGGCGAAATCGCAAGCTCTTTGCTACGGACGGTGCCGTGACCGAGCACTCCCCTCCGCACGACTTCTGCGTCGCAGTCGACCCGTCCGACATCGACTTCATGGGCCACGTCAACAACGCCAGCTACCTCAAGTGGGTGCAGGACGCGGTTCTGAGCCACTGGCGCAAGTTCGCGCCGGAAGAAGCGGTCACCGCGCACCTGTGGGTCGCGCTCAAGCACGAGATCACCTACCGCAAGCCGACCTTCCTGGACGACGAGGTGATCGCCACCGTGCTGCTGGAGAAGGTGCAGGGCGCTCGCGCCTTCTACGCCACCGTGATCCGCCGCGGCGAGGAGGTGCTGGCGGAGGTGAAGTCGAGCTGGTGCTGCATCGACGCGGCGACGCTCAGGCCGGCGCGGCTGGCGACCTCGGTCGTCGAGCGGTTCTTCAGGCCGGCAGCATAGGTCACGCGCTCGGCCGAATCCGGGTTGAGGCGGGAAGGGCGGCGACGGAGGAGGTCGAGCCAGCGCTCATCGAGGCGGGTGTGGACGGAGGCCTGCTCCGCGAGCTGTAGCGCCCGACGGCGCCAGACCGGCGATCCAGCAGGGGGTCGACCAAGCGCTACGTCGAGTGGTTCGTCGGGCCGAGGCGCAAGCCCATCCACAGTGCATGAATGCGAGAACGGCGCGGTTGTCGGCGCTTCCACGAGGCCGACTGGTCGTGCCGTCGCAGGTCGCCGATCAACGGCTCGATCGTGGACCATCGGAAGAGTGGTGCTCCAAGAGGGGAGCGTGAGGGGCGGATCATCCTGCTCCACCAGCGCTCGACCTTGCCCCTCAGTCCGCCACGGGAACGGCTCGTCCGACCGGTGCCATGCCGCGCAATCCATCCCGCAGCAACGACTCTGCCACCAGCCGCGGCGGTCCGCTCAAGCGTCAGATGCGCCCGCCCTGCAGATTGAGCCGCTGAGTTCCACGTGGCCTGACCACGCCGTCGATGCACTCGATGTCCGGGAAGGGGCCGTCCTCCCGCCAATCCCACAATCTCGGATCCTGCTCCCGTCGCCGGAGAATGTCGCGATAGAGCGTCTCGAGATCGTCGAAGTCGGGAACGGTAGCGTGGCGCGAGGGCCGAGGGTCGATCAGCGAGCGGTCGAGCTGCTCGATCAGGAGGTCCGCGACGGCCTGGCCCACCGCCTGCCCGAACTCGTGATCGCGCCGCCAGTGCACTCCGCCCCAGAAGCGCGACTCGCCGATGCTGTTCGCGAGTTTGTCGAGGGAACCGTGCACGTCCGCGATCAACCCGCCGGCCATGGCGGGGCGGCCCCAGCAGCGCGGAAGGAACACCTTCAGGATCTCGCTGGCCGCCTTCGAGTACGTGCTGTGGCCCGAGCCGTAGGCCGGATGCCGCGGCGTGCCCGGCTTCGTCGCGGGCCTCGCGCGCCGCGCCGCGGAGACGTCGCGGAGGATGTCGCCGTCTGCGTTGAAGCGTATCTCGGCGTCGTACAACACCGTGAAGTCGTATTCGGCATGACGTTCGAAGTACTCGGACGGGCGCTCCCGCCGACTGATCCGCACAGGCTGCTGCTCCTGGGCGGCGGGGAGGCGACGCCACTTCAATCGCCAGATCACCGACAGCGCGTTGAAGGTGGCGGCGTGCAGCGCGGTCTGCATCAGCGCCTGGCGCACCGGGGAGATCACCTCGCGCAACCTCACCGTCTCCGTCCTCCCCTGCGCAGGGTCGCCGACGGGAAGGTCGCCGGGGAGATCGAGCAGTGTCAGAATGACGTGCTGATGCCACACGGCGGTCTTCTCCGCCTCGAACATGGTCGCGAGCTCGCCGCCATCCCTGACGATCGGCAACCTGCCCGTCCGTACGCGGTTGTTCACCGTGGTGCCCGCGGGCGGCTTCACGATGAAGACCGGATGGGTGAGGAATTCGCCGAGTCTGTCGCGGCGGAAGGTGTCGTCGAACTCGACGCGCCGCCTGGCGTAGGCGAACTCGCCTGAAACCAATTCGTCGATCTCCGCCTGAGTCGGAGGACAGTCGAACTGCCAATTCGACCTGATCGCTGCGACTCCGCCCAGCTTCTCGATCACCTGATCCGCCGTGACCAGGCGAAAGGTGGGCTCCTCAGCCCAGAAGCTCGCCTCCGGCGACACCTGGAAGAACGGGTCCTGACTGGGAACGTTGTAGTCCTCGCAGTCTCCACCACCTCCCGTCGACTCCGCTTCCTCAGCCATGGACTTCCCCCCGCAAGTCTCGATCCCGCACGGGATCCTACAGCATCTGCCGCGATCGTCGCGAGAACAATCGGCCCGAACAGTCAAATTCCGCGCGCGTCTCGCCGCCATCGGACATCCGGACGTGAGGACTGCGGCGGAGATCCGCCGCATGTCGACGATCGCACCTGGCCAGTGGCGCGCGCGTTCCCACCGGCGCGAAAGCACCGCGCGGTCGGCGCCGCCTCTTTTCGAACACTGTTTCGCAGCCGACGATGACCACGCCAGGCTGGGAGCGACTTCCCGCGCCATTCGCTCGGAGGTGACATGGAACGTCGTCGGATCGGGAACTCGGATCTCGAGGTCAGCGTGGTCGGCCTCGGCTGCAACAACTTCGGCCAACGCATCGATGAAGCCCGAACGCGCGCCGTCGTCGACGCCGCCCTCGACGCGGGCATCAACTTCTTCGACACAGCCGACTCCTACGGAGGCGGCGCTTCGGAGGAGTTCCTCGGCCGAGCGCTCGGCGGACGGAGATCCGAAGCCGTGATCGCGACGAAGTTCGGAAAGACGGCGAGCCAGAGCGCGGCACCGAGAGGCGGCTCCCGCGCCTACGTGACGGCGGCGGTGGACGCGAGCCTCAGGCGCCTCGGCACCGACTACATCGATCTCCTGCAAATGCATTGCCCGGACGACGAGACCCCGATCGCCGAAACACTGGACGTGCTCGACGACCTCGTCAGACAGGGCAAGGTCCGGGCGATCGGCAATTCCAACTTCGACCCATTCCAGATCGCCGACGCCGACTGGATCGCACAGGGCAAGACCCGCTTCGTGAGCGCGCAGAACCTCTACTCACTCCTGGAGCAGGGGGCCTCCCGCACGGTCCTTCAAGCCTGTCGACGCTACGGTCTCGGCTTCCTCCCGTTCTTCCCGCTCGCCTCGGGCCTGCTGTCGGGCAAGTACGTCCGGGGGGAACCGCCCGCGCCCGGAACGCGGCTCGCCGCGCACCCGGAGGCCGCCAAGCGCGCTATGTCGGACGAGCGCTTCGACCGCATCGAGGCGCTGGGCGACTACGCCCGGGCGCATGGGCGCGGCCTGCTGGAACTCGCCTTCGCGTGGCTGCTCGGCCACCCGGTGATCCCGTCCGTGATCGCCGGCGCCACGTCGCCCGAACAGGTCCGCGCCAACGCGGCAGCCGCGGCCTGGCGAGTCGAGCCGACCGACATGGAGGAGGTGGGGCGTCTGGCCCGTGGCGCGGGATAGCGCCGCCGGGAGTGGCCGATCCGCTCGATCCGCCAGACCATCGACGCCGCAGACGACGCAATCGTCTCCGCCCGTCGTCAAGCTCCGCCGGCGCGCTCGCCACAGCGTTCTGGGACCGCTGCGAACGCGGCGGGAACCACCCGACAGCGCTCTCCCGCTCCACCACCCGATAGCGCTTGCGGAACGCCGTTCGAGGTCTTCGGATGACGGCACAGTGGCGGTGCGGGCGTCCGATCCCCGGCATCGCCTCGCCGACCGAGGAGTTCGAATGGGACACGTGACATACCTGGCGCACGACGGCCGAGCATACGAGGTCGAGTTGGAGGACGGTCTGTCCGTCATGGAAGGGGCGGTGCGCAACGGCATCCCCGGCATCGACGCCGATTGCGGCGGCATGTGCGCCTGCGCGACCTGCCACGTGCACGTCGCCGACGAATGGCGTGCAGCCGTCGGCAATCCCGGCGAGCAGGAAGACGAACTGCTCGAACTCGCGCCGGAACGGGACGACGCCTCGCGCCTCTCATGCCAGATCGTCATGTCGCCGCAGCTGGACGGTCTGGTCGTCCACATGCCCGAGAGCCAGCACTGACGCCCCCCGCGCGTCCTCGAGAAAGGAAGATGCCATGAGTGCCGCAGCCGCCATCATCGCCGACACCGCGTCCCCTGCCGTCGACAACGTGCCGCTCGCCGAGCTCGATCCCGCCCGCCCGGACCGGTTCCGTTCCGAGACGTGGCAGCCCGTCTTCGAGCGGCTCCGCCGCGAGGACCCCGTCCACCTCTCCGAGAACGGGGAGTTCGGCCGCTACTGGTCCATCACCAAGTACAACGACATCATGGCGATCGACACGGACCACAAGTCGTTCTCGTCCGAGCCCGGGATCACGCTCGTGCGCACCGCCGATCAGCAGCAGGGCAGCCCCTTCCAGGGCATGTCGATGTTCATCGCCATGGATCCTCCGAAGCACGACATCCAGCGCAAGATCGTCACGCCCGCCGTGTCGCCGATGAACCTGCAGCTGCTCGAGCCGATCATCCGCGAACGCGCGGCCAAGATCCTCGACGATCTTCCCGTCGGCGAGGAGATCGACTGGGTCGACAAGGTGTCGATGGAGCTCACCGCGATGACGCTGGCGACGCTCTTCGGCATGCCGCAGGAGGATCGCCGCAAGCTCACCTACTGGTCCGACGTCGTCACCGCCGTCCCCGGTCAGGGTCTGGTCGATACCCGGGAGCAGAAGCTGGAGATCTTCTCCGAATACCACGCGTACTTCACGCGCCTGTGGAACGAGCGCGTCAACGCGGAGCCGACCGGCGACCTCATCTCGATGCTCGCCCACGATCCCGCCACTCGCGACATGCCCCCGCTCGAGTACTTCGGCAACGTGATCCTGCTCACGGTCGGCGGGAACGACACCACGCGCAACACGATCACCGGCTCGGTCTACGCGCTGAACAGAAATCCGGACGAGTACCGGAAGCTCCGCGCGGACCCCGGACTCATTCCGTCGATGGTCTCGGAGACGATCCGCTGGCAGACCCCGCTCGCGCACATGAAGCGCCGCGCGACCCGCGACGTCGAGTTCCGGGGCAAGCAGATCCGCGAAGGCGACACGGTGGCGATGTGGTACGTCTCGGGCAACCGGGACGACGAGGTGATCGACCGACCGGACGAGTACATCGTCGACCGGGCGCGTCCCCGGCAGCACATCTCGTTCGGCTTCGGCATCCACCGCTGCGTGGGGAACAGGCTGGCCGAGCTCCAGCTCCGCGTCATCTGGGAGGAGATCATGAAGCGCTTCCCGGAGATCGTCGTCGTGGACGAACCGAAGCGGGTCTATTCGAGCTTCGTGAAGGGCTACGAGTCCATGAGGGTGGTCATCCCCCGTCGCAACTAGGGGCGCGTCCGAGTGGCGCCCGGCCGCGGCCGCGACCGGGCGTCGAACCCGCCTCAACGAGGACCGAAGACATGACCAAGCCGGGGCTCCTGCTTCTCGACCCGAGGATGGAACGGCTGCTTGACGGCGCGCTGGCGGACCGCTTCGACTTCGTCCGTCTCTGGGAGGCCGCCGACGCGGACGCCCTGCTGGCCGAGCGCGGCGAGGGGGTGGTCGCTGCGCTCGCGAACAGCTTCGATGCGAAACTGCTGGAGCGGCTGCCCAACCTGCGGCTGATCGCCGTCCCTGGAACGGGGTACGACAGGATCGCCGTCGGACCCGCCCGCCAGCGCGGCGTAACCGTCGCGAACGCGGGCGACGTGCACAGCCGCGACGTCGCCGACCACGCGGTCGCGATGCTCCTCGCATCCGTCCACCGCCTGCCGGAACTGCACGACTGGGTGCTGACCGGGAGCTGGTCCGGCAAGGGCTATCCACGGTTCAGGACGGCCATGTCGGGTCACCGGTTCGGCATCGTCGGCCTGGGGAACATCGGTGCCGCGATCGCCCACCGCCTCGATCCGTTCGGCGGCGAGATCGCCTGGTGGGGTCCGCGGGAGAAGGACGCGCCCTGGCCCCGACGGGACAGTCTCCACGACCTGGCCCGGTGGTGCTCGGTGCTCGTCGTCGCCGCGCGCGGCGACGCAGTCCGACAGATCGACGCCGACGTGATCGCCGCCGTCGGCGCCAAGGGCCTGATCGTCAACATCTCGCGTGGCGCGGTGATCGACGAGGAGGCGCTGATCTCCGCCCTGAAGGATGGACGGTTGGGGGCCGCCGCGCTGGACGTGTTCGAGGACGAGCCCACCCCGCCGGAGCGGTGGAAGGGGGTCCCGAGCGTCCTGCTCAGTCCGCACATCGCCGGCGCCTCCGTCCAGTCCGTCGGGAGATTGCGGGACGCCGCGATCCGAAACCTGTCGACCGCCCTCGACGGTGGTCCGGTGGTGAACGAGGTGACGGCCTGACGGTCGCGGACGAGGGCGGCTCCCGAGATCGCCGCAGCCGCGGGTCCAGGGGCCGAAGACGACGGTTCAAACGGCAGGAGAGCTGAGAATGAGCGAGGTCGCAGAGGCGGTGGCGCGGTGGCGGGGCACCTGGCGCAACGAGCTGGGGTCGCTCCTGCGGATCGCCGACGTGTCGGCCACGGCCATGCCCGGCGGCTCGGCGACCGAGCACCTCCTGGTGTCCGGCGCCTACCAGACGGCGAAGGGAAGTGTCCCGCTCTCAGAACGGTTCCCCGTCCGCGGGTTCATCACGGGCGACCAGATCGCCTTCTCCGTGAGCTTTCGTTTCGTGGATGCGGGCGAGGTCGACGACGGCCACCATACGCTCGCCGCCTGGGCGGGGCAGATCCTGCCGGTCACGGGCGAGAATCGACAGCAACTCCGATCCCTGTGGCATCTCGTGCCGGACCTCCGCGAGGGCGACGCCGAGGACGAATACGGCTGGGTGGTCGCCTGGAGCGGCGAGGACAGGTTCGACAAGCTGTCGGACGATCCGGACTTCGAGACGCCAGCGCCGCCGACCGCCGCCTGAAGGCGCCTTGGCGGACGGGTGGCTCCGGACTCCCCCGGCGTGCTCCACGCGCTCACGAAGCGGCGGGCGACTTGGCGAAGAACACTCCGAGCGCCGCCGCGGTCGCGCCCTGCAGGAGGCCGAGTATGAGCCCGAACGGCTTGAGCGTCTCCTCTGCCGACCCGAGCGTCAGGACCACCGAGACGAGCGCGGCGCTCACGACGAAGAGGTACAGCCCGCTCGCCAAGAGCGCCCGGACGTAGGCGGCGCGCGCGTGCGGATCATATCGCGCCTCCGGTTCCGCCCTCGTCGCGATCGCTACGCCGCCCACAAGCGACAGCGTGGGCACGACGTGCGGCGTCAGCCACGTCAACGTCGTCACGACCGAGCCGTCCCGATCCACCGCGCGCCAAGTCAGGAAGAGGCACAGAATGCCGCTCCAGGAGAGCCACAGCAACGCCAGGTTGGAACGGTAGCGGTGCATCATCGTTCAAGCGCGCCGAGCATGCCGGTCAGCCTGAGATGCTGACCGGCGCTGAGGCGCGCAGGGGTCACGAGCCTCGCGTGCTGGCTTCCGGACGCCTTCTCGAACTCGTAGACCAGCGCGCTCACGTCGTGTCCGGGCGTGAACGGACGCTTCCCGATCCAGGTCGGCAGACTCAGGAGGCCACCTTGCGTCCATTCCCTCGCTTCCTGCGGCGACAACGATCCGAGCGGCGCCAACCCATGGTCGGACACGACGATGACGATGAGGCGAAAGCGACCCGGCCGCGCCCTGAAGAGCGCGCTCAGCACACCGTACAGGGAAAGCTCCTCGATCGCCGACATCGGCTCGTCGAGGTCCACGAAGCGTTCCGGTTCCCCGAAGGGGCTCCCGTCCAGGCGAGCGCGCTCGACGCTGGTCACCAGCGCGAAGCCGCCGCACGTCTGGTAGACCCGCGGCTGCCTGTGCCCCGCGCTTGCGAACGCCGATCGCAGCCGCTCCTCCACGACGCCGAGCGTAGGCGCTGGCCGGGACCGCTCGAAGAGCGATCGCGGCAACGTGAGGCTGTCGGAGGGTGCCGGCGGCCGGCAAGGGAACCCTGGAGTGAGACTGGATGCGGCGTGTTGGGATGTGCCTGCCGCGCAGGCATGCAGCAGGAGCCCTGCGACGCTCACGAAGACGAGCGAAACACCGCGTCGTGCGCGCACGAGCAATCCCCCGAGTTCCCCGTCCGCACAATGCCACCGAGCCCCGAGCCGTCAAGTGGGCTCGACGCGTCGACATAGTTGCGGGAGGATCGACTACAGGTTGATCGGAAGGGCTAAGACTTAAAACGAGCCATCGCGAGTAGGAGAGGATTTCCGATGAACGACGTGAGCTACGACATCCAAGTGGAGCGCGAAAGGGACCTGGTCCTGATGAGCCTCGCCGGGTTCTTCGGGCCGTCCGACGTCGAAGGCTTCAGGGCGCTGCGGCGACTCGCCTTCGCACAGTTGCGTTGTCCACCTAGGGTCAGGACCCATTGATGTGAGCGTTGCGATCTGATTCAGGCTCCGCAAGGAGACCGGAATGAGCGACCTGTTTTGGCTGACCGACGAGCAGATGGAGCGGCTGCGGCCGTTCTTTCCCAAGA
>NZ_JAAVJH010000013.1 GCF_012035195.1 Sphingomonas corticis
AATACCAGCATCCCGATCTCGCCGCCTGACACACCGCCAAGCGAGCAGCCTAGACCACCGGGATGAGGGGTCCTTTTTCGACGCCGATCACCCCGCTACCGGGGTCCCTTTTCCACGCCGATCCACAAACGTCATGGCGATCAGCAAGGCCACGCTACCGAGATTGTGGACGAAGGACGGCAGGAACGGCATCGGCGCCAGGCTGATCGCCAAGGCGGCCGCCACGAAGAGCCACTGCGGCATCGGCCGGCCCGCCAGCGGCAGATCGGCCGAATGCCGGCTGTGCCCCTTCAGCCAGGCGCCGAAGATGCCGCCCATGATGAAGTTGAGGACCAGCGGGTCCGTGACGATATAGTCGATGTTCACCCAGCTGAGCCGCTCGGCGTGGAAGCCGGTCACCCACGCCGCCAGGACGGGAACGCCGATCACGACGCATAGCGCGACGAGCAGGCGGGTGCCGTTGAAGAACAGCAGGCACGCGGCAAACACCACGTAGAAGTACATCTCGTAGACGAGGGTCCACGCCTGGCCGATGAACATGCCGTTCCGCTCGCCCGGCAGACCGGGCAGCAGGAGGTAGTTGCGGATCACCGCATCGGGCCACACCCTCACCCACAGGTGGCGCAGAAAGCCGGAACCCGCTGCCGCCGCCGCTACGATCATCGCCAGCAGGATGGACAGCCAGAGGACGTACACCGGATAGATGCGCTCCACGCGGGCGCGGAGGAACAGGGCAGCGGGCCGCGCCCCTGGCGTTGCCTGTCTGGTCGTGAGCACCATCAGCATGCCGCTGAGACAGAAGAAGGCCATGACGCCCAGGTGCGCCAGGTCCCCGATGCGCAGGATGTCGCGCAGACCGACGCCATTCTCCGGCGAGTGCCAGACGTGATTTGCTACAACAGCCGATGCAGCGATGCCGCGCAGGATCTGGAGAGCGGGATAACGATGCTTGTCCATCACGTAACCGGTAGCATGTGCCACTGACGCGGCAAGCAGATAGCCCGCGAAATCGGTGACCCCTTAGGTTCATCGCAGCGTCCACCATAGCGCCGTGCTGCTGTAATTGTAGAAATCTCATGATTTTCGCTGGAGCGACTTGTAAGGAATTTGCATCGCGGTGCATCCAGGCACAATCCACGACCAAGCGACGTGCTACGATTATTCTACTATTTCAGTACGATATGTGCGGTCGCGCTCTGACCAAGGATCCGGATGGGCAAGCGATGAGCCGGGTCGAGCCTGTCCTGCCGCCCGCGGGTGAGGAGGCGAATTCCGCTCGCCTGTCGTCATCGCGCCGATTGAACAGGGTGGCCTGCCGCCGCTAGCGACGCTACCCCCGCGCCGCAGCGACGCAGATCGCCGGGGGGATGATGAAGCGGCAATCGAGATGGTGGACGGCGGCCGAGCGGCTGGCCGGCAAGGTGTCCGACCGGCTATACCTGTCGATCCGCTACTATCGCCGCTTCGGACGGTGGCCCGCGCTGAAACCGCCGGCGGCGTTCAGCGAGCATCTGCTGGCGTTCAAGCTGGCATCGCGCGGCGACGCGCGGCTCCCGGTCATGAGCGACAAGGTCGCGGTCAAGGCCTGGGTCGCCGAGCGGCTGGGCGAGCGATACGTCATCCCCACCCTGTGGTCTGGCGCCACGCTGCCGCCGCGGGAGGACAGGATCTGGCCGATGCCCTACGTAATGAAATCGGCCCATGGGTCCGCGCAGACGATCTTCGTGCGCGACGAGGCCGACCAGCGCTGGGACGAGATCGAGGCCAAATGCGCGGGCTGGCTCGACGTCGACGAGGGATATGGCCGGCAGGATCGCGAGTGGCATTATGCCGCGATCCGGCCGCAGATCATCGTGGAGCCGCTGATCGGCGAGGACGGCGTGCCGCCGCCCGACTTCAAGTTCTTCACCTTCGCGGGCCAGGTGGGGATGATCGAGGTCGACATCTGCCGCTTCTCCACCCATCGCCGCTATCTGCTCGACCGGAACTGGGAACCGATGCCGTTCCACTTCAAGGTCCTGCCGGGACCCGATCCGCTCCCCCGCCCCGCCAACCTCGACCGCATGATCGAACTTGCCGAAAGAGCCGCTGCGGGCCTCGATTTCGTGCGCGTCGATTTCTACGACACACGCGACGGTATCTTCTTCGGCGAGGCCACGTTCTTTCCGGCAGGCGGGAACGGGCGGTTCATCCCGCCGGAAGCCGATTTCGTCGTCGGCAAGATCTGGACCGACCTCATGGCCGGGCGGGCCGAGGGTGGACGGTGAGGCCGGATCGGTGGAGCGGGTAGCGGGAATCGAACCCGCGTATTCAGCTTGGAAGGCTGCTGCACTACCATTGTGCTATACCCGCCCGCGCCCCCGCCCTTAGCGGAGAGCGTCGGCGCTGCCAAGCGGTTGACCGGTGGCGGCGGACACGGAAAAGGCGAGGCGATGCCGATCGCCCTCCGCGCCCTCCTCCTCGCCCTCCTGATCGCCGCCCCGGCCCGGTCGCAGCAGGTGCCCCTCGTGGTGCCGCCAAGACCGGTGACGCCTCCCGTCGTCGTGGCGGCCCCGCCGGTGACCGCGGCGACGCGGACGATCGTGTTCGTCGGCAACAGCTTCACCTTCGGCGCGCTGACGCCGGTGGAGCGGTTCCGCGCCGATACGGTCACCGACCTGAACGGCACCGGCGTCGGCGGCGTGCCCGCGCTGTTCAAGGCGTTCACGCTGGCCGTGGGGCTCGACTATCGCGTCAGCCTGGAGACGGTTGGGGGGGCGGGGCTGGACCTGCACTGGACGGAGAAGCGCGCGCTGCTCGACCGCGCATGGGACGTCGTCGTGCTGCAGGGCTACAGCACGCTCGATCGCGAGAAGCCGGGCGACGGCGCGTCGCACAGCCGCCACGCCGGATTGCTGGCGCGCATGGCGGAGGCGGCGAATCCGAAGGTGCGCGTGGAACTGGTCGCCACCTGGTCGCGCGCCGACCAGGTGTGGCAGCCCGAGGGCCATTGGTACGGCGAGCCGATCGAGCGGATGGCGGACGATCTGCAGCGCGCGACGGTGCGGGCGGTGCGATCGTCGCGCGCGATCGACGGCGCCATTCCCGTCG
Organism: Sphingomonas corticis; assembly: GCF_012035195.1. Lineage (GTDB taxonomy): Bacteria > Pseudomonadota > Alphaproteobacteria > Sphingomonadales > Sphingomonadaceae > Sphingomonas > Sphingomonas corticis. Next base: position 3,091 of record NZ_JAAVJH010000013.1, read on the forward strand.
GCCGCGCGTGGAACCGCGCCTTCGCGACCGGGCTGGCCGATCCCAACCCGTACGACGGGATCGACGCGGGGCAAATCAGCCTGTGGGCATCCGACCAGTATCACGCCAGCACCGCGGGCTATTACCTGTCCGCGCTGGTGATCTTCGGCAAGGTGACGGGCCGCGACCCACGCTCGCTGACCCGCCACGAGCGCGCCGCGCGCGAGCTGGGGCTGCCGCCCGAGCAGGTCGCCGCGTTGCAGGCGATCGCGCACGACACGCTGCGTCGCGACGGGCGAGCGCGGTGATGCCGACGTGGCGTCGGCCGGGCGCGGTGATGCCGACGTGGCGTCGGCCGGGCGCGGTGAGGCCGACGCGGCGCGCGTGCCTGGGCGCCGCGGCGGCCGCGCTGCCTTCGGCGGTGTTCGCGACACGATCGCGGGCGCCGATGGCCGCGATGACCTTCAACCTGCGCGTGCCGGTCGACACCGCGCCCGAGCGGCGGTGGGAGGCGCGGCTGCCGGTCGCCGCGTCGTTGCTCCGCCGCCACGCGCCCGACGTGGTCGGCACGCAGGAGACGCTGCTGCGACAGGTCGGGGACCTGATCGACGCGCTGCCCGCCTATGGCTGGATCGGGCGAGGCCGGCGCGGCGGCGACGCCGACGAGCATATGGCGATCCTCTATCGCCGCGACCGCTGGCGCGTGGCGATGCAGGGGGACTTCTGGTTCTCCGACACGCCGCGGGTGCCGGGCAGCATGGGGTGGGGCAACGTCTATCCGCGGATGGTGACCTGGGCGCTGCTGGCGGGGCGCGGCGACGGGCGGCGCTCATACGTGGTGAACACGCACTTGCCCTATCGGGCGGAGGATGCCGCGGTGCGGACGCGCTGCGCGCGCATGCTGGCAGACTGGATCGCGGCGCTGCCGCGCGGCGTGCCGGTGGTGCTGACGGGCGACTTCAATGCCGCGCCGGACGAGCCCGCGCACGGCGTGCTGACGGCAACGCTGGCCGACGCCCGCGTCGTCACCGCGGTGCGCGAGGGGCCGGACGCGACATTCCACGACTTTACCGGGAAGGCCGACCGGCGCATCGACTGGATCCTGTGCCGCGGGCTGACGCCGCGTCGATGCGCGACGCTGACCGACCACGCGGGGGCGGTGTGGCCGTCCGACCACTTTCCGGTGCTGGCGGAGTTTGAATAAGGGAGGCGTGGTCGAAGGCGAAGCGAAGGGACGGCGTCAACTCTCCAGCAGCCGCGCCGCCTGCGCGCGGGCCTCGTCGGTGACGGTGGCGCCGGACAGCATCCGCGCGATCTCCTCGCGCCGCTCCCCCGCGTCGAGCGGGCGGACGCCGGTGCGGGTGACGATGCCGTCGGAGGACTTGGCGATCAGCAGGTGCGCCGCGCCGCGCGCCGCCACCTGCGGGCTGTGCGTGACGACCAGCAGCTGCGCCTTGTCCGCCAGCCGCGCCAGCCGGTCGCCGATCGCGCTCGCCACCGCGCCGCCGACGCCGCGGTCGATCTCGTCGAAGATCATCGTCGCGGCGCCCCCCTCCTCCGCCAGCGCGACCTTCAGCGCCAGGATGAAGCGCGACAATTCGCCGCCCGACGCGATCTTCGCCAGCGGGCCGAACGGCGCGCCCGGGTTCGTCGCGATCTCGAACTCCACGCGGTCGCGGCCCGCGGCGGACCAGTCGCTCTCCGCCAGCGGCGCCACCACGGTGCGGAAGCGCGCGGCGTCCAGCCTCAGCGGCGCCAGCTCGCCCGCCACCGCCGCGTCCAGCCGCGCCGCGGCGCGCTCGCGCTCCGCCGACAGCGCCGCCGCCGCCGCGGCATAGTCCCCGCGCGCGGCGGATACCCGCGCCTCCAGCCCGGCCAGCCCCTCCTCGCCCGCGTTCAGCCGGTCGAGGTCGCCGCGCAGGCGATCGGCCAACGCGGCGAGATCGTCGGGCTGGACGCGATGCTTGCGCGCCATGCCGCGCAGGTCGAACAACCGCGCCTCGTCCTCCTCCAGCGCGCGCGGGTCGAGCATCAGCGCGGAGGCGGCCTCGCGCAGCCGCTCCTCCGCCACCGCGCCCTCGATCACCGCGCGATCCACCGCGGCGAGCGCCTCGGCGAAGGCGGGATGATCCTCCCGCACCCGCTCCAGCACGCGTGCGGCCTGGCGCAGGTGCGACATGGCGCCGTCTGCGCCGTCGAGATGCGTCTCGATGGCGGACAGGTCGTCGGCGACCTTCTCGGCGCGCTGCATCAGGCGGCGGCGCTCCGCCAGCGCCTCCTCCTCGCCCGGCTCGGGCGCGAGCGCCTCCAGCTCGGCGACGGCGTGCTCCAGCCACTCGCGGTCGCGCTGCGCGGTGTCGATCGCGGTGCGCGCGGCGGCCAGCTCGCCCTCCGCCGCGCGCCACAGGCCGTGCGCGCGCGCCACGCCCGCGGCGTCGGTGCGCGCATAGGCGTCCAGCAGCGCGCGGTGCCCCGCGGGCGCCAGCAGCCCGCGGTCGTCGTGCTGGCCGTGGATCTCCACCAGCCGCGCGCCGATCTCGCGCAGCAGCGCGGCGGAGGCGGGCTGGTCGTTGACGAAGGCGCGGCTGCCGCCGTCCGCCTTCACCAGGCGGCGGACGATCAGCGGCTCGCCCGGCTCCACGTCCAGGCCATTCTCGTCGAGCAGCGCGATCACCGCGGCGGGCGCGTCGAACGTGGCGGTGACGACCGCCTGCGCCGCCCCGCTGCGCACCAGCCCGCTCTCGCCCCGGCGACCGAGTGCGAGGCCGAGCGCGTCGAGCAGAATCGACTTGCCCGCCCCCGTCTCGCCGGTCAGCACGCCGAGCCCGGCGCCGAACTCCAGCTCCAGCGCCTCGATCAGCACCACGTCGCGAATGGAGAGGGCGGTCAGCATCGGTGGCCGTCCTTAGCGCAATTTGCGGACGCGGTTACCCTTTTTGTTCTGCCGTCGCCGCGCCGCCGCCAGCGCGCTAGGGCGTCGGCGTGGTCGCGGCGTCGCTGGCGGTGCCGACGCCCGTTTCCGGCGCCTCGGCGTCGCCGCCGGTCGTCGCCGGCGTCGGTGCGGTGACCGCGCCGGTGGAGGGTGCGACCGCCGTCGCCTCGCCCGGCGGGCCCTTGGGGGCGGCATTGCCGACGACCACGGGCGCGCCCGGCGCCAGCGGCGCGATCGGCGTCGCCGGATTGTCGCGCATCAGCTTGTAGGCGCGACCGTACCAGTCGGAACCGGGGTAATTGGCGCCAAGGACCGCCGCCGCCTTCTCCGCCTCGCCGCGCACGCCGAGCGCCAGGTAGGTCTCCGTCAGCCGCATCAGCGCCTCGGGCGCGTGGGTGGTCGTCTGATAATCGTCGATCACCTTGCGGAAGCGCAGCGTCGCCGCCATCCACTGCCGTCGCCGCTCGTAGAAGCGGCCGATCTCCATCTCCTTGCCCGCCAGATGGTCGCGCACGAGGTCGACCTTCAGCCGCGCGTCGGCGGCGTAGCGGGTGTTGGGATAGCGGCGCACCAGCTCGCCCAGCGCATCCTGCGCCTGCGCCGTGATCTTCTGGTCGCGCGTCACGTCGCCGATCTGCTCGTAATAGCTGAGCGCGATCAGGTAATAGGCGTAGGGCGCGTCGCGGTTGCCGGGGTGGACCGACAGGAAGCGCTGCGCGCCCTGGATCGCCTCGGTATAGTCGCCGTTGAGATAATAGCTGAACGCGCCCATCAGCTGCGCCCGGCGCGCCCACACCGAATAGGGGTGCTGGCGCTCCACCTCGTCGAACAGCGCGGCGGCTTCCTTGTAGCGGCCGCTGTCCAGCCGCCCCTTCGCCGCGGTGTAGAGCGTGCCGACGTCGCGCGCCACGTAGGGAAGGTCGGTACGGGCGCCCCCGCCCCGCGCGCATCCGGCGACGGTGACGGCGGACGCGGCGAGCAGGCCCCATACGATCGGGCGGGCGAAGGAGGTACGCATCATCGCCGCCTTAGCGCAGGCCATGGCCCCGCGCCAAGCCTTCCGTCGCGCCGGAACGGCTGGCATGGAGGGCGCGTTTCCCGCCGATCCCCGCACCGAAGGAGTTCCGATGCCCGCCACCCTGCTCGCCACCAAGCGCGTCGAGAAACCGTGGGGGCGCCACCACCTCTATCCCGGGTTCGCCGACCCGGCGCCCGACGGCGAGCCGATCGGCGAGGTGTGGTTCCAGTCGCCGCATCCGGAAGAGCCGGAACTGCTCATCAAGTATCTGTTCACCAGCGAGAAGCTGTCGGTGCAGAACCATCCCTCGGACGAGGAGGCGCACCGCCGCGGGCTGCCGCGCGGCAAGGACGAATGCTGGACGATCCTGTCCGCCGAACCCGATTCGACGATCGCGATCGGTCCGCTGGCGCCGCTGACGAAGGACGAGCTGCGCGAGAGCGCGCTGGACGGGTCGATCGAGCACAAGCTGGACTGGAAGCCGGTGAAGGCCGGCGACTTCTTCTACTCGCATTCCGGCGTCATCCACGCGATCGGCGCGGGGTTGACGCTGATCGAGGTGCAGCAGAACAGCGACACCACCTACCGCCTCTACGATTACGGCCGCCCGCGCGAGTTGCACCTGGACGACGGCGTGGCGGTGGCGGACCTCGAGCCGTGGACAGCGCCCGCCGCGCCGGGCGAGGTGGCGCCGGGGCGCACGATCCTGGTCGAAGGGCCGAAGTTCGTGCTGGAACGCTGGACCGGGGGCAAGCGCGACATCGCGCTGCCCGAGGGCAAGCAGGGCTGGCTGGTGCCGATCCGCGGCGAGGGCGTGGTCGGCGGGGTGGCGTGGAAGGCCGGCGAGTGCGTTCTGGTCGAGGGGCCGGAACTGCTCCACGCCAGCGAGGATGCGGACCTGCTGTTCGCCTATACGGGCACGGCGCGGCTGTAGCGGGCGCCGGCCTGATGGCCCGGTGTCGCGCCGAAGGCGGGAGTTAACCGCTTCTCGCTACACCCGCGCGATGCTGCGCGTCGTCACGCTCTCCTCGCTGTTTCCCGACGCGAGCCGGCCGAACTTCGGCGTGTTCGTCGAGCGGCAGACGGCGGCGCTGGCCGCCGTTCCGGACACCGAGGTGCGCGTCGTCGCCGGCGTCGGCCTGCCGCCGCGACCGTTGACGCGCCACCAGCGATACCAGACGCTCGCCGCCCTGCCCGCGCGCGAGACGTGGCACGGGCTGGAGGTGGACCGCCCGCGCTTCCTGGCGCTGCCGGGCACCGCGGGCCGCTTCCACGCGGCGGCGCTCGCCCGCGCGGCGGCGCGGGTGCTCGATCCGCTGGCGGGGACGTTCGACGTCATCGATGCGAGCTTCTTCTTCCCCGACGGCGTCGCCGCGGTGGGGCTGGGGCGGCGCTACGGCGTGCCCGTGTCGATCAAGGCGCGCGGGGCGGACATCCACCATTGGGCGCGCGCGCGCGTCACGAGGGCGCAGGTGCGGCGTGCCGGCCTCGCCGCGGACGGGCTGCTCGCGGTCAGCGCGGCGATGCGCGAGGACATGGCGGTGCTGGGCCTGCCGCGCGAGCGCATCCGCGTCCATCACACCGGCGTCGACCATCGGCGCTTCGCCCCGGCGGATCGCGACTCGCTGAAGCGCGCGCTCGGCGTGGCGGGGCCGCTGGTCGTGTCGGTGGGCGCGCTGATCCCGCGCAAGGGACATGACGTGACGATCGAGGCGGTCGCCGCGCTGCCGGACGTGACGCTGGCCATCGCGGGCGAGGGACCCGAGCGCGCCGCGCTGGAGCGGCTGGTGCGGCGGCTCGGCATGGGCGATCGCGTCCGGCTGCTCGGCGGCGTGGCGCATGACGATCTGTCGCGCTGGCTGGCGGCGGCGGACGCGATGGCGCTCGCCTCCTCCTCGGAGGGGCTCGCCAACGCCTGGGTGGAGGCGCTGGCGTGCGGCACGCCGATCGTGGTTGCCGACGCGGGCGGCGCACGCGAGGTGGTGACGGCGCCGTCCGCGGGTCGCATCGCGGCGCGCGAGCCGGCGGCGTTCGCATCGGCGCTGCGCGCGCTCATGGCCGATCCCCCGGCCCCGGCGGTGGTGCGGACGCATGCCGCCGGCTTCACCTGGGAAGCGAATGGCGCGGCGCTGCGCGACCACCTGGCCGGGCTGGTCGCCCGGGCCGGTCAGAGGGGGTAGAGCGCCGCCGCGATCTGCCGGTCCTCCGCGCGCAGCACGCCCCAGGCGCGCGCGGCGGCGCGGCTGTCCATCGCCTCCACGCCGATTCCCTGCGCCTCCAGCGCGCGGACCAGCGCGCGGGGCGGGTGGCGCAGCTCCCGGCCGGTGCCCAGCAGCACGAACTCGGGTGCGGGATCGAGGATCGGTGCCAGCGCGGCGACGTCCAGCGCGTCCAGCGCGGGCGGCGTCCACGCGTCCGCGCGCACCGGCGTCAGCAGCAGCGCGGCGTAGACGCCGGTCACGCCCTGCGCGTCGTCCACCTTGAAGCCCTGCGCGGACAGGCCGTTGACGACCGGCCCGGCGGGCTGCGCCTTATCGATCCGCACGCATCGTCATCCGCGCGGGCCGACGCGTTCGGCCTGGTCGATCGCGCCCCTCGGCCGCTCGTCCGCCGCGCCCGGTTCGGCGCGCAGGCCGAGCGTGATGAGCAGCGAGGAGGAGACGTAGATCGACGAGTAGGTGCCGACCAGGATGCCCAGGATCATCGCCGCGGTGAAGCCGCGCAGCACGTGCCCGCCGAGGAAGAGGAGCGCGAACAGCGCCAGCAGGATCGTGACCGAGGTCATCACCGTGCGCGGCAGCGTCTCGTTGACGCTGAGGTTGATGATCTCGCGCATCTCCATCCGGCGATAGCGGCGCATGTTCTCGCGGATGCGGTCGTCGATCACGATCTTGTCGTTGATCGAATAGCCGATGATGGTCAGCACCGCGGCGACGATGTTCAGGTCGAACTCGAACTGCGTGATCGCGAAGAAGCCCAATGTCATCAGCAGGTCGTGGACGATCGCGACGATGGTCGACACGCCGAACTGCCACTCGAAGCGGAAGATCGCGAACAGGCCGATGCCGAGGATCGCGAGCACGACGGCGAGCGCGCCGTTGCGGATCAGCTCCCCCGATACTTTGCCCGACACCGTCGAGTAGCGGCGGAACTCGGCGCCCGGGAACGCCTGTCCCAGCGCCGCCTCCACCTTCTTCACCGCGGCGTTGGTCGCACCCTCGTTGCCGCCCTGCTGCACCGGCAGGCGGATGGTGATGGTGCGCGGGTCGCCGAAGGTCTGCAACTGCGCCTCGCCCACGCCCTGGCGATCCACCACCTCACGCACCCGGTCGAGGTCCGGCTTCTGCGCGAACCGCTCCTCGATCATCAGGCCGCCTTCGAAGTCGACGCCGAAGTTCAGCCCCTTGTAGAAGGTGATGCCGAGGGCGAGGACGCTGAGCAGCAGCGTCAGGCCGAACGCGAGCCCGCGCAGGCGGACGAAGTCGATGTTCGTGTCGTCGGGGACGAGTTTCAGGAGTTTCATTGTCCTCGCTCCCGCCTCAAATCGTAATCGTCTTGGGCTTGGCGCGGCGCAGATATTGCGCGACCAGCATCCGCGTGAAGAGCACGGCGGTGAACACGCTGGTGGCGATGCCGATCAGCAGCACCACCGCGAACCCCTTCACCGGGCCCGATCCCAACACGAACATGATGACGCCCGAGATGGCGTGGGTCACGTTCGCCTCGAAGATCGTGCGGCTGGCTTCCTTGTAGCCCAGTTCCACCGCCTGAACGACGTTGCGCCCGCGACGGCGTTCCTCCCGGATGCGCTCGTTGATCAGCACGTTGGCGTCCACCGCGGTGCCGATCGTCAGCACGAAGCCGGCGATGCCCGGCAGCGTCAGCGTGCCGTTGATGAGCGCGAGGACGCCGAGGATGATGAACACGTTGATGACGACGGCGAGGTTCGCGTAGACGCCGAACCGGCCGTAGGTGACCAGCATGAAGGCGACCACCAGCGCCACGGCCACCGCGGAGGCGAGGATGCCGGCGCGGATCGAATCGGCGCCGAGGTCCGGCCCGACCGTCGATTCCTCGACGATGCGCAGGTCCACCGGCAGCTTGCCAGAGCGCAGCGCGATGGCGAGCTGGTTCGCGCTCTCCACGGTGAAGCCGCCGTTGATCGCGGCGCGACCGCCCAGGATCGGCTCGTTGATGTTCGGCGCGGAGATGACGCTGTTATCCAGGATGATCGCGAACGGCTTGTTCACGTTCTCGCGCGTCACGCGGGCGAAGCGGCGGCCGCCCTGCCCGTCGAAGGTGATCGACACCTGCGGCGCGTTGGTCTGGGGGTCGAACTCCTGCCGCGCGTCGGAGAGCATGTCGCCGGTGATGATCGCCGAGCGCTTGACGGCGATCAGCGGCAGCCCGCCGGGGTTGTTGGGATAAGGCAGCACCTGGCTGCCCGCCGGCGCCTGCCCCTTGGCCAGCTGCGCCGGATCGGCGTTCACGTCGACCAGCTTGAATTCCAGCTTGGCCGTCTTGCCCAGCAGGTCCTTCAGCGCCTGCGGGTTCTGCAGGCCGGGCACCTGCACGACGATGCGGTTGTTGCCCTGACGGATGATCGTGGGCTCGCGCGTGCCCAGTTCGTCGATGCGGCGGCGCACCACCTCGGTCGCGAGGTCCATCGCGCTGTTCACCGCCTGCGTCAGCCCGGCGGAGGTCGGCGTCAGCACGAAGCGGCTCGAATCGACGACCTGGATGTCCCATTCGCGCTGGCCGGTCATGCCGGCGCCGCTGCCGGTGATCGACAGCAGCCGCTCGCGCGCGGCGTCGACCTGGCTGGGATCGCGCAGCAGGAAGGACAGCTTGCCGCCGCGGCTGGAAATCTCGCCGATCTCGATGCGCGGGTCCTGGCGGCGCATCTCCGTCTGCACCTGCTCGCGCATCTGCTCGACCCGGCTGGCGGCGACGTCGTTCGTGTCCGCCTCCAGCAGCAGGTAGCTGCCGCCGGCGAGGTCGAGGCCCAGGTTCACCCGCGGGGGGGTGATGCCCCACCCCTGCGTGTAGCGCTCGGGCAGGAAGCTGGGGATCGACAGCGAGACGAGCGTGACGATCACCAGCCAGATGCCGACGACCTTCCAGCGCGGGAAATCCAGCATGGGTCGGCTCGCCTCAGTCGTTCGCCGGCTTGCCGCCGGGCGCCGTGACCTCGGCCAGCGTCGCCTTCACCACGCGGACGCGGGTGTTGGGCGCGATCTCGACCTCCACCGTATTGTCCTCCACGCGCGTCACCTTGCCCAGCAGCCCGCCGGCAGTGACGACCGAATCGCCCTTCTTCACCGCGGCAACCGACGCCTGGAGCGCCTTCATGCGACGCTGCTGCGGACGGATCATCAGGAAATAGAAGACGATGAAGACGAGGAACAGCGGCGCGAGGCCGATGATGCCGCCGAGGGCACCACCCTGCGCGGCACCGTTGGCCGCTTGCGCGTAGGCGGGGGAGATGAGCATCTATATCCCGTGCATGACGAGGGCGCGGGCGTCGGTGGACCCCCGCATGAAGCGTCGAGCCGCTATCATCCCTTCCGCCATGGCGCAACACGCGCCCGCCGACGGCCTTGTGGCAGCGACGCCGCTTGCATCCGCGCCGGGCTGCGCGTAGAGGCGCGCGCTCGGTCGGGGCGTAGCGCAGCCTGGTAGCGCATCACACTGGGGGTGTGGGGGTCGCAGGTTCGAATCCTGTCGCCCCGACCAATCAATCATTCGGCAGGCGGCCGGGCGGCCATTCCCGCCGCGCGGCGGTATCGGGCGGATCGGGCGCGCGCCGTGGTGGCGCGCGACCGATCCGCCTGCGCGCGTCACATGCGGTTGAGAACGGGAACCGCCCGGTTCTCCACGCGCGCGTCGTCGTTGTCGTCGGCGGCGTCGGCGGCCTCGTCGGCTGCGTCGCGGACGTTGTCGGCGCGGTCCTCCAGCGCGTCCTCCACGGCCTCGTTGCCGGCGCGGTCCGCCTGGTCCTCCAGCGCGTCCGCGCGGTTCTCGCCGGCCGCCTCGATATTGTCCGCCGCGCGGTCGTCGGCGTTGCCGCCGCAGGCCGCCAGCGTCAGCAGCGCGGCCGCACCGGCCAGTTTGATCGCCATTCGCATCATCCGTTCCCCTGTTCGCCGCTCCTGTCGCGGCCCTCGTCAATGATCGCCGTGGAGCCGCGGTTCCACCGGCGATCACCCGCGGCGGAACGGCTGGCGCCAGCCGCTGTTCTGCGAAGCGAAGGAGATCGCATGAACGCCAGCGCGCGCCTGACGGCGCTGACCCGGATCGGCTTCGCCACGCGCGGGCTGCTCTACCTCGTCATCTCGCTGCTCATCCTGCGCACCGGCCGGGCGGAGGACCCGAGCGGGGCGATCGCCTATCTGGGGCGCGGCGGCGGGCAGGTGCTGCTGGCCGTGATCGCCGCCGGGCTGACGGCGTACGGCATCTGGCGGCTGGCCGATGCGACGCTCGACATCGAGCGGCACGGCGCGGATCGCAAGGGCGCGATGGAGCGCGCCGGCGCGGGCGTCAGCGGCGCCATCCACCTGTTTCTCGCGTGGCAGGCGGTGCAGCTGATGCGCGGCGCGGCATCGTCGGGCGATGGCACGCAGGAAGGCGCGCGCACGGCGCTGCAACTGCCGGGCGGCTGGGTCCTCGTCCTCGTCGGCGCGGCGCTGCTGGCGGCGCTGGGCGCGGTGCAGCTGGCGAAGGCGGCGAAGGGATCGTTCCTGCGCTACCTCGACCCGTCGGTCGCCTCGCGGTCCTGGGTGCGGTGGAGCGGCCGGGCGGGCTATGCCGCGCGGGGCGCGGTGTTCCTTCTCAGCGGCTTCCTGCTGGCGCGGGCGGGCATCGAGGAGCGGGCGGGCGAGGCGGGCGGCATGGCGCGCGTGCTGTCGTGGCTGACCAGCCCGTTCGATCTCGTCATCGGCGCCGGGCTGCTCGCATTCGGGCTCTTCAGCCTGGTCGAGGCGCGCTACCGGCGATTGCACGACGTGCCGGTGGACGGCGCGATCCGGCGGGCGACGGGCTGGCGCTGACGCGCCGTCCGCACAGACGAGGGGAAGGGCGTGAGCGACGCGGCGGTGGCATGGGACGGCGGGCGGGTGCGCACCTGGCTGGAGCGGCGGTCCGCCGCGGCGCGACTGGACCAGGCCGCCGCCGACCGGCGCGGGTACGAGGCGCAGGACGATTACGACCGGGCGGCGGCGGAGGAATGGGTGTGCCGGGCGTTGCAGGCGGGCGCGCATGCCGACGACCAGGCGGCGTTCGCGGCCCGCATCGCGGCGCTGCTGCGGCAGGAGGATTACGCGACCACGGGCATCTACGACGACCGCCGCTTCGACCGGAATGTCCGCGCCCACCTGCGCGCCATCGCGAAGATGACGAAGGCGAACGACGGGTTCGCGAACACGCTGCGCTATCGCCGCTGACCCGAGCGACGTTGCGGCGCCGCGGCCATTCGCTAAACGCCGGTCCTTCCCCGTTCACGCAGGATCGTACACGCAGCGCACGATGAACGTCCGACAACATCTGACACGGCTGCTGCTCCTCCTGGCCGCGGCGACCGCCCTCGCCTCTCCCGCGTTCGCCGCCGCCCCGGTGTCGGAGGTGGTGATCGATGCCGCCACCGGCCGGACCCTGTACGCCGCCCGCGCGGAGCGGCGGCGCCCGCCGGCGTCGCTGACGAAGATGATGACGCTGCTGCTGACGTTCGAGGCGATCGACGCCGGCCGCCTCCGGCTCGACAGCCAGGTCAGGATATCGCGGCGCGCGGCGCGGCAGCCGCCGTCCAGGCTCGGACTGGCGGCGGGGCGCACGATCGGCGTCCGCGCGGCGATGCGGACGGTCGCCGTCATCTCCGCCAACGACGTGGCCGTGGCACTGGCCGAGCGGGTGGCGGGGAGCGAGCCCGCCTTCGTGCGCGCGATGAACCGGCGGGCGCGGCAGCTGGGCATGGCGGACACCCGCTTCGGCAATGCCAGTGGCCTTTCCCCCGGCGGCGGCATGACGACCGCGCGCGACATGGCCACGCTCGCGCGGTACATCGTGCGGCGCCACCCGGCCCGCTACGCGATGTTCTCGGCGCGCTCGATCCGCTGGAACGGGCGAACGCGGCCGAACCACAATCGCCTGCTCGGCCGGGTGCGCGGCGTCGACGGCGTGAAGACGGGCTATACGGTGCCCGCCGGCTTCAACCTGGCCGCGTCCAGCCGGCGCGGCGACCAGCGCGTGATCGTCGTCGTCCTCGGCGCACGGACGGCGGAAGCGCGCGACCTGCTGGTGTCGAACCTGCTGGAGAGCGGCTTCTCCGCCCCGCGCGGGCGGAAGCGACGGTGATCGCGGCGGCGGCACCTGGCGGCCGCGCGTTCGTTGCCGCCGTACCGCGAACAAGGGGATGAGGATGCGCTTCGTTCAGATCGAGATCCTGCCCGCCGGCAAGGCGCTGGTCGACATCGACAAGCTGACCCATGCGGTGCCGCAGGACGGGGGCACGCGGCTGTTCCTGGGCGCGCAGCACCTGGACGTGCCGCACACGCTGGACGAGCTGGAGAACGTGCTGGCCGGGCGCGAGCGCGGCGACGCCGGGGAGCGCGGCGGCGCGGGCTTCCACGTGCGCTGAACGCGCGCCGTCCCGCGCGCGACCTACCGTGCGGCGAGCAGGCGGTAGCCGACGCCGAGTTCGTTGGCGATCACGCTGCCGATCGGCCCGGGTGCCTCCAGCTTCTGCCGCAGGTTGCGCACGACGATGCGCAGATACTCGATCCGCGCCTCGTCGTCGTCGGCCCAGGCGGCGGCGATGATCTGCTTGTGCATGACGACGCGGCCGACCTGGCGCGCCAGCAGCGCCAGCACGTCATACTCCTTGCGCGTCAGGTGCACCTCCTCGCCGCCGCGCCGCACCAGCCGCCGGTCGAGGTCGATCGACAGGTCGCCACGCGCCGCCACCTGCGCCGCGGCGGCGGCGGGGCGACGATGGCGCAGCGCGGCGCGCAGGCGGGCGAGCAACTCGTCGGTGTCGAACGGCTTCGTCACGTAATCGTCGGCGCCGAGGTCCAGCGCGGCAACCTTCTCCTCCGTGGCGTCGCGCGCGGACACGACCAGCACCGCGGCCCCGCCGGCGCGCAGCAGCGGGATGAGGCCCAGGCCGTCGCGGTCGGGCAGCCCCAGGTCCAGCAGCACGGCGTCGGGATGGTCCGCCGCGCCGCGTGCCAGCGCGTCGCGACCGTCGGCCGCCTCCACCACGGCATGGTCGGCGCGGACCAGCGTGTTGCGCAGCAGACGGCGGATCGCGGCATCGTCGTCGACGACGAGAACAATGGCCATGTCAGTCCAGCGCCTCCGGCACGGGGTCGCGCACCACCAGCGGCGAGGGGAATACGAGCGTGAAGGCCGCGCCGCCCCCATCGGCGCGGTTGGCGGCCGCCACGCCCATGTCCATCGCCGCCGCGAACGCCTTCACGATGGCGAGGCCCAGGCCCGTGCCGCCGCTCGCCCGGTCGGAGCCCTGCAACCGGCGGAACGTCTCGAACACCTCCTCCTCGCGCCCGGGCGGCAGGCCGGGCCCGCGGTCGAGGATCGACAGGCGGATCTCGCCGAAGCGGTTGCGCCCCTCGATCACGATCTCCCCCGCGCGCTCGCCGTGCCGCCCGGCATTGTCGAGCAGGTTGAGCAGGCAATGGTGCAGCAGCCGCGGGTCGGCACGGACCAGCGGCAGATCGGGTGGCACGTCCAGCAGCACCGCATGGCCCTCCAGCGCGCGGCGCGCGTCCTGCGCGGCGCCGGCGACCGCGTCGCTGAGGTCGACCGGCTCCACCGCCAGCCGCAGCGCGCCCGCCTCCACCCGCGCCATGTCGAGCAGGTTGTCGACGAAGCGGTTGAGCCGCGCCGCCTCGGTCTCGATCGTCGCGATCAGCTCCGGCGAGGCGCCCTGGTGCAGCTGCGCGGACGCGGCGATCACCGCGGTCAGCGGGGTGCGCAGGTCGTGGCTGACCGAGGACAGGAGCGCGGCGCGCAGCCGGTCGCGCGTGCGCACGGCGTCGACGTCGCGCATCTCCGCCTCCAGCCGCAGCCGCTCGATGACGAGCGTCGACTGGTCGATCAGGCTGCTGAGCAGGGGCAGCTGGTCCGCGCGCACCGGGGCGCCCGCGCGATCGCTGGCGACGCCCAGCACGCCCAGCACGCGGCCGCCCGCCGCCAGCGGCTGGAACAGCCACTCCGACGCGGCTAGCGTGCCCGATCCCCTGCCCGCCGGCCCGCCGGTGTCGAGCGCCCAGCGCGCCGCGGCGACGTCCACCGGACCGAGCCGGTAGTCGGGATCGCTGGCGGCGAGGATCGTCGGCCCTCCACCGACGTCCGCGTCGCCGCCGGGGCGGAGCAGCAGCACCTGCACGTCCAGCAGCCGGCAGATGTCGTCGCAGATCATCTGCGCCGCCTCCCGCGCGTCGTTGACCCCGGCGATGCGGCGCAGGAACCCGGCGAGCGTCGCGTTGGTGCGCGCGCCGCGGGCGGCGAGATCGGCCTGCGCGCGCACCCGCGCGGTCAGCTGGCTGGTGGCGACGGCGACGCCGAGGAGGACCACGATCGAAACCAGGTTCTCCGGATCGCTGACCGTCAGCGTGCCCGTCGGCGGCAGGAAGAAGAAATTGTACGCGAGGCTGGACGCGATGCCGGCGAACAGGCCGGTACGCAGGCCGAACAGGCTGGCCGCCGCCATCACCGGCAGCAGGTAGAGCAGCGCCACGTTGCCGAGGTCGAGGACGTGGAACAGCCCGCTCGCCACCGCCGTCACCGCCGCGACCAGCGCGGTGGCGACGACGTAGCCCGTGCGCGAACCCCACGATCCCCCGCGCTTCGCCGCCGACGACGGGCCGGCCGGCGCGTCGGCGGCCAGCGACAGGACGTGGACGGTCACGCCCGGCGAATCGCGTACCAGCCGGTCGACGACGGAGCCGTGGCGCCACTCGAACCAGCGCGAGCGGCGCGACTTGCCGAGCACCAGCTGCGTCGCGCGCGCATCGGCCAGGAAGTGGCGGATCCCCTCCACCACGCTGGGCGCGGGCACGGTGGCGACCGCGCCGCCCAGCTGCGCCGCCAGCGTCATCGTCGCGGCGACGCGACGGTGCTGCGCGTCGGTGAAGGCGGCGGCGCGCGGCGTCTCGACGAACAGCGCGGTCCAGGGGCCGTGCAGGCCGTCCGCCACCCGCTTGGCGGCGCGGACCAGCGCGTCGGCGCCGGGCAGCTCGCCGATCGCCACGACGATGCGCTCGCCCCCCGCCCATGTGCCGCCCAGCCCGAGCGCGCGCACGTCCTCCAGCATCCGCGCATCCACCGCCTGCGCGGCACGGCGCAGCGCCAGTTCGCGCAACGCCGACAGGTTGGAGCGCGAGAAGAAATGGTCGAGCGCGCGCGTCGCCTCCTGCGGCAGGTAGACCTTTCCCGCCTTCAGCCGCTCGATCAGCTCGTCGGGCGGAATGTCGACGACCTCGATCTCCGCCGCTTCCAGGATGCCGTCGGGCACCGTCTCGCGCACGCGGACGCGGGTGAAGCCGGCCACCACGTCGTTCAGGCTCTCGACGTGCTGGATGTTGAGGGTGGAATAGACGTCGATCCCGGCGGCCAGCAGTTCCTCCACGTCGCCGTGCCGCTTGGCGTGGCGGCTGCCCGGCGCGTTGGTGTGCGCCAGCTCGTCCACCAGAACGAGCCGCGGCGCGCGCGCGAGCACCGCGTCCAGATCCATCTCGAACAGGGTGCGGCCCTCGTAGGCGACGGCGCGGCGCGGCACGATCTCGTGCCCGCGGGTCAGTGCCTCGGTCTCCGCGCGGCCGTGCGTCTCGACCACGCCGACGACCACGTCCACGCCGTCGCGCCGGCGCGCCAGCCCTTCCGACAGCATCTCGAACGTCTTGCCCACGCCCGGCGCGGCGCCGAGGAAGATCTTCAGCCGCCCGCGCCCCTCCTGCGCGGCGGCGCGCAGCAGCGCGTCGGGATCGGGCCGCCCTGCCGCCATCAGCGCGGCAGGGCGTCCAGCGCGCGGTTCAGCGCCAGCACGTCGACGTGGCGCTCGCCGAGGAGCGGCGCCTCGACCTGCTGCTGGACGAGCGCGCGGACGCGGCGCGCGTCGATGCCGCGCACGCGCGCGACGCGCGGCACCTGCGCCAGCGCGGCGGCGGGCGACAGATCGGGATCGAGGCCCGACCCGCTGGCGGTGACGAGATCGGCGGGCAGCGCGCCGCGCACGCCCTCCCCGCGCCAGCGCGCGACGTCCGCCGCGGTGCGATCCGCCAGCGCCCGCGCGGTGGGCGCCAGGTTCGAGCCCGACGAGGCGAGCGCGTCATAGCCCTTGCCCGCCGCGGACGGGCGCGTGCGGAAATAGCGAT
Source organism: Sphingomonas corticis (assembly GCF_012035195.1). GTDB lineage: Bacteria > Pseudomonadota > Alphaproteobacteria > Sphingomonadales > Sphingomonadaceae > Sphingomonas > Sphingomonas corticis. The sequence continues at coordinate 19,409 of NZ_JAAVJH010000013.1, forward strand.
CGGCGACGAACGCCTGCCCCACCACGGCCGAGCCGAGAACCCGACCGTCGGCGTCGCGCACCAGGCTGCCGTTCGCCCGCCACGGGAACAGCGCCTGCGCGATGCCGGTCATCGCCAGCGGATAGGCGAGCCCGAGCAGCACGGCGAACAGGATCGTCATGACGATCGCGGGGCGCAGCGCCGAGGTGAGATCCTTGCCCATGTCCAATCCTCCTTAAGCGAGACCGAGGCCGGCGACCACGAGATCGATCGCCTTGATGCCGACGAACGGCGCGACCAGGCCGCCGAGCCCGTAGACGGCCAGGTTGCGCGCCAGCAGCGGCCCCGCGCCCATCGGCCGGTAGGCCACCCCCTTCAGCGCCAGCGGCACCAGCAGCGGGATGACGAGCGCGTTGAAGATGATCGCCGACAGGATCGCGCTCTGCGGCGTTTCCAGCCGCATCACGTTCAGCACGCCGAGCGCGGGGTAGAGCGCCACGAACATGGCGGGGATGATCGCGAAATACTTGGCCACGTCGTTCGCGACGGAGAAGGTGGTCAGCGCGCCGCGCGTCATCAGCAGCTGCTTGCCCAGCCCCACCACCTCGATCAGCTTGGTCGGGTCGCTGTCCAGGTCGACCATGTTGCCCGCCTCGCGCGCGGCCTGCGTGCCGGTGTTCATCGCGACGCCGACGTCGGCCTGCGCCAGCGCGGGCGCGTCGTTGGTGCCGTCGCCGCACATCGCCACCAGCCGCCCGCCGGCCTGCTCCCGGCGGATCAGCGCCAGCTTGTCCTCGGGCGTCGCCTGCGCCAGGAAATCGTCCACGCCCGCTTCCGCCGCGATGGCCGCGGCGGTCAGCGGATTGTCGCCGGTAATCATCACCGTGCGGATGCCCATGGTGCGCAGCTCGCCGAACCGCTCGCGGATGCCCGCCTTCACCACGTCCTTCAGGAAGATCGCACCCAAAAGCCGCCCGTCCCGCGCCACCGCCAGCGGGGTACCGCCCGCGCGCGCGATCTCGTCGGTGACGCGCCGCAGCTCGGTCGCCGCCGCCGTTTCGCCCGCGCCGGGGTTGGCGCGCAGGATCGAATCGACCGCGCCCTTCTGCACCAGCGTGCCGCCCGCGCGCAGCCCCGACACGCGCGTCTGCGCGGTGAAGGCGATCACCTCCGCCCCGTCGGGCAGCGCGCGTTCCAGCCCGTGGCGCTCGCGCACCAGCCGAACGATCGAGCGGCCCTCCGGCGTCTCGTCGGCCAGGCTCGCCAGCAGCGCCGCCTCGGCGAGTTCCGCCTCGCTTGCCCCGCTGACGCTGCGCAGCTCGCTCGCCTGGCGGTCGCCGATCGTGATCGTGCCGGTCTTGTCGAGCAGCAGCACGCCGACGTCGCCCGCCGCCTCCACCGCGCGGCCCGACTTGGCCAGCACGTTGAAGCGTACCAGCCGGTCCATGCCCGCGATGCCGATCGCCGACAGCAGCGCGGCGATCGTCGTCGGGATCAGCGTGACCAGCAGCGCGGCGAGGATGACGACGGGGATGGCGCCGCCGGCGTAAGCCGCGAAGCCGGGAATGGTGCCCACCGCAATCAGGAAAACGATCGTCAGGCCGACGAGCAGGATCGTCAGCGCCACTTCGTTCGGCGTCTTCTGCCGCTCGGCTCCCTCGACCAGCGCGATCATGCGGTCGAGGAAGCCGTGGCCCGGATCCGCCGTCACGCGCACGCGGATCTCGTCCGACACGACGCGGGTGCCCGCGGTCACCGCCGAGCGGTCGCCGCCGGCCTCGCGGATCACGGGCGCGCTCTCGCCGGTGATCGCGGCCTCATTGACGGAGGCGACGCCGGCGATCACCTCGCCGTCGGCGGGAATCAGCTCGCCCGCGACGACCAGCACGACGTCGCCGGCGCGCAGACCGCTGGCGGGCACCTGCTGCGGCACGCCGCCGTGCAGCCGGGTGGCGACGAGTTCCGCCTTGGCGGCGCGCAGCGAGGCGGCCTGCGCCTTGCCCCGCCCCTCCGCCAGCGCCTCGGCGAAGGTGCCGAACAGCACCGTCAGCCACAGCCACGCCGCCAGCTGCGCCTTGAACGCCACGTCGAGGGCGTCGGTGCCGACGACCAGCAGCAGCGTGACCAGCGCGGCGACCGCGGCCGTCACGAACATGACCGGATTGCGGACCAGCACGCGCGGATCCAGCTTCAGGAAGGATGCCCTGATCGCGGGCACGATCAGGTCGGCGGTGAACAGGCGCTTCGCCTCGGTGGTCGCCACGATGGCCTCCGTCAGGACAGCTGGCCGCGGATCATCGCGAGATGATCGGCGACGGGACCGAGCGCGAGGCTCGGCAGGAAGGTGAGGCCGCCCAGGATCAGGATGATGCCCACGAGCAGGCCGACGAACAGCGCGCCGGTGGTCGGGAACGACCCCGCGCCCTGCGGCGTGTACGTCTTCGCGGCGAGGCTTCCGGCGATCGCCAGCATCGGCACGATGACGAAGAACCGCCCCAGCCACATCGCGACGCCGAGCAGACCGTCGTACCAGGGCGTGGCGGCGGAGAGCCCGGCGAAGGCCGAGCCGTTGTTCGCCGCCGCGCTGGTGAAGGCGTAGAGGATTTCGGAGAAGCCGTGCGGCCCCGCGTTCAGCGGCCCCGCCAGCCCTTGCGGCAGCACCGACGAGAGCGCGGTGAGGCCGAGGATCGCGAGCGGCAGGACGGCGATCGCCAGCACCGCCAGCTTCACCTCGCGCGCCTCGATCTTCTTGCCCACGTACTCCGGCGTGCGCCCCACCATCAGCCCGGCGACGAACACGGCCAGGATCGCGAACAGCAGGAAGCCGTAGATCCCCGCGCCGACGCCGCCCACCACCACCTCGCCCAATTGCATGTTGAACAGCGGGACGAGGCCGCCCAGCGGCGTGAAGCTGTCGAGCATCGCGTTCACCGCCCCGCACGAGGCGGCCGTGGTGACGACGGAGAACAGCGCGGAGGCGGCGATGCCGAAACGCACCTCCTTGCCCTCCATGTTGCCACCCTCCACGCCCAGGCGGTGGAGCAGCGGGTTGCCCGCCGCCTCCTGCCAATAGGTGACGGCGACGCCGGACAGGAACAGGATCATCATCGCGGCGAGGATCGCGCGCCCCTGCCGCGTGTCGCCCACCGCGCGCCCGAACGTCCACGTCAGGCCGGCGCCGATCGCGAAGATCGACAGCATCTGCACGAAATTGGTCAGCGCGCCCGGGTTCTCGAACGGGTGGGCGGAATTGGCGTTGAAGAAGCCGCCGCCGTTGGTGCCGAGCATCTTGATCGCCTCCTGCGAGGCAACGGGGCCGAGCGGCAGCGACTGGCGCGCGCCCTCCAGCGTGACCAAATCGACCGCGCCCGACAGCGTCTGCGGCACCCCGGCCGCGACGAGGAACAGGGTGTAGACGAGGCAGGCGGGCAGCAGCAGGTAGAGCGTGATGCGGGTCACGTCCGCCCAGTAATTGCCGATGCCCCCCCGACTGTCCTTCGGCGCCTCGCGCCGGGCGAAGCCGCGGAACAGCGCGAAGGCGAGCGCGATGCCGGTCGCCGCCGACAGGAAGTTGTGGATCGTCAGCGCCAGCATCTGCGACAGGTGCGACATCGTCGCCTCCCCGGCGTAGCTCTGCCAGTTGGTGTTGGTGGTGAAGCTGATCGCGGTGTTGAACGCCAGGTGAGGCGGCACGCCCGCCAGCCCCTGCGGATTGCCCGGCAGCACGCCCTGCAGCCGCAGCACGGCATAGGTGAGCAGCAGCAGCGCCACGTTGAAGGCGAGCATGTGCAGCGCGTAGCGGCGCCAGCCCTGCTCCGCCGCCGGATCGATGCCGGCGAGGCGGTAGAAGCCGCGCTCGACCGGGCCGAGCACCGCGTGGAGCGGCGTGCGGCGGCCCTCGTACAGCGCGAACAGCCACCACCCCACCGGCTTCGTCAGCGCCAGCAGGACGGCCACGAAAGAGAGGATCAGGAACCAGCCCTGGAGCGTCATGCGGGCCTCCTCAGAAGCGTTCGGGACGGATCAGCACCGCCACCAGGTAGACGAGCAGCCCGAGCGCGGTGAGCGCGGCCAGGCAGAGATCGAGCGTCATCGCCGGCCCCCTTCCGCCCGGTCGTGCGCAGTGTCGCACAGCCGTGCCCAGGCGAGCGTCAGCGCGACGAGGCCGGCGAGGATCGCGAGCCACAGGAGGTCGTCCATCGCCGCCTCCTCAGAACGACGCGGTGAGCGCGAGGACCAGAGCGCCGCCGGCGATGCTGCCGGTGCCGTCCTGCCCCCGGCTGAAGGCGGGTCGCAGGTACGCCGCCTCGCGGTCGGCGATGTCGGTGTCGACGTAGCCGAGGTTCAGCGTCAGGTTCCGCCACGTCGCCTCCGCGCCGAGCGACCAGTCGAGATAGCGCCCGGTCGGCGACACGGCGGTGGCGTTGGGGCCGAGGCCGTCCTGCCCGCGACTGTGGCCGACGTGCGCCTTCGCCGTCACCGGCGTGCCGGGCAGCGCGACCGCGCCGTCGGCGAAGAGGTAGAGATTGTCCCCCTTCGCGCCTGCGTCGGTATAGGTGCCCGCCGCCGCGTCCGCCCCGGTGCGATACCAGCGGCCGAGCGCCTGCTGCCGCGGCGCGTAGGCGACGCCCGCGGTCAGCGTGCCGGGGCCGGCGGTGCCGGTCAGCTTCGCGAAGGGTTCGACGAACGCGGTCCGGTCGGCGCCGCCCGGGTAGGTGTACCACGTCGCGCCGACGTCCAGCGTGCCTCCCCCGACAGGCAGGCGGACGCCGCCGATCAGGTCAAGCTCCAGGTTGGCGCCGCCGAACGTGCCCCAGCCGGCGAGGTTCGATCCCCACGCGCCGGCGTAGACGCCGCTCCTGTGCGAGAGCGTGATGCCCCCCTGCACCGCCATGCCGCGGTCCGACTGCGACACGCCGCGGAAGCGATAGTCGGAGACGATCGCGGCGGTGCCGCTGGCGACGAGCGCCGGGGTCTCGGCTCCCTGGGCCCGCGCGGCGGCGGGCAGCGCGACCAGTACCGCTCCCGCCACGGCAACCGGATGGATCAGCTTCATGATGGCTCCCGATCAGACAGGCAGTCGCCGGTCGGCGGCGGCTTTCAGGAGCGGGCGATTAGGTCCGCCGCGCGTAGCAATGCGAGGGCGGTCCGGCGCTTTCGCATATAGCGCGCATATAGCGCCGCTACACCGGGCGCGGTGCCAGCCGGTGGTGGACGGGCGCAAACCCGCCCGCGGGGTCGTCGCCGCGGGCGAACACGCGCAAGCCCGGCGCCGCCTCCGCCAGCCGCGCCGGCCCGATCGACGCGAGCGCGGCGGCCACGTCGGCGCGGCCCGCCCTCCAGCGCGCGCCCACGGTGGAGGGCGAGAAGTCGAACGCCTTGCCGCTGACGTCCTGCGCGGCGTTGCCCTGCTGGAGATGGACCAGCGTGACCGACCGCGCCATGCCCGCCCGCGCGCGCTCGTCGAACACCGCCTGCCACGCGGCCAGCGCGCGGCGCGACTGGGCGGCGAACAGCAGATCCTGCACCCGGTTCACCGCGTCGCCGATTGTGCGCGGCCGGGGACCACGCAGCGGCAGCAGGTCGACCGCGATGCACAGCAGCGGCCGGTCGTCCTCCACGTCGCCAAGCACCACGTCGAGCGGCAGGTTCAGCGCGATCCCCGCGTCGGCGAGCAGCCGCCCGTCCACCTCCACCGCAGGAAAGGCGGGCAGCAGCGCGCTGCTGGCGCGGACATGGTCGCCGCGCAGGCGGTGCACGCGCGTGTCGACGACCACGTCCTCGCCGCTCTCGACATCCACCGCGGTCACGCACAGGCGCAGATCGCCGCGGTTGAGCCGGTCGAAATCGACCAGCTGGTCCAGCGTGGCGTGCAGCGGCGCGGTGTCGAAGAGCGACTCCGTCCCGGCGAGGCCCGGCGGATCCCACCATGGCCCGTGCAGCCAGCGCGGCGAGAACAGCCCGGGCTGCCCCATGGTCAGCGTGGAGGTGGCGGCAGCGGTGCGCCGCGCGGTCTCGACCGCGCGCGGCGTCGCGGCGGCGCCCTCCGCCGGCGCGGGCCGCCAGAAGGCGCGCAGCCGCGCGACGCGCTCCTCGGGCGGGGCGCCGCAGATCAGCGCGCCGTTGACCGCGCCCGCCGAGGCGCCCACCACCCAGTCCGGCAGCCAGCCGGCCCGGTGCAGCGCCTCGTACGCGCCCGCGTGATAGGCGCCCAGCGCATTGCCTCCGCTCAGCACCAGCGCGACGATCGGCTTCGAATCCATCGCGCAACAACGCGTAGATCCCGTCCGGCTTCGCACCGGCACGCAAAAAACCGTGCGGCACCGTGCGGCAATGAACGGACGGCCCGATCGCGGCTGATCGGGATCAGTCAGAAATATTGCGATCAATATTCTACATCAGCAGGCACTTACGGATCTGCTGCTAGCAACGATGCCGGGCGGGGGCCCGTCAGGAGTTGTTGATGGCCACTGCCGTTCCCCCCGCCGCCCCAGCGTCCACATCCGGCGCGGGATTGCTGCTCTGCTTCTCGCACCTGCGCTGGGACTTCGTCTTCCAGCGGCCCCAGCACCTGATGTCGCGCTTCGCGCAGCGCGGGGCGGTGGTGTTCTGGGAGGAGCCCGAGGTGGGCGATACCGGGACGCCGGTGCTGCACGTCCGGGCCGACGGCGGCGTGCGGATCGCGACGCCGCGCCTGCCCGCCGGGCTGGACGAGGAGGCGACCGAGGCGGCGCTGCGCGCGCTGCTCGACCGCTTCCTGGCCGGCGAGGCCGCGGTGGCGGTACGCTGGTACTACACGCCGATGATGCTGGCCTTCTCGCGCCACGTCGCCGCCGGTTGTACCGTGTACGACTGCATGGACGAGCTGTCCGCCTTCCGCTTCGCGCCGCCGACGCTGCTCGCGCTGGAGGACGAGTTGCTCGGCGCGGCGGACCTGGTCTTCACCGGCGGCTACAGCCTGTACGAGGCCAAGCGCGCGCGACACGCCGACGTGCGCCCCTTCCCCTCCAGCGTCGACGTCGCGCATTTCGCGCAGGCGCGGAACCGGGCGGCAATCGGCCGGGACGAGACCGCGCGGCTGGGTTTCTACGGCGTGATCGACGAGCGGATGGACCTGAACCTGGTCGCCGCGCTGGCGGACGCGCGGCCGTCGTGGCGGATCGAGATGGTCGGCCCGGTGGTGAAGATCGACCCCGCGGACCTGCCGCAGCGGCCCAACCTGCACTATCCCGGCGCGCGCGCCTATGCCGACCTGCCGGCGGTGCTGGCCGGGTGGGACGTCGCGCTGATGCCCTTCGCCATCAACGAGGCGACGCGCTTCATCAGCCCGACGAAGACGCCCGAGTATCTCGCCGCGGGCCGGCCGGTCGTGTCGACCCCGGTGATCGACGTCGTGCGCCACTACGGCACGATCGAGGGGGTGCGTATCGCCGACGGCGCGGCGCGCTTCGTGCAGGCGTGCGACGAGGCGCTGGCGCTGGCGCGCGGCACCGACCGGTCGTGGCGGGACGAGGCCGACGCGCTGCTGGCCGCGGGATCGTGGGACGACACGGCGGCGGCGATGATGGCCGCCATGGCGGAGGCGACGGCGGGCAAGGCGGCGACGCATCCGGCGGCGCCGCGCACGCGCCGCCACTACGACGTGCTGGTCGTCGGCGCGGGCTTCGCCGGCGCGGTGATGGCGGAGCGGCTGGCGGCGGACGCGGGGCTGCGCGTGCTGGTGGTCGATCGCCGGCCGCACGTCGCCGGCAACGCCTATGACCGGAAGGACGCCGCCGGAATCCTGATCCACCAATACGGCCCGCACATCTTCCACACCAACTCCGCCGAGGTGTTCGACTATCTGTCGCAGTTCACCGACTGGCGCCCGTACGAGCATCGCGTGCTGGCCGAGGTGCGCGGGCAGCGCGTGCCCATTCCGATCAACCGCACCACGCTGAACCGCCTGTTCGACGCCGGGCTGGAGAGCGACGCGGACGCCGCCGCCTTCCTCGCCGCGCGTGCCGAGCCGGTGGCCGAGGTGAGGACGTCGCAGGACGTGGTCGTCTCCGCTGTGGGACAGGAACTCTACCGGCTGTTCTTCCGCGGCTACACGCGCAAGCAATGGGGGCTCGACCCGTCCGAGCTCGACAAGGCGGTGACGGCGCGCGTACCGACCCGCACGAACGCCGACGACCGCTACTTCACCGACACCTATCAGGCGATGCCCGCGGAAGGCTTCACCGCGATGTTCGAGGCGATGCTGGACCATCCCAACATCACGCTGCGCCTGGGCACCGACTTCGCCGCGATCGGGGACGAGGTGACGTACGACAAGCTGGTCTACACCGGGCCGATCGACGAGTATTTCGGCTGCCGCCACGGCAAGCTGCCCTATCGCTCGCTGCGGTTCGAGCACGCGACGCTGCCGGTCGAGCGGCACCAGGAGGTGGCCGTCGTCAACTATCCGGACGAGGCGGTGCCCTATACCCGCGTGACGGAGTACAAGCACCTGACCGGGCAGCGATCCGACGTCACCAGCATCACCACCGAATACCCGGCGGCCGAGGGCGATCCCTATTACCCGATCCCGCGTCCGGAGAACCAGGCGCTGTTCAAGCGGTACGAGGCGCTGGCGCTGGCGGAGCCGGACGTGCTGTTCGTGGGGCGGCTGGCCACCTATCGCTACTACAACATGGATCAGGTGGTGGGACAGGCGCTGTCCGTCTATCGCCGCATGAACCTGCGCGCGCCCGCCACCTACCCCGTCGCCGCGGCGGAATAGCCGTGGCTCCCGAGCTGTGGGGCGGGATCGAGTGCACGGTGAACCGCGTGGGCGATCGCTTCGGCGACCAGGTCGTCCTCAGCGGTCACCAGGACCGCGTCGGCGACCTGGCGCTGCTCGCCGGGCTCGGCATCCGTGCGCTGCGCTACCCCCTGCTATGGGAACGGATCTCGCCGCGTCGGGGTGCGGAGCCCGACTGGCGCTGGTCCGACCGGCGGCTGGCCGAGCTGCGCGCACTGGGCGTCCGTCCGATCGCGGGGCTGGTCCACCACGGCAGCGGCCCCGCGCACACCAACCTGCTCGATGACGGGTTCGCCGCCGGGCTCGCCCGCCACGCCGGCGCGGTGGCGCGGCGCTACCCGTGGATCGAGGAGTGGACGCCGATCAACGAGCCGCTGACCACCGCGCGTTTCACCGCGCTGTACGGCCATTGGTACCCGCACCGTCGCGACGAGCGGTCGTTCTGGTCGGCGCTGCTGAACCAGGTCGACGCGGTGCGCGGCGCGATGCGCGCGATCCGCCGCGTGGTGCCGGGCGCGCGGCTGGTGCAGACCGACGACCTGGGACACACCTTCTCCACCGCCCCCCTCGCCGGCCAGGCGGCGTTCGACAACATGCGGCGGTGGGCGGGGTGGGACCTGCTGTTCGGACGCGTGACCCCGGCCGATCCGCTGTTCGCCGTGCTGGCGCGGCACGGACTGGGCGACCGGGTGCGCGCGATCGCGGACGATCCGTGCCCGCCCGACATCGTCGGCGTGAACCATTACCTCACCAGCGACCGCTTCCTCGACCACCGCGTCGATCGCTACCCGTCATCGCTGCACGGCGGCAACGGGCGCGTCGCCTATGCCGATACGGAGGCGGCCCGCGTGCTGGACCCGCCCGCGGGCGGGATCGGCGCGGCGATCCGCGCCGCCTGGGCACGCTACGGCACGCCGGTCGCCATCACGGAGGTGCACAACGGGTCCACCCGCGACGAGCAGCTGCGCTGGGCGGCCGGGGCGTGGGACGCCGCGGTCGCGGCGCGGGGCGACGGCGTCGACGTGCGCGCGGTCACCGCCTGGTCGCTGCTGGGCAGCCACGGCTGGGACACGCTGCTGACCGGCGGCGGCCATTACGAGCCCGGCGTCTTCGACGTGGGCACCGGGACGCCCCGTCCGACCGCGCTCGCGCGGCTGTGGCGTGGGCTGCCCAGGGGTGAGGATCGCCACCCCGTCGCCATCGAGGACGGCTGGTGGCGCCGTCCCGACCGCCTGCTCTACCCGCCGCATCCGTCGGGCGAGGCGGCGTCGCCGCGCCTTCCACGGCCCTCGCGCCCGCTGCTGATCCTGGGTGCCGGGGGGATGCTGGGCGCCGCCTTCGTCCGCGCCTGTCGCGCGCGCGGGATCGCGCACGTCGCCGCGACCCGCCGCGAGCTGGACGTGACGAGCGCGGACCTTCCCGCGCTGATTGCGGCGATCGCGCCGTGGGGCGTCGTCAACGCCGCCGCGCACACCGCGATCGACGCCGCGGAGGAGAACGAGGACGCGTGCCGCCACGTCAATGCGGGCGGTGCCGTCGCGCTCGCGCGCGCCTGTGCCGGGCGCGGCATCCCCTCGCTCAACTTCTCCAGCGAGCTGGTGTTCGCAGGCGACCTCGACCGCGCGCTGGTGGAGAGCGACGCAGCCCGGCCGCTGGGCGCGCATGGCCGGATCAAGTCGGAGATGGAGCGCGGCTGCCACGGCGTGCCGGGCGCGCTGGTGGTGCGCACCGCGGCCCTCTACGCACCCGAGGCCGACCGCGGCTTCGCCGCCGCCGTGGTGGCGGCGCTGGCCGCGGGGCGCCCGGTTCGCACCACCGGCGACCACGTCGTCACGCCCACCTTCGTCCCCGCGCTGGTCGATCGCGCGCTGGACCTGCTGATCGACGGCGCGGAGGGCATCTGGCACGTGTGCGACGGCGAGCCGGTGACGCGCGCCGGCTTCGCGCGGCGGCTGGCGCAGGCGTGCGGGCACGATGCGGAGCGGATCGTGGCGGTGCCGGCGCACGAGCTCGGCTGGCGCGCGCCCCGCCCGGCGAACGGCGCCCTGGCCAGTGAGAAGCTGGCGCTGCCGGGATCGCTGGACGAGGGGCTGGAGCGCTTCGCCCGCGCGCGGCTCAGCCCGCTACGGTGAAGGCGGTGGCCAGGCGCGAGCCGGGACCCGCATCGACGAACAGGTCGAAGTCGCCCGGCTCCACCCGCCACGCCCCGTCCGCCGCGACCAGCGCCAGCTCGGCAAGCGGAATGGCGAGTGCCACCCGCCGGCGCTCGCCGGGGTCGAGCGTGACCCGGCGGAACGCCTTCATCTGACGGACCGGCCGCGTCCGGCTGGCGACGCGGTCGTGGATGTCCGCGCGCACGAAGGCGGTGCCGCGCCGCTCGCCGGCGTTCGCCAGCGTGACGCCGATCGCCACCCACTCGCCGGTCACGGCGGCGTCGAGGTCGGAGAGCGCGAAGCGGGTGTAGCCAAGGCCCGCGCCGAACTCGTACAAGGCGCGGTCCGGCGCGTCGCGCCAGTGGCTGCGTCCCGGCGCCATCGGATCGTCGTCGGGCGCGGGGCGGCCGGTCGCGCGGCGATCGTAGGACCAGGGCTGCTGCCCGGTCGCCAGGGGAAAGCTGACGGGCAGGCGCCCGGTCGGCTCGGCCACGCCGAACAGCACGTCGGCGACCGCGGGGCCGGTCTGCTCGCCGAGGAACCAGGTGGCGAGGATCGCGCGCGCGTCGCGTACCGCGCCCTCCAGCGCCAGCGCGCGACCGTGGCGCAGCAGCACGACCATCGGCGTACCGGTGGCCGCCACCGCCTCCGCCAGCGCCTGGTGCGCAGGGGGCACGGTAATGGCGACGCGGCTGTTGCCCTCGCCCGACATGTCGCCGCCCTCGCCGATCGCCAGCAGCACCACCTGCGCCGCGCGCGCCACGGCGGCGGCGCGCGCGGGATCGCTGCCGTCGTCCACCGTCAGGTCGCGCGCCAGCGCGCCGATGCCGGTGGCGAGGTCGATGCCGTCCGCGGGATCGCCGGCGAAGGACCACGGGCCGTTCAGGTTCGCCCGATCGCGCGCGAACGGGCCGATCAGCGCGATCCGTTGCGTGCGCGTCAGCGGCAGCAGCCCGCCCTCGTTGCGCAGCAGGACGATGGCGCGGGTCGCGACCTCGCGCGCCACCGCGCGGATCGTGGGCGCGTGCGTGACGCGCCGTTCCACCGCGGCGTCCAGCGAGCGCCAGGGATCGTCAAAGAGCCCCAGCGCCTCCTTCAGCGCCAGCACGCGCCGCACCGCGGCGTCGACCGCGGCGACCGGCACGCGGCCGCTCGCCACCAGCGCGGGAAGATGGCGGCGATAGAGCCCGCTCTGCATCGACATGTCGACCCCGGCCAGCATCGCCAGCCGCGCCGCATCCGCCTCGTCCGCGGCGACGCCGTGCGCGACCAGCTCCCGGTCGGCATCGTAATCGGAGACGCAGACGCCGGAAAACCCCATCTCACCCCGCAGGACGTCGGTCAGCAGCCGGCGGTTGGCGGCGGCGGGGATGCCGCCGACGTCGGTGAAGGACGCCATCGTGGTCGCCGCGCCCGCCGCGAAGGCGGCGGCGAAGGGCGGCAGGTGCGTCTCGCGCAGTTCCGCGTCGCTGAGGTCGACCGCGGCATATTCCATGCCGCCGCGCACCGCGCCGTAGCCGGCGAAATGCTTGGGCGTGGCGGCGAGCGCGTCGGCGCGGCTGAGGTCGTCGCCCTGAAACCCGCGGACGCGCGCGGCGGCGAGCAGGCGGTTCAGATAGACGTCCTCCCCCGCGCCCTCCGCCACCCGGCCCCAGCGCTGGTCGCGCGCGACGTCGACCACCGGCGCGAAGGTCCAGTGCAGCCCGCCCGCGCTCGTCTCCCGCGCGACCGCCCGCGCGGCGCGGCGCGACAGGTCCGCGTCGAACGCCGCCGCCTCCGCCAGCGGGATCGGGAAGATCGTGCGGCAGCCGTGGATCACGTCCGCGGCGAAGACCAGCGGGATGGCCAGCCGGCTGCGCAGCGCCGCCTCCTGCGCCCGCCGCGCCCCGGCGACGCCGTAGCCGTTGAAGAGCATGCCGACCTGCCCGGCCGCGATCTCCGCCAGCATGGCGGCGGCGCCGCGCGGCTCCACCGACGGGTTGAACGCGGTGCCGACCGGCCGCACCTCGTCGTTGAAGCAGCTGAGCTGCCCCGCCTTCTCCTCGATCGTCATCCGCGCGATCAGCGCGTCGATCCGGCGCGACGCGGCCATTGCGGGGCGCGCGGCCGCGCTCGCCAGCAGCAGGCCGATCGTTTCACGACGGTCCGGTCGGAAGGGCATTCGCGCCGTCATCGTTACGCCTCCGCAAAGAAGAGTGGCCCGCAGGCCACAGTTGATGCAAATCTATTTCATGGCGATTTCAAGCCATAGGCGGCCGTCACGCACAGGACTATGGCGCACACTGCTACGAACGTCCGACCGCGTTCGATGTTGGAGGGGATGATGAAGTTTTCGTGCCATCGCGCGCTGCGCGCGGCCATGCTGGCCGGCGTTTCGGCGCTGCCGCTTCCGGTGCTGGCGCAGACCGCGCCCGCCACGCCGCCCGTCAACGCGGACGCGCCCCAGGGGCAGCAGCCCGCCGGTGAGGGGAACGAGGATCTGTCCGACATCGTCGTGACGGGCACCACGTCGCGCGACCGTCCGCTCATCACCGCCTCGGCCGACATCACCTACGCCAACCGCGACGACATCGACCGCCGCGCGCCGCGCTCCACCGCCGACATGCTGGAGCTGGTGCCCGGCATCTTCGTCGAGGGCACCGCGGGCCAGGTGTCGAACAACTATTCGGTCCGCGGCCTCCAGGGCGGCGGGCAGCGGTTCGTGCAGCTGGAGGAGGACGGCCTGCCGATCCTGTACAGCGGCGGCGGCGCCGACTTCTTCTTCGACCAGGACCTGACGATCGAGCGGCTGGAAGCGGTGAAGGGCGGCTCGTCGGGCGTGCTGACCGTGAACGGCGCGGGCGCGACGATCAACTTCATCTCCAAGCGGCCCAACTTCGAGCGGGCGGAGGGCGCCGCGCGCGTCACCGCGTTCGACTATGGCCTCAAGCGCGGCGACTTCTACTATTCCGCGCCGATCACCGAGAACCTGGCGTTCAACGTCGGCGGCTACATCCAGTCCAGCCCGGGCGTGCGAGACAATCCGTTCGACTATGCCGGCTGGCGGGTGAAGGGGATGCTGGAATACCGCTTCGACGACGGCGGCTTCGTGCGCCTGTCGGCGAAGGGCGGCGACGTGGAGAACGCCTTCTACGCGACCCAGCCCTACCGCTACGAGAACGGCGAGCCGTCCGGCATCCCCGGCCTCGACACGCAGTTCGGCAACATCGGCGGCGACGCCTTCGCGAACATCGCGGTGCCGGTGTCGACCTTCGCGCACGAGAGCGGCTTCCGCTCGTTCCGCGGGCGCGACGGGATCAAGGCGAAGACCGCGCAGGTGCGGCTCGACATCGAGAAGCCGGTCAGCGATTCGATCGACCTGTTCGCGCGCGGCCGGTACCTGAAGTATTCCTACGACTTCAACGGCATCTTCGCCGGATCGGGCACCGGCAACGCGGGGCTGACCAGCGCAGTCAACTATCTGACGCCCGGTGCCGCCTCGCCGATCAACGACCTGCTCGGCCGCGGGGTGGTGGCGTTCCCGGGCGCGACGCGCTTCGGCATCAAGAACCTGCGCACCGGCGTGGTGCTCGGCTCGAACCAGACCGCCGCGCTGAACGCGCTGAACGGCAACGGCTTCCTCCAGCGCACGACGCTGAACCACGACTTCATCGACGGCAAGGACCTGGGCCTGAACGTCGGCGGTCGCTGGGAATATGAGGGCGAGAGCTTCAAGAACTCGCTCACCGCGGGCGTCATGTACTACAACGTCCGGCGCAAGCAGGACCAGTCGGCCACCGCCAGCGTCGTCAACGACGTTCGCTCGAACAGCGACATCTACGACATCGTCGCGCTGGACGCGGCGAACAACGTGGTCGGCACGCTGAGCGACAACGGCCTCGTCTCCTACGGCGACTGGGGCGCGGGCATCCGCGAGCGCAAGGATTCGACCGTTTCGCTGTACGTCAACGACGAGCTGGCGCTGGGCGACCTGCGCATCGACGGCGGCGTGCGCTGGGAGAGCGACCGGGCGACCGCGCTGGACGGCAACAACGCCAGCGCGGTGAACACCGCGGCCCGCATCGTCGAGATCCGCCCCGGCGTGTTCGAGCAGCTGGTGCCGCAGGGCACGGTGGGCGTGCTGCCGACCGTGGGCAGCACCTTCGACGGCACCTTCGCCACCCGCCGCGCGACGCAGCAGAAGGCGGCGTGGACGATCGGCGCCAACTACCTGCTGACGCCCGACTTCGCCGTGTACGCGCGCTACGCCAACGGCTTCCAGACGAACAACGTCGATCCGATCACCACGATCAAGCTGTACGAGGCGGGCGTCCGCTACCAGTACGGGCGGCTGTTCTCCGGCTCGGCGACGGTGTTCCGCACCGACTTCGACGACCAGAACTACAATTTCGCCGACCCGCTCAACCCGTCGCAGCAGACCAACCTGAACGCCGACCTGCGCACCTATGGCGTGGAGCTGGACTTCGTCGTGCGGCCGATCGACTGGTTCGCGCTCGACTTCCAGGGCGTGTTCCAGCGGCCCAAGCTGCTGAACCTGCAGCTGAACGGCGTCGATCAGGGGTCGGGCTTCGAAGGCAACCGGCCCGAGCGCACGCCCGCGACGCTGTTCACCGTCACGCCGACGATCACGCTGCCCGACGGCTGGGGCGAGGTGTTCGGCCGCTACAAGTACGTCGGCAAGATCTTCGCCGACAACGGCAACGGCGTGTCGCTGCCCAGCTACGGCGTCACCTCGGTCGGCCTGGCGCTGAACCTGAACGAGAACGTCCAGCTGACGCTGAACGCGGAGAACATCTTCGACGTCGTCGGCCTGACGGAGGGCAATCCGCGGCAGGGACAGACGCAGGCGATCACCGACGGCTTCTTCTACGCCCGCGGCATCGTCGGTCCGACCTACGGCGGAACGCTGACCTTCAAGTTCTGACGCACCTTGCGTGGATCATAACGGGGGTGTCGCGGCTTCACGGCTGCGGCACCCTTTTCTTTCAGTGAGGACATCGATGCGCCGCTTCGCCCGAGCCCTGCTCGCCACCGCCATGATCGCCGCGCCGGCGCTGGCCGCGCCCGACCTGTCCTATCGCCTGACGGAGGGGCAGAACGTCAACGCGCTGGTGCGCGAGGGCGACGTGGCGGCGCACCTGCTGCTGCGCAACGGCACCGACCCGCGCATCCTGGTCGCCTTTCCCGCGGGCAACAGCGGCGTGGCCGTCTGGTTCGCGTCCCTCGCCACGCCCGCGACCTGGCGGCTGGAGGGCGCGCCCCGCCCCGCCGCGGTGCTCGCGCCCGACGCCGCCCGGCTGAACGGGATCGAGGCGACCGCCACCATCGCCGCGCCGCGGCTGGCGGTGCGGCAGGCGGTACTCTCCAGCGTGCGCTACCTGCGCGACTATCAGTCGGTCAGCCGTTTCCCGAAGGAGGTGGCGACCGATCCGGTGATCGCCGGCGACACGATCACCTGGCACCGCCGGCGGCTGGACGGCGCGCCGGGCTACCTGCTGCGGCTCCGGGTCCTGGAAGGGCGGATCGACCGCGGCGCGATCGTCGCCGCGCCGGGCGGACGCATCCGCCTCGCCATCACCGCCGCGACGGGGGAGGCGCCGCTCCACGGCCTCACCGAGCGCGAGCTGCTGAACGCGCGCGCCGCGGCCGATCCCGCCGCGCGCCAGGCGCTCGGCTTCCTCAGCTATCGCGAGAAGTTCCTCGCCGGATCGTGGCGGTTCGACACCTATTTCGGGCGTGACACGCTGATGTCCGTCCGCCTGCTGATGCCGGTGCTGCGCCCCGCCGCGGTGGAGGCGGGGCTCGCCTCCGTCCTGGCGCGGCTCGACGGCGACGGCGAGGTCGCGC
The DNA here is from genome assembly GCF_012035195.1 of Sphingomonas corticis. Taxonomy (GTDB): domain Bacteria; phylum Pseudomonadota; class Alphaproteobacteria; order Sphingomonadales; family Sphingomonadaceae; genus Sphingomonas; species Sphingomonas corticis. The sequence continues at coordinate 36,173 of NZ_JAAVJH010000013.1, forward strand.
ACGAGGAGGGGATCGGCGAGTTCGCCGTGCTCGACAACCGGCAGAACGGCAGAAGCGGCGACGGCGCGACGCTGGACTATGGCATGGTCGACGACGATTACATGCTGGCCCCGGTCGCCGCCGCCTATCTGCTCGACCACGCAGAGGCGGCGGGCGCGCGCCGCTTTCTCGACCGGGCCATGGCCAGCGAGGCGCGGCCGGGCACGCGCGAGACCGCGGGCGCGGCGCTGGTGCGCAACCTGCGCTTCGTCGTGGCATCGGCCCGCGCCTTCGCCGCGGCACCGCGCGCGGCCAATCTGATCGCGCTGCACGACGGCCGCCTGACCGGCCAGTGGCGCGACAGCGAGGAAGGGCTGGGTCGCGGCAAATACGCCTATGACGTCAACGCGGTGCTGGTGCCCGCCGCGCTGGACGCGGGCGCGCGGCTGCTCGCCGCGGGGCTGCTCGACCCCTATCTTGGCGCACAGGACCGTGCCGCGCTGGGCGAGGCGGCGCGGATGGCGGCGACCTGGCGCGAGCACGCGCCCGACCTGTTCCGCGTCAGCACGCCCGCCGCGGAGGCCGCGCCCGCGATCCGGCGCTACGCCCAGACGCTGGGCGTGCCCGCGGCGCCCGCGCTGGCGGCGCTGGGACGCGAGCCGCTGACCTACCACGCCATCGCGCTCGATCCGCGCGGGCGACCGGTGCCCATCGTCAATTCGGACGAGGGCTTCGCGCTGCTCTTCGCCGATCCCGCGCCCGCCGCGCTGGAAACCTACGTGCGCGCGCTCGTCCGCCCCTTCCCGGCCGGGCTGATGACCGACATCGGGCTGCTGGTCGCCAATCCCGCGCTGGCCGACCGGACGGTGCAGGCACGCTTCACGCCCGCGGCCTATCACGGCGCGGTGGTATGGTCGTGGCAGCAGGCGCTGTTCGCCGCGGGGCTGGAGCGGCAACTGGCGCGCGCCGACCTTCCGGCCTCCACCCGCGCCGTGCTGACCGACGCGCAGGCCAAGCTGTGGCGGGCCATCCGTGCCACGCGCGCGACGCAAAGCTCGGAACTGTGGTCCTGGGCGTTTCGCGACGGGCGCTACGTGGTCGTGCCGTTCGGCGCGGGCAAGCAGGACGTGGACGAATCGAACGCGGCGCAGCTGTGGAGCACGGTCTACCTGGCGGTGCAGCCGCCGCGCGCTACGTCGCCGACAGGAACGCCGTCACGGTCAGCCGCCCCGCGGCGGGGTCGGCGCTGAGCGTGTCGGGCCGCGCGATCGCGCCGGAATGGAGCATCGCGCTGCGATAGATGACGGCGCGGTTGAAGCGCGCCTCGACGTGGGCGGTCCGCTCGAACAGCAGCGTATCGTCGTGGACGTAGCCCATCGGTGGCGCGGCGGCGACCTCGCGCGCCAGCACGGCGTGGTAGCCGGGCGCGCGCGCCGCGTCGATCGTCTCGAACCCGGTCGCGCGGTGGCGGAAGAAGGCCGTGCCGTCTCCGCCGCCGGGCGAGAGATAGTGGACCAGCGCGATCCGTCCCGGCTCCACCGCGTCGACGTGGGGCAGCCGCTGCGCCGGGGTCAGCCGGTCGGGCGGCGTCGTCACCAGCGAGAAGCTGGCGTCCAGCACGTCCAGTCCGCCGGTGACGCCCAGCACCTCGCGCATCACCAGCGCGATCACGGCGCGCACCCGCGACAGGTAATCGCCCGGCAACGCGGCGCGCAGCCCGGGATAGTGGCGCCGCGCCGGCTGCCAATCGGCGGCGACGGCAGTGGTGCGGAGCGCGGCGGGATCGGGATGGAAGCCGTCGACGATCGCCACCGGCTGCGCCTCCGCGCCCACCCGGCGGGCGGTGATCCCGGTCACCGGGCGTGTTCCAGGATCGCCGCCAGCGCCTCGTCGTGGCGCGGCAGCGTCGGCGCGGCGCGCGCGATCACCTCGGCCACCTGGCGCACCTGCGCGCGGTTGGTGGCGGCGTCGAGCCCGTCGGCCAGCGGGTTGTAGCCCGCCGCCTCGATCCCCTGCCCGTTCAGCACGGCGAGCCAGCTCGCCTCCCGGAACAATTCGTCCGCGTCCAGCATCAGCCGGCCCGAGCGGCGATACTGCGCCTCGCGTGCGACCAGCGTGTCGGGCAGCGGCATCGTGCGGCAGTGGCGCCACAGCGGGTCCTCGTGGCCCTGGGTCGCGTGATAGTGGAGGATCAGGAAATCCTTGATGCCGTCCATGTCCCTGGCCATCAGCGCGTTGAAGCGGGCGGCGAGGCCAGGATCCATGTCGGCGTCGGGAAACAGCGTCAGCAGCTTCGCGATGCCCGACTGGATCAGGTGGATCGACGTCGATTCCAGCGGTTCGAGGAAGCCCGCCGCCAGGCCGATCGCCACCACGTTGCGCGTCCACGCCGCGCGCCGCGTGCCGGCGACGAAGCGCAGGAAGCGCGGCTCGGCCAGCGCCTCCCCGTCCAGGTTCGCCAGCAGCGTCCCCGCCGCCTCGTCGTCCGAACAGAAGCGGTGGCAATAGACGTAGCCGTTGCCGGTGCGATGCTGCAGCGGGATGCGCCACTGCCACCCGGCGGGGCGGACGGTGGAGCGGGTGTAGGGCGTCGTCTCGGCCACGCGCGCGCTCGGCACCGCGACGGCGCGGTCGCAGGGTAGCCAGTGCGACCAGTCCTCGTAATCCGCGCCCATCTCCCCGCCGATCAGCAGCGCGCGGAAGCCGGAACAGTCGACGAACAGCTCCGCCGCCAGTCGCTCTCCCGCCTCCGTCACCAGCGCGGCGACGCTGCCGTTCGCCGCCCGCTCGACATGGCCGAGCCTGCCCTCCACGCGCACCACGCCGCGCGCCTCCGCCAGCGCGCGCAGGTGGCGGGCGTAGAGCGAGGCGTCGAAGTGATAGGCGTAGCCGAGCGTCGACAGGATCGATCGCGCCTCCCCCTGCGGCCTGGCGAAGCGGTTCTCCGCCGCCAGCCGGGTCGCCAGCGACAGGTCGGCGAGCGCCAGGTCCTCGCCGTCCGCGCGCGCCTTCAGCCAGCGGTGATGGAAGGCGACGCCGGGCAGCGTCGCGCCGTACTGGCCGAACGGATGGAAGTAGCGGTGGCCGGGGCGGCGCCAGCCCACGAACTCGATCCCCAGCTTGAACGTCGCCTTCGTCGCACGCAGGAACTCCGGTTCGTCCAGTCCGATCAGCTCGTTGAACCAGTGGATCGTCGGGATCGTCGCCTCGCCGACGCCCACGGTGCCGATCTCCTCCGATTCCAGCAGCGTGATCGACAGCGCGGGGCCGAAGCTGGCGGCGAGCGCGGCGGCGGTCATCCACCCCGCGGTGCCGCCACCCAGGATCACGACGCGTGTCACCCGTCCGCTGCGATCGTCCACCACGCCGTCCTCCCAATCACGCCGCACGCCTTACGCCAGCGCGCGCGCGGACGCGATGGCATCGTCGCGCGCGAGCGGCTATGCCGTCGCCATGCGCGCCGCGTTCCGCCTGCTGGTGATGGCCTGCCTGGTCTGGTGCGCGATGGGCGTGGCCGAGCCGGTGCAGGCGCATGGCGGGGCGGCGGTGGAGCATGCCGACGCGTTCTCCCCCGCCCAGTCCGACCCCGCCGATGCCGCGGGCGAGGCGCACCACCACCATTGCCCCGTCGCGCCCGACCTGCCGGTCGCGCGCCTGTCCGACCCCGCCGTCGCGGCCGGCGACCCACCGGTCGCGCCGCGCGCGGTCGCGCTCGCCTCCCTGACGCGCGCCCCGCCGCTGCCGCCGCCTTCCGCCTGAGGACGATCGAGCGCGCGCCCGTCCGGCGCGCGCCCCACGTCCTTCAGGTTCAGGAAGCCATCGTCATGTCCGTCCTCTCGTTCGCCCTCCTCGCGGGGGCGCTGTCGGCGCAGGTCGCGCCCACCCCGCCGCCCGCCGCGCCATCCGCCGAACCATCGTCCGACGAACCGGAGATCGTCGTCCAGGCCACCCGCTCGAACCGGCGCCTGGGCGACGAGCCGCTGCGCGTCGAGGTGCTGGACCGCGAGGAGATCGAGGAGAAGATCCTGATGCGCCCCGGCAACGTCGCCATGATGCTGAGCGAGACCAGCGGGCTGCGCGTGCAGGTGACGGCGCCGGCGATCGGCGCCGCCAACATCCGCGTGCAGGGGCTGGACGGCCGCTTCACGCAATTGCTCGCCGACGGTCTGCCGCTGTACGGCGGGCAGGCGAGCTCGCTCGGCCTGTTGCAGATCCCGCCGACGGACCTGGGCCGCGTGGAGGTCATCAAGGGTGCGGTGTCGGCGCTGTACGGCGCGTCGGCGCTGGGCGGCGTCATCAATCTGGTGTCGCGCCGCCCCGGCGCTGCGGCGGAGGCCGAGGCGCTGCTGAACGCCACCTCGCGCGACGGCGCGGACGCCACCGCCTATCTCGCCGCGCCGCTGGGCGGCGGCTTCGGCGTGTCGCTGACCGGCGGATGGCACCGCCAGTCGGTGCAGGACCTGGACGGCGACGGCTGGATCGACATTCCCGGCTACCGGCGCTGGACCGTGCGCCCGCGCCTCTTCTTCGAGCAGGCGGGCGGCGCGCGGGTGTTCGCGACCGGCGGGATCATGGAGGAGACGCGGACCGGCGGGACGCTGGCCGGGCGCATCGTGCCCGACGGCACCGCCTTCGCGCTGCGGCAGCGATCGGTGCGCCGCGACCTGGGCGTGGTCGCCAGCGCGCCGCTCTCCGGCGACCTGACGCTCGGCTTCCGCGCCGCCGGCACGGTGCAGGACCACCGCCACCGCTTCGGTGCGGTGAGCGAGCGGGACCGGCACGACACGCTGTTCGCCGAGGCGTCGCTGGCGGGCGGCGCCGGCGGGACGACGTGGGTGGGCGGCATCGCCTGGCAGCGCGACGACTATCACTCGCGCACCTTTCCCGCGTTCGACTATCGCTACGAGGTGCCGGGCGTGTTCGCGCAGGCGGAGCACGATCTGACGCCCGACGTGACGCTGGCGGGCAGCGCGCGGCTGGACCTGCACAACCGTTTCGACACGCGGCTGAGCCCGCGCCTGTCGCTGCTGTGGAAGCCGGGGCCATGGAAGGTGCGCGCCTCCGCCGGGCGCGGTTTCTACGCGCCGACGCCCTTTGTCGAGGAGATCGAGGCGGCGGGGCTGTCGCGGCTGGAGCCGCTGGACGGACTGGAGGCGGAGACCGCGACCACCGCCACGTTCGACCTCGGCTACGCGCAGGGAGCGTGGGAGGCGAATGCCACGCTGTTCGCTTCCGACCTTCACCGGCCGACCGAGCTGGTCGCCGTGGCGGCGGATCGCGTGCGGCTGGTGAACCTGGCCGGTACCACGCGCATCCGGGGGGTGGAGACGCTGCTGCGCTGGCGGCGCGGGGCGTTCGTCGTCACCGGCAATTACGTCTTCACCGACGCGCACGAGCCCGATCCGGCCGGCGCGGGCCACCGCTGGAAGGCGCTGACGCCGCGCCATACCGCCGGGCTGGTCGCGATGGTCGAGCGCGCGGGCGCGCACCGCATCGGTGCCGAACTCTACTTTACCGGACGCCAGCGCCTGGACGACGACCCGTACCGCACCCGCTCGCGCCCCTATGTCGAGCTCGGGCTGCTGGCGGAGAAGACGCTGGGCGCGGTGACGCTGTTCGTCAACGCGGAGAACATCCTGAATGTGCGGCAGACGCGCTACGACCCGATCCTCCGCCGCCTGCGCGCGCCGGACGGCCGCTGGACCGTCGATGCGTGGGCGCCGACGGAAGGGTTCGTGCTGAACGGCGGGGTGCGGCTGCGGCTCGGCCCGGCGGGCTGAGCCGAACCGGGGGTGCGGCGTGACCGCTTTTCTTCGCCGCGCCGACGCCGCATAGAGACGCCCGGCAATCAAGGGGTTGGTCGTGGATCGCGTATTCGTCACCGGCAGCGCGGGGTTCATCGGCTTCCACCTGTCGCGCCTGCTGCTGGAAGAGGGGCACGCCGTCCACGGCTACGACGGCATGACCGATTACTACGACGTCGCGCTGAAGCGCGACCGGCACGCGCTGCTGCACCGCCACGACGGCTTCGCCGCGACGGAGGCGATGCTGGAGGATGCCGCGGCGCTGGACGCCGCGATCGACGCCTTCGCACCCGACGTCATCGTCCACCTCGCCGCGCAGGCGGGCGTGCGCTACAGCCTGGAGAACCCGCGCGCCTACGTCGAGGCCAATGTCGTGGGCACGTTCAACGTGATGGAGGCGGCGCGGCGCCGCAAGGTGCGGCACCTGCTGATCGCCTCCACCTCCTCCGTCTACGGCGCCAACGAGGAGATGCCGTTTCGCGAGACGGACAAGGCGGACACGCCGCTCACCATCTACGCCGCGACGAAGAAGGCGACGGAGGCGATGAGCCACGCCTACGCGCACCTGCACGACCTGCCGACCACGCTGTTCCGCTTCTTCACCGTCTACGGCCCGTGGGGACGGCCCGACATGGCGCCGATCCTGTTCGCCTCCGCGATCGCCGCCGGGCGCCCGATCAACGTCTTCAATCACGGCGAGATGTACCGCGACTTCACCTACGTCGACGATCTGGTCCGCGCCATCAGGCTGCTGATCGACGTGCCGCCCGTCCGCCCCGCCAGCCCGGCGGAGGTGCCGGCGGGCGATTCGCTCAGCCCCGTGGCGCCGTGGCGGGTCGTGAACATCGGCAATTCGGACAAGGTGCGGCTGACCGACTTCATTGACGCGATCGAGGAGCACATGGAGTTGAAGGCGGTGCGCAACCTGCTGCCGATCCAGCCGGGCGACGTGCCGGCGACCTGGGCGGATGCGACGTTGCTCCAGCGGCTCACCGGCTATCGCCCGCAGACCGGGTTTCGCGACGGCGTCGCCCGCTTCGTCGCGTGGTACCGCGACTATTACGGTCGCTAAGTCGCTGGCGCAGCGCTAGGATCATCGGCGGGGAAAAGGGGAGAGGGGCGGGAATGTTCGAGAGCTTCTGGCAGACGCTGACGGGACTGCTGTCGCCGCACGGCCCTGTCACCGCCGCCGGCGCGACGAGCTACGCGCCGGGCGATTACAGCATCCACTTCTTCCTCCAGCTCGCGATCATCATCCTCACCTGCCGCGTGGTCGGCTGGCTGGGGCAGAAGTTGCTGGCGCAGCCGCAGGTGGTGGGAGAGATGATCGCGGGCGTGGTGCTCGGCCCCTCGCTCCTGGGCCTCGCCTTTCCCGATCTCCAGTCGGCGATCTTCCCCAAGGAGACGAAGAACGTCCTCTACGTCGGCGCGCAGCTGGGCGTGGCGCTGTACATGTTCCTCGTCGGCCTGACGCTGCGGCTCGATCATTTCGAATCGAAGGCGCGCAGCGCGGCGGTGGTATCCGCGTCGGGCGTCATTGCGCCGTTCCTGATCGCAGCGGCGATCACGCCGTTCCTGCTGACCGTGCCGGGGCTGTTCGCGCAGGGGATCGGCACCGGCAGCGCCACCCTGTTCATGGGCGCGTGCATCGCGCTCACCGCCTTTCCCATGCTGGCGCGCATCATCAACGAGCGCGGGCTGGCGAACAGTCCGCTCGGCACGCTGACGCTGACCGCGGGGGCGTTCGACGACGCCGCGTCCTGGTGCGTGCTCGCCGTGGTGCTGGCGACGTTCGGGGGCGGCAGCGGGATCGCGACGGTCGCGATCGGCGGCGCGATCCTGTACGCCGCGTTCCTGACCCTGTTCGGCCGCCGCCTGCTCGCGCCGCTGGGCCGCGCGGTGGAGGCGAAGGGCGAGATGAGCATGACGGTGCTGGCGATCACGCTGGCGCTGTTCGCGCTGTCCGCCTTCATCATGGACGCGATCGGCATCCACGGCATCTTCGGCGGCTTCATCCTGGGCGTCTTCATGCCGCGCGGGCTGTTCGTCGACGAGCTGAAGCGAAAGGTGGAGCCGCTGGCCGTGGTCATGCTGCTGCCGATGTTCTTCACCTATTCGGGGCTCAACACGCGGATGGACATGGTCAATTCGCCCTCGCTGCTGCTGGTCGCGCTGGGCGTGCTGGCGGCGTCGATCGCGGCGAAGTTCGGCGCCTGCTACCTGGCGGCGCGGGCGTGCGGGGAGGACAATCGCACCGCGCTGGGCATCGGCGCGCTGATGAACTCGCGCGGGCTGATGGAACTCATCATCATCAACATCGGCCTGCAGAAGGGCATCATCGGACCCACGCTGTTCTCCATGCTGGTGATGATGGCGATCGTGACGACGATGATGGCCAGTCCGCTGTTCGAGTGGGTGTACGGCCGCCGCGCGCGCGAGACCGGCGAACTCGACGCGCTGCCTACGACTGCGGTGGCCGCGGGGGGGCGGTAGAGCCGCGCACCGCCAGCGACGCGGGCACCACCACGGGTCCGTGCGGCGTCTGGCGCCCGGCGTTCTCGTCGATGATGAGCGCGACGGCACGCGCGGTCACTTCCGCGATCGGCTGCACCACCGCGGTCATCGGCGGGTGAGCGAAGCGCGCGATCGGCGTGTCGTCGAAGCTGACCAGCGACAGGTCGCCCGGCACGCTCAGCCCGCGCGCGCGCGCCAGTTCCAGCGTGGCGAGCGCCATCTGGTCGCTGCTGGCGACGATGGCGGTGACGGGATCGGCCAGCGCCAGCAGCCGCTCCGCCGCCAATCGGCCCGAGGCGTAGCCGAAGTCGCCCGCTGCCAGCAGGTCGCCGGTGGCGAGGCCCGCCGCCGCCATTGCCGCGGTCCAGCCTTCGACACGCCACTGGCTGAGGCCATAGTCCGCGTCGCCCGCGATGAAGCCGATGCGGCGATGGCCCAGCGCGATCAGATGCTCCGTCGCCAGCCGCGCCGCGCCCTCGTCCCCCATCGTCAGCGCGAAGCCCGCGCCGTCCTTCAGCGAGCCGATCCGTGCGAAGCTGATCCCCTGTTCCGCGAGCAGGCCGGTGATGAGCGGGTTGTCCGAGTGCGGCGGCGTCAGCAGCACGCCGTCGGGCTGGAGCGCGGCGATCGCGCCCATCAGTTCGCGCTCGATATGGTCGGAATGCGTATCGACCAGCTCGAAGATCAGCCGATAGCCGTGCTCGGCGCATTTCAGCATCCCGCCCAGCAGCATCTGGTCGACCCAGTCGGTGCCCTGCCGGTTGGTCCAGTCGGCGATGGTGCGGTCGCGGTCGTTGAGCGCGAGGATCAGGTAGGAGCGCGACCCGCCCATCCGCTGCGCCGCGATCGAGGGGACGTAGCCGAGTTTATCGATCGACGCCTGCACCCGCGCCATCATCTCGGGCCGGACGTTCGGCTCCTTGTTGATGACGCGGCTGACCGTCTGCAACGACACGCCCGCGTCCGCCGCGACGTGCCGGATCGTCACCGCCTGCCTGCGCCGCGCCACGATCGTCAGGCCGCCGCGCCGCAATAGTGCGCGACATAGTCGCCGTGCGCGGGGAGGCCCGCGACGGTGGACGCCACGTCGTCGCGCAGGCCGGAAAGGAAGCGCTCCAGTTCCGCCTCGCGCAGCTTCGCCGCCACCGGGTGCCACGCGCGCGGCACGATGCCCTGCCCCATCATCACCTGCACCCAGCTGTTCTCGGCGAACAGTTCCTCGTTGCGGCGGAAGACGCGGCCGGTCTCGCTAAACAGCTCGATCTTCTGCCGCAGCGTATCGGGCACGTCCATCGCCGCGCACTGCCGCCAGAACGGCGAGTCGCGCCGGTAAGTGACGTGATAGTGGAGGACCAGGAAGTCGCGGATCTGCTCCATGTCCTGCATCTGCTGGTCGTTGAACTCCGCGACGTCGCGCGGGCTGATGTCGCGCAGCGGCATCATGCGGATCAGGCGGATCACGGCGCGCTGGATCAGGTGGATGCTGGTCGATTCCAGCGGCTCCATGAACCCGCCGGCAAGGCCGATCGCCACCACGTTGCGATGCCACTGCCGCCGCCGCGCGCCGGCCTTGAAGGACAGATGGTTGGGCTGGGTGAGCACGTCGCCGACGACATCGCCCATCAGCCGCGCCAGCGCCGCCTCGCGCGACAGGTAGCGGCTGCACCACACGATGCCGTTGCCGGTGCGATGCTGGAGCGGGATGCGCCACTGCCATCCCGCATCGTGCGCGGTCGCGCGCGTGAACGGCACCGGCGGGCCGACGTTGGCGGTCTGCACCGCGATCGCACTGTCGCACGGCAGCCAGTGCGTCCAGTCGTCGTAGCCGGCGTGGAGCGCGCCCTCGATCAGCAGCGCGCGGAAGCCGGTGCAGTCGAGGAACAGGTCGCCCGCGATCCGCGCCCCGCTCTCGAGCGTCAGCGCGGCGACGTCGCCGCTCTCGCCGTCCAGCTCGACCGCCGCGATCTTCCCCTCGACCCGGCGTACGCCGTCGCCTTCCGCCATGCGGCGCAGGAAGGCGGCGTAGAGCGAGCTGTCGAGCTGATAGGCGTAGTTGATCCGGTCGCCCGGCAGGTGCGCGAACTTCCCCGCCTCCGCCGCGCGCAGCTCCAGGCAGTAATCGTCGTAGGGCCGGGTGTCGCCCTCTGCGCGGGCGTGCAGCCAAAAATGCTGGAAGCCGGCGGACCAGTGATCCTTGCCGGTCGTGCCGAAGGAGTGGAAGTAGCTGCTGTCGGGTGTCTTCCACCCGTCGAAGCGGATGCCCAGCTTGAACGTCGCCTGGGTGGCGCGCATGAACTCCGCCTCGTCGATGCCGAGCAGGCGGTTGTACGTCACGAGCGGCGGGATGGTGCTCTCGCCGACGCCGACGGTGCCGATCGCCTCCGATTCGACCAGCGTCACCTCCACCGTGCGCCCCATCGTGCGCGCGATGGCGGCGGCGGCCATCCAGCCGGCGGTGCCTCCGCCCGCAACGACGATGCGGCGGAGCAGGGGGCGGCGGATGCGGTGGTCGGTCATCGGCTCAACTGCTGCAGGAGGAAACCGCGGATGCGCGCCGCGCTGTCAGGCGTCAGCGGCGCGAGCACGCTGCGCCCCTCGGCGGGGATGTGCGCGGCCGCCGCCTCGGCGTCGCCGAAGACGTAATGGTCGAACATGGCGCGCCAGTGCGCCTTCTGGTCGTCCGGCAGGTCGCGGATCGCCAGCAGCGCGTGAAGCATCGCGTCCTGCGGCTGCGCCATCCAGCGCGGCGTGTCTCGCCACCAGTAGTTGACGAGGACGTTGAAGGCGTCGCGCCCCTCCACGTGGTGCCACCACAAGGCGGGCACGAACACCGCGTCGCCCGCCTCCAGCTCCGCCACCTGCGCGTGCGCCAGCGCCTCGCGGAAGCGCGGATGGGCGGCGAAGTCGGGATCGTGGAAATCGACCATGGAGATGGTGCGCCCCGCGGGCGTGTTGTCGACCGGGCCGAGGTAGAGGTTCGCGAACTGGTCGCGCGGGAACAGCGTGAAGCGCCGCCGCCCCACGGCCACGCACGCCAGGTTGTCCGGCGTGTCGTTGTGCGCGGCGATGCGGCTCTGCGTGCCGATCCAGATGCTGGCCAGCGCGTCGCGCGCGCCGAGATCGACGTGATTGTCCTCGTGCAGGCGATCGAAGAAGGCGCGGACGTCGACCGAGCCGAGGTAGATCGCGGGGGCGTCCTCCCGCCCCTCGGCGGCGTCGATCTGCGCGAAGATGTCGGCGAGCTTCGCACGCGCCTCGCGAAAGTTCATCCGCATCGCGCCGTCGTAGAACAGCCGCCCGCCGCTCCCCGGCGCCCCGACCGACACCGCGAAGGCGGTGTCCCGCGCGCGCGACAGGAGGTAGGCGCGCGCCTCCCGCGCGGAACGGCGCCCGGCCTGCACCAGCGGCCAGTCGGCGACGAGGCCGCGCACGACGAAGGGCGCGTCCGCCGCGGCGAGATGCCGGTCGAGGTCGCCCGGCGCCACCTCGGCGACCGGCGGCAGGGAGGCGAGCGCGTCAGCCACGCGCCGCCTTCGCGTTCTTGCGCTCCACCAGCCGTCCGATGTTGCCGATCGAGGCGACCGCCATGAACAGCGGCATCAGATGCCCCGCCGCGTGGAGCTCGCCCAAGGCGCTCGCGTCCAGCGCGCGCAGCCGCTCCTCGTCGACGTGGTGGAAGCCGAGCAGGCGGTTGGTGGCGCCGTCGTCGAGCGTGATCTCCAGCGTCAGCGGCTCGATCAGCTGGTGCCGCTGGAGCGCGGCAACGAAGCCGGTGGCGGCGTGATAGCCCTCGTCCAGCGCGCCGAGCCTACGCACCTTCTCCTCGAAGAAGGGCGTCGCGCGGCCGAGTTCGTCGAACATGCGCACGCCCTCTGCACCGCCCGCCGCGCGGGGATGCCCGGGATCGAGATGCACCTGGCCGCCCCCGGCCCCCCGGCCGATCAGGAACGGCGCGATGTCCATCGCCAGCGGCACGTAGCCCGCGTCCCAGCGGTCGCCGGCGAGGAACAGGTTCTCGCCGTTCTCGAAGCCGAGCAGCGCGTAGGCGTCCATGCGGTCGCGTGCAGCGTTCCAGCGGAACAGGATGGGATAGTCGCCCTGCGCGCGGCGGAACTCGTCCGGCGTCAGCAGGCACGCCATCTGCGCATCGCCCCACGCCGCCCCACGCGCGGTGGCGATGCGCAGGTCGCGATGGGTGTCGGCGTTGAGGATCTGGTGCTCGGTCATGGGGCGGTCCGGTCCGGCGAGAGGGCGAGCGCGTCGAGATAGGCGCGATGGGTCGGCAGCGCGGCGGCCAGCACGCGCTCGCGCTCCGCCACCTGCCCCCGCAGCCGGGCCTCGGCCTGCGGGTCGGTGCGCAGCGCGGCGCCGGGGGGCGGCGGAAAGCCCATGCCGTAGAGGACGTGCTGGTAGCTCGCCGCCGGGAACACCTCCTCGCGGTCGGCGAAGTCGGCGTCGGACGGCGGCTGGTGCCGCCAGGCGTCGATCAGCTCGGCGAGCCGCGGCGGCACGGTGGCGGGATTGCGGTGCGCGCGCCAATAAGGCTCCTCGCGCCGGCTGAGGACGTAGTGGAGCTTCAGGAACTCGACGATCCGGTCCCAGCGATAGCGGAACGCGGCATTGAACCGCGCTGCCGCGGGGGCCAGCGCCGCGCGGGTCGGCGGCAGGTTGGCGACCAGATGGTCCAGCGCCAGCTCGATCGTGACGATCGCCGACGCCTCCAGCGGTTCGAGGAACCCGGCGGACAGGCCGATCGCGACGACGTTCCCGTCGAAGAAGCGCGCGCGGTGGCCCGAACGGAAGGCGAGCCGGCGGAACGGCGGCAGCTCGCGTTCCGGCATCGTCCGGCGCAGATGGTCGGTCAGCAGCGCCGCCGCCGCGTCGTCGTCGATGAAGGCGGAGGCGTAGACGCAGCCGACGCCGCGACGCGTCGGCAGGCCGATATCCCATATCCAGCCAGCGCGATGCGCGGTGGCGAGGGTAGTGCTGGCAACTGGCGACGCCGGTTCCACCGGCACCTGCACCGCCAGCGCGCGATCGTTGAACAGCACGTCGGAGCGGTCCACGAACGGCACCGCCATCGCTCCGCCGATCAGCAGCGCGGCATGGCCGGTGCAGTCGAGAAACAGGTCGCCCGCCATCGCCCCGTGCGCGCGGGTGTGCACCGCGGACACCGCCCCGCCCGCGTCGCGCACCACGGTGTCGACATGATCGCACACGTGCCGGACGCCCAGCCGGCGCACCGCGTGGTCGCGCAGCAGCACCGCCAGCTTCGCCGCGTCGAGATGATAGGCGTAGTTGAGCGCGCCCGCATATCCGGGCATCGCGCGCTGCCGCGGGGCCAGCGCGCGCTCGGCGATGCGCGCCTGTACGCCGACCGCGTCGGCGAAGGCGCCGCCCTGCGCCTGCCACGCTGCCACCAGGTCGCGCGGGGCACCCTCGGCCGGGGCGGTGAAGGGGTGGTGGTAGCGGTCGTCCGCCGCGCCGGTGACCCACCCGTCGAAGGTCGACCCCTGCTTGAACGCCGCGTCGCAGGCGAGGAGGAAATCCGCCTCGTCGATCCCGATCGCCGCCAGCGTGCGGCGCATCGTCGGCCACGTGCCCTCGCCCACGCCGATGGTCGGCACGTCGGGACTTTCGACCAGCGTGACCGACAGCGTGGTCGCCGCCGCCAGCCGGCACGCCGCCAGCCACCCCGCCGTGCCGCCGCCGACGATCACGACCTGTTGAAGGGGCTGGCTTGCGTTGTCCGGCATGATCGGCCCGCTGATTATCGGAAGCGCCGGCCGGGCGGAAGCGTCCGCACCGGCCGGCACGCCGTCATCAGAAGCTGAACCGCACCCCGGCCGAGTAGCGGGCGAAGCCGGGCTGGGCGAAGGTCGTGAATTCGTCCGACCGCCGATGCCCGCGACGCCCTTCGCCGGTCAGGTTGATGCCCTCGGCGAACACGGTCAGCCCTTGCCTGAATTCATAGCTGATGCTCGCGTCGAACTGGCCGTAGGCGTCCACGTAGGTGGGGTTGGGATTGCCGCCGGCATAGAATTCCGCGCGCCAGTTATATGCCGCACGCGCCTGGAAGCCGTATTTGTCGAAGAAGAGAACGGCGTTGGCGCTGTCGGACAGACCAGCCAGCGCGAACTGGCCGACGTTCGGATCCAGCGCGTTGTTGAAGCGCGCGTCGCCGTTGACGATCGTGTAGTTCAGGATCGTGCCGAAGCCGGTATCCCAGAAGCTGTGCTGGATCGCGAATTCGAACCCGTCGATCGTCGCGGTCTGATCCGAGTTGAACGGCGTCGACACGCGGAAGTTGACGAAGCCGTCCTCCGGCAAGCCGAGGATGCGCCCCTGGTAGAGGCCGTTGGCGAGCTGCGGCGTCCCGTCCGGATTGCGCAGCACCTCCACCGAGGCGGGATAGTTGCGCAGGATATAGTCGCGGATCAGCGCCACGTTGGTGGTGCCACCCAGTGCCGCCTGCGCCGCGCGGAAGCGCGGGCCGTTGGCGGGGTTGCGCAGCTCGAACGCGCTCTGCTCGATCTCCTGCGAGTTGATGAAGTTGGACACCTTCTTCCGGAAGTATCCGGCAGAGACGTAGCTGTCGCGGCCGTAATACCATTCCGCCGACACGTCGATGTTCTTCGACAGGAACGGCTGCAGGTTGGGATTGCCGCGGTTACCGCCGCCGCCCGCGATGCCGAACTGGCGGTTCAGCGTCAGGCCGCCCTGGAGCGCGTTATAGTCCGCGCGGGTGATCGTGTGGCTGTACGACGCGCGCAGCTTCACGTTCTCCAGCGGCTGGATGTCGACGTCGATCGCCGGCAGCCAGTTCTCGTAGCTGCCCTTGTTCGTCAGGAACGAGCTCTGGCTGGAATAGATGATGTTGAACTCACCCTCCGCGGCCCAGGCCGTGCCCACCGGCACCGGCGTCAGCGACGAGGCGCTGACGGTCGTCTGGTCGTAGCGCACGCCGCCGACGATGTGCGCGTCGCGCCCGAACAGGTCGAACTTGGTGTTCACCTGCACGAACGGCGAGATCGTCTTCTCGACCAGGCGCCGGTCGGTGTCGAAGGTGGCGAGACAGTTGCCGTCGCCGCCGCAGATGCCGAAGCGGCTGTCGAGCAGGTCGACCATGCGCTCGAAATCGAAGCGGTAATAGGCCGGGATGATCCCCGCATTGGCACCCGACACGCCCTTGAACTTGTCGGGCAGCGACACGCGCTCGAACAGGTCGTCGGGCAGGTCCGCGGGCGTGCCGACGCCGCTCCACGTGTCGTTCTGCACGAAACCGTAGGCGGAGCGCACGCGGTTCTCGATGAACGAGAAGCCGAAGTCGAGCGAGTCGAGGAAGTTGCCGTCATGCTCGTACCGGCCCTTCAGCTGGACCTGGTTGATCTCGTCGCGGACGTAGGCGTTGCGGAACGAATTGCCGGTGGCGTTGATGTTCGCCGGGTTGAGCGCGTCGACGCCGGGCCGCATCTGATAGGAGATGACCGGCAGGTCGTTCTCGAAGTTCAGCGTCTGCTCCTGCACGCCGAACACCGCACTGCCGACCGACGTGCTGGTGCCGAAGCGGTTGCTCGGGCGCGACTCGGCGGTGGAGTGATGCGCGTCGAGCGAGACGGTGACGTTGCCGGGCGCCTCCCACGTCAGGTTGCCGCCGAACGACTTGTTCTCCGACAGGTTGGCCGTCAGCGAGCCGCTGTACGACAGGTCCTTGGTCGAATTGGCGCCGAACCGCTCGGTGTAGAAGATCGGGCCGGCGACGGGGCCGTCCGTCCACGCGCTGGACGTGTCGCCGAAGTTGAACCAGACGCCGACGCTGCTGTCGCGCGCCTCGATCTTGTTGCGCGAATAGGTGAAGTCGAACGTGGCGGTCAGCGCGTCGCTCGGCTTGAACTGCAGCACCGCCTGGCCGTTGATGCGCTCGCGGTCGATGTTCGTCAGGTTGTACGCGGCACTCTGCGGTACTTCGTAGACGTCGGTCTGGTCAGGCCGGTTGGTGACGTTCTGCGATCCCGGCGTGCCGTTCTGCGGCAGCGTGCCCCAGTCGTTTTCCGAGCCGAGGAAGGAATTGCCGAAGCCGACCGAGCCGGTGTTCACGCTCGCCTTGCGCCGCTGGTAGATGCCGCTGACCAGGATGCCGACGCGGTCGTCGGCGAAGGTGGTGGAGAAGATGCCCGACACCTCGGGCGTGATCTCCGTCCCCTCGTTGTAGGATTCGTCGTAGACGCCCTTCACCGCCAGGCTGCCCCGCATCCCCGGCTTGTCCAGGGGACGCGGCGTGCGGATGTTGATGGCCGAGCCGATGCCGCCCGACGGCACCGCGGCGCGGCCGGTCTTGTAGACCTCCACCGCGGAGATGCCCTCGGACGCCAGGTTGGCGAAGTCGAACGAGCGCGACGCGGGCGGGCTGGCGCCGTCGCCCAGCGTGGCGGTCGGCATCTGGCGGCCGTTCAGCGTGACGAGATTGTATTCCGGGCCGAAGCCGCGGACGGTGACCAGCTGGCCCTCGCCGTTCTGCCGGTCGATCGACACGCCGGTGATGCGCTGGAGCGACTCGGCGAGGTTGGTGTCGGGAAACTTGCCGATGTCCTCGGCGGAAATCGCGTCGACCACGCCCTGCGAGTTGCGCTTGATGTCCACCGCCTCGCGCAAGCTGGCGCGGATGCCGGTGACGATCAGGTCCTCGCTCGCGTCCTCGGTGGTGGCGGCGCCGTCCTGGATCTCCGACGGCCCGGGGTTGCCGACCGTGGCGGCGGCGTCCTGCGCGGCGGCGGGCGCCGCGATGGCGAGCGCGGAAACGCCCAGCACGAGTTGCGAAACCTTGCGAGCGGTGAAGCCACGCATCCCCATTCCTCCCCTGTCCGGCGCCGTCCCTGTCGCGCCTTCATCGTCGTTGAGAACGTTCACCTGTTTGGTTTGTGTTTTGGAGTCAAGCTTCTTCCCCTGACGAATCCGGGTGCAATCGATGGAAACCCCGAACCTATGAGAACGTTCTCACAGAAAGTTCACGGCTGTTGCAGCCGTGCAACATGCTCGCACTCAGCTTTCGGGGCTGTCCGCTAGCGGCGCTGCCACACCCGTTGCGCGCCGACCCAGGTCTCCTGCACCGCCACGCCGCGCAGGGCGGCGGGCTCGATCGTCGTCGGATCGCGATCGACGACGATGAAGTCCGCCTTCTGTCCGGGCTGGAGGCTGCCGAACTTCTTCTCGGCGAATCCGGCATAGGCCGCGCCGCCCGTCATCGCCCACCACGCCTGCTCGCGCGTCACCGCCTCCGCGGGGTGCCAGCCACCCGGCGGCTGCCCCTGGGCATCCTGCCGCGTGACCGCAGCGGCCCAGGTCGCCCAGGGGTCGGGCGGCTCCACGGGGAAGTCCGTGCCGAAGGCGAGCGGGGCGCCGGCCTGCATCAGCGATTTCCACGCATAGGCGCCGGCCAGCCGTGCCGGCCCCAGCCGCGCCTCCGCCATCGTGCGGTCGCTGGTCTCGTGCACCGGCTGGACCGAGGCGATCGTGCCGAACCGGCCGAAGCGCGGCAGGTCGGCGGGATCGACGATCTGCGCGTGCTCGACTCGCCAGCGGCGATCGCCCTTGTACGTCTCGCTCAGCACCTGGATCGCGTCGAGCAGCGTGCGGTTGGCGCGGTCGCCGATCGCGTGGACGGCCAGCTGGAAGTCGTCCATCGCCGCGCGGCTCATCTGGTTCTGCAACTGCGTGTCGGACAGCAGCGTCAGCCCGCGCTGCCCGGGCGCGTCCGCGTAAGGAGCCTCCAGCGCCGCCCCGCGCGAGCCGAGCGCGCCGTCCGCCACCAGCTTCACCCCGCCCATGCGCAGCCGGTCGTCGTACAGCCACGGCGTCGGCCCCTTGCCGGCAACCATGCTGGCGGTGTCGACCCCCGCGGCGTAGCTCATGATGCGGACGCGCAGCGCGCCGATGTCGCCCATGCGGCGATAGCTGAGCCAGTCGTCGAGGCTCGTCCCCATGTCCGCCACCGCGGTGATGCCATCGGCGAGCAGCAGCGATTGCGCGGACAGGAAGGCGGCGTCGCGCTCCTTCGCCAGCGGTCTGGGCACCGCGCGCTCCACCAGCGCCATGGCATTGTCGACGAAGACGCCCGCGGGGGCGCCGCCCGCCGCCTTCTCGATCCGCCCGCCCGCGGGCGCGGGGGTGGCGGCCGTGACGCCCGCCGCGGCGATCGCGGCGCTGCTGGCCCAGCCCGCGTGCCCGTCCGCGCGCGCCAGCCACACCGGGTGGCCGCCGGCCACCGCGTCGAGATCGGCGGCGGTGGGGAAGCGGCCGAGGCCCCAGCGCTCCTGGTTCCAGCCGCGGCCGAGCACCCATTTGCGCTCGGGATTGCGCTTCACGAAGTCGGCCACCTTGGCCTTGGCCTCTTCCAGCGAGCGGGTATCGCCGAGGTCGAGCGAGAGCGAGGCGAAGCCCAGCCCCATGACGTGGCCGTGCCCGTCGATGAAGCCGGGCAGGACGGTGCGCCCGCCCATGTCGTAGCGGTAGTCCCAGATCGGCTTGTTGCCGCGCTTCTTCAGTTCCTTTTTCGTGAAGAGCTGCGGCTTCTCGCCCACCGGCACCAGCCGGACGACGCGGCCCTGCGCGTCGACGACGATCCCCTGGAAGCGCGTGACCGTGCCGTCCGCGGCGACGGTGAGGCCGCGCAGATTGTCGATCAGCCCGTCGGCGTGCGCCGGGGCGGCGAGCGCGATCGCCACGCCGGCGGCGAGAACGCGGCCGATCACTTCGCCAGCCTCCGCACCAGCGCGCTGGTATCCTGTCGCCCGCCGCCCATCGCCTGCACCTCGGCGTAGAATTGATCGACCAGCGCGGTCATCGGCAGCGTGGCGCCGAGCCGCGATCCTTCCGCCAGCGCGAGGCCCAGGTCCTTGCGCATCCAGTCGATCGCGAAGCCGAAGTCGAACTCGTCCTTCACCATCGTCGGCCAGCGGTTCACCATCTGCCAGCTCTGCGCCGCGCCGCCGGAGATCGCGTCGAGCACCTTGTCGGTGTCCAGCCCCGCCTTCTGCGCGAAGCGTACCGCCTCCGCCACGCCCTGGAGCACGCCGGCGATGCAGATCTGGTTCGCCATCTTCGTGCGCTGCCCCGCGCCCGCCGCGCCGACGTGGACGATGCGCGCGGCATAGGCCTGCATCACCGGCGTCGCCGCCGCCACCGCCGCGTCGCTGCCGCCCGCCATGACGGCCAGTCTCCCCGCCTCCGCCCCGGCCTGCCCCCCTGACACGGGCGCGTCCACCACCAGCGCGCGCGCGTCGGCCAGCCGCTCCGCCAGCGCGGCGGAGACGGTGGTGTGGTCGATGAACACCGCACCATCGTCCATCGCGGCGAAGGCGCCGTCGGCGCCGAGCGTCACCTGCTCCACATCCCTGTCGTTGCCGACGCAGGCGACCACCGCCGCGGCCCCCGCCGCCGCCGCGGCGGGCGTGTCGGCGACGGCGAGGCCCGTCGCCTCCGCCCGGGCGCGGGTGCGGTTGTACACGGTGACGTCGTGGCCGGCGGCGGCCAGGTGCCGCGCCATGGGCGCACCCATGACGCCGGTGCCGATGAATGCGATCCTCATGCTCCTGGCTCTACGGCGCGGGCGGGGCGGCACGCAAGGCGCCGCCGGGTTTCCTTCGCGGCGCCTTTGGCCTAGGCGCGGGCCATGGCTACGCAGGTTGCGCTCGATCAATCCCTCCCCGTGTCGCTCGCCGACGTCGAGGCCGCGCACGCGCGCATCGCCGACAGCGTGGTGCGCACGCCCACGCTGGTCAGCCGCACGCTGTCGGAGATGACCGGCGCCACGGTCTACCTGAAGTTCGAGAACCTGCAGTTCACCGCCGCCTACAAGGAGCGCGGCGCGCTGAACACGCTCGTGCAATTGTCCGACGAGGCGAAGGCCAAAGGCGTGATCGCGGCGTCCGCGGGCAACCACGCGCAGGGCCTGGCCTATCACGCCACCCGGCTGGGCGTGCCGTCAACCATCGTCATGCCGCGCAATACGCCCATCGTGAAGGTGGTGCAGACGCAGGGCCACGGCGCGACGGTGATCCTGGAAGGCGACACGTTCGACGCCGCCTACGCCCACGCGCGCGTGCTGGAGGCGGAGCGCGGCTTCACCTTCGTCCACCCGTTCGACGATCCGCGCATCATCGCCGGGCAGGGCACGGTAGCGCTGGAGATGCTGGCCGACGTGCCCGATATCGACACTCTGGTGGTGCCGATCGGCGGCGGCGGGCTCGCCTCGGGCATGGCGACGGTGGCGAAGGCCGCGCGCCGGCCGATCGAGGTCGTGGGCGTGGAGGCCGAGCTCTACCCGTCGATGTACAACCGCATCAACGGCACCGACATGCCGTGCGCGGGCGACACGCTGGCGGAGGGCATCGCCGTCAAGGAGCCGGGCGGCCTCACCTCGCACATGGTGCGCGCGCTGGTGGACGACATCGTCCTCGTCACCGAGCGCAGCCTGGAGGAGGCGGTCAGCCTCCTGTTGCAGATCGAGAAGACGGTGGTGGAAGGGGCGGGCGCCGCCGGCCTCGCCGCGCTGCTGGCGCATCCGGAGCGGTTCCGCGGCAGGACCGTGGGCGTCGTGCTGTGCGGCGGCAACATCGACCCGCGGCTGCTCGCCTACGTCCTGCTGCGCGATCTCGCCCGGTCGGGCCGCATGGCGCGGCTGCGCATCCGGTTGCAGGACCAGCCCGGCGCGCTCTACAACGTGGCGCGCATCTTCGATTGCGAGCGCGTCAACATCCTCGAACTGTCGCACCAGCGCATCTTCACCAACCTGCCCGCCAAGGGGCTGAGCCTGGATGTCGAGTGCGAGACGCGCGACCGCGCGCACCTCGACCGGCTGATCGCCGCCCTGCAGGAGGCGGGGTATGAGGTGCGGATGGTGGAACTGGCCTGAACGCGCACGCGAATCATGGTAAAGGCGCTTTTCAGCATCGCCCGCGCGCGCCATATCGTCGGCTGTCCCGCGCGCATCGGCGAGCGGCAAGGAGGATGACTGGGCTGTGACGGCGCCGTTTCGATTCCCGCGCTTCTTCGTCACCAGCCCCTCGCCCTGCCCGTACCTGCCCGGCCGGCAGGAGCGGAAGGTGTTCACCGAACTGTCCGGGCCGCACGCGACCGAGCTGAACGACGCACTGGGCCGCATCGGCTTCCGCCGCAGCCAGTCGGTCGCCTATCGGCCGAGCTGCGCGGGCTGCGCCGCCTGCGTCTCCGTCCGCGTCGTCACCCGCGGCTTCCACCCCAATGCGACGCAGCGCAAGCTGATGCGGCGCCACGCCGACCTGGACGTCGCCGCCTGCCGCCCCTGGGCCACGGACGAGCAGTATCAGCTGCTGCGCCACTATCTCGCCTCGCGCCACCCCGGCGGCGGCATGGTGGGCATGGACGACATCGACTATGCCGACATGGTGGAACAATCGCCGGTCAATTCGGTGATCGTCGAGTATCGCGAGCCGTCGGACACGGGAATGCCGGGGCGACTGCTCGGCGCCTGCCTGACCGACCGGCAGGCCGACGGATTGTCGATGATCTACAGCTTCTTCGCGACCGACGTGGCGGATCGGGCAGGCCTCGGCAACTTCATCATCCTCGACCACATCGCGCGCGCGCGCGAAGCGGGATTGCCCTATGTCTACCTCGGCTATTGGGTGAAGGGGTCGCCGCGCATGGCGTACAAGACCCGCTATCGCCCACTGGAGGTGCTGGGGCCGCGCGGCTGGTCGCTGATGCCGGAGGACGCGCTGGAACCGGCCGTCGCGCCGCCGCCGGGCTGGCGCTAGGCTACGCCGCCTTCGCCAGCGCCGGCGGGGTGGCGGCGAGTGGCATCGGCGCCACCACGCTGCCGCTGCGCTCCAGCTTGCCCCACCCCACCTTCGGTCCGCACAGCGCGGCGAACAGCGCGCGCAGCACCACGACGTAGAGCAGCTGGCGATAGCCGAAGCGCTGCGACAGCATCCGCCACACCGGCAGCCGCCCCTCGCGCGCGTCTAGCCGATAGGCGAGCCACCCGCTGGCGAGGTCGACCGCGGCGAAGGCGAACCAGAACCCCGCGATCCACAGCGCGTCCGTCCCCGCCAGCGCCCAGCCGCGGTCGGCGACGCGCCACGCGGTGCCGGCCACGCTGCCGACCAGCGCCACGTCGATCAGCGGCGCGGCCAGCGTGAACAGCAGCTGGAAGAGGATCGCCTGCGGCAGGCCGATCCACGCCAGCCCGCGCGGTCGCGCGCGCGCCAAAAGGGCGCGATGCTTCCACAGGCATTGCAGCGTGCCGTAGGCCCAGCGATAGCGCTGCCGAAACAGCGCGCGCGCGGTCTCCGGCGCCTCGGTCCAGGCCACGGCGTCGACGTCGCACGCCACGCGCCAGCCGGCACGCTGGATCGCGATGGTCAGGTCCTGATCCTCCGCCAAAGTGTCGACCGGATAGCCGCCGACCGCGTCCAGCGCGGTGCGCCGCCACGCGCCGACGGCACCCGGCACCACCGTGACCGCGCCCAGCGCGTCCAGCGCGCGCCGCTCCAGGTTCTGCGCGGTGACGTATTCCACCGCCTGCCAGCGGGTGACGATGTTCACCGCATTGCCAATCTTCGCGTTCCCCGCGACGGCGCCGATCGCGGGATCGGCGAACCAGCGCAGCAGCTTCGCGATCGTGTCCGCCTCGAACTGCGTATCGGCGTCCAGCGCCACCACCACGTCGCCGCGCGCGATGCGCAGCGCGGCGTTCAGCGCGCGCGCCTTCCCGCCGTTGGCGAGCGTCAGCAGGCGCACGCGCGGGTCGATCGCGAAAGCGGCGCGCACCACGTCGGACGTGCCGTCGGTGGAGCCGTCGTCGATCACGATCACCTCGATCCGCGCATCCCGGCTGGCCAGGATGCGGCGCACCGACGCCTCGATCACGCGCGCCTCGTTGAAGGCGGGGATCAGCACGGAGACGAAGCGCGGCACCAGGTGCGGCGCGGCGGCGGGCGGCGCCACGCGGCGGTGGCGCAGCGCCAGAACGGCGAGCGCGGCCGACCGCGCCATGCCGATCGCGATCACGGCGAGGAACAGCGCGGCCAGCGCGTCGCGCAGCCACGCCAGCCCCTCGAACAGGCCGCGCGTTCCCGCCGCCCTGCCCGCAGCGGCGCCGTCCAGCCGCGGCATCACCGCGGCGCGCGGCAGCCCGGCGAGGCGCGAGACGCCCACCAGGTCGTAGCCGCGCGCGCGCAGGCCGCGCACGATGCCGGGCAGCGCCGCCAGCGTGCGGCTGCGGTCGCCGCCCGAATCGTGCAGCAGCACGATCTGCGCCGGTCGCTCGGCGGTGCCCGCCTCCACCTGCGCGATCGTGCGCGCGACGATCTGGCGCGGCGAGGGCGACTGCCAGTCGAGCGGATCGACGTTGAGGCCGACGGTGACGTAGCCGAGCGACGCCGCCACGCGCGTCGCGTGCAGCTCGTCGCGCCGGTCGGGATCGGCATCGCCCAGGAACGGCGGACGGAACAGCCGCATCGCATGTCCGGTATAGGCCTCCACCAGCCGCTCGGTCGCGTTCAGTTCCAGCCGGACCGCGTCGGGCGAGCGGTGCGACAGGTCGGCGTGCGAGGTGGAGTGGTTGCCCAGCTCGCTCCCCTCGGCCAGGATGCGGCGGAGCAGCGCCCCCTGCCCCAGCGCGTTGGCCCCGGTGACGAAGAAGGTGGCGGGCGCGCCCTCGCGCTTCAGCACGTCGAGGATGCGCGGCGTCCACGCCGGGTCGGGTCCGTCGTCGAAGGTCAGCGCCACCATCCGCCGCCGCCCGCCGGTGCGCTGGACCGTGTCGGCGCCGGGCAGCCGCTGCATCGCGGCGGCGTGGATCAGGCCGTCGCCCGCAGTGTGCAGCGCCCGCGCCCCGCCGCTCGCCGCCGCGTCGAGGCGCAGAATCTCCCCCGCGCCCTCGATCGCCACGCCGCCGGGCATCGGCAGGGCGGAGAGCGCGGCGGGCGCGGCGCCCGCCACCGCGTCCCACCAGCGCGGATCCTCCGTGCCCATGCGCCACAGCGCCACCGCGGCGGCGCCGGTCCGCATCACCGCGCGGCGCTGATTGTGCGTCGTCACCGCGTCCAGCATCCACACGCGGTGATCGCGGCCGCCGCGGCGATAGGCGAAGTGCCAGTTGCCGCTCGCCGGGTCGAAAGCGGGGCGGGTGCCGGCGCGGCGCGCGAGTGCCCACGCCTGCTCCACGCCCATCGGCACGGTGGCGCCGTCCGCCCAGTCATAGGCGTAGTTGCCCAGCGCCACGATCGCCTTGTCGCGACCGGCGGCGGCCACCGCATCGGCGACGACGCGCGCGAACCAGGGCTGCGACGCGATGGGGCCGGGCGCGCCGCCCATCCAATGCTCGTCATAGGCCATCAGCACCAGCCGGTCGGCCACCGCGGCGTAGGCGGCGAGATCCCAGGCGGGATCGGCCACCGGCACCGCCAGCGCGACCTGCCAGCCGCGCGGGGCGAATCGCGCGCGCAGATCGCGCAGAAAGCGGCGATAGTCGCCGTGCGCGCTGGCGGGCAGGCTCTCCAGGTCCAGCATCACGCCCGCGCCGCGCTCCGCCGCCACCATCGCGGCCAGCCGATCGGCGAAGCGCGCGGCGGCGGCGCGATCGGCCAGCAGGCGGGCGGTGCCGGTGCCGTCCCACTCCCCGTCCTCGCGCGCGTTCTGCACCATCGGCCACACCGCGGGCCGGCGCCGCGCGCGCGCGACCACGCCGCGGAGGAAGGCGTCATGCTCGTAGCGGAAGCGGTGGTCGGCGCCCGACACGGAGGCGAGGCCGGGCACCAGCCAGTCGACCTGCCCGACATGCTCGGCAAGCGAGCGGCGCGACGGCGCGTCCCACGGCATGTAGAAACCCAACACCGGCAGCCGCGTCGTCGTGGCAGCGGCGTCGCCGCGCGGCAGCCAGGCGCCCTGATCGCCCGCGGGCACCCGATCGGCGATGCCGCGCGGCCGCGCCGCATCCTCGCGCAGCGCGAGCGGTGCGCGGACGGTGGCGGTCGACACGGTGATCGCCAGCAGCGCCGCGACGGCGACCACCGCGACGACGAGGGCGACGACGGCGGCACGCACCCAGCGCGCGCGACGACCGGTCGCATCGTAGAAGATCGGCTTTGACAAGGGGAAACGCTGCCTCGAACGGGTTCGCCCCGCTCTTAGCGACGAAGCGGCGAAGATAGCGTTAACCACGCCGCGGCGGGACACGTTCGCGCGCGCGGGGGTTGTCGCGCCATGACGGGCGCGCTGACTGCCGGATTGTGGGGATTGCTGGGCGGGTCGGCGCTGCTGCTGGGCGCCGCCGTGGCTTGGATGGCGCGCTTGCCGCAGCGGCTGATCGCGGCGGTGATGGCGGTGGGATCGGGCGTGCTGATCTCCGCCGTCGCCTTCGACCTGATGGACGAGGCATATCGGCAGGGCGGGTTCGCCGCGAGCGCACTGGGCTTCGTGGCCGGCGCGGCGGCCTATACCGCCGCCAACGTCGCGCTGTCGCGCCGCGGCGCGCGCCACCGCAAGCGGTCCGGCGCCGTCGATCACGCGCGCCAGCCGGGCGCCGACGAGGCGGGCACCGGCCTCGCCATCGCGGTCGGCGCGCTGCTGGACGGGATACCCGAATCGGTCGTCATCGGCGTCAGCCTGCTCGACGGATCGGGCGTCAGCGTCGCCACGGTCGCCGCGGTCTTCCTGTCCAACGTCCCCGAGGGCCTGTCGAGCGCGGCGGGCATGAAGAAGGCGGGGCGGAGCGCGGCCTATGTCTTCGGCCTGTGGAGCGCCATCGCGCTCGCCAGCGGCATCGCGGCGATGGTCGGCAACGTCGCACTGGCGGGCGCCGCCCCCGCGACGCTGGCCGCGGTGACCGCGGTGGCGGCGGGAGCGATCCTGGCGATGCTAGTCGACACGATGATACCCGAGGCCACCGCGGAGACGCACGACTATTCGGGCCTGATCGCGGTGGTCGGCTTCCTCGCCGCCTTCGTGCTGACCAAGTCGGGCGGCGGGGGCTAGGCTAGACCGCCCCGACCAGGTCGGTGGCGCGGGTCAGCCGCTCGATGTCGCGGCGCGGCGGCGCGCCGTAGAGGCGGGCGTATTCGCGGCTGAACTGCGAGGGGCTGTCGTAGCCGACGGCGAAGCCCGCGGTGCCCGCGCCGACGCCCTCCGCCAGCATCAGGCGCCGCGCCTCCTGCAGGCGCAGCTGCTTCTGGTATTCCAGCGGCGTCATCCGCGTCACCGCCTTGAAATGCTCGTGGAGCGAGGACGCGCTCATCCCCGCGGCGGCGGCGATGTCGCCGATGCGCAGCTGCTGCTGGAAGCCGCGGCGGATCGTCGCGATGGCGCGGCTCACCTGGCTGAGGTGGCTGTCCGCCACCGCCATGTGACGCAGCGCCGGGCCGTGCGGGCCGGTGAGCAGGCGATAGAGGATCTCGCGCTCGATCAGCGGGGCAAGCGCGGGGATCGATTGCGGCCGGTCGAGCAGTGCGATCAGGCGACAGGCAGCGTCGATCAGTTCGGGCTCGCTGCGATAGGTGGCGAGCGCGGGAAGCTCGGCGCGCGGCGCCTTCTGCCCCTCGGCCAGGATCAGCTCGGCCAGCGCGGCCTGGTCGATGTCGATCTTGCAGCACAGGTACGGCGCGTCGGCGCTCGCTTCGATCACGTGGCCGACCAGCGGCAGGTCGACCGACACGAGCAGATAGTGCGCGGCGTCGTAGACGAGCGAGCGTTCGGCCAGCGACACGCGCTTCGCCCCCTGGGCGATCAGGCAAAGCGAGGCATCGTACACCGCGGGCAGCGGCACGGTGGGCGCATCGGCGCGGAACAGCGACAGCCGCGCGATGGCGGTCGGCGTCATGCCCTCGTGCGGCAGGTGGCGCGCGACGCGCGCGGCCAGATCGGCGATTCCGTCCATGACCGACCTATCGCCCCCGGCTCACTGTCCGGCAAGCGCGCGCGGGCGGTTTCGGAGGATCGTGCAAGAGCTCCGGCGGATCGCGCTACCGCTCGCGCCCCTTCCAGCGCCATCTCCGCCAAGGTCATCGAGAGCGAAAGGAAGACAAACATGACCATCGACCAGACCATCCTCGTCACCGGTGCCTCCAGCGGGATCGGCGAGGCCGCGGTGCGCGAGCTCGCCGGGCGGGGGGCGCGGCTGTTCATCGGCGCACGCCGGACCGAGCGGCTGGAGGCGCTGTCGCGCGAGCTGGGCGGCGAGATCGGCTGGCACGCGCTGGACGTGACCGACGCCGCCTCCTTCGACGCGTTCGCCGACGCCGCCGAGGCGCGGTTCGGACGCATCGACGCGCTGGTGAACAACGCCGGCGTGATGCCGCTGTCGCCGCTCGCCAGCCTGAAGCGCGACGAGTGGAAGCGGATGTTCGACGTCAACGTCCACGGCGTGCTGAACGGCATCGCCGCCGTCCTGCCGCGCTTCGTGGCGCAGGGAGGCGGGCACGTCGTCAACGTGGCGTCGATCGCCGCGCACCTCGTGCTGCCGAGCGCGGCGGTCTATTGCGCAAGCAAGTTCGCGGTGTGGGCGATCACGGAGGGGCTGCGGCAGGAGCACGACGATATCCGTGCGACCATCATCTCCCCCGGCGTCGTCGCGACCGAGCTGGGCAACGACATCACCGATCCCGCCATCGCCGACGCGCTGGTCGGATGGCGCCGGCAGTCGCTGACGCCGGACGCCATCGCCCGCGCGATCCGCTTCGCGATCGAGCAGCCCGCGGGTGTCGACGTGAACGAGATCGTGGTGCGGCCGACCTCCGCCAACATGTGACGCCCGTGCTATGCCTCGCCGTCCGCGCCCAGCAGCGGCCGGACGGCGAGCAGCGCCTGCGCCCGGTTGGTGACGCCGATCTTGCGGAAGACGGCAGTCAGGTGCGCCTTCACCGTCGCCTCGGTGATCGACAGGTCGTGCGCGATCCGCTTGTTGGCATGGCCGTGCGACAGCGCCAGCAGCACGCCGTACTGCGCCTTGGACAGGTCCTTGATCCGCGCCCGCGCCGCCGCGATCGACGTGTCCGCCGCGACCCCGGCGGGGAAGTGCGACTTCCCTGCCAGAACGCGGCGCAGGATGTCGGCAAAGGCGTCCAGGGGCATGTTCTTGAACGCGAAGCCGGCCGCGCCCAGCGCCTTGGCCGCCTCGATCAGGTGCGGCTCCTCGTGCGCGGTCACGACGACGATCGGTGCCGCCGGGTCGATCTGCTGGAGCCGCAGCATCCCGGCGTAGCCGTGCGCGTCGGGCAATTGGAAATCGAGCAGGATCAGCCGAAAGCGCCGACGGTTGGCCATCGCCGCCACGCCCTCGGCGATGGAGCCCGCGCCCACCACCACCGCGCCGGGCAGCGCGGCGCGCGCCGCCAGCGACAGCCCCTCGCGCGTCAGCGGGTGATCGTCGACGATCAGGATGCTGCTACCGGCCATGCCGCGCCTCCGCCGCAACCGCGTCAGCTCGGGTAGACGCCCTCATCGCCCCGCCCCCCGCGCGACCACGACCATTCGGGCAGCCCGGCCGCCAGCCGCCGGCGATGCCGCCACGTGCCGGCGAACAGCAGCAGCAGCATGGGATAGGCGATCTTCGTCGTGACCAGCCAATAGGCCGCCGCCCACAGCGTCGGATCGATCGCGCGCACGCCATGCGCGCCCAGCGCCACCAGCTGCAGCGCCGCCAGCCACATCGGCCAGAAGCGATCGGCGAACGCCGCCACCGCGGCCAGCCCGAGGAACAGCGCAAGGTCGATCCACATCACCGCGTAGAAGACGGTGAAGTAGCTCACCCGATCGATCGTCGGCGTGGCGATGGTGGCGAGCGACGCCGCCAGCAGCAGCGCCGCCACCGCCCGTTCCGGCCCGCCGCCGCGCCACAGCGCATAGCCGGTGATGCCGAGCTGGGCGAGGTTGAAGGCGACGATCACCGGCATGGCGGGCACCCCCGCGCCGTCCGTTCCGCACCATCACGCGACGACGGAAAGGCGGCTGCCGTCGGCGGAGGTGAAGGCGCCGTCGCCGGGATATTTGTGATTGTCGCCATAGGCCTGCACGTCCTCGCCCATGCGGCGCGCCAGCGTTTCCAGCAGCCGGTGCGCCTCCGCCGCGCGGCCGATGGCGTCGCCGACCTCGGCATTGGCGCCGGCCAGCGCGGCGAACACCTGGTGCCCGCAGGTGACGGACAGCCGGCGGCTCGCCTGCGCCTCCGCGGCGGCGGCGGACAGGAGGCCGCCCGCGGCGAACGCCTGGCGCAGCGCCTGCTCGTAGGTGTGGAGCCGCTCGACCAGCGTCGCCACCGGATCGGCGGCGTCACGAGCGCAGGGCGCGGATGAGGTCGCTGGTGACGCGAAGTCCGGTCGCGAGCATGCCGAACCCGACGGCGAAGAGGATGGCGAGGAGCGGGATCCACGCGAGGCGAAGGAGGATACCGAGGTCATTGTGGCGGGCGCCTTTCCTGCGAAGCGGAAGCAGCGCTCGCGGATCGAACGCCGGTTCCGCCGGCATCGCTGCCGCCGCCTGCCCCCTCTCGAACACCCCTTCGGATTGGGGCTGCACCTTGAAGGGGGTGCCCCCTGCGCCCGCCACGGCCGCTTCGTGGGCGTGCAGCATCTCCGCCGCGTCGCGCCGGTTGCGCGCGCCCAGGATCGCGATCGCCTCCGTGCAATAGCCGTTCACCGTGCCCACGCCGAGGTTCAGTTCCGCCGCGATCTCCTTCGTCACGCGGCGGTCGTAGGCGAGCCGCAGGCACTGCTTGTGGCGCGGCGAGAGCCGGCGAAAGGCATCCCCCGTCGCCGCTACGGCATCCTGGCCCCGTTCCATCCGGCGGGCGCTCCCCCTGCTTCGATCCCCAACCGCTCCATTATGAGTAAGCGTACCGCGAACGCAAACGATCGCGGCGGAAAACCGGGCCGCGTTGCGGTGGCGTGGCGTGTCTGACATAGCGCGACGATCCCCCTTGTCGTTGGAGTCCGCCCATGGCGAGCGAGCCGGCCGCCGTGGCGCTGGGTCTCGATTTCGGCACCACCAACACCGTCGTCGCGCAGGCGACCGGCGGCGGGGACGCGCGGCTGATCGACTTCGCGGGCGACGACGGGGGCAGCCCCGTCTTCCGCTCCGCGCTGTGCTTCTACGAGGACGAGCGCGGGTGGAACGGCATCGCGCACGAGGCGGGACCGTGGGCGATCGCCGAATACCTGCAGTCGCCGCTCGACAGCCGCTTCGTGCAATCGTTCAAGAGCGTCGCCGCCAGCGCCTCGTTCGAGCGCGCGCTGATCTTCAACCGGCCGTTCCGGTTCGAGGACCTGGGCCGGCTGTTCCTGCAGAAGCTGGTGGCGCACGCGGGCGGCGCGCTGGACCGTCGTCCGCGGCGGGTGATCGTCGGGCGGCCGGTGGAATATGCCGGCGCGCGGCCCGACGCGGCGCTGGCGCGGCAGCGCTACGACGCGATGCTGCGCGAGTTCGGCGCGGAGGTCCACTACGTCTACGAGCCGCTGGGCGCGGCGCACAGCTACGCCGCGCGGCTGGCCGAGCCCGCGACGATCCTGGTCGCCGACTTCGGCGGCGGCACGACCGACTTCTCGCTGGTGCGCGTGGCCGCACCGGGCGCGGCGCGGCGCTGCGTGCCGCTGGCCTCCACGGGCGTGGGCATCGCCGGGGACCGCTTCGACCAGCGCATCGTCACGCAACTGGTGCTGCCGCTGCTGGGCAAGGGCGGGCAGTATCGATCGTTCGGCAAGCTGCTGGAGATTCCCGGCGGCTATTTCGCGGACGTCGCCGACTGGTCGCGGCTGGCGATGATGCGCAATCGCCGGACGCTGGACGAGCTGCGCCGGCTGCAACGCGACGCGGTCGATCCCGCCGCGATCGGCCGCATGATCGCGCTGATCGAGCACGAGCAGGGCTTCCCGCTGTACGACGCGGTGGGACGGCTGAAGCGCGCGCTGTCGACACGGGGTCGCGCCGACTTCGCCTTCTCCGGCGGCGGGGTGGAGATCGGCGCGGAGGTGACGCGCGAGGCGTTCGAGCGCTGGATCGCCGACGACCTCGTCCGCATCGAGGCGGCGCTGGACGCGGCGCTGGCGCGCGCCGACGTGCCCGCCGACCGCGTCGACCGCGTGTTCCTGACCGGCGGCTCCTCGCTGATCCCCGCGATCCGCGCGATCTTCGACCGCCGCTTCGGCGCGGACCGCATCGCCACCGGCGGCGAGCTGACCTCGATCGCGCACGGCCTGGCGCTGATCGGCGAGGAGGAGGACGTCGCCGCGTGGGAGGCGTGACCCGGCGGCGTACCGGCTAGACCAGCGCCAGCAGCGCGTCCCGCCTGGCGAGCAGCGCCGCCATGTCGCCCGCCGGTGCGGTGCGCGACGCCATCGCCGCGTCCAGCCGCTCGCGCGCGCGCGGCGCGATGTCGCCCAACCGGGCGGCGATCTCCTCCATCTCCGGCATCCGCGCCCAGCAGTCGAGTACCAGGTCGCAGCCCGCCGCAATCGCGCCCGCGGCCTTCTCCCCCGCCGTGCCGGACAGCGCCTTCATGTCGATGTCGTCGGTCATCAGCAGGCCGTCGAAGCCGATCCGGCCGCGGATCACCTCCTCGATCACCACCGGCGACAGCGTCGCGGGGCGCTCGGCATCCCATGCCTCGAACACGATGTGGCTGGTCATCCCCATCGGCGCGTGCGCCAGCGCGCGGAAGGGGGCGAGGTCGTCCTCCAGCTCCTCGGCGGAGGCGGTGACGGTTGGCAGCAGGTGGTGCGAATCGACCAGCGCGCGGCCGTGGCCGGGCATGTGCTTCACCACGCCGACGACGCCGCCCGCGGCCAGACCCTCCAGCGTGGCGCGCCCCATCGCCGCGACGCGCATCGGCTCGCTGCCATAGGCGCGACAGGCGATCGCCTCCGTCGTGCCCTCACGCGCGACGTCGAGGATGGGGGCACAGTCGACGGTGATGCCCGCTTCCGCCAGCATCAGGCCGAGCGCCTGAGCGTTGGCGCGCGCCGCCTCCATGCCGGAGATCGGCGCGACCTCGTACAGCCGGTCGAACTCGGGTCCACCCGGAAAGGCGGGCCACTCGGGCGGGCCGAGCCGGGCGACGCGCCCGCCCTCCTGATCGACCAGGATGGCGACGTCGTCGCGCGCTTCCAGCTCGCGCAGCGAATCGGTCAGCGCGCGCACCTGTCCGCGATCGACGACGTTGCGCTTGAACAGGATGTAGCCGGCGGGACGGACGGCGGCGAAGAAGGCGCGCTCCTCCGGCGTGAGCGCGGGGCCGGACAGGCCGAAGATGACGGGCTTCATGGCGCGCGTGGTAGCGCGAGGCGAGCGCGCGGGAAACCGCGCGATGCAACCCGGGGGCGTAACGATCGTTGGACCGTTCGAAGGGGAGATCATGACCGCCGCATCCGCCCGCCTTGCCGCCGCCTCGCTGGCCTTGGCCTTCCCCGCTGCCGCCGCCGCGCAGGACGCGCCGCCGCCGGACGCCTCCGCCGAGACGCAGCGCGTCACCGTGCCGACGGACGGACCGACCGAGGAGGAAGGCAGCCGCCGGTGGCGGTACCGCGTCACGCTGGGTCCGCGCGTCGGCGGCGGCTTCCCCGGCAACGACCGGATGCAGCTGCTGCCGTTCTTCGGCCTGTCGCGCGCGCGGGGGGACGAGCCCTATCGCTTCGGCGGGGTAGGCGAGGGCGCGTCGATCCCGCTGCTGCGCGGCAAGCAGGTGGAGGTGGGGCCGATGTTCCGCTTCGAGGGGCGGCGCGACCGCGACGACATCGGCGGCGGCGTCAACCGCGTCGGACGGACGGTGGAGCTGGGCGGCTTCGCGCAATATTGGCCGCGCGAGACGATCCGGCTGCGCGCCGACGTGCGCAAAGGGATCGGCGGGCACAAGGGGTGGGTCGGCTCGCTCGCCGCCGACCGCGTGTGGCGAGACGGCGACCGCTGGCTGGTGTCGCTGGGCCCACGCGCGGTGATCTCCGACGGCCGCCGCCACGACGCCTTCTTCGGCGTGGACGAGGCGACGTCGCTGCGCACCGGCCTGCCGCGCTTCGACGCGAAGGGCGGGGTCGAGTCGCTCGGCGCGCAGAGCCGGGTCGTCTACGCCTTCGACGAGCGGTGGGGCGTGCAGGGGTTCGTCACCTACGCGCGGTTGATCGGCGATGCAGGGTCATCGCCGCTGATCCGGCGAGTCGATTCGCAGGACCAGGTGACGGCCGGACTGGGGCTGACGTACACCTTCTCGCGGTGAGCGACGGTGGCTGTGCTTCGACTGCGCTCGGCACGAACGGAGATGGGAGTTCGCCTGAGCGCAGTCGAGAACCGCGCGCCACCACGCCTCAGCTGGTGACGAAGCACCCCTCGCCCGCCACCTTCAGCCGGGCGCAGATGTCCGCCGCCGCCCCCGCGCTGCCCGCGTTGACGCGCAGGCGGAAGACGGTGCGGCCGTTCACCTCCGCCCGCGCCACCGATTTGCCGAGCTGCGCCACATAGCCGAAGCGGCGTGCAATCGCGCTCCACGCGGTGTTGGCCGCGGCCTCGGTCGGGAAGGCGCCGAGCTGCACCAGCGATCCGCCCGACGCCGCGCCGGGCACGGGAGCGGTGGGCGCCGCCATCGGCTTCTGTGCGCGCAGCGGGGCGGCGGCGGGGGGCACGCTGGCGGTGGTGTTCGCCTTGCCCGCGGCGGGGGACGCCGCGATCGTCGGCGTCGCCGCGGGCGCGCGCCGCGTCACGGGGGTTTCCGGCACCGCGCGCAGGTCGATCGCCGCGCTCTGGTTCACCCCGGCGCTGGCGGCGATGGCGCTGTCGCCCTCGCCTTCCACCTTCAGCCCGCCGGGATCGTCGGGCCGCACCTTGTAGTCGCCCTCCTGCGCCGCGATCAGCTCGCCCGATCCGCCGCCGCCGCGCGAGCTCTGCATCCGGTAGATGCCGTAGATGATCGCGCCCAGCAGCACGAGGCCGAGCACGACCAGCAGTAGGATGCGGCCGATGCCCGGCCCTTCCGGCTGCTCGGGCTCCGCCGACTCGAGCCAGGGCAGGCGATCCTCGTCGCGAAAGCCGTAGTCGTCGGCCGCCGTCATCAATGCATCTCCGTCACCGCCTCCACGCCCATGATGGAGAGTCCGTTCCGGATAATCCGTCCGATCGCCGACGCCAAGAACAGTCGCGCCGCCGTCAGCCCGGCATCGTCGATGACGAGGAAGCGGCGGTCCGGCCGATCGTTGCCGACGTTCCAGGCGGCGTGGAACGCGGCGGCCAAGTCATAGAGATAGAAGGCGATTCTGTGCGGCTCGCGCGCCGCCGCCGCGGTTTCCACCACGCGCGGGAATTGCGTGGCCAGCTTAGCCAACGCCAGCTCCTCCGTATCAAGCCGGGACAGGTCCGCCGCCTCCGCTGCGATCCCCGCCTCGGCCGCGCGGCGGTGGAGCGAGTGGATGCGCGCATGGGCATATTGCACGTAGAAGACCGGATTGTCCTTCGACGCTTCCACCACCTTGGCGAAGTCGAAGTCCATCTGCGCGTCGGACCGGCGGGTCAGCATGGTGAAGCGGACGACATCCTTGCCCACCTCGCGCACCACGTCGGCCAGCGTGACGAAATTGCCCGCGCGCTTCGACATCTTCACCGGCTCGCCGCCGCGCAGCAGGCGCACCATCTGCACCAGCTTTACGTCGAATCGCACCCGCCCCTCCGTCAGCGCGGCCACCGCGGCCTGGATGCGCTTGACGGTGCCGGCATGGTCGGCGCCCCAGATGTCGATCAGCTCGTCCGCACCCTCGGCCTTCTGGTAGTGATAGGCCATGTCGGCGCCGAAATAGGTCCACTGGCCGGTGGACTTGCGGATCGGCCGGTCCTGATCGTCGCCGAACTGCGTCGAGCGGAACAGCGGCAGCTCCACCGGTTCCCAATCCTCCGGCGTCTCGCCCTTGGGCGCCTCCAGCGTGCCGTCGTAGATCAGGTCGCGCGCGCGCAGCGCCGCCTCCGCCGCCTCGGGCTTGCCCGCGGCCTGCAACGTCGCCTCCGACGAGAAGACGTCGTGGTGGATGCCGAGCAGCGCCAGGTCCGCCTTGATGAGCGCCATCATCGCCGCCACCGCGCGGGTACGGAAGGTCGCCAGCCACTCGCCCTCCGGTGCCGTGGCGTAGCGGTCGCCGAATTCCTGCGCGAGCGCCTGTCCGACCGGCACGAGATAGTCGCCGGGGTACAGTCCCTCGGGCACCGCGCCCACGTCCTCGCCGAGCGCCTCGCGGTAGCGCAGGTGGGCGGAGCGGGCGAGCACGTCCACCTGCCCACCGGCGTCGTTGACGTAATATTCGCGCACCACCCGGTGCCCTGCCCATTCCAGCAGCGTCGACAGCGCGTCGCCCACCACCGCGCCGCGGCAATGGCCCATGTGCATCGGCCCGGTCGGGTTCGCCGACACATATTCGACGTTCACCGTGCGCCCCGCGCCCGCGGTGGAGCGGCCGTAGTCCGCGCCCGCGGCGACGATCGCGCGCAGCTCGTCGCGCCAGACGTCGTCCTTCAGCGTCAGGTTGATGAAGCCCGGTCCGGCCACCGCCACCGCGGCGATCTCGTCCAGCTGCTCCAGCTCCGCCTTCAGCGCCTCGGCCAGCGCGCGCGGGTTCGTCTTCGCCGGCTTGGCGAGGACCATGGCGGCGTTCGTGGCAAGGTCGCCGTGGGTCGCGTCGCGCGGCGGCTCCACCGTCACGTTGCGGCGGTCGACCCCGGCGGGCAGCGTGCCCGCGGCGGTCAGCGCATCCAGCGCGGCATCGACATGGGCGGCGAAACGGGGAAACAGCGTCATAGGCGCGGCGCCTTAGTCGAAGTCGGCAGGGGGTGCAAAAGCACCGCGGTTGCGCCGCGTGCAATCGTTCCGGCGCAGCAATCAATTGCCCATGCCGCAGTGCAGCAATATCTCCGGTCGGGAAAGCGGGAGAGGATCGGTCAACCCATCAGGAGTCCGTTTCCATGCGCATTCTGCCTTTCCTCGCCGCCGCCTCCGCCGCGCTGGTCTCCACCGTCGGCATCGCGCAGTCCCCCGCCGAGCAGCGCTTCACCCGTGGCGGCCGCACCTACGTCTACACCACCGCCGCGCGCGAGGACGGCCGCACCCTGATCGTCGGGCGCGAGATCAACACCAACGCGCGCTTCCGCCTGCTGGTGAAGGGCGACCAGGTGAGCGGCTACAGCAACGGCGTGCCCGTGCGCTTCCGGGCCGAGGCGCCGGCGGCGCCCGCGACGATGGCCGCCAGCAACTGATCCGTTGATGCCGCCGGGCGCGGCGTCGGACGTCAGGCCTCCGCGCTGACGCTGACGTCGACGTCCAGGCACTCGCGTCCCTCGCCCAGCCGCGACCCGGCCACGGGCGAGGAGCCGGCGGCGTCGAGCGCCACTGCGACGCGGACGTGGTGGTCCTCCGGCGACACGCCGAGCGTCGGGTCGAAGCCGACCCAGCCGATCCCGTCGACCCAGGCGTCGGCCCAGCCGTGCGGCGTCGGCCGATGATCGTCGTGCAGGTCGCAATAGCCGGTGACGTAGCGCGCCGGCAGGCCCATCGCGCGCGCCGCCGCGACCAGGATCTGCGCCAGGTCGCGCGAGGTCAGGTCGCCGCCGGCGAAGGCGTCGGCGGCGGACAGGCCCGGCTGCGGCCGGCCCCCCGCGGCGTCGAAGCGGTCGTGCAGCGCGCGGTTCAGCCGGTGCAGGCTCTCCAGCGGCGCGCCCTCGTCCCATCGCGCGGCGGCGAACTCGCGGATCGCGCCGTCGGCCAGCGTCGCCGGCGTGGTGCGCAGGAACACGCGCGGCGGCAGCGGCTCGAACGCGCCGTGCAGCACGCCGCTGGAATGCGTGGTCACCACCTCGCCCGTCACCGCGATCTCGACGCGGTCCAGCGGCCCCTCGGCATAGAGCATGGTCGTGCGGTTGCCGAAGCCGTCGCGGTGGTCGCGCATCCGCGCGTCGCAATCCACCGCGATGTGCCAGTCCGCCACGGTCTGGTCGTGCGTGTTGGGCGGCGTCATGCGCAGCAGTTGCACCACGCGGCCCTGCGGCGCGGTGAAACGATAGGTGGTGCGGTGGTCGATCGTCAGGCGCATGATGATGATGTCCCGCTTAGATTTGAACGCGCGGTCCCAACCCCCGTTCGGCCTGAGCGAAGTGGAAGGCCACGCGGCGTGGCTGTGCTTCGACTTCGCTCAGCACGAACGGGGGTTTGTCCGGCTACCCGAACTTGAACTGCCGGCCGATGGCGAGGTGCAATTGCGCATTCTCCTCGATCACGGTCTGTAGGTGCTGATGCAGCCCCGCCGCGATCACGTCGCCGGTGCGGGTCTTCACGACGCGGGCGTAGCGGTTGCGCGCCATGCGGTCCGCCTCCCCTTGCGTCCCGCTGGACTTGGCGAGCGCGTTGAGCGCGGTGACCGTCTCCTCCGCCGAGGCGGCGACGCTGCGCGGCAGCTCGGCGCGGGTCAGCAGCAGATCGATGACGTTGGCGGGGCGCAGGCCCTCGCTGTAGAGCCAGCGATAGGCGGTGACGGCGGAGACGGTCTGCAGGATCGTGGTCCATTGATCGCGATCGACGATGCCGCCGACGATCTCGCCCTCGGGCAGCAGGATGTGGTATTTCACGTCGAGCAACCGCGCGGTGTCGTCGGTGCGCTCCACCGACTGCCCCAGGCGGATGAACTGCGTCGTCTGGTTGCGCAGCATCCGGTGGACCGCGCCCTCGAACCCGCGCGTCTCGTTCTTCACCGCGTCGACGACGGCGAGCGTCGCGTCGGGATCGAGCCGGCTCATGCGGCGGTCGAACACCAGCCACGCGCCGTTGATCGCCGCCCAGGCCTCGCGGCTGAGCGCGGTGCGCACCGCGCGGGCATTGTCGCGCGCCTGCGCGAGGCAGCGCAGGATCGAGCCGGGGTGCGAGGGATCGCCGATGAGGAAGCGCGCCACCTCCTCCCGCGTCAGCGCGGCGCCGGTCGCCTCGAACGCGTCGAGCGTGTCGGTGACGGCCAGCGCGGAACGCCACGCCGCCTCCCCCGCCGGGCGCGGGGACAGCACGTCGAGGCGGAGCGTCGCCTCCACCAGCCGGGCGATGAAATCGGCCCGCTCGACGTAGCGGCCGAGCCAGTAGAGCGAAGCGGCGGCGCGGCTGAGCATCAGAACCCCATGCTCTGCGACATGCCCGGCATCGTCTGCGTCATGCCGCCGCCGTCCATCAGCACGAAACTGTCCTTCGTCCCCCCGCCCTGCGAGGAATTGACGACCAGCGACCCCTCGCGCAGCGCGACGCGGGTCAGCCCGCCGGGCACCACCTTCACCCCCTTCGATCCGGTCAGCACGAAGGGGCGGAAATCGACGTGGCGCGGCGAGACACCCTGTTCCACCAGCGTCGGCACGGTGGAGAGCGCCAGCGTCGGCTGCGCGATGTAGCGCTCCGGCGTGGCGACCAGAGCGGCGCGGAACCGCTCGATCTCCGCCTTGCTGGCGGTGGGGCCGACCAGCATCCCGTAGCCGCCCGACCCGTCCACCAGCTTCACGACGAGCTGGTCGAGGTGCTCGAGCACGTATTTCAGCGCCTGCGGCTCGCGGCAGCGATACGTCTCGACGTTGGGCAGCTTCGCCTCTCCGCCGGAATAGAAGCGCACGATCTCCGGCATGTAGCTGTAGATGGCCTTGTCGTCGGCGATGCCGTTGCCCGGCGCGTTGAGGATCGCGACGTTGCCCGCGGCATAGGCGGCGATCAGGCCGGGGACGCCCAGCATCGAATCGGCGCGGAAGACCAGCGGATCAAGGAAGTCGTCGTCGACGCGGCGATAGATCACGTCCACCTTCACGCGGCCCGCGATGGTGCGCATGTAGACCACGTCGTCGTCGACGATCAGGTCCGCCGCCTCCACCAGCTCGATCCCCATCGAATCGGCGAGGAAGCTGTGCTCGTAATAGGCCGAATTGTAGTGGCCGGGCGTCAGAACGACGCAGGTCGGCGCCTGCCCGCAGCCGCGCGGGGAGACCGACTTCATCGTTTCCAGCAGCATGTCCGGATAGCTGTCCACCGCGGCGACGCGGAACTTGGCGAACAGCTCGGGACACAGGCGCACCATCGCCTCGCGGTTCTCCAGCATGTAGCTGACGCCGCTGGGCGTGCGGGCATTGTCCTCCAGCACGAAGAAGCTGTCGGGCCCGGTACGCACCAGGTCGATGCCGCAGATGTGCGCCCACACGTCGTGCGGCGGGCGGATGCCGGCGATCTCCGGCCGGAACTGCGCGTTGCCCAGGATCAGGTCCTCGGGCAGCACGCCCTCCTTCAGGATGCGGCGCTCGCCGTAGATGTCGACGAGGAAGGCGTTGATCGCCTCCACCCGCTGCACCAGCCCCTCGGACAAGCGCGCCCATTCGTCGGCGAGAAAGACGCGGGGGACGATGTCGAAGGGGATGATGCGCTCGCTGGCGTCGCTCTCGCCGTAGACGGCGAAGGTGATGCCGAGCTGGCGGAAGGTCGTCTCCGCCGCTTCCTGGCGGCGGCGCAGCTCGTCGGCCGGCGTATCGTCGAGCCAGTGGCACAAGGCGCGCAGCTCGGGTCGCGCGCCATCGCCGCTGGCCGGACCCATGATCTCGTCGAACGCCTGTATCCCCATCGTCCCTCGTAACGCCTGTGTGACGATTTGGACGCATCGTGATCGACATTGCTGCACCGCACAAGGGGCAAGCGGGTCGGCGCCAGATCAGCGGCGGGCGAGTTCGGTCAGCATTCCCCGCGTCAGCACCTGCGGCAGGACCCGCGGCTCGCCCACACCCGCCGGGTAGAACAGGTACAGCGGCACGCCCGCGCGATCGTGGCGCGCGATGAAGCGGCCGAGCGCGGGATCGCCGTCGGTCCAGTCGCCGACCAGCACCGCGACCTTGCCCCTGGCGAAGGCGTCGCGCACCGCGTCGGTCTCGATCGCCGCCTTCTCGTTCACCTTGCACGACAGGCACCAATCGGCGGTGAAATAGGCGAAGACCGGCCGCCCCTCGGCGCGCAGCGCGGCGAGGCGCGCCTCGCTGAACCGCTCCGCGCCCGCCACCGCGGCCGCCGCCTCGGCGCGGGCGGCGGGACGGATCGTCGCGACCATGGCGATGGCGAGCAGCGCGGCGGGAATGGCGGCCGGGGCGATCCGCCTTCCCGCCAGCTGCCGCCGCCCGCCGGCCCACAGCCCGAGCGCGAAGACCAGCACCGCGCCCAGCGCCAGCGTCATGCCGTCCACGCCCGCCTGCCGCCCCAGCACCCAGGCGAGCGCCAGCGCGGTGAGGAACATCGGCACCGCCAGCACGCGGCGCAGCGTCGCCATCCACGCGCCGGGACGCGGCAGCCGCCGCCGCAGCGCGGGCACGAAGCCGATCAGGAGGAACGGCAGTGCGATGCCGAGGCCCAGCCCCGCGAAGACGAGCAGCGCCGCCGCCGCGGGCAGCACCAGCGCCGCCCCCAGCGCCGCCCCCATGAACGGGCCGGAACAGGGCGTCGCCACGAACGCCGCCAGCGCGCCGGTGGCGAAGGCGCTTCCCCTCCCACCGCGATCGACCAGCGGCGGCATCGGCAGCTCGAACACCCCGGCCAGGTTCAGCGCGATCCCCGCCGTCAGCAGCAGCAGCAGCCCGATGACGCGCGGATCCTGCAACTGGAACGCCCAGCCCGCCGCGCTGCCCCCCGCGCGCAGCGCGAGCAGCATCGCCCCGAGCGCGAGACAGACGGCGACCACGCCCGCGGTGTACGCCACCGCCTCCGCCCGCGCGTGCGCCGCGCTCTCGCCCGATCGTGCGAGGCCGAGCGCCTTCAGGCTGAGGATCGGGAAGACGCAGGGCATGACGTTCAGCAGCAATCCGCCGAGCAGCGCGCCGGCGAAGGCGAGCGCGGCGGTGCGCCATGGCGGTGCCGCCTCCGCCGCCGCGACCGCGCCGGGCGCGGCGGCGAGCGCCAGGCCGGTGCCGGTGCCGGTCGCGAGCACGCCTTCCACGCGCCCGTTCGGCGCCTTCGCCTTCGTCTCGATCACCAGCCGGTCGCCGTCGCGGGTGGCGACCTGCGGCGCGGCCATGTCGATCGTGCCGGGCGCGGCGGGGTAGAAATAGGGCCGCTCGCCCAGCGGAGCGTCGGCAGGATAGGGCACCGACAGGCGGAAGCGGTCGCCGTCCTTGGCCCAGGTCGCACTGCTGCCCAGCGGCCGCGGCAGCGCGCGGCGCCACGTGTCGAAGCGCGCGCGCAGGTCCGCCGGCACCGCCGCATCGCCGACCCGGACGCGGGTGCGCAGCGTCTGCGACTCGGGCACGCACACCTCGCGCGTGCAGACGAGATAGTCGAGCTTCACTTCGACCCGCACCTCGCCCGCGCGCTGGCCGGGGGGCACGGCGAGGGTGACGAGGTAGGCGAAGGGCCGCTCGTAGACGTAGTTCATCAGCCCGGCGACGATCAGCCGCTCGGGCACGGGATAGCGCAGCACGCCGGCGCGCCACCCGGGGGGAAGCGACCACGTCGCGGTCGCCTCGATCCCCGCATCGCCCGGGTTCTTCCAATAGGCGTGCCAGCCCGCCGCCGGCGTGGCGGCGATGGCAAGGGTCAGGTCGCCGCCGGCGGCGGGGGCGGCGCCCTCGGCCACGAGATCCAGCGCCACGTGCTTCGGTTGGGCGTAGACGGGAAGGGCGAGGAGCAGGAGGACTGCCGACAGCAGGCGCGTGACGATTCCGCCCATCGTCACTCCGTGCCGCGCACGTCCGCGCCGTCGCACCTGCGGTGCGGTGGGTGCCGGGACGCGCCCGGCAGGACGGCGCGGGCAGGAGGATGGGAGACGTCTTGCCGCTGTCATCGCCGCGTTCCATAGCCGCGCGCGTGCCCCGTTGCATCAAGGTTCACGCAAGCATGAAACTCCTCCTCGCCGCGCTGCTCGCCTCCACCCTCGCCGCCCCGGCGCTCGCGCAGACGCAGGCGACGCCCACCGCCCCCGCCTCGCCGCGGCCCGCGCCGACGCTGATCGTCGCGATCAGCGTGGACCAGCTGTCCGCCGACCTGTTCGCGCAATATCGCAGCCGCTTCACCGACGGCATGGCGCGGCTGCTGACC
Source organism: Sphingomonas corticis (assembly GCF_012035195.1). Classification (GTDB taxonomy): domain Bacteria; phylum Pseudomonadota; class Alphaproteobacteria; order Sphingomonadales; family Sphingomonadaceae; genus Sphingomonas; species Sphingomonas corticis. The sequence continues at coordinate 78,539 of NZ_JAAVJH010000013.1, forward strand.
GGCGCGGTGTTCCCGTCGGGCTATCAGAGCCACGCCGCGACGGAGACGTGCCCGGGCCACTCGACGATCCTGACCGGCTATCGCCCGGCAAAGACCGGGATCATCGCCAACAACTGGATCGACCAGAAGGTCGGCCGCGCGGACAAGATGGTCTATTGCGCGGAGGACGAGCGCGTCCCCGGCATGGACCACAGCAATTATCAGGTCGCCGACCTGCACCTGAAGGTGCCGACGCTGGGCGAGCGGATGAAGGCGGCCAATCCGGCGAGCCGCGTCGTCAGCGTGGCGGGCAAGGATCGCGCCGCGGTGATGATGGGCGGCCACAAGGTGGACGAATTGTGGTGGTGGGACGGCAAGACCTATGCCTCCTACGCCGGCCGCGCCGTGCCCCCGGTGGTGCAGCGTACCCGCGACGCCGTGGCCGCGCTGGTCGCCCGGCCGCAGGAGCCGCTGCCGCTGCCGGGCTGGTGCAAGCCGCTGGACCGGGCGATCGAGGTGGGCGGACAGACGCTGGGCAACGGCCGATTCGCGCGGGCGGCGGGCGACCTGAAGGCGTACCGCGCCTCTCCCGCCGCCGACGCGGCGGTGCTGGCGATGGCCGCGGGGCTGGTGCAGGACATGAAGCTGGGGCGGGGCCAGGCGCCCGACCTGATCGCGGTCGGCCTGTCCGCCACCGACTATGTCGGCCATTCCACGGGCACGCAGGGCACGGAGATGTGCCTCCAGATGGCGGAACTTGATCGCTCGCTGGGCGGCTTCTTCGACGTGCTGGACAAGACCGGCGTCGATTACGAGGTGGTGCTGACCGCGGACCACGGCGCGCACGACATGACCGAGCGGCAGATCGAGCGCGCGATGCCGATGGAGAGCCACGTCGAGCCGGGCGTGCTGGCGAAGGCGGTGGGCGCCGCCATCGGTCGCGACCTGAAGCTGTCCGGACCGGTGCTGCTGGGCGGCGAGGGCGACGTATGGCTCGACGCCGCGCTGTCCCCCGCCGACCGCCGCCGCGTCCTGGACGAGGCGGTGCGCCGCTATGCGAAGATGCCGCAGGTCGCCGCCGTGTTCACCGCCGCGCAGCTCGCCGCGCAGCCGCGCCCGACGACGCCGCCCGAGACGTGGACGCTGATCGAGCGGGCGAAGGAGAGCTTCGATCCGGCCCGCTCGGGCGATCTGGTCGTGCTGCTGGCGCCGCGCGTGTCGCCGATCGAGAAGCCGGGGCCGGGCTATGTCGAGACGCACGGCAGCCCGTGGGATTACGACCGGCGCGTGCCGATCGTGTTCTGGCGCAAGGGGCTGGCGGGCTTCGAGCAGCCGCTGTCGGTCGAGACGGTGGACATCGCGCCGACGCTGGCCGCGACGATCGGCATGAAGCTGGACGGCGTGGACGGGCGCTGCCTCGACCTCGATTCGGGTCCAGCGGATACGTGCAAGTAGGTTATCCTCTCCGGCAAGGGGAGGATATCACCGCGCCTCGTAGGGCCTGATCCCGGCGCCGAGCCGGTTCTTGCCGAGCGCCAGCCGCTCGCCGCTGGCGTTCGCGACGAAGGCGGGGTTCTTCGCCTGTCCCGGCGCGAGGGTGGCGGTATTGCCCGCCACCGCCAGCCCGGCGGAGCGGAACTTGCGTGCCTCCGCCGCGACGACGATCAGGCCGGACCAATTCTCCTTGTGCGTCCCCTGCACGAAGACGTTGTCCGCGATCCGCCCCGTCGCCCCCTCGGGCAGGTCGATCATGTAGTTGGTGTTGCGCCCGGCCGTGTCGTCGAAGCTGTTGCCGGCGATGTCGACCCGCGGACTGCGCAGCTTGACGTAATGGCCGCCGCGCCCGCGCTCGAAGCGCGAGCGCGCGATCGTCACGCTGCCGGCAGTGCCGAGATAGATCGAATGCGCGCAGTCCGGCGTCTCGTCGCACTGGCCGAGGCCGGAGAAGGTCGATCGCTCGACGCGGATCCGCGTCGGCTGATCGGTGGCGCCGAGGATGCCCTCCTGGCTGTCGAGGAACATCGAATCGACCACGGTCAGGTCGCCCAGCTCGATGCGGATGCCCGCGCCGTTGCCGTCGGGCACGCGCAGGTTGCGGAAGACGATGCCGTCCACCGTCGACCCCTCCCCGCGCAGCACCAGCGCCGCCTTGCCCTCGCACGCCACGCCGTCGAAGACCACGCTGCCGGGCTGCACCGCCTTGAACGTGATGCGGCCCGCCTGCTGGATCGCGCATTCGCGATAGACGCCGGGCGCGATCAGCACGGTCGCATCCTGCCCGCGCACCGCCATCAGCGCGTCGTCGAGGTGCGGGTACCCCTCCCCCGTGGCGGCGATGACGAACGGCTGCGACGGCGCGGCGCCGATCAGCAGCAGGGCGGGCAGGAAAGCGGGCGGGCGCATGGCGCATCCCTGCACCGGCACGGGTTAACGCAGGTTCAAGCCGCTGCCGCGCGTTTCGCCTTGCAACCGATCGGCGCCGGCGGCACAACTTTTGTTACGTCCGGCACGGGGCATGGGAGAGCGAGATGCAGAGCTACCTGAAGCATTACATCGATGGCGCGTGGGTCGGGAGCGAGGGCGGCACGACCTATCAGGTGATCGATCCCGCGACCGAACAGCCCTGTACCGAGATCACGCTCGGCACCTCCGCCGACGTCGACAAGGCGGTCGCCGCGGCACGGCGCGCGTTCGAGACGTGGTCGCAGACCAGCGTCGACGAGCGCAAGGCGGTGCTGATGCGCATCATCGACGAGTACAAGAAGCGCATTCCCGACCTCGCCAGGTCGATGGCGCAGGAGATGGGCGCGCCGATGGCACTGGCCAGCGCGGCTCAGGCGCCGACCGGTCTCGCGCATTTCGCCGCCACGCTGAAGGCGCTCGACGCCTTCCAGTTCGAGGAGACGGTCGGCAAGGCGAAGGTGGTGCACGAACCGCTGGGCGTCGTCGCGATGATCACGCCGTGGAACTGGCCGCTCAACCAGATCTGCGCGAAGGTCGCGCCCGCGCTGGCGGCGGGCGACACGATGATCCTGAAGCCGAGCGAGGAGGCGCCGGGCTGCGCCGCGATCCTGGCCGAGGTCCTCGACTCCGCCGGGGTGCCGGCGGGCGTGTTCAACCTCGTCAACGGCGACGGCCCGGGTGTGGGTGCGGCACTCAGCGCGCACAAGGGCGTCGACATGGTCAGCTTCACCGGCTCCACCCGCGCGGGCATCGCGGTGGCGCAGGCCGCGGCGGCGACGGTGAAGCGTGTGCACCAGGAACTGGGCGGCAAGGCCGCGAACCTGGTGCTGGAGGGCGCGGACCTCGCGAGCGTGCTGCCGCCCACGGTGGCGGGGGTGCTCGCCAATTCGGGGCAGAGCTGCATCGCGCCGACGCGGCTGCTCGTCCACAAGAGCCAGGTCGATCAGGCGACGGCCATCGTAAAGTCGATGATGGAACAGACGAAGGTCGGCAACCCCCTGGACGAGGGCGGGCATATCGGCCCCGTGGTGAACAAGGCGCAGTACGAGAAGATCCAGTCGCTGATTCAGTCGGCGATCGACGAGGGCGCGACGCTGGTGACGGGCGGGCCGGGGCGACCGGACGGGCGCAATTCCGGCTTCTTCATCCAGCCCACGCTGTTCGCCGACGTGACGCCCGACATGCGCATCGCGCGCGAGGAGACGTTCGGCCCGGTCGCGACGATCACCACCTACGACGCGCTGGACGAGGGCATCCGCATCGCCAACGACACCGAATACGGCCTGTCGGCCACCGTCAGCGGCGACCCCGCCAAGGCCGCCGAGGTGGCGGGCAAGCTGCGCGCGGGCCTCGTCACGATCAACAGCTGGTCGCCCGACATCGCAGCGCCGTTCGGCGGCTACAAGCAATCGGGCAACGGTCGCGAGAACGGGAAGTACGGCCTGACCGACTTCATGGAGGTGAAGACGGTGGTCGGCGCCCCAGCCTGATCCGTCACGGGCGGCGGCGTTGCGGGCGCCGCCGCCCGCCGATAAACCTCGTCGCACCTGAGTGGAGCGACGCCGATGAGCGAGTTCACAAAAGACATTCGCCACCGGGGACGATGTTGCCGTGGAGCTTCCTCCCGATAGCGGGATCGTTCCTGGCCAAAGCCTGTGCCTCGAACGCACCGGCGACTGCTTGAGAATCTACCTTGAACCTCCCGAGGATCAGGAAGCGGATCGATCGTGACGCGACAAGGCGTGAACATCCTCCGGTCGTGCTGAGCCTGTCGAAGCACGAACGGAGGCGAGGCGTGCCGCTTGCCGGCCGAGCGCTGCCGAGCCTCAATAATCCCGCGACACGCGCACGTTGGCGCTCTGCCGGCCGAGCGTGGAGATGGACGACAGCAGCGACAGCCAGCGCGTCACCTGGAATTCGACGCGGGTGGCGGAATAGCCCTGGCCGTCGGTGATGATCTCCGCGTAGAGCCGCCGCGTCACGTATTTGCCCGCCGCGATCGACGTGGCCTGCCCCGTCTGCGGATCGGCCGGCAGGATGCGCAGCCGGTCCAGCCCCGCCGCGCGGCGCACGGCGTTGATCGGATTGAGCCCGTTGCCGCCGTCCTGCAGCGCCGCCACCGCGGCGGCGAGCTGCAGCGCCTCCGGCGCGGACAGGTTGGTGATCGAGGTGCCGAACAGCAGCCGGGACAGCAACTCGTCCTGCGGCAGCGCGGGGACGCTGGCAAAGGTGATCTCCGGCTTCTGCGCGACCCCGGTCACGCGGATCGACGCGTTGATCCCCTGCGTGTTCGCCACCGCCTCGATATCCAGCGCGGGGTTGGCGGGCACCTCCCCGGCGAAGCGGATGATGCCGCGCGACAGCTCGAACTCGCGGCCGGCGAACTCATATTCGCCGCGCACCAGATCGGCGCGGCCGGTGATCGCGGGGTTGGTGGGCGTGCCCGCGATCTGCACCTGCGCGGTCCACTCGCTGCTGAGGCCCAGGCCGCTGACCATCAGGCCGTTGCGCGCGCGCGCCTTGATGTCGAGCGTCCAGGGCGCGGGCGCGTCGTCGTCGCTGTCGGCGCCCGGCGGCAGGTTGATCTCACGCACGTTGAGCCGCGGCACCGCGCTGGCCGCGGTCGCCTGTCCCAGGCGATAGCGGCTGGAATCGAGCCGCACGTCGCCGGAAATGACGCCGCCGAACCCGTCGGCGGAACGGAAGCGGATCGGCCCCGTCACCGTCGCGCCAATGTCGTCGCGGTCGATCAGCAACGCGCGGTTCGCCTCCGTATCGATCGTGAAGGCGACGCCCTTCGTGCCGGCGAAGTCGAAGCTGCCGGTGCCCGTCACCCGCCCGCCGGTGCCCGCATTCGCGGTGAAGCGGTCGATGCGCAGCCGCGATCCGGCGAAGCTGCCCTGCGCCTCCACCTGCGTCAGCAGCGTGCCCGTGGTCGCCGACTGGATCCGCCCGCCGCTGGCGCGCACCGTGCCGCGGATCTGCGGGGCGGCGAGCGTGCCGGTGGCGTCGGCGGCGATCGCGACGGGACCGGTCAGGTCGAACAGCTCCACCCGCGTCAGCCGCCACAGCGTGTCGGCGGGACCGCTGTAGCGCAATTGCGCGAACAGCGGCGCGCGCCGCAGCCGCTCCACCAGGTCGCCGCCGCCCGCGGGCTTCAGCAGCGCCTGCGCGCGGCCGACGATGCGCCCGCCCGACGCCATCACCGCGCGAAAGCCGGCGCGGTCGGCGGCGAGCACCCCGGCGATGCCGAGATCGATCGGCGCGGACGTGCTGAGCAGGCCCGAGCGGGTGATGCCGCGCACGGTCAGGTTCGCGCGGCCCGTGGGCGCCGCCCCGTCGGCCAGCGCCAGCGTCACCGTCCCCGACGCGGCGCCGCCCAGCCCCAGGCCCGAATAGCCGATGTCGAGCACGCTGAGCGGCAGGTTCGCCAGCGTCGCGTCGAGCGCGGTGCGCTCCGCGCCGAAACGGCCCGACAGATCGGCGCTGCCGCCCGCGAAGGCGAGGCGCGTGGGCGCGAGCACCCAGTCGACGCCGTCGCGGGTGATCCGCGCCGGCGTTTCCAGCCGGATCGGTCGGCGGCCGACGTTGCCCTGTGCCTCGATCGTATAGCCGTCCGGCGAGAGGCGGACGAGCGACTGGATCTGGAAGCCGCCGGCGCGCTGGCCGGCGATGGAGGCGCGCACCTCGCCGCTCTCGCCCGCGAGCTTCGCATTGGCGGCGACCCGGGCGATGCTCAGGCTGCCGCGGCGCACGCCGGTGGCGGTGGCGGTCGCCTCGATCCGCGGGCCGGCGGGATCGAGCAGCACGCCGAACTGGACGCGCCCCTGCCGCACCGTCGTCGCCGGGCCGAGCCGCGCGCCGCGCGCGTCGATCGCGCCGTCGATCCGCTGCACGCTTCCCTGCGGCGCGAAGTCGAGCGCGCCGGACAGTCCGCCGCCCGCCACCGTCAGCCGGCCGCGAAAGCCGCCCGGCACGATGTCGAGCGCGCCCGACGCGCGCGTGCCGCTGACGTCCAGCCGCGCGACCTGGATGCGCGCCTGTCCGCCCGCGGGAAGCAGGATCTGCCCCTCCGCCGCGAAGGGGCCGAGCCGCGATCCGCCCGCCGCAGTGAAGGCGAACCCGGCGGGCGTCGGCAGCAGCCGCGCGCGCACGTCGCGCAGGCCCAAGGCCGCATTGGGCCGGTCGAACATCAGATCGATCGTCGGCCGCTCGATCCGACCGTCCAGCACCAGCCGGACCGCGCCGTAGCTCGCCTGCCGCCCCGCGCCTTCGAAGTGGAAGGTGCCGTCGCGGCGGCGATAGCCGTTGCCGGCGAGGCGCAGGGCCGGCGCGGTGAGGACGAGGTCGCGAAAGTGGAGGATGCCGTCGGGCGTCCGTTCCAGCGCAGTCTCGATCCGCGGCAGCCCGCCCGCCAGGCTGGCGAAGAAGCCGTTGTCCAGCCGCAGCATCCGTGCCGCGCCGCGCCCGACCACGCGCGTGCCCCTGCCCCCCGGCCCCGGCACGACCCGCAGGCGCGACGTGACGTCGACCACGCCCAGCCCGGGGATCAGGTAGCGGCCCAGCGCGCCCTCCACGCCGACCTCGAACCGACCGGTGGCGAGGTCGAGCTGGAGTCCGACGCGTCCCGTCAGCCTGTCCGAGCGGACGCGGATGCCGTCGCCCGTGACCAGGCGGGAGGTGACGCGCAGCACGCCGTCGGCGGAAAGGTTGCGCAGGATGCCGCCCGCCACGTCGCCGACGCCGGTGACGCGCGCGGCGGTGAAGCGGACGGGAAGCGACACCGGGCTCCTCGACCAGCGCCCGCGCCCCGCCGCCCGCGCCTGTTCGAACCCGGTCTGGTCGAAGGAGAAGCGGGTGGCGAGCAGGCGATAGTCGAAGCGGAAGCTGGAGAAGCCGCCGTCGAGGATCGCGCGCAGCTCCATGCCGGTCGCGCGCATGTTGCCGAACAGCGCCTCCGGCCGCAGCAGGCGCGCGCGCAGCCGCAGGTTGCGCAGCGCACTGCCGGCGAGGTCGACCGCCCCCTCCATCTCCGCCGCCAGCGCGCGCGAGCGCAGCGCCAGCGTGCCCTCCAGCCGGCGCGAGACGAACGTGCCGCCCCCGTTCACCGTCACCCCGCCCGCGGTCAGCGCGCGCAGCTTGCCCTTGGCGATCGGTTCGGGATCGAGCCGCCCGACCAGCGTGTAGCGCCCCTCGCGATTGCCGAGCGCGAGGTCGCCGACGCGCGCCGCGCCGGCATCCAGCACCGCGCGCCCGTTCCAGCGGCGCCAGTCGCCGTCGCCGCCCACCTCCAGCGCCAGCGGACGGCGCAGGCCGGTCAGCCGCGCCAGCACGCCGTCGGCGCGGCCGCGCGCCGACACGGCAAGGTCGAAGCGGCCGGCGTCGGGCACGGAATCGATCCGCGCGCGCAGGCGGTCGCTGCCCTGCACCAGCGCGGCGAGGTCCACCTCCGCACGCCCCGACCGGATATCGGCGCGTCCCGCGATGCGCCCCTGGCGCACACGTCCCGTCACCGCGGGAAGCACGGTGAGCCGCTCCACCGTCAGCCGCCGGATGACGATGTCGAAGCCCGGCAGGATCGGGCCGCGTTTTCCGGTGTCGCGCGTCTTCGGCAGCTTCGCCAGCGTCGCCTGCGGCACGTCCAACGCGGTGATGTGGAGCCGGTTGGACAGCCAGCGCAGCGGCGACCAGTCCAGCCGCGCGCGCGGGATCGACAGCACCAGCCCCTGCGGATCGTACAGGCGGAAGTCGATCAGCTCGGCCTTGCCGTAGAGCGAGCCGTCGATGCGGCCGAGGCGGAAGCGCAGGCCGTTGTCGGGCTTCAACGCGTTGATCCGGTCGGCGACGATGCGGTGGCCGATGCCGGTGTCGATGACGACCGCGGTGATCGCGACCAGCGCCAGCAGCGCGGCGATACCGAACGCCAGCCAGCGCAGCATCCGCATCAGAACGCCTGCCCCAGCGACACGTAGACGGCGAGGCGCGAATCGCCCGGCTGCGGGTTGATCGGCGTGCCCACGTCGACGCGGATCGGGCCGAAGTTGCTGTAGTAGCGCACGCCCAGCCCGGCGCCGTAGCGGAAGCCGGAAAGGTCGGGCAGCCCGCCGGTGTAGATGTTGCCGCCGTCGAGGAACGGCACCAGGCCGAACGCACCGAACAGCCGCACCCGCGCCTCCAGCCCGAATTCGGCCAGGCTGCGCCCGCCGATCGGATCGTTGTTCGGATCGCGCGGGCCGATCGACTGGAAGCCGTAGCCGCGAACCGACGCGCCGCCGCCGGCGTAGAAGCGCCGCGACGGAGCCACCTGGTCGCGCGGCGCGCCCAGGATCGTGCCGACGCGCACCCGTCCTGCGGCCACGACGCGCGGCGTCACCGCCTGGTACGCGCTGCCGTCCAGCTGGACGCGGGTGTAGCCGAAGGCCGCGCCCTGCAGCGACAGTTCCGGACTGAAGCGGCCCGACAGGCGGAAACCGCGGGTGGGATTGAGCAGGTCGTCCGATCCGTCGTACCCCAGGCTGGTCGGCAGCGCGCCGATCAGGAAGGTGCGCCGCCGCGGCTCGCCGGTGGAGGCGATCACGTCGCGCTCGTCCGACGCGAGCAACTCGCCGCCCAGCGACCAGGTCCACGCCTTCTGGAAGAAGATCGTCGTCTGCTGTTCCAGGCTGGCGGAGAGCGACAGCGTGTCCGCCTCGAACGCGTCGCGCTCCAGGTGCGCGGCGGCGACCTGCGCGGTCAGCACGCGGTCGCGGCCCTGGAAATTGTTGCGACGGAAGACCAGCGAGCCGAGCTGCTCGCGCGTGCCCGCCACGCCGCGCACCGTCAGCGCGCCTTCCGGCGGGAACAGGTTGCGGTGGGTCCAGCTCAGCTCCACGCGCGCGCCCTCGCCGGTGCCGTAGCCCGCCTCCGCCGCCACCGTGCGCGGCGGCGCGGGTTCCAGCCGGAAGCGCACGTCGACGGTGTCGGGCGTGGCGCCGGGCACCGGCGTCACCTGCGCGGTGGAGACCAGTCCGGTCTGCACCAGCGCACGGCGCAGGTCGTCGACCTCGCTGGTGCGATAGGTGTCGCCCGGGCGGAAGCGCGCGATGTCCGCGACGTGGTCGGCGTCGAACAGGCGGTTGCCGGGGTCGGCGATCAGCCGGCCGAAGGTGCGCTCGCGCCCGGGATCGACGGTCACGTCCAGCGTGGCCGTGCGCGCGGCACGATCGACGACGATGGCCGGCTCGCCGACCGTGGCGAAGGGGAAGCCCTCCTCACCGATGCGGGTACGCAGCCCCGCCTCCGCCGCCGCGATGGTGTCGGCGTTGACGGGATCGTCGGCCTTGACGGGAAACGCCTCGCGCAGCGTGCCCGCCTTGGCGCCCGCGGCCTCCACCCCGGCGACGGTGACGCCGGCGAAGCGGTAGAGCGCGCCCGGCTCCGCCTGGAGGACGATCATCGGGCGCGGGCGGTTCGCCGTCTCGACCGCGGTGGCGACGGCGGCGTCGTAATAGCCCTCGCCGCGCAGCAGCGTGACCAGCAGTTCCGCATCCTCGCGCGCGCGACGGTCGAGCTGCGCCGGATTAGCTTCCCGCCCGTCGTTCTGCACCAGCACCGACAGCTCGCGGAAGCGCTGGTGCAGCAGCGCGGAGCCGATGCCGTCGATGCCGTCGATGCGCCAGTCGTAGCGCGTCTCCGCCGCCACGGTCGCCTGAGTCGCCGGACTGGCGGGGGCGGCGGACAGGTCCGGCCAGTCGAGCCCCAGGTCCGGCAGGGGCGCGAGCGGGGCGGCGGGGTCGATCTGCTCCGCCGACGGCAGGTCCGACGCCGGAAGCTCCTGCGCCGCGGCGCCCGCCGCCGCCGTGATCGATCCCGCCAAGGCGCCCAGCACGACGCCGCAGCGCCCCGCCGTCCGCCACATTTCCTCGCCTTAGACGGCGTTTCGCCGCAGCGACAGGGGCGTCGCGGCGAAAGTGCGGCGCGGTTGCGCCGAATCGCGCGTGGTGCCATGCGGCGGCCATGGCACCGCCCCCCTCCCGCTCCCCCGTCGCCGGCGGCTTCCCGATCGCGCTGGGGGCGATCCTGGGCACGGTCGGCGGACTGGTGGCGGGGCAGCCGACGATCGGCTTCCTGGCGGGCCTCGCCATCGGCGCCGCGCTGGCGCTGCTGATCTACCTGCGCGACCGGTAGCTACAGCCCACGCCATAGCAGGCGTGCGCGGCCGATGACCGTGACCGCGGCGGCGGGTTCGACCAGCGCGGGATAGGCGGGATTGTCGCTGACGATCGCCAGGTCGCGCGCGGCCGGGCGCAGCCGCTTCACCGACAGCGCGTCCTCGCGCCGGATCACGAACACGCCGCCCGCGGCGGGCACGCGGCGGTCCGCGCCGTCGACCAGCAGCCGGTCGCCGTCGAGCAGCGTGGGCGCCATCGAATCGCCCGCCACGGCGATGACCGAGACGTTCGCCGGCGCCACGCCCAGGTCACGCAGCAGCGCGTGCGGCACCGGCAGGCCGCCCAGCCGCCGTTCCTCCGGCGCGAGCGCGCCCGGCCCGGCGGACGCGGCGACGGTGAGCCACGGCACGCGAGCCTCCGCCTCCTCGCGCACCGGGCCGCCGAGCACCGCCTCCTCCACGCCGAGATAGGCGGCGAGCCGCGCCCGGTCGCGCTCCGGCAGGACGCGCGGAGTGCCGCGAGCGATGTACTGCTGCAGGTAGGCGACGTTGCGGCCGAGCACGCGCGACAGCGCAGACAGGCTCTGCCCCTGCTCCTCCGCCAATCTTGCCAATGCCTTGCGCGGATCGCCGTCCATCGGCGCACCTTACCCGCAGGAAAAATCCTAGACAAGTTGGAAATCATTTGAGAACGAATGGGGAACAGAGAATCGGAAGGGCGAGAACGATGACGTTGCTGAGGGACATCGAACGCTATCTCGACCGCACCGGCGTGGCGGAGACCACGTTCGGGCGGCGCGTGGTCAACGATCCGCGGCTGGTGGGCGACCTGCGCCGCGGACGCGAGCCTGGGCCGCAGCTGGTGCGGCGCGTGCGCGCGGCAATGGGAGGGATCGCGTGAGCGCGGTGTTGCGCTTCGAGCGCGCGCTGCTGCGCGCCGCGACCCTCGCCGGCGCGGACATCCGCATCGAGCGCCACGCCAGCGAGGCATGGCACAGCGCCACCTTCGCGGGCGGACGCCACCGGGTGGAGGCGAGCGGCCGGTCCGACGTGCGGCTGGATGAGTGGCTCGCGCGGCTGGGCGACGAGGCGATCGAGGTGCCGGGGCACGTCGTCGCCGACCTGACGGTCGCCACGTGCGAGCGCGCGGCGGGCGTCACGCGCTTCCGGCTGGAGGGCGTGACGGTGGCGCGGGGTTGACCCCTAGACGCGCCGCGGCCTTTGATGCGGCCGGGGGCGACGATGCAGGTGACGGGGGTACGGCGGGGGTGGGGGTGGCCGGTGCTGGCGGCGCTCACGCTGTCGACGATCGGCGACGAGATCTCGCTCGTCACGCTGATGCTCCGCACCGCCGCCCACGATCCGCCCTTTGCGGTGCCGATGCTGCTGGTGGCGGAGTTGCTGCCCGGCCTGCTCGCGGCCCCGTTCGCGGGCCGGCTGGTCGACACGCGCGACGCCGTGCGACTGCTGGTCGTGGCGTCGCTGGCCGAGGCGGCGGTGATCGCCTGGATGGCGACCCACGCCGACCTCTCCTCCACGATCATCGGCGCCGCGGCGCTGGGCGTCTCCTTCGCCGTCAGCGGCGCGGCGAGCTTCGCGCTGATCCCGGTGCTGTCGACCGCACTCGGCATGCCGCTGGCGCGCGCCAACGCGCTGCTGGAGTTCGTGCGCGGCGCGGGGATGCTGGCGGGGCCGGTCGCGGGCGGCGTGCTGGTGGCGTGGGGGGGGACGACGGGCGCGCTGCTGATCGACGCCGCCAGCTTCGCGCTGCTCGCCACGGTGTTGCTGGCGAGCGGATTGCGGCGGCCGGTGGCGGCGGCGGACGCGCCCGCGGCGCAAGGGGCGCTGCTGGCCGACTACCTGCCGCTGCTGCGCGAGTCCCGGATCACCGTCATGATCGGCGCGCTCACGCTGGAGGTCTACGCCACCGCCATCGCCGACGTCGCCTTCGTCTTCCTCGTGACGGTGGCGATGGGTGCGGGCGCGACCGTCTTCGGCGCGCTGACCGCGTGCTGGGCGGGCGGAATGCTGGCGGGAGCGGCGTGGGGCGGCACGCTGGCGATGCGCCGGCCCGCGCCGCTCGCCTTCGCCGCCGCGACGGTCATGGGTGCGACGATGCTGGCGATCGGCGCCGGCTGGACGTGGGGCGTCGGGTTGGTCGGTGGCGCCTTCGCGATCGGCGGCGCGGCCAACAGCCTGCACAATGTCGCGGTGCGCACGATGCTCCAGCGCGAGAGCCCGGCCGCGATGCACGGCCGGGTGGCGGCGATGTACGGCGCGGCGACCAGCAGCGCCGCGATGATGGGCTATGTCACCGGCGGGCTGTTCGTGCCCGCGGGCGCGGTGGAGGCCTATTGGCTCGGCGGCGCGCTCGGCATCGCGGCGGGCGTCGGCGGGTGGTGGCTGTTCACGCGATCGCGGCGCTAGGTCAGCCCGTCGCCAGCTGCCGCAGGCGGGCGAGCGTATCGTCGAGCGAGGGCTGGCGCTCGGCGCGGGCGCGCCGGTCGCGGGCGGCGTCGCGCGCCACCTTCTCCAGCCGGGCGACCAGCGCGCCGATCGATTCGGGCGTCGGCACGACGGGCGCGACGATGCGCGGTTCGGCATCGGGCGCGCAGGCGACCGGCGCCAGCGAGAAGGCGGTGATGCGCGCCGGCTCCTCCGCCACCGCGTCCAACGGCGGCAGCGGCACGACCTTCGCCACGCGCGTCAGCGGCGCGACGGCGCGCACCGGCTCCTGCGGCCGCGAGGGGATCGCGTCGGGATCGAAGGCGCTGAGCGGCTGGTCGAGGTCGGCCGGGACGTCGCGGATCGCGGGCGGAACCGGCGGCTCGGACGCGATCGGCAGCGGCTCCGCCGCGTCCTGGACGGGGATCGGCGCGCCCAGTTCGTCGTTCGCGCGCAGCGGGCGGCATGGCGGGGCGTCCGGATGCGAATCGGCACGCCGCGCCGTCATGCCGGCGGGGCGGCGCCACTGGCTTGCCAGGCCCAGCGCGACCACCAGCGCACCGACCGCCAGCGCGATCAGCGTCCGCCCGGTGACGCCCACGGGGGGTGCGGCCTGCGGCAGCAGCGCGGAAAGGCCGCTGCGCGCGACCACGGCGTCCAGCGTCTCCGCCGGCGCGGTGGCCAGCCCGGCGGCGACGCCGAGCCCGGCGAGTACCGCCAGCGTCGGGACCAGCCGGCCCGTCAGTGTTGCAGGGAGGGTATACGCGACCATGTCCTGTTTCCTTCCGCGGCCAGTGCAAGGCGTTGGTAAACAGGTTGGTAGCGACGAATGTTTGACGACCAGTTACGCTGTTCGCGAACGAACGCCTCCGCCCGCGCCCGCCGTTCGTCCCAGCGGGAGCGATCGGCGAGCAGCGCGGCGAGCGCGCGGGCCGCGGCGGCGGGATCGTCCGCGGCGAACAGCGTGCCCGTCCGGCCGTCCTCGATCAGCTCGCGGTGCCCGCCGACGTCGGACGCGGCGACCAGCTTGCGCTGCGCCATCGCCTCCAGCGGCTTCAGCGGCGTGACGAGATCGGTCAGCCGCATCCGCTTGCGCGGATAGGCGAGCACGTCGACCAGAGAATAGTAGCGTTCGACCTCGGCGTGCGGCACGCGGCCGACGAAGCGGATGCGATCGGCGACGGGCGAGGCCGCCGCCTGTGCGCGCAGCGCCGCCTCCATCGGCCCGCCGCCGACCAGCAGCAGCTGCGCCGCCGGGCGCGCCGCGACCAGCGCGGGCATGGCGGCGATCAGATCGTCCAGCCCCTCGTAATCGTAGAAGCTGCCGATGAAGCCGACCACCTCGTCGCCGAGCGACAGATCGGCGGCGAGGCCCGCGTCGCGCGGCAGCGGCGCACCGAAGAGGCCGAGGTCGACGCCGTTGGGCGAGACGAGCACGCGCGCCGGATCGATCCCGCGCGCGATCAGGTCGCCGCGCAGCCCCTCGCAGATCACGGCGACATGGTCCGCGCGCCGCGCCGCCCAGGTCTCCAGCGCGCGCGTGGCGCGATAGCGCAGCGATCCCTCGCGCCCCGTGCCGTTCCCCACCGCCGCATCCTCCCAGAAGGCGCGGATCTCGTAGACCAGCGGCAGTCCGCGGCGGCGCGCGGCGTGGAGGGAGGCGAGCGCACCGATGACGGGCGAGTGGGCATGGATCACGTCGGGCCGGAACCGGTCCGCCACCGCGCCGACCCGCGCCGCCAGCGCCGCGATCTCCCCCGGCAGGCCCGGCAGCGGACCGGGGCCGGTGCGGTGGAAGGCGATACCGTCGATCGTCTCCGCCGCGTCGGCGGCGCTTCCCTGCCGCATCCCGGTCACCGCCGCCACGTCCCACCCCTGCGCCATCTGCGCGGTCAGGATCGCGCGGGTGCGGAAGGTGTAGCCGCTCTGCAGCGGCAATCCGTGGTCGAGGACGTGGAGGATGCGCATGGGGCGCGGGTGTAGCGGGAGGTGGTTTGATGCGGAGTTAAGCCTGTCACCCTCCCCGGTCGTGCCGAGAAGGCACCGAACCCGTCGAAGCCTGTCCTCAGGACGAACGGCGAGGACGTTTAGGGTCAGGACCCATTGATGTGGGAGGCGCGATCTGATTCAGGCTCCGTGAGGAGAGAGTGGATGAGCGACCTGTACTGGCTGACGGATGAGCAGATGGCGCGTCTGCAACCGTTCTTTCCCAA
>NZ_JAAVJH010000014.1 GCF_012035195.1 Sphingomonas corticis
TCTTGGGAAAGAACGGCCGCAGCCGCTCCATCTGCTCGTCGGTCAGCCAAAACAGGTCGCTCATTCCGGTCTCCTTGCGGAGCCTGAATCAGATCGCAACGCTCACATCAATGGGTCCTGACCCTAGTCGAGGCGAAAGGAATTCCACGATGAAACTTGCCCTCCTCTCCGCCGCGCTGTTCGCCACCGTCGCGGTGCCGATGACGACCGCCCCCGCCGACGCGCAGCGCCGCGACCGCGAGTGGCGCGAAGACGATCGCGACTGGAACCCGCGCGACAGCTATCGCCGCGGCAATTATCGCGAGCGCCGCCTGGGCGCCAACGACCGCGTCTACCGCGGCGACGACGGGCGCGTGTACTGCAAGCGCAACGACGGCACGACCGGTCTGGTCGTCGGCGGCCTGGCCGGCGGCGTGCTGGGCAACGTGGTGGGCGGCGGAACGCTCGGCACGCTGCTGGGCGCGGGCGGCGGCGCGCTGCTCGGCCGCTCCGTGGAGCGCAACAAGAACCCGGTGCGCTGCCGGTAATCCCCTCGCACCCCCGCGCAGGCGGGGCCCACGGCCACGGGCGTCAGCGTTCGCGGCCCCTGGGCTCCCGCCTTCGCGTGAGCACCCGAGGCGCGACGCCTCAAATCCCCCCTTCGTCCAGGCTCAGCAGCGTGGCGTTCCCGCCCGCGCTGGTCGTATCCACCGACACGGCCCGCTCCGCGCAGAAGCGGTAGAGATAGTGCGGCCCGCCCGCCTTCGGCCCGGTGCCGGACAGCCCCTCGCCGCCGAACGGCTGCGATCCCACCACCGCACCGATCATCGAGCGGTTGACGTAGAGGTTGCCGACCGCCGCCTCCGCCTCCGCCACCTCGCCCGCGCGCGCGATGCGGCTGTGCAGTCCCATCGTCAGGCCATAGCCCTTAGCGTTCACCCGCGCGATCGTCTCGCTCAGCGTTCCGGCCTTCCACGTCGCGACGTGGAGCAGCGGGCCGAACCATTCCTGCGTCAGCGCCTCCACGCTCTCCAGCCGGATCAGCGTCGGCGGCACGTAGAGGCCGTCCTGCGGCACCGCGACCGTCTTCAGCCACCGATCCTGCACCGACTGGCGGTAGGACATCAACCGGTCGTAGGCGGCGCGGTCGATCACCGGGCCGACGTCGGTGCGCGGATCGGCAGGATCGCCGATCGTCAGCAGGTCCATCGCGCCCTTCAGCATCGCGATCAGCCCGTCGGCGATATCTTCCTGCACCAGCAGCAGTCGCAGCGCGGAGCAGCGCTGGCCCGCGGAGCGGTACGCGCTGGTGACGACGTCGGCGACGACCTGCTCGGGCAAGGCGGTGGAATCGACGATCATCGCGTTGATCCCGCCCGTCTCCGCGATCAGCGGCACGATCGGGCGCGCGTCGTCTTCCAGCAGGGCGCGCGCGATCCTTCTCGCCGTTGCGGTGGAGCCGGTGAAGGCCACGCCCTGCACCCGCGCGTCGGCGGTCAGCGCGGCGCCCACCTCCGGCCCGCCGGGGACGAGGATCAGCGCGTCCTTCGGCACGCCCGCCTCGTGCGCCAGCGCGACCGCGGCGGCGGCGATGGCCGGCGTCTGCGGCGCGGGCTTGGCGACGACGGTGTTCCCCGTCACCAGCGCGGCGACGGTCTGACCGAGGAAGATCGCGAGCGGGAAGTTCCACGGCGCGATCGTCGCCCACACGCCGCGTCCGTCGAGGTGGAGCGTGTTGCGCTCGCCCGTGGGCCCCGGCAGTTCGACCGCGTGCAGCTTCGCGCGCGCCTCGGCCGCGTAGTAGCGGCAGAAGTCCACGGCCTCGCGCACCTCGCCCAGCGCGTCGGCGATGCTCTTGAACGCCTCCTGCACGCAGATCGCCATCAGGCGCTCGCGATCGCGCTCCAGCAGGTCGGCGAGCCGGTCGAGACAGGCCGCGCGCTCGTCCACGGGAGTCGCCTGCCACGTGGGGAAGGCGGCGTGGGCGCGGGCGATCGCGCCCGAGACGTCGACCGTCGCCGGTGCGGCGATCCCGACCGGCTTCGCGACCTTCGCCGCGATATCGTCCAGCACCGCGGGATCGGCGAGATCGATGCCGTCCGAGTTGCGCCGTCCGTCGCCGAACAGCGCGGCGGGCAGCGGGATCGACGGGTGGCGCGTGCCGCCCACCGCCGCGATCTTCGCCACCGGATCGGCCAGGATGTCGTCCTCGCTCAGCCGCTCGTCGGCGAGCTGGTGGACGAAGCTGCTGTTCGCGCCATTCTCCAGCAGGCGGCGGACGAGGTAGGCCAGCAGGTCGCGGTGCCCGCCCACCGGGGCATAGATGCGGCAATGGTAGCCGTGCTCGCGCACCAGCCGCTCGTACAGGCCGTCGCCCATGCCGTGCAGTCGCTGGAACTCGAAGTCGCGGCTGTTGCCTGCCCACTCGACGATGGTCGCGACGGTCAGCGCGTTGTGGCTCGCGAAGGCCGGGCGGATGTTCGGCGCCTCCAGCATGTCCTTCGCGACGGCGAGATAGGAGACGTCGGTCGCGGCCTTGCGCGTGAACAGGGGATAGTCGGACAGGCCCTCGACCTGCGTCCGCTTGATCTCGCTGTCCCAATAGGCGCCCTTGACGAGGCGCACGTTCATCACCCGGCTGAGCCCGTCCGCCCAGTGGACCACCGGCCTCGCGCGCTTGCCATAGGCCTGCACCGCCATGCCGAAGCCCTCCCATCCCTTCAGCGACGGCAGCGCCGCGACGGTGCCGATGATGTCCAGGCTCATCTCCAGCCGCTCGCTCTCCTCGGCGTCGACGGTCAGGGCGATGCCGTGGCCGGCGGCCTGTACCGCCAGCGCCTCCAGCAACTGCGTCAGCGCCGGCACGCAGGTGTCGCGCTTCGCGACCTCGTAGCGCGGATGGAGCGCGGACAGCTTCACCGACACCGAGTGGCCCGCGGCGGGATCGCGCCCGACCGCGTCGATCGCGTCGACATAGGCGCGGAAGTAGCGTTCGGCGTCCTCGGTGGTGCGCGCCGCCTCGCCCAGCATGTCGAAGCTGGCGGTGAAGCCGCGGTTCTCCGGCTTTCGCATCCGCCGCATCGCCTCGTCGATGGTGCGACCCATCACGAAGATCTCGCCCATCATCCGCATCGCCGCGCCCACCGCCTGGCGCACGAACGGCTCCCCCGCGCGGCTGATGAGCCGGCGCAGCGGCCCCGCCTCCCCCTCGCCCACCAGCACGCGGCCGACCACCAGGCCCCAGGTCGCGGTGTTGACGAGGCGCGAGGCGGACTGGCCGGTGTGCGCGCGCCAGTCGGCATCGCCCAGCTTGTCGGCGATCAGCAGGTCCGCGGTCTCCGGATCGGGCACGCGCAGGAACGCCTCGGCCAGGCTCAGCAGGGCTACGCCCTCCGACGAGTTGAGCCGATATTCCTGCAGGAACCGGTTCACCCACCCCCGCGCCTGCGCGGCGCGCAGGTCGGCGAGCAGGCCCGACGCGGTCGACAGCGTGCGGCCGCGCGCCGCCGAATCGCTCCGCGCCCGCTCCAGCAACGGTTTTAGAACATCGGGTTCGCTCGCCCGATGCAGCGCGCGCAGGGCGGCAAGGGTGTCGGACGTTACGGCAGCGGGCATCTTCAAGCTTTCGGTTCGTTTGGCCTTGCGAGCCGGGGGGCGGCGCGCCTATTGCGTGCCGAGCGCTCTAGCGCGTCCGGCAAGGGGAGGAAAATCCGTGACCGCCGACGAGATGAAGGCCGCCATCGGCCAGGAGACGGTGTCCGAGTGGATCACCGTCTCGCAGGAGATGATCGACAAGTTCGCCGATGCCACCGGTGACCATCAGTTCATCCACATCGACCAGGAGAAGGCGAAGCTGACGCCGTTCGGCACGACGATCGCGCACGGCTTCCTGACGCTGTCGCTGCTGCCGCAGATGGCCATGAAGAACGCCGACGCCCCCCGGCTGGACGGCGTGAAGATGGGCGTCAACTACGGCGGCAACAAGGTCCGCTTCCTCGCCCCCGTCCCCTCCGGCTCGCGCGTGCGCGGCCGCTCGAAGATCACCGAGTTCGAGGAGAAGCGGCCGGGCCAGTACCAATATACGACCGAAACGACGGTGGAGATCGAGGGCAGCGAGAAGCCGGCGATGATCGCCGAGTGGATCACCCAGGTCTTCGTCTGATCGCCATCTCATAAAGGACTGATTCCATGCGCTCCGCCGTTATCGTCTCCACTGCCCGCACACCCATCGGCCGCGCCTATCGCGGCGCGTTCAACAACCTGCCCTCGCCCACGCTCGCCAGCCACGCGATCAAGGCCGCGGTGGAACGCGCGAAGATCGACGGCGCGGAGGTGGACGACGTCGTCTTCGGCTCCGCACTTCAGCAGGGGCATCAGGCCGGCAACATCGCGCGCACCTCGCTGCTGCGCGCTGGGTTGCCGACGAGCGTCAGCGGCATGTCGCTCGACCGCCAGTGCGCGTCGGGCCTGATGGCGATCGCCACCGCGGCCAAGCAGGTGATCGTCGACGGCATGGACGTGGCGATCGGCGGCGGCGTCGACTCCATCTCGCTCGTGCAGACGCCGCAGATGCGCGTCGCTCCCGACAAGGAGCTGGTGGCGATGCACAAGGACATCTACATGCCGATGCTGCAGACCGCCGAGGTGGTCGCCAAGCGCTACGGCATCAGCCGCGACGCGCAGGACGAATACGGCCTGCGCTCGCAGCAGCGCACCGCCGCGGCGCAGGCCGCGGGCAAGTTCGACGACGAGATCGTGCCCGTGACGGCGACGATGGCGATCACCGACAAGGAGACCAAGGAAGTCTCCTATAAGGAAGTGACGCTCTCCAAGGACGAGGGCAACCGCGCCGACACCACGCTGGAAGGCCTCAAGTCGCTGAAGCCCGTGCTGGGTCCCGACCTGAACATCACCGCCGGCAACGCCAGCCAGCTGTCCGACGGCGCCTCGGCCAGCGTGCTGATGGAAGAGAGCGTGGCGGCCAAGAAGGGGCTCACCCCGCTCGGCCGCTACGTCGGCATGGCGGTGGCCGGCACCGAGCCCGACGAGATGGGCATCGGCCCGGTCTTCGCCATTCCGAAGCTGCTGGAGCGTAACGGGCTGAAGATGGACGACATCGGCCTGTGGGAGCTGAACGAGGCGTTCGCCGTGCAGGTGCTCTACTGCCGCGACAAGCTGGGCATTCCGGACGAGCTGCTGAACGTGAACGGCGGCGCGATCTCGATCGGCCACCCCTACGGCATGTCGGGTGCGCGCATGACCGGCCACGCGCTGATCGAGGGCAAGCGCCGCGGCGCGAAGTACGTCGTCGTCACGATGTGCGTCGGCGGCGGCATGGGCGCGGCGGGGCTGTTCGAAGTGCTGTGATTGAACCGGCAGCCGGTTTCCGCTACATGGAAGCCCGGCATTGACATGGTGCCTTTCTGTGCGAGCCCCGGTCGTTGCAGCGGTCGGGGCTCTTCACGTTTGGGGCTCGGGTTGCAGCCCGAGCCCCGCCCGTGCACTTACTTCCGGCTGACCTCGATGACCTTCACGATCAGGGTCGCGAAGGCGAACAGAGCGCCCAGAACCAAGCACAGATCGGCAAGAGACATGGTGTCGTTCCTTTCCGTGCGCTGACGGCAGGATTGCCGCCGCCGTGACCTTGGCCCTGCCGGAACCTGTCCGCGACCGCCGCCACTTCCCTCCGCTGACGCGCTGTTGGAGGACGTAGGACAGCCAGGCTTTCACTTTCTCTTTGATTTGCATCACCTTACCCGCCGTCGATGGCACGTGTGCCGCACAGGCAACCATCGCCCGCCCCTCTCGTTCTCCGGTGGAGACAGAGGAGACGATCACGATGGCGCAGGACCCGAAGAAGGACGAAGGCAACGCGGACCCGCAGCAGCTGAAGACCGACCTGTGGAAGAAGATGGCGGACAGCCCGTTCGTGATGGTCGGCCCCGCGGACGGATCGACGCACAGCGAGCCGCTGACCGCGCAGCTCGACAAGGACCAGGTCGACACCTTGTTCTTCTTCATCGGTAAGGACAATCGCGTTGCCGGCAAGGACAAGCTGATGCTGCAGTTCGTGTCGAAGGGGCACGATTACTTCGCCTGCCTGTCCGGCAACGGGCGGATCGACAACGATCCCGCGCTGATCGACAAATTGTGGGACAAGCAGGTCGAGGCGTGGTTCCCCGGCGGGAAGAGCGACCCCAATCTGGCGCTGCTGCGTGTCGACATCGACTCGGCGGAGCTTTGGGAGACGGACATGTCGCTCAGCGGGCGCGTGAAGATGCTGTTCGGCGGCACGATCAAGCCGAGCGAGAGCGGCAGCCACGCCAAGGTGCAGACCACGGCGGAGGGTAGCCCCGCCTGATCGGGCTTCAATCGCCCTTGCGGCGCCCCCGCGTTGCGACGATGATGCCTCCCATCGCCAATGATGGGGGGCATCATGCGTCTGAAGACTTCACTCGTACTCGCCGCGGGCCTGTTCGCCGCGCCCGTCCTCGCACAGGACGGCATGAAGGAATTGCGCGCCGAGCAGGCGGCGGTGCCCAAGCCGACGCTGGTCGAACGCTACGGCACCGACGACCTGCGGTCGGGCGAACTGCGGCTGCCCGCGGGCAAGGGGCCGTTCCCCGTCGTCGTGCTGATCCACGGCGGATGCTGGACCGCGTCGTTCGACACGCGCGCGGGCACGACCCCGCTGGCGCAGGCGCTGCGCGCGCGCGGGATCGCGGTGTGGAACATCGAATACCGCCGGCTCGGCGATCCCGGTGCTGGCTGGCCCGGCACGTTCGACGACGTCGCGAAGGGGGTGGATCACGTCGCCGTGCTGGCGAAGAAGCATCCGCTGGACCTGAAGCGCGTCGCGATCGCCGGCCATTCGGCGGGCGCGCATCTCGGATTATGGGCGGCGTCGCGCCCGCGGCTGGCGGCACCCCATGGACCGGGTGCGATCCGGCCGGTGTCGGTGGTGGCGATCGACGGGCCGGGCGCGCTCGCTCCCTTCGTCGGAATCGACCAGCAGGTCTGCGGCCAACCCGTCATCGTGCCGTTGATGGGCGGAACGCCGGCGGAGAAGCCCGACGCCTATCGCATCGCCAGCCCGGCGGACCATCTGCCACTCGGCACGCGGCAGCTGCTGGTCGAGGCGGAACTCGGGCTGCTGATGAAGCCCTATGCCGCCGCGGCGAAGGCGAGCGGCGACACGGTGGAGGAACTGGTCCCGCCGAACGCGAACCATTTCGACATCATCACGCCCGGCTCGGCCAACGGGAAGGCGGTGGCGGACTGGATCGCGGCGCAGGCGTTCGCGGGCAAGGGCAAGTGATCCGCGCGTCCGTCGCGGCGCTGGCGCTGCTGGCCGCGGCCGACGTGCCGCCGGACCTGGACGCCGTCGCCGCGGCGCCGCGCAATCACAAGGTGCTGCTGGAGAACGACGAGGTGCGCGTTCTCCAGGTCGAGGTGGCGCCCGGCGAGACCGAGGCGATCCACGAGCATCGCTGGCCCAGCGTGATCCACATCCAGCAGCCGCAACCGGGGATCGACGTCCGCTACGCGGTGAAGGACGGGCGGCTGGTGGAGGTCGAGCGCGGGCGTATTCCGGACGGTCCCGCGCCGCCCGCGATCTGGGTGCCGTCCGAGCCGCCGCACGCCGTCACCAACCTGGGCAAAGCGCCGTTCCGGCTGTACCGGGTCGAGCTGAAGCGCGCGAAGGGCATGCCACCGCGGCGCTGATCCCGCTCACCCGTGGGCGGCGATCCATTCCTCCACCACCGGAGCGATGCGGTCGCGCCACTTGCTGCCGTTGAAGATGCCGTAATGGCCGACGCCCTCGGCCATGTGGTAGCGCTTCTTCTCCGCCGGCAGGCCGGTGGCGCAGGTGAGCGCCGCCTTCGTCTGGCCCAGGCCGGAGATATCATCGCGCTCGCCCTCGATCGCCAGGATCGCGATGTCGTCGATCGCGGACAGGTCGACGCGGCGGCCGCGGTGGAACATCTCGCCCTTGGGCAGCGAGTGGTTCTGGAAGACGACGTCGATCGTCTGGAGATAGAATTCTGCGGTCATGTCGCAGACGGCGCGATATTCGTCGTAGAAGGACTTGGTGGCGTCCGCACTCTCGCCGTCGCCGGCCACCAGATGCTTGAACATCTCCCAGTGGCTCATCATGTGATTGCCCAGGTTCATCGTCATGAACCCGCTCAATTGCAGGAAGCCGGGATACACGCGCCGCCCCGCGCCGGGATAGGTCATCGGCACCGTGGCGATCACGTTCTGCTCGAACCAGGCGAAGGGCCGCTCGGTCGCCAGCGTGTTGACCGCGGTGGGCGCCTCGCGCGTGTCGATCGGCCCGCCCATCATCGTCAGCGTCTTCGGCCGGCACGGGTGCCGGTCCGCGCTCATCAGCGCCGCGGTCGCGAGGCTGGGCACCGAGGGCTGGCAGACCGCCAGCATGTGCGTGCCGCCCTGCCCCTCGTTCGCGCCCATGGCTTCGAGGAAGGCGACGAGATAGTCGACGTAATCGTCGAGGTCGAAGCGTCCGTCCTCCATCGGCACCATCTTCGCGTCGCGCCAGTCGGTGATGTGGACGTCGGCGAACGGCAGCATGCGCTCCACCGTGCCGCGCAGCAGCGTGGCGTAATGGCCCGACATGGGCGCGACGATCAGCAGCTTGGGCCCGCCCTCCACGCCGTCGCGCCTGAAGCGCTTCAGCTGGCCGAACGGCTTCTGCAGCACGATCTCCTCCACCACCGCGACCTGGCGACCGTCGATGGTCGTGTGGTCGAGGCCGAAGGCGGGTTTCCCGCGAGAGGCCGCGGCATGGGCGAACACCTCCAGCGCGCTGGCCATCACCGGGCCGCCGCCGAGATAGGCGAAGGGATTGGCCGGGTTGTTCAGCCAGTCCGCACTGACGCTGGCCCAGGCGCTGGCGGAGGCCAGCCAGGTCCGCTGAACCTCGTAGGCGTCGTAGAGCATGTTCTTCATCGCCTCGTTATGCGCTTCGCTGCGGTGCAGCGCAATCGGGCGCGTCCTGTATGATCGAACGGGCGATGGCGCATTTCGACGCATCGTCGCGGGTCAGCGGATACCCGAAATGGAAGCCTTGCAGGTGCGAAACGCCGGTCGCGCGTAGCAGGTCGACCTGCGCCGGCGTTTCCACCCCCTCCGCCACCACGTCGAGGCCCAGCGCACCGGCCAGGTGCACCACCGCCTGCACCGCGGCGGCCGCGGCGGGTTCGCGCACCATGGCATCGACGAAGCTGCGGTCGATCTTCAGCACGTCCAGCGGGAACTTGCGGATGTTGTAGAGCGAGGAATAGCCGGTGCCGAAATCGTCCAGCGCGATGCGGAAACCCATCTGGCGCAGGCGATACAGCGTGTCCGCGGCGTGATCGACGTCGTCGAAAATCGCCGTCTCCGTGATCTCGATCTGCAACCGCGACGGCGCGACGCCCGCGCGCTGGCACCGCTCCACCACGTAGCCGACGAAATTGGGACGGCGGAACTGGCGCGGGCTGAAGTTGACGGAGACGTACTGCCCCGGCCAGTCGGCGACGGCGGCCAGGCTGCGTTCCAGCACCCAGTCACCCAGCGCATGGATCAGCGCCGTCTCCTCCGCCACCGGGATGAAGGTGGCGGGGCTGATCGTGCCCCATTCCTCCGTGTCCCAGCGCAGAAGCGCCTCGAACCCCGCGACGTCCAGCCCGTCGCGCGCCAGGATGGGCTGGAACACCATCGCCAGTTCGCCGCGGCCGATCGCCTGCGCCAGCCCGCTCTCGATGCGGTGGCGTAGCCGCAGCGCCTCGTCCAGCGCCTCGTCGAACAGACAGACGTGGTTCTGCCCCTGCGACTTGGCGTCGCCCAGCGCCAGATCGGCGCGGCGCAGCAGGTCGTCGGCGTCGGCGTCCTGCGCGCCGCCCAGGATCACGCCGGCACAGGCAGCGCCCTCCAGCAGATGCCCCTCCACGTCGAAGCTGGCGCCGCACGCGCGGACCAGCCGCTCGCATTCCATCGCCGCGGCAGGGGCGCCGGCGGCATCGAAGAGCAGGCCGAACTCGTCCGCGCCCAGCCGCGCGACCAGGCCGCCGGGCAGGCCGTCGCACAGCGCACGGGCGGTGGCGCGGATCAGGCCGTCGCCGATGCGGTGGCCCAGCGTGTCGTTGACCAGGCGGAAGCGGTCGAGGTCCAGCATCGCCACCGCGAACCGGCCTCCATCCAGAATGCGTGCGGCCACAGCCTCGCGGAAGTGGCGGCGATTGGGCAGCCCGGTCAGCGCATCGTGGCGCGCGTCGTGCGCGGCGCGGCGCTCCTTCTCCGCGAGCGCCTCCGTCGCCTCGGCCAGCGCACGCTCGGCGGTGCGGCGCGCGTCGATCGCGGCGATCAAGGCGGGCAGCGCGGCGGCATCGGGCAGGTGCGTCACCTCCGCCGCGACCGGTAGCGAGGTGACGGCGATCAGGTACAGCGCGGGATCGAGCGCGCGCAGCGGCGCCAGCGCGGCCACCGCGGCACCGTGCAGGATCGCGACATCATAGGCGGCGGCGCGTGCCAGCGCGACCGCCCGCGCGGTGTCGGGCGCGTGGACCAGCGCGTGCGCGCCGCCCAGCCGCGCCGCATGCGGTCGCAGCCCGGCCTCCGCCTCGTCCACGATCAAGATGCGCATGGCTGGCCCCCCATATTGCCACGGAGTAACCCGGGAGGGTTAAGCGCGCGTAAAGGGGCTACCCGGCGTCCAGTGCCATCCGCCCCAGCACGATCGCGCCCAGCGGTCCCGCCCGCGCGCCGAGCGCGGCGGGGACGAGGAAGGTGTCCATGTCCTCCACCTCCGGCAGCGCGACATAGCCGCCCAGCGACGCCGCGGTGGCGCGGCGCAGGCGCGGCAGCAGGAAGTCGTTGCCGACGAGCACGCCGCCGCCCAGCACGATGCGCCGCGGAACGCCCGTCAGCACCATCGTCGCGAACAGGTGCGCCAGCGCGTCCACCACCGGCGCCCACGCCGGGTGGTCGGCGGTCAGGTCCTCGCCCTTGATACCGGTGCGCGCGGCGATGGCGGGCCCTGCCGCCAGCCCCTCGACGCAGGCGCCGTGGAACGGACAGGAGCCGCCCCAATCATCCCCCGCCAGCCGCGGCGGGCGGACGTGACCGAGCTCCGCGTGGGTCAGGCCGTCCACCGGGCGGCCGTGCGCGATCATGCCCGCGCCCACCCCGGTGCCCACGGTGACGTAGCCGAGATCGGCAAGTCCCCGGCCGGCGCCCCAGCGCGCCTCCGCCAGTGCGGCGCCGACGACGTCGCTGTGGAAACCGGTCGGCACGCCGTAGCGCGCGGCCAGCCGCCGCGCGACGTCGGTGTTCGCCCAGTGCGGCTTGGGGGTGGAGGTGATGTGGCCGTAATGCACCGACGCGCGATCGATCGACACCGGGCCGAAGCTGGCGATGCCGATCGCCGCGACGCCGCGCCACTGGTCCAACGCCGCCTCCAGCGCGGGCAGCGTCTCCTCCGGCCGGGTGGTCGGGATGCGCACCTCCTCCAGCACGCGGTCGGGCCCGCTTGCCAGGATCGCGATGCACTTCGTGCCCCCCAGTTCGACGCCCGCGATCAGCGGCGCTTCGGCCATCACCCGTTCTCCTCCGCCACCGCGGCGTCGATCCGCCGCAGCATCTCCGTCAGCTGCCGCAGCTCGCCCGCGTCGAAGCGCGCGAACAGCCGCCGCTCCAGCTCCAGCGCCTTGGGCGCCACCTGCTCGTACAGCGCGTGCCCCGCGGCGCTGAGCGACAGGTGGCGCGAGCGGCGGTCGGCGGCATTGGGGGCGCGCTCCAGCAGCCCGCGCGCGGCGAGCGCGATGGCGGCGCGGCTGACCGTCACCTTGTCCATCCGCGTACGCTCGCCGATGTCGGCCTGGGTGATGCCCGGCGCCTCCGCGATGACGGCGATCAGCCGCCATTCCGGAATGGATAGGCCGAACAGCGCGTCATAGGTGCGCGCGATCCGCTCGCTGACGCGGTTCGACGTCACCGACAGCAGGTAGGGCAGGAAGCGGTCGAGGCGCAGGCGGTCGGCCATGACGCCGGGAGCTATCACGCGCCGGGTGGAGGGGGAATGGGGCTTGATGCGGGCGTCATGGCGATCCACCGGCCGTCATGCCGCGCCGATGACGGCATCCACCGGGCCGCCAGGGACGAGCCCGGCATGACGGATGATGGGATGACCGCGCGCCTAGCCGCCCCGCACCCAGTCCGCCACCTGCGTCGCTACCGTATTCGCCGCCTGGTTCAATGCCGGCCCCGCCGATGCCGCGTCGATCGCCGCTACGGGCACGCGCGCTTCGAAGCGGCGCTTCTCCACGGTCGTCTGCCCGGCGCGGGTCAGCGACGCGTCGAACGTGACCACCGCCTCGCGCGTCGCGGCGTCCAGGCCGAAGTAGCGCAGCTCGCCGCCCAGATTGGCGCTCGGATCGTCGAACGACTGCGCCGGGGTCAGCACCACCATGCCCGCGCGCGCGGTGACGGTGTCCGATACCAGCCGCGCGAACAGCCGCGTCGGCGGCTCGCTCCACTGCGCGTCCTTCACGTAGGCGAGCGCGGTGTCGCCGGTGCGTACCGGCACGCGGGTGTTGGCGATGGCGGCGGGGCTGGAGGGCACCTGCACCACGATCGCACGCCCCGTGCGCGAGGATTGCGCCTGCCCCGCCTCCGGCTGGGACGCGGCGTTCAGCGTCAGCAGCCGCTCGGGCGGATCGGCGCCGAAGCTGATGCAGGCGGCGAGCGGGAGCAGCGCGCCGACAGGCAGCAGCCGCAGAACCGGACGAAAGCTGGTCATCGCGCTCATTTCCCCTTGTAGTCCGGCAGCTTCTGCTGGCCGATCAGCGATCCTGCCCCGCCCTGCTCGACCCGCTCGGCGATGGCCGACAGCGAGGCGGAGGTGGCGCGAAGGTCGCGGACCAGCAGGTTGACCTGCGGAATGGTCTGCTTCGAGAAGGTGGTGAGGCCCGGCCGCGCGTCGGCGACGGCGGCGTTCAGCGCGTCGGTCGACTGCTTGATGCCGCTGATGGCGCCGTTCAGGTTCTGCATCGCCGGCGCCACGTCGCGGGCCAGCACGCCGTTGGTCGTGCCAGCCAGCTCGCCGATCTGCTGCGCGGCGTCGCCCGCCTGCTGGATCGCGACACGGGTCTGCGCCAGCGTCGCGGCGATCTCCGGCCCGCGGTCGGCCAGTGCGTCGGTCAGCCGGTTGGTGTTGTCCAGGATGCCCGCGATCGACGCCTGGTTGCGGTCGGTCAGCAGCCCGGTCAGCCGCTCGGTCAGCGTCGACAGCCGCTCCAGCAGCTGCGGCGCGCTGTTCAGGATCGCGCCGATGCCGCCGGTCTTCGTCGGGATGACGGGCACGCCCAGCGGGCATTGCGTTTCCGGGTTGACCTCCGGACAGGCGATCGGCGGCGCGCCCTTGGTCGCACCGTCCAGGCTGACCGTGCTGGTGCCGGTGAAGCTGCCTTGGATCGTCGCCGTGGTGCCGCGCAGGATCGGCGTGTCCTCATTCACGCTGACGCGCACGCGCACGTACTGCGGATCGGGTCGCCACAGGGAGATCGACTTGACCTGGCCCGACGGCACGCCCGAGAAGGTGACGGCCGACCCCTTCGCCAGCCCGTCCACGGCCTGGCGAAAGAAGATGTCGTACTCCCGCTCGCTGCCGCCGGCCAGCCGCGCGATCCACACGGTGAAGATCGCGACCATGGCGAGCAGGATCAGCACCACGGCGCCGACGAGGACATGGTTGGAGCGGGTTTCCATCAGCGGTTTCCTTCGGCGTCGGTCGTCGCGCGACGCGCATTGTTGTCGGCCAGCCCGCCTTGCGAGCGCTCGCCGGTCGCCTTCTCCGTCACCTCGGTCGGGTGTGCGTGGGCCTGGGCCGCGGCGCTGGCGTCCTCCTTGCTCGCGACCGCGGCACGGCCGCGCGGGCCGTTGAAATATTCCTGGATCCAGGGGTGATCGAGCGCCAGCAGCTCGTCGATCGTGCCGACCGCGATCACCTTCTTGTCGGCCAGAACGGCCACCCGATCGCAGATGGCGTAGAGCGTATCGAGATCGTGGGTGATGAGGAAGACGGTGAGGCCCAGCGTGCGCTGCAACGCCTTCGTCAGGTCGTCGAACGCCGCCGCGCCGATCGGATCGAGCCCCGCCGTCGGCTCGTCGAGGAACAAAAGTTCGGGATCGAGCGCCAGCGCGCGGGCGAGGCCGGCGCGCTTCTTCATGCCGCCGGACAGCTCGGCCGGATATTTGGGCCCCGCGTCGCTCGGCAGGCCCGTCATCACCACCTTGTACGAGGCGATCTCGTCCAGCAGCGCGAGGTCCAGCTCGGGATAGAATTCGCGCAAGGGAACCTGCACGTTCTCCGCCACCGTCAGCGTGGAGAACAGCGCCCCGCCCTGGAACAGCACGCCCCAGCGCTTGCGGATCTCCACCGCCTCGGTCTCGTCGCGGCCGATCGTCGGCTCGCCGAACACCTCGATCTCGCCCTCGGCAGGGGATTGCAGCCCGACGATGGAGCGCATCAGCACCGACTTGCCCGTACCCGACCCGCCGACCACGCCCAGGATCTCGCCCCGACGCACGTCCAGATCGAGGCCGTCGTGGATCGTCGCGTCGCCGAAGCGGTTGGTCAGTCCGCGGACGCGGATGATCGTCTCGTCGTCGGCCATCAGATCCAGCCGATCTGCTCGAAGAAGACGGCGAAGAAGGCGTCCACCACGATCACCATGAAGATCGCCTGCACCACCGCCGACGTCGTGCGCAATCCCACCTGCTCCGCATCGCCCTCCACCTGCATCCCCTGGTAGCAGCCCGCAACGGCGATGATCGCGCCGAACACCGGCGCCTTGATGAGGCCGACGAACAGGTCGGTGATCGGCACCACCTCGCGAATCCGCGCGACATAGGTGACCAGCGGGATGTCCAGGCTGAGCCAGCACAGGATGCCGCCGCCGATGATCGCGATCACGGCGGAATAGAAGCCGAGCAGCGGCATCAGCACGATCGCCGCGATCGTGCGCGGCAGCACCAGCGCCTCCATCGGCGAGACGCCGATCGTGCGCATGGCGTCGATCTCCTCGGTCAGCTTCATCGTGCCGAGCTGCGCGGCGAAGGCGGAGCCGGATCGTCCCGCCACCATGATCGCGGTCATCAGCACGCCCAGTTCGCGTAGTGTGATGCGGCCGACCAGATTGATCGTGAACGCCTCCGCCCCGAACTGCCGCAGCTGCACCGCGCCCTGCTGTGCGATGACGATACCGATCAGGAAGCTCATCAGGCCGATGATGCCGAGCGCGCTGACGCCGACCACCTCGAACCGCTGCACCGTGGCGTTGAAGCGGAAGCGCTTGGGGTGGCGCAGCACGTTGAAGAAGGCGATCAGCGTCGCCCCCATGAAGCCGATCAGGCCCACCGCGGTGCGGCCCGAATGCGCCACCGCGTCGCCGATCTCGCCCAGCACGCGGCGGAAGGAGGAGGTGGAGACCGGGCGCATCTGCACCGGCTGGTCCGCCGCCTCCACCTGGTCGAGCAGGTGCTGCGCGTCGCCCGACAGCCCCTCGATCCGCGCGTCATGCTCGCGCGCGAAGCGGTGGACCACCCACGCGCCGATCGTGTCGATGCGGTCGACGCCGGACAGGTCGATCCTCGCCACCTGCCCGTCGTGGCCGCGCAGCCGGTCGGGCAACGTGCCGAGCCGCGCGAGCGACAGATCGCCGGAGAACCGCAGGACGTCGCCCTCGGCACTGAAATCGGCGGCCGCGCTCATGCGGCGATCCTTGCGGCAATCCCCATCGTCCCGCAAGCGCACAGGGGCGAGGATCGTTCCACAAACGGAATCACCGAAACGGTCGGCCTTCAGAGCAGCACGTCCACCGCGTGGATCGTCGTGCCGACCAGGCCGCCGACCAGGGTGCCGTTGATGCGGATGAACTGCAGGTCCTTGCCCACCGCGTTCTCCAGCCGGGTCGTGATCGTGTGCGCGTCCCACCCGCGCACAGTTTCCGACACCAGGCGCACGATCGTGTCGCCGTAATCCGCGGCGGCGCCCACCGCGGCGCGGCGCACGAAACGGTTGATGGTGCGGCCGAGCCGCGGGTCGTCCTGGAACGTCTCGCCCAACTGGCGCAGCGCCTCGCCGAACTTCCCCGCCAGCAGCCGTTCCGGATCGCGCGCGACGCGCAGCATGGCGGCACGCGCCTGTTCCCACAGCCCGTTGATCCAGTCCTGCATCGCCGGGTTTTCCAGCAGCTCGATCTTCAGCGCCTCCACCCTGGCGCGCAACGCCCCGTCGTGCTGGAGATCGCGGGCGAGATCGGCCAGCCCCTCCTCCGCCTTGGCGCGCAGCGGGTGATCGCGGTCCTCCGCCATATCGGCGATCAGCTTGTCCAGTCCGTCGATGATCTTGTTCGACAGCGTCTCGTCCAGCCCGGTCCAGCGCAGGATCGATCCGGCGCGGTCGTGCACCATGGCGCGCACGAGGTGCTCGTTCGCCGCCAGCGAGGCGCGCGCCCAGCGGATCACCTGGTCCACCACGGGCTGGTGCTTGCCGTCGGCCAGCGCCGCGTCCAGCGCGCGCCCGATCATCGGCGACACCTCGGTCTCGCGCACGCGCGTCACCATCATGCCGCGCACCATGCCGCCCAGCCGCTCCTGGTCCAGCGCCTGCAGGATCTCCACCGCCAGGCGCGACGATCCGCGCGCCAGCCGGCCGGCCCCCGTTCCCCCCATGCGGTTGGGATCGGCCAGCCACCGCCCCGCCACGCCCGCCACGTCGATCCGCCCCATCCGTCGCGCGACGACGGCGGGGATCAGGAAATACTCGCGAAGGAACTGCGCCAGCTGATCGCCGATCCGGTCCTTGTTGCGCGGGATGATGGCGGTGTGGGGGATCGGCAGCGCCAGCGGATGGCGGAACAGCGCGGTGACAGCGAACCAATCGGCCAGCCCGCCCACCATCGCCGCCTCCGCGAAAGCGCGCACAAAGCCCCAGGCCGGGTGCCCGTGCTCCAGCTGGCGCGTCGCGAGGAACACCGCCGCCATTGCCACCAGCAGCCCCGTCGCCACCAGCCGCATCCGGCGAAGCGCGGCGGGCGCGGGCTGGCGGGGGATGGCGCGGGTCACGGCCGTAACAATCCGCAACTCGGGCGAGGGTTCAACGGCCCCGCGCCGTCATGCGGGCGCGCTCCTCACTCCGCCGGTTCGTCGCGGAAGCCGATCCGCCCCACCGGCGCTGCGATCGAGCCCTTGGGCGCGTCGTGGTCGATCGCGGGGGCGCCGTCGTCGCCAGGCCGGTACGTCAGCAGGCGACGGCCCAGCCACGGCCCGAGCCGCCGTTCCACGCCGATCGCGAGCGAGAAGCTGGCGGGGACGATCAGCAGCGTCAGCAGCGTCGACAGGATCAGCCCGCCGATCACGACCACGCCCATCGGCGCGCGCCATGCCCCGTCGCCCGACAGCGACAGCGCGGTGGGGATCATGCCCGCCACCATCGCCACCGTCGTCATGACGATCGGCTGCGCGCGCTTGTGCCCCGCCTCGATGATCGCGGCGCGCGGCGCCACGCCGGTCGCCATCTCGTCCAGCGCGAAGTCGATCAGCAGGATCGAGTTCTTCGCCACGATGCCCAGCAGCATGAGGAGGCCGATGAACACCGGCATCGACAGCGGCATCCCCGCGATCATGATCGCCAGGAGACCGCCCAGCGGCGCCAGCAGCAGCGAGCCCATGTTGACCAGCGGCGGAAGCAGCCGGCGATACAGCAGCACGAGAACGGAGAAGACGAGGAACACGCCCGCCATCACGGCGAACACGAAGTTGATGAGCATCTCCAGCTGCCACTTGGCCTGGCCGACGTTCAGCTCCTGCACGCCCACCGGCAGGTTCTGCATCACCGGCAGCTGCTTGATCCGCTTCATCGCCTCGCTGGTGACGAGCCCGGGGGCGAGGTCCGAGCCGACGGTCAGCTGGCGCTGCTGGTTGATGCGGGTGATGCGCGTCGGGCCGCTGCCGAAGCCGATGTCGGCGACCAGGCTGAGCGGCACCGACCCGCCCGTCTGCGTCGCCACGGGCAGGTTCTGTATCGTGTCGAGCCGCGTGCGTGCATTCTCCGCCAGCGCGACGCGGATCGGCACCTGACGGTCGGACAGCGAGAATCGCGCGCTGTTCTGGTCGAGGTCGCCCAGCGTCGCGATGCGGATCGCGTTGGAGAGGGCGGACGTGGTCACGCCCAGCTGCGCGGCGAGGTCCAGCCGCGGCTTGATGAGGATCTCCGGCCGGTTGAGGTCGCCCGCCACGCGCGGCGCGACCAGCATCGGCAGGCGCGCCATTTCCTGCACCAGACGGTCCGCCGTCTGCCGGAGCACGACGGGGTCGTCGCCGCCCAGCGTGACGGAGATGTCGCGGTTGTTGTCGCCGAAGCCGAATTGCGACTGGAAGTTGACGCGCGCGTCGGGGATCTTCGCCAGTTCCGGCGCCAGCCGCCGCTCGAACGCGGTGGATTTCTCCGCGCGGTCTTCCTTGTACGTGGCGACGACGCGGCCGGTGCCGACCAGCGTGCGGGTATAGAGGCTCTCCACCGCCGGTTCCTTGTCCAGCAGCGCGTAGACGCGGTCCACCGCGGTCTGCGTGGTCGACAGCGTGGCGCCCGGCGGCATGGTGATCGTCACCACGCTGCGCGGCTGGTCCACCGCGGGCTGGAACGTCATCGGGATCTGCGTGAACAGGAATGCGGTCAGCGCGAACGCACCCGCACCCATCGCCATCACCCAGGCGCGGTGATCGCGCAGGTAGCCGGTCACGCGGCGGAAGCCGCCGCGGGCGCGGATCAGCGGCGCCCTGCCCTCGTCCAGCGTCCACAGGAGGATACGGTGATAGGCGTCCATCAATCGCCCGCCACCGTGTTCGGCATGGCCGAACGCCTTCAGGAAATAGGCGGCGATCATCGGCGTGATGAGGCGTGCGACGGCCAGACTCATCAGCACCGCGACGACGACCGTCAGGCCGAAGTTCTTGAAGAACTGACCCGACACGCCCGGCATCAGGCCGACGGGCAGGAACACGGCCACGATCGCCATCGTCGTCGCCAGCACGGCGAGGCCGATCTCGTCCGCGGCGTCGATCGACGCCTGATACGCCGTCTTGCCCATGCGCATGTGGCGGACGATGTTCTCGATCTCCACGATCGCGTCGTCGACCAGCACGCCCGCCACCAGGCTGAGCGCCAGCAGCGTCATGCTGTTCAGCGTGAAGCCCATCAGGTCCATGAACCAGAAGGCCGGGATCGCGGAGAGCGGGATCGCGAGCGCGGAGATGACGGTCGCCCGCCAGTCGCGCAGGAACAGGAAGACGACCACGACCGCCAGGATCGCGCCCTCCAGCATCGCGTGGATCGCGCTCTTGTATTGCTCCAGCGCATATTTGGAGCCGTCGACGCGCAGGCGGAACGTCACCTGCGGATTGCGCTTCTCCAGCGCCTCCAGCTTGGCCTTGGCCTCGCGGAAGACGGTGACGTCGGACGCGCCCTTCGCGCGCTTGAAATCGAACGACAGCGCCGGGCGCCCGTCCACCGCCGCGGCGCTGCGCTGCTCGGCATAGAGGTCGCGCACGGTCGCCACGTCGGTCAGGCGGATGGTGCGGCCCGCGCCGACGCTGATCTGGGTCTGCCCCAGGTCGTAGGCGGTCTGCGCGTTGCCCAGCACGCGCACCGCCTGCTCCGCGCCCGCGATCTCCGCGCGACCGCCCGCGGCGTTCAGGTTCACCTGACGCAGCTGCTGGTTGATCTGCGACGCGGTGAGGCCGTAGGCGGCGACCTTGGCGGGATCGAGGATCACGCGGATCTCGCGGTTGACGCCGCCGATCCGCTCGACCGAGCCCATGCCGGGCACCGACAGCAATTCCTTGGCCACCGTGTTGTCGATGTACCAGCTGAGCTGTTCCAGCGTCATGTCGGTGGCGACCGCGGTGTAGCTGCCCAGGTCGTTGTCGTTGATCTTCACCCGCTGCACCTGGGGTTCCAGGATGCCCTCGGGCAGGTCGGCGCGGATCTGCGTCACCGCGTCGCGCGCCTCGTTCACCGCGCGGTCGACCGGCGTGCCGATGTCGAGCTGGACGAAGGTGGTGCTGTTGCCTTCGGAAACGAACGACTGGATCTCGTCCACGCCCTCCAGGCTGCGCACCGCCGATTCGACGCGCTGCGTCACCTGCGTCTCCAGCTCGCTCGGCGCGGCGCCCGGCTGGCTGATCGAGATGGTCACCGCCGGAAACTCGATGTCCGGCTCCTGGTTGATGTCCATCCGGATGAAGGCGATGATCCCGGCCACCGTCAGCATCATGAAGAGGACGATCGACGGAACGGGGTTCCGGATCGACCAGGCGGAGATGTTGCGGAAGCCCATCCTGTGCGCTCCTCAGCGGGCCGGTTTCTGCAGGATGGGGTTCACCTTCTGCCCCGGGTTCAGGAACGCGCCGGCGGATAGCACGACCCGCTCGCTGCCGGTCAGGCCGCTCGCCACCGCCACCTTGTTCGCGTCCACCACGCCCAGCGTCACGTCGCGGCGCTGCACCTTGTTCTCGCCATCGACGATATAGACGTAATTGCCCTTGGTGTCGCTCAGCAGCGCCGACTGCGGCAGTTCGGGCAGCTGCGAGCTTCCCGCCACGATCGTCGCCGACGCGAAGCCGCCGGGGCGCAGCGCCGGATCGTAGCGCAGCGCGACGCGGGCGGTGCCCTGGCGCGTCTGCGGGTCGATCACGGGCGAGACCTGCCACACCTCGCCCGGGAAGGTCCGCGTGTCGCCGACCGGCGTCACCTCCGCGCGCGACCCCACGCGCACGCCGCGCAGGTCCGCCTCAGACAAGAGCACGCGCATCTCCATCTCGCCGCCCTTGGCCATGCGGAACAGGACGCCGCTGGCGCTGCTGACGATCTGCCCCGGCTCCACGCCGCGGGTCAGCACCAGCCCCGCCGCGGGGGCGCGGATGTCCAGCCGGGCGTTGCGCGCGCGCTGTTCCGACGCGGTCGCCTGCGACACCTTCAGCCGCGCCGCCGCGGCGTCGCGAGTGGCGATGCGGCGCTGCACGTCCGCCTTGGAGATGAAGCCGCGGTCGACCAGGCTCTGCGCCCGCTCCAGTTCCGCCTGCGCGAGCGTCAGGTCGGATCGTGCGACGTTGATCTGCGCGCCGAGCGAGGCCGCGGTCTGCGTCTGTACCGAACGGTCGATCGTGGCCAGCACCTGGCCCTCGCGCACCCACTGCCCGGCCTCGACCAGCACGCGGCTGACCATGCCGCCCTCGCCCGCGACGCCCACCGGCATCTCGCGCCGCGCGGCCAGCGTGCCGGTGCCGGTGGCGCGGCGATCCGCCTCCTGCGTGCCGGGGACGACCACCGTGACGCTGGTCGCGGCGGGCGCGCGCGGCGCCTCCGCCGGCTTGGCGCGGCCCATGAACCACCACGCCGCCACCGCGACCAGCACGGCCGCCGCGATCGCGATCATCCAGCGCCGCCGACGCCGCGCCGGATCCGGCCCCTCGCCGATCACGTCGCCCCCCTCGGCGATCAGAAGGTGTTCCCGCTCCAGTTTCCCGCCCTCGTAGTTCATTGTCGCCCCACAGTACCCAGGCTGTGTTACGCGAATAAAGCACCGGCCGCAAGCGGCGCGGCGGCATGCCCGATTTCGCGTCTGTTCTCAACATGCCGCATCGTTCAGCTTGCGTTGCATCAACTTACGGCAGAAGCGCGCCCGTCGCCGACGATCCCGTCGCCGACCATGGAGTTGCCTGCCGATGCGCCTCGCCTTCGCCTTCCTGCTCGCGTCCGCCGCCCTGCTGCCGGCGGCCGCATCCGCGCAGGTACCCGTGCCGATGCAGACGGTCGTGCCCGACGGCACGATCCTGGACGTCACCGCCACCGGCGAGGTCGAGATCGCACCCGACGTCGCCACCATCCGCGCGGGGGTGACGACGCAGGCGCCGACCGCCGCCGCGGCGGCGCAGGAGAATGCGCGGCGCATGGCGGGCGTGATCCGGGCGCTGCGCGGCGCCGGCCTCGCCGAGCGGGACCTCGCCACCAGCGACGTCTCGCTCCAGCCGCAATATCGCTACGCGGAGAACCAGCCGCCCGTGGTCACCGGCTACCAGGCGGCGAACAGCGTCGCCGTCCGCTTCCGCGACATCGCCAAGGCGGGCGGCGTGCTCGACGCGCTGGTGAAGGCGGGGGCGAACCAGATCGACGGCCCGGCACTGTCGCTGGCCCAGCCCGATGCGGCGCTCGACGCCGCCAGGGCGGACGCGCTGAAGCGGGCGCGGGCGCGCGCCGATCTCTACGCGCGCGCCGCCGGGCTGCGTGTCGAGCGGATCGTCGCGATCGACGAGGCTGGCGAGAACGACGGCGGCACCCCGCGCCCGCCGATGTTCCAGGCGCGCGCCGCGATGGCCGACGCGGCACCGACACAGGTCCTGGCCGGCGAGACGACCGTCAGCGCCACCGTCAACGTGCGCTTCCTGCTGAAGTAGAAAAGGAGACGGCCGCCCGGGATAGCCCGGGCGGCCGCCTGTCCGCTTCGTCGGCGATGCGGCGCTTAGCGCACGCGACCGCGACGGAAGAGGTTCACGATCGCCAGCAAGATTACCGCACCCAGCAGCGAGACCAAGAACGAGTAGATCGTGAGCGGCGCATTGTTGATCGAGCCGCCCGTGAAGAGCAGGCCGCCCAGGAATGCGCCGACGATGCCGACGACGATGTTCAGAAAGATGCCCTGCTGGGCGTCGGTGCGCATGATGATGCTGGCAAGCCAGCCGATGACGCCACCGATGATGAGCCAGATAATCAAACCCATGGTCCAACTCCCCTGCATTGACGCCCAGTACGCGGGCTGCGGGGGTTAGACGTTTCATGGCCGATGTTGTTCCGTTGCCGTAACCTCGCTGATATCGATCAGCGGGGGGGGGGGGACGCGGCCGTCGCCCGCGCGCGACACGGCGCGGGCGTGCCCGTCAGAACTTCTGCTGCCGCTCGTACAGCGACTTGTAATGCTGGATCCGCGTCACGCGCAGGCCGGGCATGCCCGACCGGTCGATCGCGCGCTGCCAGCCGGCGAATTCCTCCACCGTCAGGTTGTAGCGCTGGCACACGTCGTCGACGGTCAGCAGGCCGCCGTTGACGGCCGCCACCACCTCCGCCTTGCGGCGCACGACCCATCGGGTGGTGTCCGCCGGCGGTAACGTGTCCAGCGTCAGCGGTTCGCCGAGCGGGCCGATGACCTTTGCCGGCCGGATCTTCTGGTTCTCGATCATTCCTTACCTCGGTTCGGGGCGGGGGGCCCCCTCTCCACTGTCTGTCCGTACTGGGCCGCGGGCGTTGAACATCGCTTAAAGCGCCGCGGTAAACGCGCTCTTCACTCCTCGCGCGCGGCGGCCAGCGCCTCCGCGGCGACGGCGTTGAAGGCGCCGGATCCCGGAGCCAGCCGGCGCGCGCGCGCCTCCAGCGCGGTGACGCCCGCCTGCGCGGCGAGCGCGGTCGGCGTGGCGCGCTGGTGCGCGCGCTGGCGTGCGAGAAGCGACGTCGTCATGATGGCGGTGCGACCCTTTTTCCCTTTTCCCGCCACCGTCCTAGCCGCGGGGGACTGAAGGGCGCGTAAAGGCGCGCGCAACGCTTCCTTCAGAGAGCTTTACGCCCCGCCAACCAACGCTGTATCGGCACGCGCATGGACGGCGTGGATTTCCAGCTTCCCGCGCGCGCGCGGCGGATCGTCGTCGCGATGTCGGGCGGGGTCGACAGCTCGGTCGTCGCGGCGCTGGCGGTGCGCACCGGCGCCGAAGTGGTGGGCGTGACGCTCCAGCTCTACGACCACGGCGAGGCGACGAAGCGCGCGGGCGCCTGCTGCGCGGGCCGCGACATCCGCGACGCGCGCGCGGTGTGCGACCGCTTGGGCATCGCGCACTACGTCCACGATCACGAGACGCGGTTCAGGGAGGATGTGGTCGACCGCTTCGCCGACGAATATCTCGCCGGACGCACGCCCATCCCCTGCGTCCAGTGCAACATGGGACCCAAGTTCACCGACCTGTTCGCGCTGGCCAGGGACCTGGGCGCCGACTGCCTTGCCACCGGCCACTACGTCCGCCGCGTCGAGGGGCCCGCCGGGCCGGAGCTGCATCGCGGCGCCGATCCGGCGCGCGACCAGAGCTACTTCCTGTTCGCGACCACGCGTGCGCAGCTCGATTTCCTGCGCTTCCCGCTGGGCGCGCTGCCCAAGGCGCGGGTGCGCGAGATCGCGGGCGAGATCGCGCTGCCCGTGGCGCAGAAGCCGGACAGCCAGGACATCTGCTTCGTCCCCGACGGCGACTATGCCGCGCTGGTCAAGAAGCTGCGGCCGGAAGCGGAGACCCGCGGCGACATCGTGGACCTGGCGGGGCGCAAGCTGGGCGAGCACCGCGGCCTCGTCCACTTCACCGTGGGCCAGCGCCGCGGGCTGGAGATCGGCGGGACGAAGGAGCCGCTGTACGTCGTGCGCCTGGACGCCGCGGCGCGGCGCGTGGTCGTCGGCCCGCGCGCCGCGCTGGCCGTGGCGGCGGCGCGGCTGGAGGGGATGAACGTGCTGGGCCCGCTGGACGGTGCACTGACCGCCAAGGTGCGGTCGATGGCGCGCCCGGTGCCCGCGCGGATCGAGGGCGATCGGCTGGTCTTCGACGAGGCCGAGTACGGCGTCGCGCCGGGGCAGGCGGCGGTACTCTATGCCGGCGACCGCGTGCTGGGCGGCGGATGGATCGCCGCGACCGAGGCGGCGTTGCAGGCGGCATGACCGCCGAAGAACTCCGAACGGAAATGGAGACCGCCGCCGCATCGCTGGATTTCGAGCGCGCCGGCCGACTGCGCGACCGCCTGTCGATCCTGCGCATGACCGGCGTCGACCCCGGCGAGGACATGCCGCCGCTGGCCCGCCAGCGCCCCGGCGCGATGGGGCTGGGCACCAGCCAGTCGCGCCCAGCCACGGCGGAGGACGAGTAGCGAGCCGCGCCAGCGCAGGCGAGCGATCGCCCCGTTTGGCTTATTTGGCCAGCGCGTCCACCCGGTCCCAGGTCATCAGCTTCACCGACCCCGTCAGGCCGCCGCCCGTCCCGTCCAAGTTCGTCAGACCGCCGAGCACGCCGGCGTAGCCGACCCATTGCCGCGTCTTCGCGTCGTAGACGGAGGCGAGCACCTCGGCGCGCCCGCTTCCGAGCTGGCGCGCGCCCCGCAGGCTGACGAGGGCGACGGCATCATCGCCGTTGACCTGCGCGGAGGACAGCAGCTGGTCGACGCTGCGGACGCCTGCCGGGTCGGACACGGCCGACTCGATCTGCGAACCTGCCACGCAGACGCGCGCGTCGCGACAGACGCGCTCGCCGTCCTTCAGCCCGGTCAGGATGAAACGACCGCCCACCCGGCGCTCCAGCGCGGTGACGAGTGCCCATCGGTGCTGCGATGGCAAGGTCACCGTCAGCGGGGTGGCGGTCGCCAGCGTGGCGACCAGAAGAGAGACGATCATGAAATGTCCTCCTGCTTCGATGCCTCGAACATCCGCGCGATGTTGATCGAAGTAAAGGGTTCAACGCCACGAACACATTTCGATACAATGCGGCCCAGCGCTGTGCCGCGCCGGGCCGAGGTTCGCCTAGGGAGCATTTCCAGGCGGAACTGGTGACCGCGGGGGAGCCGCGGCGGAAATGGTCAGAGCGCGTTGTCGGTCGGGGTCAGCGCGTTCTCGGCGGTGGCGCCGTTGTCGAGCAGCGCGGCGTCGTTGGCGAACGCGGCATTCTCGTCCAGTGGCAGTTCCTCGTTCAGGACCGTCTCGTTGGCGAAGGCGTCGTTGGCCGCGACCTCGTTCGTGGTGCTCGAACCGCAGGCGGCGAGCGGACCCGCCAGCGCGGCAACGGCCAAAGCGGCAACGATCTTCTTCATGCCCATCCCCTTCGCATCGACGGCCGGGCGCCGCCTTCGCCGCTCAATCTACATTGATCGGATAGGGATTCAAGCGGGTCGTTTACGGCAGCAGGAACGTGCCCTCGATGACGGTCACGCACGCGCCCGTCAGCACCACGCGGTCGCCCGCCAGGCGGCAGCCGACACGCCCGCCGCGGGCACTCGCCTGATAGGCGGAGAAGGCGTCGCGCCCCAGCACGCCGGCCCAGTAAGGCACCATCACCGCGTGGGCGGACCCGGTGACCGGATCCTCGGGAATGTCGAAATAGTGCGTGAAGACGCGGCTCACCACGTCGGCGCTCTTGCCGCGCGCGGCGACGATCAGCACGTAGGGGCCGAGCGCCGCCACCGCCGAGCCGTCCGGTCCCGCCGCGCGTACCGCGGCCTCGTCCGCGACGACGACCAGCGCGTAGCCCTTCTCGTGCCACAGCGTCTCCACCGGATCGACGCCCAGCGCGGCGACGATGTCGGGCATCTGCCTCGCCGCGGGCGTCCAGGCGGGCAGCGCCATGGCGTAGCCCGCCCCCTCGCGCGCGACCTCCAGCACGCCCGCCTGGCGGGTGCGGAAGGTGACGCGGTCGCGCACGCCATCGCTGGACAGGACGAAATGCCCGCTCGCCAGCGTGGCATGGCCGCACAGCGCCACTTCCGCCACCGGCGTGAACCAGCGCAGTTCGAAATCCGCCTCGCCGCTCGCGTCGGGCACGAGGAAGGCGGTCTCGCTAAGGTTGTTCTCGCTTGCGATCCGCTGGAGCACGGCGTCGTCCAGCCACGCCGACAGCGGCATCACCGCCGCCGGGTTGCCCGCGAACGCCTCCTCGGCGAAGGCGTCGATCTGCGCGAAGGGGATCCTCACAATCTCTTTCCGAACCAATGCGGGGTCACGTCGGCCTCCACCAGCGGATTGTCCGTATCGACATGCCCTTCGGGATCGAGGTGGATCAGCGTTTCCACCCGCGGGAACACGTCGCGCAGCGCGTCCTCCACCCGTTCGACGATCTGGTGCGCGGCGGCGACGGTCAGCCGCGGGTCCACTTCCATGTGGAATTGCGCGAAATCGTGCGTGCCCGAGCGGCGCGTGCGGAAATCGTGGATGCCGC
The DNA here is from genome assembly GCF_012035195.1 of Sphingomonas corticis. Classification (GTDB taxonomy): domain Bacteria; phylum Pseudomonadota; class Alphaproteobacteria; order Sphingomonadales; family Sphingomonadaceae; genus Sphingomonas; species Sphingomonas corticis. The sequence continues at coordinate 27,046 of NZ_JAAVJH010000014.1, forward strand.
GGATGCCCGGCTGGCGCGCGGCGACCTCGATGAAGGCGGCGCGCTGCGCCTCTGGCCATTCCTTGTCCATCAGCATGTCGATCGCCTGGCTCGACGCCTGGAACGCGCCCCAGGCGAGCCACAGCGCGATGGCGATGCCGAACACGGGGTCCGCGCCGGAAACGCCGAGATATTGGTCCAGCACCAGCGCGGCGATGACGGCGCAGTTCAGCAGCACGTCGGACTGATAGTGGACGTTGTCCGCCAGGATCGCGACCGACCCGGTCTTGCGGATGATGCTGCGCTGATAGGCCAGCAGCGCGAAGGTCGCGACGATCGCCAGCACCGACACGGCGATGCCCAGCCCCGCGTCCTCGTTCACCTGCGGATCGCCGAACCGCTCGATCGCGCGCCACGCGATCCCGATCGCCGACGCGGTGATGAGCACGACCTGGAACAGCGCGGCCAGCGCCTCGGCCTTGCCGTGGCCGAAGCGGTGGTCGTGGTCGGCCGGCTCCGCCGCCAGCTTCACGCCGTAGAGCGTGACGAGGCTGGCCAGCAGGTCCAGCCCCGTGTCGGCCAGGCTGCCCAGCATCGCCACCGATCCGGTGTGCCAGGCGGCATAGCCCTTCACGACCAGCAGGCTGAGCGCCATCGCCACGCTGGCCAGCGCGGCGCGCATGGCCAGCGGCACGACGCGGCGGCGTTCGTCTCTGGTCACGGGTAGAGCAGCCCTTCGGTCCAGCCGTCGCCCGCCCGCGCGAACAGCCGCCGCTCGTGCAGGCGGTGGGCGCGGTCGGACCAGAATTCGATTCGGTCGGGCACGACGCGGTACCCGCCCCAGAACGGCGGCCGCGGCACCTCGCCCCCCTCGAAGCGCGCCTGCACCTCGGCGAAGCGCGCCTCGAACGTGGTACGCGCGTCGAGCGGGCGCGACTGGTCGGACGCCCAGGCGCCGAGCTGCGAATCGCGGCTGCGCGAGGCGAAATAGGCGTCGCTCTCCGCATCGCTCGCGCGCGCCACCGCACCCTCCACCCGCACCTGGCGGCGCAGCGACTTCCAGTGGAAGAGCAGGGCAGCCTGCGCGTTGGCGGCGAGATCCGCGGCCTTGCGACCCTCGCGATTGGTGTAGAAGACGAAGCCGTCCGCGCCGTGCCCCTTCAGCAGGACCATGCGCACCGACGGGCGGCCCTCCGCATCGGCGGTGGCGAGCGCCATCGCGTTGGGATCATTGGGCTCCGCGGCGCGCGCTTGCGCGAACCAATCGTCGAACAGGGCGAAGGGATCGTCGGCCATCGGCGCCCTCTTACGCGAAAGCGGACGGCGTATCCATCCGGCGCGCGGCCCGGTGCTGGATCCGGCATGGGACGCGGCCGCGTTACCATTACCATGGCCGCAGGCCTCAACGAGGAGAACGGGCATAATCGTCTCTGCGAAAGTTGACCAATCATCAATTATAGCGCTATCATTGCCTGACAGAAACGGACCCGCGTCGTCATACAGGCAGCCGGTCCGATCGGAGGAGGGGATAGTGATGAAGGCCTCGACGACCATCCATTCGGCACGCGCGCTGATCGCGCTGCTGCTCGCTACCAGCGGCACCGCGGCGCTCGCCCAGACCACCCAGCCGACGCAGGGCGTGGCGCCCGGCACGACGGCGGACCAGCCTGCCGGCGAGGGGGCCGGGCAGACGCAGCCGACGCAGATCGATGCGGCCGGCGCCCCCGCCGAAGCCGCCGATCCGTCCGCCACCGGCAACCAGGACATCGTCGTCACCGGCTATCGCGCCTCGCTGCAAAGTCAGACGAACGCGAAGCGCAATTCGGTCGGCTTCACCGACACCATCTTCGCCGAGGATATCGGCAAGTTTCCCGATACGAACATCGCCGAATCGGTGAACCGCATTCCCGGCATCACCATCAGCCGCGAAGTGACGGGCGAGGGCGCGAACGTCGCGATCCGCGGCCTGGGCACCAATTTCACCCGCGTGCTGCTGAACGGCGCGCCCGTCGCCATCGCCTCGGTCCGGTCGATGCGCAGAGCACCAACCGCGAAGTCGACCTGGACCTGATCCCGACCGAGCTGTTCACCCAGCTGACCGTCAGCAAGTCGCCGGTGGCGAGCCAGGTGGAGGGAGGCGCCGCGGGCACCGTCAACCTGCGGTCGGCGCGGCCGTTCGACAATCCCAAGCCGTATATCAGCTACGGGCTGCAGGGGTCCAAGGTGTCGGGCGCCGACAAATGGGGCTATCGCGGCTACGCGCTGGCCAGCGCCACGTTCGGCGACTTCGGCCTGCTGGTCGGCGGCGCCGCGGTGAAGAACCGCTTCCGCGTCGACGGCTATGAGACGATCGGCTTCACCAATCCGAACCTGACCGCGGCGCAGAACAGCGCGGCGAACCGAAACGCGACGGGCGGCGGCAACTTCACCATCCCGTCGACCGTCCCGGTGAACGCGGGCGCCGGCCTCGTCGCTGGGACGCCGATCGACCAGGCGTTCCTGCTCGCGCGCAATCCCGGCGCCACGATCACGCAGATCGACAACGGCCTGCTCCCCCGCCTCAGCCGCCCGCGCACCGAAGTGGGTGAGCGGACGCGCTACAACGGCCTGGTCTCCGCCGAGTGGCGGCCGAGCGACGACTTTCACCTCTACGTCGACGGCTTCTACGCCAAGCGCGACACCGAGTTCACGCGCACCGCGATGAACTGGGCGGTGCGCAACGGCGCCGCGATCCCGCTGAACACCACCTACGACCGCGAGGATTGCACCGCCGGCTGCACGGTGACGAGCGGCACCTACGCCAATTCGCAATTCTTCCTCGAGTACCGCCCCTACAAGGACACGCAGGATTATTGGGGCGTGAACCCCGGCGCGGACTTCGTGCTGAACGACTGGATCAAGGGCGACATCCAGGCGAACTATACGAAGAGCAATTTCCGCCGCGAGAGCCCGACCGTGCTGGTCATCACCCCGCCGAACGCCGGCGTGGTGGTCGATTACGTCAACGGCGGTGGCATTCCCGACGTGACGGCGAACATCGATCTCAACAACCCCGCCAATTTCGGCTGGAACGGCGGCGGGCGCGTCAACCTGAACGGCGAGGAGCGCGAGACCGAGACGAAGGGCGTGCGCGGCAGCCTGCTGTTCGGCGACGCGGCCACCTTCAGCGTTCGCGTCGGCGCCGCTTATGACGACACGCGTCGCCGCATCACGCCGTTCGACAACACGCCGGCGTGGCAGAACGCGATTTGCGGCAACAACCCCAGCGTGAACCTGCTGGCGCCCAACACCAACACCACGCCGTGCACCGGGCTGAACCAGCCGGGCACGCAGGTGCCGGGCGTCCCCTTCGCGCCGGGCTTCCCCGCCTATGCCGGCTACGGCACCAACGCCACCGCGGGCGGGCCGCCGATCGTCTACGCCGGCTCGCTGATCCCCACCGCGGCGGTGCCCAGCTTCCTGCTGCCGGGCAGCAACGGCTACGTCACCGTGGACTGGAACAAGTTCAAGGCCGCGACCAACTACGACGCGCTGCTTGCCGGCGCGCAGGAGACGGGCGCGGGCAGCAGCGGGGCCAGCGGCGGCCTGATCCGCGAGAAGGTGACGGGCACCTTCGTCGAGGGCAACGGCATCATCGACATCGGCGACGACGACCGGCTGCGGCTGAACGGCGGCCTGCGCTACGTCCGGACCGAGCAGCTGGTCGGCGGGCGCGTCAGCGTGCCCGATCCGCGAAACGCCACCATCGCCGACGGCGGGCGCTATCCCAATTTCCTCACCTTCCCGACGACGCGGACGCTGTACTCGAACTTCCTGCCGTCAGCGTCGCTCGCCTACGAATTCGGCCGCAAGGCGGTGGCGCGCGCGTCGATCTCGCGCACCATGTCGCGGCCCGATCCCAACGCGCTGCTGCCGGGCGCCAGCTTCGTGCAGCCGTCGGCGGACATCGGCACGGTGGGCAACAACGAGCTCGACCCGTACATCTCCGACAACATCGACCTGGGGTTCGAATATTATACCGGGGGCGAGGGCGTGATCGCGTTCGCCGCATTCCGCAAGTCGATCACCGGCTTCACCGTGAACGGCGTGCGCAACGTGCCCTTCTCGTTCCTGGAGCCGTTCGGCATCAACATCGATTCGCTGACGCAGGCGCAGCGGGAGGCGCTGGCCGCGCGGGCGCAGCCGGGGCAGGCGCTGCGCGACGTGCAGATCCAGATCCAGCAGCAGGTCAATTCCGACGGCAAGCTGAAGGTGAACGGCCTGGAATTCCAGCTGACCCAGCCGCTCGACTTCGTGACGCGCTACATCGGCGTCACCGGCTTCGGCTTCCAGGGCAACCTGACGCTGATCGACCAGCGCGGCGACGGCGCGGGTGCGCCGGCGACCGCGCTGGGCGTGGCGCCGACCACCTATACCGCGACCGGCTATTACGAGGGCAACGGCATCTCCGCCCGGTTGACCTACACCTTCAACGAAGGCTCGCAGGGCACGCTGCCGGGGCAGAACGGCCTCATCAACGGCGGCGGCGCGATCTTCGGGCGCGACTACGGCCAGCTCGACTTCTCCGGCAACGTCGACTTGGGCGCGATCCTGGGCAACGACCGGCTGCCGACGCTGGTCGTGAACGTCATCAACATCACCAAGGAAGCGCAGGGCAGCTACTTCCAGTTCGAGAACGCCACCTTCAACGAATACAATCCCGGCCGCACCGTCCTCGTCGGCATCCGCGGCCGCTTCTGATCCCTTCCCCTCCCCCTCGCGGGGCGCGTGCGGACACACCCGCACGCGCCCCTTTTTTGTCGGCGGGAACCCCGGGGGGCCCGGCGGATTGAATCGCCCTCGCAACGAGGGTGCTAAATCCATGGCCGCGCGCGCTTATTGGCAGGGGCAGATCAGGCTGGCGCTGGTGTCGATCCCGGTCGAGATCTACTCGGCCACCAAATCGGGCGCGCAGGTCTCCTTCCACCAGATCCACGAACCGTCCGGCCAGCGCATCAAATACGAGAAGGTCGCGCCCGGCGTCGGCCCGGTCGATCCCGACGAGATCATGAAGGGGTTCGAGGTCGAGAAGGGCGAGTACGTCCTGCTCGACCAGGACGAGATCGACGCGGTGAAGCTGGAATCGAAGAAGACGCTGGAGCTCACGCAGTTCGTCGACGCCAGCGACATCGATGTCCTCTATTACGAGAAGCCCTATTTCGTCGTGCCCGCCGACGACCTGGCCGAGGAAGCGTTCATCGTGCTGCGCGAGGCGTTGAAGCGCACGAAGAAGGTGGGGCTGGGCCAGCTGGCCATGCGCGGCCGCGAATATGTCGTCAGCCTGAAGCCGTGCGGGCGCGGCATGGTGCTGGAGACGCTGCGCTACGCCGACGAGGTGAACAAGGCGCAGGGCTATTTCCGCGACATCGGCGATGCCAAGCCCGAGCCCGAGCTGCTGGAGCTGGCCGAGGCGCTGATCGAGAAGAAATCGGGCGCGTTCGATCCGCGCGAATTCCACGACCGCTACGTCGACGCGCTGAAGGACCTGATCGAGCGAAAGAAAAAGGCCAGGGGGCGCAAGATCATCGAGGACAAGGACGACGGCGGCGGCCGGTCGGGCAGCAACGTGGTCGACCTGATGGCGGCGCTGAAGAAGTCGATGGAGGGCAAGGCGGCGCCGGCGGCGGCGAAGAAGGCGCCGGCGAAGAAGCCAGCCGCCGCGGCCAAGGCGCCTGTCCGCAAGCCTGCGGCGAAGAAACGTGCCTAGCCACCCGTTGCTCCTTCCGTTCACCCTGAGCGAAGTCGAAGGGCACGCGCAACGCATGTGCTTGGACTACGCTCAGCACGAACCGAGGATCGGGTGATGGCGGTGCAGGACCCCCTCGCCCGCTACAATGCCAAGCGCGACTTCACGAGGACCGCGGAACCCGCCGGTACGCTCGCGCCCGGTCACGGCAATTCCTTCATCGTGCAGAAGCACGACGCCACTCGCCTCCACTGGGACTTCCGGCTGGAGATAAACGGCGTGCTGAAGAGCTGGGCGGTCACGCGCGGCCCCAGCCTCGACCCCGCGGAAAAGCGGCTCGCCGTCCGCACGGAGGACCATCCGCTCTCCTACGCCACGTTCGAGGGCACGATCCCCAAGGGCGAATATGGCGGCGGGACCGTCATGCTGTGGGATCGCGGCACCTGGGCGCCGATCAAGGGCAAGAGCGCGAAGGACCTGGAAAAGGGGCACCTCCACTTCGTCCTCGACGGCGAGCGGATGAGGGGGGAGTGGCTGCTGATCCGCCTCAAGCCAAGGGCCAAGGAGAAGAACGAGAACTGGCTGCTGCGCAAGATCGACGACGCGGAGGCCGGCGGCACCGACGTGTTGGTCGAGACCGCGCTGACCTCCGTCGCGACCGGCCGAACGATGCAGGAGATCGCCGACAACATATCCTCCCCGGCACGGGGAGGGGGACCAGCGAAGCTGGTGGAGGGGGCGGGCCGCAAACGGGTCCGTCGTGGCAAGCCCCCCTCCACCACGGCGCCTTCGCGCCGCGGTCCCCCTCCCCGTGCCGGGGAGGATATGCCAGCGTTCCAGTCGCCCCAGCTCTGTACCCTGGTCGACACCGTCCCCACCGGCACCGACTGGATCCACGAGGTGAAGTACGACGGCTACCGCGCGCTCGTCGCGACCGGCGGCGGCAAGGCCCGGGTGCATACCCGCTCCGGCCTCGACTGGACCGACAAGTTCCGCGACATCGCGGCGGCGTGCGCCGGCCTGCCGCCGGCGCTGGTCGACGGGGAGATCGTCGCGTTCAAGGACGGACGCCCCGATTTCTCCACGCTGAAGGACGCGATCTCGAGCGCGGGCGAGATGACGCTGTTCGCCTTCGACCTGCTGTCGCTGAACGGCGAGGACCTGACCGCCCTGCCCAATGTCGCGCGCAAGGAACGGCTGCGCGCCCTGATCGGCGACGACCCGCGGCTCCAGTTCGCCGAGCATATCGCCGGCGCGGGCGAGCCATTGTTCGAGACGCTGTGCCGCGAAGGCTATGAGGGGATCGTCAGCAAGAAGGCGGACGCGCCGTACCGGGGGCGCCGGACGCAGGCATGGCTGAAGATCAAGTGCACGAGGCGGCAGGAGTTCGTGATCGTCGGCTGGACCCCATCGGACAAGTCCCGCGGCTTCCGCTCGCTGCTGCTCGGCGTGCACGAGGGCGGCACGTTGCGCTACGCCGGGAAGGTCGGCACCGGCTTCTCGCAGGAGCTGATGAACGAGCTGCGCGCGAAGCTGGACCGGATCGCGCGCAAGACGCCCACGGTGGACGCCCCCCGCGCCGCCGTGCGCGGCGCGCAGTGGGTATCACCGAAGCTGGTCGCGGAGATCGCCTTCACCGAGACGACGCCCGACGGCGTGCTGCGCCACCCCAGCTTCCTCGGGCTGCGCGGCGACAAGCCGGCGAAGGACGTGGTGGTGGAAAGGCCCGCTCCCCTTCCCGCCCCCGCCGCGCCGGCGGTGAAGGTGTCCAACCGCGACCGCGTGATCTTCCCGGAGAGCAAGGTCACCAAGGGCGACCTCGCCGACCATTATGCCGCGGTGGCACCGGTCATGCTGCCCTGGGTCGCCGAGCGGCCGGTCAGCCTGGTCCGCTGCCCGCAGGGGCGCGCCAAGCACTGCTTCTTCCAGAAGCACGACGCCGGGAGCTTCGGCGACGCGGTGCACCAGGTGCCGATCCGCGAGAAGGACGGCGGAACGGAGGATTACCTGTACGTCCGCGATACCGCCGGCCTGGTCGCCTGCGTGCAGATGGGCACGATCGAGTTCCATGGCTGGGGCAGCCGCGTCGACGCGCTGGAGAAGCCCGACCGGCTGGTGTTCGATCTCGATCCGGACGAAGGGCTGGACTTCGCCGACACGAAGAAGGCGGCAGAGCATCTGAAGAACCAGCTCGCCGAATTGGGCCTCGCCAGCTTTCCGTTGCTGTCGGGCGGCAAGGGCGTCCACGTCGTCGTGCCGCTGACGCCCGCTGCCCAATGGCCCGCGGTGAAGGACTTCGCCGACCGCTTCGCGCGCGCGCTGGCGGCGGCGGAGCCCGATCGGTTCGTGGCGGTGATGACCAAGGCCAAGCGCAAGGGCCGCATCTTCATCGACTGGCTGCGCAATCAGCGCGGCGCGACCGCGATCATGCCGTACAGCGCCCGCGCCCGCGCCGGCGCGCCGGTGGCCGCTCCCGTCAGCTGGACCGAGCTTCGCGACATGGACACCGCGGCGCGCTGGCACGTCGGCGATGCCGCGGAACTGCTGGAGCGCGCGTCGACGCGGGCGTTGCAGGGGTGGGGCGTGGCGGACCAGGTGCTGCCCGACCTGTAGGCCATGGCCGGTGGCCCCCTCGGGTCAGTCCTCCACCAGCTTCATCAGTCGCCGTTCCACCGGCGCCAGCACGGGCGCCAGCTCGTGTCCCCGCTTCACCACCTGCCCGGCCTCGCCCACCAGCGCCCACATGCCCTGGCGCGCGCGCAGCGCGGGGCGCTTTTCGATGCGGAACTCGGGCCGCTCGGCGGCGCGGCGGAACGCGGCGAAGATCGCGGCGTCGCGGCCCAGCTCGATCGCATAGTCGCGCCAGTGGCCGGCCGCGACCATGCGGCCGTAGAGGTCGAGGATGCGGGTCAGCTCCGGTCGGTCGAAGCCGATCTGCGTGGGCGGCGCACCGGCACCGGGCGACCGCGGGGGAAAGGGGATGACGCCCATCAGGCCCGGTCGCGCTCCTCGCCCAGCCCGCGCCCGCCTTCGCCGCGTTCCGCCAGCAGCGCGTCGAGGCGGCGGCGCATCGCGTCCAGCTCGCACCGCAGGATCTCCACCTTCTGCGTGGCGGGATCGAACATCTCGCTGCATGGCGTGCCGTAGGGGACGAAACGCGGCTCGGCGCGGGCGCCGTCCACCATCGTCGGGCGGGCGGGGATGCCGACCATCACCGCGCCCGCGGGCACGTCCTTCGTCACCACTGCATTGGCGCCGACGCGTGCGCGCGGCCCCACGGTAATGGGGCCGAGCACCTGCGCGCCCGAGCCGATGATGGCACCGTCGGCGATCGTCGGGTGCCGCTTCCCCGCGACACCGTCGTCCGGACTGGTGCCGCCCAGCGTCACGCACTGGTAGATGGTCACGTCGTCGCCGATCTGCGCGGTCTCGCCGATCACGACGAAGCCGTGGTCGATGAAGAAGTTGCGGCCGATCGTGGCGCCGGGATGGATGTCGATCGCGGTCACGAACCGCGACCAGTGGTTCACGATCCGCGCCGCCAGGTACCAGCGGCGGCGATAGAGCGCGTGCGCGACGCGGTGATAGGCGAGCGCCCACACGCCGGGATAGGTCAGGATCTCCCACCGCGAATGCGGCGCCGGATCGCGGGCGCGGATCGAATCGAGATAGGTCAACAGTCGCGCCATGCCGGTCCCCTTGCCGGCATGAAATAAGACACCGCGGCGACAAGTTCCATATCTGCGCTATCGACGACCGTCAGGCGAATTGCCTAGCGCTCCGGGGGAAATTCCGGAAACAACGACTCCGATCCGTCATTGGAGCCTGCATGACGCCTCTCGCCGACATGGATTTCGCCGCCCTGCTGCCGTTCATCGCCGTCGGCTTCGGCGCGCAGCTGGTCGACGGGGCGTTGGGCATGGCCTTCGGCGTCATCTGCAACGTGCTGCTCGTCGCCGTCATCGGCCTGCCGCCTGCGCGCGCGTCGGCCAACGTCCATATCGTCGAGACCTTCACGACCGCCGTGTCGGGCATCAGCCACGCGATCCACGGCAACATCGACCGGCGGCTGTTCCTGCGGCTGCTGATCCCCGGCATCATCGGCGGCGTCACCGGCGCGTACCTCATCACCAATGTCGATGCGGAAATGGTGAAGCCGTACGTCCTCGGCTACCTGGTAGCGGTGGGCGTGTACCTGCTGGTCCGCGGGGTGATGTTCCCGCCGCCGGAGCGGAAGAAGCCCAAGGTGGTCGAGCCGCTCGGTCTCGTCGGCGGGTTCCTCGATGCCGCGGGCGGGGGCGGCTGGGGACCAATCGTCACGTCCAACCTGCTGGTGCAGGGGGTGGAGCCGCGCCGCGTAGTCGGGACCGTCAGCGCGGTGGAATTCTTCCTGACCGCCACCGTCTCCGCCGCCTTCATCTATCACCTGGGCTGGAAGGACTTCGCCACCGCCACGGTCGGCCTGCTGATCGGCGGCGTGGCGGCAGCGCCGGTGGGCGCCATCGTCGCCAAGCGGGTGCCGACCAAGGTGCTGCTGGTGCTGGTCGGCGTGGTGCTGACGATCACCAGCACCTACGGCTTCGTTCGCGCCGTGCTGATGTAGGTGCATCGGCGGCGCGCATCGTCTATCCGCCGCGACGCGACGGAAGAGGACGAATGGCGGCCACCTACCTGCCCACGCTGAAGCAGCTGCAATATCTGGTCGCGCTGAAGGACCAGGGACATTTCGGCCGCGCGGCGGAGGCGTGCTTCGTCACGCAGTCGACGCTGTCCGCCGGGCTGCGCGAGCTGGAAACGCTGATCGGCGTCACGCTGGTGGAGCGGACGCGGCGCGTCGTGCGCTTCACGCCGCTGGGCGAGCGGATCGCCGCCAAGGCGCGCACCGTGCTGCGCGAGGCGGAGGAGCTGGGCGACATGGCGCGCGCGGCGGGTCGCCCGCTGTCGGGCGAGATGCGGATGAGCGTCATCCCCACGATCGCGCCCTTCCTGCTGCCCCGCATCCTGCCGCGTCTGCGGCGCGACTATCCCGACCTGAAGCTGTTCCTGCGCGAGGAGCCGAGCGGCCCGGCGTGCGAAGCGCTGCACAACGGCCGCGCAGACTGCGTGCTGCTGGCGCTGCCCTATGCCTGCGGCGAGGTGACGGTGATGAAACTGTTCGACGACCGCCTGTTCCTTGCCTTTCCGGAAGGCGAGCTGCCCGCCACCCCCGCGCCGATCGCCGCCGGCGACATCGACGAAACGCGGCTGCTGCTGCTGGAGGACGGGCATTGCCTCAAGGACCACGCGCTGGCGGCGTGCAACCGCGCGGAGCTGCGCGCGGAAGCGACGATGCTGGGCACGTCGCTGCACACCATCGTGCAGATGGTCGACAATGGCCTGGGCGTCACCATGCTGCCGGGGATCGCGCTGGACGCCGGCATCCTCGACCACACGCGCATCGTCGCGCGCCCGCTGGAGGCGGACCAGCCGACGCGTACGCTGGCGCTGGTGTGGCGCCGCGCGTCGCCGCGGGAGCGCGATTTCCAGCTGCTGGGCGAGGTGCTGCGGCAGGTGGAGGTGGAGCGGGCGGCCTAGCGGTCGCCCTCACGCTTTCCACCCGGCGTTGCCGGGTGGGCCCCCTCCCTCTCCCATCACACGGGGAGGAAGGCGCGAAGCGCCGGAAGGGTGAGGGTGATAGCCGGACCTAATACGCCCGCCCGACCAGCACCCGCTCCACCGCCGGCTCGCCGGTGAAGATGCAGGCGCCGTCCGCCGCCGCCTGCCCCGCGGGGGCGTTGCGCAGCGTCAGTTTCAGCGCCTTCAGCCGCTCCACCACCTTGTCCAGCGCAGCGCCGGTGGGGCGCGCCCATTGCACCTCCAGCCAGCCCGGTGCCTTCGCGCCCTCGGCGAAGTGCGACTCCACCTCGGCGAAGTCGGACACGGGCCGGATGTTCGCCTTCAGCCGCTCCGTCGCCTCGTTGCGGAGCGTCCGCTGCACCTCTTCCAGCAGCGCGCCCACGGCGAGGCCGTCGCGCGGCGTGGCGACGCTGTCGAGTTTCCCGTCCTGGCGGTACAGCCGGTCGCGGCGGATGACGGACACGTTGCCCGCCGCCATGTCGCGCCCGCCGACCTCGATCACCACCGGCGCGCCCTTCTTCACCCAGCTCCAGCGCTTCGTCGCCGCCTTCACCGGCTTCAGGTCAAGCAGCGCGCGCACCGGCTCGCCCAGCGCGGTCTGCGCCGCGAGCGCCTGCTGCAATTCGCGGCAATAGGCGACCAGCGCCTCGTCCTCCGGCACGTCGCGCAGCATCGGCATGATCACGACCTGCCACGGCGCGATCTTCGGCGGCACGCGCAGGCCGTCGTCGTCGCCGTGGACCATGATGACCGCGCCGATCATCCGCGTCGACACGCCCCAGCTGGTCGTCTGCGCGTGCTCCAGCTCGCCCGACGCGTTCTGGAAGCGGATGTTCTGCGCGCGCGCGAAATTGCTGCCCAGGAAGTGCGAGGTGCCCGCCTGCAGCGCCTTGCCGTCCTGCATCATCGCCTCGATCGACCAGGTCTCGACCGCGCCGGGAAAGCGCTCGTTCTCCGGCTTCTCGCCCGCGACGACCGGCACGGCGAGATCGTCCTCGGCGAAGGAGCGGTACACCTCCAGCATCCGCAGCGTCTCCGCCCGCGCCTCGTCCGCGCTGGCGTGGGCGGTGTGCCCCTCCTGCCACAGGAATTCGCTGGTGCGCAGGAACATCCGCGTGCGCATCTCCCACCGCACGACATTGGCCCATTGGTTGATGAGCACCGGCAGGTCGCGCCACGATTGCACCCAGCGCGCGAAGGCGTGGCCGATCACCGTCTCCGATGTCGGGCGCACGACCAGCGGCTCTTCCAGCTTCGCGGCGGGATCGGGCACCAGTCCGCCCTTGCCGTCGGCGACCAGCCGGTGGTGCGTCACCACCGCCATCTCCTTGGCGAAGCCTTCGACGTGCGCCGCCTCCTGCTCGAAATAGGAGAGCGGGATGAACAGCGGAAAATAGCAATTCTCGTGCCCGGTCGCCTTGATGCGGTCGTCGAGCAGGCGCTGGATGCGCTCCCATATGCCGTAACCCCACGGCCGGATGACCATGCAGCCGCGCACCCCGCTCTCCTCGGCGAGATCGGCCTCGGTGATGACGGCCTGGTACCAGGCGGCGAAATCCGCGTCGCGGGTGACGGAAAGGGCGTGCTTGACCATGATCGCGCCGGTGACACGCCGCCGCGGGTTTCGCAACCTCGCCCGGCGGGGCTAAGGCCGGGGGATGCCGTCCGACCGCCTGCTTCCCGCCATCCTGCTGCGGCTCGCCTCCGTGCTGCTGTTCGCGCTGATGAACGTCGGGATCAAGCTGGCCGAGGCGGGCGGCGCCGCGCTGGGCGAGATCCTGTTCTGGCGACAGGCGGGGGCGGCCATGCTGGTCGGCGGGGTGGTGCTGGCCGGGCCCGGGCTGGCCGCGGTGCGGACGGAACGGATCGGCGCGCACGTACTGCGCTGCGCGATCGGCCTCGTTGCGATGACGCTGACCTTCACCACGCTGACCATGCTGCCGCTCGCCGAAGCGACGACGATCGGCTTCTCCATGCCGATCTTCGCGACGATCCTGGGTGCGCTCGTGCTGCGCGAACCGACGGGCGCGTGGCGCTGGGCCGCGGTTCTGGCGGGGTTCGCCGGCGTGGTGATCGTCGCCGGGCCGGGCGCGGGCGGAGGCGTGCCGACGACCGGCATCCTGACCGGCATCGGCGCGGCGCTGGGCACCGCCACCGTGTCCGTGCTGCTGCGCACGCTGGGCAGGACGGAGCGGCCATTGGCGACGGTGTTCTGGTTCTCTGTCCTGTCGCTGGTACCGCTGGGCATCGTGTACGCACTGTCGGCCCAGGCGCACGCGCCGACGATGTGGATGCTGCTGATCGGCCTCGGCATCCTGGGCGGGGCGGGGCAGCTGGCGATGACCTCCTCGCTGACGCTCGGCCCCGTCTCCGTGGTGGTGCCGATGGACTATACCGCGCTTTTGTGGGCGACCTTGCTGGGCTGGATCGTCTTCGACCGGCTGCCCGCCGCCGCGACCTGGGCGGGGGCGCCGGTGATCGTCGCGTCGGGGCTCGTCATCGTGTGGCGCGAGCATCGTCGCCGCCGCTCCGAGACGCGTCAGGCGGTGACGGAGGGCTGATCGTCCAGCATCGCGGCGAGTGCGGGCGTGAGGTGCTCGCCGTCGCGTGAAAGGAAGCGCGCCGCCAGTCGTTCTCGCGCGGCGAGGCGGGCGCCCTCCTCCGGCCCCAGCACCAACAGCGCGCTGGCCCAGGCGTCGGCCGACATCGCGTCGGCGTGGACGACGCTGACCGCGACCAGTCCATGGTCGGCAGGGCGCCCGGTGCGCGGATCGATGGTGTGCGCGCCGCGGACGTAATCGCCCGAGGTGGCGACGGCGAGGCCGTGGAGCGCGACGCGTAGCGGCGCGGCCGCGACGCCCGCCGGCGTCTCCAGGTCCACCCACCAAGGCTCGCCCGAGGGCTGCACGCCCCAGCCGGCCAGCTCGCCACCGATCTCGACCAGCCCGTGCGCGACGCCGTGGTGGCGCAGCAGCGCCGCGACCGCATCGACGGCATGGCCCTTGGCTATGCCCGACAGGTCGAGCGCCACGCCGCCGGGCTGGAGCATCCGCCGCGCGGCGGGATCGTACGAGAGGCGCGCGTGGCCGGACACGGTGAGCGCCGCCGCGACCGCCGCCTCGTCCGGCACCGGCTGCGGGCCGGGCGGGCCGTAACCGTGAAGGTCGACCAGCGCGCCGATGGCGGGGTCGAACGCGCCCCCGCTCGCCCGCGCGATCCGCATGCCGGCAGCGACGACGTGCGCGAAGTCGGCCGGCAGCGCGTGCCAGCTGCCCGCGGGCGCGCGGTTGAAGCGCGAGAGCAGCGAGGCCGACGCCCAATGGCTCATTTCCGCTACCAGCTTTTCCAGCCGCCACGCGACCAGCGCCGCGGCCTCGGCCGGCGGATGCACGGCGAGGACGCGCCACGTCGTTCCCATCGCCTCGCCGCCAAGCGCGGCGACCGCGGCGTAGGGATCGAGCGCGGCGAAGGCGGCGGGATCGATCGCGGGCGGGAGGGCGATGCGGACGGACATCATCGTTTCACCCTCTGCCTCGTCATGCCCGGCCTGTCCCGGCATCCAGGGCGCCATTCGCCGGCGCGTGCGGGCCGTGCAACCCTGGATCCCGGGATAGGCTCGGGATGACGCAGGCGGACCTTACGGCGTCAGCACTTCCACCGTCGTCGTGTACGCCAAGCGCCGCTCGGTGACGCGCGGCTGGCTGCTCTTCGCGTCGGTCAGCGTGGCGTTCAGCCAGTACATGCCGGCGGAGGGCCAGGTGATCGTCGCCACTCCCTGCGCGTCGGTGGTCACGTCCATGCCGCCTTCCGCGTCGCGGTAGCGCTTGCCGCCGGGGATGGCGGTCACCTTCAGCCCCGCGGCGGGCTTTCCGTCGACGAGGAAGCGGAACTTCGCCGCCTCGCCCGCGACCAGCTCGTCGGGATGCGTGATCGGCGCCAGTTCCAGCCCGCGGCCGGTCGTCTTTAGCACCGTCGTCGTCGGCTCGCCCGCCGTGACGAAGATCTCGTTGCGGCTGATCGTCTCCGTCAGCTTCACGTCGGTCGCGTTGGCGGGAATGTCCGCGACGGTCAGCGGCGCGGGGGCGCCGGGCTGGGGCGGGCCGCGGCGCCCGCCGACGCGCTTCTCCTCGCCGTTCACCTTGAAGCTGCCGATCACGCCCGACATTTCGCTGCCGATCTTCCACGTCCCCGGCTTGTCCAGCTTCACGTCGAAGACCGAGCGATAGCGGCCGGTGGCACCGTTCTGAAGCTGGCCGGGCGTCCCGTCCGGCTGCCACACCTTCACGTTCTCCAATCGGCCGGGCTGGTGATCGAAGAAGAACAGGTCGTTGGAGACCGCGGCGTCGACCGTCACCCAGCTGTCGGTGCCGGAGAAGACGGTGCCAGACGGCAGGAACCACATCCGGTGCGCGGAAACGCCCGCCGGGATGGTAAGGAGCGCGGCGGCACCGGCGAGGAGCGAGAGGAAGCGAGGTTTCATCTTTGGGATCCCTTTTTTGGACCATCCCCCCGGTTCGCGGTGAGGAAGGGCTGAGCGTGTCGAAGCCCTGTCTCGAACCGCCCGTGCTCCGAGACGTCGGGGCGGACGGGAGCGGGACAATTATCGCGTCTAGCGGATCGTCACCGCGCCCAGCTCCGCCTTGCCGGCACCACCACCCCGCGGCGAGGGCACGGTCAGCGGCACGCTCACCAGCTCGCGCCCGCCGGTCTCGCGCGCGGCCTCGACGTTCAGGACGTAGGCGCCGGGCTTCAGGTCCGCTGGCAGCGGGATGGCGTGGCTTCCCGGCGCGCGCGTGGCGCCGGACACGCCGCTGGCGGGCATCTTCAGCGCGCGGCCGCCCTTGCGCCACCAGGCGCGCAGGTCCGACAGCCACTTGGTCCCCGGCTCCTGGCCACCCTTCTTCACGTCGTACCACACCGCCAGCGTCCGCGCCGGGCCGCCGCCCTGCGGCTCGAGCCACACGGCGACGTAGGGCCGATGGTATTCGGCGACGTTCAGCCGCGGGATCGTGACCGTCACGGTCGATGCCGACGCCGGAAGCGCGATCGCCCCGGCGGCGAAGGCATAGGTGAGCGGACGCATGGATTTCCCCCGTTAGTGGATGAAGAAGACGGCGATCAGCGCCGGGATGGCGAGCCCCGCGCCGACCAGCGGCCAGGTGGACGGGCGGTGGCGCGCGTGCAGCTGGAGCAGCAGCAGCCCGGTGAGCGTGAAGACGACGCAGGCGGCGGCGAAGACGTCGATGAACCAGAACCAGGCGCTGCCCGAATTGCGCCCCTTGTGCAGGTCGTTGAGGTAGCTGATCCAGCCGCGGTTCGTCACTTCCGAGGTGATGGCGCCGGTCGCGCGGTCGATGCTGACCCAGGCGTCGCCGCCGGGGCGGGGCAGCGCGACATAGACCTCGCTCTCCGACCATTCCGCCGCCCGGCCCGCGGGATCGAGGCCGACGCGGTCCACCACCGCGGTCGCGACGCGCGCGGGCAGCGGCGCATCGGTGGCGGCCGGTGCGGGCGCGAGCAGGCGCGTCATGGGAGCGGGGAGTTGCGCCGCCTTCTGCGACACCTTGGGATCGGCCGCGATCGAGGCGGCGTGGTTCAGCGTGATGCCGGTGATCGCGAACAGCATCATCCCGACCAGCGAGATCGCCGCCGACACCCAGTGCCAGGTGTGCAGCTGCTTCAGCCAGAACGCGCTGACGCGGCGCTTCGGCTTGGCGGTCTTCGTCGTGGCGAGGGGGGCGTGAATCAGTGCGGCTCCGACGGGGTCCAGCCGCTTCTGCGCTATTGCGAGGCATTGTCAACATTGTTCGCGCGATCGCCAGTGCGACACACGCGATGCGACACGCATCGTGACGCGAACAAGCCCTTCCCTCGTTCCCGTTTCGCCCCCATCTTGGCCGTCATGGCGATCCAGATCCGCACCAACCTGTCCGAACCGGAAACGAACGAGACCTTCGTCCCCCACCGGCCGCAGCGGCCGGAGAAGGTGGAGGGCGGCAAGCCGTTTCGTCTGGTCAGCGACTATCAGCCCTCCGGCGACCAGCCGACTGCCATCAGAGAGCTGGTCGACAGCGCCAGGGCGGGAGAGAAGGACCAGGTGCTGCTGGGCGTTACCGGCTCGGGCAAGACATTCACCATGGCCAAGGTGATCGAGGCGATGCAGCGCCCCGCGCTGATCCTCGCACCGAACAAGATCCTCGCCGCGCAGCTGTACGGCGAGTTCAAGAGCTTCTTTCCGGAGAATGCCGTCGAATATTTCGTCAGTTACTACGATTACTACCAGCCCGAAGCCTATGTGCCGCGGTCGGACACGTACATCGAGAAGGAAAGCTCGGTGAACGAATCGATCGACCGGATGCGCCACTCCGCGACGCGCGCGCTGCTGGAGCGCGACGACGTCATCATCGTCGCGTCGGTCAGCTGCCTCTACGGTATCGGTTCGGTCGAGACCTATTCGGCGATGATCTTCGACCTGAAGAAGGGGCAGAGCGTCGACCAGCGCGAGATCGTACGCAAGCTGGTCGCGCTTCAGTACAAGCGCAACGACGCCGCGTTCCAGCGCGGCAATTTCCGCGTGAAAGGCGACAATCTCGAGATCTTCCCCTCGCATTACGAGGACAGCGCGTGGCGCGTGTCCTTCTTCGGTGACGAGATCGAGGAGATCGTCGAATTCGATCCGCTGACCGGGCAGAAGAACGCGAGCCTGGGCTCGATCCGGGTCTACGCCAATTCGCACTATGTGACGCCCGGGCCGACGATGAAGCAGGCCGCCGACGCGATCAGGCACGAATTGTCGGAGCGGTTGAAGGAGCTGGAGGCGGAGGGCAAGCTGCTGGAGCGCCAGCGCTTGCAGGAGCGCACCAACTTCGACCTGGAGATGATCGCCGCCACCGGCAGCTGCAATGGCATCGAGAATTACAGCCGCTTCCTGACCGGCCGCCTGCCCGGCGAGCCGCCGCCGACGCTGTTCGAATACCTGCCGGAGAATGCGCTGCTCTTCGTCGACGAAAGTCATCAGACGGTGCCGCAGGTCGGCGCGATGGCGCGCGGCGACCATCGGCGCAAGATCACGCTCGCCGAATACGGCTTCCGCCTGCCCTCCTGCATCGACAACCGCCCCCTGCGCTTCAACGAATGGGACGCGATGCGCCCGCAGACCGTCTGCGTGTCGGCGACGCCGGGTTCGTGGGAGATGGAGCAGTCTGGCGGTGTGTTCGCGGAGCAGGTGATCCGCCCCACCGGACTGATCGACCCGCCGGTAGAGATCAAGCCGGTCGAAGAGCAGGTGCAGGACTGCATCGTCGAGTGCCGCAAGACCGCCGAGGCGGGCTATCGCACGCTCGTCACCACGCTGACCAAGCGGATGGCGGAGGATCTGACCGAGTACATGCACGAGGCGGGACTGAAGGTCCGCTACATGCATTCCGACGTGGAGACGCTGGAGCGTATCGAGCTGATCCGCGACCTGCGCCTCGGCGTCTACGACGTGCTGGTGGGCATCAACCTGCTGCGCGAGGGGCTGGACATTCCCGAGTGCGGGCTGGTCTGCATCATGGACGCGGACAAGGAAGGCTTCCTGCGCAGCGAGACCTCGCTGATCCAGACGATCGGCCGCGCCGCGCGCAACGTCGACGGACGCGTCATCCTCTACGCCGATCGCATCACCGGCAGCATGGAACGCGCGATGAACGAGACGTCGCGCCGCCGCGAGAAGCAGCAGGCGTACAACGAGGCGCACGGCATCACCCCGCAGACGATCCGCCGCAACATCGGCGACATCATCGCGCACGTGGCGTCGAAGGATGGGGTCACCGTCGAGATCGACGAGGGGCCGACGCACATGGTCGGCCACAATCTGCGCGCCTATATCGAGGAGCTGGAGAAGAAGATGCGCAAGGCCGCGTCGGACCTGGAGTTCGAGGAAGCCGGCCGCCTGCGCGACGAGATCCGCAGCCTTGAGCAGGAGGAACTGGGCCTGCCGCCTTCCGAGCACAAGGCGCCGGTCATGGGGCGCTCGAACGAGGGCAAGCCGGGGACGCGCAAGACGCGGTTCGGCAAGACTGCGCGCAAGTTCGGCGGGCGGCGCTAGGGGCCGCTTCGCAGGTCGGCCGTTTGACGCGGCGGCGCGGCGCCTGCGTGTCGCCGACGCGAGACGGTGCGGCGGTCGGCGCTCTTCCCTGCGCCCCGGCGTGAGCCGAGCTTCTTCGATAGTCGCGCAGCCACTCGCCATTCAGCCGGGCGTGCCTACATCGGCCGCCATGTACGCCGTGCCGCGCCAGCAACGCATCGGGTCGGGCATCGCCGCCGGGATCGTCACCGCGGCGATCGGCTGGGCGCTGCTGAACGGACTCGCCGGCGCGGCGGTGCGCGAGAAGGTGGGGGAGACGCTGGCGCTGTTCCGCGTGCCCCCTCCCCCGCCTCCCGAGCGCGTCGTGCCGAAGAAGCAGAGCACCGCGCGCCCGTCCGGCCGTGCCGCGCCGCCGAACCTGCGCAGTCAGGCAACGCCGGTGGTCGCGCCGCCGCCGATCGTCGAGGTTCCCCTACCCCCGCCGCCGGTCGTCGCCGCGCCCAAGCCGTTCGCCGGCACGCAGGCGACGCAGGGCGCCGCGCCGACCGTGGGGCCGGGGACGGGCGCTGGAGGCGTGGGCGATGGCACCGGATCGGGCGGCTGGGGCGACGGTGACGGCGGCCCGGGCGACGAGACGCCGCCGAGATGGCGCCGCGGGCGGCTGACCGACGCGGACTATCCGAAGGGAGTGGGCGAGGCGGGCTTCGAGGGCACCGTCTCCGTCCGCTTCCTCGTGTGGACCGACGGGCGGGTACGCGAATGCCGGGTCGACCGGTCGAGCGGCAACGCCGTGCTCGACGCGACCACCTGCCGCCTGATCCAGCAGCGTTTCCGCTACGATCCCTCGCGCGACGCGCAAGGGCGCCCGGTGCCCGCGTGGATATTGGAGAACCACAGCTGGGTGATCGAGGCGGCACCGGAGGAGCGCTGACCCCGACCCGGTCGCCGTGTCAGCGTGCGTCCTTGTCCTCGCGCGCAGGCTCGGCATCGACGGTCTGCGGCGGGGTAGCGGTGTCGCTGTTCTGCGGCGCGTCGGGGTCGGTCAACAGTTCATCCACCGCGCTCTCGACCGCGTTCGGCTTCTTCTGTGTCATGCTCGTCTCTCCTCAGCCGGCGGTCAGCGGTTCGGGCGTCACGCCGTAGTAGCTGGCAACGCGATCGGCATAGGCCTGGTCGAACACCGGCGCGTTGTTCGCCCAGCTTGGCCCGCCTTCCAGCAGGCGGCGGTCGATCGTCACGACATATTGGTCGCGTACGGGATCGAAGCGCAGCAGTTCAAACGGCAGCGGGTAGAAGCTCTTGCCCATGCCCAGGAATCCACCCAGGCTGAGCACCGCGTGGGTGGTGCGGCCCGATCCCTTGTGCGTCATGAAGGCGTGGACGGCGCCGAGGTGGTCGCCGTCGCGCCCCTCCACCTTCATCGCGCCGGCGAGGTTCGCCTGCACCAGCAGCAACGTCGGTTCGGTCTCGGCCATCGTCGGTCCTCTTGCTTCAGGATAGGATGTGAACCGACCGCGGCGGGTTGCGGTTCCGGCGCGGTTGAGGCGGCGCGGCGGGTGCGGCATAGCAGGCGGATGCCGCTGCGTTTTTCCCGTCTGCTCGTCCTTGCGACGCTTGCCGCCGCCGGCTGCGTGCCGCGCGTGGCGCCGCCCCCGCCGCCCGCGCCCGCGCCGATCCCCGCGCCTGCCCCCACGCCGACGCCGCTGGCGGCCGACTGGCAGGACTGGCCGGTGACGCCCGGAACGTGGCGCTACGCGCGCGGCACGGGTGCCACCTTCGGCGGGGGGCAGGCGAGCGTGCGCTGCACCGGCGGTGCGATCCGGCTGGCGGGCGCGACGGGGGGCAGCGGCGCGGTGACGATCCGCACCACATCGGCGACGCGCGTCCTTCCCGCGGCGGCGGACGGCAGCGTCACGCTTCCCGCGCGTGATCCCCTCCTCGACGCCATCGTCTTCAGCCGCGGGCGCTTCACGATCGAGCGCGTGGGAGCGGCGACGCTGGTGCTGCCGCCCTGGGCCGAAGTGGCGCGCGTGGTGGAGGATTGCCGCGGCTGACCCGCCAGCGGCGCGGCGGCGGATTCTGATTCAACGCCGCAATTTTTACAAGACTTGTTTCGCGGCGGCGCCATGCGCATCTTGTGCGTGCGGCCGGTCAGGTCGCGCTCGTTATCAACCAGCGAAAGGAGGTGATCCGATGTCTCATGGTTCAGCAATGGGGTCGGTTCAGTTCGTTCGGGGGACGCGCCGCTAGGGTTCGCCGGGTCGCGGCGGGAGGTATCCTCCTCCAGTCAACGTCGCGGCACACAGGACCCACGCGGCCCGCATGGTCTCCCGGGCTGGAGCTCTCCGGCCGCTGACCATGTCAGGAGGTTGTCGGAACCCTCGCGTGGGGTTCCGGCAACCTCTTTTCATATCCGGCGCCCTTTACTCCGCCGCCTCGGCCACCGGCGCCGGCTCCTTCCACACCAGCACGGGCTTCCTCGCCGCCAGCGTCTCGTCCAGCCGCGAGCGGGGGGCGAAATGCGGCGCGGTCTTCAGCGACGGGTCGCCCGCCTTGGCCCGCTCCGCCACCGAGCGCAGCGCGCCGATGAACTGGTCGAGCGCCGCCTTCGACTCGGTCTCGGTCGGCTCCACCAGCATCGCGCCGTGGACGACCAGCGGGAAGTACATCGTCATCGGGTGGAACCCCTCGTCGATCAGCGCCTTGGCCGCGTCGATGGTCGAGAAGCCGTCGGCGAAGCCCTTATCGGAGAAGATCGCCTCGTGCATGCACGGCCCGCTCGCGGCGAAGGGTGCGTCGAGCACGTCCTCCAGGCTGCGCAGCACGTAATTGGCGTTGAGCACCGCATCCTCCGCCACCTGGCGCAGCCCGTCCGCGCCGTGGCTGAGGATGTACGTCAGCGCGCGGGTGAACATGCCCATCTGCCCGTGGAAGGCGGTCATGCGGCCGAAGCTGTCGGGATGCCGGTCCTCGACCGTCTCCTCCTCGACCAGCGTGATATAGCCATCGCCGTGCCGCTCGGTGAAGGGCAACGGGCCGAACGGCGACAGCGCCTCCGACAGCACCACCGGGCCCGATCCCGGCCCGCCGCCGCCGTGCGGCGTCGAGAAGGTCTTGTGCAGGTTGATGTGCATCGCGTCCACGCCAAGGTCGCCGGGGCGGACGCGGCCGACGATCGCGTTGAAGTTCGCGCCGTCGCAATAGACGTAGCCGCCGGCGGCGTGAACGGCGTCGCTGATCGCCTTCAGGTCGCGCTCGAATAGGCCGCAGGTGTTCGGATTGGTGATCATCACCGCGGCGACGTCCGGCCCCAGACGCGCCGTCAGCGCGTCGAGGTCGACCCGGCCGTCCGGCGTGGCGGGGATATCCTCCACGGTGAAGCCGGCGAAGGCGGCGGTGGCGGGATTGGTGCCGTGTGCGCTCTCCGGCACCAGCACGACCTTGCGATGCCCCTCGCCGCGCTTCTCCAGCGCCGCCTTGATGCACAGGATGCCGCAGAGTTCGCCGTGCGCGCCCGCCTTGGGCGACATGGCAACACCGTGCATCCCGGTCAGGTCGATCAACCAGAACGCGAGCTGGTTGATGACCTCCAGCGCGCCCTGCACCGTGTCGACGGGCTGGAGCGGATGGACGTCGGCGAAGCCGGGCAGCCGTGCCATCTTCTCGTTCAGCCGCGGGTTGTGCTTCATCGTGCAACTGCCGAGCGGGAAGAGGCCGAGATCGATGGCGTAATTCTGCCGGCTGAGCCGGGTATAGTGGCGCACCGTCTCCTGCTCGCTGAGGCCGGGAAGGCCGATCGGCGCCTTGCGCGTCAGGTCGCCGAGCCGATCGTGCGCGACGTCGCCCTCGGCGAAGTCGACGCCCGTCGTCTTCGTCGAGCCGATCTCGAAGATCAGCGGCTCTTCGAGCATGAGCGCCTTGTTGCCGGTGAAGGTGGGGGCAGCGCCCTCGCCCTTGGCCGGCGCGGTGGGCTTCCAGCCGGATTGATTGATGCTCATCAAGCCGATCCTTCCAAATCCGTTCGCCCTGAGCCTGTCGAAGCCTGTCCTGAGCTTCGCCGAAGGGGGCATGTTCCAGGCACGTGCTTCGACAAGCTCAGCACGAGCGGTGTTTCCCTAGGCGGCCAGCGCGCCTTCCAGCGCGCCCTCCAGCGCGGTGGCGAGCGCCTCGATGTCCTCGTCCGTCACCGTTTCCGTCACCGCAACGACCAGCCCGTTCTCCAGCGCGGCGACGCCGGGGTAGAGTCGGCCGAGCGACACGCCGGCCAGCACGCCCTCGTCGGCCAGCCGGCGCACGATCGGGCGCGCCTCGCGGCCGAGATCGACGGTGAATTCGTTGAAGAAAGTATGGTTGACGACGCGCACGCCCGGCACCTTCGCCAGCCGCGCCGCCGCGCGGCAGGCGCCGGCATGGTTCAGCCCCGCCAGCCGCCGCAACCCCGCCTCGCCCAGCAGCGTCATGTGCACGGAGAAGGCGAGCGCGCAAAGCCCCGAGTTGGTGCAGATGTTCGACGTCGCCTTCTCGCGCCGGATATGCTGCTCGCGCGTGGACAGCGTCAGCACGAAACCGCGCCGCCCGTCCGCGTCCACCGTCTCGCCGCACAGGCGGCCGGGCATCTGGC
This sequence comes from Sphingomonas corticis, assembly GCF_012035195.1. Classification (GTDB taxonomy): domain Bacteria; phylum Pseudomonadota; class Alphaproteobacteria; order Sphingomonadales; family Sphingomonadaceae; genus Sphingomonas; species Sphingomonas corticis. Next base: position 51,055 of record NZ_JAAVJH010000014.1, read on the forward strand.
GGACGTACTTTTCCTTGCAGCCGAACAGGCCGACGTACGGCCCGCCGAACTGGAGGCCCACGCCGATCGACTGGCCCTCGCCGACGACGATGTCGGCGTCCATCTCGCCCGGCGCGCGGATCGCGCCCATCGCCACCGGCTCGGTGACGACGGCGATCAGCAGCGCCTTGTTGGCGTGGCAGGCGTCGGCGAGCGGCGTCAGGTCGGCGATGCGGCCGAGGATGTCGGGATATTGCACGACGACGCAGGACGTGTCGGCGTCGATCTTCGCGATCAGCGCGTCGATATCGGTCTCCGCCGACAGTTCCGGCAGCGCCACGTCCAGCGCGTCGCCGGTGTATTTGGCCATCGTCTTCGCGACGGAGACGTAGTGCGGATGCAGCCCGCCGCTCAGGATCGCCTTTGCCCGCTTGGTGATTCGGCGCGCCATGCCGATCGCTTCCCAGCACGCGGTCGAGCCGTCGTACATCGACGCATTGGCGACGTCGGTGCCCAGCATCCGCGCGACCTGCGTCTGGAATTCGAAGAGCATCTGCAGCGTGCCCTGCGCGATCTCCGGCTGGTAGGGCGTGTAGGCGGTCAGGAACTCGCCGCGCTGGATCAGGTGATCGACGCTGGCGGGCACGTGATGGCGATAGGCGCCCGCGCCCAGGAAGAAAGGCACTTCCCCCGCGACGGTGTTCTTGCGCCCCAGCGCGGTCATGTGGCGTTCCACCGCCAGCTCGCTGGCGTGCAGCGGCAGGCCGCGGATCGGCCCGTCGAGCCGCGCCTCCTTCGGCACGTCGGCGAACAGCGCGTCGATGGACGGCGCGCCGATCACGGACAGCATTTCCGTGCGGTCGGCGGGGGTGAGCGGTAGGTAGCGCAACTCTATTCTCCGACCCGCAATCACGAACGCCCCGTCACCCCGGCCTCGTGCCGGGGTCCAGAGCCACGCAGCGCGGTTCTCGCGGCTCTGGATGCCGGGACGAGCCCGGCATGACGAAGGAGATCACAGCTTCGCGACGAACGCCTCGTAGGCGGCCTCGTCCATCAACTCCTCCAGCTCCGACGGGTCGGACAGCTGGATGCGGAAGAACCAGCCCTCGCCTTCCGGATCGCTGTTGACGAGGCTCGGATCGTCGGCGAGCGCGGCATTGCCCTCCACCACGTTGCCCGACACGGGCGAGTAGACGTCGCTGGCCGCCTTCACGCTCTCGACCACCGCGGCCTCGTCGCCCTTCGTCAGCTGGCGCCCCTCGTCGGGCACCTCGACGAACACGATGTCGCCGAGCTGGCCCTGCGCATAGTCGCTGATGCCGACGGTCCCGGTGTCGCCGTCGACGTCGATCCACTCGTGATCCTCGGTGAAATAGCGGCTCATCACTTCACTCCTCGGAAGTAGCGGTGGGGAACGAACGGCATCGCGGCGACGGTCGCCTGGTGGACCTTGCCGCGCTGCGCGAGTTGGATGGTCGTGCCCGGTGCGGCGAGCGCGGCGGGGACATAGGCCATGGCGATCGGCGCGCCGACGCTGGGCGCGAAGCCGCCGGAGGTGACGCGGCCGACGGTAGAGCCGTCGGCGTCCACCACGGTCGCGCCCTCGCGCACCGGCTGGCGCCCCTCGACCAGCAGGCCGACGCGCTTCAGCACCGCGCCGCCCTCGCGCTCCGCCGCGATCCGCGCGGCGCCGGGGAAGTCGCCCGCCTCGCGCCGCCGCTTCGACAGCGCGAAGCCGAGGTCGGCCATCACCGGCGTCGTCTCCTCATCAAGGTCGTGGCCGTAGAGCGGCAGTCCCGCCTCCAGCCGCAGCGAGTCGCGGGCGCCGAGACCGATCGGTTTCACCTCCGGCTGCGCCAGCAGCGCGTCCGCCAGCGCCTCCACCGCCTCGGCCGGCACCGAAATCTCGCAGCCGTCCTCGCCGGTATAGCCCGAGCGGCTGATCCACAGGTCATGGCCCTGCCACGCGAACGCCGCCGCCTGCATGAACACCAGCGCGTCGACGCCGGGCACCACGCGGGCGAGCGCCGCCACCGCCTCGGGCCCCTGCACCGCCAGCAGCGCGTGATCCTCCATCAGGTTCAGCGTCACGTCGTCGGGCAGATGCTCGATCATGTGCGCGATGTCGTCATATTTGGTCGCGCCGTTGACGACCATGTAGATCCGGGCGTGGTCCTGCCGCGTCAGCATCAGGTCGTCGAGGATGCCGCCCTGCTCCGTCAGCAGCAGCGAGTAGCGCGCCTTGTTCATCGGCAGCCCGGCGATGTCCGCGGGCAGCAGCGCCTCCAGCGTCGCGACGACGTTCTCGCCGGTGAAGGTCAGCTGGCCCATGTGGCTGACGTCGAACAGGCCGGCGCTCTCGCGCGTCCACAGATGCTCGGCCATGATGCCCTCGTACTGGACGGGCATGTGATAGCCGGCGAACTCCACCATCCGGCCGCCGCGCGCGCGGTGCCAGGCGTCCAGCGGCAGCGTCTGGACCGGCGGGGGCGCGCCCTCTTCCGCGTCGGTGTCGCCCGACAGGGTGGTGCCGCGGGCCTGGAGGTCGGTGTCGCTCATCGTGCAGTCTCCGCGTCGAAGGGGCGTACCGACGAGCGGAGAAGCCCCGCGCGGCGATCCGGTTCCCCCTCTGTCACGGAACCTGAGAGCTTTCCCCCGCGGCGCGCGAGGTTACCCCTTCGGTGGCCCTCACCATGGCGAGGGCGCTTTCCAGAGCGTCGAGACACGCGCGGTCCCTGGTGCCTGAGAGATTCCGGGGTGGTTGCTCCTTCGGCGGCGGTTCCCGCCTGAAAGGCGGCCCGCGCTCTCCCGCGCGCGACGCTGCCGGTCGCCCGGCATCGACACCGGCGCTGTGGCGGGCACCGGGAGCCGAGTCAATATCCTCCCCGGCACGGGGAGGCCATTCTCACCGTGTGGCGTTGTACTTCAGCTGGTCCTGCGTCAGCTGGAAGCCGACCAGCGCCTCGAAACTGGCGGCGAGGACGGCGGCGCGCACTTCGGGCGTCGCCAGCGGATCGACCGCGGCGTCCTGGTCGCCGGCCTTGCGGCGGCGCGTCAGGCGGTCGCGCACGTCCTGCGGCAGTGTCGCCTGCGCGCGTGCGACGACGGTGGTCGCCTCCCCGTTGGCGGTCGCGATCGGCTGCCCCGCGTCGAAGCGCAGCGCGACCTGGCCGACGCGCTTGGCCACCACCTGGCTGCCGCCGCGGGTGATCGCGACGAAATACGGCAGCGACAGGTCTCGCGCGCCGTCCGCGCTGGTGCGGCGCGCGCGCACGTCGAAGGTGACGCGGGTCACCACGTCGTCGCCCGCGTCGCTGCACGTCGCGCGCACGTTGCTGATCGTTGCGACCGCGTCGATCGCGCGCGAGTCCGTGGAGGTGCCGTTGAACAGCGTCACATCCCCCGTCCCCGCGGGAATGCCGACGATCGGGCAGGCGGAGCGGACCGCGGTGATGCCGACGCCCTGCGACACGTCGATGTCGCCCGTCTTCGCGCATCCTCCCGCAGCGAGGGCGAGGGCGAGCGGCACGGCGAGGGAGCGGAACGTCACGGGCGGGGTGTCCTTACGGCAAGCCATACACGCGCCATCGGGCGCGCGGCCGTTCATAGGAACCGCCTTTGGCGGGGGCAATAGGAAGCGCCTTTCGCGCGAGCCGGCATTGGCGTAAGCGCGGGCGCATGGCCGACCTATCGAACGACCGCCGCCCGCTGGAACTGCTGATCGCCGCGCCGCGCGGCTTCTGCGCCGGGGTGGACCGCGCGATCCGCATCGTCGAGCTGGCGATCGAGAAGCACGGCGCCCCCGTCTACGTCCGGCACGAGATCGTCCACAACCGCTTCGTGGTCGACACGCTGAAGGCGAAGGGCGCGATCTTCGTCGAGGAGCTGGACGAGGTGCCCGACAACGCCCCCGTCGTCTTCAGCGCGCACGGCGTGCCCAAGTCGGTACCCGCCGACGCGCAGGCGCGCGGGCTCGACTATCTCGACGCCACCTGCCCGCTGGTCAGCAAGGTGCACCGCCAGGCCGAGCGGCTGGTCGCCGCCGGGCGCCACATCGTCTTCATCGGCCACGCCGGCCATCCCGAGGTGATCGGCACCTTCGGCCAGGTGCCCGCCGGCGCGATGACGCTGGTCGAGACGGTGGCCGACGTGGAGGCGCTGGTCCCCGCCGACGCGCACAACCTCGCCTTCCTGACGCAGACCACGCTGTCGGTGGACGACACCGCCGCGGTGGTCGCCGCGCTGCAGCGCCGCTTCCCCGCGATCGAGGCGCCGCGCGGCGAGGACATCTGCTACGCCACGTCGAACCGCCAGGCGGCGGTGAAGGCGATCGCGGCGTCGTGCGACGCGATGCTGGTGATCGGCGCGCCCAATTCGTCCAATTCGCTGCGGCTGGTCGAAGTGGCCGAGCGGCAGGGCATCCGCGCCGCGCTGATCCAGCGCGCCGCCGACCTGGACTGGTCGATGCTGGACGGCGTCGGTACGCTGGGCATCACCGCGGGCGCCTCCGCGCCCGAGCTGCTGGTGCGCGAGCTGGTGGACCTGCTCTCGACGCGCTTCGACGTGACCGAGCGCGAGGAGGAGACCACGCGCGAGACGATCGCGTTCAAGCTGCCGCGCGGTCTGGAGGCGGCGGCTTAGGGCCATCTTCACCGTTCGTGTCGAGCGAAGTCGAGACACGGGTCGGGCAGCATGCCCACGGTTCTCGACTTCGCTCGAACCGAACGGGGCTCCGGTTGGCCGTCTACACACAAGTTTCCGCCGAGGCGCTGGCCGCGTTCCTGTCGCGCTACGACGTGGGCGACCTCGTCTCCGCCAAGGGCATCGCCGAGGGCGTGGAGAACAGCAACTACCTGGTCGACACGACGCGCGACCGCTTCATCCTGACCTTGTACGAGAAGCGCGTGGCGGCGGGCGACCTGCCGTTCTTCATGGCGCTCCTCGACCATCTCGCCGGCAAGGGCCTGCCGGTGCCGCCGGCGGTCAAGGACCGCGACGACCGCGAGATCCAGCAGCTGGAGGGGCGCCCCGCCTGCCTGATCCGCTTCCTTCCCGGTGTGTCGCTGTCGCAGCCGACGCCGGCGCAGGCGCTGGCGGCCGGATGCGCGCTGGGCGGGGTGCACGCGGCAGTGGCGGATTTCGAACCGACGCGCGCCAATTCGATGGGGATCGCGCAATGGCGCCCGCTGCTGGAGCGCTGCGGCCGCGACATGGACGCGATCCGCACGGGCCTGTTCGACCGCGTCGCCGCCGCGCTGGACGCGGTGGAGCGCGACTGGCCGCGCGACCTGCCCGTCGGCGCGATCCACGCGGACCTGTTCCCGGACAACGTGTTGATGCTGGGCGACGAGGTGACCGGCCTCATCGACTTCTACTTCGCCTGCACCGATATCCGCGCCTATGACGTGGCGGTGATGCACACGTCCTGGACCTTCAATGCGCGCGGGCTGAACCCGTCGGCCGGGGTCGGCGCCGCGCTGCTCGACGGCTACGACCGCAGCTTCGGCCTTTCCGCCGCGGAACGAGCGGCGCTGCCCGTACTGGCGCGCGGCGCCTGCATCCGCTTCCTGCTCAGCCGCGCGTGGGACTGGCTGAACACGCCCGCCGACGCGCTGGTGATGCGCAAGGACCCGCTCGCCTACCTTGCCCGGCTGGACTGGTACGTGGCGAACGAAAGGGCGTTCGCGTGACCGAGCTGCCGCGGGTGGAGGCGTTCACCGACGGCGCGTGCAAGGGCAATCCGGGCCCGGGCGGCTGGGGCGTGCTGCTGCGCATGGGCGACAAGGAGCGCGAGCTGTCGGGCGGCGAGGCGCTGACCACGAACAACCGCATGGAACTGACCGCCGCGATCGAGGCGCTGACCGCGCTGAAGCGGCCGTGCCACGTCGCGCTGTCCACCGACAGCCGCTACGTGATGGACGGGCTGACCAAGTGGGTGAAGGGCTGGCAGCGCAACGGCTGGCGCACCGCGGACAAGAAGCCGGTGAAGAACGTGGAGCTGTGGCAGGCGCTGGTCGCGGCGTGCGGGCGCCACCGCGTCGAGTGGCAGTGGGTGAAAGGCCACGCCGGCCACCCGGGCAACGAGCGCGCCGACCGGCTGGCGAGCGACGCCGCGGTGGCGGCGGGGCGGCGGTAGCTTCTGCCGGCGGCGGACACATTCCGCCGTCATGCCCGGCTGGTCCCGGCATCCACGCGGCCGCGAACGATCAAGCCGTCCATCCAGCGGAGCGGTGGATGCCGGGACGAGCCCGGCATGACGACGCGCCGGGAAGGCGCTCAGCGCGCGAACCGCCGGGGCAGGTAGCGCTCCGCATCCAACCCCGCCGGCGGCGCGTCGCCCAGCAGCAGCGCCGCGGCGAGCGCGGCTGCGGCGGGCGCGGTCTGGATGCCGAACCCGCCCTGCCCGGCGAACCAGAAGAATCCCGGCACCGTCCCGTCCATGCCGTAGACCGGCAGCCGATCGGGCGCGAAGCTGCGCAGCCCCGCCCAGCTGCGCTCCACCCGCGCGACGCGCCAGTCGACCGCCTGCTCCAGCCGGTCGATCGCCAGCGCGACGTCCAGCTCCTCGGCCTGGACGTCGTGCGCCTCCACCGGGTGCTCGTCGTGGGGGCTGAGCCACAGCCTCCCGCCCGCCTCGGGCTTGAAGTAGAAGTCGCCGCCCAGGTGCGCCACCATCGGCACGCCCGCCGCGGGCGCGGGTTCGGTGCGCAGCTGCACCATCGTGCGGCGATAGGGGCGGATGCCGAGCGGGGCGACGCCCGCCGCCGCCGCCACCGCGTCCGCCCAGGCGCCGGCTGCATCGACCAGCACGGAAGCGGCGAAGCCGCCCGCGCGCGTCTCGATCGTCCAGCGCCCGTTCGCCCGCGCAGCGGAAACCAGCGCGGCGTCGGTAACCACCCGGGCGCCCGCGCGCCGTGCCTCCGCCAGCGCGTGCTGATGGTAGCCGGCGGCGTCGATATAGGCGCAGCTCGGCTCCAGCACGCCGACGCGCCAGTCCTCGCGCAAGCCGGGTACGTGCGCGCGCGGATCGACCCGTTCCAGCGCCACGCCCGACCCGGCGAACTCGGCCAGGAAGGCGTCGGCGCGCCCCGCCTCGCCGTCGCGGCCGACGTGGAGCGAGCCCAGTCGCTGCAGGAAGCCGCCGGCCGCCAGCGCCTCGCCCGACAACGTCGTCAGCGGCTGGATCGCGGGGCCGCCGTACGTCTCCGACCAGAAGGCGGCGGAGCGGCCGGTGGCATGGTAGCCGGGCTGCGATTCGGCCTCCAGCAGCAGAACGCGCGCGCGCGTGCCGATCGCCGCGGCCAGCGTCGCTCCCGCGATGCCCGCGCCGACGATGGCGATGTCGAACGCCGCCGCGCTCACCCCGCCGCCCCGACGAGGAAGGCGTCGATCGCGCCGAGTGCGCGGCTGCGGACGGGGTCGGCCTCGCGCAGGATCTCGTGCGCGCAGTCGGCGCCGAACCGCACCAGTCGTGCCGCCGGCAGCCGCGCCGCGACCAGCGCCGCCGCGCGCGGATCGACCAGTCGGTCGCGATCGGCCACCAGCATCAACACCGGGGTCTCCACGGTCGCCAGCCGCGGATCGCCGCGGAGCGCGGCGGTGGCGGAGAAGGCGTGGGCGAGCCAGGCCCAGCTGGGCGGGCCAAGCCGGATCGCGGGATCGCGCGCATACCACCAATCCTCGTCGTCGAAGCGGGTGAGATCGGCCGTCAGGCGGCGCTGACGGCGCGCGCGGGCGCCAGCGTCCGCCCGCTCGCGCCACGCCGCGCGCGCGGGATCGCCGCGGTCGCGCAGGAACCTGGCCAGCCGCTCGCCCAGCCCCGCGCCGATCGGCGAGCGCAGACCGAGCATCGGGGCGACCAGCACCGCCGCATCCGGCGCAATCCGCCGCTCGACCAGCGCGCGCAGCGTCAGGAAACCGCCCATGGAATGGCCGATCACCACCCGCGGACCGGGGTGCGCGGCGGCCCACGCGTCGTGGAAGGCGGCGAGATCGTCCAGCAGCGGCCTGAAATCGGCGACGTGGCCGACCCGCGGATCGGGGGACAGCCGTCCCGACCCGCCCTGCCCGCGCCAGTCGAACGAGGTGACCGACCAGCCGGCGCGATGCCAGTGATCGAGCGCCTCGAGATACTTCTCGAACACGTCGGCGCGTCCGCCGAGAAACAGGATCGCCCCGCGCGGGCTCGCCGCGGGCCGGTCGAACCGCCGCAGCGCCCAGCCGTCGGCAGCGCGCCACACATCGATCGTCGCGTCGGCGGGGTAGGATCGCCGGGGGTCGGGGAGCGGGTTGGTCATCGGCCCGCTAAGGTTACGGTTTCCTAACGCGGCTCGTCTACCCGTGGCGGGATGACGTGGAACATTCTCGCCTGGCTGCTTCCCGCCGTGATGGGCGCATTGCTGCTGTCCGCCGGAATAGAGGACGCCCGCACGCGCGAGATCGCCAACGCCAAGAACGCGGCCATCGCGCTGCTGGCGCCGCTGTGGTGGGTCGCGATCGGGCTGGATCCGTGGCCCGGCATGGCGATCCAGCTGAGCGTCGCCGCGCTCGCCTTCGCCTTCTTCGTCGGCGCCTTCGCGCTGGGCCAGATGGGGGGCGGCGACGTGAAGCTGATCGGCGCGCTGGCGCTGTGGCTGACGCCCGCGAACCTCATCTCCATGCTGATGGTGATGGCGATCGTCGGCGGCGTGCTGACCGCCGTCTTCCTGATCGAGCATCGCGTGAAGGGCGGCGGGGACCGGCGCGCGATCGAGGTGCCGTACGGCGTCGCGATCGCGGTCGCGGGCCTGCTTTGCCTGCGCGAACCGCTTCTTAACCAGTTCCTGTAATGATGAACGCCGTCAAATTCGGCCTTTCCCGAGGCAAGGGGCACAATGGACACTCGTAAGGTCATCCTGCTCGTCGGCGCGCTGTTCGTCGCTGCGGTCACCGCGTTCGTCGCGCGGTCGCTGGTCGCCGGCGCCGCCGCACCCGAGGCCGCGGCGGTCGTCGCGCCCGCCCCCGTCGTCGACGGGCCCGAGGTGCTGGTCGCCACGCGCGCGCTGCCCGTCGGCACCATCCTCGACGCCGCCGCGCTGAAGTTCCAGCCGTGGCCCAAGGAGATGGTCGAGAACGCCTATTTCAAGAAGGAAGGCACCGACCTGTCGAAGCTGATCGGCACGGTGGTGCGCAACGCCATCACCGCCGGCCAGCCGGTGACGCAGGGCGCGCTGGTGAAGCCGGGCGACCGCGGCTTCCTGGCCGCGGCGCTGGGCGCGGGCATGCGCGCGGTGACGGTGCCCGTGTCGGCGCAGACCTCCGTCGCTGGCTTCGTGTTCCCGGGCGACCATATCGACCTCATCCTCACGCAGTCGGTGACCGGCGGCGGCGACGGCCCCCCGCTGAAGACCAGCGAGACGGTGGTGCGAAACCTGCGCGTGCTCGCCACCGACCAGCGCACCAGCGACGAGAAGGACTCGAACGGCAACACCGTCGTCAGCACCTTCTCCACCGTCACGGTCGAGGCGACGCCCAAGATCGCCGAGCAGATCGCGGTCGCGCAGACGATCGGCAACCTGTCGCTGTCGCTGCGCTCCATCGCCGACAATGCCGGCGAGCTGGAGCAGGCCATCGCCTCGGGCGCGGTCAGCGTCGGCGACGGCAAGGATCCGAAGGCGGAGAAGGCGATGCTCGCCCGCCTCGCCAGCACGCCCCAGGCGGGCAACGCCACCTATGTCGTCGGTGCCGACGTGTCGCGCTTCCAGCGCCGCACCGTTCCGGCGGAGGTGCAGGGCGCGAGCGCCCCGGTGGCGGCGGCCGGCCCGGCGATGGGCACCCCGGCGGTGAAGAAGGGACCGACGGTCCGCGTCGTGCGCGGCAACACCGTCACCGACATTTCCCAGGAAGGGAAGAACTGAGATGCGCCTGAACTCCATCCTCTCGCGCGGTGCGGCGCTGGCGGCGATGGCCGGCATCGGCCTGGCGCCGGTCGCCACTGCCGCCGCCCCGGCGAAGCGCGCCGCCGGACGCCCGGCTCGCGCCGGCCTTCCCCCCGCAGGCGTCGCCCGTCCGCAGGTGGAGAAGCGCCTGTCGGTGGGCGAGGGCGAGCTCATCACCCTGCCCGCCAGCGTGGTGGACGTGTGGACGTCCAATCCCAACGTGGCCGACGTCTATGTCGCCAACGCGCGACAGATCCACCTGTTCGGCAAGGATTTCGGCGACTCCACCGTGTTCGCGACCGACGCGTCGGGCTCGGTCGTCTATTCCGCGCTGGTCCATGTCGCGCAGAATTCGACCTCGCTCGACCGGATGCTGAAGGCCGCCATGCCGGAAGCGGACGTGCGCGTGACGCAGGTGGGGCAGATCGCGGTGCTGAACGGCACCGTCGCCTCGCCCGAGGACAGCGCGCAGGCGCAGCGGCTGGTGCTCAGCCTGCTGAACCCCGGCGTCGACCTGAACTCGGACGCGGCCAAGCTGAAGATCGGCGTCGTCAACCGGCTGCGCACCGCGACGCCGCTGCAGGTGAACCTGCAGGTGAAGTTCGCCGAGGTGAACCGCCGCTTCCTGAAGAACATCGGCAGCAACCTGCTGACCCGCGACACGACGGGCGGGTTCCAGTTCGGCATCGCGTCCGGCCGCGCGCCGGGGACGATCGGCAATTTCGACACGTCGAAGCTGCCGCTGGTCGACGCCTCGTCGCGCTTCGGCTTCCCGGCGGGCACGCTGTCGCTGCCCTTCGATCCGCGCACCGGCCAGTTCGTGCTGCCCAATTCGGGCAGCCAGTACAGCTTCACCAAGGACGATACCGGCACGCGCTCGTCGATCGGGCTGGCGGGCAAGCTGCTCGGCCTCGACGTGCTGTCCGCGATCGACCTGGGCGAACAGAACGGGCAGGTGACGACGCTCGCCAACCCCAACCTGACCGCGCTGTCGGGCGAGACCGGCACCTTCCTGGCGGGCGGCGAGATCCCCATTCCGATCAGCCAGGCGCTGGGCACGGTCACGGTCGAGTACAAGGAGTTCGGCGTCAGCCTGGCCTATACGCCCACCGTGCTGTCGGACGGCCGCATCTCGCTGCGCGTCCGGCCGGAGGTGTCGCAGCTCGACTATTCCAACGCAGTCCCCTTCGGTGGCACGCGCATTCCGGCGCTGACCACGCGGCGGGCGGAGACGACGGTGGAGCTGGGATCCGGACAGAGCTTCATGATCGCCGGCCTGATGTCGAACGTGCACAACAACTTCTTCGACAAGACGCCCGGCGTCGGCGACCTTCCCGTGCTGGGCGCGCTGTTCAAGTCGAACGCCTTCCAGCGCAACGAGACCGAGCTGGTCATCATCATCACCCCGTATCTGGTGAAGCCGACCAACGCGAACGACATCGCGCTGCCGACCGACGGGTACAAGGCGCCGACCGACCTTCAGCGCGTTCTGCTGGGCCAGTTGCAGTCCGGACAGACCGGCGGCGACCGGCCCAAGCCGGTGATGCAGGTCGCACCCGCGACGGCGCCGGCGATCGGCGCGGTGGCGCCCGTCCCGGCCGCGCCGCCCTCCTCGCCGCCCTTGGCCATCCCGGCCGAGCACCGCGCGCTGAAGCCCGCCGATCGCAAGGGCGCCGCGACGCCCGCGCCCGGCTTCTCGATCAACTGATCCTGTCGAAGAGGACGACCATGTCCGTCATGTCCCGCCCCCTCCCCCTCCTGCTCGCACTGCTGCCCCTGGCCGCGTGCGGCACCGCCAACCGCGGGCTCGAATCTGTCCACCAGCCGGTGGTCCAGCGCAGCGACTATGCCATCGACGTCGCCGCAGGACCGGCCGGCCTCGCTCCCGGCGAGCAGCAGCGGCTGGGCGGTTGGATGGACGCGATGCGACTCTCCTACGGCGACAGCGTCGCGATCGACGATCCCAACGGCCTCGCCCGTGCCGCGCACGAGGACGTGCAGGCGGTGGCGGCGCGCTACGGCCTGCTGGTCGCCGACGCCGCGCCCGTCACCGGGGCGCCGGTGGCGCCCGGAACGGTGCGCGTCGTCGTCAGCCGCACCCGCGCCAGCGTGCCCGGCTGCCCCGACCACAGCCGCATGAACGATCCCAACTTCGACGCGCACACCGGCTCCGACTATGGCTGCGCGACCAACACCAACCTGGCCGCGATGATCGCGAACCCCGCCGACCTGGTGCGCGGCGCGCCCGGCGTCCCGGGATACGAGAACGAAACCGCCGCGCGCGCGATCGGCACGCTGCGGGCGGCCAAGCCGACCGGTGAGGGCGGCGGCTGGCTGAAGGGCAAGGGCGAGAGCGCGGGAGGCAAGCAGTGAACGCACCCTGGAAAGCCGGCGCGGGCACGCGCGCGCCGTTCCTCGCCTTCACCTGCGACGACGCGTCGGCGGACGCGGTCCGGCCGATCGCGTCGGAAATGGGCTGGTCGCCGGAGAACGTGTACAAGGGCGGGCTGCGCAACGCGGTGCAGACGCTGTCCGTCTCCTCCTCGCCGCACATCCTGTTCGTCGACCTGGCCGAATCGGGCGACCCGCTGACCGACATCAACGGCCTGGCCGAGGTGTGCGAGCCCGGGACGATCGTGATCGCCGCGGGGCAGGTGAACGACGTGCGCCTGTACCGCGACCTGATCGCGAGCGGGATCCAGGACTATCTCCTCAAGCCCTTCAATCCCGACGTGCTGCGCGATGCCTTTGCGCAGGCGCAGGCGATCCTCAGCACGCCGAAGCTGGCCGACACCAGCGGCGACCGGCCGCATTGCGCGACCGCGGTGATCGGCGTGCGCGGCGGCGCGGGAGCATCGACGATCGCGACCTCGCTCGCGTGGCTGATGAGCGACCGGGAGGGCCGCTCCACCGCGCTGCTCGACCTCGACGTCCATTTCGGCACCGGCGCGCTAGCGCTGGACCTGGAGCCGGGCCGCGGGCTGACCGACGCGATCGAGAACCCGAGCCGGATCGATGGCCTGTTCCTCGAGCGCGCGATGGTGAAGGCGAGCGACAAGCTGGCCGTGCTGTCCGCGGAAGCGCCGATCTCCTCGCCGATCGTCACGGACGGCGCCGCCTTCTACCAGTTGCAGGAGGAGATGCGCGGCGCCTTCGAGTGCACCGTCATCGACATGCCGCGCCACATGCTGGTGCAGCACCCGCACCTGCTGTCCGACGTCGACGCCGCGGTGCTCGTCACAGAGCTGACGCTGGCGGCGGCGCGCGACACGATCCGCCTCCTTTCCTGGCTGCGCACCAGCGCGCCGCAGGTGCAGGTGACGGTGCTGGTGAACAAGGCGCATGCCGGCGCGCAGCCGGAGATCGCGCGCAAGGACTTCGAAGGGTCGATCGAGCGCAAGATCGACGTGACCATCGCGTTCGACCAGAAGCTGGCGGCGCAGGCGGCCAAGCTGGGCAAGCCGATCGCGGAGGCGGGCAAGACCGGCAAGACCGTCGCGCCGCTCCACTCCCTGGTGCGTCAGCTGCTGACCGCGGGCGAGGACGACGGCACGAGCGAGACCGCGCGCAAGGGCGGCCCCTCGCTGCTCGCCAAGTTCACCGACCTGAAGGGCCTCGTCGCCAAGAAGGACGGCGGCAAGGGTACGAAGAAGGGCTGATCCATGCCGATCCTGCCGCTGATCCTGCTCGCGACCGGCGCCCTCATGACGCTGGGCCTGATCGTGTTCGCCTTCGCCGGACCCAATGCCGAGAAGGCGGGCACGCGTCGGCTGGGTGCGCTGCGCGAGCGGCATTCCGCCTCCCCCGCCAACGCGATGGAGGCGCAGATGCGCCGCATCACCGGCAAGAGCGCGACCAAGGCCGACGAGGCGTTCACCCGGCTGCTGCCCAATCCGGCGCAGCTGGAGAAGCGGTTGAACATGACGGGCAAGGACTGGACCGTCGGCAAGTACGGCGTCGCCACGCTGGGCCTGACGGTCGGCGTCGCGCTGCTGCTGCTGCTGAAAGGGCTGCCGTTCCTGCTGGCGCTGTTCGTCGGCCTGTTCGTCGGCGCCGGGCTGCCGCACCTGGTGGTCGGCAAGGTCATCAAGAAGCGCATCGCGAAGTTCAACGCCAAATTCCCCGACGCGATCGAGCTGCTGGTGCGCGGCCTGCGCTCGGGTCTGCCGATCTCGGAGACGATGGGCGTGGTCGGCGCCGAGGTGGACGGCCCCGTCGGCGAGGAGTTCCGCGCGGTCAGCGACAAGATGAAGATCGGCCGCACCATGGACGCGGCGTTGCAGGAGACCGCGGACCGGCTGGGCACGCCCGAATTCCAGTTCTTCGTCATCACCATCGCGATCCAGCGCGAGACCGGCGGCAATCTGGCGGAAACGCTGCAGAACCTGGCCACCGTGCTGCGCCAGCGGATGCAGATGCGGCTGAAGATCCGCGCTATGTCCTCCGAATCGAAGGCGTCGGCCTATATTGTCGGCTCGCTGCCGTTCATCGTGTTCACGCTGATCTTCTTCATCAACGGCGCCTATATGCAGAACTTCTTCATCGACCAGCGGCTGATGGTCGCGGGCATGGGCGGTCTGGTGTGGATGTCGATCGGCGCCTTCATCATGGCCAAGATGGTCAATTTCGAGATCTGATCCGATGGAACCGGCCAGCCCCAAGATCCTCGGCGTCGACGTCTACTACGTCGCCACTCTCCTCTCCGCCTGCGCGGCGGCGGCGGTAATGTTCGCGATGTACCTGGCGCTCAGCGTCCGCGATCCGATGACGAAGCGCGTGAAGGCGCTGAACGACCGGCGCGAGCAGCTGAAGGCGGGCATCACCGCCTCCACCAGCAAGCGCCGCGCGAAGCTGGTGCAGAAGAACGAGACGGCGGACCGGCTGCGCGGCATCCTGTCGTCGCTGAAGGTGCTGCAGGACGAGCAGGTGAAGGTGGCGCAGCAGAAGCTGCTCCAGGCCGGCATCCGCAAGAAGGAATGGGCCGTCGCCGTCATCTTCGGCCGGATGGCGCTGCCGATCGTGATCGGCGGGTTCATGCTGCTCTACGTCTACGGGCTGGACGCCTTCCCGACCTGGGGACCGCTGAAGAAGTACGGCCTCGTCGCCGTCACCTTCATCATGTCGTACAAGGCGCCCGACATCTACCTGAAGAACAAGATCACCAAGCGGTCGCAGGCGATCCAGAAGGGGCTGCCCGACGCGCTCGACCTGCTCGTCATCTGCGCCGAGGCGGGGCTGACCGTCGACGCCGCCTTCCACCGCGTGGCCAAGGAGCTGGGCAAGGCCTATCCCGAGCTGGGCGAGGAATGCGCGCTCACCGCGATCGAGCTGGGCTTCCTGACCGACCGGCGGCAGGCGTTCGAGAACCTGGCGCACCGCGTCGCGCTGGATGCGGTGAAGGGCGTGGTGACGACGATGATCCAGACGGAGAAATACGGCACCCCGCTCGCCAGCGCGCTGCGCGTCCTCTCCGCCGAGTTCCGCAACGAGCGCATGATGCGCGCGGAGGAGAAGGCGGCGCGGCTGCCCGCGATCATGACGGTGCCGCTGATCCTGTTCATCCTGCCGGTGCTGTTCGTCGTCATCCTCGGCCCGGCCGCCTGCTCGATCAGCGACGCCTTCTCCGGCGGGGGGCCGGGTTCGTAGGAACACCGGCCCGCGGCTGTCGTTCTTCCTGCGTAACAGGAGGGACGACGATGCTGTTCACGACGACCACGCAATGGGTCGCGCTGGCCGTGGCCCTGGTCGCGGGCTGGCTGTTCGGGCTGGCGAGCCATCCCGGCGGCGCCCGGTGGAAACGCCGCTACCTGACCGAGCGGGACGCGCACGCCGACACGACGAAGCGCGTGACCGAGCTGGAGCGCGACAACGCCCGGCTGGCGAAGGCCGCGCCGGTCAGCGCGAACATGACCGCGCGCCCCGCGGCGGAGCCGGCCTATCGCGACGAGCGCCCGTTACCCGGGGACGATCGCCCGTTGCGTGAGGGCGAACGGCCGTACCGCGACGAGGACCGGCGGATCTGAACGCATCGCAGGTGCGCCGCCCCCTGCGTGTGGGGACACGAGGATGGGCGGCTGTGCTTCGACTTCGCTCAGCACGAACGGATGGTCAGCATCGCTGTTCGAGACGCGGGGTCGGCTCTGCCCCGTTCGGCCTGAGCGAAGTCGAAGGCCACCCGCAACAAGCGCCGCGCTTCGACTTCACTCGGCACGAGCGACAGTAGGGATTATCGCGCCCGCAGCGCCGCCTGCGCCGCCGCCAACCGCGCGATCGGGACGCGGAACGGGCTGGCCGACACATAGTCCAGGCCCACCTGCTCGCAGAAGGCGATCGACGCCGGGTCGCCGCCATGCTCGCCGCAAATGCCGAGCTTGATGTCGGGCCGGGTAGCGCGGCCGCGCTCGGCGGCGATCTCCACCAGCTCGCCCACGCCCTCCACGTCGAGCGACACGAACGGGTCCTTGGCGTAGATGCCCTTGTCGACATAGGCCCCCAGGAACCGGCTGGCATCGTCGCGGCTGACGCCCAGCGTCGTCTGCGTCAGGTCGTTGGTGCCGAAGGAGAAGAACTCGCCCGCCTGCGCGATCTCGCCGGCGCGCAGGGCTGCGCGGGGCAGCTCGATCATCGTGCCGACCAGATAGTCGATTGTCCGCCCGCGCTCGGCGAACACGTCCTTCGCCGCCTGATCGACCACCGCCTTCATCAGCTCCAGCTCGCGACGCGTCGCGACCAGCGGGATCATCACCTCGGGGATCGGCGCGTCCCCGCTCTTCTCCGCCACGTCGATCGCCGCCTCGAAGATCGCGCGCGCCTGCATCTCGTAGATCTCGGGATAGGTCACGCCCAGCCGGCAGCCGCGATGGCCCAGCATGGGATTGAACTCGTGCAGCTCGGCGGCGCGGCGCTTCAGCTGGTCGACGGCGATGCCCGCCGCCTCGGCCACCTCGGCGAACTCCGCCTCCTCGTGCGGCAGGAATTCGTGCAGCGGCGGGTCGAGCAGGCGGATGGTGACGGGCAGGCCCGCCATGACCTCCAGGATCGAGACGAAGTCGCCGCGCTGCTCGGGCAGCAGCTTGTCGAGCGCGGCGCGGCGCCCCTTCTCGTCTTCCGCCAGGATCATCTGTCGCACCGCGGTGATCCGGGCGGCGTCGAAGAACATATGCTCGGTGCGGCACAGGCCTACGCCCTCGGCACCGAAATCGCGCGCGGTGCGGCAGTCGGCCGGGGTCTCCGCATTGGCGCGCACCTTCAGGCGGCGACCCTCGTCGGCCCATTCCATCAGCGTGCCGAAGTCGCCCGCCAGCTCTGGCTGGATCGTCGCGACCTCGCCCGCCATCACCTCGCCGGTGGCGCCGTCGATGGTCAGCGTGTCGCCCTCGCGCACCTCGCGGCCCGCGACGCGCAGCACCTTGTCCTTCGCGCTGATCGACAGCGCGCCCGCGCCCGAAACGCACGGCCGACCCATGCCGCGCGCCACGACCGCGGCGTGGCTGGTCATGCCGCCGCGCGCGGTCAGGATGCCCTTGGCCGCGTGCATCCCGTGGATGTCCTCGGGCGAGGTCTCCGTCCGGACGAGGATCACCGCCTTGCCGTCAGCGGCCCAGCGCTCCGCCGTGTCGGCGTCGAACACCGCCGCACCGCTCGCCGCCCCGGGGCTGGCGGGCAGTCCCTTGGTCAGCACGTCGCGCGCCGCCTTGGGGTCGAGCGTCGGGTGAAGCAGCTGGTCGAGCATCGCGGGATCGACGCGCAGGATCGCCTCCTCGCGCGTGACCAGCCCCTCCTCCGCCATGTCCACCGCGATCTTCAGCGCCGCCTTCGCGGTGCGCTTGCCCGAGCGGGTCTGGAGCATCCACAGCTTGCCGCGCTCGACGGTGAATTCGATGTCCTGCATGTCGCGGTAATGCGTTTCCAGCCGGTCGAACACGGCGGCCAGCTCCGCGTAGACCTCGGGCATCGCCTCCTCCATCGACTGCGGCTTCGCCCCCGCCGCCTCGCGCGCCGCCCGGGTCAGATATTGCGGCGTGCGGATGCCGGCGACCACGTCCTCGCCCTGCGCGTTGATGAGGAACTCGCCGTAATAGGCGCGGTCGCCCTTCGACGGGTCGCGCGTGAAGGCGACGCCGGTGGCCGAGGTGTCGCCCATGTTGCCGAAGACCATCGCCTGCACGTTGACCGCGGTGCCCCAGTCGCCCGGAATGTCGTTCAGCCGGCGATAGACCTTGGCGCGCTCGGACTGCCAGCTGCCGAACACCGCGCCCACCGCGCCCCACAATTGGTCGTGCACGTCCTGCGGGAACGGCTTGCCCCATTCCTTCTCGACCAGGCCCTTGTACTCGGCGACCAGCGCCTTCAGGTCGTCCGCCGACAATTCCGTGTCGAGCGTGAAGCCCTTGTCCTCCTTGGCGATCTCCAGCGCTTCCTCGAACGCGCCGTGGTCCAGTTCCAGCACGACGTCGGCGTACATCTGGATGAAGCGGCGATAGCTGTCCCAGGCGAAGCGCGCGTCCTCGCTGGCGGTCGCGAGCCCCTCCACCGTGGCGTCATTGAGGCCCAGGTTGAGGACGGTGTCCATCATGCCGGGCATCGAGACGCGCGCGCCCGAACGGACGGAGACGAGCAGCGGGTCTGCGGCGTCGCCGAAGCGCTTGCCCGTCACCTGCTCGATATGCGCGATTCCCCCGGCCACCTCGGCGCGCAGGCTGTCGGGAAAGCGCTCGCCCTCCTCGTAATAGCGGGCGCACATCTCGGTGGAGATGGTGAAGCCCGGCGGGACGGGCAGGTCGATCGACGCCATCTCGGCGAGGTTCGCGCCCTTGCCGCCAAGCAGGTTCTTGTCCCCGCCCCCGCCATCGGAGACGCCGCCGCCGAAGCGATAGACGTAGCGCGTGTCCGCCCCCGGTGCCGCCGCACCCCGTGCCGCCGTCGCCATGTCCACGTCTCCTCGCATTCGTATGTTGTGCACCGCAACACACGCGCAAGGGCGCGATTGCAAGCGATTGTTCTTTCGGTAGCGCTACCCCTCGATCTTCGAGAAGTCGGCGACGCCGTGGACGGCGGTGCGGACGCGATCGAGCAGAACCAGCCGTGCCGCGCGCTTGACCGGGTCGGCGTCGTTGACGGTGACCGCGTCGAAGAAGGCGTCGATCGGTGCGCGCAGCGACGCCAGTGCGGCCATGGCGGCGGCGAAGTCCTCGCGCGCGACCGCGTCCGCGGCGGCAGGCTCGGCGGTGTCCAGCGCGGCGACGAGCGCGGCCTCGGCGGGCTCGGGCGCGGGATTGGCGGCCGCCCCGTCGGGCACCCCGCCCTCCTTCTTCAGGATGTTCGCCGCGCGCTTGTATCCGGCGAGTAGATTCGTGCCGTCGTCCGTCGTGACGAACGCCTGGAGCGCATGGACGCGCGCGAGCAGGCGGACGAGGTCGTCTTCACCACCCAGCGCGAAGATTGCGTCGATCAGGTCGTGGCGGACGCCCGCCTCACGCTGCTGCACCTTCAGGCGGTCGGCGAAGAAGGTCAGCACGTCCGGCGCCACCGCGGTCAGAAGCGGGAAGCGCAAGCCGTTGTCGAGGATCAGCGCGAGCACGCCCAGCGCCGACCGCCGCAGCGCGAACGGGTCCTTGGACCCGCTCGGCTTCATGTCGGCGGCGAAGAAGCGCGTGATGCTGTCCAGCTTGTCCGCCAGTGCCACCGCCACGGTCACCGGAGCGGTGGGTACGTCGTCGCCTTGCCCGACCGGCTTGTAATGGTCGCGGATGGCGGCCGCGACGCGGGGGTCCTCGCCCTGCGCGGCGGCGTAATAGCCGCCCATGACGCCTTGCAGCTCGGGAAACTCGCCGACCATGCCGGTGACCAGGTCCGCCTTGCAGAGACGCGCGGCGCGTGTCGCGAGGGCGGCGAGATCCTCCCCGAGCGAGCTCGGACAGGATACGACAATCCCCTCCTCCACCAGCCACCGCGCCAGCGACGCCACCCGCTCCACCTTGTCCGCGACCGTCCCCAGCTTCTCGTGGAAGACGATCTTCGAGAGCTTCGCCGCCTGTTCCTCCAGCGGCACCTTCAGGTCGGTCTGGTAGAAGAAGCGCGCATCGGACAGGCGCGCGGCCAGCACCTTGCGGTTGCCCTCCACGATCTTCCCGCCGCCGTCCGCCGCGTCGATGTTGGCGGTGCAAACGAAGGCGTTCGCCAGAGTAGGTGCTTTGGATGCCTGGGAGGCATCCAAAGCACCTACTTCCGCGCCGTCGACGCAGACGAAATACTTCTGGTTGAGCCGCGCGGTCAGCTGGATCACCTCGGGCGGCACGTCGAGATAGGCGGGGTCGAAGCGGCCGAGCAGCGGCATCGGCCACTCGGTCAGACCGGCGTTCTCCGCCAGCAGCCCCTCGTCGCGCACCAGATCCAAGCCGGCCTTCGCCGCGGCCATGGTCGCACCCAGCGCAATGATCGATTCGCGCTCGGCCTGGTCGACGACGACGTGGCAGGCGCGCAGCTTCTCGACATAATCCGCGGCCGAGCCGATCGTGATCGCGCCCGGGTGGTGGAAGCGGTGGCCGACCGTCGCCGCGCCGCTCTCGACGCCGGCAATCGTCACCGGCACGATCGCGTCGCCGAACAGCGCCACGATCCCTTGCAGCGGGCGGACCCAGCGCAGCGCCTCGGTCGAGCGCGAGGCGTCGCCCCAGCGCATCGACTTGGGCCAGGGAAAGGCGCGGATTACGGCGGGGATCGCTTCCGCCAGCACGCCCGCGGTGTCGCGCCCCGGCTTCTCGCTGACGGCGAAGAGCACGCCGTCGCGCTCGACCAGTTGCTCGCGCGAGAGGCCGGTCTTGCGCAGAAAGCCTTCCAGTGCCTGCGGCGGGGCGCTCGCCTTCGGCCCCTTCACCTCCTCAGCTACCGCCCCGGTCGCATCCGGCAGGCCGCGCAGGATCAGCGCGAGGCGGCGCGGGGTGGCGTAGGTGACGGTCTCCGCCGCAGCGAGGCCCGCCTTGGCCAGCTCGGCGGAGAACAAGCGCGCGAGATCCTCCCGCGCCTTGGCCTGCATCCGGGCGGGAATCTCTTCGGAGCGGAGTTCGAGGAGGAAGTCGGTCATGTCATCAGTTCACGCGAAGCCGCGAAGACGCGAAGGTTGCCCGGTTCACGCGGAGGCGCGGAGACGCGGAGAAGAAGGGTGACTGCGGCAGCAGCCTTTCGATGATGCGATGCGCGTGATGGCCACGCGCGAACCAGCACCGCGCCTCCGCGCCTCCGCGTGAACGCACCTTCTTCGCGTCTTCGCGGCTTCGCGCGAACGAAGAGGGCGCGTTGCCGGAGAGGGCCTGGGCCCCGGCCTGCGCGGGGGAACGGGAAGGCGTCACGCCGCCCATCCGTGCTTCTCCATCCACGCCGCGCAGCTCGCCTTGGCGAGGTCGCGGACGCGGCCGATGTACGCCTGCCGCTCGGCGACGGAGATGACGCCGCGGGCGTTCAGCAGGTTGAAGACGTGGCTCGCCTCGATCGCCTGCTCGTAGGCGGCGATCGGCAGCTTCGCGGAAAGGCTGTTCTCGCACTCCGCCGCGGCCTTGCGGAACAGGTCAAACAGCGCGTCGGTGTCCGCCACCTCGAAATTCCATGCCGACATCTCGCGCTCGTTCTCGAGGAAGACGTCGCCGTAGCTGACGCCCGTGTCGTTGAAGGCGAGGTCGTACACGCTGTCGACGTTCTGGATGTACGTCGCCAGCCGCTCCAGCCCGTAGGTCAGCTCGCCCGCCACCGGCTTGCAGTCGAACCCGCCCATCTGCTGGAAATAGGTGAATTGCGTCACCTCCATCCCGTCGCACCATACTTCCCAGCCCAGCCCCCACGCGCCCAGCGTCGGCGATTCCCAATCGTCCTCGACGAAGCGGATGTCGTGGCGCGAGAAGTCGATGCCGATCGCGGCGAGGCTGCCGAGGTAGAGTTCCTGGAGGTCGGGCGGCGACGGCTTCAGGATCACCTGATACTGGTAGTAATGCTGGAGACGATTGGGGTTCTCGCCGTAGCGGCCGTCGGTGGGACGGCGGCACGGCTGGACGAAGGCGGCGTTCCACGCGTCCGGCCCCAGCGCGCGCAGCGTCGTCGCCGGGTGGAACGTGCCCGCGCCCATGCGCATGTCGTAGGGTTGCAGGATCACGCAGCCGCGCGTGCTCCAGTAATCGTGCAGGCGCAGGATCATGGCCTGGAAGCTGAGCGGCTTCGTGTCGGAGGCGTCGGTCATGGTGCCCGCGGCTGTGGCGGATGGCTCGCATTGAGGCAAGGGGCCGCCTATGTACCCCGGTGTCCCAGTCACGGAGCCCGTTCTTGCGCCATCCCCTGCTGCTCGCCCCTCTCCTCGCGCTGGCGGCGCCCGCCTGTGCCCAGCCCGCGCCCGCGCAGGACGCCGATCCCGCCTTGTGGGTGGTGAAGGACGACGACACGACGATCTACCTGTTCGGCACCATTCACGTGCTGAAGCCCGGGCTCAGCTGGTTCGACGAGGCGGTGAAGACCGCGTTCGACGACTCGCAGACGCTGGTGCTGGAGATGGTCGAGCCCGACGCCGCGACGCAGCAGAAGGTGGTCGGGGCCAAGGCGTTCGCGCCGGACGCCGCGCCGCTGACGCAGCGGATCCAGCCGAAATACCGCACCACCTTCACCCAGGCGATCGGCAAGACCGGTCTTCCTGCGACGATGTACGACAAGATGCGGCCCTGGTTCGCCGCGGTGTCGCTGTCCGTGCTGCCGGTGCAGGAACTGGGCTACCAGCCGCAGAACGGGCCTGAGGCGGTGCTGACGCAGGCGGCCAGGGCGGCGGGCAAGCCGGTCGAGGGACTGGAGACGTTCGAAGGACAGCTGTCGATCTTCGACGCGCTGTCGGACAAGGCGCAGGTGCAGCTGCTGGAGAGCACGCTGGACGAGCTGCCCACCGCCGCGACGACGATGCAGAAGATGGTCGCCGACTGGTCGAAGGGCGATCCGGACGCGCTGGCCAAGGACATGAACGAGACGCTGAAGGATTCGCCCGAGGTGGCCAGGGCGCTGCTGACGGAACGCAACAAGCGCTGGGCCGGGTGGATCGCGCAGCGGATGACGCAGCCCGGCACCGTCTTCGTGGCGGTCGGCGCAGGGCACCTCGCTGGGCCGGAGAGCGTGCAATCGATGCTGGGCCAGTACAAGCTGAAGGCGGTGCGGGTGAAATATTGAGCAGGTCCTCCTCGAGCTCGGCTCGGCGAGGGGGACCGCTCGCGAAGCGAGTGGTGGAGGGGCGGATACGGCACGGTTCCGTATCCCCCTCCACCACGCCCTGCGGGCGCGGTCCCCCTCCCCAAGCGAGCTTGGGGAGGACAGGATTGCGTTTTCCGCACGATCCGCTATGCGCGCCCGCTTCCCGTCATGGTCATCCCTGGAGGCGTGGCGGGAGCGATTGAACTCACTTCGTTTCGGAGAATACAGATGAGCGACACGCTTACGCTCGCTGCCGAGACGCGTGACCGGGTTGGCAAGGGAGCCTCCCGGGCGCTGCGTCGTGACGGCCGCGTCCCCGCCGTGATCTACGGCCAGAACAAGGATCCGCTGTCGATCCACCTGGAGGAGAAGGCGCTGGTCAAGGCGCTGGGCACCGGCCACTTCATGACCACGGTCGTGACGATCAACGGCCAGCGCACCCTGCCCAAGGACGTGCACTTCCACCCGGTGACCGACCGCCCGGTCCACGTCGACTTCCTGCGCATCGGCGCGCACGAGACCGTGACCGTGCAGGTTCCGGTCGTCTTCACCGACGAGGACGAATCGGGGTACGCCAAGCAGGGCGGCGTGCTGAACGTCGTCGCGCACGAGCTGGCCGTCACCTGCGACGCGGCGAACATCCCGACGGAGATCGCGATCAGCCTGAAGGGGCGTGAGATCGGCGAGACCATCCACCTGTCCGACATCACGCTGCCGCAGGGCGTGACCGCGGCCAGCGAGGACGACACGCTGACGATCGCGACCGTCGTGCCGCCGACCGTACCGACCGCCGAGGACGAGGCCGCCGACGCCGAAGTGGCCGAGGCGCAGGCCGCCGAACACGCGGAGGCGGAAGCCGAGGCCGGCGACGACGCCGCCGAGGGCGACGGGGCCGAGGGCGACAAGGCGGAGTAACTTCCCCCTCGTCCGATGCTTTCCGGAGGGGCAGGGCGGCGGCAACGCTTCCCTGCCCCTTTCTTCAAGGAAGACGCGCGTGCAGCTTTGGGTGGGTCTCGGCAATCCCGGCGCGCAATATGCGCTGCACCGGCACAATGTCGGCTTCATGGCGGTCGACGCGATCGCCGCGGTGCATGGCTTCGCCGCACCGGCGAAGAAGTTCCAGGGCTGGCTGAGCGAGGGCAGGATCGGCGGCACCAGGGTGCTGCTGCTGAAGCCCGCCACCTTCATGAACGACAGCGGGCGCAGCGTGGGCGAGGCGATGCGCTTCTACAAGCTCGCGCCCGACGCGCTCACCGTCTTCCACGACGAGCTCGACCTGGCGCCCATGAAGGTGAAGGTGAAGCAGGGCGGCGGCACCGCCGGGCACAACGGGCTGCGCTCGATCGGCCAGCACCTCGGGCCGGATTTCCGCCGCGTGCGGATCGGCATCGGCCATCCGGGGCACAAGGACCGCGTGACCGGCCACGTCCTCGGCAATTACGCCAAGGCGGAGATGGACCCGCTCAGCGACCTGCTCGGCGCCGTGGCGGCGGAGGCGCCGTGGCTGGCGGCAGGCGACGATACGCGCTTCATGAACGACGTGGCGCTGCGAATGCAGGATTGAGGCCGATCCGCGACCTCACCCTCTCCCTTCAACGGCTGCGCCGCTCCCCCCTCTCCCGGCGGGAGAGGGAACAGGCGCGAAGCGCCGGAGGGTGAGGGCGACACTCGATCGCTACAGATCGATCCGCGCCGTCGCCGCGAGGCGCGTGCCGACGTGACGGTCGGTGAAGGCGGTGGGCGTCACCGGCGTGTCGATCGACGTGCCCGTCACCGCCGCGCCCAGCGTCAGCGGACCGACGACCCGCTCCGCCCCCAGCCGCCAGTCGGTATAGTCGCCGCCGCCGGGCCGCAGCCGCGTCGCGCGCTCGCGCCCGCCGTTCGCATCGCCGTCGCCGATGCTGCGGCCGACATGGCCGTAGACGGTCCACGGCGTGCCCGGCACCCCCGCCGCCGCGCCGGCGCGCAGGTACAGGTTGTCGCCGCCGATCGCGCGCTGCGACGGCGCGTAGCTGGCCGACAATGCGAGGTCGAGCGGGCCGATGAGATAGCCACCGCTCGCCTCCAGTTCGAGATAGTTGAGCCGCGCGCGATCGAGGAAGGCATGGTGCACCATGCCCGCACCGGCGCGCCAGCCGCCCATCTCACGCGTGTAGCGCGCGGCGAGGTCAAGCCCCACGTCCGCCCCGCCGTGCCGCCGGCTGTCGCGCAGCGTCGTGCCCCGCGCCTCGACCCGCACGTCGCCCAGCGGCACGGCGGCGGCGACGGACAGCGCGGGGCGCCCGTCGCTCCAGCTGAGGCCGCGCACGCGCGCGTCGGTGGCTGCTTCCACAGCCAGCGTCGGCCCCGCCACGGATTGCGCGGCGGCGGGAACGGCCGGGACCACCAGCGCGGCGACGAGGACGACCCGGCCCGCCCGCATCAATTCGCCGCCAGCCCGTGCGCGGCGTCGATCGCGGCCAGCGTTGCGGCGCGATCGGCGTGGGCGGCATCGACCAGCCGGGCGGCGGCGTCGCGGACCCGCGCGTCGCTCACCTCGGTCCGTC
Organism: Sphingomonas corticis; assembly: GCF_012035195.1. GTDB lineage: Bacteria > Pseudomonadota > Alphaproteobacteria > Sphingomonadales > Sphingomonadaceae > Sphingomonas > Sphingomonas corticis. Next base: position 76,709 of record NZ_JAAVJH010000014.1, read on the forward strand.
CCATGCAGGCACCAGGGCGATCGCCCTGCACCGTCTCCGACGCGGGCAGCAGCGTGGCGATGCCCTCCCCGCCGCCCGGCCGCGCGATCTCGCGCTGCACGCGGACCGTGGCGGTCCAGCGGCAGCGCTGCATCCCGGCGCGAGCGCCGACCGCGGCACCGACGGTCTTCGTCCGCGTCTCGACATGCGCGCGATGGGCGACGTCGTAGCGTGCACCGCGATGCTCGACGGTCGCATTCTGGTTCGCCGTGGCGGCGATGGAGGCGAGCGCGATCAGGATCATGGCTTCTTCTCCTTTCACATGCGGCGAAACTGCCCGACGATTGAGCAGCTGCCCATTGGATAGGCAAGAGCTAGGTATCGCGGATTGCCGTGGCATGGAGGCAACGTATCGGATTGTTGCCGCGGCCGATTTCGCGCTTCCCCATTGCCGCGCGCACGCCCGCATGATTGAGCGGGCGCCATGCCGACGCGTCAGCTCTTCCCCACCCACTTCTACGAATCGGCGATCGACGATCCGGCGCTGGTCGACGATCTCGCCGCGTCCGCCGCGGCGCTGGCGAGCGAGGATCGCGCGGGGCGCGCCTGGTCGAAGGCGCACGGCTATCGCGGCTACACCAGCTACGCCTCGCTGGACGACCTGCCGCTGCGCGACCCCGCCTTCGCCGAGCTGAAGCGGCACCTCGACCGGCACGTCGCGGCCTTCGCGCGTGAGGCGGGGATGGAGCTCGGCGCCCGTCGGCTGAAGCTCGACAGCCTGTGGATCAACGTGCTGAAGCCCGGCGGCACGCACTCCGGCCACCTCCACCCGCACAGCGTGGTCTCCGGCACCTTCTACGTCGCGGTGCCGCCGGGATCGGGCGCGCTGAAGCTGGAGGATCCCCGCCTGCCGATGCTGATGGCCGCCCCGCCGCGCGAGGGCACGTTCGTCTACGCCGAACCGCGCGCGGGCGATGTCTTTCTATGGGAGAGCTGGCTCCGCCACGAGGTGATGCCGCACGCGGGAAAGGGCGAGCGGGTGAGCGTCAGCTTCAACTATCGCTGGTGATCACCGCCCCACGGCGCAGCACTTCCACGGCGGCTCGCCATCCTCGCGGTCGAGCGACACGATCGCACCCGGCGCGGGGTCGTCGATCATGACGGGATCGACCTGTCCGTCCGCACATCGCCACAGGCTGACGAGGTGCGCCGGCAGCGCGAGGCCGATCCCGCGTTCGAGTGCGGCGATCCCGTCCTCGCTGGCGGCGGGGCGGAGGAAGGCGTCGACAGCGGATCCGTTGGACCGGCGGTAGTCCAGCCAGGCGTCTCAGCCGGTAGCGAACGCGGTCATGTCAGTCCGCGTAGCCGACGTCGAACTTGAACGTGCCGTCGCCGGACAAGGTGACGGTGCAGGTCGAGAATGCAGGCTGTGTCGGCCAGTTCTTCTGCAGGTCCACCAGCGCGTCGTCGATGGTCGACGCCGCCAGCGTCGGCACCGCCACCGCGCTTTCGAGTCCCGAGCCATCGACGCAGGTCAACGTCACGCGTGAGAAGCCGTCGCCCAGCGATGCCGTCAGCACCGCACGTTCGAACGGGCGCGGGCAGAGGGCCGCGATTTCGGTAGCGATCTGCCGTTTCCGGCTGCCCATCGATCGTCGCCTGCACCACGAACTTGGACGGTCTTTGCCCTTCAGCGTAGATCACGTCCACCCGCACGTCGCCAGATTGCCTTCCTTCAGCGCGGCCTCGAAGCCAGCCTCCATGCTGCGCCAGGCGCCCATGTTGTAGTTCCCGTTCATCGCCACGAGGTCCAGCCTGTCGCCGGGACCGTTGAAGATGGAGGCGATCAGGTGCCCGCCCTGATCCGCGGGCAGGCGATCCTCGCAGCCGGATACGCGCTGCTGATAGCCGTTGCGGTCGGCCACCTCCAGGTCGAGCTTGCCCTGCGCGCTGGTGACGCGGCCCTCGGCGTCGGTCGCATAGTGATAGCCGTTGACGTGGTAGTCGGCATCGGGGTCCAGCCGGCAGGCATTCAGCTCCTTCGGCCAGTCGCCCTTCGCGCCACCCTCCCCGCGGATGGTGACGCGGCCGGTGGCGGCGTCGACCTCGCGCGTCAGGCGGGGCGGCACGTCTCGCCCGCGCCGGATCACGGCTGTAGTCGATCCGACTAAGCCGGGCGTTGCGGGGCGGCGGCGCAGGGCGTACAGGGCCCGCTTCTCCCCTCTTCAGGACACGAGCACGCGATGGGCTTCCGCTGCGGCATCGTGGGCCTGCCGAACGTCGGCAAGTCCACCCTCTTCAACGCGCTGACCGAGACCGCCGCGGCGCAGGCGGCGAACTATCCCTTCTGCACGATCGAGCCGAACGTCGGCAACGTCGGCGTGCCCGACCCGCGTCTCACGAAGCTGGCGGAAATCGCGAAGTCGGCCAAGATCATCGAAACGCAGCTCGGCTTCGTCGACATCGCGGGCCTCGTCCGCGGGGCGAGCAAGGGCGAAGGGCTGGGCAACCAGTTCCTCGGCAACATCCGCGAGGTGGACGCGATCGTCCACGTGCTGCGCTGCTTCGAGAACGACGACATCCAGCACGTCGACAATCGCGTCGATGCGATCGCCGACGCGGAAACGGTCGAGACCGAGCTGATGCTGTCCGACCTCGACAGCCTGGAGAAGCGCGTGCCGAACCTGGCGAAGAAGGGGCAGCAGGGCGACAAGGAGGCGAAGCTCGCCGCCGTCGTGCTCGGCCGCGCGCTCGACCTGCTGCGCGACGGCAAGCCCGCGCGGCTGACGCCGGTGGCCGACGCGGAGGAGAAGCGCGTGCTGGACCAGGCGCAGCTCCTGACCGCCAAGCCCGTCCTCTACGTCTGCAACGTCAACGAGGAGGACGCGGCGAACGGCAACGCCTATTCGGCGCGCGTGTTCGAGAAGGCCGCCGCGGAAGGCGCGGAGGCGGTGGTCGTCTCCGCCGCGATCGAGGCGGAGATCGCGACCATGCCGGCGGAGGAGCGGGCCGAGTTCCTCGCCGAGCTGGGCCTGGAGGAGACCGGCCTCGCCCGCGTGATCCGCGCGGGGTACAAGCTGCTGCACCTGCTCACCTTCTTCACCGTGGGACCGAAGGAGGCGCGCGCCTGGACCGTGGAGGCGGGTGCCAAGGCGCCGCAGGCCGCAGGCGCGATCCACTCCGATTTCGAGCGCGGCTTCATCCGCGCCGAGACGATCGCCTTCGACGATTACGTCGCCTGCGGCGGCGAGGCCGGCGCGCGCGACGCGGGCAAGCTGCGCCAGGAAGGCAAGGAGTACGTCACCCGCGACGGCGACGTGATGCTGTTCCGCTTCAACGTCTGACGGCGTCGATCCGAACGATCCGGTCGGCGGCGGGGGGCGTCAGCGTCCCCGCCGCCGCGACATAGCGTTCCAGCGCGTCGAGGTCCTCCGTCCCGCCGGGCAGGTCGGCCCCTTGCGCGAAGGCGGTGAAATTGTCCCCGCCGGTCGCGAGGAAGTTGCTGATGCCGACGCGGTAGACGCGCTCGTCCGCCACCGCCGCGCCGTCCAGCCGCAGGTCCAGGATCCGCTGCCCCTCCGGACGGGTCAGATCGTAGCGATAGGACAGGCCGCGCGAGGGCATCAGCATGTTCGGATCGGCCACCGTGTTGGTGCCGCTGGCGAACTGCTGCTCCAGCACCGCGCGCACCTGCCGCCCGGTCAGCCCCTTCACCTGCAGCGCGTTGGCGAAGGGCATCACGGCGTAGAGCTGGCCGTAGGTCACCGCGCCGCCAGGCCCCGGTACCAGGTCGGCGCGCAGCCCGCCGCTGTTCATGAAGGCGATCTCCGCTCCCGCGCCTGCGCGAAGTGCGTCGGCGACCAGGTCGCCCAGCACCGATTCGCCCGCGGCATTGCTCTCGCGCAGCGCCGGCGCGGAGAGGCGGCCGACGACGCGCCGCGCGATCGGATCGGCAGCGGCGACATAGCGGGCCATCAGCGCGGACACGCGCGGCTCCGCCGGGTAGACGGGGAACCGCGACTGGACGGGCACCGCGCCGGCCGCGCCCTCGAACCCCACCCCTTGCACGATCACATTGTCGGCGCGTCGCGCGACGACGCGGTGCCTGACGGGGTCGATCGACAGCGCGATGTCGGTCAGCAACGTGCCGTACTTCCCCGCGCTGGTGACGAGGAACGGGCGCGCCGGGTCGATCCGCGCATAGTCGCAGATATAGGCGTTGTGCGTGTGGCCGGAGACGATCAGGTCCACCGCCGGGTCCAGCCGGGAGAGGATCGGCAGCAGGTCGCCCGACACGCCGCCACAGCTCTTGTCGTCGTAGCCGACCTTCGTCGCGAGCCCCTGGTGGATCAGCACGACGATCGCGTCCGCCCCCTTCGCACGAAGCGAGGGTACCAGCGCGTTGATCGTCGTCGCCTCGTCCTCGAACGTCAGCGACGCGACGGCGGAGGGGACGACGAGCGTCGGCGTCGTTTTCAGCGTCAGGCCGATGAAGCCGACCGTCACCGCGTGGCGCCCCTTGCCGAAGCGGCGCAGCGCGGTGGCGGGGAACAAGGTGTCGCCGCCGGGGGTGCGCACGTTGGCGGCGAGATAGCGGAAGCGCGCGCCATCGAAGCGGCGGTCGACGCGGCACGGCTCGCGCACCGTGTGCTTCGCGCAACCGCCTTCCTGCAACCGCTTCAGCTCCGCCGGCCCGCGATCGAACTCGTGATTGCCGACCGCGTTCAGGTCCAGCCCGATCAGGTTCATCGCCGCCACGGTGGGCTCGTCGAGGAATTGCGAGGAGACGAAGGGCGAGGCGCTGGTCAGGTCCCCGGCGGAAACGACGATATGGTTCGGATGGGCGGCCTTCAGCCGCGCCACGGCGGAGGCGAGATAGGCCGCGCCGCCCGCGGGCACCCTGGCATCTCCCGCAGCGATCGCCAGCTTCGGCGGTTCCAGCGCCCCGTGAAAGTCGTTCAGCGCGACGACGTGCACGTCCACCGGCGCCGCGGTGCGCTCCGCCACGCGGGTCGTCGCGCAGCCCGCCAGCAGCGCGAGTGCGAGGAGAATGAAGGGTCGGCGCATCCTGATTCCTCGCACGGCGGGTCACGATCGCCTTTGCACCGCGGCGGCCAGGCTGTCACGATGGCGCGCGAGAGGGGATGCCGGCATGCAGTATTTCGAGGATATCATCGTCGGCGCGCGCCATCGGATCGGGGCGCGCGAGGTGACGCGCGAGGAAGTGATCGACTTCGCCCGCCGCTACGATCCGCAGCCGTTCCACCTGTCCGACGAGGCGGCGGCGGGGACGCACTTCGGGCGGCTGTCCGCCAGCGGCTGGCACACGTGCGCGATGACGATGGCGATGCTGGTCGAGAACCTGTCGAAGAACCGGCAGGCGGGCCTGGGATCGCCGGGCGTGGACGAGCTTCGCTGGCTGAAGCCCGTCTATCCCGGCGACACGCTGTCGGTGGAGACCGAGGTGCTGGAGAAGCGAGTCTCCGCCTCGCGGCCGGAGATGGGCATCTACAAGAGCCGCATCACCGTCACCAACCAGGACGGCGTCGCCGTGATGACCATGGTCTCGAACGGGCTGATCGCAACGCGCCCGGCGGGATAGCGCCAGCCGCTAGGGCCGCTGCCGGCGCGGCTGGAAGGCGCGGCTGGGGCGCGGCGTGCGCACGCCCTCCGCGCGGTTCTGGCGGCGCAGGTCGCGGAAGTCCTGCCGGACGTCGCGACGGTACTCGCGGCGGGCGTCGCGGCGCTGGTCGCGGAACTGCTCGCGATTGATCGTGCCGTTGCGATAGTCGCGGCGGGCATCGCGCACGTCGCCGCGATAGTCGCGCCGCTCGCGCCGGACGTCGCGGCCGAAATCCTGCCAGTTGCTGCGCACGTCGCGGTCGTTCCAGCCGCCGCGACGACCCTGCCAGTAGCGCTGCTGCGCGCCGTTCCAGCGATGCGGACGACGGTAGGGTCAGGACTCGTTGATCAGAGCCAGAAGATGACTGTCGCAGCGAGGGCGACGGCGGAAAAGAAGGCTGTGGGGCAGCGATCGTAGCGGGTGGCGACGCGCCGCCAATCCTTGAGGCGGCCGAA
>NZ_JAAVJH010000015.1 GCF_012035195.1 Sphingomonas corticis
TCTTGGGAAAGAACGGCCGCAGCCGCTCCATCTGCTCGTCGGTCAGCCAAAACAGGTCGCTCATTCCGGTCTCCTTGCGGAGCCTGAATCAGATCGCAACGCTCACATCAATGGGTCCTGACCCTAGCGATCGTAGACGTACACGCCGGTGCCGGGATAGTAATAGTCGCCGTACCAGCCATAATAGGACGAGGCATAGCCGGGCCCGCCCCAATTGCCCCCGCCCCAGCCGCCGCCAAAGCCGTCGTAATAGGGGTCGCCGCCGTAGGCCGCACCATATCCGACGCCCAGCCCGCTGTAGCCGTATCCGTCGGTGCACGCGGCGGTGCCGAGCGCCAGTCCGCCGAGCAGACCGGACAGGATCAATCGCTTCAGGAACATGGCTCTCTCCTCTACGCCGGAGAGGACCGCAGGAACGCGCGGCCCCGGACCGGAAGGAAACGGGAACGGCGCGGCGAAGTTCCCGCGCGGCTCAATCGCCGGGAAAGGCGACCAAGGCGTCCACCGCGATCCCCTCCGCGCGCAGCCGGTCGGCACCGCCGAGGTCGGGCAGGTCGACGACGAACTGCGCCTGCTCCACCACCGCGCCCGCCTTGCGCAACAGCCGCACGGCGGCGCGCGCGGTCCCTCCGGTCGCGATCAGGTCGTCGATCAGCAGCACGCGCGCCCCCGGCGCGCAGGCGTCGGCGTGCATGGCGATCCGGTCCTGCCCGTATTCCAGCGCATAATCCTCCGCGATCGTGGCGCCGGGCAGCTTGCCGTCCTTGCGGATCAGCAGCACGCCCGCGTTCAGCGGGACGGCGACGGCGGCGGCGAACAGGAATCCGCGCGCCTCGATCCCCGCCACCAGGTCCACCCGCCCGCGGGTGGCGAGCACCAGCCGCTCGACCGTCGCAGCGAGACCGGCAGGCGACAGCAGCAGCGTGGTGATGTCGCGAAAGGCGATGCCCGGCTTGGGGAAGTCGGGGATCGTGCGGATCAGTGCTGTGAGATCGTCGTTCACGTGCGCGTCCTTTCCGAAAACGGGACGGGGGCCGTGGCATCGCGCCCCGGCCCCCGTCGATGTCGCCCGGCTTACGCGGGAGCGGCGGCTCAATGCTTCACGTTGCGCCACACGTTCTGATAGGCGCCCCACGTCAGGAAGACGAAGATCACGAGGAAGATGATCGCCGCGACACCGGCGGCGTGGCGCGATTCCAGGTTCGGCTCCGCGGTCCACGTCAGGAAGGCCGCCACGTCCTTCGCCATCTGGTCCACCGTCGACTTGGTGCCGTCGTCGAACGTCACCTGGCCGTCCGAGGTCAGCGGCGCGGGCATCGCGAGGTTCAGGTTGGGGAAATAGGGATTGTAGTGCAGCCCGGGAGGCGTCTTCGCGTCCGGGAACTTGGCCAGCAGCGCCGCGGGCTGCGCGCGATAGCCGGTCAGCAGCGAGTAGACGTAATTGCCGCCGTCGTGGCGCGCCTTCGTCATCAGCGACAGATCCGGCGGCAGCGCGTTGTTGTTCGCGGCGCGCGCGGCGACCTCGTTCGGGTAGGGCGAAGGCACGCGATCCGACGGCACGTTCTTGCGCGTGGCCGCCTCGCCGGTCTCCTCGTTCACCGTCGGCTGCTCGATCGGCCACGCCTGCGCCAGCGCCTTCACCTGCCCTTCGGAATAGCCCAGGTGCTCGAAGTCGCGGAACGAGACGTATTTCAGCGAGTGGCAGGCGGCGCAGACCTCCTGGAACACCTTCAACCCGCGCTGCAGCTGCGCGCGGTCGAACTTGCCCACCAGCCCCGCGGAGGAGAGGTGCGCGTCGCGCGGATGCTCGTGGAACTCGTGCTCCGCGGTCTCCGCGGCCGGGTTCTGTATGGCATCCTTGGCGGTGAAGAAGAGGGCGAGCGCCAGCACGAAGACGAACCCCGCACCGATCACCAGCGAGATGAGACGAGCCATGTTTCTATCGGTCCCCTGATGTCGTCTCGATCAGCCGGCCATGGCCGTCTTGGCGGGCGACGTGCCGCCATGCTTCGCCAGCACCGCCTCGGTGATCGAATTGGGCAGCGGGCGCGGGCGCTCCGACGCCGACACGATCGGCAGGATGATGAGGAAGTGCGCGAAATAATAGGCCGAGGCGATCTGCCCCAGCATGACGTTGCGGGCGGTCGCCTCCGCCCCGCCGACGTAGCCGAGCACGATCACGTCGAGCAGCAGCACGAGGAGGAACCAGCGATAGGTCGGCCGGTAGTTGGCCGAGCGCACCGGCGAGGAATCCAGCCACGGCAGGAAGAACAGCAGCAGGATCGAGCCGAACATCGCGAGCACGCCCCACAGCTTCGCGGGCAGCAGGAAGTCCGCGGTGAAGCTCTTGAGGATCGCGTAGAACGGCAGGAAATACCATTCCGGCACGATGTGCGCGGGCGTCGAGAGCGGGTTCGCCTCGATGTAATTGTCCGGATGGCCGAGCAGGTTGGGCGAGAAGAAGATCAGCGCGGCGAAGATCAGAAAGAACGCCGCGACGCCGACGCCGTCCTTGGCCGTGTAGTAGGGGTGGAACGGCACCGTGTCCTGCTCGCCCTTCACGTCGACGCCGGTCGGGTTGTTCGAGCCCGGGATGTGCAGCGCCCAGATGTGCAGGATGATGACGCCCGCGATCACGAACGGCAGCAGGTAGTGGAGCGAGAAGAAGCGGTTCAGCGCGGCATTGTCCGGCGCGAACCCGCCCAGCAGCCACACGCGCACCGTCTCGCCCACCAGCGGGATGGCGGAGAAGAAGCCGGTGATGACCTGCGCACCCCAGAACGACATCTGCCCCCACGGCAGCACATAGCCCATGAAGGCGGTGGCCATCATGAGAAGGAAGATCACGACGCCCAGCAGCCACACCATTTCGCGCGGCGCCTTGTACGACCCGTAGTAGAGGCCGCGGCCGATGTGGATGTAGACGACGGCCAGGAACATCGACGCGCCGTTGGCGTGGGCGTAGCGCAGGAACCAGCCCGCGTTGACGTCGCGCATGATGCTCTCGACCGAGCCGAACGCGACGCCGGCATTGGCGGCGTAATGCATCGCCAGCACGATGCCGGTGACGATCTGCACGACCAGCGCGAGCCCGGCGAGGACGCCGAAGTTCCAGAAATAATTGAGGTTGCGCGGCACGGGATAGCCGGCGCCGATGGCATTGTAGACGAGGCGCGGCAGCGGCAGCTTCTCGTCCATCCACCGCATCAGCGGCTGCTTCGGCTCGTAATGCTTCGCCCAGGGAAAGCTCATTTCTCGCTACCTCAGCCGACCGTCACGACGGTGTCGGAATTGAACGTGTAATCGGGCACGTGCAGGTTGGTCGGCGCCGGCCCCTGGCGGATGCGTCCCGCGGTGTCGTAGGCCGAGCCGTGGCACGGGCAGAAATAGCCGCCGAACGGCCCCTTGTTCTCGCCCTCGCCCGCGCCCAGCGGCACGCAGCCCAGGTGGGTGCAGACGCCCAGCGTGATGAGCCAGTTCTTCTTGCCCGCCTTGGTCCGCTCCTCCAGCGTCTGCGGATCGCGCAGCGAGCCGACGTCGACCGCGTCCGCCGCGGCGATCTCCGCCGGGGTCAGGTTGCGCACGAACAGCGGCTGCTTGCGGAAGCTGGCCTTCACCGCCTGCCCCGGCTCGATCTTCGAGATGTCGAGCTCGGTCGTCGACAGCGCCAGCACGTCGGCCGAGGGGTTCATCTGGTTGACCAGCGGCAGCACGATCGCCAGCGCGCCCACGCCGGCGAAGGACACGGCGGCGATGTTGATGAAGTCGCGGCGGCGGGGATCGTGCGCTTCCTCGTGGTACGGCGCGGGATTCTCGCCGAGAGGAATATTGTCGTCCATCGTCGCCATTCGCGTCAGACCCTCAAGCATCGTTCGTCGTCCGCCGGGATCGCGCGAGAGGTTCCTTCCGGAGGCTCCCCTGCCCTCGTGCCCGCCGTCGCCCCCGTCCCCACGGAGGCGCTCGCCGGGCCTGATAGCCGTGCGTCGCGCGCTTTGCCAATCGGTTTTTGCCGCCGCCGGCGGAGGGGTGTAGCGCGGCGGCGATGCGCATCGCCCTGTTCCAGCCCGATATCGCCGGCAATCTCGGCACGATCCTGCGGCTGGCCGCCTGCTGGGGCGTCGGCGTGGACGTGATCGAGCCGGCGGGCTTCCCCTGGAGCGACCGCGCGCTGGCGCGGGCGGGGATGGATTATGCCGCCGTCGCGGATGTGGTGCGCCACGCCGACTGGGCTGCGTTCCGCGCGACGGTGACGGGCCGGCTGGTGCTGGCCACCACCGCGGGCGCCACGCCGCTCTACGACGCCGCGTTCCGCGGCGACGACGTCCTCCTCTTCGGCAGCGAGGGCGCGGGGGTGCCCGCGCAGGTCCACGCCGCGGCCGACCTGCGCGTGCGCGTGCCGATGCGCGCCGGCTTCCGCTCGCTCAACGTGGCGGTGGCCTGCGGCATCGTGCTGGGCGAGGCGCTGCGTCAGGCGGGCGCGTGGGCGGATAGGGACTAGAGGGGCCGCGGGGCGGGCGGCACTGGCAGCGCGGCGGGGGCGGCAGGATCGCCCAGCAGGCGCCAGCCGTCCGGCAGGTAGTCGGTCGACATGTAGAAGTAGAAGCCGCACGATCCGTCCGCGCGATAGCTGCCGCCCTTCACGATGCCGAAGGCGCGACCGCCCAGGAACACCGGCGCGCCGCTGTCGCCGCCCTTGCAGCCGGGGCCCGCCACCGTCACCCAGGTCGGCGTGCACAGCCCGCCGCACAGCTGCCCGCCCGGCGCGAAGTCGACCAGTTCCACCGTCGCGCAGCTGTAGCCGGTGCGCTCGCCGCGGTGGCACACGAAGTCGCCCGCGCGCGTCGACGCCAGTGCGCGGCGCCCCTCCACCTGCCGCATCCGCGTCTTCGCCGTGTCCGCGAAGAAATAGGGTGCCAGCGGGTCGCCCCCGGCGTTGATCTGCACGTCCTGATAGCCCCAGCCCCATTGCCCGACGAAGGGCAGCGGCGCGCGCGTGCCGTCGGGCGCGACGTAGCTCAGCTCGTCCGGGCAATGCGCCGCGGTGGTGATGGCGGTGCGCGCGCCGTCGGTGACGACGAAGCCCGTCGTGCAGGCGAAGCGGCGCGGGTCGCCCGGGTGCGTACCGATCACGCGCGCGCCCCCTTCCGCCGCGGCGGCGAGCTCCACCGTCGTGCCGTCCGCGCGCACGCGCACCGGCACGCCGGCGATGGCGGCGAGCCGCTCGGCGATCACCGCCGCGCCCAGCGCGTCCACGTCGGCGCGCGACGCGGACACGACGATGGCCCCGCGCGCCAGGTCCACGCCCATGCCCGGTGCGTGCGGCAGCTCCGCCGCCAGCGCCGCCTGGTGCGTCGCCAGCGCCTCGGTCAGCTGCCGCCGCGTCGCCGACGCGCCGGTGCGATAGACAATCGGCACGGTCAGCCCGTCGATCACCACCGCTTCGTCCTCCACGGCCGCGTCGCCGGTCAGGCGCACGACGATGCGGAAATCGGGCCGGTGCTCCACTGCGATGCCGGCGAGCCGCGCATCCTGCTCGCGCGCGATGCGCTCGGTGACCGCGACGGTCGCCTCCTGCGCGCGCAGCCGGCGCAGCGCCTCGTCCGCGGGAACGGCGAAGAGGCGGGCATATTCGGCCGCGTCCTGCGCCAGCGCGTCCGGCGCGGCCTGCACCTGCTGCGCCAGCGCCGGCCCCGCTGCGAGCAGCGCGAGCAGCGCGCCCGCGATCGCGTTCATCGTCCCTCCGCCCATCATGCCTTGTCGCATGGCAGGAACGAATGGCGGATTAATGGCCGGCGCGCGCGGAAAGATAGGCGTGGATCGCCCCGATCTCCGCGTCGGTCAGCGCGTGGAGGCGGTGGCGCGCCTCCTGGCTCATCAACCCCACCTGCCGTCCGCCCGCCGCCTCGCCGGTGCGCAGCAGGCGGCGGAAATCGGCGGGGGTGTACCCCGCGGCGACGACCAGGTCGGGCGCGTCGCCGGGCTGCGGGTCCTTCGGCCCTTTCAGGTCGGGCCCGTGGCACTCGGCGCAGGCGATCCGCGCCAGGTAGCGGCCCGTCGCGGTCGCACCGCCGGCATCGAGCGGCGCACGCGCGGCGAGCCGCGTCGCCTGCGCGGCCGAATCGCTGAAGCCGTGGCCCAGCGCCACCGCCCATTGCGGCCCCTTGACGATGCCGGGATGGTCCGTGCCCGTCGGCTTCACCGTGCGAAGCCACGCGATCAGGTCGCGCATGTCCGCGTCGGTCAGCGGCGCCTGCGCGAAGGTGGGCATGAACCACAAGGCGGTGCCGTCGCGCCGCCGCCCGGTCCGCAAAGTCGCCGCGATCTGCGCGTCCGACCAGCGCGGCAGGATGCGCGACAGGTTGGAGCTGTACGCCAGCGCGAAGGCCGGGTTCTCCTCGAACAGGTGGCCGTCCAGCCGCTCGCCGTGGCAGCTGACGCAACCCATCACCGTCGCCAGCCGCCGGCCATGCGCCGCGTCGGCACGGTTCGCCGCCGGCGCGGGGGCGCACGCCGCCAGCACGAGTGTCGCCATCAGCACGAACAGCCGCATCGTCGATTTCCCCCCATCGGCCATGCTGCCACCCCGGTCGCGCCGCGGCAAGGATGGGACATCCTGTCGCCTCGACACCCGCGCCCCGCCGCGGCTACACGCCCGCCATGCCGACGCTCGACCCGCAACAGACCGAAGCCCGCACCTGGTTCGAGCACCTGCGCGACCTGATCTGCGCCGAGTTCGAGGCGATCGAGCGCGAGGCGGGATCGGACGCGCGCTTCGACTATATCGCATGGGATCGCACCGATCCGTCGGGCGAGCCGGGAGGTGGCGGGGTACGCGGCGTGATGAAGGGCCGCGTGTTCGAGAAGGTAGGCGTCAACGTCTCCACCGTCGGCGGCACGTTCGAGGGCGAGTTCGGCAAGACCATCCACGGCGCAGGCGAAGATCCCCGCTTCTTCGCCACGGGCATCAGCCTGGTCGCGCACATGACCAATCCGCACGTCCCTGCGGTGCACATGAACACGCGCTTCCTGCGCACGACGAAGCAATGGTTCGGCGGCGGCGCCGACCTCAACCCCCCGCTGCCGGTGGAGGAGGACACGGCCGAGTTCCACGCCACGCTGAAGACAGCGTGCGACGCGCACGATCCCGCCCATTATCCGCGCTTCCGGAAGTGGGCGGACGAGTATTTCTACATCCCCCACCGCGGCGTGCATCGCGGCGTCGGCGGTATCTTCTACGATCACCTCGAGGGCGATTTCGCCGCCGGCCTCGCCTTCACGCAGGACGTCGGCCGTGCCTTCCTCGACGTCTATCCGCGGATCGTGCGGCGGCGCATGGGGCTGCCGTTCACCGACGCCGACGTGGCGCGGCAGCGCGCGTGGCGCGGCCGCTACGCCGAGTTCAACCTGGTCTACGACCGCGGCACGCTGTTCGGGCTGAAGACCGGGGGCAACATCGACGCGATCCTGATGAGCCTGCCGCCGGTCGCGACATGGGACTGATCGCGGTCCCGCGCGGCGAGCTGGCGACGGTGGTCACCACGCTGGAGATGCGGCGCCGCCCGCCGCTGCGCCCGCTGCCGCCCTCGCCGCTGCGGCTGGTGCGGTGGGACCGGCCCGCGCCCGACCGGTATCGCACGTTGTTCCGCCGCGTCGGCGCGCGCTGGCTATGGTTCTCCCGCCTCGCCATGGACGATGCCGCGCTCCGCGCGATCATCGACGATCCCGGCATCCAGGTGTTCGCCGCGGTCGATCGCGCGGGAATCGAGGTGGGGATGCTGGAGCTGGATTTCCGGCGGGCGGGCGCGTGCGAGCTGTCCTACCTGGCGCTGGTGCCGGAACTCGCCGGCAAGGGGCTGGGCCGGTGGCTGATGGCGGAGGCGCTGGCGCGGGCGTGGCTGCCGGGGGTGGAGCGGGTGTGGCTGCACACCTGCACGCTGGACCATCCGCGCGCGCTCGGCTTCTATCGCGCGCAGGGGTTCGAGGCGGTGGCGCGGACGGTGGAGACCTTCGCGGACCCGCGCCTCGCCGGGTGGCTGCCCCCTGACTGCGCGCCGCAGGTGCCGCTGCTGCCGTTCTAGATCCCTATGCCCGGCCGGTGCGGTACGCCACCACGCCGACCAGCAGCGCCGCCACGTGCCACGCCGCCCCCGCCGCGGCGATGCCGGCATCGACGAGGAAGAGGACGAAGGGATTCTCGTTCCCCGGCGCGCGCAGCCAGGTGTCGGCGGACAGCAGTGGCACCGCCACGATCCACTGCACGAGGAACACGGCCACCAGCGCGCCGGTGATCGCCAGCCCGCGCCCGCGCGTCCGCCGGACGCTGCCCGCCAGCGCCGCGCCGACGCCTGCGCGCGGGTCGCCCGCCAGCAGCGGCAGCGCGACCGACAGCCGCGCCTGCGCGTAGAGGCCGGGCAGCACGAACAGCCACAATCCCAGGCCCACCGGCACCGCGACCGCCAGGTTCAAGAGCGCGAACGGGACGATCCGCCGCGCCGCCTGCACCAGCGCCTCGCCCACCGTCGGCCGCGCGGGGGCGACCAGCAGCAGCGCGACCGCCGCCGCACCGTAGAGCGCGACCACGTCCGCCAGCAGGTAGAGCAGCGCGTTGCCCTGTCCTCCCCACGCGATCACCGTGTCCATCCACGCCGCCATCGCCGCCTGGTCGCGCGGCCCCTCCGGCAGCGGGGGGATCGGATCGGCGGCCAGCAGCGTCGCGAAGGCGGGCAGGAACACCAGCGCACCGGTCAGCGCCAGCACCGCGTCGGCCTCGCGGCGCAGGAGCCGCCAGGCGGCGACAAGGAACGTGGCGGGGGTGCCGGGCATCAGAACGGCGTCGCGGCGCGCTCCGCCTCCGGCCCCTCGCCCGCCCCCGCTTCTGCCACCGCCTCCGCCGCGGCGACGTAATATTGCGCGTAGAACGCCGCCTGCACCGTGCTGGCCAGCGCCGTCAGGATCGCGCCGAAGGTCGACACGACGAACGCCACCGCCGGCAGCGCCTCGCCGCCCAGCAGCAGCCGCGCCACCACGCCGACCACGCTGGTGGTGGCGATGCCGAGCACGAGGAGGACGACGCCGTAGAGGATGATGACGCCGACCAGCCGCCACGCCGCCCCCCGCGTCAGCGCGAAGCTGCGCGCGAAGGCGCCCAGCCCGCGCCGCTCGTTCACGATCACGGCGAACAGCGGCACCAGCTTCGCGCTGACATACAGGCCGACGACGAACAGCAGCAGCGCGGCGAGGCCCGCCAGCGCGATCGGCCCGCCCCGCGCGTTGGTCAGGTCGACCCGGCTGGTGGCCGCGGTGTAGGTCGCGCCGGAGGAGAAGAGCAGGTAGGTGATCGGCAGGATCGCCAGCACGGCGGCGACGATCAGCAGCAGCACGCAGCCCAGCGCCGGCCCCAGCCGCCGCACGGCGATCACGATGCCCCGCGCGCGATCGACCCGCGGGTCGCTGGCCACCGCCGTGATCGCCAGCAGGCCGACCAGCAGCAGCAGCGAGGAGGCGAGGTTCGCCGCCCCCGCGACGCTCCGCGTGGCGGCGCCGCTGCCGCCGAACGCGGCCAGCGCGTTGGTGGCGAGGCTGGGCAGCAGGATGAACAGCGCGGCGATCGCGGCCAGGATGCCGGCCCTTCCCTGCAGCACCTCCAGCGTGCGTTCCCACACGGTGCTGATCCTCACTCGCCTGCCGCCCATGCCGATCACCCCTTCACGCCCACCCGCGCGGTCGCGCCTTCCCTCGGGACTAGCCGCCCGGCGGGCGCTTGCCAATCGCCGCCGCCATGCGCATCTGCCCGCCACCGTGAGCGAAATCGACGATATCGAGTGGCGCCGGACGCCGGGGACGACGGACTATGCCGCGGCGCTGGCGCAGATGGAGGCGCGCGCCGCCGCCGTGGCCGCGGGCGAGGCGCGCGAGCTGGTCTGGTTGCTGGAGCATCCGCCGGTCTACACCGCGGGCACCAGCGCTGACCCGGCCGAGCTGGTCGATCCGCGCTTCCCCGTCGTGCCGGCGGGGCGCGGCGGGCGCTACACCTATCACGGGCCGGGACAGCGCGTCGGCTATCTGGTGCTCGACCTCAACCGTCGCGGCCGCGACGTGCGCTGCTTCGTCCACGCGGTGGAGGGATGGGTGATCGCGGCGCTGGCACACATCGGCATCCCCGCCTTCCGGGCGCCCGGCCGGATCGGCATCTGGACGCGCGATGCCGCCGGGCGGGAGGCGAAGATCGGCGCCATCGGCGTGCGCGTCCGCCGCTGGGTGACGCTGCACGGCTTCTCCGTCAACCTGTCGCCCGACCTGTCGCACTTCGGCGGGATCGTGCCGTGCGGGCTCGCCGAGTTTCCCGTCACCAGCGCGCAAGCCCTTGGCCGCGCGTGCGATCTTGCAACCTTCGACGCCGCGCTGGCGTTGACCGCCGACGCCTTCCTGACAAGCCTAACTTGTGGCGGTGAAATCGAGGCTTGAGGGGGCTGCGTCTTGTGATTAATGTCCAGTCCGGTTTGGGTGAAACGGTAAAGCCGGTCGCCAAAATCCACAGTCTAGGGAGCAAATTCATGCGTGCAGTCATCACCAAGGTTCTGGCCGGTTCGGCGCTCGCTGCGGCGGCGCTCGCGGTCTCGGCCTGCGGCTCGAAGACCGAGACCACCGAGAACACCATGATCACCGACATGAATGCCACCGAGGGCATGGACACGATGACCGACAACATGACGGCCGTCGACAGCTCCATGAACGGCGGCATGATGGCGAACGACACCGGCGCGATGACCGGCAACGACATGATGATGTCGAACACCATGGGCAACGCGATGTAATTTCGCCGACCGGCGTTTTTACCGATCCCAAGGGGCCGTCCGGGCGACCGGGCGGCCCCTTTTCGTTGCGGCGGGGGCGGTTTGCCCCGCGCGCCCGGCGCGTTACAGCGACGCGATGTTCGACCTCGACGCCTATCTCGCCCGCATCGACCTGCCCGCGCGGCCCACGCTGGATGCGGCCGGACTGTCCCGGCTGCAGCGCGCACACCGCCTGGCCATTCCGTTCGAGAACCTCGACGTGATCCTGGGCCGCGGCATCGCGATCGACGGCGCGTCGGTATTCGCCAAGCTGGTGACGGCGCGGCGCGGCGGCTATTGCTTCGAGCACAACCGCCTGTTCGGCGACGCCCTGGGCGCCATCGGGTTCGACCACCGTCCACTGCTCGCCCGCGTGTGGCTGGGCATCGATCTCGGCCATGGGACGGTCCCGCCGCTGACGCACACGTTCAGCCTGGTGGAGTCCGACGAGGGGCCGTGGATCGCGGATCCCGGTTTCGGCGGCACCTACGCGCCCGCCATGCCGCTGGCCGACGGGGCGGAGGCGACCGCCCCCGATGGCGCCCGCTTCCGCCTGTCGCGGCACGATCGCCACGGCTGGCTGCTGGAGCGCAGCGGGACGGTGGCGGGTACCGACGGGCGCGGCGGCGGAGAAGCAAACGCCACCGGAGGCTGGCAGCCGCAGTACAGCTTCACCACCGCCACGGTGTTCGACGCCGACCTCGCGCTCGGCAATTGGTGGTCCTCCACCGCGCCGGGCACGCGCTTCACCACGCTGCGCCTCGCCAGCATCGTGCTGCCGCACGGCTTCGCCACGCTGACCGACGACCGCTATCGCCGCATCGCCGGCGAGGACAAGGCGGAAGGCACGATCACCGATCCGCGCGTCTACCGGATGCGGCTGGGCATGATGTTCGGCATCGCGCTCACCGCGCAGGAGGTCGCCGGGCTGCGGCTGTTCCCGGCGGCGGGCTGAGTCACCACCCCTCCATCCACTCGCTCTCCGCGCCGCCGATCGGCATTCCCGGCGGCACGCGCGGGGTGCGCGCGTCGATCTGCGCCAGCGCGGCGGTGAGCCGCGCCTCGTCGGACAGCAGCCGCGCGGTGCTGCGCGACCAGGCGTCACGCCCCTTCGCCAGCCGCGCGGCGCTGGACGCCACCGCCTCGTCCGCCACCGCCGCCACGCCCGGCGCGCTACGCGGGTCGCGCGCCAGCCGCGCCAGCATCAGCAGCACGCGACCAGCCACCCGCTGCGCCACCGGGTCGGTCCCCGCGCGCGCCACCGTGGCGGCGAGCAGCCGGTCGACCACCTCCGGCACGCCCGGCAGCGCGGGATCCCCGTGCTGCAACGCCAGCCGCTGCATCCGCTCGCCGTCCAGCATCGCCTCCAGCGTCACCGTCGCCGCGACGTCGGCGGCGACCAGCGGATCGAACACCGGCCCGCCCGCGGTGCGCATGATCTCGATGTCGAACTGCCGGTCGCTGCCCCCGCTGCGCCCGGCGGAGAGCAGCGGCTCCAGCCGCGCCGGCACGCGCAGCGCGTCGGGCGACAGCGTGGCCAGCAGTGCGTCCAGCGCCGCGCGCTGCGTCGCGCCGTCGACCGGGGTGGCCGCCGCCTCCTGCCCGCCGCCCGCCACCGGATAGACGAAGGATCGCCCGCCCAGCAGCTTGGCCGCCGCCTCCACCTGATAGCGGTGGAGCAACCAGATCGGCACGAACTTGCGCCGCAGGTTCTCCACCGCCTCGCCGGGGCGCAGCGCGGACAGGCCGAACCGGTCGACCGCGGCGCGGCGCACCGCCATCATCCGCACCAGTTCCGCCGCGGGATCGGCGCCATCGTCCCACAGGCTGCCCCATGGCTGTCCCGACGACACGTTGCGCGCATCCCCGTCGCTGACGAAGCGCAGCCCCGCCGCGGCCAGCGCCGCACTCTTCGCCGCATCCGCCGCCGCCGGCGTCGTGCCGGGCGCGGGCTGGCCGTACAGCCGGTCCACCGCCGCCACGTCCCACGCGCCGATGCCGCTGCCATAGGCGTCGGACAGGTCGGGCGCCCCGTCCTTCAGCAGCACGCGCGGCGCGGGATAATCCATCACCGACGCGCGATCCTGCGTCGATCCGGCGAAATTGTGCTCGAAGCCGAGGGCGTGCCCCACTTCGTGCGCGCCCAGCTGGCGGATGCGCGCCAGCGCCACCTGCACCGGATCGTTCGCGCCGCCCGTTCCCACCTTGTCCGCGCCGACCAGCCCTTCGAAGATCAGGATGTCCTGCCGCACCCGCAGCGAGCCGAGCAGCACCGACCCGCGCACGATCTCCCCCGTGCGCGGGTCGGTGACGGTCTGTCCGTAGGACCAGCCGCGGGTCGCGCGGTTGACCCAGTGGACGACGTTGTAGCGTGCATCCAGCGGATCGGCGTCCGCCGGCAGGATCGCGACGCGGAAGGCATCGACGAAGCCCGCCTTCTCGAACGCGGTCCGCCACCAGCCGACGCCCTCGGCCAGCGCGGTGCGGATCGGCTCGGGCGCGGCATTGTCGATGTAGAAGGTGATCGGCTTCCTGACCGGCGAGCGCGCGGCCGTTGGATCGGTCTTCTCCAGCCGGAACCGCGCGGCGAGCGCGTAGACCACGTCCGCGCCCAGCGGCGCGGCGTAATCGACCACGGGCGCACCGAAGATCCCGCCCCAGCGCGGGTCGAAGCGGATCGGCAGGTAGCCCGGCGCGGGCAGCCGCAGCAGCGAGTGGTGGATCGTCAGCGACACCGACCGCGGGTCGGGCGCGATGTTCGCGATCGCCGCCCCGGGATCGTCGCTGGTCCAGTTCTGCCGCGCCTCCAGCTCCACGTTGTCGGCGAAGACACGCGTGGCGGCGGCGTCCACCACGCTGCCGCCCGCGTCCAGCTTGTAGCCACCCTGCTTTTTCAGCGCCGTCGCGACGCCCAGCGCGTCGCGCGTCAGGAATCCCGAAAGGTCGACGGTGAACGAACCGTCCGGCCGGGTCGCGGCCACCTCGCCGACCCAGGTGGTCGTGGTGGCGAAGCTCTCGCGCGCGGCACGCTGCTCCGCGGCGCTGCCGCCGGTCGCCCGGAAGCGCGGATTCTCGTACTCGGCGATCACCTTTTCGCCGATGCGGCGGAAGGCCAGGACGTAGCTGTCGCCCTGCTGGCCGTGGTCCAGCCCGGTCTCCGGCGCGCCGATGCCGGTGCGCAGCGACGCGGCGTAGAGGAAGCGCGCGGCGACGCCGTCCGCCCCGGGCGGCGGCAGCGTGACGATCACCCGCCCCTTCTGCGCGTCGATCTCCACCGGCAGCAGCGCGGGTGCGGCGGGTGCGGGCGCGCGCTGCGCCGCGACGGGCGCGGCGCCCGCCAGCAGCGCCGCGACGAGGGCGGCGAGACATCGGTTCATGCGGAAAGTCCTTCGAAGGAAGCGATCAGGGCTGGCGGCGGGTCTCGAGCGGCATCTCGCACACGTCGATCGCGCCGGATCCGATCGTCGGCGCGGGCGGGTTCTCGCGCCGGCGCAGCGCGGCGAGGAAGCGGGGGTTGTCCGCGGCGCGATACTGGAACCGCGGCCGCGCGGCGGCGGGCAGATCGCTCGCCAGCACCGCGGACACGATCGGCAGCCGTTCCTCCGCCGTCGGGTAGACGCCCAGCGGTGCGTCGCTGCGCGGCAGCGCGGACAGCCACTTCATCCCCTCGATCACCCGGCCCGCGACCGCGTAATTGCGATCGAGCCGGCGCGCCGACTGGCCGATCGGCGTGAACAGTTCCGCTCCGGTCCCGCTGGTCGGATCGGCATCGCGCGCGACGCCGACCATGCCGTAGCAATGCGTCAGCCACTGGTGCCCCGCGCCGTCCGCGCCGACGGGCCAGCCGTCCGCGGTGATGCCCGAGAAGGTGCTGTGCGTGTCCGCGCGCGCCATCCGGGCGGCGGGCACGGCGGCGGCGGGTGCCTGCGTCTCGAACTCGGGCGGCACGCTGACGGCCACGCCGACCGGAAGCGGCTTCTTCTCCGTCGCGTCGCCCCATTGCGCCACCCAATTCTCCTGCACGCGATAGACGCTCGCGCCGTCCCACCAGCGCGCGCGGGCAAGCCGGCGGATGTTCTCGACGTGCAGCGGCGCATAGGTCGCGGCCAGCCGCACGACGACGGTGCGCCCGCCTGCCAGCGTCACGATCATCACCTCGTCGTCGGGAATCGCGCGCCAGTCGGCGGGGAGCGGATCGTGCGGAGCGGGAGGCGTGGCAGGCGCGACGGCCTGCACCGGCGCCAGGAGCGGAAGGAGCAGCATACGCCGATCCTGCGCCAGCCCCCTCGCCGACGCAATCGCCCGCTTGCACCCACGCCCGCCACCCACTAGGGCGCTCGTTCCCGGCAATGCGGAGCGGTGGCCGAGTGGTCGAAGGCGCTCGCCTGGAAAGTGAGTATACGGCAAAACCGTATCGAGGGTTCGAATCCCTCCCGCTCCGCCACTAGCCGGTGTCAGGCCGTGTCAGGCCCTATCAGAAGCCTTGTCGCCCGAGGCACTTAGCCCTAGCCTCTGTGTCATGGCGCGTCATCCGGCTTCACCCAATCGCAGCTCGAGTGGGGGCATCGCCGGGGCACGGAGCCGCGGCGGATGGGGGCATCGATGCTGACCGAGGTGGAGGCCCGCAAGGCCGTCGCGGCCGACCGCGACTACAAGCTCGCTGACTCGGGCGGCCTGCACCTTTTCGTCTCGAAGACGGGCCACAAGTCCTGGCGACTGAAGTATCGCTTCGGGGGCAAGGAACGGCGTCTGGTGCTGGGGACCTATCCCGCATTGAGCCTGAAGCGCGCGCGTGAGCTCCGCGACGACGCCAAGCGTGCTCTGCGCGACGGGCGCGACCCCGGCCTCGAGTCGAAACGTGCGCGCCACTCCAGGAAGATGGGACACGAGAACACGTTCAGGCAGTTCGCGCTCGAGTGGCATGCCGGCCAGAAAGACCGATGGAAGGACGTTCACGCCGACGACGTGCTGGTGTCCATGGAGCGCGACCTGTTTCCGGAGATCGGCCAGTTCCCCGTCGACCAGATCGACGAGGGTCTTCTGCTGGCCGCGTTGAGGAAGGTCGAGGCGCGCGGCGCGATCGAGACGGCCCACCGGCTCCGCCAGCGGGCCGAGCGAGTGTTCAGGTATGCGGGCGCGGCTGGGGTCAAGAATGGCAATCCTGCCGTCAACGTCCGCGACGCGCTGAAGCCGGTGCCCCCTGGCAAGCGAAGGCCAGCGGTCACCGACGTGGAGACGGTCCGGAGGCTCATCCGGGACGTCGACCGCGCGGCCGCCTCCCCCGTGACCAAGTTCGCCTCGCGATACCTAGGCATCACCGCGCAGCGTCCAGGCATGGTGCGCAACGCGGCCTGGACGGAGATCGAGGGGGTCGACTGGTCCCGGCCGGACGAGCCCTCGCCGGACGCCGTGTGGCGCAACCCTGCCGACAAGATGAAGCAGGAGCTCGACCTGAGGGAGGACGACGCCTTTGAGCACGTCGTGCCGTTGACCGGGCACGCCGTCGCCGTCCTGCGGGCGGTCCGTCCGTTCACGAACGGCAAGGGCCTGATCTTCCCCGGCGGCCGCGATTCCCAGAAGCCGTTGTCCGAGAACGCCATCGGCTACCTCTACAACCGGGAGGGCTGGAAGGGGCGGCACGTTCCCCACGGCTGGCGAAGCTCGTTCAGCACGATCATGAACGGGCGGATGGAGCGCCTCCACCTCGGCGCCGAGCGCCTGCTCGTCGACCGCCTCGTCATCGACCTGATGCTAGCGCACTCGCCGACCGGTATGTCGCACAGCGAGCTGGTCTACAACAGGCAGCGCTACATGGAGCGCCGGCGCGAGCTCGCGGAGGACTGGGCGGCGCTCATCCTGGAGGGCGCCGATCCGCTTGACGCCGTGATCGCGGGCCGTCGGCGACGCGTGGAGCGCTGAACCCGGGACCCTGTCTCACCTCGGGTTGGCGATCCACTCGGCGACCTCGCTTTCCCACCACGACGCGATGTTGCCGCGCTCCATCGGGATCTGCTTCGGGAAGCGGCCCTCGCCGATCCGTCTGTAGACCGTGCTGGCGGACATGCCCGTGCGACGGACGATCTCGGGCATGCGGATGTGTCGGTCCTCGGCCCGGCTTGCGCGAGCTGCGTCGCGATCTTCGGCACCCACGGCTGTGCCTGCCGCGGCGGATCTTGCCGGCCTCCGCTCCGGCACCACGTCGGCGCAGCTCAGTTCGAGCACGCGGTTGAAGTCGGCGAGCTCGAGGAAGATCCAGTGCGTGGATGGGGCGTCGCGGTCGAATGGGCGGTCCGGATCGAAGGCGCTTCTCGCGAATCTTTCCCTATAGTCGTCGAGCTCCCAGTAGGTTGCGGGCACGTCGTCTGGCGGGCCGCCGCCGAATGGTCTGGACCAGGAGTGGATCTCCTCGCGCGCCACCAGCTCGCCTAGCAGCCGCGCCGCGAACCTCACCTGCGCCTGGTCCGACGGGCTGGCCGTCCCGCCCGGATCCAACGCGGCTGCCACCTCGTCGGGGCCGAGGCCGTGGTGCACGGCGCACCAGTGGGCGAGCGCACGTGCGAGCAGCACGCGACCGACCGAGGTCGGGGCCTCCTCCATTGTGTAGGGCGAGATGGTGTCGGTCGTCATGGCTGCCTCCCGCCGAAGTTATAGGATCGCCGTTGACGCCGGCCTAATGGTGGCGGATCAGCGAACACCGATCCGCGACGGCTCGCATGACGGTTGCAGCCATCCCTCAGAGGATGTGGTTTGCTCGTTTAAGGTTTTCGTCTACCTCGACGAGCGTGAGGTCGTAGCCCCCGCCCGAGGAGACCTGCTGGACGCGAAGGTCAGGCCGGGAGCGGCGCGCGGCTATCGCCTTGGCAATGAGCGATGCCGGTGCGCGGGCGCCCAGGATCACGCCGGAAATGAGGGAGGGGTCGACCGTGACGAAGATCGCGCCTGCCGGCTCGCCGGCCCGAACGATGCGGAGCTCCTTCTCGTATGACCATGCTGTCGGCTTGGTGAAGAGGATGGGCCCGAGCATCTCCCCTGGCGAGGCCTCGAACCAGCGCAGTTCGGGTGGCTCAGCGCGATAGGAGACATGGCCGCTTCCCACATGGTCCGCCGATGCGGCCAGCGTGTCGATCACCTCGGGCTTGTAGACTACCGCGAAGCCCCGGTGTGCGTTCGTGTAGTGCGACCACATGAGGTGACTGTCCCACCTCTCGACCAGGCACAGGACGAACAGCCTGGAGAGGACGTTTGCGCGCGGTGCATACGAGGTGTTCCAGTCAGCGGCAGGCCCAGCGAACGCGGCCCAGGCGTTCTCGAGTTCGGCGGCCGATCTCTCCGGATGGTGCTGCCGGTGCCAGGCGTCGAACCTGTCGCGGGACGGAGCAACCGACTTGAACTTGAACTCGAATGGGTCGTTGAAGTGGGCGGCCGAGGCGAACTTCAGCGACCCCGTCAACACCTTGTCCATGACGTCGAGGATGGCGGCGTCGTCGCCACCGACGAATTTGTGAAGCATGAGGTCTGTCGTCCTCTTAGGCCCGCCGTCGGGCTGACCACAAATCGGTAATCAATTCACGATGAGCTTGTCCCGTGTCACGTCGCTGACCTTGCCAGCGAGACCCGGAACCTCCTCAAGTTGCCGAAGGTCGGTGAAGCGTCCCCGTTCCTCGCGATACCGCACGATCTCTGGGCCATGGCCCTCCAGACCCTCAATGGCGTCTAGCGCCTTTTGATCGGCAGTGTTGATGTCGAGCTGCGGCATCGTTCCTCCGGATCAGTCATGGCTCGATTGTCGCGGCGCGTCACCCTACGGCCGCTTTCGGCGGTTCTGCGGCGAGTGACCTCCGGCGGTCCTCGGCCTCTCTGTTGGACTTCGTCTTGGCGGAGCGGAAGCCCGTGAGCTCGGCCAGGTCCGCGCGCATCTGGGCCTTGCTCGGCGTCTCGATCTGGCGTCCCGCGGCTTGGTCGTGCCCCGAGTGCTCGGACGCCCGCGTCATCGCGCGATGGATCAGCATGAAGTCGTCGTCGCTCACGTCCACGCCGCCGAGGCGCAACGTGCCGACCGTCGGGCCGTAGCGGCGGACGACGTCGTTCAGCACGATCTCCTCGACCGCCCGCTCCCAGGTCTCGCGCAGGGCGGCGTAGAACCCCGTGCACCTGCCGCGGTAGGCGTCGCTGGCGACCGCGAGATCATCGGGAATGTCGTCGATCATGGTCTTGAGCGTCTGTTCGCGCTCCCGGACCTTGCGAGCCACCCATGGCGCGTCGCCTACGGACACGATGCCGAACTCGCCGCTGCCGCCCTGCTGGATGAGGCATGGCAGCGCCGGCACCGGGACGGCGCGATCCACGCAGGCAAGCGTCAGCTCGTTGTAGAACACGAGGTTGTGCGTGAAGACGATGATCTGGCGCCCCTTGGCCGCCTCGTCCACCAGCCGGCGTGCCACGCATCGGACTCGACCGTGGTCCAGGCTGGTGACCGGATCGTCGAGGATGATGCCCGACTTGCGACCCGCGACGTGCGACTCCGCGAGGAAGCACGCGAGACTCAGCGCACGCTGCTCCCCCTCGCTCAGGATGCGCGACTTCTTCGCCTTTCTGGTGGTCGCTAGCGCGACCTCGAAGAAGCTGGTCCCCTTGGAGGTTTCGTCCGAGAACTGGAGGGGTATGTGGGTGAGCGCGAAGTTCCCGATCTCCTCCTCGATGCGGGCCTTGAGACCGGGGGTCGTGAGATCCTTGCGCAGCGACGTCATCAGACGCGACAGGGGCCCGGTGTTCAACGCGGCCTCGCACCGCTTCCATGCGAGTATGTTGCTCAGTTCGTTCCTGCGAGCCACCAGCTCCTCGATCTGACCGCTCATCTGCCGCCGGTCGGTCAGCTCCGCGACCCGGCTCACCGCGGCGGCGGTGCGGTCGTCGCCCGACCGCAGCGTTGCTGCGTGGTCGGTCAACTGAGCCGCCCAGTTCCGGAGGTCGTCGACGGGTGAAGCTGGTAGGGTCGCGAGATCGGCGATGCGCCCTGCATCGAGCTGGCTGACGCGCTCGTCACGGCGCGCCTCCAGGGCGTTGCCGAACGCTACCGTCCGGTCCACCAACGCCTGCGCCGGCTCCCCCTGCGTCGCCGCTTCGCCCAGCAACGTGCGGAGTTCGGCCTCGGGTTTGAACGTGAGTGCACGCAGTGCGGCGGTCCGCTGCGCGACTGCGCCCGCGGCTAGTTCGGCCTCCTGCGTTGCGCGTCCCTCCACGTAGGCGTCGAAGGCCGTCAGGCGGGCGGCTGCGTCCTCGCCGAGTGCCTGCTGGCAGAGCGGGCAAGGATCGCCGACGGCGAACGGTTCGCCTCTCATACGCACGCCTGCCTCGGCGGCGAATTGCCGCGCGAAGCCGAAAAGCTCGCGCCAGGTGTCCGACCCCGTCGCGGCAATCGGCTGCGAGCCGATCCGCTCGGCGGCGAGCGCTTCGGCGACCCGTCTCGTCCGCTGCCTTGCGTCGACGAGCGCCTCGTCCGCCGCGACGGCGTCGTCCGTGAGGGCGGCGGCTGCCCCTTCGAGGGAAGCGGCGACCGTGAGGCACGACGTCGCGATCCGGTCGCAGAGTGCGGCGGTCGCCGCTGGCCCCTGCACGAGTTCGGTCTGCAGGTTTGCCAGTTCGGCCTCCGCGTCCGGCCCCCAACTCGCTGCTTCCCGGAGCGCGTGCTCCGTCGGCAGCTCAGCCTCCGCGGTCGCCACCTGGAGCCGTCCTATGAGCGCGGAGGCTGTCGTGCCGGGCGTGTAGTGGCCACCGAAGGACCTTGCGCACCGCCTCGTGGCGTCGCCGATCCAGCTTCGGAAGCGATCGCCCGCGGCTTGGTAGAGGTCGGCGAGCCGCCCCACGCACGCCGCCTCGGGAGGCATGTAGAGGATGTCGCTCTTGCCGCTGACGTAGACGCGCAGGTTCTCGGTATCGAGGAGCGTCGCCCCGCCGAGAGCCGCAGGCTTGGGCTGTCCCTCGGACCAGGTCGCCGTGACCGCATCACCGTCTCCGGCGCGGTAGGTGTAGGTTATCGACTTGGCCGGCGAGCTATCCCCGGCGAAGACGTTTCCCTCGAGCGGTGCTTCCTCCCGCACGCAGGTGAGTTGCCGCAGCGCGCGCGTATAGCCGCTCTTGCCGGACCCGTTCTCGCCGAAGACGATGGTGATGCCGTCGAGCGCGAACTTCAGGACCTGGCCGCCGGCGAGCCGATCCAGGCCCTCCAGCGGACCGACGGAATGTAGGATGACGTCGTCCGGGCTGGCGCCGACGGCCACGATGCTGTCCTCGGTGAACGGCTGACAGGGGTGTTCGCCTTCTATTGCGAGCCCGTGCGCCAGCCCGATGCGGCAGACGAGGGCATCGGCGTCGGCATCCACGTCCTGCGAACACGAGGCTGCGCGCTGCATCGCATCCACCGCCCAGGCGGGCTGGCCTGCGCACCACTCAGCTAGCTTGCCCACTCTCCCCTCCAGCGCCACCCCGTCTTCCGGACGGTGGTAACACCGTTGCGCCATGGCTCGCCAGCCAGACGTGGCAGGCTGCCGGTCAGCGCTGCGGCGCGACCAGGTCGTGGCTACGATCAGTAACGCTGCTCGTCGAGCTGGACCTCCGCGGCCGGTGCGAAGCCGAGCAGCGTGCGCTGCTGCGCCCAGTCCATCGGCAGGCTCGCGTAGAGCAGCACGCGCCGGGTGAGCCGCGGCGGCTGGCGCCCGTCCAGGATCGCGGCGATGATGTCGGGCGCGAGGTAGTTGAGCCGCACGAGCCGGGCGAAGATGCCGGGCTGGCGACGGAAGCGCGCGGCGACCTCGGCGACCGGCGCGGTGCGGTCGTCGTCGAGCGCGGCCTGCGCGCGTCGCGCCTCCCGGATCAGAGCGACCAGCGAAGGTGACGGATCGGCCGCGGATGCGGGGTCGCGGCGATCCAGCGGCAGCGCGAGCGTCCGCTCGATCCTCACGGCGACGGCCGGGATGCGGACGACGTGGACCCTGTCGTCGCGGCGGGAGCCGGTAGGATCGCGCCGGAAGACGCCCGTGCCGTTCCACGCCAGCAGCCGCTCGAGTTCGGCGCAACGGACGAGGAGGGTCACGTCGCTCCGGGTGACCTCCACGCGCGCAAGCACCGCGGTGAGCATCAGGCGCAGCCGTTCGGCCGGGGCGCGCGCGAGGCGACCGGCGGCGGCCGGGCCCGCGGCGACGAGCCTCTCGGTCGCAGGCTCGTAGCTGCCGAGCGAGGCGAGCGCCGCCCGCGTCTCCGACTGGTCTCGAAGCGTCGTGCACAGGGCGGCGAGCACCAGCCGTTCGAGCTCGCCTGCTTCGGCGCGGAGCCGCTTCACCCCCTGCCTGGCCGCCCAGCGGGCCTGGTCCGAGATGTAGTAGCGGTAGCGGCGGCCCCGCGTGCTGTCGTCGGCGATCGTCATCCGGCGGCCGTGGCCGTCGTGCAGGATGCCCAGCAGCACGTTCGGCGAGGGTCCGAGGTCCAGCTTGAACATCGCGCGTCGCGCGCGCAGCGCCTGGACCTCCTCCCAGAGCGCACGGTCGACGATCGCCTCGTGCTCGCCCGGGAAGCTCTCGCCGTGGTGCGGCACCTCGCCGACGTAGAAGCGGCTGGCGAGCATGTTGTAGACCATGCCGCTGCTGACCACGCCGCCGCCGGTCACGACGCCCTTGCGGTTGGTCCAGGTCTTGGTGCGCAGCCCCTCCTCCTGCAGCTCGCGGCGGAGGGCGACGTAGGAGCCGAGCTCGAGGAAGCGCCGGTAGACGCGGTTGACCGTCTCGGCCTCGGCGGCGTTGGGGATCAGCCGGCCGTCGACGACGTCGTAACCGAATGGCGGCGGTCCACCGGTCCACTTGCCCCGGCGCTTCATCGCCGCGACCTTGTCGCGGATGCGGTCGGCCGCCATCTCGCGCTCGAACTGGGCGAAGGTGAGCAGTATGTTGAGCACCAGCCGGCCCATGCTGTCCGACGTGTCGAACGACTGCGTGATCGACACGAACGAGACCTCGTAGCGCTCGAACAGGTCCATCAGGCGGACGAAGTCGCCGAGGCTCCGGGTGAGCCGGTCGATCTTGTATATGACGACGACGTCGACGGCGCCGCGCTCGATGTCGGCCATGAGGCGCTGCAGCGCGGGCCGCACCAGCGTGCCGCCCGACTGGGCAGGGTCGTCGTAGAGTTCGCCCAGTTCCAGCCACCCCTTGTGTCGCTGGCTGCGGATGTAGGCCGAGCACACGTCGCGCTGGCTCTCCAGGGTGTTGTAGTCCCGGTCGAGCCGTTCGTCTGTCGACTTGCGGGTGTAGATGGCGCAGCGCCGCGCGCGCTCCGCCGAAGTGACGATCGCGGCCATCACCCTCTCCGTGCCTGTTGCGTCCGGCATGGTGTGGCTTCCGGCGGCGACGCGTTGCAAATGCCGCGTGCGCGGCTAGCGTGAGCGTCAAGGGGGGAAGCCATGCCGCGCCTGCTCGCACGTCTCGTCTGCGCGATGGCGGCGGTGCTGCTCGCGTGCGCGGGTCAGGTCGCTACGGCGACCGATGTTACGCCGAGCGCTCGCGTGGTCCGCGGTGTCGTCGTGCGCGAGCGCCCCACGACCGCGTCCGCGCCGGTGGGTGGCCTTCGTCCGGGCGACAAGGCGGTGGTGGTCGAGGACCTTCCCGGCTGGTGGCGGGTCCGGCTTCCGGACGGCGCCACGGGCTACGTCAGCAAGGCGTGGACGGTGGTCGTCGCCGAGGCGCCGCCGTCCCAACCTCTGTCCGCTACCGCGCCGACCTGGAAGGTCCACGTCATCGACGTCGGCACCGGGCTCGCGGTGTTCGTTGAGGGTCCCGGCTTCGCGATGCTCTACGACGCCGGCAGCCAGGACGACCTGGCGATGGGGAGGGACAACCGCGTCGTCGCCTACATCCACGCCGTCAGGCCCGACCTGACCACGCTCGACCACGTGGTCCTCAGCCACCCGCACAAGGATCACGTCGAGCTCATGCCCGACGTGTTCGACAGATACGCCGTGCGCGACGTCTGGGATTCGGGGGCGCTCAACCCGACGCGTGGATACTGCCGGTTCCTGAAGAAGGTTCTCGCCGAGCCCGGGGTGCGGTATCATGACGCTATCGCGACCGGGGGCGTCCGGCTCGCCGTCTTCCCTAGCGGAGAGTGCAAGGGCAGGCTCTCCATTCCGCAGTCCACGATGATGACGGCCGACCCGATAGCGCTCGGTCCGGGTGCGTCCATGTCGATCCTCTACCGCAACGCCGAGAGGCACAGCGACCCGAACGAGAACACGGTCGTCGTGAGGCTCGACCTCGGCGGCTACCGCATCCTGCTCGCCGGTGACGCCGAGGCGGGCGGCCGCGATCCGGTCGATACGCCACCGACGCGGGGGTCCATCGAGTGGTCGCTGCTCGGATGCTGCAAGGCGGCGCTCAAGGCCGACGTGCTGATCGTCGGCCACCACGGCAGCCTGACATCGTCCCGGCGGCCCTTCCTCGACGCGGTGGGCGCCTCGATCTTCGTCATCTCGTCAGGCCCCCATCCATACCAGTCCGTGCAGCTGCCGGACGCCGGCATCGTCACCGAGCTGCGCGGTCGCGGCCAGGTGTTCAGCACGAAGGAAGGCGACGAGGAGTGCCTGACCGCGACGGCGAAGGTCGGCCCGGACGAGGACGAGAGCCCGGGCGGCTGCACCAACGTGCTCGTGACGGTGGGCCCGCTGGGCGTCGGCGCGGCGGTCGTGCGTCCCGCCGACTAGTCGGCGCCTGCCTCCGCCGCGGGCAGCCCCGCAAGCAGCTCGCCGAGGTCCACGGGCAGCGCGACCGCGATCCGGGCCAGCGTCTCGAGCGAGACGTTCTGCGCGCCACGCTCGATCCGGCCGAAGAACGAGCGTCCCAGGCCGGTCCGCCGCGCGAACTCCTCCTGCGAGACGCCCGCGGCCTCGCGGCGCGCCCGTATGCGCCTGCCGACCTCGATCTGGAGTTCGCTCTTCACGCCCGGTGGATAGCAGCCGGGCGGCGGCCCCTCCAGTCGAATGCGCGATCACCGTTGACATCAAGGTCGAATGCTGTATGCACCTTTTAAAGCCACGCCCGATAAGGTTCCTAGGCCGTGATTTGAAGGTTGGAGATTGCACGTGCGCGCACTGACGATCCGGCCGGGAAAAAAAGGCGGTGGCCGCCGCCGCGATCGCGCGCCCGCGTCGCCGTGCCGTCTGCCGCGCTTCGGCCCGCCACCATGCCTCGTCCGTCCGCCGATCGGGCGGACCCGGGGACCACCATGGGAGATTTCACGATGACCGACACGATCGAAGACCTCTACGAGCTCGGCGCCATGCGCGCGTCATGGCACGCGCTCGCCGTCCGCTGGGCCATCACCCCCCGCGAGATGGCGGCGATCCTGCCCGACGGCGGGATTCGCAACATGACCCCGCCGGCGACCACCGAGCGCCGCATGCGGCGGATGCTGGCGCTGGACCACCGCCTGCCGTTCTACGACGACGCGGACGCGCGGGCCTGGCTCCGCACCCCGATCCCGCAGCTCGGCGACCTCGCCCCCATCGACCTGCTCGAGCGTGGCGACGCCCACGTCCGCGAGCTGTTGCGGTTCGCGGAATGGAGTTTCGGGAGGTGAGCGCGGCGAGCCTGATCGAGGATCCCGAATACCTCCGCCTCCTGGACGATGTCGCCGGCCACCTGGCGGCACAGGAGGCGTCGCGGCTCGAGCTCTACCGCCGCTACCTCCAGTGGTCGGTGCGCTCGGCGTCGCCGCTCGTCGCCCGCATCGTCGATCGCCCTACGCTCGACGCCGCGCTCGATACGCTCGAGCCGAAGACCTTCTGGCCGGAGATCTTCCCGGTCGCTGGCGCGGGCCGCGGCTGGGGCGGCGGCTCGGTCGCGCAGCGGGTCGCCGGCGTCAGCAAGGGCAGGCTGCGCAAGCGCTTCGCCGACAGGAGCTCCGGCGTGCTGCTCCGCGCTCCCAGCCAGGACGTCGCCGGCGTCGGGGTCCGCATCGTCGAGAACTGCCTCGAGGTCCGCTTCTTCGGCGACAGGTTCCTGGTGACGACCTACCGCGGCAACGTCACGGTCGACGTCGAGGCGGCCGTGCCGGAAACCCTGCTCGATGGTGCCAGGGGGCGCCGGCTCTCGGACGTCGTGGACCATTCGGCGTTCACGGGCACCGACTACCGAATCAGGAGCGTCGGACGGGACGAGAACTACGTCACGCTCGTCGCCCGCACGGGCGTGGTGCCGTACCGGATGCCCTGGCCGCACCTGGTGAGGCCCGCGTGACCCCGTTCGAACCGCGCGACGGCTTCGACCGCATCGCGGCCGCGATGGCGGAGGTGGTGTCGTTCTCGCGGTCGCTCCCGGCCGGGCTCGCGCCCGTCGCGTCGATCTACCTCGACGGGGCCGTCGGCAACCTCATCCACGCGCGCGATGAGCTGCGGGCGGCCCTGGTCGGCGACCGTGGTGGTTGGCGTGCCGACATCGCCGAGATCGGTCTCGTTCAGACCGGTGTCGCGGGCGAAACGACGAGCGCCACCATCGCGGGCGGCGAGGCCGAGGGCGACCCCAGCCCCGACCTCGGTGCCGACGCGATCCGGTCGGGTCGGATGATGGAGCTCTCGCGGCGCGCCGGCTTCGCGGCGCTGCTCGCCAGCGCACTTGCCGAGCACAGGTGGGTGCATCTCGCGAGCGGCGTGACATGGGCGTCGACCTGGCCGGCCGCGGACTCGCTCGTGCGCGCGCTCAACGGGGGCCGGCCTTTCCCCGCGATCGACCACGTGGCGCTCCGCGGGACCGTCGATCGCCGCGTTGCGGAGGAGCTAGCCGTGCTGGGATGGCGACGCCTGTCCTCCCCGCGGCTGCCTGGCCACTAGCCCTTCTTCGTCCGCCAGCGCTTCGCCTCCGCGGCCGAGTCGAGCGCCTCGCGTCTGGCGCTGGCGAGCTGCAGGTCCTTCTCCGCCAGCTTGGACCGCAGCACCCGTTCCCGCTGCTTCCACTCCCGGGCCTCTTCCTGCAGCCGCTCGATCAGGGCCGAGGTGTTCTGGCTCACGCCGTGCGTCGGCCGGATGTCCCTGATGAACCGGGCGAGCTTGGGGTATCGCGGCGTCTTGCCGACCAGCGCCTTCCGGTCGCGCCCGGACTGGATCACGATGTTCTCGATGTTCACCGGCAGCCGCGCGTCCTCGTCGCCGTCGGCCCGCATCTCGTCGAGCTTCCCGAGCAGGTCCCGGTGGTCCGGCTCGCCCCTCAGCAGCGCGTCGACGGCGTCGACGAGGTCGCGGTAGACCGCGGGTCCGGAGCCCAGCGGGAAGTCGAGGTCAGCGCTGATCAGCAGTGGATGGTGCATCATTCCCTCCCATGGTGTTGGCCAAGCCCGACAGCATTGCTCCGCCGACCTCTGCGTCCGTCGTCTTCGCCAGTGCGCCGGCGTTCGCCTTCGTCACCCTCGGCACGCTCGCGCCGAGCGCCTTCAGCACTCCGGCGGCCTGCTGTGCCATCCTCCGGACCACCTCGAAGTCGGCACTGCCGTCCGACAGCATCCAGTTGGACTGATGCTGCACGTAACGTCGCCGCCAGAAGGCGCCGTGCTCGCTCGAGACCGAGAAGTTCTCGCATCCGGCGCACATGCCGGGTGTCCTCGTCTCGACGTTCGGGCTGAGGCGGCGCCAGCCCGAGGTCCCCGCCGCCTCGTGGCACCGCGCCTTGTCCGGGTTGGCCGCGATGAGGCAGCGGCCGTGCTCCGCGTTGAAGATGCGCAGGTCCCGCGTCACGAGGGCATGCCTCACGTTCTCGTAGTTCTCCTCCAGCGGAAGGTCGCCGATCAGTCTCTCCAGGTCGTCGGCGAAGCCGTCCATGGC
Source organism: Sphingomonas corticis (assembly GCF_012035195.1). GTDB lineage: Bacteria > Pseudomonadota > Alphaproteobacteria > Sphingomonadales > Sphingomonadaceae > Sphingomonas > Sphingomonas corticis. The sequence continues at coordinate 27,685 of NZ_JAAVJH010000015.1, forward strand.
GCGGTCGAGCTTGCCGAACTTCCCGCCGTCCCGCCGTCGCATCTCGTAGAGCGCGCGGTGCGTCTCCATCATGTGGACGCTTTCCGCCGCCGCGATCATCGATGGGTCCTCGGGCATGTATGCGCCTTCGGTGACGGCGATCGACATGTGCTTGAAGTGGTGCGCGAGCGCGGGGATCATCCGCTCGTCGAGCCGCATCATGAAGAGCGCGAACGTCTTGCGCCACTGGTGCGTCCGGATACAGCGGCCATTGTCCTTCACGTAGGGCGCGAGCTTCGGGTTCCTCGCGACCTGTGACTTCAGCCCGGCAAGTCCGACCTCCTTGCGGCCCGCGTGCTGGGCGAGCGCGAGGTTCACCTGCGAGGACGACGCCGGAACGATCGAATCCTTGCGCCGCGGCAACCCTTGGGTCGCGAACGTCAGGATGAGCGAACGGCGCGTCAGGTCGTCCTCGACCAATTCGCGCCAAGGCTCGAACAGCCGTTCGAGGACGCGGATCGCGCGCACCACGGGCGGCTCCAGGTCGACCGCGTCCGCTGGGCGCGATCCGCAGAGCCACTTCTCGTCCTTCGGCTCGTCCTCTCCCTTCGAGAGCTTGCCGTGCATGAAGAAGTGGTGGTGGAGTCCGCTCTTCGACCGCTTGACCGAGATGCAGGCCGGCAGCGCGTGCGCGGGCGACGACCCGTCAACCGTCTGCGGCCCCTTCGGCTTGACCCCGGTCTCGAGGCTGAGGACCTCGCTGATGCGGCAGCCCGTCCCGGAGAAGATGACGGTGATGCAGGCGTTACGGATGAGCTGGATGAGCTCGCGCAGCTCTTCGGAACCCGTGGCGAGCTTCGTGTCGAGCGAGAGCGGCGCGTGCCAGGCCTTTCCCTCGACCAGCGAGAAATTGAAGTCCGCCGTCACCTTCTGGATGCGCGCGATCTCGTGGACCCAGGGCGGCCGGTCCATCCGGAACATCGCGCCGAGGTGCAGCCTCTGGAGCTCGATCACGTCTTCGGCCGGTTTCCCGATGAGGCGGAACGCGTCGCCCATGATCAGGGTGGAAACCTCGTCGGGCAGAGGCGGGATGAGCGCGACCGCGATGGCCGACGCCTCCTCCGCCTCCCTCGCGACCGTGCTGCCTGGGAACGGGTCCTCCGGCAGCACGTCGACGCCACCAGCGGCCAGGTCGTCGCGGTGCTCCCATAGCTTGCCCAGTATCCAGAGCCTCAGGTGGGCCGCGGAGTAGGTGAACTCGTCCTTCGCGATGATCTTGGGCGGCTTGGCGCTCCGCTTCTTCTTGCCGGCCTTGGTCATCGGCCGATGGAGCTCGGTGTGGCCGTCCGCCTCTACGGGCGGGTCGTCGGTGACTTGGACCTCCTCGTCCGTCGCGCTCGTGACGGCGGTCGCGTGGTCCAGCAGGTTTTCATCAGGGTCGACCTGTTCAGGGTCGGAGAGCGCGACGTGCAGGTCGCGCTTGAAGCGCTTCACCGCGTCGAGGTCGAACTGGTCAAGCGAGCTGTAGCCGTGCCGCTCCATGTAGCGCAGGAAGTGTCGGACGCCGACGCTGAAGTTCGCCGCCGAGGTGTGCTTGTGGAGGACGCGCCCGTCGCGCTCTAGGAACAGCAGCGCCGCGAGGTATTTCATCTCGTCGATCAGCCTCTGGTCCGCGGCGACGTCCCAGTGGATCGCGTGGAGCTTCCAGTTCCGGCCGGGTGTCCAGCCGTCGATATACCAGACGTCGCTGTCGAAGCGGCTGCGCGAAGAGACCATGACCGGCTTCGCGAGGATGTCATTGAGCCTGGGCAGCCGACCCATGTCGAGGCGGGGGAGATGGTTAGCGTCCATGTCGTTCAATCCAGTCTGGGGAGGTCGGGGATGGTGGTCCGGGCCAGCGCTACGCCTCGCTTCACGACCTCGGGATCGGTGAAGATGCGCGCCCAGTGGACGGTGATGCGCTCCTTCACGGGCGCCCAGCGGCGGAGCCACGGTGGACCGAGCCGGCCTGCCGCCTCGTCGAGCGCCTCCCGGAGCTTGATGAGGTAGGCGTATGAGTGCTCGGAGCCGGGGTCCATCATCGCCAGCGGGCAGATCGGGCAACGGCCGTAGGCCTGGCAGAGGCGCCCCTTCCTCTCGCCCTTGAGCGGGGAGCGGTAGGGGTTGAGGCAGGCGAAGCCTGGCGTGGCCGATCCCAGGTCGGAGCGGAGGCGGTGCCGGGCAGCCACGTCGATGCGCCCCGCGGTCTGGTATTTGCGCTCCAGCTGCAGCATGCCCGCCGCGAGCATCTCCTCGTTCCGGCGCTGGAAGGCCTCGCTGGTGTAGAACTCACGGGTCGTGTTGGGATCGTCGTGGTTCGCGACCTGCTGCATCGCGAGCAGGTTGCCGTCGGTGATCTCGTGCACGAGGTCCAGCGTCGTCGGCCTGATCTGCTTCAGCTGGAAGACGTCGATCTTGTGGCGGGCGCAGAACCGCGCGATCGCCTTGCGCATCGCGATGTCTGTCCCTTCGAGCGCGAAGACCTTGTTGTATTTCCAGCTGTAGCGGAGAAACACGCGGTTCGCCCATTCGGGCCTGACGATCGCGCGGGCCCGCAAGCACCGGTCCCGCAGGTGGCGCAGGATCGTGCGCGGGTTGTCGAGGTCGTCCGTCGCCAGGACGGTGTTGATCTGGTTCTTGTTCGCCCTCGGCTTGAACGGCTTGAGCCTGATCCGCTCCCGCCCGAAAAGCGTCTCGTCCTCGTAGTCGTCGTGGGTCATGTTGAGCACCACGCCCGGGTTGAACGCGAACATCAGCGTGAGAAGGAGGACGAACGGGAGGATCTCGTCGAGGTTGGGGTAGAGGAGAGCCTTCGCCGCCTCGAAGAGCGCCTTATCGATGCTGGGGGCGAAGCGCTTCGAGCGGGCGGCGATCTTCCAGTAGACCGGTATGCTGCCCTTGTAGGTCTGCATCAGGTAGGCGGCGCATGAGAAGGCGTCCTTGCCGGCCGCCTCGAGCGGGACTGCTTGGCTCATTGTCGCCTTGAGCCTGTCGCGATCCTTGCGGAACCGCAGGATGCTCCTCTCGCAGTCGTCGGCGGCATGGACGTAGAGCCGCTCTAGCGTGGCGTCGTCGAGGATCTCGGTATGCTTGGTGTCCTTTCCCGCGTTGGGGTAGGGGTTCTTGAGCAGCTTAAGCGCGGGTGACAGCTGCGGTGCCCACCGCTTCGACGCCATCAGCGTCGAGAGGATCCGCTGGCCCGCTAGCAGCACCTTCGAGCGGCTGTTCTCGCTCGGCATGAAGATCGGGGATTCAGGGTCGTCGATCCACGCCTTGAACGCCACGAGGGTACTCTCGTCGATGTCGCTGAGCCTCGTCTCGTGCTTGGCGCCATGTCTGGCGAGGAAGGCCACGAACCCGGTCTTAAGCGTTCCCCATCCCCTGTATCGGGCGTCGGCGGATCTGCTCTCGAGGAAGCGCAGCGTGTAGGCCTCGGCGAGCGGCTGCGCGAGATGCGTGAAGGCGTGGAGCCCTTGAAGCTCGACCGGCCCCTTCGACAGGGCGCCGAAGTGATTGGGGAACGCAACGGAGATCGCGCCGTCGTCGCCTCGCCGGATGTATCTCGCGACGACGTTGTCCGGGTCCGCCCGCTGCTGCTTCTTGGCTTCGCGCGCGCGGCGCGCGGCCTCGCTCTCCCGTTTCGCCATTTTCCCCTCCTCAGTGGATCGTCTCTTCGCGCCGGTCCTCGGCGACCCACCTGTCGCGCATTGCGCGATAGGCCTGTCCCAGCCTGTCCAGCGTCTCGGCGCCGAACGCGTCGAGCACCTTCAGGTAGGTCCCGACCGTGGTGGAGACGGACGCGTGCCCGAGCAGTTTCTGGATGCGGATCCAGGGGCGCGGGATGCCGATGTCCTCCAGCGCATGGTAGGTCATCACGGCGAAGGTGTGCCGGAAGTCATGGAATGTGTGCCGAGGGCCGATGGCGACGGCCGCGTCGGGCGTGCCTTTTGCGATCGTCTTGGAGCGGCGCAGCTCCTCTATGCCTAGGCAGGTCTCGGCGAACCGCTGCTCGATCGGCTCGGCGTTCGCGCGCTTGCCGACGTGGCGCCCGGACCCCGGTGGGTTGACCAGCAGCTGCCATGGGAGCGAGGTGGCGTGGCGTCCCTTCGCCCAGATCCGCCTCGCCTCGGCGAGCGCGACCGACCTCTCCTTGGCGATGTATTCGGCGATCTCGCTCATCAGCCAATAGGGGATGAAGACCTCGCGCGGGACGAGACCCTTGGTGTGCGTGATGCGGAGCTCGAAGAGCTTGAACCCCTCCTCTGGCGTGCAGGTGAAGTCCTTAAAGGTCGCTGAGTCGAGGTTCAGGATCTCGTCGATGCGCATGCCGCAGGACAGCGCGAGCTCCATCGCGAGGCGGTCGCGCGAGGTCATGAGCTTGCCGTCGGGCTCCTTGCGCCAGACGCTGTCCTTGACCTCTGGGTCGGGTGTCCACTTCTCGCCCATGTCGCTCGGGAGCTTGCCCATCCCGCGCTCGAACGCGGGGAGATACTTGCCGGCGATCGGGTGCGGGTCAGCCTCGAAGCGCTGCCACTCGGGGGGCTTCGTCCGCCGCCGCGAAGCGGCGAACTTCAGCTTGGCGAGCCTTGTCGAGGCAAGTGCCGTGGGTGCCCGCTCGACCAACCCCTCGTCGAGCGCCCAGCGGTAGAACTCGCTGACGGAGGCGGCGCGGCGCTTGACCGTCGAACTGGCGAGGAAGTTGTTGGTGCGGCCGCTGATGAGCGTTCGCTGGTCGATCAGCCATTCGGCCACGAGGTCGTCGTCGGCGACGTCCCACGGGATCTCGCGGGCGTCGAGCTTATACCACCAGTCCTTGAGGTCGGAGATCGCGGCTTCGGCCGAATTGCGCTTCGTCCAGCGGCCCTCCGACCAGCAGTTTGCGGAGGTGAACTTGGCGCGGGCGTAGAGCAGCACAGGCTCTATGACTTCGGCGCTCTCGACGTCGAACAGGAACGGGAAGCCTGTCGGAAGCGCAGGCCGCCTGCCGGCGGCGGCAACGCGATCGACGTTCGGCTCCGGCACGCTTTCGTCGAGATCGAAGTGCTCGATCACCAGTTCCATTTCAATTTTCCTCTCAATGTGGACGGACGCCTCACCCGTCCGGCACGGGCTTTTCAGAAGGGACTTTTCCGCAAGGCCGGATAATCCAGCTTATGTCGGGTCGCGATTTCGTCCCTTCGGGGGAATGCCGTGTAAGAAGCGGTGAGTGGGACCTGAGGGGACCTTGGACGTCCGCCTGTTAACATCAGGTCCCCGCTCGGGTCCCTTGCCTCGTCCCTTCGCCCGACCGTCGAGACGACTGTCTCGGCGACCGGGTGATGGGACCGTCAGGCGGCGAGCTTGTCGGAGCGGTATGCCCACTGGCCAGGCCCGTTGAACTGGACGAAGCCCCGACTGACCCCGACGTGGGCGTCACGCATCGCGTCGGACGCCGCCAGCTTCAGGAGCAGGTTGGCGCCGCGCCGCAGCCCGGCCTCAAGCTTCGCGGCCGGCCAGCCCTCGACCTTCGCGATACTGCGGCCGGGACGCAGCACGAAGTGGCATGGCGCCTCGCGCTCCAGGCCGACGAGGACTGCACGCTTGCCGCCTGCCGGCGCCCAGAGGCCGCATTGCGGATAGCAGGCGATCAGGTCGCCCTCGACCCGGAAGACCATGATGCCGTGCGGATCGCCGGCCGCCCGCTCGATGTGGAAGGTTAAGTGGACGACGTCGGTCTCCAGGCGCGCGGCGGCGGCCATCAGCAGGTCGCGTTCCCCGAGCGTCAGCCTGAAGCCGGACTGGATGATCGGCTCCTCGTCCGTCTGGTCGTAGCCGCGGCGTCCGAGCAGCAGGAGGTTCAGCGCTGCCATGTGGCGCGCCATGTTGCCGGCCGCGACCGGGTCCGCGGCGACGCGCTCCTGCTCGCGCTGCATCTCGCGTTCGGCTTCCGTAATCTCTTTCATGATCTGCTCCTTGGTTGGCGCGGAAGCCTGGCCTTTTCCCTCGGCCCGACTTCACACCCCTTCGCACCGCACCCGGATGCGAATCACGCTTGCACCCTGGAATAACGACCGTTACCCAATGCATAACCGCTGCTATCCGTCGCCTGCGGCTGCACCGGTGCGCATCATGGCGACGATCATGACGGTAGGCGGATCGGGGACCGGGAGACTGACGATGGGGAACGCCGACGGTCAGGACCATGACCAGCTGGTCGACGCGCAGTTTGGCAAGCAGGCCGAGCGCTACGTCGAGAGCTCCGTCCACGCGACTGGCGTCGATCTGCGGCGCATCGGCGACATCGCGCGGATCGGGGTCTACGATCGCGTGCTCGACCTCGGTTGCGGCGGCGGGCACGTGACCTACGCCGTGGCGCCGCACGTCTCCGACGTCGTCGCGTGCGATCTTTCCCAGGGCATGCTCGACGCCGTGGCGACGGAGGCGGCAGGTCGCCACCTCTCCAATGTCCGCACGGCGCTGGCGTCGTCGGAACGGCTGCCGTTCGCGGACGCGTCGTTCGACCTAGTCGTCAGCCGCTACAGCGTGCACCACTGGCGGGACTGGGAGGCGGGGCTGCGCGAGGCGCGGCGCGTCGTGCGGCCCGATGGCTGCCTGGTCTTCGTCGACGTGATGGCGCCTTCGTCCCCGATGCTGGACACGCACCTGCAGGCGGTCGAGCTGCTGCGCGACCCGTCCCATGTCCGCGACCGCAGCATGGCGGAGTGGATCGCGGCGCTCGGGCGCGCCGCGATCACGCCCGTCTGGGTCGAACCCTTCCGGCTCCCGCTCGAGTTCGTCCCCTGGGTCGAGCGCATGGCCACGCCCGACGTCGCGGTGGACGCGATCCGATGGTTGCAGCGGGGGTCCTCGTCGGAGGTGCAGGCCGCGTTCCAGATCAAGGACGATGGCGGCTTCGTGGTGGACGCCGTGTTCATCGAGTGCCGGGCGGGAGAGGTCGCATGACGGCCGATCCAGCGGCGCCGACCGACCTCTCTCGCGCACGGCGCCGGCCAGAGCGCGCCACCTACGACCGCCCCGCCATTCACGCCGCGCTCGATGAAGGGTTGATGGCGCACGTCGCGTGGTCGCACGACGGTCAGCCCTTCGCGACGCCGACGGCATACTGGCGCGAGGGCGACACCCTGTTCTGGCACGGCTCGGCCGGCAGCCGGATGATCCGCTCGGTCGTCGGCAACCGCGCCTGCGTCACCGTCAGCCGCATCGACGGGCTGGTCGTCGGCCGGACGGGATTCGCGCACTCGATCAACTACACGTCGGTGATGGCGTTCGGAGGCGTCGAGGCGGTCCCGGAGGTGGCTGGCAAGCGTGACGCGATGCACGCGTTCATCGACCGCATCTATCCCGGCCGTTCGCCGACCCTGCGACCGATGACCGACGCGGAGCTGGCGCAGATCACCGTCGTCCGCATGCCGATCGTGGAGGCGGCGCTGAAGGTCCGGTCCGGACCGCCCGCGACGCTGGAGGCGGACGACGGGTGGCCCGTATGGGCAGGCGTCGTGCCCGTCCGGTCGGTGGCCGGTGTGATGGAGCCCGCCGCGACGAACGACGCGAGCGCGGGCGAGGGTCCGGCACCGTATCGCGATGGCGTGTCCCGCGCTCTGGCGGACCTGCTCCGTCACGCCGCCCGTCAGTAGGGGGAGCCGTCCTTTCGCGTGTAGGTCCACCGGCCGTCCACGTTGACGGCGACGAGGTCGTCCTCGGGATAGTCGGCGGTGTCGCCGGGGCGCCGGTCGCCGATCTCCAGGTAGGTGGCTGGCGCGTCCGAGCGGTTGACCAGGCAGTGCGCCCTCCCGCCGGCCGGGAACCCCGCGCACGTGCCGGCCGACAGTGTCGCCTCGCCGCCCTCGTGCCGCAGGACCAGCTCCCCTGATACGACGAACACGAACTCGTCCTGCACCGTGTGCCTGTGCATCACGGACGATTGGCTGCCAGGTTCGAGCGTGGTGAGGTTCACGCCGAAGCCGTTCAATCCGAACGCGTCGCCGAGCGGACGCTTGAAGCGTCCTCGCACCTTGGCCGCGAACTCCGGGGGATAGTTGGTCGATCCCCGTCCGGGTGCCTGCTGTGCGACCAGTGCGACTGGCGTTGGCGGTTCGGTGTCGTGCATCGTGCCTCCTGCGCTCCTTGCGACATTGGATCACGAACGCTACCCAAATACAACCGGGGACATGGTCGCCGCCAATGCAGAGGAGGTCCGATGAGGAAGTTCGACTACCGCACCGTCGACGTGTTCACCGACCGCCGCTTCGGCGGCAACCCGCTGGCGGTGTTCACGGACGCGCGGGGCATGTCGGACGAGGAGATGCTCCGCCTGTCCGCCGAGATGAACCTGTCCGAGACGACCTTCGTCCTGCCACCGGATGACCCCGCGAACACGGCCCGCGTGAGGATATTCAACCGCACCGCCGAGATGCCGTTCGCCGGCCACCCGAACGTCGGCACGGCCTTCGTGCTCGCGTCGACGGGAAGGGCCAGTGGGGAAGTGCTCCGCTTCGAGGAAATGGCCGGCATCGTCGAGGTCGACCTCGTCCGCGATGCCGGGATGGTGGGTGGCGCGTCGATCAAGGCGCCGCGACCGCTCGAGCTCCTCGGGGAGGTCGAGCCCGCGGCCGTGGCCGGATGCATCGGTGCCGACCCTGCGAAAATCGTCCTGGATCGGCACCCGCCGGTCGTCGCCAGCGTCGGGGTCGACTTCGTCATCGCCGAGTTCGCGCCGGAGGCGCTTGGCCGTGCCACTCCGGATCTTGCGGCCTTCCGCGCGGCACGCGCCGCCAGCGGGCTGAGCACCGACCGGCTCTCCCTGTTCTGCTACGCGCGCGACGGCGGCGGCGTGCGCGCACGCATGTTCGCGCCGCTCGCGGGGACGTGGGAAGATCCCGCGACCGGCAGCGCGAACGCGACCCTCGCGGCGCTGCTGCTCAGCCTAGGCGGCGACGAAAGGATCGCGTTCCGCTCGACGCAGGGCGTCGAGATGGGCCGGCGAAGCGTCCTCGATGTGCATGCGTGGCGCGCGGACGACGGCATCAGGGCCGGAGTGGGAGGTTCCTGCGTGCCGATGTTCACTGGCAGCGTCGAGCTTGACTGAGGCACGAGCCTTTAATCCGGCAACTTCTGCGCGACTGGTCGGCGCACGACGAGCTGGTTCAGCGCCAGCCCGCCGAGCACCAGCGCCCCGGCCGCCAGCTTCCACCCTTCGATGGGTTCGCCGAGGATCAGCGCGGACGAGGCGAGGCCGAAGATCGGCACCATGAGCGCGAGTGGCGCGACCTGCGACGCGGGATGCCGGCTTAGGAGCCAGTTCCAGCTGCCGTAGCCGAACACGGTGTTGGCGTAGGCCTGCCACGCGACGACCGCCCAGACGATCGCGTCTCCCGACAGCAGCGCCGAGCCGAAGGCGCTAGGCCCCTCGATGAGGAGGCTGGTCGCCAGAAGGGGCGGGACCGCGAACGGGCTCGCCCAGACGACGAACGCCACCATGTTCACGCGACCGGCGGTCGCCGCGAAGTAGTTGGACACCGCCCAGCTGGCCGCAGCCGAAAGCACCAGAGCGAGGCCGATCGGCGTGGCGGACGAGCCGCCCTCGACCGCGATGACGACGAGGCCGCCACAGGCGATCGCGAGCGCCGCGATCTGGGCGCGACGGACGGGCTGGTGCAGCAGTGCGGCCGCGATCGCGATCGTCAGGAAGACCTGCATCTGGACGACGAGCGAGGCGAGGCCGGGACTGACCCCGAGCCGCATGCCTGGGAAGAGGAAAGCGAACTGGAAGCCGAGGAAGAAGCCAGCCGCGGCGAGACGGCGCAGCGGGACCGCGGGTCGCGGGATGAGGAGGATCGCCGGCAGGGCCGACAGCACGAACCGCATCGTCGCGAGGAAGATGGGTGGCGCCCGCTCCAGTCCCATGTGGATGACGACGAAGTTCGTGCCCCATACGGCGGTGACGAGCACGCCGAGCAGGAGGTGGAGCGGCGGCAGGCCGCGCGAGGCGGGTTCGGCCGTCCCGCTCATCCCTGACCGGTGATCGCGCGGGCCAGTCGGACGACGTCCGGGAAGGTGGCGTCGAGGGCAGCCTCGATCCTGGCCTTCTCCTCGTCGCTGATCTCGACGTCCTCGAGCGCGTCGACGTCGGCGAGGAAGATGACGCCCTCGAACCGCGCGATGACCTGGGTGTGGCTGTAGTGCCACTTGCCGTCTTCGACACGGATGTAGGGGCCGAGGATCTCGACGGGCTGGCCTGCGAGGATCGCGTTCTTGGGGAAGGTCATGGTCTCGTCTCCTGTTCTGCGCCGCTCCGCGCGGCGGCTATGATCGCTGCCGCGGTGCGGTCGATGTCCGCGTCCGTCGTGACCCAGCTCGAGATGCTCACGCGCATGGCGCGCCTGCCGCGCCAGGTCGAGCCACCGCACCAGCATGTGCCGTCGGCCTGCACGGCCGCGGTCATCGCGTCGGTCGCCGCGTCGTCGTCGGCGGCCACCAGCACCTGGTTGAGCACCACGTCGTTCAGCACCTCCAGCCCGGCCGCGCGGACGAGGTCCGCGAGCCGCGCGGCGTGCCTGCAGGTCCGGTCGACGATCCCGGCGACGCCGCTGCGGCCGAGCGACCGCAGCGCGGCCCAGATCTCGACGCCGCGCGAGCGGCGGGAGAGCTCGGCGGAATAGTGGCTGGGCTCGCGGTGGCCGCTCGTCACGAGGTATGACGCGGGCGCCGACATCGCGGCACGCAGGTGCCCGGGATCGCGGACGAGCGCGATGCCGCAGTCGTAGGGCGTGTTGAGCCACTTGTGGCCGTCCGTGGCCCAGGAGTCGGCGAGCTCCGCGCCGGCGGCGAGGTGCGCCTTTGCCGCCGATGCCGCCACCCACAGCCCGAACGCGCCGTCGACGTGCACCCATGCGCCGGCCTCCCGCGCGCGGGCGCAGATGTCGGCGATCGGGTCGAAGCCGCCGCTGTTCACGTCGCCTGCCTGGACGCATACGATCGTGCGCTCGTCGAGAGGTGGCAGCCTGTCAGCCATGATCCTTCCCTGTCCGTCGACCGGCGCCCGTTCGAGGGTCGCCCGTCCGTAGCCGAGCAGGGACAGCGCCTTGGTGACGGTGACGTGCACCTCCTCCGACACGACGATGCGGAGCCGTGGGGCGCCGGCTAGGCCGTCCTCGCCGACGTTCCAGCCAGCCCTGGCGAGCAGCGCGTCGCGCGCGGCGGCGAGCGCGGTGAAGCTCGCCATCGACGCGCCGGTCACGAACGCGCCGCCGATCGTGGCCGGGAGCCGGAGGATGTCGGCGAGCCACTCGAGCGCGATCTCCTCCAGTCTCGCAGAGACCGGGCTCGCGGCCCACAGTCCCGCGTTCTGGTCCCAGGCGGTCGCCAGCCAGTTCGCCGCGACCGTCACCGGCAGCGCCCCGCCGATGACGAAGCCGTAGTATCGGCCGCCCTGCGAGGCCATCGTTGCGGGCGATCCCGCCTCGTCGAGGAGCGCGAGCGTCTCGGCGGCAGGGGTCGGCGCATCGGGTAGCGGGCCCGCCAGACGCTCGAGGGCGGCGATGTCGGCCGCCGAAGGTCGGACCGGCCGCTCGTCCACGCCGTCGAGATACGAGTTGGCGCGTTCGGCGGCATCGCGCAGCAGCGCGGCGCGCTCGGCATGCATCGCGCGCTGCGAGCCCGCTATGCCCGTCACAGCGCCGCCCCGTAGAGCGCCTCGCCGGAGACCTGGCGACCGTCCTCGAATCGCATGATCTCGACGGCGGTCCGGGCCGCGCCGTCCTTCTCGGCGCGGTAGAAGACGACGAGCGTCTGCGCGGGCACGTCGCAGATCGCCTCGATGAGGTCGAACCTCAGCGACGTGCTCTGCGCGGAGGCACGCTTCCAGTAGGCCCGCAGCGCCTCCTTCCCCCTTACCTCGCGCTCGCCCGTGATGGTGGCGGCCAGCGGGCTGATGAACACCGGATCGTCGGTGAAGTGGCCGAGCACCGCCTCGACGTCCCGTCGGTTCCAGTTCGCGATCCAGTCGCGCGCGAACGCCTGCATCCGCTCCGCGTTCAAGCTATCGGTCACCCGTGTCTCTCCTTCCGTCGGTTGTTTGGCGCGGGTCGCGGCCACGCCGGCATCCGCGCTGACGCCGAGCTCGCGACGAGCTCCCACGCCGCCAGCAGCTTGGCATGGTCGTCGGCCTGCCCGTCGTAGGTCAGGATGCCTGGCTGGACGGCCCACGGCTGTGCGCTGCTCGTCCAGAACTGCGCGACGGGGCGGATCCACGAGGCGTCATCGAGCGTCCCCGCCCGCAGGTTGAGCGTCCGCGCACCGTCGGCCTGCGTGTAGATCCTGGAGTTGCACTTGTCGCAGGCGTGCGACCGGTTCACCCGTCCGGAACCGGTGGGCCGCTCGCCCGTGCGCAGCTCGCCCTGCGTGATGGCGAGCCCATCCGCGGGCACGACGATGGAGAGGCTGAAGGCGCTGCCGGTGCGCTTCTGGCAGAGGTGGCAGTGGCAGATGTAGCACGTGAGTGGCGGCGCGGTGAGCAGGTAGCGGACGGCGCCGCAGTTGCAGCCGCCGACTGCGCCGACCCTCCCTTCTTCGGGGGTCTCGGTCGCCGAAAACGTCCCCTGCTTGCTCACCTAGGCGGCCTCGCGTGTCGCGCGGAGTTCCCCGCAGGGACCGCCGCGCAGCACGCGGACAGTGGACGCGGGATCGGTGGCAAGCGCGGCGGGCGGACGGATCGGCCGGGGGACGAAGTTCCCCTGGCAGTTCGGGCACACGCCACCGAGCACCGTCTCCACGCAGTCGGCGCAGAAGGTGCATTCGTAGGTGCAGATCCGCGCGTCCGGACTGTCGGGCGGGAGGTCGCGGTCGCAGCATTCGCAGTTCGGTTTCAGGTCCATCATCGGCTCTTCTCCACCCCAGGCATCTCGTCCCTACCGCACCAGCCTGGCCCTGTTCACCACCTGCGCGAAGTCCGCGCCGCGCCAGTAGGGCTCGATCCACAGGAGGCGCCGCTCCAAGCGACCTTGTCCGCGGGCGTGGTAGCGCCAATGCCCCGCGACCAGCTGGCGGACGCTTCGACGGTCGGACACCTCGCCGCGCCGTGTCTCGCCGACCGCCCGCCGGGGGCCCAGCGGCACGAGCCCCTCGCCGAGCGCCATGAACTTGCGCGGACTGCGGTTGAGCGGATCGCGCGCGCCCGCATCGCGGCGCGGTGGCGACACGCGTGCCCCCTGCGACGTGATGTAGAGGACCGTGTTGAGCAGCAGCCTGTGGAAGTCGCGCCCCTTCGCGCGGATCGGCGCGTCGTCCACGCCGGGCCACGCGGTCGAGAGCATCGCGTCGAGCGAACCCTCGCCGTATCGCATCGAGCGCTGCATCATGCCGTGGGTCCGCCGTCCGCGCGTGTGGAGCGAAGCCGCTAGCAGGCACGGCTCGCTGCCGACCTGGAGGTCGAAGAGGATCGAGCTGATCGCCCCGCGGCCGGGGTTAGGGCCGAACGGCCGGCCGGTGTGGAAGGCTGCCAGCGACGCGTCGTCGTCGAACACTAGCATGAGGCTCCTGAACGGCAGGCGCAGCGCTTGCGCGGGCACGTCGTCCCGGGTCTCGAGCAGGCGCTCGGCAAGCGCGGGGGCCACGCGGTAGGTCTTTCCGCCCGCCATCTCGAGGTTGAGGACCAGGTGGTAGTGGCGCGCCAGCTCCTCGAAGCGGAGGCGCAGCTCCTCGCCCTCGCGCGCGACGACGGCTGCGCGAGCGTCGTCCCGGCTCGTGCCGAGCCGCTGGGCCTCGGCGACGTAGAGCCTTTCGAGCCGTCGCTCGACGAGGTCGAAGAAGGACGTGGGAACCTCCTCCAGCCGGGCGAACCCGGGCTCGTGACCTGACTCCACCAAGCGCGCCGCGTCCGCGCGCGCCAGCCTGACGAGTTCGGGATCGTTGGCGGCCAAGAAGTCGACGATCGTGGCGGGAAGCGAGGACGCGGGCAGCCCCATCTTCTAGCCGCCTGTCCCGGTAGCCTGGTTCGTTTCTGGCCAGGGCGTGTCCACGCCGGATCATCCCCGATCGGCCTAGTCGTCGACATGGTCGGTCATTCGCCGGCGGGCGCCAATCGCATCGTAATTCAAGTCGCGTCGCTGGCATCGGCATTGGAATCATAGGCTCGGCTCAATGCGTCGATCCCGCTTGCGACGGGATCAGAGCGCATTTAGGATAGAGAACGTTATCCAACTGCCGTCGTCGGTAGTCGGCTACGCATCGGGAGATTTGGATGGAGAGCGCACCGGTCGTCGTCGACATAGAACGGAGCTTCGCGGCGTTCGACGACGTCTGGGCGCCGAAGATCGTCGCTCGCTACAACGGCAACGAGATCCGCCTGGTCCGGACCGAGGGCGAGTGGGTCTGGCACAGGCACGACGAGACCGACGAGCTCTTCATCATCCTGGAGGGTGAGTTCGAGATGGCGTTCCGCGACCAGGTCGTGACGGTCGGCCCCGGCGAGATGCTCCTGGTGCCTCGGGGCGTCGAGCACCGCCCAGCCGCCCGCAAGGGGCAGGTCAGGCTCATACTGATCGATCCGGACGGCACGCCGAACACGGGCGACGTCGCGACGGCCACGACCGCCGTCGAGCTGTGATGGCGACGGTCCGGGACGTCTCCTCCAAGTTGGATTCGATCGACATCGCGCTGATCGAGGCGCTGCAGGCGAACGCGCGGACGCCGATCGCGGAACTCGGGCGCAAGGTGGGGCTGTCGCAACCCGCGGCCTCGGAGCGCGTGCGCCGGCTCGAGGACATCGGCGTGATCGTCGGCTACGGCGTCCGGCTGGATCCCGCTGCGCTCGGTCTCGCGACGGAGGTGTCGATGCGAGTCCGGACGAGCTTCGACCGCTTCCGGCCGTGCGTCGAACACCTGAAGGGGGTGCCGGAGGTGGTCCAGCTGCGGCGCCTGACCGGGGAGGAGTGCCTCGACCTGACCGTGCGCCTGCCCGACACCGTCGCGCTCGAGGCGGTGATCGACGACATCGGCCGCTTCGGCGACGTGAGGACGGCGGTGGTCCTCCACGCCGAGCCCCCTAAGCCGCTCGGGCGGACGCTGATCCGCGGCTGCGGGGCGCGGCGCGCCTGAGGCGCCGCGATCCACCGGCCGGAAAATAGCCGGCCCCGGGGCGCTGATCAGGTCTGTCGGTTTACCCGTCTGCATTCCGCATCGGGCGCACGTGATTCCGGGCCGGGACGCGTCACCATCCCAGCGACGCGTTCTACGCGGCTTCAGATCGATCGCGAACGCGGCGGCCAGGACCGCGTCGCTCACATCAAGTCGCTGCGCACGCTAGCCGGGGACCTGCAATTCGACTCCTGGTCGCCTTGGCCCCTTTGCTGTCGCGGCCGGGCCGGCCTCACGGCAGTGCCTCGAAGTCGCGCTGGTGCCCCTGGACCATGGCGCGCAGCGCCGCGGGCTGGAGCACCTCCACCGACCTGCCCCAGGAATAGAGATGCCAGCACATCTCCAGGTGGCCCGACGCCCTGAACCTCACCAGCAGCGATCCGTCCTTCTCCTCCTCGACCGACTGGGTCGGATGGAAGACGAACCGGCGGGCGTGGTCGGCCGCCTCGGGGGTGAAGCGCCACACCACCTCGCCGTGCTGTGCCTCGCTCTCGTAGGAGCCGAAGCCCTTCTCCGCGTGGGCGCGCAGGCTGAAGCCGGGGTCTATCTCGAAGCTCTCGCCCAGCACCTCGGCCGAGTAGATCTCCTCGACCCGGTAGTGCTGCAACCGCGCGCCCTTCTTTGCCGTGTCCCGCGCGACGAGGTAGCGGCGCACGCCGAGCAGCAGGCCGTGCGGCGCGACCACGCGCTCGCTCGGCTTGTCCTGCGATCGCCGGCGGTAGGTGATGCGGAGCAGGAACGGACCCTTCAGCGCTTCCGAGATCGCGGCGTTGACTTCGCGGTCCATCACCGGCTGCGGACCGGGGCGGGCGGCGTGGCCGAGCGCCTCGAGCAGCGCCTCCTCGTCGACCGCGAGCCGAGTCCCCGCCCCGGGCGGCAGGAGCGCGCGCACCTTGGCCTGGAGCTGCCGCAGCGTCGCCGCCTCGGCCGTCATCTGCTCCGCCTCGAGTTCCGTTATCGCGGTCGCTAGCGCCGCCAGCTCCTCGGCCGACGGCGTCAGGAGCGGCGCGATGGCCTTGGCGTGGATGCGCCACCGCCGCTTCCGGTCTTCGCCGTCCTCGGCCTCGGTCTGCGGGAACGCGGCCTGAAGCGCGTCGGTCATCCGCTGCGCGGTGCGGTGCGAGCACCCCCACTCCTCGACGATCTCCTCGAGCGACACGCCGCTCCGCCCCGTCGCCATCATCGCGAGCTTGAGCAGCTCCTGACCCTTCGCGAACGACATGGACTCACCCCTGACAACTTTTGTCACCCTTATGTGCTATGGAGCAGGAAAGGGGAATGCACATGCGCAGGATCGATGGCGCGATGAGGCTCTCGGCCTCGGACTTGATGCGGTTCAAGGGATGCCGGCACGCGACGGCGCTGGACCTGCGCCTGATCGAGGTCGGCGACCTGGCGCCGGGCGAGGACGGCGCGGAGGCCGAGCTGCTGCAGCGGCAGGGCGACGAGCACGAGCTCGCCTTCCTTGACCAGCTCAAGGCGGACGGCCGCCGCGTCGTCGAGATCCCCAAGGAAGGCATCTCCCTCGAGGAGTCCGTGCGGTTGACGCACGAGGCGATGCGCGATGGACCCGACGTGATCTTCCAGGGTGCGCTGCTCGACGGCGCGTGGGGCGGCTACAGCGACTTCCTCGAGCGCGTCGAGCGCCCCTCAAACCTTGGCGCCTGGTCCTACGAGGTCGTCGACACGAAGCTGAAGCGCAAGCCCGACCCGAAGCACGTCCTGCAGCTCTGCCTCTACAGCGACCTGCTCGCGAAGGTGCAGGGCGTCGCGCCCGAGGCGGCCCACCTGCAGCTCGGCGACGGCACCCGGTTCACGGTCCGGCTGGCGGAGGTGTCCTCGTATGCCCGCCACGCGCGCCGCATGCTGGAGGCGTTCCTCGTGGAGCGGCCGGAGACGCGTCCCGAGCCGGTGTCGGCGTGCGCGCTCTGCCGCTGGAGCGACCGCTGCGAGGAGCGGTGGGAGGCGGAGGACAGCCTCGCGCTGGTCGCCGGCATCAGCCGCTCGCAGCGCCAGAAGCTGGAGGCCGCCGGCGTGACGACGATGGCGGGCCTCGGCGCCCGTGACGAGCGCGTGCCGAGGATGGCGGCCGAGACGCAGCGGCGGCTCGTCACCCAGGCGCGGTTGCAGTCGGCGCGCCGCGCAGGCGGGCCGCCGTCGTTCGAGCTGCGCGACGCCGAGCCCGGCAAGGGCTTCGGGCTGCTTCCCGCCCCTGACGAAGGCGACGTCTTCTACGACATCGAAGGCGACCCCTACTTCCCGGGTGGCCTTGAATACCTCCACGGGGTGTGGTTCCGCGAGAACGGCGCGTGGGAGTTCCGCGCCTTCTGGGCGCACACCCGCGAGGACGAGGGCCGCGCCGCCGCTGATCTGCTGGCGTTTCTCGTCGACCGCATGCGCCGCTACCCCCAGGCGCACGTCTACCACTACGCCAACTACGAGATCGCGGCGCTCCGCCGGCTGACCGCGCAGCACCGCACCGGCGAGGCGGCGATGGACCAGCTGCAGCGCGAGCGGCGCTTCGTCGATCTCTTCAAGGTGGTGTCGGGCGCGATGGTGGCCTCGGAGAAGGGCTACTCGATCAAGGATCTCGAGGCCTTCTACATGGAGAAGCGCGCGGCCGACGTCGCGACGGCCGGCGCCAGCGTCGTCTTCTACGAGGAGTGGCGGCAGACGGGCGAGCAGCGCCTGCTGGACGAGATCCACGACTACAACCGCACGGATTGCGTCTCCACCCAGCTGCTCCGCGACTGGCTGGTCCGCGACGTGCGCCCGGCCGCGATGGCGTGGCCGGTGCTCGGCGAGGTGCCCGAGGGCGGGACGCTATCGAACCTCGCGGCGGAGGACGAGGAGCTCGCGGCACTGCGCGCGAGGCTGCTTCCGGTCCGCGAGCGTCTCGGCGACCGCATCGCCGACCTGCTGCTGGACCTCAGCCAGTTCCATCGGCGAGAGGACAAGCCCGCATACTGGGCGATCTTCGACCGTCTCGCGCAGGAGAGCGAGGAGCTGCTCGACGACCTCGAGTGCATCCAGGGGTTGGTCGCGATCGACCAGCCCGTCCAGG
Organism: Sphingomonas corticis; assembly: GCF_012035195.1. Taxonomy (GTDB): domain Bacteria; phylum Pseudomonadota; class Alphaproteobacteria; order Sphingomonadales; family Sphingomonadaceae; genus Sphingomonas; species Sphingomonas corticis. The sequence continues at coordinate 45,899 of NZ_JAAVJH010000015.1, forward strand.
TGACGAGGCAGTCGTTCGAGCGGACCTACCGCTTCCCCGAGCAGGAGACGAAGCTGCGGGCCGGCAAGTCGCCCTGCATGAAGCCGGCGGCTGGCATCGAGGAGGTCAACCTCCGCTCGATCGACCACGACGCGAACACGCTCGTGCTGCGGCGTTCGACCGCGAAGGGTCCGCTGCCCGACACGCTGGACCTGCTGCCGCCCCAGCCGCTCCGCAACAAGGTGCTGCGCGAGTCGGTCGCCGCGGTGATCGACGAGGTCATCGCCGGCGCCGGCCGCCTGCCGGCGGTCGAGCACCTGCTGACCCGGTCGGCGCCGGTCTTCCTGGATGGTCCGCGCCCTGCAGGGGTCATCCCGGCCGATGGCGACCTACCGGCCGAGACGAGCCGCGCGATCGCCGCAATGGCGGGCACGACGCTCGCCATCCAGGGCCCGCCCGGCACCGGCAAGACCTACGTCAGCGCGCTCTCGATCGTGAACCTCGTCCGCGCGGGCAATCGCATCGCGGTCTCTTCGAACAGCCACAAGGCGATCGGCAACCTGCTCGAGGCGGTGGCCGACCGTGCGCGGGCCGAGGGCGTGCGCTGCGGCGTCGTCCAGAAGTCTTCCGACGACGGCGACGACGACGCGCATCCCGGCATCGTGCTCGTCGGCGACAACGACGCTCCCGAGATCGCGGCGGCGGACGTGGTCGGCGCGACCGCGTGGCACTTCGCGCGCTACACCGAGGCGGCCTACGACTACCTGATCGTCGACGAGGCCGGGCAGGTCTCGATCGCCAACATCCTCGCGATGGCGCGGTGCGCACGCAACATCGTGCTGGTGGGCGACCCCATGCAGCTGCCGCAGCCGCTGCAGGGCAGCCACCCCGGCGACAGCGGCCGCTCGTGCCTCGAATACCTGATCGACGGCCACCGGGTCGTGCCGTCGGACCGCGGCGTGTTCATCCCCATCAGCCGCCGCATGCATCCGCGCGTATGCGGCTTCATCTCGACGGCGGTCTACGAGGACCGGCTGAGCAGCGACGACGCGGCGGGCGGTCAGGCGCTGGTCTCGCGCGACGGTGTGGACCTGGTCGGCGCCGGCATGCGGGCGGTCCTGCACTCCGGACGCTCGCAGGTCAGTCCGGAGGAGATCGATGCGGTGGCGGCGCGGATCGCCGAGGTCGAGGGCTCGACCTACCGGGACCGCGACGGCCGCGAGCGCGTGGTCGGCCTCGCCGACATCCTGGTCGTCGCCCCCTACAACGCGCAGGTCAACGCGCTGCGCGCGAGACTGCCTGCGGCGGTCCGCGTCGGCACCGTCGATCGCTTCCAGGGCCAGGAGGCGCCGGTCTGCCTTGTCTCGATGACGACCTCCAGCGGCGAGGAGCTGCCGCGCGACATCGCCTTCCTCTTCTCCCTCAACCGCATCAACGTGGCGGTGTCGCGCGCGCAGGTGGCGGCGATGGTGTTCGCGAGCCCCGCGCTCCTCGAGACGCCCTGCCGGACGATCGAGGAGATGGCGCTGGTCAACGCGCTGTGCATGCTCCGCGACTACGGGGGTGACAGCTTCTGACACCCGCGCGTGCGACTGTGTGCATATCGAGGCACGCAGGAGACGCGGGAACATGGCACTCTGGGACATCGGCTTTCGCAACATCGTGGACGTCGACGGGCAGCTGCTCGCGATCGACGCCGACCTCATCGATCCGGCCACGCTGCTGGCGAAGGCGAACCGGCCGGCGGACGGGCCGCTCTGGCTGGTGCGCGCGGGCGAGCGCCTGCTGCTCCAGCCGCGCCAGATGATCCGCCTGAACCAGGACGAGGTGCTCTTCTTCGAAACGGCGGAGGTTCGGCAGGCCTGGGAGCCGGCCCGGCTCGCTGCCTGAGGGTCGGCCCGGCGATCGCCGCTCTTTAGCGTGCGGCAGCGTCGGCGCCCTCTGGCGGTGCCACTTCGACATCCGCGCCAAGGTCGGCCGCCATCGTCAGCAGCACGTAGCGGGTCACGCGTTCGAGGCCGCTGAACAGCGGCGCCTTGGCTAGGATCTTGGCCATCTCCCGGTCCGCCACCACCGGCTCGCCGAGCTGCACCTCGTATTGGGACATGTGCAGGTTGATCCATTGGCCGAACGGGTAGCCCGAATGGACGAAGCGGCTGCGTAGGTCGTAGGCGGCCGAGATCCTGCCGGGGAAACCGTCCCTCTTGAACGAGCCCCACTGGTCCTCGGCCTCCCAACGCTCGAAGAACGAGTCGTCGACCATCGACGTTATCGCGCCGACGAACCTTCGCTTGATGCCGCGGAGCCGACCGCGAAGAAAGGTCGCGAGGCGCTCTCCGTCCTCCATCTCGTTGGCTATCCGTGCAAGCGCGGCGCGGGCCTCCTCGTCGAGCGCTTCCTCCTCGCTCGGTTCGTGGAAGTTCGAGATGATCTCGCCGGCGGTGATCAGGTTGAGGTATGCCCCCTCGGGATCGTTCTCGATCGACAGGAGCGCGCGTCTGTAGAATCGTGCCGCCGACAGGAAGGTGGCCACCCGGTGGTCGTCGCGCGGGGCTCCGAGGATCGGCGCGATGCGGCGGACCTCCCCGAGGTTGAGGGGCACCGGCCGGTCGACGCGCGGCCGCCCGTCGTTCTGCCGGAGTCTGGGTTCGCAAGGCGTCGCGAAGGTCCCTAGGTCAGGCATGCCGAAGGAGCCTGACATCTCGAACGGGCCGTGATTCTCGAACTTCTTCCCGAACAGGACACTCAGCGCGGATGCCAGCACCTCGCCGGCGTTCTCGTAGTTGGGGATGATCAGGCCCGGTGCGGGTTCCTCGGGCGGTGGTGTCCGGAACGCCAGGACGAGCGCCGTCCGGCTGAGCGAGTCGCCACCGTTCCCGAACCACTGCCGGCGCCCGGTGTAGAGGGGCGGCCATGCATGCGCGATGAGCATGTTCGGCGTGTCGAACTCGCCGACGAAGTGTGCCGGTGTCGAGAGCAAGAGCTTCTGGACGCTGTCGTCCGGGCGAAGGCGAAACTGTTGGGATCGTTCGTCGTCGGGCATGTCAGTTCCTCGTCCCTCGGCAGGCCGGGTAGCGCGAGCAGCCCCAGAACTGGCGGCCGGACCGGGGTCCCCGTCGCGCCGTGCGGCGGACCATGCCGGACCCGCATTGGGGGCAGGTGGGCCTGGCGCCCGGGGTGCCCGACGGTGCCGGGGCGGGACGGGGAACGTGGCCACCACTCGCGTAGGCCGAAGCCGTGGGGCCTCGACCGGGGATGTTCGGGGATGATCTGGCGAGGTTGATCGGGGCGCTGGCCGGGACGGCCATGCCGAGCTGCCGGAGATCCCGCGCCGCCTCGGCGCGGGCCTGGAGTGCCGCGGTGAGCGCGGGATCGGGTTGTTTGGCCCGGGCGCCGAGGAGTTGCGGCGCCGCCTGCAGCGCCGCCGCTCCCGAGCGGATCTTCGCCTCGAGGTCGGATCGCCTGCTCGCGGCCGCGGAACGCACCGCGTTCTCCGCCTGCACGTCGCTTGCGTCGGGCGTGGCGTTGTATCGGAACCTGGCCTCGTGGGCGCGGCGCCAGGCGACCAGCTTCGCCGTGAGCGCGTCGCCGAAGCCGGGGACCGCCTGGACCTTCGCCGCCGTTACGTCGGCGGCCGTCTCCACGCCGTAGGATGCGAGTGTCGCGGTCTTCGCGGGGCCGATGCCGGCGATGCTGGCGCGTCGGATCTGGAAGCGGTCCAGGAAGGCGTCGCGCTGCCTTGCCTCGCGCGTCGACTTCAGGCGCGCGAGCTCCCGGGCCATCTCCTCGTCGATCCGGCGGTGCTCGCCGATCCAGCGTTCCACGTCGTCGCGGACCGCGGCCAGTTCGACGAGCCCGATGCGCTGCAGGAACGCCATCTCCGCGGCCCGGGCCCTCTGGTCCGCCTGCTCGTAGGCTCGGCGGAAGGGCGCCTGCTGGACCGAACCCCCGAAGAGCCTGACCAGTCCGAAGATGCCGATCCCGATCCACACGATCGCGAGCGCGCCGGCGTAGGCGAAGCCGGCGGCGGCGGCGAGCAGGGCGGCGAGCCCTAGCGCCTTCGCGCCGCGCACGGCGCCTTTCGCCTTCCGGACCGCCTCGCTGGATTCGCCGGAGGCCTCCGGGACGATGGGCAGCAGCGCGCCCGGGTCGGGCAGCCGCACGGCGCGGATCTGCGCGAGGATGCGCTCCAGGTCGAAGGGCGCGCCAGCCGGTGCGTGCGCAGCGCCCAACCGAACGTCGGGGAACATGTCGATCGCGGACTGGTCGACGATCCGGCACCACGTGCACTTGCCCGCGGCCGAGGGATAGTAGTGGGTCTTGACCCTGCCGCAGCGGCTGAGGGAGCCCTCCAGCTCCTTCAAGAGGTGCACCCACGCCGGGGCGTCGGGCCGCGCGGCCGGGTTCTTGCCGAACGCGGCCTCGAATGCGCGCGCGATGGGTGGCGGGAGGTCGGATAGCGTGATCGACGCCGGCGGTGGCGTCGTGCGCGTCTCCGCCCTTCTGGTCTGGGAGAAGGCGAAACGGTGCTGTGCGATGGCCTCGCCCATCGAGATGTCCCCGCCGGCGAACCGGCCGGCGTAGGGATGCTTGCCCATCGCGAGGAGATGGAACACCGCGACGGCCAGCCCGAAGTTGTCGTGGGCCTGCGTGCGCGGAACGGCCCTGAGATCGGCCCCGTGCAGTTCCGGCGGCGTGAAGTCGGGGACGCCGACGACGCACCCGTAGCGTCGGCCGTTCGCGTCGAACTGGAAGCTGTCCGCGTCGATGAGGGCGACGGTCGCGTCCTTCGAGACGAGGACGCCCGAGTGGTTGAAGTCGCCGATCACGCATCCGGTCTGGTGGACCTGGGCGACGGCCCTGGCCACGTTCAGCGCCGACCGCACGACGAAGCGGTAGTCGGCGTCCGGGAAGGCAGTCCGTCTGGATTTGGGGCTGTAGAGCTCGTGCAGAGGGCGGTAGCCGGAGACGAGGCGCATCAGGAAGCCGACGAAGACCCCGCGGGCGTCGGTCGCGATCGCCGAGGGGAAGGCCACCAGCTTCGTCGTGGAGGCCAGCGCGGCCTCCACCATGGCCCGGACCTTCGGCTCGCGCTCCGGCCGGAGATCCTGACGGTAGATCTTCACGGCGCCGTCCGGACTGCCCTCCAGGGCGAAGACCTCGCCCTCGCCGCCCTTCCCGATCCGCCTTCCCAGCGTGTGCGCGCGTCCGGCGACCCTAACCGTCTGCATCGTCACGCGCCGGAGACGAGGACCAGCGTCTTGTCGTCGTCGGTGCGCTCGCAGATCGCCGGTCCGTCGAGGTAGCGGCCCAGCGCGGCGGACAGGTCGACGAGCTTGCCGGCCGCCTCGGCCGTGTCGACCGGCCGGATCATTGGCCCGAAGAAGCCCGGGTGCGGCCTGCGCTCCGCCTGCTGGAGCGCGATCGTCTCGATCCCGTCCGAGAACACGGCGAAGCCGTCATGCGTGGAAGGTGCGCGGACCGCGTTGAGGCGCACCTCGGGATCGTCCGTCACGAAGTAGGTGGTCGATGCGAACTCGCCGCTGTCCGGCCAGCAGATCGCCACCCATTCGCCGTCGACGCGGCCCACGATCGAGCTGTCGCCGACCTGGAGGGCGAGCAGTTCGCCGCGTCTCACGACGAGCATAGCGAGCGTCGCGGCGAACTGCCGTCGCGTGACCTTCCTCTTCTCCGCGACGACCGACAGCGTGTCCCGCAAATCGTCGAGCCAATCGAGGACGAGATCCTCGTCTGGCATCGCGTCGTGCCGCTCGAACCACCCCCGGAGCCTCGCCGCCATCGACCTGCAGACCAGGGAGGCTCCCTCGCCGCCGAACGGCGCGCTGCCGGCGCCGTCCGAAACGACGACGCAGAGCGTGTCGTCTCGAAGGGTGCGCGCGAGGTAGGCGTCCTGCTTCCTTGTGCCCGCCTTGAGGTGGGAGGTGCCGATCCTGGATGCGGCGGCCCAGCGCCACCGGGGGCGATCAGCCGGCAACAGCCCAGCCGTCGGGCGCGGTGGGGTTCGCCAGCGACACGGCGTCGCCGGGGCTCGACTGCGAGACCGCGCTCAGGGAGCTCGACAGCCACTGGAAGAGTTCGCGGAACGCGAGGCCCTTGAGCTTGAGGGGCTGGCGCGTGCCGATCTGCGACAGGACGGACATGTCCGCGCCTTCGACGCCGGCGGCGTAGAACATGAACTCCTTGCGCTCTTCGCCCTCGTGCACGCGGCGCTTCGCCTCCTGCCAGCTGTCCGTCGGCGCGCCGTCGGTGATCAGGAATACCCAGGGGCGGTAATACTTGATGCCGTTCGCGCGATAGCGGTCCTTGCGTTCGCGCAGCAGGTCGAGCGCCGTCACGATGGCCTCGCCCATCGGGGTGGCGCCGCTCGCTTCGAAGTTCTCGGGATACCAGCCGTCGACCGTCGTGAATTCCGTGCGCGTCTGCACCGGACCGAACGTGACGATCGCTAGTTCCACGCGCTTGGCGGCCATCGGATCCGAATGCAGCTCGTCCTTGAACTCGACCAGCGCGCTGTTGAGCTGGTTGATCGGCGCGCCCCGCATCGAGGTCGACGTGTCGATGAGCAGGACGCACGGGCACCGCTGCTCCGGGTTCTCCGCGAACTCGGCGTCCGCGAATGGCTGCTGCTCGAAGTCGTCCATGAGTATCCCCCTTCTTTCTCGAATTGCTAGCGCCGATTATCTGGAATCCAAAGGTCTTTCCTCCGTGCCCAGCGCAAGCTCCTTTGCCTCGCGCCCGGTTCTATCCGGAATGGATCCATCAGTCGTATCGCCACTGCGGATGATCGCGTCCGCGAATGCGGATGTTCGGGAAGTCGGAAGCGCACTGCGGCGTGCGCCGACCCGGACGCACACCTCAGCCCAGGTCTGGTCCGCATTCCAGGAGCGCTTTCCCGAGGCTGATCCGCTCCTCCCGAGCGAAGCCGAGCGCCTCGTAGAAGCCGGCCAGCCTTTCGTTGGAACCACGGACCTGCAGGTTCACCTTGGTGCATCCCAGCGCGGCCAGCCGCCTCTCCGCCTCGCGGACGAGGGAGCGGCCGATGCCCCGCGATCTCTGCTCCCTTCTCACCGCGAGCGAATAGAGCCATCCGCGGTGCCCGTCGTAGCCCGCCATGACGGTCCCGGCGACGTGTCCGTCCAGCGTCGCGACGACGAGGAGGTCGGGTTGCACCGCCAGCTTCTGCGGTATTGCGGCTTCCGCCCGGTTCCGCGGCGGATCGTCGGGGAATGCCTCGTTCCAGAGGTCGCGGACCTGAGCGAACTGGGTCGCGCGGTATGTGCCGATCTGCAGGCCCGGCACAGGGTGGACGTCCGCAGCTGAGGACGCCGACCGCCGCGGACGTTCTTCGTCGGCGCTGCTCATGCCGCCCGATGCGTGGCCGCGCGGCGCTCGGCGAAGACGAGGCACAGGGCCGCAAGCACCCCGAGCGCCACAAGGGCCGCGTTCGCGAACGTCGCCGTCGCGAACGCCCGGCGGTAGTCGTCGTGCTGGCCGGCGCCCAGCGTCGCGAAGAACACCCCGCCGACGATGGCGACGCCCGTCGAGGCCCCGACCTGCAGCGAGGACATCACCAACCCGGCGGCCAGTCCGGCGTGCTCGGGCTCGACGCCCCCGACGACGGTCCCGACGATGGTCGGCATGATGATCCCGAACCCCGCGCCGAGGAGCACGAGGCCGGCGGTCGGGATGCCGAGGCCGCTTGCCCCGTGACCCATCCCGATCACGATCAGGCCCGCGAACTGCGAGGCCATCCCGAGAAGCGTCACTGCGCTGCCGAGCCGCTTTGCGAGCGAGGCGGAGGCGAGCGACACCGCGAAGTAGCTCGCCGACATCGGCATGAGCGCCAAGCCCGACTTCGCGGGCGCGACGTGCTCGCCGCTCTGCAGCAGGATTGCGATGGTCATGAACATCGCCGACGTGGTGTAGAAGGCGGCGGCGATCGCCGCGCCGAAGGCCATCGCCGGACGGCGGAACAGGTCGACGCGCACGAGCGGGTCGCCGCCGCGCCGGGCGACCGCGACCTCCCACCTGACGAACGCGGCGACGAGGGCCGGCGTCGCCGCTAGCGACGCGAAGCACCACGCGGGCCATCCCGCCTCCCGTCCGGCGGTCAGTGGGACGACGAGCGACAGCAGTGCGGCGCTGCTGATCGCGACGCCGATGAGGTCGAGGTGCTGCGGGTTCGGGGAGCGGGTGTCCTCGAGTGCGAGCGTCGCGCCGGCGAGCGCGGCGAGGCCGAGCGGGACGTTGACCAGGAATACCGGTTGCCAGGACAGCCCGAACGGGCGGGACTCGACGATGAGGCCGCCGACGACCTGGCCGCTCACGAAGGCGAGGCCGAAGGTGGCGCCGTAGAGCGCGAGCGCGAGCCGCAGGCGGTGCCCCGGGAAGATGTGGCGGATCGAGGAGATGACCTGCGGCGCCATGACCGTCGCCGTCGTGGCCTGGAGCATGCGTCCGCCGATCAGCCACGCCGGCGTCCGCGCGGTGCCGCACAGCGTCGAGGCGAGCGTGAAGCCGACGAGGCCCAGCATGAACATGCGCCTGCGTCCGTAGCGGTCGCCGAGGCGGCCGCCGGTGATCAGCAGGACGGCGTAGGTCGACATGTAGACGTTCATGACGAGCTGCAGCTGCGATGGCGACGCGTGGAGGTCGCTGCGGATCGCCGGGATCGCGAGGTTGACGACGTTGAAGTCGAGGATCGGCAGGAAAGCCCCGAGCAGGAGAACCGCGAGGGCCGCCCAGTCGCCTCTATCCGAGGCGCCACCGGCGTCCATTCAGCTCAACCCCTGCGTGGCGAGGGCGCGCCTCACGGACGGGCGTTCGCACATCCGCCGGTAGTGGTCGGCGACGTTCGGGAAGGGTGTCGTGTCGAGGCCGATGCGCGGCAGCCACCGCGTCATCAGGTAGACGTAGAAGTCCGACGTCGAGATCGCGTGGCCGAGCATCCACGGCCCCTGCGCCAGGTCGCGGTCGATGAGGTCGAAGCATTTTGAGTAGTTGGAGACCGCCTTGGCGGCCATGTCGGCCCTGGCCTGCTCGGTGTCCGCCCACCGGTAGCCGCGCAGTCCGTGCGCGATCGCGACATGGACGGTGGAGGAGATCCAGGCGTTCACGGCGTTCATCCGCGCGAGCCCGAACGCGTCGGCGGGCGCGAGCTCCGCCTCCGGATGGGTCGCGGCGACGTAGCCGAGGATCGCGGCGACCTCGGTGAGCGGGCCGTGCGCCGTCTCGAGGACGGGGACCCGGCCCTTCGGGTTCAGGGCGAGGAACCCGGGCGTGAACTGGTCTCCCGCGGCGAGGTCGAGGCGGACCGCCTCGAAGTCGGCGCCGGCCTCCTCGAGCGCCGCGTGGACCGCGAGCGAGCAGCTCCCGGGTGAGTAGTGGAGGCGCAGCGCGGTCACGCGAGGATCTCCTGCGCCTCGGCCCACAGCCGGCGCGTCAGCGTCTTCGCGGACTCCGTGCTGGCGAGCGATCCCGACTGGCCCGACCACGCCTGCATCCGCTCGGCGTCGCCCGTCCTGCCGGCATCGGCCCGCATCTGCGCGGTCAGGCCGCGCTGCACGGGATAGGGCGCGGGTGGCGGCGCGTCGTCCGCCGTGGCGGCGCGGACGTATTCCGTCCGCACGCTCCTGCCCGGGCGGCCGCTGAACACGCGGCTGACCGCCGTGTCCTCGGGGGCGGTGCGGGCGATGGCGTCGGCCCAGGCCGGGTGTATCCGCGCCTCCGGGGTCCGCAGGAAGCCGGTGCCGATCTGGGCGGCGCTCGCGCCCAGCGCGAGCGCGGCGGCGACGCCGCGGGCGTCGGCGATGCCTCCGGTCGCCACGACGGGCACGGCGACCGCGTCGACCACGGCCGGTATGAGCGACACGAGCCCGACCAGCTCGCGCTCGGCGGACGCCGGGTCGAAGGCGGCGCGGTGGCCGCCCGCCTCCATGCCCTGCGCGATGATGACGTCCGCGCCGGCCGCTTCGGCGCGGCGGGCCTCGCGCACGGTGGACACGACGGCGAACCACGGGATCCCGCGGTCCTTCGCGCGGCGCACGACGTCGTCCGGGAAAAGGCCCATGACCGACGAGATCGCAGCCGGCGCTGCGTCGATGATCGCGTCACATTGCGCCGCGAAGTCGGGGGGCGTCGCGTCCCCGGCGTCCGCGGGGACCTCGGGCCCCCACTTCGCGAGGAAGTCCCGGACCCGCGCCTCGGACCCGGCGTCGCGCCCGGGCGCTGGGTCGGGAACCCAGAGGTTCAGCTGGAACCGGTTGGACGAGGCGGCGGCCACGGCCGAGCACCAGTCCAGGATCTCGGCCGGCTGCATCAGGAGGGCGCCCAGCGCCCCCATGCCGCCCGCGCCGATGACCGCCGAGGAGAGCTCTGGCGCGCTCGCCCCCGCCATCGGCGCCAGCATGATCGGCACGTCGAGCCCGAAGCGTTCGCAGAACGCGGCCACGCGCGCGTTTTTCAACATAGATCACCTCCGTTATCCTATTGTGCTTTCGGTCCGCAGAGCCCACAAACGATAAGTCGAGAACACGGTTATCTCGTTCGGAGATAGCGGCTGGAGCGGGCATGGAGCTGAGTGATCTCAGGACCTTCGAGGCGGTGGCGCGGCTGGGCGGGATGAACCGCGCCGCGGCCGAGCTGAACACGGTCCAGTCCAACGTGACCTCGCGGATCCGCGCGCTCGAGCGGGAGCTCGGGACGGAGCTGTTCCGCCGGCACAGCCGCGGCGTCGAGCTGACGCGCGCCGGCGCGCGGCTCCTGCCCTTCGCGTCGAAGGCGGCATGGGTGCTGGCCGAGGCGCGCCGCGCGGTCCTCGACGACGGGTTTCCCTCCGGGCGCCTCGACCTGGGGTCGCTCGAGACCACCGCGGCCTTGCGGCTGTCTCCCGTCATCGCCGCCTTCACCGCGGCGCATCCCGCCGTCGCCGTCAACCTCCGGGTCGGGTCCAACGAGGTGCTGATCGGCCAGGTGCTCGAGCATTCCCTCGACGCCGCGTTCGTCTGCGGACCGGTCGACCATCCCGAGCTCGAGGCCGAGGTCGTGTTCGAGGAGGAGCTCGTGCTCGCCCGCTCGGCCTACGCCGACCTGGACGCACCGGCGCTCGCCGATGGCGCGCGGATCATCGTGAAGTCGCCGGGCTGCGCCTACCGCGACCGCTTCGAGGCGGTGCTCGGTGCGGCGGGCGTCCGCGAGCATGCGGTGCTGGAGTTCGGGACGCTCGACGCGATCATCGGCTGCGTGAAGGCGGGGCTGGGCGTGACCATGCTCCCACGCAGCGTCCTCGTAGCGGCTGAGGCGGCCGGCGACGTCGTCCTCGAACCGCTCGGCGGGGAGCTTGCCGCGGTCGAGACGCTGCTAGTCCGCAGGCGCGGGGCGACCGGATTCAGCGCCCTGCGCGAGTTCCTGTCATACCTTCGGCCGGTCGCAGATGGCGACGGTTGCGGGATCGCGGCGTGAGGCGGCGCCATCGACCATCTACCTCCTCGGCCCGCGGCGGGCCGAGGCCCACCGGGGACTGATCCATGCGATATTCGGCAGAGCACAAGGCTGCGTCGCGCGACGCGCTCGTCCGGGCGGCGGCCCGCGTGATCCGCGAGAAGGGCTTCGACGGCGTGGGCGTCGACCAACTGTCGAAGGCCGCGGGCCTGACCTCGGGCAGCTTCTACAAGCACTTCGACACCAAGGCGCAGGTGCTGCTGGAGGTGGCGAAGGCGGGGATCGACCGTGTGGCGGCGCGCATCCGGCGGCTCCGGTCCTCGCCGACCCTCGACCCCGTCGGGGGTTGGGTGAACGACTTCGCGTCGCTCCACACCTCGAGCACCCACCTTCAGGAGACCGGCCGGGGCTGCAACCTCCCGGCCCTGACCCCCGAGATCGTCCGGGCCGACGGGGAGACGAAGGAGGCATACCAGGAGAGCGTGAGGCGGGCGGTCGACGCCATGCTGGAGGAGGCGCCCCTCGAGGGCGAGGCCGACGGACGCGCGCGCGCCCTCGCGATGCTCGCCCTGCTCGCCGGTGGCGCCAGCATGGCGCGGGCCGTCGCCGATGAGAGGCTGTCCGCGGAGATCGCCGAATCCGTCCGCAGGGCCTGCGTGACCATCGCCGCCACGCCGCTCTCGGAGACGCCCCGCAGCGGCATCGTCTGGACGCCGTCCGACTTCTAATCCCGCCCGGCGCGCTTTTGGATAGCAAACGTTATCCAACGTGCTATTCCGGGGCGCGAAGGGAGATTGGGATGAGGGTCGCGTTCCTCGGCCTCGGTCACATGGGCGAGTCGATGGCCGCCAACCTTGTGCGGTCGGGCGTGGATGTGCTGGCCTGGAACCGCTCGGAGCCCGCGCTGCGCCGTCTCGCGGCGCTCGGCGCCGCGACGGGCGCTTCGGCCCGCTCGACGTTGCGCGGCGCCGAGGTCGCGCTCCTTATGCTGGCGGACGAGCGGGCGGTCGACGAGGTCCTCGGTCGTGGCACCGCGGAATTCGCGGGCAACGTCGCGGGCCGGCTGGTGGTGCACATGGGGACGACGTCGCCCGCCTTCTCCGCCTCGCTGGGGGAGGCGGTCCGCGAGGCCGGCGGCCGATACGTCGAGGCGCCGGTCTCGGGCTCGCGCGTGCCTGCCGAGCAAGGGATGCTGGTCGGCATGGTCGCCGGCGGGGACGCGGATGTCGCACTCGTCCGTGAGCTCGTCGCGCCGATGTGCCGCCGGACCTTCGCCTGCGGCGCGGTGCCCGGGGCGCTCACCATGAAGCTCGCGGTCAACCTCTTCCTGATCGCGATGGTGACGGGTCTGGTCGAGGCATCCCACTTCGCCGCCAACAGCGGCCTCGACCTCGACCTCTTCCGCTCCGTGCTCGACGCCGGTCCGATGGCCAGCGACGTGTCGCGCGTGAAGCTGGACAAGCTCGTGCGCAGCGACATGTCGCCGCAGGCCGGCTTGTCGGACGTGCTGATGAACTGCGGCCTCGTCGCCGACGCGGCGCGTGCCGCCGGCATCGCGACGCCGCTGCTCGACCAGTCGCACCAGCTGTATGCCGAGGCCGAGGCCATGGGCTTGGGCGACCTCGACATGATCGGGGTCTCGGGGGCGATCGAGGAGCTGACGGCAGCGCGCCGGGTCACCCGGATCATGCAGGGACGCTGACCGGATGCACCGCCTCTACTACTCGCCGGGCAGCTGCTCGCTCGCTCCCCACATCGTCCTCGAGGAGATCGGCGAGCCCTACGAGACTGAGCTCGTGGCCGCGACCGACGGCGCGATGACGCGCACCGACCGGTGGCGCGCGATCAACCCGAAGGCGCGGGTGCCGGCGCTGAGCGCGGTGCCTGGTTCGATCGGGGGACAGCCATGCCTCCTGACCGAGGTGGCGGCGATCGTCACCTACCTCGCCGACACGCACCCGGAGGCGGGGCTCCTGCCTGCCGATCCCGCGTGGCGGGCCCGCGCGGCCGAGTGGATGAACTGGCTGTCGGGTGCCGTGCACGCGATGGCGTTCGGCCAGATCTGGCGGCCCGAGCGCTTCTCGGACGACGTCTCGGCGCACGGCACCATCAAGGAGAAGGGGCTCTCGTCACTGCGCGACCACGCCGCCTACATCGACAGTCTTCTCGGCGACGGACGGGGCTGGGCGGTCCCGACGGGCTACTCCGTGGTGGACCCGTATCTCCTCGTGTTCTGGCGTTGGAGCGGCATCGTCGGCCTGGACACGTCGGGGCTCGTCGCCTGGGCTGAGCATGCGGAACGCGTGAAGGAGCGACCGGCCGTCCGGCGCGTGATGGCGTTCTGCGGGATCGAGTGACCGCTAGCCGTCGGCGGTCCGGACGATCTTGAAGATCGCGGAGGCGCTGGCGACCGCCTCGCCGTCAGCCAGGACGTCCGCCTCGGCGTAGGCGATCGAGCCGCCGACCCGGCGGGGCCGGGCGCGCACCTCGATCCACTGGCCGACCCGTGCGGATCCAAGATAGTCGACCGACAGGTGGGCGGTCAGCAGCCCCTTCGCGCCGTCCGCCCGGTCGGCGCACGCTATGCCCATCGCGTTGTCGGCGAGCGCCGACAGCACGCCGCCGTGCAGGAGGCCGCGCGCGTTGCAGTGCGCCTCCCTCACGTGGAGCCCGATCGTGAAACCGTCGTCGCGGCGCGACCAGAGCGGCTCCCACGGATCGGTCGCCGGGCTCTGCCGGAAGTGGCGTTCGAACCCTGCAGGCACGGTCTCAGACACCCCCATCTCACTCGCTCCTTGCCGCTTTGGATAACGGACGTTACCTTACGTGTTCGGGCTGCTGGTGCAAGCGCCCGGACGCTGGAGGGCAGTCTGTTGGGAACCTCGCCGCCGATCGAGTTCTGGTTCGACCTCAGCTCGCCCTACGCTTACTTTGCGGCGCTCAAGATCAAAGGGTTGGCGGAGCGCCACGGCCGGAAGGTGCACTGGCGTCCATTCCTGCTGGGCGTCCTGTTCCGCGTGACCGGAAACGCACCGCTCACCGGTCAGCCGCTCAAGGGCGACTACTGCCGGCGCGACTGGGAGCGGCTGGCCCGCATGGACGGTGTGCCGTTCGTCATGCGGTCCGACTTCCCCGTCGCGACGCAGGCGCCGGCGCGTATGATCCTCGCGGTGGAGAGGATCGAGGGGCGCGATTTGGCCGCCTGGTTCGCTCGCAGCCTCTTCGAGGCGATGTTCGGCGCCGGCCTCAGGATCGAGGATGCGGCGGTCGCCGCCGACGTCGGCCGCGGGATCGGCCTCGATGCCGCGATGCTGAGGAAGGCGGCGGAAGACCCGGAGCTGAAGTCCGCCTTGCGCGACCAGTGCGCCGAGGCCGAACGGCGCGGCATATTCGGCTCCCCTTGGTTCATCGTCGACGGAGAGCCGTTCTGGGGCGCCGACCGCCTGCCGATGGTCGAGCGGTGGTTGACGCACACTACATCGATCGGCCCTTCCACACCCTGACAGCTTCTGTCACCCTCATGCACGATGATTCACGGTGCGGCCATTCTCCGAGCGGCGGTCGATTCGGGGACGGGGCGGCGGCATGGTGATGGAGGATCGATATGGCGAAGGGTGGTGGCTTCAGGAGCGCGGGCACCGGACGGTATGTGAGCTCGAGCTACGGGCGTTCGCATCCGCGGACCACTGTTCACGAGGCGGCGGGCAGGAGCGGTAGCTCGGGCGCCCACTACCGCAGCGCGATCAGCGGACGCTACGTGACCACGAAGCATGGCAAGGCCAGCCCGCACACCACGGTGCGCGAGGACTGACCGGGGAGCGGCCGCCGCCCGTCGGCGGCCGCGCCTTCTGAGAACAGGGAGTCGGAGATGGAGTTCGCAATCTACGCAGCGGCGGTGCTCGCGCTGGTCGCCGTCGTCCTCGGCGTGCTGATCCTGCAGAAGGTCGGCCGTCCCGCCGTGATCCCCGAAGACCTCTCGACCCGGATCGCGGTGCTCGAGCAGGTCGCCAACTCGTTGCCCGGCACGTTCCGCGACGAGGCGCGGATCGGACGCGAGGACCTGCGGTCCGCGGTGGGCGCGCAGACCGAGACGCTCGAGGGCCGCTTCACCGCGGTCGAGACGCGGCTGACCGAGTTCGGCAAGGCGCAGACGGACCAGCTCGCGGACATGCGCAAGGAGGCCGCCGACGGGCGCGACAAGCTCGAGGCGACCGTGCAGCGTAATGCCGAGGGCTTCGCCAAGGCGCAGTCCGAGCGCCTGAAGGAGACGAACGACGCCGTTACCACCCTGTCCGACCGGCTGCTCGCGGCGCAGCGCGAGGGCCGCGACGAGCAGCGCATCGCGCTCGAGGGGGTGACCGCGAAGGTCGGCCAGATGACCGAGAGCAACGAGAAGCGGCAGGACGCCTTGCGCGAGACCGTCGCGAAGGGGCTCGACACGCTGCGCACGGACAACGCCGCCAAGCTCGAGCAGATGCGCGCGACCGTCGACGAGAAGCTGCAGGGCACGCTGGAGAAGCGTCTCGGCGAGTCGTTCCAGCTCGTCAGCGAGCGCCTCGAGCAGGTCCACAAGGGCCTGGGCGAGATGCAGAGCCTCGCGACGGGCGTCGGCGACCTCAAGCGGGTGCTCAGCAACGTGAAGTCCCGCGGCGGGTGGGGCGAGGTGCAGCTCGGCATGCTGCTCGAGGACATGCTGACCAAGGACCAGTTCGCGACGAACGTGCGGATCCGCCCGGACTCGAGCGAGATGGTGGAATTCGCCGTCCGCTTGCCGGGCCGCGGCGGCGACGACGTCCCGCTCTGGCTCCCGATCGACGCCAAGTTCCCGCACGAGGACTACGACCGGCTGCTCGTCGCCCAGGAGGGCGGCGTGGCCGACGACGTCGAGAAGGCGGCGAAGGACCTCGAGCGCGCCATCCGGCTCCAGGCGAAGACGATCTGCGAGAAGTATGTCCATCCGCCGCACTCGACCGACTTCGCGATCATGTATCTCCCGACCGAGGGACTGTTCGCCGAGGTGATCCGGCGCCCCGGCCTCGCCAGCGAGCTCCAGACCAAGCACCGGGTGATGGTGCAGGGCCCGACGACCCTGGCGGCGCTGCTGACCAGCCTGCAGATGGGCTTCCGGACGCTGGCGATCGAGAAGCGGTCGAGCGAGGTCTGGCAGGTGCTCGGGGCTGCGAAGAACGAGTTCACCAAATATGGTCAGGTCTGGGAGAAGCTCGGCAAGCAGCTCGATACCGCCAAGCGCACGGTCGACGAGGCCGGACGCCGGACCCGAGCGGTCACGCGGCGCCTGCGCGACGTCGAGACGCTCGACATTCCCGAGAGTCCCGCCTTGCTCGAGCTGGTCGGGATCGACGGCGACGACGAAGAGGATGCGGCCCAGGTGGCCGACGCGGCGGAGTGAGGGTCAGGCCGGCGGGATGAAGGGCTGCACGGTCGTCCGGAAAGCCTCGAGCCCCTCGCAGCGGTCCGCCAGACCCGTCAGCCTGGGCCAGCGTGCGAGGTCGAACGTCGCTCCGTGCGCCTCCCGGAGGAAGCGCATGGCGCAGGCGACCGCGACGTCGCCGTGGGTGACCGTCTCGCCGAACCAGTAGGGCGTGGACCGCGATGCCCGTTCAGCCTCGAGCAGGTCGAGCACGGCGCCCACCTGCAGTCGACAGCGTTCGAGCCACCCGTCGGACACGTGCTCGTGCAGGGCGCGCTCGTAGACCATCGACACCATCTTGTCGCAGGTGCCCATGGCGAGCGCGGCAAGCCTCAGCACGGCGCGGCGGCCGGATCCCTTTGGCGGGATGAGGGCGCCGTCGCCTTCGATCTCGTCCAGGTGGTCGAGGATGGCGGCGCTGTCGACAAGGACCTCGCCGTCGTCGAGCACGAGCGTCGGCACGCGCCTGAGGGGGTTGTAGGCCGCCAATGCGTCGACGTCGCTGAACGTCGACCAGGGCCGGTGCTCGTAATCGAGGTCCAGGATGCGCATCGCGACCGCCACGCGGCGGACGAACGGGGAGTCGTATTGGCCGATCAGGATCATCGGCGCGCTCCTAGCATTGCTTGAAGGTCTGACCCCGGCACTGCGGGGACAACTACCATCATACCGGTGGGAGGGGCTGCGGCGGGGCGTCACGGTCCAGCTCGTGCACCTCGACCGAGCCGCGCGCGATGTGGCTGCGGCGGAAGCCGTAGGCGAAGTAGATGACGAGGCCGGCCGCGCCCCAGATCGGCAGCACGAGCCGGTTCAGCCACGGCAGGCTGAAGTAGAGGAAGACGCATCCGAACACAGCCAGCGGACCGACCACGAATACCGCCGGCGTGCGGAACGGCCGCGCCCGGTGCGGGTCGCGCAACCTCAGCACCATCACCGAGACCGCCACCAGCAGGAATGCGAAGAGCGTGCCGGCGTTCGAGATGTCGACGAGCTGGCCGACGGGAAGCATGGCGGCGCCCGCGGCGACGAAGAGGCCGGTGATGATCGTCATCCGGTGCGGCGTCTTCCACCTCGGGTGGACGGCCGCCAGCCCGTCCGGCAGCAGTCCGTCCCGCGCCATCACAAAGAAGATGCGCGTCTGGCCGAACATCATCATCAGGATGACGGACGGTAGCGCAAGGTTGGCGGCGAAGCCCATGATGTCGCCGAGCACGCTGTGGTTGATCGCGCGCAACGCGTAGGCGAGCGCCTCGTTCGAGCAGACGAGCGGCGTGCTGCCGGACCTCGCGAGCGCAGCGCACTGCGCAATGAACTCGGCGGACCCGGGCTGCAGCGGCAGCCCGCCGGCGCCGGTGACCGGCTGGGCGCCCGTCGCGCCGATCGCCCCGGCCGCGACCAGCAGGTAGAAGACCGTGCACATGGCCAGCGTGCCGATGAGGCCGATCGGGACGTTGCGCTGCGGGTTGCGGGTCTCCTCGGCGGCCGTCGAGACCGCGTCGAACCCGACATAGGCGAAGAAGATCGATGAGGCGGCGCCGAACACGCCCATGCCCGTGGTTCCCGCGGGACCGAACCAGCCGTTCGGCGTGAAGGGCGCGAAGTGCTCGCCGTGGATGCCGGGCACCGTCACCACGATGAACATGGTCAGCGCGGCCACCTTCACCGCGACCAGCGCCGCGTTCACACGGGCGCTCTCCGTCGTCCCGATGACGAGGAGCCAGGTGACGCCGAGCGCGACGACGATGGCGGGGACGTTGACGACGCCGGCCGCGAAGTCCGCGTGCGGCATCCAGCCGTCGAGCGTCCAGGCGGGCCCTGCCGCGAGCGCGTGCGGGAGCTCGAGGCCGGTCCAGCTCTTCAGCAGGCCCATGAAGTAGCCCGACCAGCCGACCGACACCGCGCTGGCCGAGACCGCGTATTCGAGGATCAGCGCCCAGCCGACCATCCACGCGAGCAGCTCGCCGAGGACGGCGTAGGTGTATGTGTAGGCGGATCCCGAGACCGGCAGCATCGCCGCGAGCTCGGCGTAGCAGAGCGCGGCGACCGCGCAGACGGAGCCCGCGATCACGAAGCTCCACATCATGCCGGGACCGGCTTTCTGCGCGGCGGCGGCGGTGAGCACGAAGATGCCGGTTCCGATGATCGCGCCGAGGCCCAGTAGGGTCAGCTGGATGGGTCCGAGCGATCGGTGGAGGGACTTGCGCCGTGCGGTCGCGAGAATCGCGTCCAGCGGCTTTACGCGCATGTCCATCGGCATCCCCTCGTTTTTGGATATCGATCGTTACCTAACCAGGTGGCTCTTGCTCGTCAAACAGGTCTCGGGAAGCTAGCGTCGCTGCGGAGATGGCGACGGGACACCTCGATGACGGTTCTGGACGACGTGCGGCGCTTGGTCGGTGGGTTGGCTCCGGCGGCTGTGTGCGACGACTGCATCGCCGAGCGCCTCGGACTTACCATCCGCCAGCATGCCAATCACAAGACGCGCGAACTCGCTGGCCAGGATGGCTTCGAGCGGCGGAAGGGTGGTTGCGCGCTATGTGGAGCGGCGAAGCTCGTGATCGGTAGGCGGCGGGCGTGAGCGGGCGTTCAAGCCGGGGCGACCGGTCTCGATACGGCGGCCAGGTTGATCGCGAGTTCGCGCGGGTTCCCTTCGTGGGCGCCGACCTTCCTGAGCATCGCGACGAACGCGTCGGGATCAGGCTGCCCGAGCGCGAGCCGGTAATAGAGCAGCTCCTCCAGCATCTCGTCCCGCCGCCTCGACCTCAGGCTGAACCTCCAGTCGAAGCTCACGCTGAGGGGCTTGCCGCGCTCGGGTAGCCACCATCGCTCGAGACCGGTCCGGCCGGCCTCCTGCTCGCTCGCGACCGCAAGGAGTTCGCTGAACGGGCTTCCGGCGGTGGTGCGCGCGAGTGCCTCGGCTCCATGGATATCGCCGAGCGACTTCCGGACCGCTAGGCTGGCGTAGCGCGCGATCCTGCCCTCGCGTTGCTCGAAGTCGACCGGATCGCTCGGAAGGTCCCAGTGCACGATGCGCCTGCACCATAGGTGGAAGTCGAGCCCCTCCTGACCTACCGACGTCGTGCAGAGGACATGTGGCCAGAACGGCGAGTTGAACGCCCGGCGGAGGGTGTCGCTGCGGAGCTTGCCGGACCTCTTCTTGCCGGCCTTCCGCTGTTCCCCTCCGGCGAAGGGCGTGACCGCCTGGACCGGGATCCTGAGCCTCGCGCTCTTCCCGCGGCGGAATCGGACCAGGCTCGGCCGATCGAGAAGGCACTTGGCGAGCTCGTCGAGTATCGCGGGGCCCTTGGCGTCGCCGAGCTGGCCGAGGAGCACCATCTGCTCGTCGAGGACCGCCTCGAAGCCGCCCTTCAGCATCGCCTCCCTGAGGGCGGCGGTGTATCGTCCGTGCTTGGAGGCGCCGAGGATCGCCTCCGCGAACACCCGGTGTCCGAGATATCCCCTGAGATTGTTCCACGCGAAGTCGAAGACCCGTTCCGCCTGTCCCCTGTCGGCAGTAGGCACGTCGTGCCGCCGGGCGCAGCGCGCTACGATCGCGCCCGGTGCCGACAGCAGGTAGTCGGCGAGCGCGCGGACCTCGTCGGACGAGATCGAGCCGATCGCGTCGATCGTGCGCCAGTCCCTGGACCTCGACCGTCCACGCGCGCGGGCGGTCATCGCCGCCATGCGGTTGAAGCCCGGTTTCGAGATGCGGCGCTCGGGCGGTGCGCCGGGCACGAGCGCGAGCCGGTCCTCCCCCGGATTGTAGTCCTTCTCCTCCTTCCCCGTCAGGGACACGAACTTGGACCGGTTCTGTCCGGCGATCTCGAGGCTCGGACACAGATACATGAGGTTCAGTTGCCGACGCTTCCCTCGTAGCCCCTGGGCAACTGCTCGCGCGATGATCGTCTTGCCGAGGCCGACCTCGTCGGCGACCAGGAAGCGACGCGGTCCGTCGCCTTCGAGTGCGGAGAGGGCGACGTCCACCGTCCTCTGCTGGAAGCCCGCGAGCTTCGTCATGCGGTGATCCCGATCGCGTCATGGACCGCCCTCAGGAAGGGGCGCACCTCGTCCAGATCCGCCAGCGCGGCTTCGCGCTCGCCGTCGTCCTCGATCTGCGCGAACACCTCGTTGAACGACTCCAGCATCTCCATCATCCCGGAGACCCGGCTCTCGAAGGCCTTATGGTCGCGCGCCCAGGCGGCTAGCATCGTTTCCAGCGTGAAAATCCGGGATAGCTGATCGCCTGGATCGCGCGGACCCGCCTCGGCCACGGGATCCGACCACCGTCCGCCGCCGGTCCGGTCCACGCCGTCGAGCAGCGACCGCAGCCAGTCGCGGAACCGGGCCGCGCCCACGTAGCGCGCGAGGAGTGCCCTGTCGCGCCGGTCGAAGTCGACGCCGTCGATCCCGACCGTCTGCACCCACTCGCGGCTTACTTCCGGGTCTTGCAGGCGCGCCGCTTTGAAGTTCACCAGGGCGGTCTGCTCGCTGAGGACAGGCTGGTTCGCCAGGAGCCGGACCGACCGCGAGCCCGGCGGGATCGGCATCCAGGCGTCGGAATCGAGGAAGGGTGACGCCGCGAATTGCGCCAGGCCGAGGACCTCTGCAGCCACGTCGACCTCGAGATGCAGGCCGTCGGGCTTCGAGACGAGTCGGAACCTGCCGTCGAGGAACCGGCTTATGACCTCGTCCAACTCGCGCTTGGTGTTCTCCTTCTCCTGTTCGGCGCTGACGTCGGTCTCGACATCCTTGAGCTCGATGCCGCCCTGGACGAAGCCGTAGAGGCTATCCACGATGCGCGGCTCGTCGATTTCCACCATTGCGACCGCTTCGGCGTTCGGTCCGACGAGGCCGCGGCGCGTGAGGTTGGCGCTGCCAAGCATCAGGATCGTCCGGTCGCCCTTGGAAATCGCGACGAGCTTGGCGTGGACGCCGGTCGAGGGCGGGTCGTTGAACTCGCCGACGACCTCGTCCTGCTGCTGCTCGACCGACACGGTCGCCGCCGGCTCGGGGGCGGCATCGACGTGGAACGTCACGCCGTCGCAAGGGCCGCACTTCGCTCCTGCGAGTTCGGTGGTCAGCAGGGGAAGGCCTTTCACCCCGGCCTTGAGCAACTCGGCCAGTCCGCGGCGGTCGATGAACGGGCTGACGGCGCAACCACGGTCCGCGCGGGCTAGGAATGGGCCGTCGATGAACTCGCGCGTCTCGCCGTTGCTTCTCCACCGCAGCGACCTGACGACCACTCCAGGTGGCGCGGACCACCCGGCCGCCTTCAGCTCCGCGAGGTGCGCCGGCGAGAGTCCGGCTCCGGCCAGAAGGTCCTCTGCCAGGCCCGCGACGTCAGGCACCTTCCTGGTTCCCTTGCCTTTGGCGCTGACGAGTAGGAGGCCTGCGTCGCGATCGGTTGAGCCAGTCAGGTTCCGACTGCCGATCCAGAACCTCCACTCGGATGCCTTCCCGGACTCGTATCTGACCAGGGCGAGCTTCGGATGCCAGCTCTCCCTGCGTTCGTTCGCGGCCACGGCCCGCACCATCGTGTCGAGCAACGGCAGGACCGACCTGTGCGCGCTGGGCGCGACGACGCGGCCGAGCTGATGCAGCACGAGCAGCTTGCCGCGCATGCTGTCGAACGCCTTCACCAGGCCGAGCGGTGAGGCCTCGAACTCCGCCTCGCTGTCGCCGCCGAGCGCCAGCACGAGCCCGAGCATGGCGACGAGGTCCAGCGAGTATGTGGTCACGATCGCGCGCGTTACCATCTGGCCCGCCCTGGGGCGGAGGGCATCGAAGATCGAGACGCGATCGTCCTTCCGGCCGAAGGTCACGTCGCCTCCCTCACGCGCAGGATCATCTCGCGCACGACCGGCCATCTGTAGTCCAGTGGAGAGGCGATGCCCTTGCTCCAGTCGCGCCTCCGCTGCTCGTTGACCAGGTAGGCACGGACGTCCTTCAGGTCTCGCTCCCGCGCGGTGATGGTGGCGGCGATCGCCTCGAGCGGTTTGCCCTCGCGCACCCAAGCGATGACGGCCTCGATGAACTTGACCAGCGCGTCGTCGATGTTCGTCTCCTTCCGCAGGGCCGGGACGTCGAGGTCGAGCGCCTTGTCCTGGTGCTCCTCGATCAGGCCCGGAAGGGCGTCGGAATGCCGGTGTTCCTCGAGCTTGCGGTCCTCGTTGCGTTTCCGCTCGATCAACGCTGAGTGCGCGGCGCGCGCTATGCACGCGACTGCTGCCGCGCGTTCGGCGAGGGTCAGCGCGTGGTGCTCCGACGACGTGGCTGCCCGGCGGACGGAAGAGGACCAGAGCGACTCCGTGGTCACCCCCTGTTCGGTCAGCCGGCTGAGCAGCGGCCTCGTGCCTCCGGCGCCCGCCCTTCCCCAGAGCCGGCGGAGGTATTCCGCCTCGCTCGCCCGGAGCGCGAAGCCGAGCGCGCCGGTCTTGTTGCGCCAGCCCGGCGGCGCCGGAGGAAGGCCCTTGAAGATGTCGAGCGTCGTCGACTTGCCCTCGTCTCCATCCTCCCGCACCTCCAGGCGGGGCCAGAGCGCTCTGAGCTGAGTCTCGGTCGGGGGTTCGCCGAGCCCGGCGACCCGGCTCGCCATCCCCCACGAACGCAGCGCGGTCCAGTAGATCGTGCTCGCGCGCACGACCGGACGCTGTTCCGCCTGATACTTGGTCCAGCCGGATATGCCTGAGCCCTCGAGCGGTCGGTCCGAACGCTCGACGGTCCTGATGAGCCTGCACGAGTATCGCCGCTCGATCTCGAAAAGCTCGTCCACCGGGAAGCGCTCGCCGGCCGTTCGTTCCAGCAGCTCCTGATAGGACCATGCCGCGAAGAATGCGTATCGGAGCTGGGCGTGCTGGACGGAGGTGCCCGGGAAGAACCGGTCCGCGAAAGCGAAGTGGATCGGGGCGAAGCCGAGCTCGTCCCGCGTCCCGTCGGAGGAAGCGCTGGCGAGCAGCCGGTTGGCGGCAGCCCGGTCCGCCTCGGAGAGCATGAACCAGCCGATCGTAGGCTCGCTGCTACGCATCCGATCGCACCATCGGCGTTACCGTTTTACTTTCTTCCCGCTCGTGCACGATTTGTTGGATCCCCGCCGCGAACTCCGCGGAGCCGGGACCAAGCTGACTGAAGAGCATCGGACGCACCGCGTCCGGCGAAGAGGCCAATGCGGAGCTTGCCAAGAATCACTCCCCCGCCGGGAGTAGGCCGCAAGCTCCTGAACGGGTCAAGCAGGACGTTTTCGTTTTCAATGGATTACAACAGGATCGGATCGAGTTGCGAGGGCATTGGTGGACTTGGCGCGAGTCGCGCGATGAATTCATCGGTCGGGGCGGTGGGGTTGCTTGCGTTTCAGTCGTCGGACGGTGATGACTGGGCCCCAGGGGGTAGTCGGATGAAGGGCGTCTTCGAGATCAGTGGCACGTCCCGCTACGACGACCTGATCGCCGAGCGCTATCACTTCCCGCGCGTCTACCTACGGGTCGCCGAACGCTTCGTCGGTGACTGGATCATCTACCGCGAGACGGGATCGGACGGCGGACGCAAGGCCTACGTCGCGGTCGCCCGCGTGGAGCGGATCGATCCGGATCCAAATGACGCCGGCCTCTTCTATGCGCGGGTGGCAGACTTCCTCGAGCTCGATCATGCCGTGCCCTATCGGGACGACAACGGTCGCTTCGCGGAGCGCTTCCTCCGGGAGCTGCCGACCGTCTCGGTGGCCGGGCGCGCTCTGCGCGGCCGCTCGGTCCGCGAGATCGACGCCGCCGACTTCGTGGCGATCGTCGACGCCGGCCTGAGGCGGACGCTGGACCCGATCAATGCCATACGTTTGGAGCTGGAAACGCGCTTCCTCGACCCGGCGACGGAAAGCCTGATCCAACAGCCGCCGACCGAACGCCGGATCGAGGAGATGCTGGTCAACCGCAAGATCCGCGACGCCGCCTTCCGTGGTCTCGTGCTCGACGCCTACGACAGCACCTGCGCCGTGACCGGCCTGCGGATCGTCAACGGCGGCGGCAAGGCCGAGGCCCAGGCGGCGCACATCTGGTCGGTCGCGGACGGCGGCCCCGACGAGGTGCAGAACGGCATCGCCCTGTCGGCGACGGCGCACTGGCTGTTCGACCGGCACCTGATCAGCCTCGACGAGGCTTTCGGGCTCCTTGTCTCCCACAACAAGGTGCCCTCCGAGTTGCGTCGGCTGTTCCCGTCCGCGGGACAGCCGATCCGGCTCCCGCGGGATCCGCGCCTGCGTCCCCGCCCGGAATACGTGGCCAGGCACCGCGAGCGCTTCGCCGGTGGCTGAGGAGGTCGATGGCGCGTCCGACGGGGCGGACGCGATCGCGGCCTACGACGCGGATGCGCGGGCGCTGGCGGCGAGCTACGACCGCCCCGACCTGCTCGGCGTATACGCGCCGGTCGGGGCGCTGCTGCGGGATCCGTCCACAGGCGCCCTCGCCCTCGACGTCGGCGCGGGATCGGGACGTGACGCGCAGTGGCTGGCAGACCTCGGCTACGAGGTCGTCGCCGTCGAGCCGGCGGAGGCCATGCGGGCGGAAGGCGCGCGGCGGCATCCCTCCGGGCGAATCCGCTGGTTGGACGACCGCTTGCCCGCGCTTGAGGCCGTGCATCGGCTTGCGCTGACGTTCGAAGTCATCCTCGTCGCCGGCGTCTGGCAGCATGTCTACCCCGCGCATCGGCCTCGGGCCGTCCGCAAGCTCGCGACACTGCTGAAGCCCGGCGGCTTGCTGGTCGTCACATTGCGGGAGGGACCGCCGCCACCGGGTCGGCCGATGCATCCCGCGCCGCTGGGCGAGCTGGAGGCACTCGCGCGGTCCCATGGACTGGAGATCCTTCGCGTGGAGAGGGGCTCCGATGCGCTCGGCAGGACGGAAGTCTCCTGGACGACCGTCGTGCTGCGGATGCCCGACGATGGCGGCGGCGCGCTGCCCCTCCTGCGCGGCGTCATCCTGTCCGACGACAAGTCCTCCACCTACAAGCTGGGCCTCCTGCGGGCGGTCGCCAGGATCGCGGAATATGCGCCCGCGACCGCCGTGCCGTGCGGCGATCTCCAGGAATCGGACGCGGTGGAGGTCCCGCTCGGGCTGGTCGCGGCCAATTGGATCCGCATGTATCTGCCGCTGGTGAGGCTCGGTCTTCCGCAGGCGCCGGGGAACAGCGGCGCCGATGGTCTCGGGTTCGCGAAGGCGGGCTTCAGGACGCTGGCTGCGGTCGGCTCGCCGCCGCAGGACCTCCGGCCCGGCGCCGTCCACGCGGGCGACCGCGCGGCTGCCGTCCGGGCGGCAATTGGGGAGGCCGCGGCGACGATCGCGGCGATGCCGGCGAACTTCACCCGCTTCCCCAACTCGGAGCGGCGGGTGTTCGAGGCGCGCAGGATACGGTCACGGGCGGCCGCGGCATCGCTGGTCCTGGATGTCCCAACGCTCCGGGGTTGGGGTGCGCTCGTCGTGCCGGGCAACGTCTGGCGTGCGATGACCCGCTACGGGGCCTGGATCGAGCCCGTCCTCGTCGCCGAGTGGGCCCGTCTGACGCGACGCTACGCGGCTCGGATGGGCATGTCCCTGGCCCCGGGCCGCGTGGAGGCGGCACTCGAGTGGCTGGAACCGCAGCGCAGCACGGTCGCCGGCCGAACCGCGGCGCAGCGTCTCATCACGGCCGGCGACACGGTGGAATGCGTCTGGAGCGGCGGCCGCCTCTCGATGGCCAGCCTCGACGTCGACCACTGCCTGCCATGGTCCGCCTGGCCGTGCGACGATCTCTGGAACCTGATGCCGGCGGACCGGCGGGTGAACCAGCGGCAGAAGCGCGATCTCCTCCCGTCCGCCCCGCTGCTCGCCGCGTCACGCGAGCGGATCCTGGGGTGGTGGGAGCGGGCCTGGCTGGCGGATCCCGGGTTGGGAGAGGCGTTCGCCCGCGAGGCGACCGCGGCGCTGCCCGTGGGGCCGGACGCCACACCGGCCGACGTCTTCTCCGCGCTGGAGTGGCGCAGGCTGAGGCTGCGTCAGGACCAGCAGCTGACCGAGTGGCGTCCCGTCCTCTGACCGGGGCGGTCCGGCCGCGACCGGGGCTGTCGGCGCCACCTGCAAGGGGCCCCCGCCGGTCAGGGCCGCGGATGCCTCAGTTCTCGGCCGAGGGTGCCGAGTAGGCGGCGCTCTGCTCACGACGGCGCTGACGGAAGATGAAGCCGCGCACGTGGACGTCCGAACCGCGTTCCGCCGCCGTGGCGAGGCGGCGCGCGATCGCGTTCGCGACCGGGACCGCCGTCAGCGGGGTCGCGAACAGGCCGGCTAGCACCGCCAGCGGCGACATGAAGTGCAGGCCGAAGGCGATCCGCAGGAGCGCCGTGACGAGGAGGAAGATGACGGCCGAGGTGATGCCGACGAGGCGCCTGCGGATCGCGAGCAGCCAGCACCAGTCCGCGGCCGCGCGGATCCAGGCGACGAGCAGGACCGGGGCACCGAACGCCAGGAGGAGCGCGAGGGTGAGCAGGCCGAGGTCCAGCGCGGTGCTCACGCGACGCCCCCCTCTTCCCCGGCTTCGACCGCGGTGCCGTCGTGGACGGCTTCCTGCTCGACCTCCTCGATCACCACGTCGGGGATGTTCTGGATCACGATGTTCCGGATCACCGCGTTGTCCAGGACGACCACGCCGCCGATCCAGTCGCGGTCATGGGTTTCGATGTGCGGGACGAGCCGGGGCTGGTCGGGCTTCCGGTGGACGACCTGGTAGACGAACCGCTCCGGGTCGGCGAGGCTGATCGACTTCAGCTCGCCGTTGTCGCCCTGGCGGATGTCGGCGACGACGCCCTGGTAGCCGATCCCGTATTCGCCGTGCGGCGTGCTGGTGAGGATGTAGGCGATCGGCTTGTAGCCGTGCCGGAGCGGCCGGACGACGTGCTGGAAGACCCAGCCTTGGGATCGGACGTCGAACTCGTCGAACACGATGTCGAGGCCCTGCGAGGTGACCAGCTGCCAGGCCATCAGGCACTCGAACAGGACCGTCAGCGCGAAAGCGAAGAGGGACGCGGCGGATGCCTTTGCCGAGCCCTGCGCGAGCGCGACCGCCATGTCGTAGGGGTTCTCGATGAGGGGACCGACCGAGTGACCCGAGGCCTCCCCGAGCTGCGCCGCGGCGGCCCACCCCAGGCTGACCAGCCCGTATCCGAGAAGGTGCATCGCCAACGCGATGCCGAGTGCGGCGAAGAGGGCCGTGACCGAGGTCAGCTGGAGTTCGGGCCGCTTGGCCCCGTGGTGCACGTTCTGGAAGTTCCAGCTGACGAGTGCGGTGATGCCCGGCAGGAGCAGCACGAGCCCCGCCAGAAGGGCGAGCGTGAAGTTCAAATGCGGACGTTAGTCCGGGTCACGATCGCGGCGGACGCCCCAGCGCCCGGTTGTCGCGTCGCGGCCGACCGTGCCGCCGGCCGAGTGGCGGCGCTCGTTGGCTAGGCGCACCAGCTCCTGGTAGCCTCCGACGCGCCGGGCGGCGGCTGCGGTGTCGCGCTGGTCACGACGGGTGGTGATCGTCGACATGTCCTGAAGATAGGTCGCCTCGCCGGCGCCGTAAAGGACCTCCGTGCCCGGCATTGGGAAGACGGCTCCGTGGCTTCCGTAGGCTCCGCGGAGCGGGCATGGGGATCGGATGAGCCAGGACGCATTGAGGCGCTTCGGCCGGGCCGACGCTCTGCAGTCGGCCCTGGGTCTGACGCCGGAAACAGGGTTGGGAATAGCGGCCATCGTCTCGTTCGCCGGCGCGATCGAGTATCATCTCGAGCGCGCGATCTGGCGGATGCGCGGCGTCGAGCCCAGGGGCGTCAGGCCCGACACGGACGCGCGGATGGTGTCGGACCTGATCGCGATGCTGGAGCGCGAGGCCGCGACGCGGGACGGGGAGGCGGGACGGCTGCTGCGGACGTGGTGCGCCGCCGCGCGGGCTGGCTTCACTGTGCGTCACAACATCGCGCACGGCGTGCCGGGACGGATCGGCGACACGTTGGCCTACATGCGCAACCCGCGCTGGGAGGGTGAGGTGCGCAAGCGGGAGTTCGGCGACTTCTGGGCGGATCGGCACGCGCTGGATCTCGTGAGGGAGGCGATGGCCACCCTCCTGAGGATCATCGCCGCGCTTTCCGGGGACGGCGCGGATCCGTCCCTCGTCGCGACCGCGGCGGCGCTGCGCGCCGTCGGCGACGCGCGTTCCGTCCTGGGCGAGTTCGCGAGCCAGGACTACAACCCGAGCTTCGAGAAGTATTGAGGCGCGCGGCGCCGCCGTCCTGTAGCGCGGCGCTCAGGTGTGCGTCGCGACGGGCAGCAGCATGTAGCGCAGCGACCGCGTGGCGTCGGTCCAGACGAACTCGTAGTCGTTCCTAAGCGTGATGGGCGGCAGCTTGGAACCGGGGGTCCGGTAGGTCATCGCCGTTCCGGCTGCATATCGTTCCCCATGCCGGAAGTCAAAGTCCGCCGTGTCGGGCGAGTAGCCGCTCCATTCGACGTAGTGCGGGTGGTCCGTGGCGACGAGCATGAAGCCGGTGTCGGCCACGTCGCCGCATTTCTCGAGCCGGGCGATGTCGAGCATCGTCTTGTGCCGGTTGTTGGGTTCCGCCTGGCTCGCCTTCTTGAAGAACTTCAGCTCCATCGCGCACCGCCACTCGCGTCCGTCGCCCGTCGTGAGGCGGAACCACACGTCGAGCCTGCCCCGGCCACCCCCGCCGAGCGGCTTCTCCAGCTCCAGCGCGAAGGTCTCGCGCGGGCTGGTCATCTCCAGGTCGGCGACGGTCATGATGATGCGGCCAAGGTGGAGCTGCAGCGACGCCTCGCTCTGCACCGGGACCCGGCCTCCCTCGATCTGGTCGAAGAGGATCGGGACCGCCCTCTCGACAATCCTGTTGAGGCGGGCGACCGACATCAGCCGAACCGCTCATGGAACTCGCGCGCCTCGTCCTCGCGCTCGAACTCGAACGTCATGGAGTTGTAGTGCGTGCGCGCGAAGTCCTCGCCGGGATTGTCCGGGTTCCGCTCCCTGACGAGCGGCTTCTGGCCCTCGGCGCGGTAACCCCCGACGCGCAACGCCATGGCCTTGTCGTCGATGATGCCCAGGACCAGCACGCGGCCTTTCAGGCCGGCGAGGAAGCCGTCGATCTCGTCGACGGTCTCGTCGTCGCCGATCTGTGGAATGGATACGGTGTAGCTCAAGCCGATCTCCTCCTCTCTTCTGCCGCTGACCAATCCAGCGAGCGAATTAGGCTGCCACGGTCGTGCGCGTCATAGCGCGGATCATCGAGCGTTGGCGATCGAACGGACCAGGGTCGCCGACCCGGCTGCGATGGTCCCGCTCTGCTTGGCGATCGTAAGGTTGAGCTGCCGCACCGTGGCGCCGTCGTCGGCATGGTGGAGGCTGACGCCGCCGTCCCCCCGTCCGACTCCGACAGCGATGTCGGACGCGATGGGCATCCACATCTCGACGTGGGGATCGGTGAGGTCGGTGCGTCCGGGCGACGTGAGCTTCACGACGGGACGGCTGCCGATGATGAAGCTCTTGTGCGGCCTGCTGATGCGCAGCACCGCTATCCCCCGGCGCTCCAAAACCGTCATCACCTCGCCGCTGAACTGGATGAGCGTCTGCACGCGCACGTTCCGGATAGTGCGCGCCATCGCCTCGGGCGTCGCGAGCCGCTCGATCTCAGCACTCCGATGGGGAACGGCCTGGCGCAGCTCTGCGATGATCCCCTCGATCATGCGCGTCGCCTCCTCGTCGCTGGTGTTCGCGCGCTGGGTCTCCGGCGTCCGCCGCCACTGCATGAGGAAGAACAGGTGCCAGACGCGCATCTGCCCGGCCGAGAGGGCCGGCACCCTGCCAGCCCTCGCCTGATCCAGGATTGCCTGGACGACGCTGACGGCCTCACTCTCGAGGACGGAGAGCGCGCGCTCCATGGCGGGGTCTTTGATCCCGGATTCCGAAAGCGTGCTGTAGAGGTGGTTCTGGTGGAACAGCTCGGCCGTGCGCGCCCGGCGGATGGCGGACGGGTCCTCTCGGTGCCTGCACCAGTGGAGCCAGCCGTCCGGGTCGGTGAACCCGTTCAGGATCATCTGCGGAACGTAGTGGTGGCGCTTCGGAAGGGGCACTGCACGGAATGCGGATATGTGTGGCTCGACGGTCGTATCGGCTTCGCGCGTAGCCTACCCGTTGGCAAGCTGCCGGCACACGACCCACACCTCGTCGTGTGCGAAGGTGCCGCCGGGCACGATGGGCAGGTGCTGGTGCCCGACGACCTCCAGCCGCAGTTGCCTGCCCTCGACGGTCTCGGTGATGCGCGATCCGATCTCGGGCGGATGTTCCGCCTCGCGAGGACCGCACGGTAGGGGCCCGGACGCCGCCTGGATGAGCAGGTGATACTTCATCGTCCTTCCGAACCTTCCTGACCCGAGCCCCGGTCCGGACTCGTCACCCCGTCTCTCCGGAATACCAGCATGCCGTGCTCGCGCACCGCAGGCGCCACGACCACGTCGTCGTCGAACATGGACTGGGCGTGCACCTTTACGGGCAGCAGCGCCTGGAGTTCGGCGCGCCATGCGGGGAGCAGGCAGATCGCGTTCCCGAGTTGCTCGCCCTCGTCCTGCCCGTCGACGACAAAGGCGAGGTCCAGGTCGCTGTCCGTCCGGTAGCCACCCTTCACGCGCGAGCCGAACGCATGGACCTCGAGCACGAGCGGCTGTCCCGTCGCCCACGCCCGGATCGTCTCCGACCAGTGCGGTTGCAGTCCTGTCTCCATCGTGTCGTGCGCTCCCCATGGAAGTTCGACTGTGAGCCTTGACCGGATCGCGTGTCGCTCACCGCGGACCGGGCAATCACTGTCAAGATGGTGCGGAGGCTGGCCCGTCGCTAGGTCCTCCGCTTCGCGATCTCGGTCCTGCAAAGACTGGCGATCTGCTCCAGCCGCAGCCTCGCGTCGTCGTCGTGCCGGATGTATTCGAGCCTTATGCCGGCGAGCCGGCAGAGGCTGCGCTTGTTCTCGTCGCGGCGCACCGTGGCCGTGTAGCCGGCTTCGCCGCCGAACATGTCGATCGGCCGGTAGTGCTGCTCGCCCTGATACTCGACCGCGACGCCAGCGTCGGGAACGAGCATGTCGAGGTGCTGCGGGGCGAGCCAGCTCGGCATCGCGTGTTGCTCGATCGAAGTGTCCGGTAGCAGCGCCTTGAGCGAGAGGAATGCGGACTCCTCGGATTTCCACCGCACCTTCTCCATGTCCCGCGCCCACGCCGCGACGAGCTCGGCCGAGAGGACGTCGCACAGCCTCGCGAACGCGGGCATCCGCCGGACGTCCTTCCACCTCTGGCCGGCGGCCTCGGACACCACGTCCGCCCATAGGGTGTCGAGCGTGCCTCCTGTCGCCCAGCCCGCGATGACCCCTTCGGCCCACACGGAATGCCCGCGCACCACCGTCAGCGGATCCACCCGGTCGGGATCGAAGGTCCCGCGCTCGATGTCCGCCATGATGGAGGACGAGAGCTGGAGGACGCAGGCGAACAGGACCTGCGGCGTTGGCGTTCCCCGCGTCGCGACGAGTGCGGCGAGGAGCTCCCGCATCGCCGACCGGGTTATCCATGGATGGCTCGAGTAGAACTCGATGTGCCGGGAGCCGAGGTCGGCGAACATGTCGGCCTCGCACTGAAGGGCGAACAGGCAGCTGCCGAAGACGTCGTAGCTGCCGACGCTGGTGAGCCAGAAGACGACCTTGGCGAGTTCCTCGTCACTCCCCTCGGCAAGCCAGCGGAGCAGGCTGGCGTGCGCGTCGCGGAAACCCGGCTCGAGCTTCTCCAGGAAAGCGGCAACCCCCGCGGCCCGCTCCGTGCTGCCGTCCGCCAAGATCCGGGCGAGCGGACGGGGCACGACGCGAAGCAGCGGTGGCCTGGCCAGCTTTGCCACGTCCTTGGCGTATGCGCCCGAGCGGGCGTGCCCGAGGAACACCTCGACCTCCGCCTGTTCGAGATCAAAGAAGCCGCGCATCTCGCCGGCGATCCGCGTGTCGCCTGTGGCGACCGCCGCATGCGCGCAGAGTTTCACCAGCGGCCCTTTCGCGCGGCTGCCGCCGCCGAACACCACGTCCTTCGCTCCCAGCGGGTCGGGTTCGCCCGCTCGGATCAGGCGGAGGATGCCGTCCCAGTCCTCCTGCGAGATCGCCAGCGCGACGAGCCTGTCCACATCCGGGCCGCGGCGGAAGGCGGCGTATTCGCCGCCGGTCGGGTTCTCGCCCTTCTCGTAGCTGGCGCGCGCGCCCGCGACGTCGCCGAGCGCGAGCAGCGCGTCGCCGATCTTCCTCCAGTGGCTGAAGGTCTGCCAGATGGGGATCGCCTCCCTGTAGGCACCGTCGGCCATGAGCAGGTCGGCCTGGTCGCGCGTCCGCGCGACGTCCCACAGTCCTGAGGCTTTCAGCGCGCTGATCTTCTCGGCTGGCGACAGCCAGCCCTTGGCCAGGGCGATGGCGTAGGTGACGCTCGAGCGCAGTTCTTCGATGCGGCGGATCATCGCGCACGTATCCCCACGTCCCATAGCCGGGGCTTTTTTGTCCTAGCGCGGCGCCTCATGGGGTCGTCGCTGGCAGGAGCGCCGCCAAGTCGGCGTAGTCCGTGTAGAAGTATTCTCCGTCCGACCCGCTGAGCTTCGGTTTGTAGGGCGCCCGTGGGATCTTCCGCCTCGTCACATAGTCCTTGATGTCGAGCGACCGGAAGAAGTCCGCGTCCATGTAGAGCTCGTGCGCGCGGTGCGCTCCGTCGCGTATCGCCCGTCTCGCCGCCTCGTCGATGAGCATGATCTGCGCGAAGGGCAGGCCCAGGCTGTTGAGGCAGATGTGGTTGCCGCTCTTCGATGTGTGGAGGAGCGCGTCATCGTAGTATTCGTTCGAGCCCGAGGCGAAGACCGCGTAGACGCCGAGGCCGAGGGTGTCCCGGAAGATCTGCCTGATCTCGTCGAAGAGATGGATCAGCTTCTCCGGCGCGTAGGTGTAGGCGCCCTTGTCGAACATGCCGACCGTCCAGTTGGTCTTGAGCAGGAGGCTGTCGGCGAACGAGATGAAGGAGATGTCCGCGTGCTCGGCGGCCAGAATGTCCAGCCGGTCGCGCAGCTCGACGAGACTGCGCTTCTCGATCCGGCCGTTCTGCAGTTCGTCGCCCATCGCCACGACATCGATCATCGCGAAGAGCGAGTTGTTCTGGAGATGCACGCGCTCGAGCCATTCGCCCCTGACGAACACTGTCGGCTTGCCGCCGTATTTGTGGACCTCGACGCACTGCACGATCTCCGTCAGCGGCAGCACGATCTTGAGTTCGTGGAAACGCTGGTGGGTGTCGGGATACCACGAGATCTCCAGCCCGTGGGTCAGCTGGCGGATGACTGACGCGGGCATGACGTATCCGACCTCATATGGACTGGGTTCGGGCCCAGGGCCGCAGTCGTCCTGATCGAGTGCGTCGTTGAGCAGCCAGGCATGCTCCCATTCGGCGAGGTATCTCTCGTCCATGAGGACGATGTCCTGGTCGATCGGGAGGTCCGCAGGGTCGTATGCGTCGAAGAGGCCGCTGCTGAACATCCTCACTCCTACCTGCACGATCTTCTGAGCGAACCGGCTAGTCGCGGCCCATTCCAATTCTAACGTTGTCGCCGATGAGATGCCGCGTTGAAACCTCCGATTCTGTGGCCGACGTGATCGATACGGGGAAGCCCGCACGCCGACATTGGTCGCTAGGTCGCCTCGAATAGATCAGGCTATGCGTCTGACCCGCACCGCCTTCGGCATGCCGTCGACATGCATCAGGTTGCCCTCGACGATGACTTCCGGCCGGTATTTGTATTGGTAGCGGTAGTAGTACTGCTCCTGCCGCCACACGCTGCCGTTCACGAGCTTGACGACGGTGTCGCCGTTCCACCCGGTCCACGCGCCGTCGATCCTCGACTTCATCGCGACCTCCTCAGTCCAGCCGGCTGACGCGCACGCCGCGGCTCATGCCCTCTACGAACATGGTGTTCCCGCTGAGCGTCACGCGTGGCCGATAGGCGTAGCGGTATTCGTAATGGTATTCCTCCTGGCGCCAGACCGACCCGTCCGTCAGCTTGACGATCGTGTCCCCGTCCCAGCCCTCCCATTCGTCCTCGACCTGCATAGGTGACTCTCCTCCATGACGGCGGTCGCACCGGCCATCCCAGCATCGACTCTGCCACACGGGCACGTCAGAACCTGTCACCCTGCCGCCTCGCCGCCGGACGGTCGCGGCGAAGGCGTTTACCGGCCATCCACCTCCACCAAGGCATGTTCGCCAGCCGGGTTTAGGGAGCGGTTGGTGGAGTTGGGACCTGACAACGCGTTCTGGGACGATGGCGAGTGGGTCAGCTGGGACGAGATTGAGGAGCAGATCGAGCACAAGGAGTGGCGGGCGCGCTATCCGAACGCCGACCTGTCGATCGTGTCCGTCTTCCATTCACTCATTGGTAAGCGTGGCCTGAGGGCCGCCTTGCCCGTTTGGCCGTAGCCGGGATGCTTATCGTCTTTGACGAGGGCGCGGGCGGTGCGGGAAGTTTTCGGTTCTGAGACTGGTCGTACGAGCGCTCGTACGA
>NZ_JAAVJH010000016.1 GCF_012035195.1 Sphingomonas corticis
TCGTACGAGCGCTCGTACGACCAGTCTCAGAACCGAAAACTTCCCGCACCGCCCGCGCCCTCGTCAAAGACGATAAGCATCCCGGCTACGGCCAAACGGGCAAGGCGGCCCTCAGGCCACGCTTACCGTTCGGTCACGCCTCGGGCGATGATGTACTTCGAACCTTCGCCTCTGTGCTCACAGCGAATACCCGCGGCACGGATGCAGTCGCACGCCTTGGTGGGGAAGAGTTCGCTGTGCTCTACTTAGATGTGAGGCTGGCCGAGGCACGCGCCGCGTGCGAACGTATTAGACTGCAGTTCGCCGCCGAGCGGCTCGCCCTGCCGGATGGCAGGCAGGTGGCCGCGACCGTAAGTGTCGGTCTCGCTCCGATCCCGGACGACGGTGATTTGGAAGGCGCGCTCATTGCAGCGGATCAGGCACTGTACCGTTCCAAGAATGCCGGAAGGAACATGCTTTCGTTAGCGGCTTGAATCGCGTGGCATCCAACGCCGACCTCACCCAGATTCAAAGCGCACCGATAAATCACCTCCGCCAGTTTCCGCAGACCGAGGCTCGGCATGAGCTTTTCCTGAGCCCGTCCGTGCCCGATGCAGCGCCGTAACGCGCTTCACCTGCGCTATGCTGCATCCCGCCAGCTCGGCCGTGCGCGCGATGCTCATCCCTGTCTCCCGCAGCCCAACAATGCGCCTGTGCAAGGCGATATCCGGCTTACGGCCGTTGTACCGCCCTGCTCGCTTGGCGAGCTCGATGCCCTCTCGCTGGCGCTCGCGCCGGGTCTCATAGTCGTCTCGTGCGGTCTGAAGCGCGACGCGCAGCAGCATGTCCTGCACCGCTTCGAGCACGATGCGCGCGACACCGGCGCTGTCAGCGACAAGCTCGGACAGATCGACGATGCCTGGCACGGCTAGCCGCGCGCCCTTCGCCCGGATCGTCGCCACCAGCAGTTCGGCTTCGGGTAATGGCAGACGGCTGATCCGGTCGATCTTCTCCGCAACCACCACCTCGCCCGGCTGCAGGTCAGCAACCATGCGTAAGAGCTCTGGCCGATCAGGCCGCGCGCCCGACGCCTTCTCGCGGTAAACCGCCGCGACGTAATAGCCTGCTGCGCGCGCACCGGTGACAATTGCTTCCTGCCGGGTCAGGTCCTGCTCGTCGGTGCTTACGCGCAGGTACACGCGCGCAGCGCGGATCGGGTTCGTCATGCTGGCTCCGTTCGGTACACCCATGTGAGCCACCACTGCGGCAACCGGCTCGGAATAGCAAACGCCGATCCTGTCGAGCCTAGCTCAGCAAGCCAGGTCTAAGTAGCTAATGGCGCTGATATGAACGACGACTGATCACCAAACGCGCTGAAGTGCGCTGCTTCGCGCTATCCGTCAGCGCCAATATCCGGTATGATCCGAGAGTTGGGTCAGCCAAGCGAGTTCAGTGCAGATGGAAGCACAGAGGGTCAAGATCGTGGACGGTGGTAAACTCGTGATCCCGGCGGCCATGCGCCGTGAGCTCGGGATCACCACGGGTGATACCGTTCTCGTCGATGTCGACGATGGCGAGCTACGGGTACGTTCCGTGCCTAAGGCGCTCGAAAGGGCTCGCGCGATCCTTCGCAAATATGTGCCCGAAGGCGTCGGTTTGGCTGACGAGCTGATCGCAGAGCGCCGGCGCGAGGCGGAGCGTGAGTAGCAAGGTCGTACTCGACGCCTCCGCCCTGCTCTGCCTTCTGAACGACGAACCTGGGGCGGATCGGGTAGTCGACGTCCTGACCCGCAGCATTATCGGAACGACCAACCTCGCCGAGGTCGTCTCCAAGCTTCGGGACCGAGGATTGCCGCTCGACGAGGTACGTGAGGCTCTTGGCGGGCTGCACCTCGATGTACGGCCGCTCTCTCCTGCCCAGGCGCTCATCATAGGCGACCTGCGACCGTCGACGAAGGCGCTTGGACTTTCGCTTGGTGACCGAGCGTGTCTTGCCTTGGCGATTGACCTACAAGCGGAGATGTTCACGACGGACGGGCCGCTGGCGAGCGCTGAGGTCGGCGTCACCATCACCAACGTACGGCCGCTGGCCGATTAGCCGCACATTCGTGCTTTTGGGTACGGTACGCTCAGGCAGGCGAGTTGTGGCGGAACAGAGCGGCTGCCGTCCACTGTTTCGGGCGCAGATCCACTCTTTTCAGCTGCTGCTGTAGGTAGGATGGCGTCCACCATTTTAGGGAAACCTACAACGCGGCCGTGCTCGACGTCGCGCGGCGTGCGATGAGCGAGAACAGCTGGCGCGCGCTCCGCGCCGACCTGCGCGTCTTCGGCCAGTGGGCGGACGCGCGCGGCCTCGCCGTGCTGCCCGCGCTCCCTGCCACCGTCGCCGCGTTCCTGCGCGATCAGGCCGAGGCAGGCAAGAAGGCCGCGACGCTCGCGCGCTACACCGCCTCGATCGCGCGCCTCCACGCGCTCGCCGATCAGCCCGATCCGACCCGCGCCGAGCTCGTCCGCCTCGAACTGAAAGCGCAGCGCCGCGCGCTCGGTGTGCGTCAGCGTCAGGCGCGCGGGCTGCGCTTCCGCGGCGAGGTCGCCGATCCGCTCGCCGCCGCAGGCCCGGTCGGCGTCTGCGTCGCAGCGATGCTCGCCGCCGCGGGCGACGGCCTCGCCGGCACCCGCAACCGCGCGCTCCTCAGCCTCGCCTTCGACACCGGCCTGCGCCGGTCCGAACTCGTCGCGACCCGCTGGCCCCACGTCGAGCGTGGCAGCGCGGGCGGCGGCCGCCTGTTTGTGCCACGTTCCAAGGCCGATCAGGAGGGCGGCGGCGCCTACGCCTATCTTTCTGCGCGCACGATGGTCGCGCTCGACGCGTGGCGCGCGGCGTGCGGTAACCCCCGTGACGGCCTCATCTTCCGCCGCCTCCACCGCACTCGCGACAAGGCGGGCGCTGAGGTGTGGAGCATCGGCGCCGCGCTCTCCGCGCAGTCGGTAACGCTCGTCTATCGCGCGCTGCTCGACGCCGCACACGCGGCCGGGCTGCTCGGCGCACTTGACGCCGCCGACTTCGACGCCTGGCGCCGCGCGCTCACCGCCCATTCCACCCGCGTTGGCCTGACACAGGACCTGTTCGCCAGCGGCCAGGACCTCGCCGGCATCATGCACGCCCTGCGCTGGAAAAGTCCCGCGCAACCCGCCCGCTACGCCGCCGCACTGGCGGTGGAGGCGAACGCGGCGGCGAAGGTGGTGGGGAAGCTGTGACTATGGCAGCGATCAGTTAATCGTCACGTGGACCGTGCACTCCTTGTCCGTCCGCATCACCCCGTCGACCCCGTTCGACACATCCCAGATGATTTCCTTGCCCGCCGCCGTCTGCGCCCGCACCGTTCGATCGTGAAAGCTCCGGCTCTGTCGCCGGGAGAGCTGGATCAGGCGCAGGTCAGGGCCGTCCGGCTGCGCATTGCGCCAGCGCTGCTGCAGATCGTCATATTGGTGCGATGATGTCTCGGCCGCATAGCGGTCGACACTCTCGGCATCGAAGCTGATGACACTGATCGTCTTCACCCGCCGTGCCGATTTGGTCAGCACGGTCATAAAGTCGACGAGAAATTGTCGATTGCGCCCGTCTGCACAACCGTAAGGATCACGGATTGCGAGTTCCGTGACTTGCTCACCGGCAAGGGGCTTTTCGAAGATGTCGAGGTTGCGTTGCACGCGTGGGAGAAAGGCGACGCGCGTCGGCCAGTCGCGTGGCGGCACCGCGATCGGGGGCGAGGGTCGTGCCGTCAGGATCGAACGCGACGGCACCGGTGACGGCATTGGCAAGTCAGCGGCGGTCGGTCCGACTGAAGCTGATCTCTTGTCATCGCTGTCCGCAATGCCCAGCACGTCCTCGAACAGCGAGGCGGCGTCGCTTTCGTCGGAGCCCGGTAGCAGCAGGCCTCGGCTCAATTCACGCTTGCGCCGCATCAGGGCATCCAGCTTCAAATCGAAACTGGACGGCCGGGTGGCGGGCTCCGGATGAACCGACTGCGGCAGATAGACGTGGACATCCTTCGTCTGCCCGATTCGAAAAGCGCGATCCGTCGCCTGATCCTCCACCGCCGGATTCCACCAGCGGGACAGGTGGATGACGTGGTTTGCCGCCGTCAGGGTGATACCTACGCCGCCCGCCTTCGGCGACAGGATCATGATGTCGAATCCCGGGCGGCGGCGCTGAAATGCGTCCACCGCCGCCTGTCGCGCTTCGCCCGCGACGCCGCCGTGGATGCGCGCGACATCGTGATCGAGCGCATAGCGTCGGCGAAGCTCGACCGCGAGAAGCGCCTGCATTGCGAGGCTCTCACAAAAGATCAGCGCCTTCTCACCCGCGCCGTGGATACGGTCCAGCACCGCGAGGGTGGCGCGCAGTCGGGCCGAGTCTTCCCAATAGCTTGTGCCCACCTGCTCCGGTGCGACCGGGTGGAGCGATACGCCCCGCAGCCCATGCAGGATCTCCAGCATGTGCCCCGGCTTCCCCGTTCCGCGCAGCGCCAGGGCGCGCTGGATCACCTTGTCATACGCCGCGACCTGTGCCGTCGGCATCTCGACCGGCATTGCCACGATGTGCTTCGCCGGCAAGCTGTCGAGACAATCGTCTTTCATTCGACGCAGCAGAAGTGCTGGCCGCGCATCCTGCGGCTCGGTGAGCAGGTCGTGCAGCGTGCGGAGCCGGTCGGGTTCGCTTGCCGGATAGCTCTGCTCGAACGCCCTGCTCGATCCGAGCAGGCCCGGATGCACGACGTCGTAGACGGACCACAGGTCTTGCAACCGGTTCTCCACGGGCGTGCCCGTCATCGCCAGCTGAAAACGGGCATTCAGTGTCTTGGCTGCGCGCGTCATCTGGCTGGCAGGGTTCTTGAGCTTCTGCGCTTCGTCGTAGAGGATCGCGGCGAACGGCACGCGCGCGAAGCTCAGGTGATAGTCGCGCATCGTCTCGAACGTGGTCAGGACGATGCCGGCCTGGCTCCAGCCATCGACATCGATCCCGGCGCTGCCGCTCTCGATGTCGCGCACGCCTTGGCCGCGCATCCGCTGAAGGGTTGATCCATAGGCGCCGATTACGGGGCCGAGTGCCGCCGGGGCGAGATGCCGCTCGATCTCGGCGCGCCAGTTCGCGAGAAGGCCGGTCGGGGCGATGATCAGGACCGGCTTTGGCTGCGCCTCCTGTTCGCGCAGCCACGCCAGAAACGCCAGCGCCTGAAACGTCTTGCCCAATCCCATGTCGTCGGCAAGCATCGCGCCCGGCATGCCGCTGCGCCAGCACGCGACGAGCCAGTTGAAGCCGTCCACCTGATGCGCCTTGGGCGACGAGCGCACGGTCGTCGGAAAAGGCGGCGGCGGGGCGGCCTTGACCGGCGCCTGCTTCGCCAGCGGCGCGTAGGCGACATCCTCCAGATTGTCGCGCACCTGCAGGAAATATCGATTGGTGCTCGGCGGTGCGATGTCGTCTACCGCGACCTGTTCGCCGGCCTCGTGTTCGGCCGCGGACGACATCAGGTCGCGCAGATCGGTCAGCGCCGATCGCGTCTGTTCGGTCGCGGGCAGCTCGGCGCCGTCGAAGGTGAAGGTCGCGCGGTCCTCGCGCACGGCCTGCTCGACCGCGTCCAGTGCCTCGGCGACGCGTTCCGGTGCGATCTCGATGCTCTGCGCATCCGGCGGATCGCCGATCCGCAACCCGAAGGCTTCGGGCAGCCAGCTGTTGGGCTTGGGCTTGATCCACGGCAGCACGGGCTTGCGCCACAGGTCGATCCCCGAAACACGATCGGAGAATTGCTGCGTTTCGATGAACAGCGATGGCGCCCCATCGGTCGAACTATCGCTTCCCAGCGCTTCAGCAAGACGGCGCTGTGGGTTGCGTGCGAACGCGCGCCGTTCCTCGGCTCCCCCGGCCTGCGCCTCGCGCACGACACGCAGCGCGCGCTGCAGGCCAGGATCCAGAAACAGGATCGATCCGTCGTCGAGAAGATAGGCGCCGCGCCGCCCATCGCCGCTGCGGAAACGGCGCGCGAACGCCGCCTGCTGGGCAGGAGCAAGCAGACTGTCCGCTGCCTCGTCGATGACCGTGCCGTCCTCGGCCTCGCGAACCCGCTCGGGGCTGAACACCACGGGATCGAAGTCGAAACCGTTCGCGTCCGGCTTCAGCGCCAGCGAAAAGCCGGTCGCGTAGCTCAGCCGCAGGCGTTCGATGAAACCATCGACGCGCACATGTGCGCGATTCTCGTCGCCGATCGCCTGTCGCAAGGCGGCGAGCGCCGCCTGCCGCTCCGCGTCATCACCCGCCCGGTTCAACCGATCGGCGGCGTGGAGCGCCGACCAGATCGGCTCCGCGATCCGCCAATCCTTGCCCTCTGCCTGAATACGCGCGCCCTTTACACGCACCGACGCGGGCAATCCGTTCGGTCGCGTCCAGCGGGTCTCGACGTGAAAGCCAGACTGGTTCGGGACGCCGACCGACTGGATGTTGAGCGACAGGCGCGCAGCCGGCGGCAAACCGAGTGCCAATGCCTCCGTTTCGGTAAGCGAGGCGACCAGCGCAGGATGCAGCAGCAGGTCGCCGGCGTCGGGCTCGACCAGCGGGCGTCCGTCGGTCGCGACCTCGCCATCCCCCATCGCCTGGATCAGCCGCGCGATCGCTGCGCCGGCCGAAGATGGGGCAGCGAGAATCCAGTCACCGTGAGCGATGGCCTGCCGCACCGCCTTGCCGAACGGCAGCCGCGACGGCGTGACGCGAAGGAGCGTAATGCGTTCCCGATCGCCCTCGGGTTGCGACTCGAACTGCGTGGTGGGCGCACTCACCAGCCGTGCCCGTGCAACGGATGCGCGATCCCGGTGCGATCATAGATGCGCCGCGCGAAATGGCTCGGCCAAGTGCTACCCGCGTGTCGCAGCGGATCATAGCCGCGCTCGGCATCCATCGTCTTGAGGACCGCCGTGTAATAAACTCGTTGATACATCGGCGGGGCCTTCGGTTTCGCGGCATTCCAGAACCGACACATCCCGTTATCCGACCACTCGGCGATGCGAAGGTCGCCGATCGTCAGGAGGAGTGATGATTGGGTAGAGGTCGCGCCGCTTCCCTCTAGGCGCCCAAACGCCATCGTCTGATCCTTCATGAAGCGTCGAGCCTCGCGCTCCGCCTGGCTGCCGAACGCAAACCAGGCATCGGTGATGTGACCGGCTTTGAGATAGCCGAGCCAGAACTCGGTGCGGTCACGCCACTGGTCGCGTCGGTCAGTCGTCTTTGCTACAATGGCGAAGAACTCACGCACTGTTGCCTGCACCAGCCAACGGCGGAGGACAGCGAAGGCCGCTTCGACAGAGATATCTAGGCCTTCGCTGCGCAGTTCGACCGCCAACGCAGTCCACCGGGCCGGTGCGAGACGCGGATCGCCGATGCGCGACGTCAGAAGCGTGGTGATACGCTGCTGATGATCGGCCGGTGGGGCCGTCCCTATCCAGGGCGCTAGCAGCGCCAGCGCCAGCAAGGCGTCGATCGCTTCGGCGCCCTTGACCTCGGACGCGAGCGCCATCAGCCGCTCGCCGCTGGTTACGGCATCGGCGCCGCGCCGTGTTGCCGCGACCGCACAGGCCGCGCGGATCGCGTGTCGCACGAACGCGCCTGTTGCGAGATCGCCGTCGAGCCCTGCCGCGCGCAGCACCTCCGACGGGCGGGCGGTATCAAGTAGCGCGGTAGCGAGCCGATTGGGTCCAGCGTCCTTATCCCACAAGGCAAAGTCATCGCCGCGCGTGCGCCACGGCCACTCGCGACGCCTCGCGACGAGCTGCGCCGCCCAGAGCAGGGCATCGAAGCCGTAATGCGCCAGAGGAAAGCGCAGCAGATAACTGTGCAGGATCGCCCGATCCATGCTCATCCGGTCGCGTCGCACCGCTTCGCTGAGCAGTTGCTGCTCGTGGTGATCGCATCCGGCCTCCACCCACATATCGCCGAGCAGCCGACGCATGTCGCGCGGACGTATGTCCTCGGGTGCTGACAGGTCGAGCCGCGCGAGCATCGCCTCCCACGGCTCTGCCTCTCGTCGCGCGCCTGTCGGCACTGACGCGAGCTGGTCGGCGGCGCGTGACACGGCGGTGCGCTCCGGCATCCGCGCGTGCCTGACGCGATCAATATCGCATGCCTGACGCAGCGCGCTCACGACGGTCGCACCAGGCTGCGGCTGAGCGCCGCATCGTCGGCGCCCTGGGGCGTGACCATTAAAAAGCGCAGGTCGATCCGGCGATTGCGCCGGTTCACCGCTTCATCGTCGCCCGAGGCATCTAAAACCGGGCGCGTATCGCCGTATCCCGAAACGCCAAAGATCGGCGTCCGCTCTGCGCCGTTGATACTGACGAGCTGTTGCAGATCGGTGTGCGCCGTCATCATCTCTTGAAACGTGCGGGTAGCGCGCAAGGCGGAAAGGTCGAGATTGCTGCGCACTGCCCCTGCACCGCTCAACGGGACGCGGTCCGTGTGACCCTCTATAAAGATTGAGTCGACCCGATGCGCGGCCTGCTTGCCACGGCATTTAGGGCCCCCGGGCTGGACGTCAGCATAGCACGGTAGAATCGACGCGAGTTCGCCGGCGACAATGCCGACCGCCTGCCGTCCTTGTGCGGAGAGCTCATAGGCACCCGTGTCGAACAGGATGTCATCTGGCAGCCGCAGGACGCCGGTGCGGGTATCCACAGTCACCTTCAACCCGCGCGCCTTCAGGTCGCGTTCAAGGGTGCGCAGCAGTTCGGCTCTCGTCTGTCCC
Source organism: Sphingomonas corticis (assembly GCF_012035195.1). GTDB lineage: Bacteria > Pseudomonadota > Alphaproteobacteria > Sphingomonadales > Sphingomonadaceae > Sphingomonas > Sphingomonas corticis. The sequence goes on from NZ_JAAVJH010000016.1 coordinate 8,772, forward strand.
GCACCGGTGAGTGTGTCGGTCGTCTGCCGGAACTGAAGCGCGAAATAGAGCAGCAGGATAATGAAGATGAAGAGCAACCCGACCATCATGTCGGCCATGGAGACGAAGTAGCTCTCCTCTTCCTCTTCCTGACGGGATCGGCGTATACCGCGTGCGTCGGTCATCTCACGCCGCCTTCGGCATGCGGCCGAGCAGATCGTCGATGCGGTCGGACAGATCACGCAGCGGATCGAGCGCACTGGAAAGCTGCTCCACCGCCCGTCCGAGCGCCAGATCGATCCCGCCGACATGCTCGTTCAGATGCGTTGCGTGCTCGGTCGAAGCTGCCTTGATCTGCTCCAGCGTCGCCGCAAGCGCGCGATCCACGCCCTCGAATCGCTCGCGATAGTCGCTCCAAGCGCGCGTCGCGCTATCGGTCGTTTCACCCAGGCGATCGCTGATGGTGGTGATCGCCGCACGGTGCGCTTCGGCAGCCTCGGCCTGCGTGGCGAGCGCCTCACCTGTTCGTCCGATCGCGGTGTTGATCGTTTCGCTGGCGGTGCGGATCGGCGTCGCCGCGACCTGCAGGTCGTTGGCGGCTCTGGTCAGAGTCGCCGCGACACCCTGCGTATCCTGCCCAACCTGCGTCAGCCGCGATGCGTGGTCGTCGGATGCGCGGGCGGAGCGCTCGAAGCTGCCGGCAAGCTCCTCCATCCTTGCCGCCGTCGCATGCAGCGTCGTCGTCAGGCCGCTGCTCGCCGCCTCGAACCGCTGACCGAAGGCGGCGAATGCCTCCGCCATGGCGCGGGCGCTGGCATCCGCCGCGCCGGCGACCGCGGCATCGATCGCCTGCCCCATGCCCGCGGCGGCCCGCGTCGTGCCGTCCTCCAGCGCCGCTGCCGCGCGCGCGAGAACTTCGGCGTTGCGCTCCGCCGCTGCAGCAGCGCCCTGGCTGAGCCCCGCACCCATCTCGGCCACCTGCCCACGCAGCTGATCGAACGACGCGCGAATGCCGGCGTTGGCTTCACCAAACCCGGCCATCGCCTCGCGAACGCCGGCACCGCTCTCCGCGGTTGCCTCGCGCACCGCCGCTCGCACCGCGTCCACTAACTCGGTCGTTGCGACCGACGACGCATGCCGCACCTCTTCACCCATGGCGCGCATCGCGTCACGCTGCTCGTCCGCGATCGCCTGATAGGCGGCGCGTTCGTCTGCCACGTGCGTCGCTGCGCGGTTTGCGGCCGCCTCCGACTGCTCGACCAGCCGGGTGCCCATGCCTTCGATCCGCTCGTTCAGCGTGGCAAAGGCGCGGCTGATGCCCTCGGATGCGGCAAGGAAGTCGCGTGCGGCTCCGGCGATCTGGTCACTTGCCGCCTGACTGCTCCCCTCCAGCCGGTCGTTCACGTGGCGCAGGTTCTCGGTCATACCCGTCAACGCGCCCGCGAGCGCCTGCATCTCGCCCCCGGCCTGCTCGCTCAGCGCCTTGCCGAACTCGCGGCCGATCTCGTTGAAGCTACCGCTCTTGAAGTCGTCGATGCTTCCCTGAATGCCGCTCAGTGCGCCGATCATCGGCGCCATCTGCTTTTCCAGATTATCACCGATGGCGAGCGCCAGATCGTGGCTGAAGGTCTTCAAAGCCGTCGTCTGCTCTCGCGCCTCGGTCAGCTGAAGCGCGGCGATACGCTGCGGCGGCGAGAAGAGGGTGCCGAGATCGAGGAGCTCCGCAATCTTCTCCAGCTTCGCTTGCGTCGCGGCATGCCAGCGGCGATCGACGACGCGCAAGATGATCGAGGCGACGACCCCTGCGATCGAAGTCCAGAACTTGACCGACGTGATCTCCAGCAGCTTGATGAGCGCGCCAGTCATCGCGCCCGTGCCCTGCCCGCTCTGTAATGCTATCACCGTCGCGGTCAGCGCGGCGACGATGCCGAGAAAGGTGAACGTAAGGCCGACCGCGACGAAGATGTTCGCCCACCATGCCAAGATGCGGGTGTCATCGCCGAGGTGGAGGAAGTAGTTTTCCGCCCGCGTGGTCGCGCGCAGCGGCGTTTCGCTCTCGTCGAGGATGGTTTCGCGGAACTGGTTCCACGCCATTTGCATCTCTTCCGCGCGCTCACCGCCCGACGCCATCGCCTCGTTGATATCGTGGAAGTGCGCGGCAAACGCGTCCTGCGCTGCGTCGACGCTGTCAGCCTCACGCACCGGTTCGAGGGCCGCCAGCCGCGCAGTCAGCTCGCGCGTGACCGGGACGTGGTATCGCCGCAGGTTGCGGAGGATAATCCCTGCGCACCACGCGAGAAGCGCTGCCGAAATCAGCAGCGCCGTATTCGGATTGCCGAACAGCCAAACAACGATGGCATTCAGCAGGTTCACGTTCTGTCCCGCTCCCATGTCGACCCCCTTTGCGCGCGACTGATTACCGCGGCGTCACCTCGAACCCATACCGTGCACGATGCCAAGCCAGCTTCGCGCGGTGTCCATCCACCAGCGTCAGCAGCGGCGGCACGCCCAATGCCGCGCGCGACGCGTCGCCGAGCGTGGGCGAGAACAGCGCCGCACCGTCATTGTCGAACGTCACCAGCCCCGCATCGAACGCCGCGTCCCAGTGCGCCGCCAGCAACAGCCCGTTGTGGACATCAAGGCGCTCCGCATCGCTCGCACACGCGGCCCAGGGCACGATGTGGCTCGCGCGCAGCAACGCGGGCTCGGTGATCCCGGTCAGCGGGCAGCGCCCCTCCCAATAGGTCATGAGCGCACGGCGGAAATGATCCTGCCCGATCCGCACGCGCGTGATCCGGTCGGCCTCGGTATCGCCCAGCCCGGCCACCGCCGCCTCAAATTCGTGCAGCGGCAGCGTCGGCAGCGTGGTGGCGAGCACATAGGCGCGGTGCAGCGCGTCGCGCAGCGCGCGCTGCTCGGCGAACCCGAACGCCGCGCGCATGCCGTTGGGCACGGGCGTGGCAGCGGACGCGCCCAGTTCGGCTGCGACGCCGGGATGGCTGACGGCAAGGAACCACGCCGCGCCGCCGTCCGCCACCGCCAGCCCGATCTCGCCCGGCACGTTGATATCGGACGCGAAGTAGAGCCACCCGTCCGCCTGCCCGGTGTGGCGCCGATATCCATGATTGAACGACGCCTCCGCCAGCTCCGACGCGAAGGCGGGCGGCAGGGTGCGCAGGCGGGTGGTCGTGTCGTTCAATGGATCAACCGTCAGCCGTCATCGCGGCAGTGACGGCGTTCCACGCACCATTGGCCCATTTTGCAAATGCGCCCGGGTCGACCCGTTCCGCCAGCGGCATGATCATCTGCTGAGTGTAGAAGTAGTCCGATTCTGACTCCTCCTGTTCCCACTCGGGCAGCTGCGCTGCGTCGAGCAGGTCGTTGTCATCCTCGTCCCACAAGCCGACGCCAAGCTGCACGCGCCCGCCGCGCTCCAGAGTGACACCTAGTTCAAGCAGGTAGCCTGGCCGTTCGAACGACCTGGAAAAGCAGCCGTATTCGAACACCGAGGCCGGATCGATCGCCATGTCTTCGCGGATGGGATCGCCTGGCAATCGTTCCTGCCAAGGTTTTGGCACCTCTCTCCACACGGCGTTCCACAGCTGCTCCAGAAACAGCGCGTGCTCTGCGCACGTCTGCTGCGCAGCCAGCCACGCTCGGTAGTAGGAGGGCAGATCGGGCCAGCGGAGCTTGGCGATCGTCGCCGTATCGTCACCGTCGAGCAACAGCTCGACTGCGAGTGTGACGTCGGGGTCGAGTGCATAATGAAGCACGCTGGGGGGAACGTCGATCATGCCATCTCCTAATAGGCGCGGTGCCAAACGGTGCGGCGGAAGCGGCGGAATTCGTCATCATCGCAACCCATGTCGCGCATTGATCGCTCAAGCTCGTCCATCAACGCCAGCCAGGATGTGCCCCGCCACGACTTGTTCTTGCCTAGCAGGCCACCGGTGCCTGGCGGCCGCGGCGCGACGACCAGCAGCACCGAACGATCCATTGCCCACCCAGACTTGCGCGCGTGCAGCAGCGCTTTGCGCAACTGTCCCGTCGTGAGCGCATGACCGAACTTCGCCTCTACGGAGGCGCCGATCCGCTGCTCACCGCGGTGAAGCTCGACAAGGATGTCGGTGCGGTTCTCCTCGGACACGCAGCGTGCAGATGTCGCGCTGAACTTATCGATGTCGACCGGGCACTTGCCGGCGCAGGTGGCCGCCGCCTTCACGAAGGCGATGGCGCGAGCGAGCCGCTGTTTATGATCGCCCGCGTTGAGGAAATGCACGAAGCCGCCGGTGATCTGCGGCTCGTGAAACTTCGCCCACGTGTGCGGCGCGACGTGGAAGCAATGATTGGCGTTATCGAGCCCGAACAGCGTCGACAACGCACCGCGATCCCACGCCGGCGCGGGGATCATCGGCAGGCCGCGGCGGATCAGCGGGGTCGGGTCGACCCGCGCGAACCAGGCTGTGAGCGCCGCCGCATCGTAGCGCGGCGCGGCGATCCGCGTCGCCGCGCGCCAGTCTGCCGCGGCGCTCACCGATAGCCCTCCACCCGCGGGCGGGCGCCGGCCGCCACCTGCGCGTCGTAAGCGGCGAGGACGAGGCGGCGGGTGCGGTATTCGCCGTAGCGGGCGATCTCGTTCTTCTGGAGGACGCGGAAGGTTTCGGACGGGTAGTCGGCGCCCATCACGTCCTTGGGATCGAGCACGTAGCGCAACTCGTCGCGGGAGAGGCCGTAGGCGAGCGCATACCAGGCATCGAGCTCGGCACGCAGCAGCGCGCGGCGCGCCTCATCCCAGGCGAAGGGCGCGCCGTCATACCCCAGGTCGCGCGCGAAGGGGGCCATCGCGTGGCTGGTATAGCTCAGCTCCAGCACCCGCGGGACGATGAAGGCAAGGTCGGCTTCGGTGTAGGCGGTGGGGGGGAGGATGGGGAGCTGCTTGAAAACAAAGTAGGAAAGCGAGACTCCGTTCAACTTCTGTCTCGTTACCCAGTCCATGGGCAAACTGCTCATTTGAGCAAGCAGCGCAGCTAACCGCGATGGCGCCTCATCAGAGAAGATCAACAGGGTTTTATGACCAACGCCTCCAATCGGGTGGGCGACCGGCAAGAGTGTGCGTTCGTTCGTAGTGGCAGTAATGTCCTTCCATCCGAACAACCATCTTCTTTCCCACTGCTTTGCTTGCAGTCGATCGGCGACTTCTCCGTAGCTGACCCAATAGAAAGGCTCAGGTTCGAACGTCGGGTCGGAATGATCCTCGTTGGAGGTTTCCGGAAGCACGCGGTAGCCGCGATCATCTCCCCTCGACGCGTATGATGCTGCGCGGTGATCATAGAAGCTGCTCATCTTGGCTTCGTAGAGCGGGACGTAGCGCGCCTCGGCCGGCGCGTTGCTGCCGGTCGAGAGATCGAGGTGGTGCGCGTCGCGGCCGCCGGTCAGCGCCAGCCCCGGCGCGCGCGGCTGTGCCGCGTCGGCGCGCACCCAATCGCTGCCCTCCCGCACCCAGCCATCGGCGGCGAGCTGCGTGGCGGTGCGGAACAGCGCGCTGTCGCTCGTCATGTTGAACAGACCCTGCCGGAACTCGACGCCCCACGGATTGCCCGCGTCCCCTTTCGCCTCGTCGATCAGCACCGGCACGCGGTCGTAGATCGCGGCGGTCAGGCGGGCGTCCTCCTGCGCGCGGAAGACGGGGGCGGTCTTCGTATTGGGGTTGATCCGCGCGATCTCGCCCGGCGACAGGGTGAAGCGGCGACGCCTGTCCTCCAGCTGCGCGGGATCGGTGAGGAAGAAGGCGAACTCGGCCTCGCGCACGTTGCTGCCGATCGTCAGCAGGCTGAACTTGAAGCTGCGGTGGACGCCGGGGAACAGCGGCTGGCTGTTCTCGAAATCGAACAGCCGCGCCAGCCGCCGCTCGCTCACCAGAGCCCCGAAGAACGGCGCGGTGGTCGCGTCGGTGGCGATGCCGGTCGGCACGATCACCCCCGCGCGTCCGCCCTCGCGCGTCAGGTTGAGGAAATGCTCGGCGAACAGGCCGTAGGTGTTCACCTTGCCGCGCGCGGTCAGGTCGAAGCGGCCGCTGGCGCGCGCGAAGTCGTTCATCGCCTCGAACTGGCGCTTGTCGCGCGCGAACTCGGCGAACAGCTCGGGCCGCTCGGCCTCCAGTGCGGCGATCGCGCGCTTGCGGGTGGCGCCCTTCAGCGCCGCGATGTCGGGCGCGCGTGCCTCGAAATACTCCTCCTCGCCGAGCTGCACGACCTCCCAAGGCGGGTTGCCCAGCACCACGTCGAACCCGCCGCGCTCGACCATGACATCGGGAAACGCCAGCGGCCAGTGGAGCGCGCGCGCCGCCGCCGCCGCGTCGACCGCGGCACCTTCCAGTGGGCCATAGACCTGCCCGCCGCCCAGCTTCGCGCGCACATTCGCGGTCGTCGGCACCATGTTGCGCCCGCCGTTCAGCGGCACCTCGGTCTTGGGCAGCAGGAACGCCGCGACATACAGGTCGCACGCGACGCGGGTGGTGTAGGCGCCCAGACCGCGCTGCCAGTCCTCGAACGCCGCGCGTTTCTTCTCCACCTGCCCGACGGTGTCCTCGGGCATCCGGCGCACGCTCGTCAGCGTCGCCGCCAGCCGCCGCGGCGGCATCGCGCCCGTGCCCTCGGCCCAGTTGAACTGGCCCTGGCCCTTCTTCGCGCTCCTGTTCTGCTGAGAATAGTATTTGGCCGCCGCCTTGCTGTCGCCGGTCAGCGGCTTGTAGGCGGCGTCGGGCACGCCCTCCTCCAGCGCGTCGAGGCTGAACACGCCCAGCAGCGCGTCGCCGCAGCGGATGTTGGCGTCGAGGAAGCCCAGCGGTTGCCCGGGGGAAACGCTCTCGATCCACAGCGCGACCTTGGCGAGCTCCACCGCCATCGGGTTGCGATCGACCCCGTGGATGCAGCGGCCGACGACGTCGCGTAAGCCCGCCTGCTCGTCGGGCGCGTCGGGATTGCGTAGCGCCGCGACCCGCCCCGCCATCCGCCGCGCGGCGCCGAGCAGGAAGTGCCCCGATCCGCACGCGGGATCGATCACGCGAAGGTTCAGGATCGCGGCGGCGGCGGGGTGTTCCCCCTTTCCGTTCGCACCGCGCTTGTTAGCATCCCCGATCCCGTTCGCACTAAGCTTGTCGAAGTGCCGTTCTTCGTCCGATCCCGGGGACAAGGACGGGGCTTCGACAGGCTCAGCCCGAACGGGGTTCGAGTCCTCCGCGACTGGCGGCGCGTTCGCCACCGCATGTTCCAGCACCGGATCGAGCGCTGAGTCGAGCAGCGTCTCCACCAGGCTGTCGGGGGTGTAGTAGCTGCCGCTGGTCTTGCGCGCGTTGCCCTTGGCGCCCGCGTCCAGGCTGAACGTGCCGTCGGGCGCGAGGAACGGTCGGATCTCGAGCAGGCTCTCGTAAACGCTGCCCAGCTCCTCCGTCCGCATATCGCGCCAGTTGATGCGGGAGCGGACCGAGTTCACCTCGATGAACCCAAGGCTCCAGATCGCGCGCAGGAAACGCCGATTGGGGATGCGCGCCGCCGCCATCACCGGCGTGCCCCCGCGCGCGAACAGCCCGCCGAGCGCGGGCAGGCCAAGCAGCGCCTGCCCCTGCTCCAGCGCGGCGAGCGTCACCTTCATCCCCTCCCACGCGTCGTGGTGCGCGTCGTAGGCGGCGCGGCGCGCCGACCGCTCGCGCCAGAAGGCGAAGGAATAGCCCGCCTCGTAGAGCGCACGCGGCCCCTGACCGGTGTTGCGGGGATGGAGCAGGTCGCGCTCCTCCGCGACCGCGAGGAAGATCAGGCGATAGACGGTGCGCAGCAGCTCCTCGAACAGCCGCATCGTGGCAGCGGGGTCGGTGGCGAGCTGGTCGCGGATCGCGGGATTCGCGTCGACCAGCCCCTGGCCCAGCTCCGCCAGCGCGGTCTCGACCCCCTCGCGCAGCCGCTCGCGCGCGGCGGTGCCCTGTTTCAGCCCCGCCTCGCGCGCCTGCTCCAGCGCGGCGTTCGACGGCGGCGCGCCCGCGGGCCCGAAGCGGCTGGCGTGCGTCAGCAGCCACCACGCGGTGAAGTCCGCGAACATCTCGTCGCGGAACATCGCGCCCAGGTCCGCCTCGATCCACGCCGCGCGCGTCAGGCTGGCATTGTCGCGCATCAGCCGCACGCGATCGCCCGCAAAGGCCAGGCCCCAGTAGAAGCCGGGATTGGCGTTCAGCCAGTCCTGCAACAGCACGACCGGGCTACGCCGTGCGCGGCCCTCTGCTCCATCCCCGAACTCGGGCAGCGCGCGGGTGAAGCCGGTGAAGCGCGTGCCCTCCCATGATGGCGGCGCGATGCGATACCGCCGCGTGCCCTCGTGATGATCGGCCGGACCGGTCAGGTCGTCGAACCCGAACGCCTTGGCGAGCAGCGCGCGCACGAACGCTGCGGTCTGCGTCGTCGTCGGTGCGTCGATCCGCGCATAATCGCGCCAGATGCCCTGCCCGATACGGAAGTATCGCGAGATCTCGTCGGCGAGCGTCAGCCCCTTGGGCACGTCGTAGCTCGCCGCCAGCTTCGCATCGCGGGGCGCGGCGGCGATGGCGGCAACCTGCTCGGGCGCGATCAGCCCGCCTTCGATGGTGACCGCTTCCAGCCCGAGTTCGGCTGCCTTGCGAAAGGCACGGGCCATCAGTTCGCCTCCGGCACGAGCACGTAGAGCCCGATCACGTCGGCCGGCAGCACCGGCGCCACCTCCGTTGTCGCGCCTTCGCCGCGGGTGGCGGACTTCACCCGGTCGTGATCCTCGCGCAGCACACGCGCGCGGTCTTCCGCGTAGGCGGCGATCACGGGCTGGTATCCCTCGACGCGCCCGCGCGCGCCCTCCACCTGCCGCGCGATGACCGCGGGGTCGAGGTTGCCCGATGCGTCCGCCTCCAGCAGCGCGAGCGCGTCGGCGCCGCTCGCGACCTCGCCATCCACATCGAATGCCAGCGCGGTGGCCTCCTCCGCCAGCAACTTGCGCCGCCCGCTCGTCACCAGGGTGAAGCGCAGCCGCAGCAGCAGCACCGTCGTCAGCTTGGGCACGCCGCGCGTCCGCCACGCCCCCGCCCGGCCGAGCGGCGCATCGCCGTCCACACCGCCGGGGTCGAGCGCGCCCTCCGCCATCGTCTCCGCCAGCATCGCGACCAACGGGTGGACGCGCCCGACATGCGCCACGTCGGGCGGCGGCAGGTCGGCGAAGCTGATCGCGCGCGTGCCGGTCAGCCCGCGCGCCTCCAGCCGCTCGCGCAGCCGCTGCGGCAGGACACCGTAGTTGACCCGCCAGTGCTGTCCCTCCGGCGCGATGCCGCCCTGCGTGACGCGGCTCAGCGCGCGCCGCGTGAACCGCTCCACCTCCTCCGCACCGCCGTTCAGCGCGCGCATGCGCCGCCACTCGGGTAGCACCTCGTCGGGCTTGAGCGCGTTCTGCGCAAAGATCGCGCGGCTCTTCTTCACCATCTCCTCGGCGTCGCGCCACGCCGTTTCGGCGGCGGGCGCCGCCCCGCCGAAATCGAACGCGCCCTGCGCGCGCGGGCTGTTCGACCGCAGCAGCATCGCCTGCATCAGCGCAGTGGTGACGCTGGCGCTGTCCTCGGGCACCGGCACGGTGACGCCTGTCGCCTCGCGGATGCGCTTCGCCTTTTCGGTGATGACGTCGATCACCGCGCCGTCGATCATCGAATTCTCACCGAACATCATCACCGACCACACCGTCTCGGATTGCTGGCCGAAGCGGTCGACCCGCCCCTCGCGCTGCTGGTGGCGGGTGGGGTTCCAGTTGAGGTCGTAATGGATTACCGCGTCGAACAGCATCTGCAGGTTAATGCCTTCGGACAGGCAATCGGTGGCAACCAGGATGCGTTGCGGGCTGTCCCCCATCGCCTCGACGCGCGCGCGCCGTTCTTCCGGCGTCAAGCGGCCGGTGACGACCTCGACATCGTGCTTCCTGAACTCGGATTGCAGCGCCGCCCCGACCGCCTCCGCGGTGGAAATGAAGCGACAGAACACCACCGGCCGCGCGTCCTTGGCGATCAGCGCCTTCACCTCGCGGATCAGCGCGCGCAGCTTGGGGTCCTCGTCCGGTTGTGCGGCAAGGGCGTCAGCCGCAGCGATCAGCGCCTCCAGCGCGTCCCGCTCCTCGGTATCGAGCGCGGTGGCGGGCTCGACATCGGTATCGCTGAACGTGCCCTCATCCTCGTCCATCAGGATCGGTTCGAGCGCCGCCTCCTCCGCCACGCCGCCCAGCCGGTTGCGCAGCGCGCTCGCCGCCGCGGCGGGCGAAGATCCCACGCAGCGCATCAGCGCCAGCGTGCCCCAGAACGCCAGCCGCCGCGCGCGCTCGCCGTCGGCGCGTGTGGCAACACCGACGCAATAGTCGAGCACGTCTTCCTGAAACGCCTGGTGCGCGCCGGTGAGCTCGAACGGCAGCTCCTTGGTCTGCGCTCTGGCGAACGCCCGCGCCTCGCCCCAGCCGTCCTGGATATCGGGCCGGCGCCGCTGGACGAAGTGGCGCGCTAGCCGCCGGCGCCACGGCTCGCCGCTGTCCGGTGCGGCGAGCGACGGATCGAGCAGCCCGAGCAGCCGCTGATACGCATCCTGGTCGCCGCTGTGCGGGGTCGCGGTCAGCAGCAGCAGGTGGCGCGCGGGATCGTCCGCCAGCTCGCGCAGCAGCGCGTAGCGTTGCTGCGTGCCGCCTTCACCACCGCCAACGCAGCTATGCGCCTCGTCGACGATCACGAACGACGGGCAGGCGCGTGCGAACTCGGCGCGGCGCCCCTCGGCCTTGATGTAATCTAGGCTGACGACGGTGGCGAGGTAAGCGGTAAAGATGCTTTCCGACAGCGCCAGCCCGCGCTCCAGCGATCGCGCGCGTGCGGAGGTGACCGCGACCGCGTCGATATCAAACTTGGTGGCCAGCTCCTCCACCCACTGCTCCACCAGGTGCGGCGGGCACAGCACGGTGAATCGATCAACCTCGCCGCGATCCATCATCTCGCGCAGGATCATTCCCGCCTCGATCGTCTTGCCGATTCCCACGTCATCCGCGATCAGCAGCCGCTTCACGTCCTGCCTCAGCGCCATCAGCAGCGGCACCAGCTGATAGGCGCGCGGCTCGACCCCCAGATGCGCGGCACTGCGGAACGGCCCTGCACCCCGTCGCAGCGACAGGCGCAGGCCGTCGGCGAGCAGCCGTGCGGCATCCTGCGTGTCGCGCTGCTCCGCGGTCGGCAGCGTGAACGAGGCGGTCGTCATGGGGACCGCCTCCAGCGTCGGAGCGAAGGTGATCGCGTCCTCCTCCGATCCCGACAGCGGACGCACGCGCACCAGCCCCTCGCCCGGCTTGCCGAGCACGATCCACTCGCGCCCGCGCGCGGTTACCAGATCGCCGGTCTGAAGCTGGGCAGGTGTCATGCGGGAACTCCGAGCGCGTCGGCGAGCGGTTGCGGGATCGTCGGCGGCGGCGCTGCGGGCAGCACGATCAGGTCACGACCCATGTCGCGGCAGCGCGCCACCAGCGACGGCGGTGGCGGCGCGGTCACCACCATTACCATCATGTCGGGCCAGCACAGCGGATAGCCCGTGCCGTCGATCGTCTCGGCCACTGGAGCGGACACCTTCCACGCCGCAAGCGCCGCCAGCCAGGGCTCGTCGCCGCTTTGCGTCGCCGCACCGGCACCGCAGCGGGTCATGCGATCGAGCACCACGCGAACGCCGTCGTCGCGCCGGTCGATCAGCAGATGATCGGGCTGGTTGTAGTAGGACAGCAGACAGCGATAGCAGCCCGCCACACACGGCTCGGCAGCCGGGTCGTCCACCAGTGCGCCGCCGTCGCGATGCAGGTGCATCAGCTCGAATGCCACCTCGGCGAGCCGTCGCCAGCGCCCCGCATCCTCCATGAGCCGCTTGAGCACGCCAGCCCCGCCCTCCGACGCTTCGTAGAGCAGCAGCGCGCGGCGATCGTCGCGGGTGGGCAGCGGCTCGCCCAGCAGCTCGCCCGCTTCCAGCACATGCTCCGCCTCAATCGCGCGGACGAGCGCGTGCTGCAGCGTCGCCATCTGCTCATCGGAAAGGCCGAGGTCGTCGGAGATTCGCACCAGCAGCGCGTTCTTGGTGTCCTCCACCATCGGCACGATGCGCTGGCTGCGCGATCCCTTGACCGGATCGGCGCCCTCGTCGTCGCCCTGCACCTCGTTCTTGACCCAGCGACCCGTCACCGTGTCGATGTCGAACCCGAACACCTTCGTGTGCTTGCGCCGGCGCAGCCCGAGGTTGACGCGCGACAGCCGCGTCTGCGGGCCGTAGCGTGCCTCCAGCAACGGCATGTCGTCGGCGGTGAGCGACAGGCGCTGTTCCCCTTCCCTTCTTTCGCGCCAGCGGAAAACCGTGCGGATCTCGAAACCACGCCGCTGCCGATCCTCGTCGTTGGCGGTGATCCGCGCGCCGGGCTGCGCATCCACGTTCTCGACGCGAAAAAGATCGGCGATGCGCCCCTCGCTGCTGAGCGGATCGCCGCACACCGCGCACAATTCCTGCGTCGCTTCCTCGTGCGCCGCGCCGCACGACTGACAGCAGGTGAAGGTCTGCGTTGCCAGCCGCTGCTGCTCGTCGAGTGACCCCGACGGCAGCTTGGCGCGGTGGCAGCGATATGCCTTGCCCTCGTGATAGACGAGCGCGTTGGGCCCGAACTCCGCGATGGCGAGAAAGCGCGGCCTCTGGAGCACCGCGGACGCTTTGTCCTGATCAATGAAGGCGTAGAGCGGCAGCCGCGGGAAGTTGTAGCCCGGCAGAAAGCCCTCCGTGGCGAGATAGCGATAGGTGTAGAAGTCCGACCCCGAGGAACTCGTCCCGGTCTCCAGCAACTGCACCTGCCGGTCGGCCGCGAGATAGCGGCTGCGCGCCTCGGCGCGTTCCTTCGCCGACAAGCCCGTGCGCTGCGCGATCGCGTTTGCCGCCTGCCGCTCGGTCACGGCGGACTGGTAGAGCGTCCGCCAGCGTTCGAACGCGCCGGTGAACGCGCTTGCGGCCCCGGACCATCGCGCGTCCACGAATGCGGTTGCGTCGGCGAGTTCCTCCGGCGGATCGGCGGGGAGCGCCGACTGAACGACCGCAATCGCCCGCGCACGCGCCGCGGCATCGGCGGTTGCCGCCGCCAGCGCTGGCTGCAAGCGCTCGGCGACCGGGTGATCGTCCACATCCATCTGCAGGTTGTCGGGGATCGCGGTGCCGATCGGCTCGGCGACACTCGCCAGCCATTCCGCCCGCACATGGCTCGCGAGCAGATCCGCGTTCACCAGATCGATCGCCGGCGCTTTCACGATGCCCGCGACCAGATCCGTCCTTCGCTGAAAGTAATATTGATCGTGCGGGCTCTGCGCGGCGCAATAGGTGACGACCAGCGCCGCCTGTCCGCTCCGCCCGGCGCGCCCAGCGCGTTGCGCGTAATTGGCCGGCGTCGGCGGGGCATTACGCAGGAACACGAGATTGAGCTGCGAGATGTCGACCCCCAGCTCCATGGTTGGCGAACAGAACATCAGCGGCAGGAAGTCGGTGCGCTCGCCGCGCGATATCATGTCGCTACGCTGCTCCTGGATCCGCTTCTTATCGTTCTCCTGATAGCGGAAGCGATCCTCGCGCCATTGCCGCGTCTTCACCTCGACCTGCGCGGTATGCTCGCGACCCTCGAACGCGAACGGCAGCCGTCCGCTCTCGCCCAGCCGCTCGGCGACACCGGCGTAGAGCTCGGCAAAGAAGCGGTTGTCCTGGCCCTTCTGCGCCTTTCCGTCGCCCGGGTGCAGCCGGATCGCAACCGGCGCCAGCCGCCAGCCGCCCGCGCCGAAGCTGCGCACCAGATCGTGCGTCGCCGCCGCGTCCAGCATCGCCTGGATCAGCGGCTCGCGCTCCTTCGCGGGCACGCCGCCGAGCAGCTTGCTGAGCGAACGACCGAGGCCGCTCTGCGCCGACGCCTTGATCGTGCCGGGATCGACCCTGCCGTCGGGTTTGCCGATCACGAGCTGGCCTTGCCGCGCGAGATCGCGTTGTTCCTCCTCGCGCGCGATCGACCACGGCGCCTTGACGTGCTCGCGCGAACGCTGCGCCACCTGCTCCAGCGCGGTGCGATCGAGCGCGTCGACCTGGATCGCCAGCCCCTGCCGCATTGTGTCGAATAGGCAGCGGAACAGCTCGGCCCGCTTCTCCGGCGCGGCCGCGGCGAGATGCGGGTCACGCTGACACTCCGTCTCGTCGGCGGCGAGCATCGGCACACCGGGATAGCGCACGTCGATCAACGCCAGCTGGTCGAGGTTGGGGTTGGTGAAGCGCCAGCCGCGCCGCAAGTCGTTCCACAGCCGATGCGCGAGCACCTGATTGATCGTGCGCTTCGCCTCGTCGAGCGCGGCAAAACCCTTCGGCTCGGGGTTCGCCATCCACTCCTCGCGCCGTGTCACGTTCTCGGGATCGAACCCCAGCGCGCGGCGCAGCGCATCGCCGAACTGCTCGTGCGACAACCCCTCCGCGCCCGCCTGTCGCACCGAACGCAGCATGGCGGCGCGCAGCAGCGTGACGAACACGAAATCGTTGAAGTGGCCGGATTGCAGCGCGGCATCCTGACGGTTGTCGGTGAATCCCAGCAGCTTGCGCCGGTAGCGATCCTCCGGGCTGTTCGCCTGCTCCATCCAGTCGAGCGCCGCGGTGGTGATCAGCGTCGTCGCCGAACTGCGCCCCTCGGCCGACAGGCTCGCCAATTTGTTGATGTCGCGCGCCTGCCCAGCCGGCTGGTAGCCACAATGCGGACAGAAGCGGAAGCGGCCCGCGAAGAACCAAGCGGTCACGCCGTTCTCCGCCCGCTGCCCCCCGATGCCGAGCACCAGCCGCTCGCCTTCGTGCTTGCCGCGATGCGAGGATTTCAGGCGGCGACCATTCTTGCCCTCCTCGATCCAATCGTCGGGGTAGCTGTCGATATCGCCCGCGAAGGCGAGGTCGCCCGCGGCATCGGGCACCAGGAAGCCATGCCGCGTGCCGTCGTGATCGGCCTCGTCCTTGGCGGTCTGGTCGATCGACCGCGCGAGCACCTGCCCCGTCCGCTCGACCGAGACGCTGTGCACCTCCTGCCCGCACTGACGGCAGAAGAACAACGGGTAGAGCCGCGCATCCGGCTTCTCGCGGTCGAACTGCTCGGCGGCGAGCTGCACCCGGCGCACGCCCGCGGGCTCCAGCGTCGCATGCGCGTGGCCGGCGCCGGCGAGGAAGCGGTGCAGCTTGAACGCCATGAACGCGCTGTCGCCCCCCGCGGCATCGCTCATGGCGATCAGGCGCTGGCGCAGCGCATCGCCACACACCCCGGCGTCGAGCCCCGTTGCCGCGGCGAGCTTCCCCGCTGCCTCGCTGATCGTGACCGGACGCGCGCGCTTCAGCGTCTCGCCGGCATCCAGCCCGATGTTGAGCTCGATCCACGCCGCGAGCGGGTCGGTCGTCCAGTTACCGTGCGCCGCGGGTTCGTTCACCGCCGCCTTCAGCGCGGCAAGGAACGGCGCGCCGTCTGCGGCGCCTACGGTTGCGCGGGCGAGCGTTTCGGTGATCACGTCGTCGGGCGACACGTCGCTGCCGAACAGGGTGGTGCCGACCCGCGCCACTGTCTCGCGCCCACCATCGACCTCGCCGGACGACATGGTCGCCGAGGTGCCGATGCACAGCATCTGCGCCGACCCCATCCGCTCGCGCACACGCCGCACCAGCATGGCGACATCGGCGCCCTGCCGCCCACGATAGGTGTGCAGTTCGTCGAGCACGAGGAACTCGAGCCCGCCCATGTTGGCGATCACCTGACGGTCGAGCGGGTCCTGCCGGGTCATCAGCAGCTCGAGCATCATGAAGTTCGTCAGGATGATGTCCGGCGGACTGTCCGCGACGCGGCGGCGTTCGCTGTCGCCCTCCTGACCGGTGTAGCGGGCGAACGTCGGCCTGAGATGATCGGGGAGCCCGCTCTCGCCGATGAACTTCTCCAGCTCCTCCAGCTGCGAGTTCGCGAGCGCGTTCATCGGATAGATGATGATCGCGCGTGTCCGCCGTGCCTCGCCCGCTCGCCGCGCGGCGAGCACCCGGTCGATGATCGGCACGAAGAAGCACAGCGACTTGCCCGAGCCGGTCCCGGTGGTGACGATGTAGTTTTTTGCCTGCTTGGCCTTGTGAAACGCCTGCTCCTGGTGGCGATGCAGGGTGATCGGCGTCCGCGGCGTGCCGAGCGAGAACACGTCGGCGAGCGCCGGATCGCCCCCGAGCAACGCGACCGAACCGCCCGAACAATAACGCGGATTGAGGCCGATCAGCGGCTCGGGCCAGAACACGTCGCTGTCGTAAATCGCGTCGATCTGGTCTTTCAGATCGGTGCTGCGAATGTCGGTGAAAGATCGCGCGAAACTTTCGTAGCGGCCGATCAGCTCGGCATCGAGGTCGAAGACGTTCACGGCTGGAATACTCTCCAGTAACAGTTTCGCGCGCGGGGGTTCGCAGTCTCGGTAATCACGGTGTGTCATCCAGCTCGTGCGTTGGCAGTCCATACCGAACTAACAGATCGCGCAGCTGGTCTCGTTCGCTCTCGAGTTCACGTTGGAGCTTGGCAAGCTGAGCACCTTTCTGCGCAACGAGTATTCGCTGCAGCTGAAGACGTCGCTGCGCCTCTTCGGTAAGCGGCCGCTTGCCATGGTTAGGTGTGGCCTTTCCGCCTGGCCTAACCTGCTTCGGTTTCTGCTTCGATTTATCCTTTGGCGGCTGCTCACCCTGTGGAAATTCGGCATGATCCGACCATCGCGCCCTAGGCCCGATGATGGTTCCTCCGCCGGAATAATGGCCTTTTCCGCTCATCGGAATTGATTTGCCAGCACGCTCACGACAAACCCGGTCGCACCGCGCCCGCGCCCGCCGCTAACCGCTCGCGCATCACCACCCGCAGTGCCTCGGGCGCCTCGATCGCCACCTCGCCGCCCCAGGTGAACAGGTGCTCCGCGATCTCGCGCAGCCCGCCCGAGCGAAAGCGCACCACCAGTTCGTCGCCGTCCGCCTCCACCACCTGCGCCGGGTGGAAGCGCCACGCCCTCGCGCGCGCGACTGCCCCCGCCGCCACGCGCAGCACGACGTCGTGGTCGTCCTCGCGCCAGATGCCGAAGCTCTGCGCCGCCCATGCGTCCACGTCCCAGTCGTCGGGCGGGCAGCCGGGCAGGTTGCTCGCGCGCACGTTCGTCATCCGGTCGAGCCGGAACGGCACGGCGGGCCTGTCGTGCGTTGGCATTTTCCCGACGATGTAGGTGACCGGGCCGTGGATCAGGCCGTAGACCGCGATCCGCCGCCACGCGGGCTCGGTCGCACCCTCGCCGAGATAGTCGAACTCGAGGCACTGCCCAGTCAGGATCGCCTGCTGCACTTGCGCCAGCGCGGCCGGGTCGGTCTCCACCATCGGCCCGGCGGGCACGCGGGTGCGCTGCAGCCGGGCGAGCGCGTCGAGATCGGGGTCGAGCCGGCGCTTCTCGCGATCGTCCAGTGCGCCTTTCACCTTGTGGAGCAGGCTCGCCAGCACCGCGGCGCGCGGCGCTTTCTCCAGCGTGCGCGCGTCCACCTCCGCCTGCAGCGCGGCAACCTCCGCCGCATTCGGACGGGTGTAGACGCTGCGCAGCGAGCCAGTGATGCGGAAGCGCTTGTGGCGATCGTCCTGCCGCTCATCGAGATCGAAGTTCACCGCAATCACGTCGCGCATCCGCTCCGCCGTCCGGCGATTGACGCCGAGTTCGCGCGCCATCTCGTCTAGCGTCAGCCCCTCGCTGCTGTCGGCGAGCAGGTAGACGAGCGCGAGCATCCGGCTCATCTTCGCCATGCGATCCGTCACGCGAGCGCCTCCCCCGAAGCAACACCGCCATCGCACCCCCTACGACCGCGGTTGTCGCAGCATGGCGGACAGTCGAACGCGCGTAAAGTATCGATATTATGTCCGAATCGGCGCGATCGGGGCGGAAAGTGCGGCCATTCAATGTGGAGGCTTGCGATGCCAGTCGCAACAGGTGATCCTCGCGCCGGACACGCCAGCGGAGCCCGCATGACCAACCTCCTTTACGTCGACCTCAAGGACAAGCAGCGGTCGTTGCGCGACGGCTTCCCGATGCCGCTCACGTTGCGCGTCCACCGCGCGCTGTCATGGCTCGGCCGCGCGGAGGACGAGCCGGCAGATGGCGACGTGCGCTTCATCCTGCTGTGGATCGGCTTCAACGCGGCCTATGCCGGCGATGTCACGCGCGAGGTGTCGGGCGAACGCGATGCCTTTCGCGGGTTCTTCGAGACGCTGCTGGGGTTCGACGAGACCAAGCGCATCTACAACATGGTGTGGCAGCGATTCCCCCACGAGATCCGCATGCTGCTCGACAATCCCTATATCTTCTCGCCGTTCTGGGCGCACCACAACGGCGTGCCGGGCAATGACGACTGGCGCGAGCGGCTGGAGAAGAGCCGCACCCGCATCGGCTACGCGCTGCGCCAGCAGGATACCGCGACGATCCTGTCGATCCTGTTCGACCGGCTCTACGTGCTGCGCAACCAACTGGTCCACGGCGGCGCGACGTGGAACAGCGACGTCAATCGCAACCAGGTGCGCGACGGCGCCGCGGTGCTCGGCTGCCTGCTGCCGATCTTCATCGACCTGATGATGGACGCGCCCGGGCACGACTGGCCGATGCCGCATTACCCGCCGGTGGGGATGTGAACCGCGAATTTCCGGTGTGAGCGGCTGCACAGGGTGAACGGTAGGGAACCGTTCACTCGTTGCGTTTATTTCGGATATCAGCTAAAACTGAACCGCACCCGGAGGACGCCCCCATGACCCTGCCCGCGAGCGCCAAGCCGTTCGGCGACCGGATGCCCACGCCCGATGACCGTCGTGTGGCCAATCAGCTGCGCAGCCTGGTTGCGCAGCACGCCGTCGGCGACGCGACCCTCAAGGTGATTGATCCGGGCGTGGCGAAGCCGGTCGAAATCACGCTGACGCCCGGGATGTCGGACCTGTTGCTCGAACTCCTGCGTCACATCGGCAGCGGTCACGCGGTGACGCTTGTGCCCATTCATGAGGAATTGACGACGCAGCAGGCCGCCGACCTGCTCAATGTCTCGCGTCCCTATCTGATCGGGCTGCTGGAGAAGGGCGAACTGAGCTTCACGCTGACCGGCCGGCACCGCCGCATCAAGGCGCGTGAGGTCTTCGCCTATAAGGCTGCGCGCGACGCGAAGCGGGCGAAGGCACTGGATCAGCTGATCGCGGATGATGCCGATTTCCTGTAGATGTTCGCCAATCGCTACACCGCGCTGATCGATGCCTGCTCGCTGGTCGACAGCCTGCGACGTGACCTGCTGCTGACGCTTGCAGAGGCGGAGTTTTTCCGTGTCCGCTGGTCGGCGGAAATCCTTGGCGAAACAGAACGCGCGATTGTGCGGCTTGCCGAGGATCGCGGCATGACCGACGCGGCCGATCGTGGCACACGGGCGCGTGCCGTAATGGAGGACGCTTTTCCCGATGCCCTCGTCACCAGCTTTGACCACCTGCGTTCGAACGCATCCGGCCTGCCAGACGAGGGCGACCATCACGTGCTCGCCGCGGCATTGAAGACGCAGGCACAGACGATCGTCACCGAAAACCTTCGCCATTTTCCGGCGGCGGTGCTTGATCCTCTGGGTCTCGAAGCGCGAAGCGCGGACGACTTCATCGCCGACACGATCGCGCTCGACCTGGGCCGCGCGGTGCCTGCGATCAGCGGGATGCGCCAGCGGCTTCGCCGGCCGCCGCTCACCGCGGAGGTGTTCCTCCGCAACATGGAAGCGCGCGGACTATCGGCTACCGTGGAGACGCTCGCGCCGCACGTGCGGTCGCTTTAGGCGTTTATCAACCCCGCCACCGCTGACAAATCCGCTCGCGCCGCCGCACGGCTCGTCACATTAACGCTCGCGATCGTCAGCCGCACCGGCCCGCCCGCCTCCGCAACACGGTGATGCGCCGGCAGCGGCCCCGTCAGCCCCGCATGGTGCGGATAGAGCAGCACCAGCCGATCGCAGCTGTAGAGCTGGGAATAGGCCATCATCTGGTAGAGATCGGCCTGGCTCACCCCCATCTTGCGGTCGATGGCCGCGTCGGCGAGCTTCTTCCACTTGGTGTCGATCACCAGTCGCGTCGCGCCGCCGGCGACCAGCTGCAGGTCGGGATAGGTTGCGAACAGCGCGCTTTCGCCGCTCTCCGGGTGCAGGCACGATCGTGCGCCCCCCTGCCCCACCAGCCGCAGCCCCGCCGCGCCCGCGATCGGTGCCAGAAGCTTCTCGACATATCGTTCGAACAGCGCGTTCATGTCGAACAGTAGGGCAAAGCCGTCCGCCGCGCCGCTCGCGCTGTTCTGGAAGCGATCGCCCAGGATAAGCTTGGCGAGCCGCAGCAGACCCTGCCAGCGCGCATTGGTGCGGTCGGGCACGATCCGGTCCCAACGCAGCAGCGCCGCGGGCACGTCCGCGACGTCGGCATAGACCAGCGCCAGCTCGGCCAAGGCGCGTAGGTTGGCGTGCGCGCGCGCCAGCCTACGCAGCCGCACGATCGCGGCCTTCATCACCTGATTGAGTGCGATGTCGTCGGAAAACTCGTCGTAACGACACGCCAGCCGGTTGGGCGTGGCGGCAAGCGTCGTGAACTGGCGCGCCAAATCGAGCCGGCCGCGCAGCGCGGGCAGATCATCCTCGTGCGCCACATACGCCCGCGGCACCCCGCGCCGCACTGCCTCCCCCGCCTCCCGCGCGAAGCGGCCGATCAGCACCTCGAGCAACGTGTGCCGCTGCGTGTCGAGCGTGGTGGCCGCATCGTCGGCGATCGGCAGGTCGTGCGCGACGCCGAGCATGCGGACGAGCTGGTGGCGCAGCGCGGGCGCGTCGCCGGGTGCGTCGCGATCGACTTTGGGCAGGATCTCGCACGACGCATTCCCCGCTGCTATCATGCCGACCAGGTTCTGCGCCGTCAGCGCCTCGCGCCCGAAATCGAACGCCGTGCCGCCGACGCGCTTCGCTGCCGCGGCCGAGGCGCGCACTAGCCGCTCCGCCTCGCCGACCGGCACGGCATCGGCCGCGTCGAAGCGCCGTCGTTCCCATTCGAACAGCTGGTGGTGCGCCACGCGGGGGTCAGCCCGCGATCAGGCGTGTGTAGGCATCAGGCGCGAACGTGTCGCGCACCGACCAGCGCACGCGCGGTTCCTCATCCTTCATCCCGGGCGGCGGCTTCAGCGTGGTCGCGTGCAGGAACGGATTGTCCTCGCGCCCGCCCAGCACGTCGGCGGTGCGCCCCCAATCTTCGAAAAAATATTCGGCGATCAGCGGGATAATCTTGTCGCGCATCGTGGTGTCGAGCTTCGCCCTCGTGGTGCGCCCGAGCAGCCAGCCGTGACCGATCTGATGCTCACGATCGAGCAGATACTCGATCCGGTCGTTGATCGCCCGCAGCACCTGCGCCAGCGTCACCCCCGCGCCCGCGACCTCCGCGTCCATGCCCTCAACGGTGTAATCGGGCATCATTTCCCTGAAGGTGAACCGCCGCCGTAAGGCCTTGTCGATGAGCGCGATCGATCGGTCGGCGGTGTTCATCGTGCCGACGATGTGGAGGTTCGCGGGCACGCCGAAGTCTCTGATGTTCGAGTAGGGCAGCGCCACACGCAGCTCATTGGCCGCACCGATCCGCTTGTCCGCTTCCAGCAACGTGATGAGCTCGCCAAACACCCTCGAGATGTTCGCGCGGTTGATCTCGTCGATGACGAGGACGAAGGGCTCGGGCGCACCGCTGCCTGCCTCCTGCTGGCTATTGGCGTAGCGTTCGAGCGCGGGGATGTTGAGAGCAGCGTTGGTCAGTTCGTAAGTCGTGCGCATGCTGAAATTGCGCGAGTAGATTTCCTCGACCGGAACACCATCCGGATCGTTCCACAACCAAGTGACATCGCGCTGATGCCCATAGTCACCGCCTTCGCGCGGGGCGAAACGGTAATCCCCGGTGATGACACCGATCGCCCGGAACAGCCTTGTTCCCTTGGATACGACGACCCAGTCGCCCTTCTTCATCCAGTTACGAAAGATGTGCGGCATCTGCACAACTGCGCTGTTTGCGTTCAGCGCGGCTTCTGGATCAGCATGCTGGCAAGCCGCCATGATCTCATCGCGGTTGTCGAACCTGGAGTCTGACCAATCGATGTCGTTGAAGCCGAGCACGATATAGCCGTCGCGAATCGCATCCTCGAACAGATAGGCGTCATCCGGGTTCGCGGCTTCCCCCAGCGACATTTTGAAGACCCCGCGACCGTCCAGGCTGATCCGGTCCACGCCAGCACCGGTGCTCAGCTCCGCCCGCCGTGCGATCTTGCGGAAGATGCCCGGCGTCGGCGCGAGGCGGAAGCCTGCGGCGAGCGGCTGTCCGTCCTCATCGACCGACGACGGCCTCAATCCTTCGACAAACTCCTCATACGCCATCGACTGGTGGAAGGTAACGAACTCGATCCGCTCTGCGTCGGACAACCGCTTGTAGGCGGCCATCAGCTCGGTGCGATCAGCCGGCACGTCCTCGCCGCACAACCGCACGGCGTGCGCCGCGGTGGCATAGGTCTTGCCGGTGCCGGGTGGGCCGTAGAGGATGAGGTTGGTGGGGTCGGGCGTGACAGCGGGCGACATCGACCACTCTTCCTTGTTTGACCAGCCGCTCTTCGCCGGAATACCGAGAGCCGCAGCCATATCGGGTCGCAAATCATAACCGACAAATTTTCGGCCGGGATACGTGATAAGGTTCTGCCAACTGTCACCGTCGCGCCTGATCCGCACGGCAAGCCCATCGATCAACAAGGCGCGGCAGACTTCTGTCTCGTCGCTTGTATGGATCATCTCCTCGGTTCTGTTGGAGGTAGCCGATCGAGGCTTTATCTCGAACTTGGGCGGATCACCCTGCAACCATGGCCGATAGTGCACACCAGCCGCGTCGTATAACACCAGCAGCTCATCCATCTCCTCCTCGACCTTCCACTTCTCGTCCAGCGCCACCCAGGCGAAACCCTGCACGTCGATCAGGTCGCGCGGGTGCCAGTGCCATTCGTCGCGCATCACCGCCTCGATCCGCCACAGCAGGTCTAGCCAGCGTTCCACCTGATCGCGTTGCAGCACCGAGCCGGTGAAGATCGCATCGCCCGTCAGCAGCTTGCCGAGCGCCTGCGCCTTGGAAATCTTGAATGGCACCGCCTGAGAGGGCCGCGCCATGCCGGCGACTGAGAAGGCGACGCTCACGATCTCGCCCATGGTCAGCGTCGTCGCACCCTGGGTCCGCAGCTGCGCGAACGTATCCGCTGCCGCCATGATCGCGTCGATCGTCGAGCCTGTATCACGCGCGAGCCGGCCGATTGCAGTGTAGAACGCCGGCGCGAGCGCGGGAAACTTGCGCGCGAAATCGTCGTCCGTCTGCCAGCGCAGCAGCGGACCTTCGTTGGGGATCAGTGCGCGAAAGATACGCCGTCCAGCTGCTTCGTCGCCATTATCCGAGGCGGCGATCGCCTGCACCTGGGCGATCATCGCGTCCTTGTAGGTCCGCTCGACACGCTCATACTCGTTGTCGGTTCGATCGAACCGCTCGAATTCGGGCACACGATCAAGGAAAACCGCGCGCAACTGCTCGAGCTCTGGCCAACCTGACCCCGCGCTCCCCTCCGCTTCGCGGTATTGTCCGTATTGCCGCAGCACGGCGTAGATGTTGCGCAACTGCCCCGCTGGATCGGGCGCCTGCGGCACCAGCGATACGGGAGGGCGCGGCGCGTCAGGCGCGAACAGTGCTTTCACGGCGGCGGTCAGGTTCGCGTAGCGACCGCCGTCGATCACCGCATCCAGATCGTTGCTATCGAAGCCCAGCGCCACCAGCGACCGCTCGAGCCGAGCAAGGCGCCGCAATCGACCGTAGATCGCCTTCTCTGTCAGTGGTTCACCACCGGGGCGCCGCCGCGCCTCCAACCACGCCCGGAACTCCGCTTCCTTCACATCCCCTCCCCCGCCTCGGCACGCAACCACGCCAGCGTATTCACCAGCCGCAGGTGCTCAACCGATTTCGCGTCCAGTTCGAGCAGCTTCGGGTTGGCCAGCACGATCGCGAGCGTCCGCGCGCGGCTGATCGCCACATTGAGGCGGTTCTTGGAATAGAAGAAATCGACGTGGCGCGGCAGGTCGTCCGGCGTCGAGGTCGCGAGGCTGACGATCACCACCTCGGCTTCCTGCCCCTGGAACTTGTCCACCGTGCCGACGCGCGCGCCGTCGGGCAGCGCGGCCTTCAGCGCGTTCACCTGCAAATTGTAGGGCGCGACGACGAGGATGTTGGGGAGGCCGATCACGCCCTCCTGCCCCTGCCGGTCGATATAGCGCTGCCCGATCAGGCTGCCGACCAGCTCGGCGGTGAGCGCAGCCTCCTCCGGGCACATCTGCGCGCGGCCATCGTGGTGCATCGCCATCATCCTGAGGCCATACGGGCGCAGCAGCGGGTGCGCGCCGGGCCCGAGCAGCAGCGTCTGCCGCGCGCAATCGGGGTGCGCCTGCAGCCGGCCGTCATAAACCGCCTCGCTGATGAAGCCTTCGATCGCGGGATGCATCCGCCAGCTGGTGTCCAGCAGGATGCCGCGGTCCGCCGCGATCGTCGCGGCTCCCTCCAGCAGATAATCGAGCACCGACAACCCGCTCTCGCCCGGATGTGCGCCCTGGATCGGCTGGCCGAGCTGCATCTGGTCGCCGACCAGGATGATGTTGCGCGCCGCCGCGCCCATCGCGACGAGGTGCCCGAGCGAGACCTGCCCCGCCTCGTCCACGAACAGGTAATCGAACGTCTGGTCCAGCGCCTCGCGCGCGAACAGCCACGCGGTGCCGCCGACGAGCTGGTGCAGCCCGAGCTCGATGACACTGTTGTCGGCCACGTCCTCGATGATCGTGCCGTTGAGGCACGTCTCGGGATCATTCGCGGTCACCTTCTTCGCGCCATCGAAAGCGAAGCCCTGGTCGGTCGCCACTTCCTCCACCTTAGCGAGCAGGTTGTTGATCGCCTTGTGGCTGTTCGACGAGACGCCGACGCGCTTGCCCGCCTTCAGCAGCGCGACGATCACGTGCGCGCTGGTGTGCGTCTTGCCGGTGCCGGGCGGCCCCTGGATGAACAGGGTGGAGCGGTCGAGCGCAAGCGCGGCGCGGGTCGTGGCCGCGATCAGCGTCTCGCCGTCCCGCACCAGCGCGCCGCCCGCCCAGCCAGTCATGCGCGGGGCGGCGCGCTCGATCAGGTCGGCAACCGCCTGATAGGCGTCGCCCTTCCCCGCCGCGAAGGTGGCCGCGACGCGCGCCACCGCAGCCCCCAGCGGTGTCGTATCAAGCGGCCAGCCGGGCATGATGCTGCCGTCCTCGGGGAACGCCTCCTCGCCCTTGAGCGTGCGCTTCACCTCGACCGAGCCGTGCGCGCGATCGAGCGCGACAATCGTGCCCAGCCGCATCCGCGTCGGCGCATGTAGCACGGTGACGCCCTCGCGCAGCTTCGTCTCCTGATCGGGAAAGCTGTAGCGCGCGATCCAGCTGCGCTTGTCGGCGCGCAGCCACTGCGTCCCGAACGGCTGGATCGCGCCGATGCACTCGACGTCGTCGATTAGCTCCTCCTCCTCGCGCTCGCATCGGTCGAACACCGCCCATTGCGCCGGCTTGTCGGCGCGCGCGTGAAAGTCGATCAGATGCGCCACCAGCTCGCGCCCGCGCGGGGAGAGCCGTGTCGCGTTCGCGCGGACCGCCTGGCGCAGCGCCTCGCGCGCCGCCTCGGCCGCGTCGCGCTCCGCGCTTTTTTCCGGCGCAAGCTCCGCTTCCTTGACCCACCAGTCGATGTCGCCCGGCCGCAGCGTCAGCAGCCAGTCGCGCATCCCCTCGGTATTCTCGCAATCGACGCGGTTGTAGGCGAGGATGTCGTCCAGGATCGCCTGCTCGCCGGTCTCCTGCCAGCGGTGATATTCGACGATCGACTGGTCGCCGCTCACCACTGCCTCCGCGCGCTTCGCGGCGAAGAACACCTCCAGCGCCTTGAGGCTGAGCTTGGGCTCGCTCGTCCGGATGCCGGCGCGGGTGACGGCGTAGAGGTCGACCAGCTTCTCGCCCCGGAGCAGGTTGTCGACCGCCTCCTCGCGTGTCGCATAATGCGTCGACAGCCGGCGCAGCACCGTCACCTCATAGGCGGCATAATGGTAGATGTTCGCGCCAGGGTTCGCCGCAAGGTGCGCGGTGAACCAGTCCACCATCTCCTCGAACACTGCACGCTCGGCGGCACGATCGTGCGCCAGCGCGTGGTGGAACTGCGCGTTGCCGGCGTCATCGCGATAGTGGACGCCCCAGAGATATTCGAGGCTCCCGTCCGGGGCGAGCGGATCGCCCTCCAGGTCGAAGAACAGGTCGGCCGGGTGCGGCCGCGGCAGGCGGGTGAAGCCCTTGCCCTCCACCACCTCCAGCGTCTTGGCGCGCGGCTCCCCCGTCAAACGCCGCTCGACCTGCATCGCCGCCTGGTCGCGCAGCCGCTCGAACGTCGCCGGCGCCATCTTAGCGACGCGCGTCCCCGGCACAGTGGCGGCGAGTGCGGCGACGGTGTCGATCCCCGCCGCGCGCAGCTTCGCGCGCTGCGGCGCGCCGAGGCCGGCGACGAGGCTGAGGTGATCCGCCGCTTCCCACGCGCCCGCGCACACGTCGCGCCACGCGCACAGGGTGCAGGCGGCGCACGGCTCCGCCACCGACGTGGCGGCCTCATCCGCGACGAACGACAGGTAACGCGCCTTGGCGGCATCGAGCGTGTGGCGGAACTCGACCGCGCGGAACGTCTCCTCGCGCCCGTCGCCCAGCACCACGTGCATCGCGTGGGGGCGCGTGCCCTGCACCTCCGCCACCATGTCGGAATAGAGCCCGAGCTGGAGGACGTGGCTGGGCTTGGCCGAGCGCGCGAGCTTGGTATCGACCGCCTCGTAGCTCCACCCGCCGAGCGCGGACGGCGTCTCCACCCGCCGCAGGAAGTCCGCAAAACCGTGCCAGACGGGGTTTTGGGGCGCATCGAGCAGCGTCGCCTGGTAGATCACACTCGCGCCCGCGCGCATTGCATCCGCGGTCGCGGCGGCGCGGCCCTCCAGGCTGCCGGTCTCAGCGATCGTCACCACGCCATCGAGCCGCTCGCGATACGCCGCCTCGTGCGCGTGGCCGGCGTCCTGCGTCAGCTTGACGCTCCCCTCGTCCACCGCCCGCCGCGCGCGCAGCGCCGCATCGTCCAGCGCCCGCGCATTGAGCACCACCGCGTGCGCGCAGCCAAGGAAGGCGTTCAGGTCGCCCGCGGAATGGAGGATCTGGTCACGGTAGCGTCGCATGGCGGCCTTGTGCGGGTAAGATGCGACACAATCGGACGTGTGCCGCCAAGACCTTCATCCTGCACGATTATCGCTGGCGCGCCAGCGCGGACGTCAGCGCCGCAAGCGCTCCGAGAGCGCCGCCGTCAGATTGCGGCGCTCGTGCACCACCGCGAGGATGCTCACCACCTCGCCCGACACGTCGTAGAGCAGCCGCCACGCCTGCACCGGCATCTGCCGGATCGTCTCGTCCAGGTCGTCGAGTGCCGCCGGCACACTCCCGCGTTCGGGAAACTGCTCCAGCGTATCGAGGCAGGCGAGCACGTCGAGCAGCAGGCGGTCCGCCACGTCGGCATCGGCGTGGATCATCAGCCAGCGCCGGATCTGCTCGAGATCCGCTTCCGCCGGCGCAGTCATCTCGACGCGGTAGCGCGTCATTGCCCGTCACGGGTGCGCTGGCGCATCTCCTCGATCACATCACGCAAGGGCCGCACCCGCCCTGCCTTCACGTCCTCGCGCCCCAGCTGCACCAGCTTCAGCAGCGCCAGCGTCTCCTGCGTCGCCTCGTAGCTAGCGATGTCGACCACCACCGCCTTCGCCTCGCCATTCTGGGTGATGATGTAGGGCGTGCGGTCCTCCGCGACGTTGCGCAGCACCTCGGCCGCGTTCGCCTTGAACCAGCTCACCGGCTTGATCCGCTCCAGCATGCCCATGACCGAGTCTCCACCTTTATTCGGACCGAATATGGACCAATAAGGCGAACCGCACAACCGCTACTTGCAAGATTGAAGCTGATCGCGCACGTTGCCCTGCAAACACGTTCAATCGCTATGCGGGGCCGATAAATGGATGCAATCACCAGCCAGATCGGCGATCTCGCCGACGCGGGCGAGCGCATGATCGAGCGGCTGCGGCGCAAGGCGTTTCTGCCGGAAAGCCGCAAGGGGCTCAACGTGCGCTTCGGCATCGCGGAGGCCGCGCAGCTGCTCGGCTGCTCCACCAACCGCATCCGCATGGCCGAGGAGGACGGCCGCCTCCCCCCTGCCCCCGCGACCGACAGCGGGCGTCGCGTCGGCTATACCGTGGACGAGCTGCTCCACATGCGCGATGTGCTCGGCGCGTCGCCCGCCCGCGCGCCGCTCGACGTGCCGGCGATCGTCGCGGTGCAGAACTTCAAGGGCGGCGTCGGCAAGTCCACCGTCACCACCCACCTCGCGCATTACTTCGCGGTGCAGGGCTATCGCGTGCTCGTCGTCGACTGCGACAGCCAGGCGACGACGACGACGCTGTTCGGCTTCAACCCGCACTTCAACATCACGCGCGAGGAGACGCTCTACCCCTATCTCTCGATCGACCCGACCCAGGCGGACCTCCTCTATGCGGTGAAGCGCACGCCGTGGCCCAACGTCGATCTGATCCCGTCGAACCTCGAGCTGTTCGACGTGGAATATGAGCTCGCCGCGGCGGGGGCGGATGGCCAGTCGGTGCTCGCCGCACGCTTCCGCAAGCTGAAGCAGGGGCTGATCGACCTCGCGCGCGACTACGACATCGTCATCCTCGATCCCCCGCCCGCACTCGGCACGATCAGCCTGGCGGTGATGCAGGCGGCGAACGCTTTGCTGGTGCCGCTGGCGGCGACGACGCCCGATTTCTGCTCCACGGTGCAGTTCCTGTCGATGATGGACCAGGTGCTGCGCCAGCTGGAGGGCGCGGGGATCGCGGTCGACTACAGCTTCGTGCGGCTGATCTGCTCGAAGTTCGACGCCAACGATCCCAGCCACGCGATGGTGCGCGCGATTATGGAACAGAGTTTCGGCCCTGCCCTGCTGCCGGTGCCGATCCTCGATTCGGCCGAGATCAGCCACGCCGCGATGCGGATGATGACGGTTTACGAGCTGGAGAAGCCGATCGGCACCCCGCGCACCCACAAGCGCTGCCGCGCGAACCTCGATGAGGCGCTGGGGCAGATCGAGCAGTTGGTGCGGCAGGGGTGGGGCCGGGTTGCCCCGGCGAGGGAAGAGGATGTGCTCAGTGTCGCGGCAGCCTAACTGGATGGCGAACCGCCAACCCCAAGGAAAGCGACCCGGCCCGGCCGGCGCGCGCAGCAGCGTCCGACGTCACGTTCGCGCAGGCGGACGTGACGGGCCCCACGCGCTTACCCCCTCTTTCCTACACACCATTGTTCCACCTATGTTCCGCGCGATGGAGACCCCGCATGGCGCGTAAGCAATCCGATTATCTCGCCGCGCTCCTCTCGGATGACGAGCCCGCGCGCGAACCCGCCATGGAGGCACCCCCCTCCTCCCCCGCCCCAACCGCAGCCCCAACCGCCGAGCCACGCCAGCGCCTCTCCGGCACCACGCTGCTCGGCCGCGAGTCCGCGCTCGCCCGCGTGGCGAGCGGAGAGGTGCGCCAGGTCACCCAGCTGCTGCTCGATCCCGCGCGTGTCCGCATCTGGCCCGGCAACGCGCGCTCTTACGCGCACCTCAGCGAGGAAAGCTGCCGAGAGCTGATCGACTCGATCGTCGCCGAAGGCGGGCAGAAGGTCCCCGCCATCGTCCGCCGCGTCGAGGGCGATCCCGTGCACGATTACGAGGTGATCGCGGGCACGCGGCGTCACTGGTCGATCAGCTGGCTGCGCGCGCACTCCTATCCCGAGATGCAGTTCGTGGCGCAGGTTGCGGCGCTCGATGACGAGGCCGCGTTCCGTCTCGCCGATCTCGAGAACCGCGCGCGTGCCGACGTGTCGGACCTCGAGCGCGCACGAAACTACGCCGCCGCGCTCAAGGCGCATTACGGCAACCACCTGACCCGCATGGCCGAGCGGCTGAAGCTGTCGAAGGGCTGGCTCTCCAAGATGCTGCGCGTCGCGGCGCTGCCCGACGCGGTGATCGCCGCCTTCGCCTCCCCCGCCGACGTCGCGCTGAAGCCCGGCTACGCGCTCGCGCAGGCGCTCGACGACAAGGCCGCGGCCCCCGCGATCCTCGCCGAGGCGAAGGCGTTGGCGAAGGCGCAGAAGGCGCGGCGTGAGGCCGGCGATGGCGCGCTTCCGGCGGCCGAGGTGCAGCGCCGCCTGCTAAACGCACCGCGCGCGAAGGCGGACGCGCCCGAACCCTTTGTCTGGACCACCCCGCACGGCCGCCCCGGTCTCAGTGTCCAGTCGGTGAACCGTCAGGGCGTGACGATCCGCCTTCACGCAGGCTCGGGCGCGGGACCTGACGATCTGGCGAACGCGCTGCGCCACGCGCTCGCCGCGCTGGAGGCGGAAGGTCGGGGGCTCCGGCGGTGAACCGCGCCAGTGTGACCTTCGTGTCAACTTCGGCGCACGCTGGCATGGACTGTCCGCGAAACACGTGTTTCCCCGGGGAAACACGATGACCCGCGCCAACCGCGAAGCGGTGCCCGAGCAGTTCGACCTCTTCCTCCCGTATCTCGCGGACCTGCCCTTGCGCGACCAGCGCGAGATGATGGAGCGCCCCTTTTTCTCACTCGCCAAGTCGAAGCGGGTGAAGCCGATCGACTATCGCGCGCCCGACGGGAAGCTGTGGGTCCACGTTTCCGCCAACCCCGATTACGGCATGGCGACGATCTGGGACGCGGACATCCTGATCTATTGTGCCTCCGTGCTCGCCGATATGGCGCGCCGCGGGGTCAACGACGTGCCGCGCAAGCTGCACCTGATGCCCTACGACCTGCTCCGCGCGATCGGCCGCCCCACCACGGGGCGCGCCTACGAGCTACTCGGCCAGTCGCTCGACCGCCTCGTCGCCACCACGATTAAGACCAACATCCGCGCGGAGAACCGCCGCGAGGCGACGTTCAGCTGGCTCGACGGCTGGACGCAACTGGTTGATGAGAAGACCGAGCGCTCGCGCGGGATGACGATCGAACTCTCCAACTGGTTCTGGGAAGGCGTGATGATGACGGGCGGCGTGCTCAGCATTGACCGCGCCTATTTCGACCTGACCGGCGGGCGCGAGCGCTGGCTCTACAAGGTCGCGCGCAAGCACGCCGGCGGGGCGGGCGAGGCCGGCTTTGCGATCTCGATGCCGACGCTGTTCGAGAAATCGGGCGCCGAGGGCCAGTATCGCCGTTTCAAGTTCGAGGTCGCCAAGATCGTCGAGAAGGATCCCCTGCCCGGCTACACCCTCACGCTCGAGCAGCCCGCCGGCAAGCGCGAGCCGAGCGTCCGCATGCGCCGCCGCGCGGAGGGTGCGCGGGTTGAGAAGCGCGAGGTGCTCCCGACCCCCCCTGCCCCGCCGCCAGCCGCCGCGCTGGTCGAGCAGCCCCCGCAAACTCCGGCCGCGGATGTTTCCCCGGGGAAACAGGTCGAGCCGCTCAGCCCCGAGCGCGTCACCGAGCTCTCCGCCGCCGCCGCGATGATCCGCCGCTCGGTAAAGGGCCTCGCCACCCGCGCATCCGCCGGCGACCTCACCGAGGCGACCGTCGACGCCCTCCGCGCGGAATGCCCCGGCTGGGACTATCAGGCGCTCCATGAGGAGTTCCGCACCTGGCTGGCCGCCGACGCCGCGCGCACCCCGGTCAGCTATCAGAACGCCTTCATCGGCTTCGTGAAGCGCTGGGACGCGAAGCACCGCCACGAATTGGGGCGATAGCGCGACTTGAATGCGCTCGGCTCCTGCGGCACAGCCGCGCCAGTGACGGCGCAGTTCAACATCGGTGCCTATACGCCAGCCGAAGCCGCGCGGCTGCTGGCCATGTCGGCGGTGAATCTGCGGCGATGGCTGTATGGCTACGACTATCAGGGGCCGCATGGCACCGCGCATCAGCAGCCCCTGTGGGCGCCGCAATATGATGCTGAGATCGACGGACAGCTGCTCGGCTTCCGTGATCTTGTGGAGGCGCGGATCGTCAACGCACTGCGTGCAAAGCGGATCGGATTGCCGACCATTCGACTGTGCATCGCCCGCGCTCGTGAAGTGATCGGTATGGAACGCCCGTTCTCGACCAAGGCGTTCAAGACCGACGGGCGTCGCATCTTCCTGGAGATCACCAGCGCGCCCGACGAGCCGCGCCTGATCGACCTGAAGAGCCACCAGCATGTTTTCCGCGACATCGTCGCTCCTTCCCTGGTCGGACTGGAGTTCGGCGACGATGCGGTGATGCGTTGGTGGTTGTTCCCCCACCGCCACTCGATCGTGATCGACCCAGCGCGTTCATTTGGGCAGCCGATCGTTGCGCGAAATGGCATGCTGACGTCTCGCGTCGTTCAGGACGTCCGGGCAGAGGGCTCCATCGCGCGGGTCGCCAAGCTTTATGACCTGCCGCAAGGCGATGTACGGGACGCGCTTGCCTATGAAGAGAGCCTCGGTTCTCACCGTCTGCATTGAAGCTGTTTGTCGATAACAACCTACCACCGGATCTCGCCCGAGGGCTCCACGCGCTATTCGGCGGAGCGCATCAGGTTACCTGCCATCGCGACAAATACGGACTGGCGTGCATTGCCGACGAGGAATGGATGCAGTCACTCGGTGACAAGGGGGATTGGGTCGTCCTCTCCGGCGATCTGAATATTGCTCGAAAGCGACCATCGCGCGCCTTGTTTCTTCGCTTGAAACTGGTCGGCTTTTTCCCGCGTGCCGCCGTTATGGAGCTGCCACTGGCGTTGAAGGCCGCGCGAGTTCTCGAGGTCTGGGAAACGATGGACCGCATCGCACGCGACGTGCGCCCCGGCCTCTTTGAACTACAACGACGCGGTCAGAAGTTTGCGCAGCTGTGACCTCGCGTTCCCGATGTGTCGGGTTGCGCTGTTCCTTAGTCCGCGGCGATCCGCGGCACGCGGCGACAACACCGGATTTGAACGTCGACAACGGTCATGACGTTGGAAGTGATTCAATCGCGCGTCTGCCAAACGCGTCCATCGACACTCCGGGAACGCCAGCCGCACCTTCGGGAACGCACCCACGATCCTTCGGGAACGCCCCCTCGTTCCATCGGGAACGGACTCCCGACACTTCGGGAACGCGCCGAGGCAGCCGAATCGTGCTCGTCCGCCGCTTTGAACCCATCCAGCGCACCGCTAACCTCCTAACCTAGAATCGAAACCCTCTAATCAGGACACGATGCTTCGCTTGGTGAGAAGGGAAGGGGAGAAGGGTAGATGAACAGCACGACCGGATCTGACGCCCCCGTGTAATACACCGATGCCATGGCCAACCTCTTCCTCCCCGACGTTCCCGAACCGCTCGTTCGCGCCGCCTTCGCCCGCTCTCCCGGCAGCGAGATCGCAACCGGTAAATTCGCCAGCCCCGACAGCAGCGCCGCGCTCGCCGCGAACGCGTTCGGCTCGTTCCTGGAGCGCCCCGACCAGCTGCCACCCTTTCCTCCGCCCGCCGATCTCGACTGGCCTGCAACGCGCGTCGATGTTGAGCGCCAGATGCGCTTTCCCTGGTCGGGCGGGCGCCACCCGTGGCTCGACGCCGGGGTCGAGACGCCGCGGCACCTGATCGGCGTGGAATCGAAACGCTTCGAGCCGTTCCGCGACGCCAAGCCCGCGCAGCTCTCCGATGCCTATGATCGCGACGTCTGGGGCGAGGGGATGCAATCGTGGACGCAGCTGTGCGATGACCTGCGCGCCAGCCCCTATCTGTTCCGCCGCGTCGATGCCGCGCAGCTCGTCAAGCACGCCTTCGGCCTTGTCACCGAGGCACGGCGCATCGGCAAGGCGCCAGTCCTGCTCTACCTCTACGCCGAACCCGCCCGCGTTCCTGCTGGCGCACTCGCGCAGCACCGCGACGAGGTCGCCCGCCTGTCGGCCATGGTGACGGGCGCCGCCGTCCGCTTCGCCGCCTGCACCTGGAGTGAGTGGCTCGCCACCTTCACCGGCCCCACCGCCGCCCACGCGCGGCGTCTGATCGGCCGCTTTCAGCCCTGACCACCGGAGCTACAATGACCCGACCCGTCATCTACACCGTCGACGCCGATAACCGCCTGACCGCGATGAGCCCCGCCGCGCCCGAGAACGAGGACACGATGCAGCGCCTGATCGCCGATTACCCCGAGATCATCGCGGACACCGATGGCGCGCTGCTGCTGATCCGACGCGAGTTGCCGATCGCCGACAGCGAGGAAGGCGCAGGGCGCTGGTCGCTCGATCACCTGTTTGTGACGCGCGCGGGCGTGCCGGTGCTGGTCGAGCTGAAGCGCGCGGTCGACACGCGGCTGCGGCGAGAAGTGGTGGGGCAGATGCTCGACTATGCCGCCAACGCCACCGCTTATTGGAAGGCCGGCACGATCGCAGCCAGCTTCGCCGCGAGTGCGCAGGAGGCGGAGCAGGAGCCCGAAGCCCTGCTCGCCGAGTTCCTGCCCGAAGGTGTCGAGCCGGACGTCTTCTGGGCGCAGGTCGACGCCAACTTTTCCGCCGGCCGCGTCAAGCTGGTGTTCGTCGCCGACGTGATCCCGCGCGAGCTTGCCCGCATCGTCGAGTTCCTCAACGAACAGATGCGCGCCGACGTGCGCGCGGTGGAGCTGTCGTGGTTCGAGGGGCAGGGGGTCCGTGCGTTCACCCCGCGCGTGATCGGCGAAACCGAGCGTGCGCAGGCCGCAAAGGCGCAGGCGAAAGGTGAGCTGCCCCCGCCGATGACGCGCGATGAGTGGATCTCGACGTTCATCGCTCCCTTCGGCGATGCGGTCGTGCAGGCGGCGCATCGCTTCACCGAGTGCGTCGCCAACGCCGGCGGCCATGCCGAGGTGACCGATCGACAGGGCTCCATCGTTGCGGTGTTCGACGGGCCGGCACGCATCACCTATCCGCTGCTGTTTCAGCGTGCCGGCAAGGGCACCGTCGCGATCACCTTCAAGTATCTAAAGGCGCATGACGCGTTCAAGGACGAGGCGGTGCGCCAGCAGCTGTATGACCGCTTCGCCGCGCTCGCCGGCCCGCTCTCGACAACGTCCACGATCGGCTTTCCCAGCTTCCCCGCGACGCGTCTCAACGATGTCGCGGTGCAGAACGGCATCGCCGACGTCCTGCGCGACATGGCGCGGATGGCGGCAGAGGCATGACCGAAGCTGTCGCAGCCGCATCCTAGCTTGTCGCCAAAGGAGCTCCCGCCCATGACCGCCCGCACCAGCCGCACCCACCCGCTCCAGATCGCCACGATCCCGGTCGGCGAAGGCGCCATCGGCGTCAGTTTCTGTCCCGGTAAGCAGCAGTGTTCGGCAATGTCTGGCGTGTGGGCGCGCGATCTCGACGTTGATCTCGACGCGGTGAAGGCGTGGGGTGCGGCGGCGGTGGTGACGCTGGTCGAGGCGCACGAACTCGCCGCGCTCAAGGTCGAGCGGATGGGGGAGGCGGTGACGGCGCGCGGGATGCGCTGGTTCCACCTGCCGATCCCCGACGTGACCGCGCCCGGCCCCGCGTTCGAGGAGGCATGGCGGCGTGACGGCGCGCTGATCCGCCAGCTGCTGCGCCAGCACGAGCGCGTGTTCGTCCACTGCAAGGGCGGGCTCGGTCGGGCCGGGACTGTTGCGGCGCGGCTGCTGGTCGAGCTGGACCGCGCATCGCCAGATGAGGCAATTGCGCTGGTCCGCAAGGCGCGCGGGGCGGGCGCGATCGAGACACGCGAGCAGGAGGCGCATGTGCGGAGCATCACGCCGGTGCAGGATGCGGCAATTACCTACACAGCGGGGGGCTCCGCTGTAACGAGCAACGCATCCGGCAGCCGTGAGGATCGCGCGGTCGGCGCGTTGCTCGGGCTCACCGTGGGTGACGCGGTCGGCACCACGCTCGAGTTCCAGCCGCGTGACAGCTACCAGCCGCTTACCGACATGATTGGTGGCGGGCCATTTCGGCTGCCGGTCGGCGTGTGGACCGACGATACGAGCATGGCGCTTGCGCTCGCCGACAGCCTGACGGCGGGTGGCACGCTCGACCCCGAGGACCTGATGCGCCGCTTCGTGTCGTGGTGGCGCGAGGGCAGCTACAGCGCCACCGGCACCTGCTTCGACATAGGCAACGCCATCTCCGCCGCGCTCGCTCGGTTCGAGCGCAGCGGTGATCCGATGGCGGGCTCCACCGACGCGATGAGCGCGGGCAACGGCTCGCTGATGCGCCTGTCGCCCGTCGCGATCTGGGGCGTGCGCGCGGGCGAGGCGGCGACGCGCGCCGCGGCGCGCGAGCAGAGCGCCACCACCCACGCCGCCGCCGCCTGCCTCGATGCGTGCGAGGGCTACGCGCTGATCCTGCGCGCCGCGATCCTGGGTGCGCCGTTCGCCGAGGCGGTGCGGGTAGGGGAGGGCGTCGGCGCCGACCCGATCGCCGCGATCTTGGCGGGCGGCTGGCGCGGCAAGGCTCGCGGCGAGATCAAGTCCTCCGGCTATGTCGCGCACAGCCTGGAAGCGGCGCTGTGGTGCGTGGCCAAGACGGAGAACTACCGCGACGCCATCCTGCTCGCCGCCAATCTCGGCGACGACGCCGACACCACCGCCGCGATCACCGGCCAGCTCGCCGGCGCGCTCTACGGCGCCAGCGGCATTCCGGAGGACTGGCGCAGCAAGGTGGCATGGGGTCGGCGCATTGCGAGCATGGCTCTGGCGCTGCTGAACGGCGGTAATTGAACCAACACGCTTTCAGGTGCATATAACAGGCAAGGAGTGCACCCATGCTTGCCGCTTTTCTCGACGATATCCGCGACCACGACATGATCGCGCCGCGCCGCATGGCCGAGCGGCTGCGCCTTCCCATGTCGCGTCTCGCCAAGCTGGCGCACGTCAATCGCAACACCATGACCGCCAAGCCGGAGAGCCCCGCGGTGCAGGCGAAGCTCGGCGAGATCGCGCGGATCATCGCGCGCGCGGCGGAGCTGGCTGGGGACGAGGGCCGCGCGATCATCTGGTTCCGGCATCAGCCGATTCCCGGCTGGGGCAAGACAGCCGAGGAGCTGGTGGAGGAGGGCTATGCCGGCGCCGTGATGGAGGATCTCGAGCGCATGGCTGCGGGCGTTTACTCGTGACGGCGGTAAAGCAAGCCTGCGTCGCGGTTTAGCCACGCCGCCATGACCTATCCCACACGCCCCTTCACCGGTCGAGCGTGGCGTATGATCTCGCCGCTCTACCATCGCGATCCGTTCTCGGGCGAGGGCGCGCGATTGTGGGGCGGACGCTGGAACATGAAGGGATGGCCCGCGCTCTACCTCGCCACCGATCACCCGACAGCGATCGCTGAGTATCTGCGCGGCTTCCCGCGGCCAGGAACGCTCGTCCCCTATGACGTGGCGGCGAACACGGTCGCCGATCTGACCGGCGACGATCCGCAGATCGCCGAGGCGCTGACGTGTGACTGGGCCGCGATCGCGCGGGTGGACGGGACGGTGCCGCCCAGCTGGGCCTTGGCGCAGGAGTTGATTGCGGCTGGTGCGGCCGGAGCGCTGGTCCCCTCAGTGCAGCAGCGCGATGGCGGGGTGAACCTCGTTCTGTGGCGCTGGCACGCGGCGGGCGGAATGGGGGAGGGCGCGGCGCTGACCCTGCTCGACCCGGATGCTGCGCTCATCGGTCGCTGACCGCTACAGCCCGCGCACCGTCACCCACGCCAGCGCGGCGATCACCAGCGCCGCCGCGACCGCCAGGCACCCGCTCGTCGTTCGGTCTGCCCGCCGCTGCGCCCGCCCGCGCGCCGCCTCCTGCTCGGCCGGCGTCATCGCGGAGAAGCGCCGGTAGCTCCCCCGCAGCCAGCGCCACGCCGCCCACGGCAGCAGCAGCCCCGCCGCGGCGAACGCGAACAGCGATAGCGGCAAGACCGGATCGATCATCGCACCCTCCTTCGCCCGCGCGTCGGCGCGCGTCCAGCGCACGACCGCTCCTGTCGCGCC
Source organism: Sphingomonas corticis (assembly GCF_012035195.1). Lineage (GTDB taxonomy): Bacteria > Pseudomonadota > Alphaproteobacteria > Sphingomonadales > Sphingomonadaceae > Sphingomonas > Sphingomonas corticis. The sequence goes on from NZ_JAAVJH010000016.1 coordinate 47,013, forward strand.
CCCGCTGCAACTCCCGCGCATGACCCGCCGCTACATCTGCCCCGCCTGCCGCCAGCGCCGCGGCGTGGACATCGACTTCGGCTACCCGACACCCGAGCTGTTCGACCTCGCCGAGCGCGGCGAGGCGGTGATCGGCGGGTGCGTCCTCCCGCTGATCGGCGAGCCCGAGCGCCAGTGCCTCGCATGCGGTCACCGCTGGGCGATACGACGCCGCCGCTGACGCGCACGACCGCTCCTGTCGCTGGTGCCGGGCACCGACCCCTGCAACACTCGGCATTCAAGGGGAATCGTCATGCGCCGCCACGGCCTGTCCAAGTCCAAGCTCACCTCCTACGCGCAATGCCCCAAGCGGTTGTGGCTCCAGGTTCACCGACCTGACGTGGCGCAATATGACGACGGCGCGGAGGCGCGCTTCGCCGCGGGGCACGCGATCGGCGACGAGGCGTGCCGGCAATGCTCCGCACGGCATGATGGGCGAGGCGTAATGGTCGAGGCCGAGCCGACCCTTGCCACCGCGCTCGCCACCACCGCGGCGCTGCTCGCCGCCGGCCACGACGCGCCGATCTACGAAGCGACGTTCGAGCATGACGGCGTGCTGGTCCGCTGCGACGTGCTGGAGCCCGACGGGGCAGGGGGCTGGCACATGGCGGAGGTGAAGTCCTCCACCCGCGCGAAGGACTATCACCGCGCCGATCTCGCGACGCAATTGTGGGTCGCGCGCGCGAACGGCCTGCCCGTCAGCTACGCCGCGGTGCGCCACGTCGACACGTCGTTCGTGCTGGAGCGCGAGGGCGAGCTCGACGGCCTGTTCGCCGACGCCGACCTGACGCACGATCTGGCCGACGAGCTCGCTGCCGTCCCGGAGCTGGTCGCAGGTGCGCGTGCGACGCTGGCGGCGGCGGAGCCGGCGGCGGTGCCGGGCGACCAGTGCCATGCGCCCTTCGCGTGCGAGTTCGACGCCTATTGCCGCGCCGCGCTGCCGCCCGGGCCCGAATGGCCGGTCGAGGTGCTGCCGAACGGCGCGGGCAAGAAGTGGCGCGCGGCCGGCATCGCGGACGTGTTCGCGGTCGAGGCGGGCCAGCTGAAGGGCAACGCGCGCCGCGTCCACGCCGCGACCGTCTCGGGCGCGCCCGACCACGACGCGGCCGGCGCGCGCGCGGCGATGGCGGACTGGGCGTTCCCACGCACCTGGCTCGACTTCGAGACGATTGCTCATGTCATCCCGCGCTGGATCGGCACGCGCCCCTACGAGCAGGTGCCGTTCCAGTTCACCGCGATCGTCGAGGACGGGAGGGGAGGGGACACGCTCCACGAATACCTCAGCCTCGACGGCACCGACCCGCGCCGCGCGTGCGCCGAGGCGCTGTGCCGCCTGCCGCGAGAGGGCGCGGTCATCGCCTACAATGCGTCGTTCGAACGCGGCGTGATCGACAAGCTCGCCGCCGCCTTCCCCGACCTCGCGCCCGTGCTGGAGAGCCTGTCCGCGCGGCTCGTCGACCTGCTCCCGGTCACCCGCAACCACTGGTATCACCGCGACCAGCGCGGCAGCTGGTCGATCAAGGCGGTGCTGCCGACGATCGCGCCACACATGGACTACGCCATGCTCGAGGTGAAGCACGGCGGCGAGGCGCAGGAGGCATGGGCCGAGGCGGCCGCGGACGGCTGCACGCCCGACCGCAGGGCGGCGCTCGACGCGGCGCTCAGGGCCTATTGCGGACAGGACGTGGAAGCGATGCGCGTGGTGGCGCGGGCGCTGGTTAAAACGCTTAACAACGAAGGAGCATGACACATGCAGCACGAACCATGGGTCGGGTCGAATTACGCGGGCGGACTGGATGGGCAGAAGGTTCTGATCGTCGGCTTTTCGCACTGGGGAGAGCTGGAGAAAGACAACCCAATGATCACGAAGGAGGTGGTGAACGCCTGGGCGCAAGGTGACGAGAATGCGCCGTTTTGTCCCCGCATCCGCAGCTATTTTGGCAACCCCGACGCACAGCGTTGCCTTTGCGAACACGCTGCCGACGCTGGTGGGTGAGGCGGACCAGCGCTATGCAGAGGGCACCAAGGAGCAGCGCGACGCCATTCCAGATCGTGCCTATGACTTAATCGAGCAACTAAAGCCCGACCGCATCTTTGTCTTTTCTCGGCGTGCTTGGTCTTTGTGGCCGCACTACACCGGCAGTCTGCAGAACGGCGTCCTACTCGTTGACGAGGGAGGGGAGTTCGATGCTGGTTCGTATTTACATGCGGATGGAGAGGCAATCGCCTTCGGGTTCCCGCACCCGCAGTTCACACCAGTCGAGCCAACCAAGCGTGCTGTTGCGGCAGCGTTAAAGGCCACGGTAGACACTTTGAGGCCTACAAACGACCATATCTGACGCACCTGCGGCATAAAACCGCACCCAACCGGCGGCCTTCGCGCGGTTCCGTCGGGGCGCTTCATCGGCGCCCGATGTTCTCGCCAGCAATGGAGCCGCGCATGCCGCGTCGTCGTCGTTCGTCCTACCATCCTCTCGGTGCCGCCACCGATCTCTCCGAAGCCTCTGCCGCCGAACGTGCGCTGCTGCGGCGCGCGCTCGTCCGGTCGGTATCGCGCCTGCCGCAGCGGGCGCTCCGCCTCGTTGCGCCGACCGTGCTCGAATTCGTGCGCGACCAGGCGGGCTGGCTCGACGTCGATCTTGGCTCTCACGACTTTGACGTGCTCGATCATCAGCGCGACCCCGTTGGCGATCTATCCCGCCCGGTGCTGGAGGAGGTCTGCGCCGCGCTCGCCGATACGCCGGCCCCGCCCCGCGCCGTCGCGCTGGATCGGCGGATGGACTGGCTCGCCACGACACTCGCGCTCGACGCCGTCGATCGCGCGCTGCTGGGTCTGTTTGCGCGGCATGCGCGCTTCGAGGCGTGGCGCGCGCTCGTGCGGGCGCTGCCCGGGGGCGGCCGGGGGCTGTCGCCAGGTGTCCTGTCGCTGCTGAGCGATCACACTGCCCGAGCGATCGACGCGCGCGTTTCGCCGGGGAGCCGCCTGGTCGCGAGCGGGCTTGTCACCTGCGATAGCGATGGCGACCTCGATGCGGGGCGATTTCTCGTCCGAGTCGCCGGTATGCACACCAGTGCGCCCGAGGCGCTCGCACGGCGCATGCTGCCGCCTGCGCCCGCCTCGACGCTGGGATGGGAGGATTTTTCACACGTCGCCGCGCGCGATCTCGCCGCCAACGCGATCGCCGCCGCGGCGCGTGAGAACCGCGGCGTGAACGTCCTGCTGCACGGCGTTGCGGGCACCGGTAAGAGCGAGCTCGCGCGCGCAATCGCCGACCGCACCGGGCTGGTCGCGGTGTTCGCCGGGCTGGCGGACGATGACGGTGGCGAGCCGACACGGCGTGAGCGGCTCGCGCACCTCAACGTCCTGCGCGGCCTCACCCGCACGTCGCGCCGTCACGTGATCGTCGTCGACGAGGCGGAGGATGTGCTCAACCTCATCCCGACCGACGGGCGCGAGGGCCGGTCGAAGCTGTGGCTCAACCGGCTGGTTGAGGAGGTGCGCGTGCCGACGATCTGGATCGCGAACAATCTCGATCAGCTCGAGGAAACGGTGGTGCGGCGGATGCACCTGGCGGTGTCGTTCACCCTGCCGCCCGAGCCGGTGCGTGCGCGGGTGGTGACGCGCGCCGCTGCGGCGCGGCGCATGGCACTGTCCGAAGGCGAAATCGCCGCGGTGGCGCAGCTTCCAGCCGCGCCGGCGGTGCTGACGAGCGCGGTAGAGGCGGCGCGGCTATCGGGCGGCGGCGGCGAAGCGGCGCGCCGGATCGGCGAAGGGCTGCTGGAGGCGCTCGGCCACCCGCCGCTGCGCGTCGTCCCGCGGCCCGCCATCTACGACCCGTCGCTGGCGCAGGCGGACCAGGATCTCGCGCAGATCGCCGCTCGCCTCGCGGCCACGCCGTCGCGCGGGTGGAGCTTGCTGCTCGCCGGCCCGCCCGGCACGGGCAAGAGCGCCTACGCGCGCCACCTCGCGCACATGCTTGGCATCGAGGTGCAGGAGCAGCGCGGCTCGGACCTGCTCAGCCCCTATGTCGGCGGCACGGAGGCGAACATCGCGCGCGCCTTCCGCGACACCGCCGAGCGCGGCGCGATGCTGCTGATCGACGAGGCGGACACGTTTCTGTTCGACCGCCGCACCGCGACGCGATCGTGGGAGGGGAGCATGGTGAACGAGATGCTGCGCTGGATGGAGCACCACCCCGCGCCGTTCGTCGCGACCACCAACCTCGCCGACACGCTCGACCCCGCCACGCAGCGCCGCTTCACGCTGACCGTTCGCTTCCGCACGCTCACCCCCGCGCGCGCCGCGGCATTGTTCGCCGCGACGTTTGGCTTGGCGCTCCCCGCCGGCGCCCCGCCGCTGGAGGGCGTCACCCCCGGCGACGTCGGCGTGGTGGCAAAGCGCGCGGGCGTGTTGGGCGAGCGCGACCCCACCACGCTCGCCGCCTGGATCCGCGCGGAGGCGGAGGCACGCGGGGCAGGGGGCGCCCGCACCGGCTTCCACCTGCCCGCGCGCGAGCCGGTGCCGCTGCCGCACGATCCGGCATGAGCGCGGACGATGACGCGCTCGCCGTCGCGCGCTGGCTGATGCGCGCGCACCGGCGCCGCTCGCCGTCGTGGCTCGCGCGCACCATGCGCATACCGCATCACCGCGCGGAGGCGCTGCTGGCGCGGCTCGAGGGTGACGACCGCATCTGACGCATGTGAGGGGCAGGCCAAGCGGCATGAAACCGCTCGCACTGCTCATCGCCATTCTCGTGACCTGCTGGCTCACCGCCTCTATCGGCTGGGTAGGGCTGCTCATGCTGGTGCTTGCGACGCACATGACCGCGGCTGTGCTGCGGCTGCTCTTCGGGCGCTGACGCGATGACGATCATTACTCCGCTGATCGCGCTGTTCACCCTGGTGTGGATCGGCGTCGAGGTTGGTTGGCTCTGGTCCTTCGCGATCGTTCTGCTGACGGTGGCTGGGTCCGTTTTCGTCGCCTGGCTCGATCGCCACAGGTGACACTCTGCCGCGCGCGTCGGCAGAGTGTCACCCGCGACAAAGCCGCTCGAGCCGTCACGACAGGGATTCACCTTCCGTTCCCGATGTGCTTGATTCCAACATCATGAGCAGCTTCGACGCCACGCCGCCCAGCCCCGTCCCGCCCGGGAACGTCGGCGCGATCCTCGCCGCGCTGGCGAGCGCCTCCACCCGGCCCCGTTATGCGTTTCTGGTGCTTGGCCTGATCGCGGAGGTCGCGCGCGCGGACGGTCATGCCGGGCCGTGGGTGAGGGCAGGGGAGGGCGAGCGCCTTTCTCTGCGCGACTGGCTCGCGCGCCAGCTCGTGCCGCTCGCCGCGCGCGACCGCCGCCGCACGGCGCTTCGCGCGAAGGTCGCCGCCCGGATCGGCAGCGACGACGATGCTGCGATCGAGGAAGCGCTCGCCGCCGAGGCGCTCGCGGTCGGCCGCGCCAACGTCAGCCGCGCCGTCTCCGACCTCGTTCGCGCGGGCCTCGTTCGCCGCCACTATGCCGGCCGCGTCACCGACCACGCGAACCGCGGCGGGCGGCGGCTGGCTGTCTACGCGGTAGAGCCGCCGGTGCTCAACGCCATCCGCTCGCGCCCGGTGCTGATGTAGCGGCCACGACAAACCCGGTCGCGTGAACGCCGGCCGTGGAATCAACGGCTTGCCACCCACCGCGACCGCGTCTTTGATCTCGCGCAAGGCGAGGGGAAGCGCATGGACGCGGTCGGCAAGGTATTCGGGTGGCTCGGGCGCAAGGGAGTGCTGTATCTTGCGCTTGTCGCGGCTATTGCCGCCAGCACCTTCATCCTGCCTTGGGCAAAGCAGTTTGTCGTCGGCAGGACACCGATTCAGGTGCGTCAACGCGTGCTTGCCGACGCAGCCTCAACGATCGCCGCGGAGCGTCAAGCAGCCATAGCAGCGTTCCGGAAGAACGCTCTCGCGCTGCACCGCACAAGCGTGTCTCGCCTTGACGAGCAAAGGCGAACGCTACGGGCGGAACGCGATGATCTTGCCAAGCGGGTGGTGGCCGGCAAGCCGGCTTGGGCTCTGGCGATTGTCGACCAGAATGAACTGATTGCCATCGAACGCGCTAAGCTGCGGATCAAGGTTATCGACCAGCAGCTCGGGGCCATCTCCACTGCGCGTGCTGCCGTCGTCAGTAAGGGTGCATCCTTGACGGCGGAGGCGGACGTCGCTGCGCAAAAGCGACGTGTCGCAACCCTGATCCCGCTCTGTAATCGAGCCGATGCAAAGGTTTCTAGCTTTGAGCATAGTTGGCGTTGGAAGCTGCGGCGATGGTGGGACAGCGCCGAGCACAAAGCCTTAGTTGCGTATCGAGATAAGCAATGTGGTGCTGCGCGAGAGGCAATCGCAAAGCGTAATCGCGGCCTTCAGGTCGCGCGAAACAAAGCCGACGCAGCTCGCCGTGCTCAGACAGCATTCGTCGTCGCGGCCGACGCGGTTGGCGGGATCCAGCAGGCCGGCGTGGAGCTTGCCTTCGACGCCGAACGCGCACGCGTCGAACTGTCTGGCTCACTCCCCGAACGCCTGCGGGCCTGGTCCGAGCAGTGGCAACTTCCCTGGTTGCTCCGCACCGCCGCAATCGCGCTCGCGTTCATTATCGTCACGCCCTTCCTCATTCGCCTGTTCTGCTTCTTCGTCCTCGCGCCGCTCGCCATTCGCCGTGCCGCAATCCGTCTCCGCATGCCCGACGGCCGCGGTGTCGCCATCGCGCCTGCGGCGCCGTCCGCCACCTCGGTCGCGGTGCGCCTCAATCCCGGCGAGGAGCTGCTCGTGCGACAGGATTATCTCCAGACCAGCAGCCACGCCGGTGCCAAGGGCACGCAGTGGTTCCTCGACTGGACGAAACCAGTCACCAGCCTCGCCACCGGCCTCACCTTCCTCACCCGCATCCGTGGTGATGGCGAGGTGACGACCGTCTCCGCGGTGCGCGACGGCCTGGCCGAGGTCACGACCCTGACACTGCCGGAGGGGGCCTCCTGCGTCCTCCAGCCACGCGCGCTCGCCGCGGTGGCGCAGCCGATCCGGCGGCGGCTGCGCATCACGCGGCACTGGCGGCTCGGCTCGCTCAACGCCTGGCTGACGCTGCAACTGCGCTATCTCGTCTTCCACGGCCCCGCGCGGCTGGTGCTGAAGGGCGGGCGCGGGGTGCGCGTCGAGCGCGCCGAGCAGGGGCGCGTCTTCGGTCAGGACCAGCTCGTCGGCTTCTCCGCCGACCTCGCCTATGCCGTCACCCGCACCGAGACGTTCTGGCCCTATTTCTTCGGCCGCGAGCAACTGCTGAAAGACCGCGTCATGGCGGGTGAGGGCGTGCTGATCGTCGAGGAAGCCCCGCTCACCGTGCGCCGCGGCGAGGTGCGCCGCGGGATCGAGGGCATGATCGACGCCGGCATGAAGGTATTCGGAATGTAAGCGCGCGGTGCGCTATGCTACCATGATGCAGACGGGAGGATGACGATGCGTCGGTATGTGCTCTGGACGGCTGCGGCCGCGTTGACGATCGGTGGTGTGAGCGGCCCGGCCGATGCCGCGCGGCGCAAGGCGCCGGCCCCAACACGCGCGACCACCTGGTGCCAGCGCGCTGGTGCGACCGCCGCCGGTGTCGGTGGCGTGGTAGCGAGCGCGAGCACCCTGGCCAGCACCGCCGGAGTCGCCGCAGTGGCGCACAGTAGCGGGGCCGCGATCGTCTCAACCGTCGGGGCGGGCGGCACCGGCTACGTGGCGGGAACGCTCGGCGGCCTGGGCGCGACCGCGCTCGGCGTGGTAAGCGCGCCGGCCGTCATCGCGACGGCCGCGACGGTGGGGGTCGCGGGGGCAGGTGCCTATGCATGGTGCCGCTACCGCAAGTGAGCGCGATTAGGCGCTAGAGTCGCCACCCACGCGCAAGCAGCCTACCTTGTCCATAGGCGCTGCTGCCGAGCGCCACTGCGCCAGTCGTGTGACCAACCGCTGCCGGTCGCGTCCCAGCGCCCGCGCGATCCGCTGCGCTTCGTCCTCATCTATTACTAGAAAGCTGTGCTCCCCGCCACCGCGCTTAAGCGCCAGCACGGTCAGCACCGCCTGCCATCCACCGTCACGGCCGATCGTCACGCGCGCGTCGCCGTGCGTCAGGAACACGCGCAGTGGCATGTGCGCGACAAAGGCGTCCAACGCCGCGATCACCTCGCCTGCGTCGCTCCCGACGCCTGTCGCTCCCCGCAGCGCCGCGATCCGCTGTCCGAACATGTGCGGCAGCGCAACTCCGCCGGGCTGCACCGAGAGGGTAAGCAGCGCCTCGCTCACCGCCATCTCGATCCGCGCAAAGCTGGAAAGGCAGCGCCCGCGCCAGGCGTTCACCCGGTCCGTCGCATTCTCATGCGCGACGGCGACGGGATCGAGCAGGGCTCCGGCGACGACGTTCATCCCGTCAGCATAGCCCGCGATCGTTTCCACCGGGTTGCCACGACCCTCCGACCACAATCGACCCGGATACTGACCTGACTGGGATGGGACGATGAGGATGGAGCAGCAAGAGGAAGGGAAAAACTCCTGAACGCCTGCTCACCCCGTCACGCCAGCGAGGTGTCACATGACCTACTATCATTACAGCGGTAATCGGCGGGCCGAGCTCCATGCTCGCAAGATCGAACGGCACAGTGATTTTCACGTCCTTCGCCGCTTGCCCAAGCCATCCGAGCTGTGGCTCACGACCTCAGCCGGCGACGACAAGGCTGCGACGATCGCGGTTGTTGACGTCGAGACGACCGGGCTCGACCCGAAGCGACACGAAGCAATCGAGCTTGGAGTGTCGCTGATCTGTCTCAATGAAGAGGGGGCGCTCACCGATGCGACGCCGCCGGTGACGATGCTGGAAGAGCCGACCCGCCCGATCCCCGAAGCGGTTGAGGCACTGACCGGCATCAGCGACGCGATGGTCGCGGGGCGTGGCTTCGACGATGACGTCCTTGAGACGCTTCTCGACAAGGCCGACGTGATCGTCAGCCACCATGCGGCCTTCGATCGGGCGTTTCTGGTTCGCAGGTTCCCTGGATTGACCTGCCGTGGGCCTGCACGGTGAAGGAGCTTGACTGGCGTCGGTTTGGATTGGAGGGAAAGGCACTCGGTCATCTTGTCGCGTCCGCCGGTCACTTCCTCGCCCGCGGCCATCGCGCCGGCGAGGATTGCTGGGCGCTCACCTGCCTGCTCGCCCGGCAGGCATCCGACGGCCGCACCATTGCCGCCCATCTGCTCGATACAGCCCGCCGGCCGAGTTACCGCGTCGTCGCATGGGGTGCGCCGTTCTCGACGCGAGACACGCTTAAAGCGGCCGGTTACCGCTGGAATGCGACGCAGCGGGTCTGGTGGATCGAGGGCGATGGCGAGAAGATCGGGCACGAGGACGCCTTCCTGCGCTCACTGCATGGGGGCACCTCAAGGTTTGTCATATGGACAGCGGCAGTCGGAACAAATGGTCAACAAAAGCCTGAGCGTTGCCGCAAAGTATATTAAGTTTCGTGGGTTTGTGAGGTTGGACGAGTTGGAAGTTACCGGATCACCTCTCGTGATGTTTCACCCGCGGAGCTCGTAGTAGACGATCTGCCATCCATT
>NZ_JAAVJH010000017.1 GCF_012035195.1 Sphingomonas corticis
GGAAGCCGCCGCCACGGCGGAGGCCGCGCGCGCCGCCGCCGCCAATGCCGCCAACCACGCCGCCGCCGAGGCCGCGCAGGCCGCCGTCGCCGCCGCCGATGCCACGGCGCGCGCCGCGGAGGCCGAGCGCGCCGCGGCCGCCGACGCCGCGGCGGAGACCGAGCGACTCCGCTTCGAAGCGCAGAAGGTGGCGGCGGGCGATGCGGCACGTCAGGCGGCCGAAGCGGCGGCCCGGGCCGCCGAGGACGCGGCACGCGGCAACGATCCCGCGGCGCAGGCTGCCGCCGACCGTGCCGCACGCGACGCCGCCAGGGCCGCCGAGCAGGCCGCGCAGGCCGCCGCCGCCGCGGATGCCGCCACGCGCGAGAAGGCGTCGCGCGAAACGATGAAGGCGCTGGCGCAGCAGATCGCCGACGCCGCGAAGGCGGCGCTCGCCGCCGCGCATGACGCCGCCGTCAAGGCCAACGGCGATGCCGCGAAGGAGGCGGAGAAGGCCGCGCGCGACGCCGCGATGGCCGCGGATAAGGCGAACAAGGCGGCCGAGGACGCCGCCCGCGCCAATGCGGACAAGGCCGCGAAGGAAGCGGAGAAGGCCGCGCAGGACAAGGCGGCGGAGAAGGCCGCCAAGGACGCCGAGAAGGCCGCGCGGGAGGCGGAGAAAGCCGCGCAGGACAAGGCCGCCAAAGACGCGGAGAAGGCCGCGCGGGAGGCGGAGATGGCCGCCGCCAAGGCCGCCGAGGATGCCGCCAAGGCGCAGGAGAAGGCGGCCAAGGACGCGCAGAAGACCGCCGACCAACTGCTGAAGGATGCGACCAAGGCCGCGGACCAGGTGGTCAAGGACACCGGGAAGCAGGCCGAGGAAGCCGCGAAGAAGCTGGAGGAGCTGCTGAAGGGGAAGAAGGGTTGAGCGCGGGCCGCGAAGCCGACCTTCGCGAGACGCAGCGCCTGAAGGTCTTTCGCGTGGCGCAGGTCGGCGTGGCGCCGGCGACGGCGCGCTGCCACATCCTGAACCTGTCGCGGGCGGGAGCGCTGATCGACTGCCGCGACGGCGCTGCGCCGCGCGCGACGGTGACGCTGGCGGCGAGCGGCTTCGCGCGCGACGCCGCGGTGCGCTGGCGCGAGGGGACGCGGATGGGCGTCCGCTTCCACCTTCCGCTCGAGGAACAGGAGCTGCTGGCCGCGCTGTAGCCTTCGTCAGTGGCGGAGCACCCGTCCGATCGCCCGCGCGACCCGGCGCAGGTCGATCGGCTTCTGGCAGCGCGCGGTTCCGTCGAACCGGACGGGCACGGCCGTATTCTCGTAGCCGGTGGTGAAGACGAACGGCACCGCTCGCTCGATCAGCAGGTCGGCGGCGGCGAAAGCCATCTCGCCGCGCAGGTTCACGTCGAGGATCGCGCCGTCGAGCGACGATCCGCCGCGGATCAGTGCCAGCGCCCCGTCGAGGTCCGCCACCGGGCCGACGACCACCGCGCCCGCCTCGCGCAGATCGGTCGCGATCTCGTCCGCCAGGAAATATTCGTCCTCGACCACCAGGATCCGGCACCCCTCCAATCCGGCGTCAGCCATGGCCGCCCGCTCCCCCGCCGGTGCTGGCCGAGACCGGGACGGAGATGGTGCAATGCACGCCGTCCGGCCCGAGCACGTAGGTGGTCCTGGCGCTCAGCTGATAGGGCAGCGCCTTCTCGATCAGCTCGCGTCCCTGCCCGGTGCCCAGCGGCTCGGCGCCCGACGCGGGCATGACGACGCCGCGCTCGCGCCAGTCGATGTGCAGCCACGGCAGCCCGCCCTCGCCGACGGGCTCGTGCGTCCAGCCGACGGTCAGGCTGGACCTGGGCTGGCCGAGCGCGCCGTACTTGACCGCGTTGGTGGCCAGTTCGTGGATTGCCATGGCCAGCGTCTGCACGGTCGACGAGCGCAGGCGCACGCCCGCCGGCCCGTCCAGCACCACCCGGTCGCGATCGCCGCGCAGCGCGGACAGTTCGGTCTCGATCAGATCGTCGAAGGTGACGCGGTCGTGCTCGGTCAGGCGGGACAGCAGCCCCTGCACGCGCGACAGCGCCTCCAGCCGGTCGCGGAAGCGGTGGCGGAAATCGTCCAGGTCGCCGCTGCTGCGCGCGGTCTTGTCCGCGACCGAACGCACCACGCCCATCAGGTTGCGGGTGCGATGCTGCAATTCCGCCACCAGCACGCGCTGGCTCTCCTGCAACTCGCGCAGGTCGTGGATGTCGGTGGAGGTGCCCAGCCACTCGACGATCGTGCCGTCCGCGTCGCGGACGGGCGCGGCACGGGTCTGGAACCAGCGGCAGGTGCCGTCGGCCTGGCCGCAGATCCGGTATTCCAGCTGGAACCGCCCCGTTGCCGCCGCCTCGGTCCAGGCGGCGCTGGCACGATCGCGATCTTCGGGATCGAGGGCGTCGAGCCAGCCCCAGCCACGGCTGTCCGCGTCGTCCTGTCCGGTATAGGCCTGCCATTGCGGGCTTGCCCACGTCCAGACGCCGGTTTCGCTCGCGCGGAAGGCCAGCTGCGGCATCCCTTCGACCAGCGATCGGAAACGCAATTCGCTACTGGCCAGCGCCGCGTTCTTCTCCCCCAGCTCGCGCGTGCGTTCGTTCACGCGCTCGTCCAGCACGCGATTGCTCTCGTGCAGGCTGGTGTTGGCGACCTCCAGCTCCTCGGTGAGGACCTGCATCTCCTCCAGCGCGACGCGAAGTTCCTCCTGCTCACTCGCCGCCGCCATCCGGTCCGCGTCCGGCAAGCCGCCCGCGCCCTGCTTCGCCTGATCGTAGAGGGTGGTCACCGCCTGAAGGTCGCGCGCCTGCACCGTCAGCTGCCGCAGCAACCGCGCGCGATCCTCGGCAAGCCGCGAGACCTCGTCCTGCGCTGCCTCCAGTGCGGTGCGCAGCTGCTCGATCTCGTCGGCGAGACGAGCGACCTCGTCGTTCCTGCGCCCCGACTGATGCTCGCGCATAGGATTACCTCGAGCCCCCCCTCAGACAACGCGGAAACAACACTTTAGCCCAACGCGCGGCACTTCATAAGTCCAAGCCGCGTTGGAGCGGGGACGGGAGGCGGCCATGCCGACGAAGGACATCATCGCGATCGGCTCTTCCGCCGGGGGGATCGACGCACTGACGCGTCTGTGCGCCGGGCTGCCGGCGGACCTGCCGGCCAGCGTCTTCATCGCGCAGCACATCTCGCCCACCTCGCGCAGCGTGCTGCCGCAGCTGCTGGCGCGGGCCGGACCGTTGCCCGCCTCGTCGCCGGTGGACGGGCAGCGGTTCGAGCGCGGCCACATCTACGTCGCGCCGCCCGACCACCACCTGCTGCTGCGCGAGGGGCGGTTGTTGATCCGCCGCGGCCCGTACGAGAACCGCACCCGCCCGGCGGTGAACGCGCTGTTCCGGTCGGCGGCGGTCGCGTACGGCGCGCGCGTGATCGGCGTCGTGCTGACGGGGCTGCTGGACGACGGGACCGAGGGGCTGATCGCGATCAAGGCCGCCGGCGGCACGTCAGTGGTGCAGGATCCCGACGACGCGGAATGGCCGTCGATGCCGCGCAACGCGGTGATGCGCGATCATGTCGATCGCGTCGCCCCGCTGGCCGCGCTTCCCGCCCTCCTCGCCGAACTCGCCGCGAGCGAGGCGGGCCCCACCATCCCGCTGCCCTCCGACTATCGCACCGAGGACCGCATCGCCGCACAGGAGTTCGCCGTGACGGAAACGGAAATCGAGACGCCGGGCACGCCGAGCCACCTGTCGTGTCCGGACTGTGGCGGCGTGCTGAACCAGATCGAGGCGGAACACGAGGTGCGCTTCCGCTGCCAGGTCGGCCACGCCTTCACGCCGCTGGGCCTGGCGGATGCGCAGAGCGAGGAGCTGGAGCGCGCGCTGAGCATCGCGGTGCGCACGCACCGCGACCGGCTGCGCCTGTTCGAGCAGATGCATGACAGCGCAGAGGCGCGCGGCCTGTCACACGCCAGCCGGCGCTGGCGGCTGGCGCGCGAGGAATCGGCGCAGATGCTGGCCGCGCTGGAACAGGCGACCAGCGTGTTGCGCAAGCCGCGGGCAGACGGCGAAGCGTAGGTTCACTCGCCGCCGTCGCGCCCCGCGGCGTCGTCGAACCCGGGCTGGAGGCACGTCAGCCGCACCTCGCGCTCGATCTCGCCCTGTTCGAACCGCGCCTGCGAGCGTCGCAGCGCCGCGGCCATCGCCTCGTCGGACAGATCGTCGGCTGCACGGTCGAAGCGCGCCCTCGATCGCGCCAGCCGACGCAGGCTGGCCTCGATCCGGCCGTGCGAGCGCGCCATCGCCGCGGTTGCCGCCGCCAGCCTGGCCGCGATGCCGGAAGGGCCGCTGCCCACGCCTAGCCCCGCGGCGTCACGCGGCGGGCAGCTGCTGGCGGTCGCTGGTGTCGTGGACCACCGCGACCAGGATGCGGGGCACCTCCTCGCCGTAATATTGCACGCAGATCTCGGCGGGATATTCACGGCCGTCCACCGCGCGGATGACGGTCTCGACGACGATCTCCGGCTTCTCGCCCGCGATCAGCGGCTCGAACAGGCGCTTCAACTCGTCCATGCCGACCGACGGCATCACGTCGGCCAGCGTCATCTGCGTCAGCTGCGTGGCGGTGCATCCCAGCTTCTTCTCGGCGCCGCGATTGGACAGGGTGAAGTGGAGCGTGTCGGGATCGAGGAAGTAGATCTCGTTCAGCGCCTGACCCATGATGCGGCCGAGATAGCGGGTGTAATCCTCGCGCCGCCGCTCCTCGGTGATGTCCTCGAACGCGATCACCATGCCGGCGTCCTCGGCGGAGAGCGGGGCGACCCGCACGCGGCACAGGATCGGCCGGCCGCGCCGGTCCACGCCCTCCAGCACCTGTTCCGCCGCTTCGCGACCCGACTGCACCGTCAGCAGGTCGCCGCGCAGCAGGTGGACGGGAAAACCGATGTCGAGCGCGTCGAATGCGGTGCCCACCACCTCTTCCGCGCGCAGGCCCCAGGCGTTCTCGCTCCACCGGTTCCAGCTGCGCACGACATGCGCGGCGTCGATCACCACCACGCCGACGTTCATCGAGCGCAGCACGGACTCGAGATAGGTCTTGTAGCTGACCGCCTGCTCCGCCTGGAGCCGCAGCTCCTCGTTGGTCGATTCCATCTCCTCGTTGGAGGAGCGCGCCTCCTCGTTGATCGTCTCGAGTTCCTCGTTCGTCGACTGGAGCTCCTCGTTGGTGGTCTCCAGCTCCTCGTTCGTCGACTGGAGCTCCTCGTTGGTCGTCTCCAGTTCCTCGTTGGCGGATTGCAGTTCCTCGATCGACTGCTCCAGGCTCTCCTGCGCCGCCTCCAGCTCGCGCTGCATGGCGTGGATCTGGGTGGTGTTGGTGAAGGACAGCAGCGAGGCGTAGACGCTGCCGTCCTGCGGGTGGAACAGCGGGCGAAGCTCAATCGTCAGCCGGATCGTCTCCGCCGGCGACTGGTGGTATTCCTGGTGCTCCAGCCGGATCACGCGCCGCTCGCGCATCGCCTGCTCGATCGGCGCGCGCAGTTCCAGCGGGCGGTAGGAGATGGGCAGGTCCTGAAACGGGCGGCCGATGTCCGCCTCGCCCACGCTCACCAGCTGGCGCGCGGCCGCGTTCGCCAGCGCGACCTTCCCCGCCTCGTCGATCACGAGATAGGCGGTCCCCGCCTCGTTCAGCACGGTTTCGGCCAGCAACATCTGCGGCGGTGCGTCGCCGCGATCGGCGCGCGCCACGGGCAGCGTGTTGCCCGCGGTGCGCCGCCATTCCTGCGGCACCTTGGCGAAGATCCGGTGCCGCATCTCCACCGGGCGGAACAGCGCGGAACGGGCGAGCTGCGTCTCCGCCTTGCCGAGGAACAGGAAGCCGTCGGGCGCGAGCGCGTAGTGGAGCCGCGGCAGCACCACGTCCTGCGTCTCCGATTCCAGGTAGATCAGCAGGTTGCGACACACGAGCAGGTCGATCCGGCTGATCGGTGCATCGCGCACCACGTTGTGCTGGCCGAAAATGACGCAGCGGCGCACCTCGCGGTTGAAGACGTAGTGATGGTTCGTCCGCTCGAAATACCGGTCGAGCAGGTCGGGCGGCACCCCTTCCACGTCGCGCGCGGTGTAGGTGGCGGCGCGCGCGGTCTTCAGCGCCTCCTCGTCCAGGTCGGTGGCGTAGATCTTCACCCGCTCGCAGAACGTCTGCAGGCCCAGCGCCTCGGCGAACAGCATCGCGATCGAATAAGGCTCCTCCCCGCTGGCGCAGCCGACGCTCCAGACGCGGATCGCGCGCTGGTCCCCCGCGGTCGCGACGATTTCCGGCACGACGTCGGTCTTCAGCACCTCCCACGCATCGGGATCGCGGAAGAAGGAGGTGACGTTGATGAGGACGGTGTTGAGCAGGTCCTCGAACTCGCCGGGATGCACCTCGAGGTGCGCCTGATAGGCGGCGAAGTCCTCCACGCCGACCGCCTCCATGCGGATCGCGATGCGGCGGCGCAGGCTGGTGCGCTTGTAGCCGCGGAAATCGAGCCCGCGGCTCTCCTGGATGTAGCGCAGCAGGTCTTCGAACTGCGGTTCGGGTACGGATTTCTCGGCCATGCCACTTTCCGATAAGCGCTGCGGAAGAGGGTGCCGGCCGGGTGCGTCTATCGGCCGGAACCGCCGCTCGCCAGAGCGTCGTGTCCCTTCTCCTGTAGCGGCTTGGCGGCAAGGAAGCGACGGCGTAGGTTGGCGCGAGTGAGCGATGCGGCCGACCTTCCCGCCATCCTGATCGCGGAGGACCGCGCGATCATCGCGGCCAAGATACGGCGCGACCTTCAGCAGGCGGGATATGCCGTCGCGGCCGTCGCCGGAACGATCGCGGAGGCGGAGGCGGCGGCGCAGCGGCTGCCGATCCGCGGCGCGGTGCTCGACGTCGACCTGCGCGGCGAGCCGGTCTATTCCGTCGCCGCGATCCTGCTGGCGCGCCGTCTCCCGTTCCTGTTCCTCACCGGTTACGGCCGCGCCGCGCTGCCGCGCGAGTGGCAGGGGGTGCCGCTGCTGGAGAAGCCGTTCACCGGCGCCGCGCTGTCGGCCGCGCTGCGCCGTGCCATGAGCGGGGTGCGCCCCGCCCCGCTGCCGCGCACCGTCACCACGCCGACGATCCGACGCGCGTGGGACCATATGCGCCACAACCGCGACCTGCTGACGGAGCAGCGCGCCTGGACGGAGTTGCACCGGGCCGCAAGGGGCTGACCGGCCGCCCGCGTCACTTGGCAGGGGGGCCGCGCATCTCGCGATCGATCTCGCGCTGCTGCGCCCTCCTCACCGACGCCTCGATCAGAGCGGCCTGTCGCAGGGGGTCCATCTCTCGCACGGAGAGTTCGAAGTCCGGCAGGCTGTGCGTCCTCATGATGATCTGCGCGGTCCGCTCGATCCGCTCGCGCGACCGCCCGATGGCGTCGCGCGACGCGGCCGCCAACGCCCGGCTGCGCGCCACCATCCAGACCGATTCAAGAAGCAGTGCGGGCGGCATCTGCTTCTTGTAGCCCGATTATTGATCGAAGTCAGCCTGTCGACCGCTCCTGTCGCCGGTGGCCGCAGGGTGGCGCCGATGATCCGCGGTTCGCCGGGCGTGCCCAGGACCAGAGCCGAAGCGCCCGCCCGCACCCTCACGTCGTGAAGGTCGTCGGCCTCGAACAGCACGCGCCTTCAGGGCAGAAGCAGAGACGCATCGCCGTAGGAGTAGAAACGGTAGCCATTCTCGATGGCATGGGCGTAGGCCGCCTTCATCACATCCAGCCCCATCAGTGCCGACACCAGCATGAACAGCGTCGATCGCGGCAGGTGGAAGTTCGTTAGCAGGCCGTCGATCCCGCGGAAGCGGTAGCCCGGGGTGATGAAGATCGCGGTGTCGCCCTCGAACGGGCGGATGGTGCCGTCCTCGTCCGCGGCGCTCTCGATCAGGCGCAGGCTGGTGGTGCCGACCGCAATCACGCGCCCGCCGCCCGCGCGCACCGCGTTCAGTTCGGCGGCGGTGGCGGGGTCGAGGCGGCCCCATTCGGCGTGCATGGCGTGGTCGTCCGTGTCCTCCGCCTTCACCGGCAGGAACGTGCCCGCGCCGACGTGCAGCGTCAGCGTGCGATGGGCGATGCCCGCGGCGTCCAGCGCGGCCATCAGCGCGGGCGTGAAGTGCAGCGCCGCCGTCGGCGCGGCGACGGCGCCTGGCTGCGCGGCGAACATCGTTTGGTAATCGTCGGCGTCGCGCGCGTCGGGCGTGCGCTTTCCCGCGATATAGGGGGGCAGCGGCATCCGCCCGGCCCGCTCCAGCAGCAGCTCCACCGGCTCCTCGCCCAGGAAGTCGAGCGACAGGCTGCCGTCGGTGTGGCGCGTCGCCACGCGTGCCGACACGTCGGCGTCGAACGCGACGACGTCGCCGTCACGCAGGCGGCGGGCATTGCGCACGAACGCCTGCCAGCGGCGCGGACCCTCGCGCTTGTGCAGCGTCACGCCCACCCGCGCCTCGCCGCGGCGCCCGTCGAGCTGCGCGGGGATGACGCGGGTGTCGTTGAACACCAGCATGTCCCCGACGCGCAGCAGCGAGGGCAGCTCGGCGACGACGCGGTCCGCCATCCCGCTTCGGTCGACATGCAGCAGCCGCGCCGCGTCGCGCGGCACGGCCGGGCGCAGCGCGATCCGCTCCGGCGGCAGCGCGAAATCGAACAGGTCGACCTGCATGTCGCCTCAGCGGCGGCGCGCGGGAGCCTTGCGCGCCGGCGCGGGCGCCTTCGCCGCGGTGCCGGGAAGCGTCGGCAGCGTCGCCGCGGGCGGCGCGGCGGCGGGCGCGGCGACGAAGGGCGGCGGGTTGTCGCTGGCGATATAGGCGTGGACGATGCGCGTCGGATCGGCGGGCGGCTCGCCCTTCTCGATCGCGTCGACATAGGCCATGCCCTCGATGACGCGGCCGAAGATGGTGTACTTGCGATCGAGCTGCAGCCGCGGCTGGAGGACGATGTAGAACTGGCTGTTGGCGCTGTTCTCGTCCTGCGCGCGCGCCGCTGCCACCGCGCCGCGCACGTGGGGCAGCGCGTTGAACTCCGCCTTCAGGTCGGGCAGCGTCGATCCGCCGGTGCCGTCGCCCTTGGGATCGCCGCCCTGGGCCATGAACCCCTCGATCACGCGGTGGAAGGTCAGGCCGTCGTAGAAGCGCTGGCGCGTCAGCGTCTTGATCCGCTCCACCGCCAGCGGCGCGACGTCCGGCCGCAACCAGATGCGCACGCGCCCGCCGGTCGACAGATCCAGCAGCCAGGTGTTGGCGGGATCGTTGATCGCCGGCGTGGGAACGGGCGCCGCCGCAGGGGTCGGGGTGGCCGTTGGCGGCGTGGCGGCGGGTTCCGCCGGAGCCTGCGTCGTCGTCACCGGCCCGGGCGCGGCGGGCGGCGTCTGCGCCGCGGCGGGTGGGGTCAACGTGAAGGCGAGCGACGCGGCGAGGATGGCGAACGGACGCATGGCGACTTTCGATGGGAAGGTGCAGGGATCTGGCGCGCGGTCTAGAACAGATCGCCGCTTGCGCCAACGTGAATGGATCGCGTCAGCTGCCGCGCCGCCCGATCCGGTCGATGCGCGCGACCACCTCCTCGCGCACGGCGGGGGTCACGAACTTGGCGATCTCGCCGCCGTAGATCGCGATCTCCTTCACCAGCTTGGACGCGATCGGCTGAAGGCTGACGTCGGCCATCAGGAAGACGGTCTCGATCCGCGCGTTCAGCTGCTGGTTCATGCCCGCCATCTGGTACTCGTACTCGAAATCGGCGACCGCGCGCAGGCCGCGCACGATCACGCTCGCGCCCTCGCGCTCGGCGAAGTCCATCAGCAGCGAATCGAAGGTGACGACGCGGATGTCGCCGTCCAGCGCCGCGACCTCGCGCTCGACGGTGGCGATCCGCTCCTCCACGGTGAACATCGGCGACTTGCTGGGGTTCGTCGTCACGCCGACCACCAGCGTATCGACCAGCTTCGCGCCGCGGCGGATGATGTCCATGTGGCCGAGCGTCAGCGGGTCGAACGTGCCGGGATAGACGCCGATGCGAGCCTTCATTCAGCGGTCCCTCTCGATCACGTAGCGGGCGATGGCGCGAAGCAGGTCGGCCTCGCGGCCGTAGTGGCGCAAATGGTCGATTGCCTGATCGACCAGCAGGCGCGACTGCGCGCGCGCGCGCTCGATGCCGAGGAGGGAGACGAAGGTCTCCTTCCCCTGCTCGCCGTCCTTGCGCAGCTTCTTGCCGGCCAGCTCCTCATCGCCTTCCACGTCCATCAGGTCGTCGACGATCTGGAAGGCGAGGCCGAGGTCGTGCGCGTAGCCGCGCAGCGAGCGGCGGCCGTCCTCGGCCACGCGGCCCAGGATCGCACCCGCCTCCACCGCCGCGGCGATCAGCGCGCCGGTCTTCATCTGCTGCAACCGGGTGACGGTGCCGAGGTCGAAGCTGCCTCCGTCCGCGGCCAGGTCCATCGCCTGCCCCCCGGCCATGCCGGCGGGACCGGACGCGCGGGCGAGATCGGCCACCAGCTCGGCACGCACGAACGGGTCGGGGTGCGTCGCCGGGTCCGCCAGCACCTCGAAGGCGAGCGCGTGGAGGCAGTCGCCCGCCAGCACCGCGGTTGCCTCGTCATAGGCCTTGTGGACGGTCGCCTTGCCGTGGCGCAGGTCGTCGTCGTCCATCGCGGGCAGGTCGTCGTGGATCAGCGAGTAGACGTGGATCGCCTCCAGCGCCACCGCCACGCGTCCGGCGGCCTCGCGCGAGACGTCGAACAGGCGCGCGGTGGCATGGACCAGCAGCGGGCGCAGCCGCTTGCCGCCGCCGATCGCGGCGTGTCGCATCGCCTGGTACAGCCGCGCCCGCGCGTCGTCGGGCACCGGCAGCAGCGAGTCGAAGCGGGAGTCGACATCGGTCTGCACCTCCGCCAGCGCATTGCGAAGCAGGGGATCGTTCATCCGGCAGCGAACGGCGTCGTGCCGGCGGGCGCACCATCGGCGCCCAGCCGGATCGATTCGATCCGCGCCTGCGCTGCGTCCAGCCGGGCCGCGCAATGCGCCCGCAGCGCGCTGCCGCGTTCGTAGAGGGCGATGGCGTCGTCCAGCGGGGTGTCACCCGATTCCAGCCGGCCGACGATCTGTTCCAGCTCCTTCAATGCCGCTTCGAACGACAGGCTATCGACGGCGGCGGGGGGCGGCTGATCCATGCGCGCGGCTATGGGGCACGCGCCATATCACGGTCAAGAAGAGCGCCTTGCCCGCCCGTTCCTACCATCCCTCCGCCGCACGCACCTCGGCGATCAGGTCCTTGCGGCTCAGCTTGCCGATCATCGTCTTGGGCAGCGCGTCGCGCACCACCACCGCGTCGGCGCGCTCGTGCTTGCCTACTTGCGGGTTGAGCCAGTCGCGAAGGACCACGCCGTCCGTCGCCGGGGCATCCGCCTCCAGCGTGACATAGGCGCGCACCCGTTCGCCCGAATAGGCGTCAGGAATGCCGATCACGAGCGCCTCGCGCACCGCGGGATGCTGGTGCAGCACCGTCTCGATCCGGCTGGGGAAGACCTTGAACCCGCCGACCGCGATCATGTCCTTCAGCCGGTCGACGATCGTGACATAGCCGTCGGCGTCGATCGTGCCGACGTCGCCGGTGCGCAGCCAGCCGTCGACGAAGGCGGCGTCGTCCGCCTCCGCGCGGTTCCAATAGCCCGCCATCACCTGCGGCCCGGCGGCGACGATCTCGCCCGGCTGACCGGCGGGCGCCGGGCGGCGGGGATCCTCCTTGTCGACAAGGCGCAGCCAGGTGCCGGGGATCGGCTGGCCGATCGTGCCGGGCTTCTGCTCGCCCTCGTAGGGATTCACCGTCAGCACGCCCGCGCTCTCCGACAGGCCGTACCCCTCGACCAGCGTCGATCCCGTCGCCGCCTCCCACCGCGCCTTCAGATCCGCGTTCAGCGCGGCGCCGCCGGAGATGCACGTGCGCAGCGAGGAGAGGTCCGTGCGCGCCAGCCGCGGGTGATCCAGCAGCGCCTGGTACATCGTCGGCACGCCGGGCAGCGCGGTCGCCTTCGTCCGCGCGATCGCGGCCAGCGCCTGCCCCGCGTCGAAGCGCGGCAGCAGCACGATCTCGCCCCCCGTCACGATCGTGCGGTTCATGACGCAGGTATTGGCGAAGACGTGGAACAGCGGCAGCACGCCGAGAATGCGGTCCGGCAGGTCGAAATGGGGATCGAGGCCGGCCACCTGCCGCGCGTTGGCCGCGACGTTGGCATGGGTCAGCACCGCGCCCTTGGGCGTGCCGGTGGTGCCGCCGGTGTACTGGATCAGCGCGGCGTCGCGGACGGGCTGAATCGCCGCCGCCGGATGCGCGCCGTCATTGTCGATCAGCGCGGAGAAGGCGGTGACGCGCGGGTCGGCGGGCCGTGTCGACACCTCCTTGCCACGGAACAGGCGGTAGAACAGCGACTTGCCGCCGGGCAGCGCGCCCGCCACCGAGCCGACCACGACCCGCTCCAGCGAGCTCTTCCCCAGTACCGCAAGCGCGGTCGGCAGTAGCGCGGTAGCGGACAGGGTGAACAGCAGCCGGGTGCCCGAATCCTCCACCTGGTGGACCAGCTCGTCCACCGAGTAGAGCGGCGAGAAGTTCACCACGGTCGCGCCCAGCCGCAGCGCACCGAAATAGGCGGCGAGGTAATGCGGCACGTTGGGTAGGAACATGCCGATCCGATCGCCCTTGCCATAGCCCATCCGGGCGAGCCCCGTCGCCACCCGCCGGGTGCCGTCGGCCACCTCCGCATAGCTGTAGCGGCGGCCCATGAAGTCGATCAGCGGCCGTGCGGCGTGACGGCGGGCGCTGTTGTCGAACAATGCCGTCATCGACAGCGGCGGCACCGCCGTCGTCCACGGCCGGGGGTGGCGATAGCCGGCGCGCCAGTCGTGATGGTCCGTCATTGACACACGTGTAAGCGACGGGCGCCCCGCGTCAACAACTCGGGCGATCAGCGGACCAGTCGCTCCGCGGCGAAGGTCGCGGCGGCGGCCAACGCGTCCAGCGGCGGCGCCAGCGCGGCATCGATCCGCGGCGCATGGCCGCCATCGAAGGCGATGGAGAGCGTGCCGAAGGTCGGCTCGTCCCGGTTGGCGACGACCAGCAGCGCCAGCGCGGCGGCGGCGACGGCGGCACGGCGACGACGGTAGTTCGGCTGCTGGTCCATCGGATCCTCCTGCCCGACGCCATAGACCATAAACGGCCGTCGCGACAGGGCCCGCGGGGTCAGGCGGCCAGCGCGGGCGTGGCCCAGCGCACGCGGTCGCGGCCCGCCTGCTTGGCCTCGAGCAGCGCCTGGTCGGCGCGGCGGTACAGCCGCGCCCAGTCGCTTTCCGAGGCGACCACCGCCGCCTCGCTGCCGAGCGAGGCGGTGACGGTGAGATCGTAGGGCATTCGCGTCGCGCGCACCGCGTCCAGCACCTCTTGCGCCATCGCGTGGTCGTCGTCCGGCGCCAGGATGGCGAACTCCTCACCGCCGATGCGGGCCACCAGCGCGGGGGCGGGCGCCGCCGCCCGCAAGGCGCGGGCGAAGCGGCGCAGCACCTCGTCGCCGCGATCGTGCCCCAACGTGTCGTTGATGCGCTTGAAATGGTCGATGTCGGCCAGCACGAGGCGGCGCCGCTCCCGCCCGCCGATCGCCTCGCGCAGGAAGGCGCGGCGGTTGAGCAGCCCGGTCAGCGGGTCGGTGTCGGCCAGCGCCCGCGCCGCCGCCTCCCCCGCCATCGCCGCGTCACGCTCGTGCATCAGCAGGCGGATGCGATAGCTGATCGCGATGGCGGACATCAGCGCCTCCACGGTCATCGACGCCAGAGTCGAATTGTCGAGCAGGAAGCTGAGCTGCACGAAGCCGAACACGGAGGCGACGCGCACCGCGGCGAAGGCGATCGGCGCCGCCCAGGCGAGCGTGAAGATCCACAGATGGTTGCTGCGCAGCCGCCACGCCCGCCACATCACCGCGGCGGTGAACGCCATCAGCACGAGGAAGGAGCCGCCGTACAGCGCGTCGAGCAGCCGCGCCTGCCACGGTGCGAGCAGCGCGAAGGCGATGCCGGCGGTGCCCAGCAGCGCGCACACCGCCACCGCCACACGTCCCGTCGCGCCGCGGAAGACGCGCGGCTCGAAGAACCAGCGCGCGAAGGCGACCGCCAGGATGCCGGTGGTCGCCAGCAGCAGGTAGTTGAGCCGGATGCGATCGGTGTTCGCGATGTCGATCCACCACGTCACCGCGCCCGAGGACGAGGCGGCATAGCCCGCCATCGCCACCAGCATCGCGCAATAGGCGAGCTGGAAGCGGTGCCGCAGGACGACGAAGAGCGACAGGTTGTAGACGACCAGCGCGAGGCTGAGGCCGCCGAATGCGGCGTACAGCGTGCCGAGCAGCAGGTTCGATCGCACCGCCTGTTCCGGCGTCGCGACGCGCGGATCGGCGACGATGCCGCGGATGTTGGTGGCGCCCTCCACCTTCCACAGCGCGGCGAGCGCGGGCACGCCGCGCACCGGGATCGGATCCTCGAACATCGCCCCCAGCTGGAGCGAGCGTGCGGCCGCGCGATCGTCGCGCACCCGGCTGACGGTCGCGCCGTCGGCGTAGAGGATCGTCAGCGTGGAGCGCCGCTGCCACAGGCTGGCGCTGCGCAGGCGGCGCGGCTCGGTGCCCGCACCCTGCGGCAGACGCGGGGCGAGGACGAAGAAGTCGCCCGCGCCGAAGCGCTGCTGCCGCGTCGCGCAATCGTAGCGGGGGTGCAGCGCCAGCATCTCCCGCGCGCCCTCGCCGGCGCGTGCCGGGGCGACGCAGACCGCGACGCGCGCGCCCACTTCGGCGTTCTGCGCCGTCGCCGGCGAGACCGCCAGTGCCAGCCACACGGCCACAAGCAGCTTCAGGAATCGACGCGGCCCCATGCCGTGGGGCCTAGGGGGCGGATCGACAATTTTGCGTAAACCGCGCGGTGACGACGGATACGGCGCGCGGTCGAAGGGGGGCGGAGCGGCCGCGCCGGGCCGCCCCGCCGGGTCGCCTACGCCTTCACCGGCGCGGCGCGTCCGCCCTTCTTCTTGCCGGGCCGCTTCTTCGGCGCGGCGCCCTCCATCGCGAAGGACAGGGCATTGTCCTTCAGCTTCACCGTCACCTCGCCGCCGTGGACCAGCTTGCCGAACAGCAGCTCCTCGGCCAGCGGCTGCTTGATCTTCTCCTGGATCAGGCGGCCCATCGGACGCGCGCCGTAGAGCTTGTCGTAGCCCTTCTCGGTCAGCCACGCCTTTGCCTCGTCGTCCAGCTTGATGTGGACGTCGCGGTCGGCGAGCTGGAGCTCGAGCTGCAGGACGAACTTGTCCACCACGCGGGCGACCACTTCCGGCGGCAGGTAGCCGAACGGCACGATCGCATCCAGGCGGTTGCGGAACTCCGGCGTGAACATCCGCTGCACCGCCTGCTCGTCCTCGCCCTCGCGCGTCAGGTTGCCGAAGCCCAGCGTCTCGCGCGCCATGTCGCTGGCGCCCGCGTTCGTCGTCATGATGAGGATGACGTTGCGGAAGTCGACGGTCTTGCCGTGCTGGTCGGTCAGGCGCCCGTTGTCCATCACCTGCAACAGGATGTTGAACAGATCGGGATGCGCCTTCTCGATCTCGTCCAGCAGCAGCACGCAGTGCGGGTTCTGGTCCACCGCGTCGGTCAGAAGGCCGCCCTGGTCGAAGCCGACGTACCCGGGGGGTGCACCGATCAGCCGGCTGACCGAATGCCGCTCCATATACTCGCTCATGTCGAAACGCTGGAGCGGGATGCCCATGATCTGCGACAGCTGCTTGGCGACCTCGGTCTTGCCGACGCCGGTCGGGCCGGTGAACAGGTAGTTGCCGATCGGCTTCTCCGGATCGCGCAGCCCCGCGCGGGACAGTTTGATCGCGCTGGCCAGGTTCTCGATCGCCTTGTTCTGCCCGAACACGACGCGCTTCAGGTCGGTCTCGAGATGCTCCAGCACCTTCTTGTCGTCGGTACTGACGCTCTTCGGCGGGATACGCGCCATGGTCGCGATCACGGCCTCGATCTCGCGCGCGGTGATCGTCTTCTTCCGCTTGGCGGGCGCCACCAGCATCTGCATCGCGCCCACCTCGTCGATCACGTCGATCGCCTTGTCGGGCAGCTTGCGGTCGTTGATGTAGCGCGCCGACAGCTCCACCGCGCTCTTGATCGCGTCGGGCGTGTACTTGACGCTGTGATGCGTCTCGAACGCGGAGCGCAGCCCGGCGAGGATCTTGATCGTGTCCTCGATCGAAGGCTCGTTGACGTCGATCTTCTGGAAACGGCGCAGCAGCGCGCGGTCCTTCTCGAAGTGGTTGCGGAATTCCTTGTACGTGGTCGATCCGATGCAGCGGATCGTGCCGCCCGACAGCGCCGGCTTCAGCAGGTTGGACGCGTCCATCGCCCCGCCGCTGGTCGCGCCGGCGCCGATGACGGTGTGGATCTCGTCGATGAAGAGCACCGCGTGCGGCAGCTTCTCCAGCTCGTTGACGACCGCCTTCAGCCGCTCCTCGAAATCGCCGCGATAGCGCGTGCCGGCCAGCAGCGCGCCCATGTCGAGCGAGTAGATCACCGCGGGCTTGAGCACGTCGGGCACGTCGCCCTCGACGATCTTGCGCGCCAGCCCCTCGGCGATGGCGGTCTTGCCGACGCCGGGATCGCCCACGTAGAGCGGGTTGTTCTTCGACCGGCGGCACAGGATCTGGATCGTCCGGTCGACCTCGGCCATGCGGCCGATCAGCGGGTCGACCTTGCCGACCTTCGCCTTCTCGTTCAGGTCGACGGTGAACTGCTTCAGCGCGCTCTCGCCCTTCTTGCCGCCGGCGTCCGCCTTCTCCTTCTTCTCCTCCTCGCCCGCGCCCTTGGCGCTGGTCGCCTCGGGCGTGGCGCTGCCCTTGCCGACGCCGTGGCTGATGAAGCTGACCGCGTCGAGGCGGCTCATGTCCTGCTGCTGGAGGAAGTAGACGGCGTAGCTCTCCCGCTCGGAAAACAGCGCGACGAGAACGTTGGCGCCGGTCACCTCGTCCCGACCGGACGACTGGACGTGCAGGATCGCGCGCTGGACGACGCGCTGGAACCCGCTGGTCGGCGAGGGATCGGTCGCCCCCTCCACCTTCAGCGCGCCGAGTTCGGTGTCGAGATAATGGGCGACGGTGGTCTTCAGCTCCGCCAGTTCCACGCCGCACGCGCTCATCACCTGACCGGCATGTTCGTCGTCGACCAGGGCGAGCAGCAGGTGCTCGAGCGTCGCATATTCGTGGCGGCGCGAGGAAGCGGCTTCCAGCGCCTTGTGGAGCGTGGTTTCGAGGGCGCTCGCGAAAGAGGGCATTACGGTACTCCGATCGAACCGCGGGGGAGGCGCGGCTCCTTTCCACCTATGTCGGAAGGCAGGGCCCCCGCATCAAGCGGGACACCAACGCACCGGCGGCGATCGGGTCGCGGGGCCGGTGCGCCTGCGTTCACGACTTGAACAGCGCGTCGGCGCTGGCGCGATGCTGCGCCGCGCCGTCGATCCGGCGGCGGCAGCGCGCGACCTCCGCCTCCAGCGCGATGATCCTGGCCTCCAGCTCGGCGACGGACAGACGATCCAGGTCCTGCGCCAGCAGCGCGGCCAGCGGATCGCCCGGGCGCGGGCCGAGGATGTCGTCGAGGTCCACGAGCGCGAACGTTGACCCGCGCCGGGGCGAAGTCAATAAGCGCGTCGCGGGCGGTGCGACGAGGCACGGTCGAGGACGGGCAGACGCATGAACGACGTGCCGAAGACGATGCGGGCGATCGATCCGGAGGCGCCGGGCGGGCCGGAGGTGCTGGTGCCGGTGGAGCGCCCCGTGCCGCGGCCGGCGCCGGGCGAGGTGCTGGTCCGCGTCGCCGCGGCGGGCGTCAACCGACCGGACGTGCTGCAGCGCCGCGGCCACTATCCTCCCCCGCCGGGCGCGCCGTCGACGCTGGGGCTGGAGTTCGCAGGCGAAGTGGTCGCGCTGGGCGAGGGCGCGGAGCCGGCGCTGCTGGGCCAGCTTGTGTGCGCGCTGGTGGCGGGCGGCGGCTATGCCGAATATGCGGTGGCACCCGCGGACCAGTGCCTGCCCGTGCCCGCCGCGCTCACCGCGGTGGAGGCGGCGGCGCTGCCGGAGACGCTCTACACCGTGTGGACCAACCTGTTCGAGCGCGGCTTCGCGACCGAGGGCGATACCGTGCTGGTCCATGGCGGCACCAGCGGCATCGGCACGATGGCGATCGCGCTGGCGCGCGCCTTCGGCCTGAGGATCATCGTCACCGCCGGTTCGCCGGAGAAGGTTGCCGCCGCGCTGGCGCTGGGCGCCCACCACGCGATCGACTATCGCGCGGAGGATTTCGTCGCGCGGGTGAAGGAGATCACCGGCGGTCGCGGGTGTGCGGTCGTGCTGGACATGGTCGGCGGCGACTACGTGCCGCGCAACCTGCAATGCCTGGCCGACGACGGGCGCCACGTCTCCATCGCGGTGCAGGGCGGCGCGTCGGCGACGATTCCGCTGTTCGACGTCATGCGCCGCCGCCTGACGCTGACGGGATCGACGCTGCGCGCGCGCGAGGCCGGCTTCAAGGCGCTGGTGACGGACGAGATCGCACGCACGGTGTGGCCGCATGTGGAGGCCGGGCGGGTGAAGCCGGTGATCGACTGCACCTACCCGCTGGCCGAGGCCGCGGCGGCGCACGCCCGCATGGAGGCGGGGGACCATGTCGGCAAGATCGTGCTGACGATGGCGCGCGACTGACGCCCGCCGGCCTGCACCCCGCGGGCCGAAAACGAGAGAACGGGCCGCACCGACGCCGGCACGACCCGTTCCCCCTGCCATCGGCGTGGCGATCAGTTGCTGTCGCTGTCGTCGTCGTCGTCCGAGGTCAGCACCAGCACGCCTGCGGTCAGCGCCGCCAGGATGCCGATGTTGATGAGCGTCGACGACCCGACGTCCGCGCCGATGCGGCTTGCCTTCGGTGCCTTGGACGCCGCGCGCGCGACGGACAGCGACGCGGCCCCGTTCGCCGGCGCGGGTGCGGCGGGCGCGGCGCTGGCGGCGGTGGAAACGGCGAGAAGAGCCGACCCGGCGAGGATCGAGATGATGCGCATGTTGGTGTCTCCCTGTCGCGTGCTCCCTTCGCCGCCCGGCTGGCCGAGTCAACGGGGCGCGCGTGGCGCGACGGCTAAAGCACCGACGTGTTGCACTTGTGCGACATGATTGTCGCCGAACCGGCATGATCGCGCCACGCGATTGTCACCGTGCCGCGACGCCGGTGTAACATCGCCGCGCTACGCCGCCGGCAGGATCACGCGGGAACCTGCCATGCCGACCGCCACCATCGCCCGCCTCTCGCCCCGTGCGCGGCCCAGCCGGCCGGAGGCGAGCGTTTCGCGCACGCGCTACCGCACCATCTTCATCAGCGACGTCCACCTGGGCAGCCGCGGGTGCAACGCCGACCTGCTGATCGACTTCCTCGACCATGTCGACAGCGAGACGATGTACCTGGTCGGCGACATCATCGACGGGTGGCAGCTGAAGCGCCGCTTCTTCTGGCCGGCCGCGCACAACGACGTCATCTGGCGGCTGATGAAGCGGGCGCGGCGGGGCACGCGCATGATCTACATCCCCGGCAACCACGACGAGATGTTCCGCCAGTTCGCCGGCCTCGACTTCGGCGGGATACAGATCCGGCGCAAGGCGATCCACGAGACCGCCGACGGGCGTCGCCTGCTGGTGCTCCACGGGGACGAGTTCGACGCGATCACGCTGTCGCACCGCTGGCTCGCCCATGTCGGCGACGCCGCCTACACGCTGCTGATGGCGCTGAACCGCCGGGTCAGCGCGGTGCGGCGGCGCTTCGGCATGCCCTATTGGTCGCTCAGCAAGCACGCCAAGGCGAAGGTGAAGAACGCGGTCGCCTTCATTTCCCGGTTCGAGGAGATCGTCGCGGAGGCGGCGGGCGCGCGCGGCGTCCACGGCGTGGTGTGCGGTCACATCCACACCGCCGATATGCGCGAGATCGCCGGCGTCGCCTATTACAACGACGGCGATTGGGTGGAGAGCTGCACCGCGCTGGTCGAACATCACGACGGCCGGATGGAGGTGCTGCACTGGGCCGACGTCATCGCCGCGCGGGCGGCGAGCGAGGTGGTCGCCGCAGTGACGATCGCGGCGTGATGGGCATTCTTCTCCACATCCACAATCCCCTCCCCGTTCGTGCTGAGCTTGTCGAAGTCCGTGCCACGGGCACGCACTTCGACAAGCTCAGTGCGAACGGCAGCTAGTGGCCTTCTCGATGCCCTGGGGCAAAATCGCATGAGGATCGCAATCGTCACCGACGCCTGGGCGCCGCAGGTGAACGGCGTGGTGCGCACGCTGACCGCCACGCGCGCGGCGCTGGTCGCGATGGGGCACGAGGTCATGGTGGTCTCGCCCGACCTGTTCCGCTCCGTCCCCTGCCCCACCTATCCCGAGATCCGGCTCGCACTGGCCCCGCGCGGCGTCGGGCAGCGGCTGGCGGCGTTCGCGCCGGACGCGATCCACCTGTCGACGGAGGGGCCGCTGTGCCTCGCCGCGCGGCACTGGTGCCTGACGCGCGGCCTGCCGTTCACCACCGCCTATCACACGCAGTTCCCCGACTATGTCGCGGCGCGCACCGGGCTGCGGCCGGAATGGGTGTGGAGCTACATCCGCTGGTTCCACCGTCCCGCCGCCGCGGTGCTGGCGGCGACGCCCTCGGTCGAGGCGACGCTCCGCGCGCACGGCATCGCGCAGGTGCGCCGCTGGGGCCGCGGCGTCGACCGGGCGCTGTTCCGCACCACGGGGCCGCGCGACGCGGCGATGGCCGCGCTGCCCGGTCCGGTCCTGCTCCACGTCGGCCGCGTGGCGGTGGAGAAGAACATCGCCGCCTTCCTGTCGCTGGACGTGTCCGGCACGAAGGTGGTGGTGGGCGACGGCCCCGCGCGCGCTGCGCTGGCCGCGCGATTCCCTGGCGCGCTGTTCCTGGGCCAGCGCGGCGGCGAGGCGCTGGCGGCCTGTTACCGCGCGGCCGATGCGCTCGTCTTCCCCAGCCTGACCGACACCTTCGGCCTGGTCATGGCGGAGGCGATGGCGTGCGGCACCCCGGTCGCCGCCTTTCCGGTGGCCGGGCCGCTCGACGTGCTGGCCGGGGGCGGCGGCGCGATGAACGCGGACCTTGCCCGTGCGGTCTCCGCCGCGCTCGCGCTCGACCGGGCGGCGGTGGCGCGCCGAGGCGCCCGCTTCGACTGGACCGCGGCCGCGTGCCAGTTCCTCGCCGCGCTCGCTCCCCTGCCGCCCGACCGCCTCGCCGCCTGACGACTTGCCCTCGCGGCGCGACCGCACTAAGTCTGCCGCCGTACAGGCCGCTCCGCGCAGGGGCGGCCGTTTTACGTTTTCAGGAGTTCCGCATGGCCCAGCCGCTCATGCCCCACGCCACCGCTTCCTGGCTGGTCGACAATACCGCGCTCTCCTTCGAGCAGATCGCCGACTTCTGCGGCCTCCACATCCTCGAAGTGCAGGCGATCGCGGACGACACCGCCGCGACGAAGCTGACCGGGCGCGATCCCGTGCGCGCGCACGAGGTGACGCAGGAGGAGATCGACAAGGCGCAGGCCGATCCCGACTATCGCATGACGATGACCAAGGGGCCGGAGCAGGTGCGCCGCACCAAGGGCCCGCGCTACACCCCGGTCAGCAAGCGGCAGGACAAGCCGGACGGCATCGCCTGGATCATCCGCAACCATCCGGAGATCACCGACGGGCAGATCAGCCAGCTGATCGGCACCACGCGCACCACGATCGCGGCGATCCGCGACCGCAGCCACTGGAACATCGCCAACATCACGCCAAAGGACCCGGTGACGCTGGGCCTGACGTCGCAGCGCGAGCTGGACGCCGCGGTGTCGAAGGCGGCGAAGGCGGCGGGGATCGAGAACGCGCCGACCGACACGCGGCTGGACGGCGACCGCGAGGCGCTGATCGCCTCGCTGCGTGCCGAGCGCGAGCAGGCCGCGCGCGATGCCGAGCACGCGGGCGAGGATGCGCCGACGCTGCCGGGCGGGTTCGTCGATCCGTTCCGGCGCTGAGCCGCGCATCCCGATCCGTTTGGGCTGAGCGAAGTCGAAGCCCATGCGTTGTGCGTGCCCTTCGACTTCGCTCAGGGCGAACGGGGGTTGGAGGGAGCCGCTGAAGCCACGCCCGACTGTCGTTGGTGCTGAGCTTGTCGTCGCATTGTTCGTCATTCTCGGAGCGCCCTGCACGGCGCGCTAAGCCGATCGCTTCACTTGCGCCCGCCGGCCTGATAGCGTCGCGCGCATGGCAACCCACTACCAGCGCGCATTGATCGGCGACGAGAGCCTGACGCCCACCAGCGCCGCCGGCCTCACCTTCCCGTTCGGCGACCGCGCGCCGCAGCCGGGCGAGCTGCTGACCGTCGCCCCCGGCATCCGTTGGTGGCGGGTGCCGATGTCGGGACCGCTGAAGCACGTCAACGGCCTGATCCTCGACGACGGTGAGGGCGTGATGGCGATCGACACCGGCACCGCGTCCCCACGCTCGACCGAGGCGTGGAACGCGATCCTCGACGGGCCGCTGGCCGGAACGCCCGTCACGCGCATCCTGTGCACGCACATGCACCCCGACCACATCGGTCTCGCCGGCTGGCTCGCGCGCCGCTTCGACGCGCCCATCCTGATGACGCGGACCGAGTGGCTGATGGCGCGGATGCTGTCGTCGGACCAGCGCGACCGGGTGCCCGACGAGCAGATCGACTTCTGGCGCGGCTGCGGCTGGAGCGAGGAGCAGATCGCGAGCGCGGAAAAGGGCGGGTTTGCCCGGTTCGGCAAGATGATCGCGCGGCTGCCGCTCGGCTACACGCGCATCGTCGATGGCGAGGTCTTGACGATCGGCGGCGCACGATGGCGCGTGGTGGTCGGCAGCGGCCACTCGCCCGAGCACGCCTGCCTGCTGGACGAGGAGCGCCGCATCCTGATCGCGGGCGACCAGGTGCTGCCGCGGATCAGCTCCAACGTGTCGCTCCACGTCAACGAGCCGGGCGCCGACCCGCTGGGCGAGTGGCTGGCGTCGATCGCGCGCTTTCGCCGGCTGCCCGACGACCTTCTGGTGCTGCCGGGACACGGCGATCCGTTCACCGGCCTCCATGCCCGGCTCGATGCGCTGGAGCGGGAGCATCTCGACCGGCTGGAGGCGCTCCACGCGCATCTCGCCGAGCCGCGCCGTGCGGTGGATTGTTTCGCGCAGCTGTTCCGTCGCCCGATCGGACCGGACGTGATCGGCATGGCCACGGGCGAGACGCTGGCGCACCTGCGCCGTCTGGAGGTGACGGGACGGGCGGTGCGCACCACGCGCGACGGCGTGTGGTGGTATTCGCGCGCCTGAAGCCCCATGTAACGGGCGTGCGCCGTCCCCAGCCCCAGATCATCCGCGTCGTCGACCTCGAGACCACCGGCTCCGCCCCGCCCGCCCACGCGGTGTGCGAGGTCGGCTGGCAGGACGTGGCACTGGGCGAGGACGGGCGCTGGGAATTGTACGGCGAAGGCGGCAACATCCTCGTCAATCCCGGCCGCTCGATGCCGCCGATCACGCAGGCGGTGCACCACATCCGCGACGAGGACGTGGCCGACGCGCCGTGGTGGCACGACGTCGCGCGGCAGGTGCTCGATCCCTATCCGCGCCGCGTCGCGCTGGCGGCGCATCGCTCCGCGTTCGAGGAGCAATTCTGTACGCCCGCGCTGACCCACGGCGCCGATTGGATCTGCACGTGGAAGTGCGCGCTGCGGCTGTGGCCGGATTCACCCAGCTTCTCCAACCAGGTGCTGCGCTACTGGCGCAAGCCGCACGGGCTGGTGCACGAGCGCGGCCTGCCCGCGCACCGCGCCTTTCCCGACGCCTATGTCACCGCGCACCACCTGCGCGACCAGTTGAACGAGGCGTCGGTGGCGCAGCTGATCGAGTGGACCAAGGCGCCAGGCCTGCTGCCGCGCGTCCGCTACGGCCCCGATCGCGGCAAGGACTGGCGCGAGATCGAGGAGGAGAGCCTGGTCAAGTTCCTGACCGACCGCGATCCCGACATCCGCTTCACCGCGGAAACGGAGATGGCGCGTCGGCGCGGCGGCGGCCACGTCGGGCGCGCCACCGCGCAGGAGCTGCTGCTGTGACACGCAGCCTGACCTAAGTCACTGGCGCCCTCCGCCGCGTGGCGCTAACCACGGGGCCGATGGCCGTTACCGCCCCGCCCCTCCTCGCTGTCCGCGACAGCCCGCTGGGCCGGCGGCTGGCGACCTTCATGCTGCTGGGCTTCCTCGCGCTGATCGGCGCCGGCATCGCGGCGGCGTGGGTGGTGGCCGAGAACCAGCGCCACGCCCGTTGGGTGGCGCACACCTATCAGGTCGAGAACGTCATCCTCGACACCCGCCGCCTGCTGGAACAGGGGGAGACGGCGCGGCGCGGCTTCCTGCTGGTCCCCGAAGAGGCCGGCTTCCTGCGCAGCTATCGCGAAGCCAGCGAGGCGCTGTCGCCCAAGCTGCGCGGGCTCACGCGGCTGACGCGCGACAATCCGGTGCAGCAGCGCGCGAACGCGGTGCTGGGAGCGCAGGTGGCGGACCTCGCCGTCCGGCGGCAGCGCACCTTCGACCTGTTGCAGGCGGGCGACGCCGCGGCGGCGCGCGAGGCGTTCCGCACCGACAGCGCGGCGGGCCGGATGCGCGCGATCCGCGCCACCTTCGACGCGATGCTGAAGGAGGAGCGCCGGCTGCTGGCGATGCGCGATGCCGATCTGGAGCGCAGCGAGAAGCTGTTCTACGCCATCCTTCTCGTCGCCGGGCTGCTGCTGCTGGGCGTGGCGCTCACCTCGCTGGCGACGATCCTGTCGTACACCCGCGACCTGGCGCACTCGCGCGATCAATTGTCGCAGCTGAACGAGAGCCTGGAGGGCATCGTCGACGAGCGTACCGCCAACCTCACCCGCGCCAACGACGAGATCCAGCGCTTCGCCTATATCGTCAGCCACGACCTGCGCTCGCCACTGGTCAACGTGATGGGCTTCACCGCCGAGCTGGAAGCGTCGGCGGACACGCTGCGCGCCCTGGTCGACCGCGCCGACGCCGCCGGCAGCGACGTGGTGACCGAGGACGACCGGCTGGCCGCGCGCGAGGACCTGCCCGAGGCGATCGGCTTCATCCGCTCCTCCACGCAGAAGATGGACCGGCTCATCAACGCGATCCTCCAGCTCTCGCGCCAGGGCCGCCGCGTGCTGGCGCCCGAGCCGATTGATCTCGCCGCCCTGGTCGCGCAGATCGGCGAGACGCTGGCGCACCGGCTGGACGAGACGGAGTCGACGCTGGAGGTGGCGGGCGAGCTGCCGGTGATCGTCACCGACCGATTCTCGATCGATCAGGTGCTGTCCAACCTCGTCGACAATGCGGTGAAATACCTGCGCCGCGGCGTGCCCGGCCGCATCGTCGTGCGCGGCTATCGCGCCGGCGCGCGCGCGGTGATCGAGGTGGCGGACAACGGCCGCGGGATCGATGCGCGCGACCACCAGCGCGTCTTCGACCTGTTCCGCCGGTCCGGCACGCAGGACGTCGCCGGCGAGGGCATCGGCCTCGCTACCGTCCGCGCGCTCGTTTTCCGGCTGGGCGGGACGATCGACGTGACATCCACGCTCGGGCAGGGCACGACCTTTCGCCTGAATCTCCCGCTCACCCTCGACCTGCAGGAAAGCAAGGAATGAACGCGCACCAATCCGTCGGCATCGTGATGATCGAGGACGACGAGGGCCACGCCCGGCTGATCGAGAAGAACATCCGACGTGCCGGGATCATGAACCCGATCCGGCACTTCACCGATGGCACGACCGCGCTCGACTATATCTTCAACGACGCCGGCGGGCCGCAGCTGAACGGCCCCGCGCTGGTCCTGCTCGACCTCAACCTGCCGGACATGAGCGGGACGGACATCCTGGCGAAGATCAAGAACTCCGACGGCCCCGTCCGCCGCACCCCCGTCGTCGTGCTGACCACCACCGACGACGCGCAGGAAATCCAGCGCTGCTATGATCTCGGCGCCAACGTCTACATCACCAAACCGGTCAATTACGAGAATTTCGCTCAGGCGATCCGCCAGTTGGGCCTGTTCCTGTCGGTGATCCAGATCCCCGACCAGGCCGACGGCTGACGGACGCCAAGTGGCGCGCGTCCTCTACATCGACGACGATGCCGGCATCCGCCGGCTGGTCGCGCGCGCGCTGGAGCGGCGCGGCCACGCGGTGACGACCGCGGATGGCGGCGAGGCGGGGATCGCGGCGGCGGCGGCGGAGCCGTTCGACCTGATCGCGGTCGACCATTACATGCCGGGCATCGACGGGCTGGAGACGCTGGAGCGGCTGCGCGCGCTGCCCGAGGCGCCGCCGGTCGTCTACGTGACCGGATCGGAGGAGAGCCGCGTCGCCGTGGCGGCGCTGCGCGCGGGTGCGGCAGACTATGTCGTGAAGTCGGTCGGCGACGACTTCTTCGACCTGCTCGACGCCACCTTCGCGCAGGTGATCCGCCGCAGCGAGCTGACGCGCCAGACCGCGCGCGCGGAAGAGGACGTGCGCGCCAGCAACGCGCGGCTGGAGGCGCTGCTGGCGGAGGTGAACCATCGCGTCGCCAACTCGCTGCAGATCGTCTCCGCCATGGTGCGGATGCAGGCGAGCGCGGTGGCGGACGAGGCCGCGCGCGCCGCGCTGGAGGACACGCAGGCGCGCATCACCGCGATCGCGCAGGTGCATCGTCGCCTCTACACCGGCGACGACGTGGAGAGCGTGGACATGCGCGAGTATCTCGCCGCGCTGATCGCCGAATTGTCCGCCACCTGGTCCACCGCGGAGCGCCCGCGCGACCTGCAATTGACGGCCGAGCCACTGCGCCTGCCCACCGACCGTGCGGTGTCGCTGGGCGTCATCGTGACCGAACTGGTCAGCAACGCCTGCAAATATGCCTATCCGGACGGGCCGGGCGCGGTGCGCGTCATCCTGGCGCGCGAGGACTCAGACCGCTTCCGCCTCTCCGTCGAGGACGACGGCGTCGGCATCGTCGCCGATGCGGTGCCGCGCGGCACGGGCGTGGGCACCCGCCTGATCCGCGCGATGGCGCAGAGCCTGGACTGCGTGGTGGAATACGACTCCGCGCACCGGGGTACGCGCGCGGTGCTGGCGGCGGGGCTGGGCTGAACGGCCGGTCAGGCCTCCTCGCGCTCCAGCAACCAGCGTACGATCCGCTCGGCCGCGTCTTCGGCGCTCTCCGTCGCCGTATCGACGTGCAGGTCGGGCGCCTCGGGTGCCTCATAGGGGCTGTCGATGCCGGTGAAGTTGGCGAGCTGCCCGCCCCGCGCCTTGGCGTAGAGGCCCTTCACGTCGCGCGCCTCCGCCGCGGCCAGCGTGGTGTCGACGTGCACCTCGACGAACTCGCCCGGCGCCATCAGCTGGCGCACCAGGTCGCGCTCGGCGCGGAACGGGCTGATGAAGGCGGTCAGCACGATCAGCCCGGCATCCGTCATCAGCCGCGCCACCTCGCCGACGCGGCGGATGTTCTCCACCCGGTCGGCGTCGGTGAAGCCCAGGTCGCGGTTCAGGCCGTGGCGGACGTTGTCGCCGTCGAGCAGGAAGGTGTGGCGGTTCATCCGGGCCAGCTTCGTCTCGACCAGGTTCGCGATGGTGGACTTGCCCGCGCCCGACAGCCCGGTGAACCATAGCACCGCGGGCCGCTGGTTCTTCAGCCCTGCGCGCCGCTCGCGCGTGACGTCGAGATGCTGGCGATGGACGTTGGCGGCGCGGCGCAGCGCGAAGCGGATCATGCCCGCCGCGACGGTGGCATTGGTCCCCTTGTCGATCAGGATGAAACCGCCCAGCTCGCGGCTCTTCTCATACGGTTCGAACACGATCGGTCGGTCGAGCGCCAGCGTGGCGACGCCGATCGCGTTCAGCTCCAGCGTGCGCGCGGCGGTCTGTTCGAGCGTGTTGACGTTGACCTGGTACTTGGGCGTGCGCAGCGTCGCCGAGGCGGTCTGCGTGCCCAGTTGCAGCACATAGGCACGGCCGGGCAGCATCGGCTCGTCCGCCATCCACACGATCGTCGCCTCGAACTGGTCGGCCGTCTCGGGCGGATCGCCCGCGGCGGCGATCACGTCCCCGCGCGAGCAGTCGACCTCCTCCGCCAGCGTGACGGTGACCGACTGGCCCGCGCGCGCCTCATTCAGGTCGCCGTCGAAGGTGACGATGCGATCGACCGTCGTCGTCCGGCCCGAGGGCACGATGCGCACCGCGTCGCCGGGTCGCACCGCGCCGGCCGCGATCGTGCCCGCGAAGCCGCGAAAGTCGAGATTGGGGCGGTTGACCCACTGCACCGGCAGGCGGAACGGCCCGCGTGCCTCGCGGTCGGCATCGACCGGCACCGTTTCGAGATGCTCGATCAGTGTCGGCCCTTCGTACCAGGCCATGTTCTGCGTCGGCGCCGCGATATTGTCGCCGTTGAGGCCCGATACCGGGATCGCCTTGAAGTCGGTGACGCCGATCTCGCTCGCGAAGGCGCGATAGGCGAGGCGGATGCGGTCGAAGACGGCGCGATCGTAGTGGACGAGGTCCATCTTGTTGATCGCCAGAACGATGTTCCGGACGCCCAGCAGGT
The DNA here is from genome assembly GCF_012035195.1 of Sphingomonas corticis. Taxonomy (GTDB): domain Bacteria; phylum Pseudomonadota; class Alphaproteobacteria; order Sphingomonadales; family Sphingomonadaceae; genus Sphingomonas; species Sphingomonas corticis. Next base: position 28,774 of record NZ_JAAVJH010000017.1, read on the forward strand.
GCGCGAGAAAGGAGTGACGCCGCGTCTGCGTCAGCACGCCCTTCCTCGCGTCGACCAGGATGACGGCGAGGTCCGCGGTCGACGCGCCCGTCACCATGTTGCGCGTATATTGCTCGTGCCCCGGCGTGTCGGCGACGATGAACTTGCGCTTCTCCGTCGCGAAGAAGCGGTAGGCGACGTCGATCGTGATCCCTTGCTCGCGCTCCGCGGCCAGCCCGTCGACGAGGAGCGCGAAGTCGATCGCCTGCCCCTGCGTACCGACGCGCTTGCTGTCCGCCTCCAGGGCGGTCAGCTGGTCCTCGAAGATCTGCTTGGAATCGTAGAGCAGGCGCCCGATCAGCGTCGACTTGCCGTCGTCCACGCTGCCGCAGGTGATGAAGCGCAGCAGCGACTTCTGCTCATGCTGGGCGAGATAGGCGCGGATGTCGGTGCGGATCAGGTCGTCGGGCTGGTAGGCGGTCATCGTATCCTCCCCGGCACGGGGAGGGGGACCGCCGCGCGCAGCGCGGTGGTGGAGGGGGAGTGCCACGAGGCGCACCGCATGCGGCAAGCCCCCTCCACCAGCCTACGGCTGGTCCCCCTCCCCGTGCCGGGGAGGATACGCGACACCTCCATCAAAAATACCCCGCCTGCTTCTTCAGCTCCATGCTCGCTCCCGCCTCCTTGTCGATGGCGCGCCCCTGCCGCTCGCTGGTCGTCGTCAGCAGCATTTCGCGGATCACGTCGTCCAGCGTCGCCGCCTCGCTCTCCACCGCGCCGGTCAGCGGGTAGCAGCCGAGCGTGCGAAAGCGGATCGAGCGGTCGACCGGCACTTCGCCGGGCGCGAGCGGGAAGCGGTCGTCGTCGACCATCAGCAGCAGGCCGTCGCGCACCACCGTCGGACGCGGCGCGGCGAAGTAGAGCGGCACGATCTCGATCCGCTCGCGCGCGATATATTGCCACACGTCCAGCTCGGTCCAGTTGCTGAGCGGGAAGACGCGCATCGATTCGCCCTTGGCGTGGCGCGCATTGTAGAGGTGCCACAGCTCCGGCCGCTGCGCCTTGGGATCCCAGCGGTGCGTGGCGGTGCGAAAGGAGAAGATCCGCTCCTTGGCCCGCGCCTTCTCCTCGTCGCGCCGCGCGCCGCCGAACGCGGCGTCGAAGCCGCCGGCGTCCAGCGCCTGCTTCAGCCCCTCGGTCTTCCACAGGTCGGTGTGGAGGCTGCCGTGGTCGAACGGGTTGATCCCGCGCGCCTTGGCGTCGGGGTTCTGATGGACGATCAACTCCATCCCCGCGTCCGCCGCCGCCTTCTCGCGCAGCGCGTACATGGCGCGGAACTTCCATGTGGTGTCGACGTGGAGCAGCGGGAACGGCGGCGGGGCGGGAAAGAAGGCCTTGCGCGCAAGGTGCAGCATCACCGCCGAATCCTTGCCGATCGAATAGAGCATCACCGGCTTCTGCGCGACGGCGGCGACCTCGCGAATGATGTGGATGCTCTCCGCTTCCAGGCGATCGAGATGGTTCATGGCAGATAGGGCCTGAGCGGCGCGGGATCGTAGCCGCCGGTGGCGACGAAGCCGGCATTGCGGAACCCCGGCTTGCCGTAGCGGAACGGCGCACCGTCCACGTCGAGCGTCCGTCCGCCCGCCGCACGCAATACCGCGTCGCCGGCTGCGGTGTCCCATTCCATCGTCGGGCCGGTGCGCGGATAGACGTCCGCCTCCCCCGCCGCCACCAGCGCGAACTTCAGGCTGGAGCCGACCGACACGCGCCGTGCGATGCCGGCGGCGGCGAGCCAGTCGTCCAGCCCGGGCATGGCGTGGCTCTTCGACGCGACCGCGGCGAGCGGCGCGCCGGGCGCGCGTACGCGGATCCGCTGTGCCGACCCCCGCACCGCACCGGGCCGGCGCACCGCGACGTGCGCGTCCGCGCTCACGTCGCCCCAGTAGAGCGCGTTGCGCGCGGGGGCGTAGACGACGCCCATCGTCGGCGCGCCGCCCTCGACCAGGGCGATGTTGACGGTGAAATCGTCGCCCCGCGCCACGAACTCCTTCGTCCCGTCCAGCGGATCGACGAGGAAGAAGGCGCCGTCCACGTCCGGCACCCGCCCCGCGGCGGCTTCCTCCTCCGCGACCACGGGGATGCCGGGGGCGGCCTCGGCCAGGCCGGCGAGGATCGCGGCTTCCGCGTCGCGGTCGGCGGCGGTGACGGGGCTCTCGTCGGCCTTGTGCATGACCGCGCAGCCGGCGGTGAAGTGGCGCCACACCACGTCGCCCGCCTCCTCGGCGAGGGCGATCATCGCCTCCAGCAAACGCGCGCGATCGGGAACGTCGGTCATGGGCAGGCTATGTGGCGTGCGCGCCGGCGCCCCGCCAGCAAGATGTGCGCGGGGGGTGGACAAGCCGGGCTAAGGGCTGACGGCGACGCGCCCGCCGTTCGGCCTGAGCGCGGTCGAAGGCCTCGGGTGACGAGCCTGTGCTTCGACTTCGCTCAGTACGAACGGAGCGACGGACCTACGCCGCCGCGGCCTTTCGCTCCGGCGTGAATTCCACTTCCAGCCGCTTCACCGCGTGGACGAAGTTGTTCGGCGCGATGTCCATCTCGCCCGACCAGCGGATGTCGGGGAAGCGGGCGAAGATCTGCCGATACGCATCCTCCAGCTGCAACTGTGCGGTCATCCGCCCGATGCAGATGTGCGGGCCGTGGCCGAAGGCGATGTTCTTCTCCGCATTGGCGCGGCGGATGTCGAAGCGGTCGGGATCGGCGAAGACGGCCGGATCGCGGTTGGCGGCGCCGTAGTACATGATCGCCTTCTCGCCCTCGGCGATCACCTGCCCCTCCACCTCCACGTCGCGAGTCGCGGTGCGGCGCATGTAGATGACGGGGGAGACCATCCGCGTGATCTCGTGCACCGCATTGGTCAGCAGGCCGCCGTCCGCCTGCAGCGCCGCCTTCTCCGCCGGATTCTCCGTGAACAGCTTCATGGCCCCGGAGAGCGAGTTGCGCGTCGTGTCGTTGCCGGCGAACACGATCAGCAGCCACGCGCCGTCGAGATACTCGCCCGGCAGCTTCTCGCCCTCCACTTCGGCATTGGCGATCGCGCTCATCAGGTCGGCTTGCGGGTCGGCGCGGCGCTTGGCCAGCATGTCGCGGCCGTACTCGAACATCTCCGCCACGTTGCGGTTGAACAGCTCGATGAAGGCGGCGATCTGCGGATTGGGTTCGGACAGGCCGGCGAGCTGGTCGATCTGCTCCACCGCGATCTGCTGCGCCATCTCGAGGAAGTGGATCCAGCTCATGAAGCGCTCGCGGTCGCTCTCGGGCACACCCAGCATCTCGCACAGGGTGAAGATCGGCAGCCGCTGCGCGAACTTCTCGACGAAGTCGCAGCGGCCCAGCGGCGCCATGGTGTCGAGCAGCCGCGTCACCTCCGCCGACACGCGGTCGCGCAGGGACCGCATATAGGTAGCGGTGAAATAGGGCATGTGCTCCTTGCGAAGCTGGCGGTGCGGGCGCCCGTCGAGGTTGATCATCGAGTTGGTGGAGGCGGAGAACAAGGTGGGGTGCCGCGTCTCCTCCGCGCCCAATGCCATCAGGATGCCTCCCTTCTCCGACGAGAAGGCCTCCGGATCGCCGTTCACCTGCTTCACCGCGGCGAAGCTGGTGAGTGCCCAAAACCCCACTCCGTCACGCGGCATCGGGTGCCACATCACCGGCGCCGTCTCGCGCATCCGGCGGAAATCGTCCCACGGCTGGCCGTTCGTGAAGCGGTAGATGTCGGTCAGGTCCACCCCCGGCACGGTGGGATAAGCGAGCGGTCGCGTCGGGCCCTGCCGCCCTTCGATGATACGGTCGCTGACGAGGTGCATGCTCTCTCTCCGCAACATCCGTTCGGGCCGAGCGAAGTCGAAGCCAGGGAGGCTGCCCTTCGACTTCGCCCAGGGCGAACGGGGTGGTGTCTAGGGTCTCACGTCGATCTTGCCCGCGTGCGGCCCCATGGCCGCACGACGATCTTGCCCAGGTGCGCCCTCACGGCCGCACCACGATCTTGCAGTGCTTCTCCGGATCGCCGAGCGCCGCGAAGGCATCGGCGACGCCCTCCAGACCCACCTCCCCGGTGACGACGGGCGCGACGTCGATCATGCCCTGGGCGATGCGGTGCAGCGTGGCGGCGAACTCGTCGGGCGTGTAGCCGAGCACGAACTTCAGCTCGATCGACTTGTTGATACACAGAAACGGCTCGATCGCGTCGGTCTGCATGCAGACGCCTACGACCATGATCTGCGTGCCGACCGGCACGCCCTCCACCAGCGACTGGATCACGCCAGGCACGCCGACGCACTCGAAGACGATGGCACGCTTGCCCGCGGTGCCGCCGATCGCCAGCACCGAACGCTCGGTCCGGCTGACGGGCACACCCCAGTCGCGCCAGCGCGCGTGCGGGCTGTCCCGCGCCGGATCGACCACCACGTCGGCGCCGAACGCCTCCGCTATGCGGCGACGCGCGGGCGAATAGTCGCTGGCGATCACCGGCCCCAGACCGCGCGCCTTCAGGGCGGCGATGACGGCGAGGCCGACCGGGCCGCAGCCGACGACGAGGTTGACCGTGTCGGCGCCCGCATCCGATTCGGCAACGGCGTGCTCGCCCACCGCGAACGGCTCGGTCATCGCGGCGTGGACCTCGGACAGGCCGCCCGGCACCTCCAGCAGCATCGCCTCGGTGAGCACCATCGCCTCGGCGAAGCCACCGGGGAAGCGGTTCGAATAACCGATCGTCTCGAACCCGAGCGGCGTCGGCGCGACCGGCACGGAGACGACACGCGTGCCCGCTTTCAGTCGGCGGTCGGTGCCGGGGCCGTGATCGACGATCTCGGCGCAGAATTCGTGCCCGAAGACGATGTCGCGCGCGGGATCGATCAGCACCGGCTCGCCCGCGCGGGCGGAGAGCTCGACCATCTGCTCCATCGAGTGGACCGCGTGCAGGTCCGATCCGCAGATGCCGCAGGCGAGCGTCCGCGCCAGCACCTGCCCCGCCCCCGGCTCGGGTCGGGCGAGCGTGTCGAGCGCCAGCGCCCGGCCGCGGCGGACGACCGCGCGCATCATTCCGCGGCTTCCGGCTTCTTGTCCAACCCCATCGCCGCCAGGATCTCCGGCCGTATGTTGTCCGTTCCCTTCTGCGCGACGTGTTGCGCCACGCGCGCGCCGACCGCCTTCTGCGCCTCTCCGATGAAGCGCGGGCGATTGTCCGCCGCCCAGCGCAAGGATGCATCGCGGTTCGTGTTGCTTCCCTGAAAGCGCGGCATGACGTGGCGCGCGATCAGCTCGTAGCTGGCCGTCTTGTCCGCCCAGTCGGCCCAGTTGGTGTCGAGCGTCAGATACGCACCGAAGCCGCCCGACTGCTCCTGCAACCGTGCGATCTGCGCCGCCGCCTCGTCGGGATTGCCGACCACCGCCATGCCCGAGTTCACCAGCGAATCGACCGGGTCCGACCCGTCCTGCGGCGCCAGCGGCAGCGCGGCGACCTCTCTGAAATAATACAGCCACTGCTCGATGCCGTGGCGCACCTGCGCGCGCGCCTCCTCGGTGGTGCGGGCGACGTGCATCGGGCCGACGAGGCGCCACTGCGACCGGTCCATCGTGCGCCCGGCGTCGCGCGCCGCCTCTTCGGCGATCGCCCAGTTGGTGGCGAGCGCGTTGAAGCCGCCGGCCTGCGTCGCGCCGATCGACAGCACGCCGACGCCGTGGCGACCGGCGGCCGAGGCGCCGGTCGGCGACACCTGGCTCGCCACTGCGATCTCGACCGAGGGGCGCGAATAGGGCGTCATCTGCAACCGCGCCTCGTTCAGCGTGAACCAGTCGGTCGTCTTCGTCACCGTCTCGCCGCGCAGGAGGGGCACGAGGACGTCGAGCGCCTCGTCCATCCGGTCGCGCTGCTTGGCGACGGGGATGCCCATCATGAAGGCGTCGGACGGCAGCGCGCCGGGGCCGACGCCGAACATCACGCGCCCGCGGGTGATATGGTCGAGCTGGTTGATGCGATCGGCCAGCATCAGCGGGTGATGATAGGGCAGCGAGGAGACGCCGGTGCCGAGCCGGATGCGCTTCGTCCGTTCCGCGACGGTGGCGATGAACAGTTCGGGCGAGGCGATCAGCTCGTAGCCGGCCGAGTGGTGCTCACCGATCCACGCCTCGTCGTAGCCGAGCCGGTCCATCAGGACGACGAGGTCGAGATCGCGCTCGATCGCGAGCGTCGGGTTCTCGTCCAGCGCGTGGAAGGGCGCGATGAAGGCGCCGAAGCGCAGCCGGTCCGTCATGCCCGCTCTCCTGCCGTAACTTTTGTTCTGGTGCGGAACCTATGTCGCCGACGGGCGTGCGCCAAGCAAAAAGTTGGGGCCGCCTACCGGCCCCTGCGGCGGAAGCTACCCCGCGCCACCCAGGCGCCGAGCGCCAGCAGCGCGACCGGCGCGAGCCACAAGGGCGCGGTGGCCCAGCCGAGCGGGGGATCGTAGGTGACATAGGCGCCGTAGCGCGCCACCAGCCAATCGCGCACCTGCCGCGGCGTCTGCCCCGCGGCGATGCGCCCGCGCACCAGCGCGCGCATCTCCCCCGCGATGTCGGCGTCCGAATCGGCGATCGACTGGCCCTGGCAGACCAGGCAGCGAATGCTCTCCATCAGCGCGCGCGCGTCCGCCTCCTGCGCCGGATCGCGCAGCTGCGTGTAGGCGAGGTTGGGCGTCGCCGCGGCGAGCAGCAGCGCCGCGATCACTTCGCCGCCGCCAGCGTCTGGAGCAGGATGGGCACGTCCTCCGCGCGGATGTCGCCGACGTGCTGCTTCACGATCCGCCCGCGCGCGTCGATGACGAACGTCTCCGGTACGCCCGACGAGCCGAGCGCGAGCTGGAGGCGGCTGTGCCGGTCGTCGCCGATCCGCGCATAGGGGTCGCCGTTGCGGCGCAGGAAGCGCGTGACCGCATCGGGCTTGTCGTTGATCGCGACGGCGTCGATCGGCACGCCCGCGGCCTTCAGCGTCATCAGGTGCGGCGCCTCCGCGATGCAGGGCACGCACCAGCTGGCGAAGACGTTCAGCAGCCGTGGCGTGCCCTGGCGAAAGTCGGCGCTGGACACGCCCGGCTTGCCCTGCACCATCGGCGCCAGCGTGAAATCGGGCAGCGGCTGGCCGACCAGGCGCGAGTAGACCGTACGATCTGCCGGCCGGTACAGGCCCCAGGCGACCACGGCCACAATCACGCCGAACGCGCATAGCGGCAGCCAGAGCAACCAGCGCCTCATGCCGGCACCTCTGATGCGACCGGCCGTCGCTGCCGCCGCTCGCGCAGGACGTGACCGACGAGCGAGAGGATCCCGCCCAGCGCGATCAGTGCGCCACCCAACCAGATCAGCGTCACGAACGGCTTCCACCACAGCCGCAGCTGCCAGCGCCCGTCCTCGCCCATCGCGCCCAGCACGGTGTAGAGCTGCCCGCCCGCCAGCGTCGCGATCGCGCTCTCGTTGGTGGAGGTGACGGGATCGGTGAAGTAGCGCACCTGCGGGCGCAGGACAAAGCGCGCGCCGTCGTCGTCCAGCACCGACAGACGCGCCTCCAGCGCGGTCCAATTGTCGCCGATGACCGGCCGCACGCCGTCCAGCGTCACCGAATAGCCCGCCACGCGCACCGGCTCCCCCGCGCCGACCGCGGCCAGCGTCTCCCGCGTGAAGGCTGTGGAGGCGGCCATGCCGGCCAGGCTGACGGCGATGCCCAGGTGCGCGACGACCATGCCGTACAGGAACAGCGGCGCCCGGCGCAGGTTGCGACGCGCGAGCGGCGCGAGGCTGGCGACGGCCAGGCCGGCGGCGAGCGCAATGCCGGCCAGCGGCAGCGGGCGGATCGGCCCCGCCAGCACGAAGACGCCGGCGCCCGCCGCCAGCGTCGCGGCGATCGGCCAGGTCATGCGCTGAAGCAGCGCCTCGCCGTCCTCGCGCCGCCAGCGCATCAGCGGCCCCGCCGCCATGACGGCGACCAGAAGCAGCGCGACCGGCCCCGCAGTCGAATCGAAGAACGGCGGGCCGACCGACAATTGCGTGCCGAACGCGGCGGCGACGATGGGGTAGAAGGTGCCGATCAGCACGATGCCGAGGATCACGGTGAGCAGCAGGTTGTTCGCGACCAGCGACCCCTCGCGGCTCAGCGGATCGAACGGCGTCCCCTGCCGCACGGTACCGATGCGAAGCGCGAACAGCACCAGCGCGGCGCCGATGTAGAGCACCAGCAGCGCCAGAATGAAGCTGCCCCGCGCCGGATCGACGGCGAAGGCATGGACGCTCGTCAGGATGCCCGAGCGGACGAGGAAGGTGCCCAGCATCGACATGGAAAAGGCGACCACCGCCAGCATCACCGTCCAGGCGCGCAGGCCGTCGCGCGTCGCCAGCACGCTGACCGAGTGGAGCAGCGCGGTGGCGGCGAGCCACGGCATCAGCGAGGCGTTCTCCACCGGATCCCAGAACCACCAACCGCCCCAGCCGAGCTCGTAATAGGCCCAATAGCTGCCCGCGGTGATCCCCAGCGTCAGGAAGGTCCAGGCGATCAGCACCCAGGGCCGCATCGCGCGCGCGAACACCGGGCCGACGTCGCGCGTCACCAGCGCGCCCACGGCGAAGGAGAAGGCGACGGAGAGGCCGACGTAGCCGGCGTAGAGCGTCGGCGGGTGGAAGGCGAGCCCAGGGTCCTGCAGCAGCGGGTTCAGCCCCGCGCCGTCGGCAGGCGCCGGATCCAGCCGCGCGAACGGATTGGAGGCGAAGAGGAGGAAGGCGTAGAACCCGAGCGCGATCGCCGCCTGCGCGCCCAGCGTCGCCATCAGCGTCCGCTCCGCCAACCGCCGCTCGAAGCGCGCCACCGCCCCGCCGGCGAGGCCGAGGATCGTCACCCACAGCAGCATCGAGCCTTCATGGTTCCCCCACGCGCCCGCCAGCTTGTAGAGCCACGGCTTCATCGAGTGGCTGTTCGTCGCCACCAGCGCCACCGACATGTCGCTGGCGAGGAAGCACGCGATCAGCGCCGCCATCGCCGCCGCGACCAGCGCGCCCTGCACCACCGCCGCCGCCCGCACCGCGCCGAACGCCTCGGCACGGCCGCGCGCGAGGCCCAGCGTCGCCAGCGCGCACTGGAGCACCGCCAGCGCCGCGGCGAGCCACAAGGCGGCGAGGCCGAACTCGGCGGTCATCGATGCAGGAGGAACATCATCGTCGCCGCCGCTTTAAGGGCAGCGCCGATCCGCAACAAGCGGCATGAAGGCGCAGTGCGGCGGCAGGATGGCCGACGATCATCCGTCGCCCGTCGCGTTATCCGGGACACGTGCCGGACGACAGTCGATTGCAGGCGATGTCATCGGCAGGTCCAAATGGACCGTGCCCTAGCCGTCGCTTCCCGACCGAGCCGCCACCCGCGCCAGGATCGCGCGCTTCTCGTCCGCCTCCGCGCGGCTCCAGCCCGCGATCTCGTCCAGCGTGCGATGACAGCCGAGGCACCAGCCGGTGCGCGCGTCGATCGTGCAGACGAGCGTGCAGGGGGATGGAGGGTCGGTGTCCACGGCCAATCGCCCGGTCAGCGGGTCAGCGGGTCAGCGGGTCAGCGGGTCAGCGCCACTCCGAGGAAATCGGGCACCGGGCCGTTCCAGCCCACATCCGGCGCCTCGCCACGCTGGTCGTCGCGCTGGTCGCGCCAGCTTTCGCGGCGCGGGCGACGCTCGCGGCCCGGATCGGGCGACCGCTCCGGCTGCGCCGTGCGGGGCGCGTCGTCGCGAGCGGTCTCCTGCCGGTGGGGTCGCCGCTCCTCGCGCTCGCGGCGGGGCGGCGCCTCCGCCTGGTCGGGGCCCGTCTCCGGGCGGCGCGGGCGCCGCTCGGCGCGAACGCGGCGCGATCGGTCCTCGCGCGCGGCGGGACGCTCGTCGCGCGCAGGCGCATCGGGCAGGTCGGAGAGCCGCTGGATCTTCTGCCCGGTCAGCTTCTCGATATTGTCGATATTCTCCTGATCGTCCGGTCCGACGAAAGTGTAGGCCGTGCCCGTCGCGCCCGCGCGACCGGTGCGGCCGATGCGGTGGACGTAATCGTCGGGATGCCAGGGCGCGTCGAAGTTGAAGACGTGGCTGACGCCCTTGATGTCCAGCCCGCGCGCGGCGACGTCGCTGGCGACCAGGATGTTGACGTCGCCCTTCTTGAACCGGTCGAGCTCGGCGAGGCGTGCCGGCTGATCCATGTCGCCGTGGATCTCGCCGCTGGCGAGGCCATGGCTCTTCAGCGACTTGTTCAGCTCGCGCACCGTGGTCTTGCGGTTGCAGAAGATGATCGCGGTGCGCACCTCCTCCTGCGCGAGCAGTCGGCGCAGCGTGGCGCGCTTCTCGAACGCCGGTCCCTTCACCGGGACCACCCACTGCGTGATGTTGACGTTGGTCGACGCCGGACGCGCGACCTCGATCGTCTTCGGATTGCTCAGGAACTTGTCCGCCAGTTTCTTGATCGGCGGCGGCATCGTGGCGGAGAACAGCAGCGTCTGCCGCTGCGCGGGCAGCTTCGTGCAGATCTCCTCGATGTCGGGAATGAACCCCATGTCGAGCATCCGGTCCGCCTCGTCGATGACGAGCAGCGAGCAGCCGTTCAGCAGGATCTTGCCGCGCTGGAACAGGTCCATCAGCCGGCCCGGCGTCGCGATCAGGACGTCGACGCCCTTCTCCAGCGCCTTCACCTGATCGCCCATCTGCACGCCGCCGATCAGCAGCGCCATGCTAAGCTTGTGATACTTGCCGTATTTCTCGAAATTCTCCGCCACCTGAGCGGCGAGTTCGCGGGTTGGTTCGAGGATCAGCGAGCGGGGCATCCGCGCGCGGCTGCGCCCGTGCGCCAGGATGTCGATCATGGGCAGCACGAAGCTGGCGGTCTTGCCCGTGCCCGTCTGCGCGATGCCGATCATGTCGCGCATCATCAGCACGCTGGGGATCGCGCTCGCCTGGATGGGCGTCGGCTCGGTATAGCCGGTGTCGCCCACCGCGCGGAGGAGTTCGTCGGAAAGGCCGAGGTCGGCGAAGCTCATGCAGATGTCCGGTTAGCCGGGACGGCGGCCGGACGCGCCTTCCCACGCCCCACGCGCTTCCCCATCGCGCGCGCGATGTCAAGCCGCCACAGCCACCTTTGCCGTCAGCGCCGCGCCGTCAGCGTCCGAAAACCCTTGATCGCGCAATGCGCGCCCGACCGCGACCGCAGCGCGTCCCGCTTCGCGCACACCTGTCCGTCGGCGGTGCGCTTCAGGTAGAAGCCGGAGTAGAAGTCGAGCGTCGGGCACTCGTCCTCCAGCTTGGCGCGCAGCCGGCGCCCGTCGTCCGTCGTCAGATCCACCGCGCCCGACCGGTCCACCGACGCGCCCGTCAGCGCGGCCACCGGCACGCAGTCCGCGGCGCGCTTCTCGATCCACACCGGCGTCGCCGCCGCGGGCAGCGCGGACAGGCTGCGCACGCTGGCGTCGGTGACAGGGCGCACTCGCGGGATTCGGATGACGATGCGCTCGCGGATCGTCAGCTGCGCCCACCGCGTGCCGTCCAGCGAGCGCGGCTCCTGTGCCGAGACCAGCAGCGGCGCGGCACAAGCCAGCAGGAGGGGGAGGGAGCGGGCGATCATGGCGAAGCCTTCGCGATGCGCAGAGTCGTTTGAACCACGCATGAATTGCGTTCAAGAGGCGCGCGTGACCACGCCCCTCGACACGCTGCTGTCCCGACTTGGCACGATCGTGCCGCCGCGCGCGATCGTGACCGATCCCGCCGCGATCGCGCCGTGGCTGACCGACTGGCGCGGCCGCTACCACGGCGTCGCCCACGCACTGTTCGAGCCCGCGACCACGGCGGAGGCGAGCGCGATCGTCGCCGCCGCACACGCGGCGGGCGTGCCGCTGGTGCCGCAGGGCGGCAACACGTCGATGGTCGGCGGCGCGACCCCGCCGGCGGACGGCACGGCCGCGATCCTCTCGCTGCGACGCATGGCCCGCGTGCGCGCGATGGGCGAGGGACAGGCGGTGGCCGAGGCCGGGGTGATCCTGTCGCAGCTGCACGACGCCGCCGCCGCCACCGGCCAGCGCTTCCCGCTGTCGCTGGGCGCCAAGGGGTCGGCGACGGTCGGCGGCCTCGTGTCCACCAACGCGGGGGGGACGCAGGTGCTGCGCTGGGGCAACATGCGCGCGCTGGTGCTGGGCGTGGAGGCGGTGCTGGCGGACGGTGCGGTGCACGACGGGCTGTCCGCGCTGCCCAAGGACAACCGCGGCTACGATCTGACGCAATTGCTGGTCGGCGCGGAGGGGACGCTCGGGATCGTCACCGCCGCCACCCTGCGGCTGGTGCCGGCAGTGGCGGCGCGGGCGGTGGCGTGGGTCGGCGTCAACTCGCCGGAGGCGGCGATGGCGCTGCTGCGGCACGCGCGCGCCGTCACGAACGCTGTGGAGAGCTTCGAGCTGCTGCCCGCCGAATCGCTCGCCGCGGTGCTGGCCCACATTCCCGGCACCCGCGCACCGCTGGCCGGTGCGCATCCGTGGCACGTGCTGGTCGAATTGGCCGTTGCAGCGGGGGAGGACGATCCGGCGCCACTGCTGGAACGGCTGCTCGCCGACGCGATCGAGCGCGGCCTCGCCGCCGACGCCACGCTCGCCGCCAGCGAGGCGCAGGCCGACGCGTTCTGGCGCATCCGCGAATCGATCTCCGAGGCGGAGCGCGCGACCGGTCCCGCGGCGCAGCACGACATCTCCGTCCCGGTCGCGACGATGCCGCGCTTCATGATCGAGGCGGCGGCGGCGTGCGAGGCGCGCTTCCCCGGCACCCGCGCGTCCGGCTTCGGCCACCTGGGCGACGGCAACGTCCACTTCCACGTGCGCGCGCCCGCTGGTCGCGATGCGGGGCGCTGGTATGCCGAGGACGTGCCGGTCGTCTCCGCCTTCGTCCACGATCTCGTCACCGCCGCGGGCGGCTCGATCTCCGCCGAGCACGGCATCGGGCAGATGAAGCGCGGGGAGCTGGAACGCCTGTCCTCGCCCGCGCGCATGGCCGCGCTGCGCGCGATCAAGCGAGCCTTCGATCCGGGTGAACTGCTCAATCCCGGCAAGCTCGTCGCGCTTGCGCCCAGCCGCGCCACGCAATAGGCCCGCGCCACCCGGCGCCCGCGCGCCATTGAACCATCCGACGGAGTATTACCATGGCCAGCGCGCCGCAGCTTCCGCTCTTCTACAACGGTCTGGAGCCGCTCTCGAGCGAGACCCACGCCGGTTATCGGATGCGCTCCGTCAACGCCGCACCGTTCCTCGTCGGCCAGCACGCCGTGCCGCTGACCGTGGAGGAATTCCCGATGGTGCAGCGCTTCATGCCGATCGTGTTCGCCACGGGCGACGAACCGGTGCCGCTGGCGCTGATGGGCCTGAACGAGGGCGTCAACGTCTTCATCGGCGAGGACGGCACGCTGACCGAAGAGAATTTCTACGTTCCCGCCTACGTGCGCCGCTACCCGTACATGCTCGCCCGGCTGCGGCCCGACGCGCAGGAGCTGTCGCTGTGCTTCGATCCCACCGCACCGACGGTCGGCGCGTTCGACGATGGCGAGGCGCTGTTCGAGAACGGGCAGCCGACCGAGTTTACGCGCAACATCCTCACCTTCGCCGAGCAGTTCGAGCAGGCCGCGCAGAAGACCGGCCAGTTCGTAAAGGAGCTGCGCGAGATGGAGCTGCTGATGGAGGGCGAGGTGTCGATCCAGCAGGACGGCGTCGAGCAGCCCTTCGTCTACCGCGGCTTCCAGATGGTGAACGAGGAGAAGCTGACGAACCTGCGCGGGGACCAGCTGCGCAAGATCACGCAATCGGGCATGCTGCCGCTGATCTACGCGCACCTGTTCTCGCTGGCGCTGATGCGCGACATCTTCTCGCGCCAGGCGACCCAGGGCAAGATGCCGCAGCCGCAGCTGGTCTGAGGCGACACGAACGGGTGGACGCGCGATGGCGACACGGCCGGTGATGGACGACCGGTACTCGGCCGTGGCGATCGCGTTCCACTGGACGATCGCGCTTCTGGTCCTCGTCAATCTCGCCAGCGGGCTCGGCGGCGACGCGGTGCCCGCGCTCGGCGCGCTGTTCCCGCTGCACAAGGCGATCGGCATCACCGTCCTCCTGCTGACGCTGGGGCGGATCGTGTGGCGGCTGGGGCATCGCTCGCCGCCGCTGCCGGGGAGCATCCCGGGCTGGGAGCGCGCGGTGGCGCACGCGACGCACTGGACGCTCTACGGGCTGCTGGTGCTCATGCCGCTGTCGGGCTGGGCGATGGCGTCCAATCCGGAACGCCGCCGCCCGCTGACATGGTTCGGCGCCTTCGACCTCCCGTACCTGCCGGTTTCGGCCGCGCAGGCGGGAATGGGGTACGACGTGCACGGCGTGCTGGGCTGGATGATGGCGGCGCTGGTGCTGCTCCACATCGCGGCGGCGCTGCGCCACCACCTCATCCTGCACGACCGCACCTTGATCCGGATCCTGCCAAGCGCACGCTAGAGGTCGGGCTTTTTTCGCGGGGCTTGAAACCTGCGGGGGGCCTCCTACATTTATACCGTACGGCTCTCGTGTCCCCCCTTTCGCGAGGCCGTATGACACGCCGTCTGGCGTGTCTCCTCCCTGAACCTAGGCCACCGCGTGCGTCGCACGCGGTGGTTTTTTTATGCGGTTACTCCGCCGCCTGCGCCAGGCCCGCCGCCGACGCCTCGTCCGCCAGCGCGTCGATCGTCGCGCGCACCAGCCGCGTCACCGTCGCAAGGCCCGGCCCCGGCGCGTCGAGCCGGTCGTCGAGGTAGAGCGAGCGGTCGATCTCCAGCTGGATGGCGTGGATGCGATCGTGCGGGCGGCCGTGCCGCTCGAGGATGTGGCCGCCGGCGTAGGGCGTGTTGATCGCGTAGGGCATGTCCGCCGCCTCCAGCACCGCCTCCATCCGGTGAACGAAGCGTGCCGCCGCGGCGCGGCCGAACCGGTCGCCGAGCACGATCCGCGCGCGTCCGCCCGCGATCGGCGGCATGGAGTGGATGTCGAGAAGCACCGCGGTGCCGAATCGGTCGCGCGCCTGTGCCAGCGTCTCCGCCAGCGCGCCATGGTACGGGCGGTGATCGGCCGCGATCCGCGCCTCCACCTCGTCCGCGCCGAGCCGGCGGCGCCACAATTCCCCCGCCACCGTGGTCCGCCGCGGCACGATGCCCAGCCCCGCGCGCACCTTCGCCGACAGGTTCGCCGGCCGCGCGCCCTCGTCCAGCAGGGGATCGCGCTCGTGCTCGGCACGGTTCAGGTC
Organism: Sphingomonas corticis; assembly: GCF_012035195.1. GTDB lineage: Bacteria > Pseudomonadota > Alphaproteobacteria > Sphingomonadales > Sphingomonadaceae > Sphingomonas > Sphingomonas corticis. The sequence continues at coordinate 44,088 of NZ_JAAVJH010000017.1, forward strand.
AATCCAGGCGCGCGGGATTTCCTGCAGCAGCAGCGTCTCGCGCTCCCGCGCGGCCAGCGCGATGGCGTCCACGTGGCGGTCCTCCAGCGCGGCGAGGCTGGCGAACGGCGCCCGCAGCGCGGCGCGCAGTGACAGCGGATAGTCGCGCCCCGCGTGCGGCACGGACAGCACCACCGGGCTGGCGGGCGACGGGCTGCCGATGACGCGGAACGAGGTGGGCATGGGACGAACCCTATGTGACACCGCGCCGCGCCGCAACATGCGGGCGATCCGGCGCGTTGCGGCCATGTTCACCATAAGCGCGGGTGGAAAGTTTTACCCGCGGAGGGCATAAGGCGTCGCGTGGAGAACGGGGACACGATGATACGCATTCTGCTGGCCGAAGACGACGACGTGATGCGTGAGTATCTGACCCGGGCGCTGGAGCGGTCGGGCTATGCCGTCACCGCCGTCGATCGCGGCACCGCGGCGCTGCCGCTGCTGGAGCGGGAGGCGTTCGACCTGCTGCTGACCGACATCGTCATGCCGGAGATGGACGGGATCGAACTGGCGCAGAAGGCCGCGGCGATGGTGCCGGGGCTGCGCGTCATGTTCATCACCGGCTTCGCGGCGGTGACGCTGAAGGCGGGCGGCGCGATGCCGCAGGCGCGCGTCCTGTCGAAGCCGTTCCACCTGCGCGACCTGGTGATGGAGGTCGACCGACTGTTCCAGGTGGGGGAGGCGAACGGCCTTTAACCGCTTGCGCCCCGCCGCCGACGCGGCTAGAGGCGCCACTTCCCGAGTGGGCGTGTAGCTCAGTGGTAGAGCACTGTGTTGACATCGCAGGGGTCGCAAGTTCAATCCTTGCCACGCCCACCATCGAATTAGCCCGCTAGGCCAAAGGCTTGGCGGGCTTTTTCGCGCTTGCACGACTGCTCATGCGCCTGACGTCTGCGGTAAGGCGCCTTATGTTCTCGTCTCGCCGACGCTTGCCCGCTCGTCGCTCGGCAGACCACTTCATGGGCCGTTGGACTCAACGGGACCGGTAAATCGCAGCTTCTGGAAGCGATCCAGAGCGGCGATGTGGAGTGTGACGTCCTCGACTACGATCGCGAGAGCGTTTCGCCGGGCATCCAGCCCCCGGGTCGTCCGACTAACCAACGCGTTCGACGACAGCGACCTCGTCGTCGCTGCGATCCGGGCCGGTGCCGGGGGCATCATGTTGAAGGACGTGTCGCTGGAGGATCCGACCGGCAGCGCCGGCGAGGTGCCGACCGCGGCGCTGATGGCGAAGCAGGCGCGGCTGCAGGGCCTGATCGTCGGCAGCCGGCGCGAGCAGCAGGACTTCGTACGCGCCCTCGATGCCAGCGGCATCCGGCCGGTCGTGGATCGCCGCTTCCCACTCGTGATCTGTCTGAAAGCGAGATTGCCCGACTGGAGGAGCCCTACGTCCCCCATAGGGTTGTTGGCTTCTCATAAACGCCAAGACCCATAATCGGCCATGGCACGATGAATACCGCGTCCCCGAGAGTGACCGTACGTTAATCCCGACTGGTACGGCGATACTAATCCGAGCGCATCGATGGTCCGGCCGCTCGTTCCGCTGTCTGGCGTACCCAGAGGAGTTGCTGAGCACGCGAACCATAAAGCGCCCATACTGCACCCCCTTTCGGGCCGCGGACGGCAACTATTTGAGACAGCGGCGTTTTTGGTGCATGTCTTTCGCTTCACCTACACCTGAACAATCCCTCACTCACGGCGACGAGCGCGATCGCCTCGCGCAGATGTTCGACCAGGCGCCGAGCCTCATGGCGCTGCTCCGCGAGCCTAATCACCGCATCGTCTTGGCGAACGAGGCGTTTAAGCAATTGTTCGGGGCGAGTAGAACCGTCGGGCTCACCGCTGGTGAAGTGTTGCCTCCCGAGCTTTCCGCGGCCGCGGTCAGAAGGCTCAACGAAGCCTACAAACGGGGCGAGCCAGTTCGCTTGGAGGGCGTGCGCCTCCCGTCTGAAACGAGCATCCCGGGAGAGCCGAGGGACAGGGTTCTCGACCTCATCCTGCAGCCCATCCGTGATTCGGATGGCGCCGTCACTGGTATCTTCGTGCAGGGCAACGACGTCACCAACCGGGTGCTGGCGGAGCAGCGGGTCCGCAGCAGTTTCGACATCAAGACTGTGGGGATCATCTATTGGGGCGTCGATTTCCGCCTTACACAGGTGAACGACGCCTTTCTTGGCATGACGGGCTTCACGCGCGCTGAGGCGATCGGGCTGACGTGGCAAGAGCTGACACCCAAGGAATTCTGGCCCCAGTCGGAAGCTGCCGTTTATCAGGTCAACACCTTCGGCGAGGCGGTGCCCTACGAAAAACAATATTTTCGCAAGGACGGGAGCCGCTGGTGGGGCCTGTTCGCTCCACGTCGTGTCAGCACCGAGGAAGTGGTCGAGTTCGTCCTCGACGTAACCGAGCGTCGCGAGACGGAAGAGGCGCTGCGTGACCGCGAACAGCGCCTTCAGCTGATCGTCGACTCCGCCACCGACTACGCCATCATGACACTCGATCAAAGCCGACGCATCCTCACTTGGTCGCCAGGTGCAGCCGAGACCTTCGGCTATGGGGCTTCGGAAGCGATCGGTCAGCCAGTGGATATCCTCTTCACGGATCAGGATCGCCGGGAAGATGTGCCGGCACAAGAGGCCGATCTTGCTCGTCGCAACGGCAGTGCCCCCGACGTGCGCTGGCACGTGCGCAAAGATGGAAGTCTGGTCTTCATCAACGGATCATCCAATCACCTGCGCCGCGCCAATGAGAAAGAGGTCGCGTTCCTCAAAATCGGGCGCGACGAGTCCGATCGGAAGCGTTCCGAGCTGGCACTTCAGGAAGCGGAAGAACGCTATCGTCTCGCGGCGCAGGCGACCAACGATGTCATCTGGGACTGGAACCTAGACACGGACTTCCTCCGTTGGAACGAGGCCATCGAGCGCCTCTCCCGCTACGATCCCGCCGACATCGAGGAAACCGGCGCTTGGTGGAAGAGCAAGGTGCATCCGCACGATCGCGATCGTGTCGTCAGTGGGATCGAGCACGCGATCTCGGACGGCGATACGTCCTGGACGGCTCAATATCGCTTCGCACGGAAGGACGGCAGCTATGCCGAGGTGCTCGACCGAGGCACCGTGTTGCGGGACAAGGATGGGATTGCGAGGCGGATGGTCGGCGCCATCCACGATCTCACGCCGCACAAGGAAGCGGAGGCCGCCCTCAAGCAGCTGAACGAAACGCTCGAACATCGCGTCATCGAGGAGGTCTCGGCGCGGATGAAGATCGAGGATGCGCTGCGGCAAAGCCAGAAACTGGAGGCCGTGGGGCAGCTGACGGGCGGCGTCGCCCACGACTTCAACAACCTTCTGACGGTCATCAAAGGCGCGGCCGAGATGCTGCGCCGGCCGAGCCTCGCTGAGGAGAAACGTGGACGGTACGTCGAGGCGATCGCCGACACCGCGGACCGGGCCGCGAAGCTGACCGGCCAGCTACTGGCATTCTCGCGACGGCAGGCGCTCAAGCCGGAAGTCTTCAACGTCGGTCAGCGGATCGACGCGATTACCGACATGCTGCGGACGGTGGTGGGAAGCTGTGTCAGCCTTGTCACTCGGACGGACTGCGAGATCTGCTACGTAGAGGCCGATCCGAGCCAGTTCGAGACGGCGCTGGTGAACATGGCTGTGGATCGGCGTGGAAAAGGGACCCCGGTAGCGGGGTGATCGGCGTCGAAAAAGGACCCCTCATCCCGGTGGTCTAGGCTGCTCGCTTGGCGGTGTGTCAGGCGGCGAGATCGGGATGCTGG
>NZ_JAAVJH010000018.1 GCF_012035195.1 Sphingomonas corticis
ACCAGCATCCCGATCTCGCCGCCTGACACACCGCCAAGCGAGCAGCCTAGACCACCGGGATGAGGGGTCCTTTTTCGACGCCGATCACCCCGCTACCGGGGTCCCTTTTCCACGCCGATCCACACTCCTTCACATTCTTCAATCTAAGTCGTCCCACGACGAATCCTCGCTCGCACCGGCGGGCGCAAGCTGAGGCAGGCTGGCTTGCTTCGCAACCTCCCGCTCCAAGGTGGCTCGTGCCCAAAAGGTGTTCGCTCCTTCCTTGAAGGCGAGGGCGCCATAGCGGGCGAGGAAGGTGCTTTCCGACACGCACATGAAGAGGCTGGCCACGTCGGCGGTCATGCGGATCGGCCAATCCGGCATGGCCTGAAGGCGTTGAAGCTTCATAGCGGATCGAAGCCCAGCCGGTAGCGACGGTCGTTATACTCGACGGCCGACATGCGCCCCTCGCGCTTGTCCTCGCGGCGCCAGCGGGCGAGCAGTCGGTCGAGATCGATGCTGGCGCGATGTCCGAACGTCGACTCGCCGCGCGTGCCGTTCCGCGTGTGGCGCGCCGCCATGAGGAGCGGGGTCGCTACCCGACCTCGCACGGTCATCCGGTTGTTCCAGGCCGTCCGGTGCGCGGGCGAGCAAAATAGCTGCGCCTCCTGCGCAGGCGTAAAGTGCTTCAGGCACTCCGGACAGGTCCGCTGCCCCTCGCGAGGCGGAACGTCGCCGTGAAAGGGGGCTTGTAACACGGCCATTATGCCGCCCGCCGGTCCGCTGCCAGCGGCAGGCCGAGCGCCTGATAGATCCAGCCGTCGACGTTGGCCTCGGGCACGTACCGCTGACACGGCGACCGACGCATGGCGAGGCCGAGGCGGACGATCATCGGGTGCGCGCCGGCCGGCGCGTCCTGGTAGTAGACAAGCGCCGCGGCCAGCTCCGCCCGCTCCTGCAGCACCTCGTTGGCGGGCGCTGCGCTCGCGCGCTGCCGCTCCCACGCGGCGGTCTCGCGCAGCTGGCGCATCATGGACACCTGCGGCGCGCCGAAAGGCGCCTCGTCGCGCTCGCTGGTAGGGAAGGGCGGGAGCGCCGGATCGAGCGCCCAGCGCCACTGCAGCACGATCGCGCGCGACGTGGCGATCTTGTCTTCCGCCTCGGCCGCGGTGAGCTGGCCGGCCTCTACCCGTGCGGGGTAGGACTGCTTGCGCTCTTGCAAGAGCCGGAGTGCCGCCCAGGCGCAGCAGGGCAGGGAGAAGCGCGGTTCGCTCATGCGGCCCTCCGCAACGCGCGTGGGCCGCGCGCCCAAGTCCAACGCTCGCCGAGGTGATCGGATTGATGCTCGGCAGCGCAGGCGAGAAGCTCGTCACCGCAATCCGGATGGAAGTGCGCCTGAACAGTCGTAGTTCGGACCGAGCTGTCTGGCGACGCGAAGAGCCGCGAACGTGGCTGGCCAGGCGTCAGCGGGTCGCCGCACCATGCGCACATGATCACGCCGAGCCCTCTAGGAAGCGGGACGTGGCAGCGAGCAGCTGGCCGACCGCCTCGCGCCGGTCGGGATCCATCTTCTCGTCCGTCAGCTCGATCGACAGTATCGACTGCAGCGCGTCGGCGGCGTTCTCCGCCGCTTCGCGATGACGAAGGCCAGCCGCTGTGTCGGTGCCCTCGCGCGCCACTTCGACCATATCGACAAGGGCGGCGGCTGCGGCCGAGCTGGCAGCGAGCAGCAGGCGATTGGCGTCGGTGACGCCCTCGATCAGCTCGCCCATCACAGCCGCTCCAAATCTGCGATGGGATAGGTGCCGGTGAGCCTCTCGAAGGTCTGCAGCCAGGACGTTTCGGCCTTCCAAGGTGAGGCCGGCAGACCGAGGCCCTTGATCTCGGCCGGCTCGATCCCGGCGATGCAGGCCCAGCTGTCGTCATGGTGAGGCATTAACGCAGCCTGCTCGGCGGCCAGCATCCGCAGATCGGCGGTCTTCACCTCGTCGGAGTAGGGGAGGTCGCCCAAGCCGAAGCGCTCGAATATTACCCGCTCGATCTCCTTCTCGATCGCCTTATAGTCGGGCAGCAACGACTTGAGCGGACGCGTCACGTCGCCGATGAAGGCCTCCGCCGCATCGTGCATCAGCGCCGCCAGAGCGAAGCGCTCGGGAACGATCTGGCTGGTGTGAATCGAATGCTCCGCGACGGAGTAGAACTCGCGACACTGGCCGGCGAAGCGACACGTGAAGGCGAGGCCTTGCGCGATGTCGCCGACGGTGAAGCGGCTGGCGGCGGGATCGAGCAGGTCGAAGTAGTTGCCGCTCGCCAGCAGGATTGTCGGCCCGGTGGCCGTCTTGATGCGCGGGTCGCTCATGCTGCCACCCCGCGCGCGAAGGCGATGATGAGTGAGAGGACAATCCAGACCACGAGAACGGCGACGACGTAGTCCAGAGCGTCGAACGACAGCTGCGCGTCCTCCTCCACCAGCGGCTTGAAGCAGATCGGCTCGTGCCGGCGGGGCGGCAGCGGGCGGCGCTGATCGCGGTCGATCGCTGCGAGCTGGCGGATGGTGCCGGTGGACAGGTCGGGCGGGCGCTTCCAGGCTGCTCCGCTGGTCTCGGTGGTGATAGGCTGCGACATCGTGCGGCTCCTTTCGGACGCCGTACTTGCGACAATCGCAAACTCAGGTCAACGCAGAAAATTGCGATTATCGCGTATTGACGAATGGCGCTCGCGAATGTTCTAATTCTGTTCTCATCTTCGAGTCGCGTTGGAGGCGCGCGTGGCACTGCGGTACAGGGTAGTTGCGTTTGGAAAGCCACGGGGTCCGTGGCGGACGAAGAAGCGACAGGCAGTGCAGGACGCGCTGGCTGCGGGGCTGGCAGAGGTGGATGAGTGGGGGCAACTCTACCTAGACGGCGTTGCCGCCATCGAGTGGCAACGCGAGGCTGAGATTAGATTGAGCGCCTAGGAGCGTCGCGCATCGAATAGGACCACACTCGCCCTTCGATCACGATCGGCTCGGCTCCCAGTTCGATCTCGTGATGCTGCGGATTACTCGAGCAAGGCACGAGCCGGGCCGGGCCTTCCTGATACTCCTTGAAGGTGGTCTGCCCGTCCGCGGTGCGAACGACGTATCGGAAGCCTGGCCAAAGCTTCTTGTCATCGGGATCAACGATGACGGTCGAGCCGTCCGGCACGATCAAGTCCATGGAGTCCCCCTTGATCCGCAGGCCATAGGCATTCGGCGGAACTTCAGGATCTGTCACCACAAGGCGCTTGCCACCGATCTGTTCCTGCGGCTGAAAGCTGCCGGCGGGTACATCGCCAAGTAGCGGGATGCTGCGCAGCGGAAGGTGGTCGTCGCGTCCCGGTTCAGGCGCCAGCTCGGCTCTGATCGCGTCCATTTCATGGAGCTTGAACTGGCGTCGGCCAGCCAGGGCCTTTGATAGATGGTCCTCGTTCATGCCGACAGCTTGGGCCAGATCGCGCTGGCTCATGTTCCGCCTGTCCAGCTCGCCGCGAATGTCGTCGGGGGTCATCAGGGCATGAAGCGTGAGTTTGCGAATGTCGCAATCGCGATTATCGCAAGAAAACGGTTGCGCATTGTTTGCGATTAGCGCAAATCGCTCGCCATGCAGACGCAGGCGACCCGCATCATCGACGCACTTGGTGGCACGTCCGCCGTTTCGCGGCTGACCGAGACCCCGCCCTCCACCGTTCACAGCTGGCGGAAGAATGGGATCCCTCGGTCCCGCTTCGCGCATCTTCGTCTGGTAGGACAACAGCTTACGCCTCCGATTGACGTCGACGCTTTCGTAGGCGGCGAGCCGGCGGAGAATGTCGCGTGACTGCGCCGCGAATCCACACCTCGCACCGGACGGTTTCCGCGTCGTTGCTGCTCACCACACTCGGACAGAGCCTCGACGCGATCAAGCGCGAGGACGGCGCCACCTGGGCGGACCTGGATGCCGTGCTGGGCAAGAGCGATCGGGCCGCAGCGTATGCCGAAGGCAGCGCCGACATGGGCGTCGTCTCCTTCCTCCGCGGCTGCAAGCAGTGGGACGGCCGCCTCGCCAACGCCGTGCTGGCTCTGATCGGCATGCGATTGGTGCCGGTGCCCACCGTGCGCGCGACGCGCGAGGATATCCTGTCGCTGCTCGGCCGCCAGTCGAAGGAAGCGGCAGACCTGACCGGGGTCCTCTGCATGGCGCTGAGCAACGGCCAGGTCGACGCCGCGGAGGCGCGGCAAGGCAGGATCGAGGCCGAGCAGCTGCTCGCCGTCGTGCTGGCGATGATCGCCGAATTCGAACTTATCGAGAGGGAAGGACAGTGATGCGCAAGATGCATCTGAAGGCGCATGCGCCGAACGAAGGTGCCCGGCTGCTGGCGCGCTGGATCGCGCGGCAGGCGTATGGCGCCGTCAACCTCGCGGCGGTCGCTCTGCGGCTGGACCCCGTAATCCTGGAGCGGCTGCTCGAAGGTGATCTAATCCCCGGCGACGAGCTGGGCCGCGAGCTGTGGAACCGCGCCGGTATCGACCGCATGGCGTTCCAGCGGCGGCCGCTGTGTGGGTGGTTCGAGGCGCCCTCGATCGGGAAGCTGGCCGCATGATCGAGCCGGTCTGGACGGGCCTCGATTTCGCGTCCGGGCCGGAGATGAGCGCTGTCGTGGTCATCGATCACGACAGCGACGCTGGCGCGTGGGCGCGGGCCATCGAGATCACGCCGCACCTGGCGGCACAGATTCATGAGATCGCGCGCGGGATTTCCCCCCTGTTGCCCGCGCGCGTAGGCGAGGCGGCGGGATCCTACCCGCCCGCCGTCTCGCCATTCCAACCCTGGCGGGCCGCGTGATGGCGACCGCCTATGCCGCACAGGACTATGCCGTGGACGAGGGCGTCGTCGCGACAGCCGCGCAGGTGGAAGCCTGGCTGTCGGTCGCGAAGGCGGGCGACCGCTTCGTCTACGGTCCGATGCGTGCCACGCTGCCACTGGCGTCCAGCGGGCGTCGGCGCATGCTGGAGCTGGCGAACGCCGGCCTCGTGCTGCTGACCCGGCCTCGCCGCGCGGACGTACCCACGATGTTCAACTATACCGCGGTCCGCAGCACCGCCGCGCTGCCCGGCGCCAAGCCGGAGGGGCGCCCGGTGCTGTCGGCCGTCCGCGACGCGATCGTCGACGGCGAGATCGAGGCGATCGACCGGCTGCTGCCGGTACTGGAGCGCTTCGCCAACGCGGGCCGGCCATGCCCAACCGATCGCGACCTCGCCGCGCGCGCTGACTTGCCGCGCGAGCAAATCCCGCAGCTTCTAGATGTGCTTCGCCTGGCGAACGCGATACGCGTCTATGCCGCACCGGCGCCAACGAACCGTCGCGTCCACATCGTGGCGACGGGCGCCACGACGGGGATTGCGAAGTGAGCGGGGCGAGCGCGCGCGAGCTGTTCTCGCGGGTCGAGGCGTACCGTCTTCGCCATGGCGTCACACTCGCGTCGATCGCGGCTGCGGCGGGCGTGTCGCTGAGCGTGATCGACAAGCTGCGCACAGGGCGGCGCGTCAACGATGTGACCTTCGAACGGATCGTTACGTTCCTGTCGATCCACCGCGGCGGGCACGCCGATCTAGTCAAGGCCGATCGCCAGCTGGATCCGGCGGAGGGTGGCGCCGCAGCCGTCGCGGCCGCCTGGTCGCGCAGCGGTGCGCCAGCGCGGCCGTGCCCGAAAGCCTGCGCACGCGCGGCCGCTGAGGATCGCCGCGCCCATCACCTGCGGCAGCGGAGGGCAGCATGAGAGAGCGCGACGTCGAGACGATCGTGGCCGAGCGCGCGGGCGTGCTGGCCTTCGCGCGGGCGACGTGCACCCAGATCGATGCGCTGAGCGCGCGCGGCCGGCTGGGTCAGGCCGACGCGGACGCGGTCAAGAATGCGGTCCGCGCCTTCGCGCAAGGCATCGCCACGGGGCTGCACCGCGACGGGCATGATCCAGTGATGGTGCGCACGCTGATGCGGTCGATCGTGGGGGCGAGCAATGGCTGAGAACAGCGCCATCGAGTGGACTGATCACACCTTCAATCCGTGGATCGGCTGCACAAGGGTCAGCCCTGGCTGCGACCACTGTTACGCAGCGGATCTGTCCGAGGCGCGGCTTGGCGTGCGCTGGGGGCCTGGGCAACCGCGCCGCCACACCGCCGCCTCGACGTGGAACCAGCCGCGAACGTGGGATCGTCGGGCCGCAAGGCTCCGCATCCGCTACCGCGTCTTCTGCGCCAGCCTCGCGGACGTATTCGACAATGAGGTGCCGGCGGAGTGGCGTGGCGAGCTGTTCGCGCTGATCCGTGAGACGCCGAACCTTGACTGGCTGCTGGTGACGAAGCGGATCGGGAACGCCGACAAGATGGCGCAGGCGGCGGGCGGGTGGCCCGAGAACGTGTGGCTGGGCGCAACGATCGTTAATCAGGCGGAGGCCGAGAGGGATATTCCCAAACTCGCCGCCATACGCGGACCGGAATACCGCTTTCTGTCGATGGAGCCGCTGCTCGGACCAGTCAATCTGGAGCCGCACTTGCTTTATCAGCCGTGCCCCAACTCGCTCGACGGGTTGTCGCAGGACCCCAGCACCGGCGCCTACGAGTGCTGCTCGCGATGCGACTGGACCGCGATCAGCGAGGAGCTGGCGCTCGACTGGATCATCGTCGGTGGGGAAAGCGGGCCGAACGCCCGGCCGATGCACCCCAATTGGGCGAGGAGCCTGCGCGACCAGTGCGCGGCAGCCGGAGTGCCGTTCCTTTTCAAGCAATGGGGACATTGGGCGCCTCTGCTGTCGGCGGCGACCGTGGACTGGCCTGCCACCAACGTGGCTTGGCCCGACGGACACGTTGGTGCCGGCTCTCCGCGTGCAAATGGTGGCAAGGGCGAACAGCTTTATCAGGCGGCGAAGAAGGTCGCGGGACGAACACTGGATGGCGCGCTGCACGACGGGCGGCCGGATCGTGCCTGACGCTGCCGACATGGCCGCCGAGATACAGGCCGAGACCGTGGCACGCGGGCTGTCGCGCACGCGCGTGCAGATCTCCGCCGGCGTCGCCGGTGAATGCAGCGACTGCGGTCACATGATGCTCCGCCTAGTCGGCGGGTTGTGTGCCTTCTGCCGTGACGGGCGGCTCCCGCCCGACGACTGGGAGCCGCCTGTAATCAACTTGCCGAGACCACGAGAGGAATCTGTCGTCATGCCCAAGTCTGTCCAGCTGCCTTCCTCTGCGATCGACGCGATCAAAGCGGTGGAGAAGCGCGCACGCGGTCTCGGAACGTCGCAGGGCGAAGCGGCCGCCGACCTGATCGTCGCTGGATTGCGGACGATCGATAGCGAAGGCGTCCGCACGCCGCTCAGTGACTTCGACGTGGAGGAGCTGCTGGCCGAAGTCCGGCTGCGGCTCGTCACTGCTGCCAGCCCTTCGATCGTAGAAGCGCTGACGACGCGAGCGGAACTGGCGGAACGCAAGCTCGCACAGATCCAGGCGGCGTTCGCCTGAAGCTATCGCCCGCGCGGGTGACGAACGTCGCCGCGTGAGGAACCGGGGGAATGAGGGTGCCAACGACAACGCTGCCGTCCGCCATGGGTCAGGCGGCGCTCCAATACGCGCGCCGGGGCTGGCCGGTCTTCCCGGTCCGCGAGCGTGACGAGACCGTCCGCATCGGCGGGGCAGGGGGCGAGGAGCGCACGTTCAAGGCCAAGGCGCCCTACACGGGCAAAGGGCTGAAGGACGCCACCACGCACGAACCGACGATCGAGGCGTGGTGGCGTCAGCACCCGAACGCGCTGATCGGCCTGCCCACTGGCGTGAACGGGTGCTTCGTTCTCGACTTCGACCCGCGTGTCGAAGAGGACTGCGATCCGGAGACCGGCGAGGTCATCGGCACTCGCGAGTGGACGCTGGAGCAGCTGAAGGCCGACCTGGAAGATCAGATGGGCGTGCCGCTGCCGCGCTCGCTGACCGCGATCACGCAGTCGGGCGGCGTCCACGTCTACTTCCGCCAGCCCGACGGCGAGCCGATCCGGAATCGCGGCAACCTTCCGGCGCACGTCGACGTGCGCGGCCTGGGCGGATACGTGATCGCTCCCCCCAGCATCCTGCCGGACACCGGCAAGAGCTATCGCTGGATGCGCGACCGCGGCGATTGGCGCGACGACGCGGATATTGCCGAGGCGCCGGCCGAGCTGGTGACGATCCTGCGCTCGCGTAAGGTCAGGCCTGCTGCCAGCCCTGCCGCGATGCCGGCGGAGCGGCGGCAGGTGCCGGCGTCGTCGGCCGGGCACGTCGACGACGCGGTTCGGAAATATGCGCTGTCGGCCCTCGACGGCGAGTGCCGCGCGATCCGGACGGCAGGATCGGGACGCCGCAATGCGCAGCTGAACGAAAGCGCCTTCAAGGTCGCGACGCTGGTCGCGGCGGGCGCGCTCGACGCCGGCGTCGCGCGTGCGAGCGTGGAGGCCGCCGCGCGCGACAACCCCGGCCGCGACGACGACGGGCAGCTGATGCTGACCGTCGCCAGCGGCTGGACCGCAGGAAGCGAACAGCCTCGCGATCTCGGAGAGATCGCGGCCGCTGCTCGATCCCGCGCCGATCGGCGCCCGGCCGCGCCCGGCCGCCCCGCGCCGCGGGCTGAGCGCCGAAACGACGCATCCTTCCGGGTTGGAAGGGTGGATGGCGTTCAAGTGCTGGACGAGGCGGGGTGGGCGCGGGCGCGGAAGGTCGCGCAGGCGTGGCTTGCGCGGCGGGCTGAGAACGTCGATCCGACCAAGGAAGCAATCACCCGGCTGGCCTATGGCGTCGGGCGGCGGATCGCGGCCGAGCTGCTCGACGAACACGACGCCAAGCAGGCGCTGTGGGACGTTTACGAGGGCATCGCGGATGTCCAGCACGCCGACGTCGACCGCGCGATCGAAGACGGGATCAACCGCGGGTTCGATCTGGCGCCGATCGCGCTGACGATGAAGTGCCTCGGATATCCGCTGACCGATTTCGGCATCGCCGAGCGCTTTCGCGATCGATACGGCGACGATTTCCGTTTTACCACCGGCAAGGGCTGGCTCGGCTGGGACGGTCGGCGCTGGAAGGTGCTGGACCAGGACGAGAAGACCCCGCCGGCCGAGGTCATCGCGGCCGTCTTCGAGACCGTGCGGGCCATTCAGGACGAGGCGCGCTTCATCGCCGACACGAAGGTGAAGTGGAGCCTGGTGCGCGACGGCAAGGAGCAGCGGCTCGATCTCGATGACGAGGACAATCCGCACGGCCTCGACCGCTGGATCGCGAAGGGCAAGGGCTGGGAGCTGCTCTCGACCAAGGTGTCCGTGTTCGGCCGCCAGTCCGAGACGACGGGGAAGCCGGCCGCGGTCGCGCTGCTCGCGCGGCGCTGGCTGACGGTCCCGATCGAGCGGTTCGACCACGACAAATACGCCTTCAACGTCGCCAACGGCACGCTGCGCTTCCGCACGGAAGAGGGGCCGGACGGCGCACGCGAGGGTGCGGTCACGCTGTCGCCGCACAATCGCGCCGACATGCTGACGAAGCTGTCGCCGGTGACCTACGATCCGGGCGTCGCCTCGCCGCGCTACGACGCCATGTTCGGCTGGGCGCAGCCCGACGCCTCGATGCGGCGCTACCTGCACCAGCTCGGCGGCTATGCCCTCACCGGCGACGCCGGCGAGCAGAAACTGTGGTTCTGGTACGGGCGCGGTCGCAACGGCAAGGGCACCACGCTCGACGTGTGGCAGCACGTCGTCGGCGACTATGCCGACAGCATCCCGATCGGCTCGTTCCTCGACCAGGGCATCAAGAAGCGCGGCGACCAGGCGTCGCCCGATCTCGCGAAGCTCGCCGGCGTGCGCATGCTGCGATCGTCGGAGCCGGGGCGGAACGAGAAGCTCGACACCGGTCTGATCAAGCTGGTGACTGGCGGCGATCCGCTGCCGGTTCGCATGCTCCACCGCGGGTTCTTCAACCTGCAGCCGCTCTTCAAGCTCATCATCATGGGGAACACGAAGTTCGACATTCCGGATACCGACGACGGCATCTGGAGCCGCATGAAGCTGATCCCCTGGCTCAGGAACATCGAGAAGCCGGAGCCGGGCGTAGCCAACTGGCCGGAGAAGGATCCGAACCTGCCGGCGAAGATCATCGCCGAAGAGGCATCGGGCGTGCTGAACCGCCTTGTCGCCGGCCTGCTGGATTACCTCAGCAATGGCCTCGTGGAGCCGAAAAGCGTGACCGAGGCCACGATGGCCTATCGGGACGCCAGCGACCCTCTGGCGCGCTTCCTGCGCCTCTGCGTCGTCGCCGACGCCGACACTCGTGTCCAATCGTCGAAGCTGCACGAGGTCTTCGTCGCCTGGTGCAAGGCAGCCGGCGAGCGCGAGTGGTCGAACAAAGGCTTCTCCAACGCGATGGCGGAAAAGGGCTATCAGAAGAAGGCCAGCGACGGGATGCAGTGGCTGGGCATCCGCCTCGTGAAGGAGGTGCACGACTTCGTCGACCACGACGGCAAACCTCGCTCGCTGAGTGACGAACCCGTCCTCTCCGATAATCGCACGATGGTCGACGACAACGGATGGCCGCCGCCTGACGACTTCGGCGACGTGCCGCCGTGAGGGCTGGCGCGACACATATCCTTCCGGTCCGGAAGGGTGGCGGAAGGGTTCTTGGAAGGGAAAGCGGCGGATTTCTGCGGCTTCGGAAGGTTCGGAAGGTTAGTCGCGATGTTGCCCGTACATCATGCGCACATGCGCAGGCGCACGACGAAAACATACGTCAATCCTTCCGACCCTTCCGATCCTTCCATCAGGTAAGAAAAAGGGCGTTCTTCTAATGGGTTATGGTGAGTTGGATGGCGGAAGGGTTGGTGGCGACGCTTCCGGGGCCGGAAGGATGACGTTCACGGACGTCGAGGACCGGCTTGTCGAGGCGATGCTGACCTGCTGGCGCCACGGGGACCGCGAACGCGGCTGGCAGCGGCTGCGCTCGGCATGGCCGGAGATCAGCCGCGACGTTTTGGCCGGAGACTATGACGCGCGTGGCGGCCTGGATGCGGGCGAGCAGCCGTCGTTGAAGCCGGCATCGCTCACCCGGCGCGAAGTGGCTGAGATGGAGGAGGCGTTCGCTTGGCTCGACGCCGTCGATCCGGCCGACCGCAAGGTGATCGGCCTCGCCGTGGCGCAGCTGGCGGCGGGCAAGCGGGAGATCAGCTGGATCAGGATGCTGCCGCGCCTGGGTCTTAGCCGGGGCGCACACGGCCTGCGCAAGCGCTACGGCCGCGCCCTTGCCGCCATCTGTGACCGTGAAAACCGCAGAAATGCAGGGGACTTGCGTGTCAACGGGGTAAATCTGCCGGACTGATCATTTTCCCTGTCCACCTGTCGGGCATTTTCGGCGTATTTCACGTCACGCTGGGACGGGCCTTCGGGATCGGCACGGCACATCCTCTCCTTAGACTTCGCGAAGGGCGCCCGGCTTCGGCTCGGCGCCCTTCGTGCTTTCGAGTATGAAATGGGTCGGCTGAAGGGACTGACGCCGCGTCTCGGCTCGCTGCGCCCGCGCCTCGCGCCAGCACCGCACGATCGGCAGCAGTACGATCGCCGACGCGATGAGCAGCCGTGGCGGCAGTGGTACAAGACGGCGCGATGGCAGCGGCTTCGTTGGGCCATCCTTCAGCGCGACCTGTTCACCTGCCAGCGCTGCCATCGGCTCGAAGGCGAGACGTCGAAGCTGGTGGCCGATCACCGGCGCGCGCACCGTGGCGACGAAGCGCTGTTCTGGGATGAGGGCAACCTCTGGACCCTCTGCAAGCCGTGCCACGACGGTTGGAAGCAGCGGCAGGAGGCGCGCGAGCGCTGAGAGGGAGGGGGGGGGGGTCGAAAGTCCAGCAGGGGCCGGCCGCTAGACCGCCGTCCCTCCCATTCGGAGATTTTTTTCGCGATGCCGGAAGATTTGGGACGCGACCTGTTCGGCGACCCGATCGTCCTGGCCAAGGAAGGCCGTGGGCGGCCGGAACACGCCTGGTCTCTCGAAAGCTCCAACCGGGTGCTGATCGCCTTTGCGCGCGGCATGACGGTCAAGGAAGCGGCAACCGCGATCGGAGTCTCGGTCCCGACCCTGCGGAAGCATTATTTTTCCGAGGTCGCGAAGCGCGACAGTGCCCGCGTCCGGATGGAGATCACGCAGCTCGCCCGGCTGAACGACGCCGCGGCTGACGGGAACGTCGCGGCCGAGAAGGAGCTGCTGAAGCAGATGGAGAAGGGCGCCATGATCAGCGGCGCCCGCGCCATGGAGAAGCCGGCCAAGGTGAAGCAGCCGAAGCTGGGGAAGAAGGAGCAGCTGGTCGCTGACGCCGGCACGGCATCGAAGAGCGGTGAATGGGGTTCGTTGCTGAAGCACTAGCCCGCCGCTTCGCCGAACCGGACTGGCCGCTGTTCGCCTGTCCGGATTGGGCGGAGCGCCTGGCGCAGCGGCGGTCGCTGATACCGGATGCGTTGCGCGAGCTGCTCGATCAGAAGGAGGCGGCGCGCGCCGTCGCCATCTTCAACAAGCTGCGCCTGCCGGACGTGCCGGGGCAGCCGACGATGGCCGAGGCGGCGGGCGAGTGGCAGCGCGACATTGTCCGCGTGTTGTTCGGCACGATCGATCCCGCCACTCGGGTGCGGATCCTGCGCGAGATCTTCGCGCTGGTGCCGAAGAAGAACGCGAAGACGACGGGTGGCGCGGCCATCATGGTGACTGCGCTCCTGATGAACGAGCGGCCTCGCGCCGAGTTCGTGTTGGTCGGTCCTACGCAGGAGGTTGCCGACACCGCATTCCAGCAGGCCTCGGGCATGGTCGAGGCTGACGAGTTCCTGCGCACGCGGTTCCACGTCGCGGAGCATACGAAGACGATCACAGACCGCCTCACGAAGGCGCGGTTGAAGATCAAGACCTTCGACATGCGGGTGGCGACCGGATCGAAGCCGGCCGGCATCCTGCTAGACGAGCTGCACCTCATGGCCAGCATGGCGGATGCCGGCCGCGTGATCGGACAGCTGCGGGGCGGCATGATCGCCAACCCCGAAGCATTCATGGTGATCATCACCACGCAGTCGGACCGGCCGCCCGCCGGCGCCTTCAAGGCCGAGCTGGATTACGCCCGCGGCATTCGCGACGGTCGCATCGTCGCCGACGTGGCGACGCTTCCGCTGCTCTACGAGCTGCCCGAGAAGATGCAGCGGGACGGCTCGTGGCGCGATCCGGCGCATTGGCACATGGTGCTGCCGAACGCGGGCCTGTCGATCACGATTGAGCGCCTGGCCGCCGAGTATCGAGCCGCTCGCGACAAGGGCGACGAGGAAGAGCGGCGCTGGGCGTCGCAGCATCTGAACGTGCAGATTGGCCTCGCCCTGCACACCGATCGCTGGATCGGCGCGGACTATTGGGAGCGGCAGGCCGATGCCGGGCTGACGCTGGCAACCCTCCTCGTGCGGGCGGAGGTGATCGTCGCCGGGATCGATGGCGGCGGCCTGGACGATCTGCTGGGCCTCACGTTGGTGGGGCGCTGTCGGGATACGAAGCGCTGGCTCGCCTGGTCGAAGGCCTGGGCGCAGCCGATCGTGTGGGAGCGCCGAAAGGAGATCGCGGCCGAACTGGACGGCTTCGTTGAGGACGGCGACCTCGTGCGGTGCGAGCATCCGACGCAGGACTTGCAGGAAGTCGCCGCGCTGCTTGTGACGGTGCAAGCCGCCGGGCTGATGCCGGAAACGAACGCCATCGGCCTCGATCCGCAAGGCATCGGCGCGCTGATCGACGAGTGCGTGCAGCAGGGCCTGCCCGAAGAGTTGATGACGTCGGTTTCGCAGGGCTTCAGGCTGAGCGGAGCGGTGTGGACCGCGGAGCGCAAGCTGGCGGACGGCACCTTCGTCCATGCCGATCAGGCGCTGATGGTCTTCTGCGTCGGCAATGCCCGCGTGGAGCAGCGTGGCAACGCCGTGCTGATCACGAAGCAGACCGCTGGAAAGGCGAAGATCGACCCGCTGATCGCGCTGTTTAACGCGGTCTTTCTAATGAGCCGCAACCCCGAGGCGACAGGAGGTGGAATGGACGCGTTCTTGAACCGCCTGGCGGCGGCTGCATGAATCTGTGGACGAAGGCCGTCTCGCTGTTCCGGCGGGTGCTGAGCCTCACGGACCCGGCCGGTTGGTCGCGGGAAGGCCAGAGCCACGCCGGGGAGCCGGTGAACGCAGGTTCGGCGCTGGCGCTCTCGTCGGTTTGGGCGTGCGTGAACCTGCTGGCCGGCACGATCGCCAGCCTGCCGATCGTGGTCTACCGCAGCGATGGGAAGGGCGGGCGCGTCGTCGCCAAGGATCATTGGGCCTATCGCCTGCTGCACGACAGCCCCAACGCCGATCAGACCGCCGTCGATTTTTGGGAGGGTGCCTACGCTTCGCTGGAGCTGAAGGGCAACGCCGTTGCCGACATCGAGCGCTCCGCCGATGGCAAGCGCGTGATCGCGTTGACGCCGATCGCCTGGGACGCGCTGACGGTCACGCGCGATCGGGATGGCACTTTGGTCTATCGCTGGGCCGATCAGACGCGCCGGCAGGATGACGTGCTGCACATCCGCGGCTTCGGCGGGGCGCCCGAGGGTGGCCTCTCGACGCTGGCGTTCGCTCGCCACGCCTTCGGCCTGGCGACAGCGATCGACCGGGCGGCGGGTCAAATGTTCGCCAACGGCGTGCGGCCTTCGGGCCTGCTGAAGTTCGACAAGTGGCTGACCGACGACCAGGCGCGCACTGCCGAGACGCGGATGCAGGAGAAGTTCGTCGGCACGATGAACGCGGGCAAGCCGATGGTGCTGGAGGGAGGCGTCACCTGGCAGCAGCTGACGATCAATCCCGAGGACGCGCAGATGCTCCAGTCGCGCGGCTTCTCGGTCGAGGAGTGCTGTCGCTTCTTCGGCGTGCCGCCGTTCATGATCGGCCACAACGAGAAGTCGAGCGGCTATCCGACGAGCCTGGAGCAGCAGGTGCTGACCTTCCAGAAGTTCGCCTTGCGACGCCGTCTCAAGCGCGCAGAGCAGGCCATGGAGAAGCAGCTGCTGACCCCGGCGGATCGCGCTGCTGGCATCACGATCGAGTATAACCTCGAAGGCCTGCTGCGCGGCGACAGCGCGGCGCGATCGGCCTTCTACCAGTCGGCGCTCAACAACGGCTGGATGACGATCAACGAGGTGCGAGCGCTGGAGAACATGCTGCCGGTGCCGGGCGGCGACGTGCCCCGCATGCAGATGCAGAACGTGCCGATCACGCAGGCGAACGGACAGCAGGTGGTAAGCTGATGATCTACGTCTCGAAAATCCCCTCCGTGGAAGAGGTTCTGGCTGGCGGCCCGCAGGCGGGTGTTGCTCCGCCTCCTGGCTTCGGCCCGGATGCCGCAGATGGGACGGTCGAGCGTGTCGGTACAGGTGGCGGATTCTTCTCGGCCTCCGATCTCCAGTCGACCGGCCCGTCTCGCGACGCCTTCGATGACCTCGCCGACGCGGCGGCAGCATTGAAGGCGGCTCGCGCGGAGAAGGCAGCCGCGGATGACGCAGCCTCTACCGCGCGTCAGCGCGCCGACGCCGCTCGCATCGCGCTGGAAGAAGCGACGGCAGCGTTCGACGTCGCCAGCAAGAAGGTGCGGTGACATGAGGCATCTCGATTTCCCGCTCGACGTGAAGGACGTCGGCGAAGACGGCTCGGTCGAGGGGCTGGCCGCCGCCTACAACAACATCGACCACGGTGGTGACATCATCCTGCCCGGCGCCTTCACGAAGACGCTGAAAGGTCGCAAGTCGCTGCCGATGCTGCTTTATCACGATCAGCGCATGCCGATCGGCGTGTGGACCGACTTCGACGACACGCCGAAGGGACTCAAGCTGAAGGGGCGCATCACGACGGTCACCGCCGTCGGCACCGACGCTCTTGCCCTGGCGCGCGAGGGCGCGTTGGCCGGGCTGTCGATCGGTTATCGGTCGGTGAAGGAGCGATACACCGACAGCGCGCGCGAGCTGATCGAGGTGGCGCTGCACGAGACTTCGCTCGTCGCGATCCCGATGAACGAGCGCGCGCAGCTGACGCGCGTGAAGGACATACTGGCGCACGGCCAACTGCCGTCCGTCCGACAATTCGAGGAGTTCCTGCGGGACGCAGGCGGCTTCTCGAAGAGCCTTGCCGCGGCAATCGCGAGCAAGGCGACGCCGCATCTTCGGGGGGATCCCGACGTGAAGGCGGATGAAGCCGCCGAGTTCTGGCGCGGCCTGCTCGGCTGATCTCCACCTAATCCAAGGAACACCACATGCGAAAGTTTGCCCTGCTGGGCAGCGCGATGGCGCTGCTCGGTCCGATGACCGCTGCCGAGCGCAAGCGCGGCCGCTACATGCGCGGTCCCGAAGGTCACCCGGAATCGAAGTCCGCTGCGGAGCTGGCGAACGAGGCGAAGGCCGCGTTCGAAGCGAAGCACAACGAGGTCAAGGCCATCGCCGAGAAGGCGCTGGCCGAAGCCGAGAAGGGCATCCCGCTCTCCACCACGGCCAAGGAACTCGCTGACCAGGCGCTGACCGGCATGAACGAGGCGAAGAGCCGCCTCGACGAGCTGGAGCAGAAGATGGCGAAGCGCGGCCCGGCCGACGCCGATCGTCCCAAGTCGATCGGCGAGCAGTATGTCGAGAGCGACCAGTTCAAGGCCGCCTTCGCCAACGGCGCCCGGCAGGGTCAGAACGTCGCGATCGAGGTGAAGGCGATCACCAGCCTGACCACCGATGCGAACGGGTCGGCGGGTGATCTGGTTCGTGCTGAGCGCGTCCAGTCGCCGATGCAGATGCTGCCGAACCGGCAACTGACGATCCGCAACCTCATTGCGCCGGGACAGACCGCGTCCAGCTCGATCGAGTACGTGCAGGAGACCGGCTTCACCAACAACGCGGGCATGGTTGCCGAGGGCACGCTGAAGCCGGAATCCACGCTGAAGCTGGACCTGAAGAACGCGCCCGTTCGCAAGATCGCGCACTGGTTCCTGGCATCGGCCGAGATCCTCGCGGACGCGCCGGGCCTGCGGTCGATGATCGACAACCGGCTGCGCTACGGTCTCGCCTTCGTCGAGGACGTGCAGCTGCTGAAGGGTGACGGCACCGGGCAGAACCTGGCGGGCATCAAGCCGCAGGCGGCCGACTATGCCGTGCCGGCCGGCCTGACCGGCTACGCGACGCCGACGATGATCGACAAGCTGCGGATCGCGCAGCTTCAGGTTGCGCTCGCCCTGTATCCGGCGGACGGGCAGGTGCTGCACCCGATCGACTGGGCCATCATCGAGATGATGAAGGACGGTGAGGGGCGCTACCTCATCGGCAACCCGCAGGGTTCGCTCGCTCCCACGCTGTGGGGCCTGCCGGTCGTGCCGAGCATGGCGCAGACGGTCGGCGAGTTCACCGTGGGCGCGTGGAAGATGGGCGCGCAGCTCTTCGACCGCGAGCAGTCCGGCGTGCTGGTGTCGACCGAGGATGGCGACAACTTCCGCCGCAACATGGTGACCATCCTCGCCGAGGAGCGGCTGGCGCTGACGGTCTACCGTCCGGAAGCCTTCGTCGACGGCGCGTTCGCCAACGCGTGAAGTCCGGCCGGGGCGAGCGGTCGATCGCTCGCCCCGGCACACCAGGAGAACGGAAATGGCCGAGAAGAAGACCTACGTCGTCTATCGCGCGATGCACGGCGAAGGCCGCGACTACGCGCGCGGCGACGAGCGCGAGATGACCGAGGCGGACGCCGCCACGCTGGTCAAGTCCGGCGCGCTGGCACTGAAGGGCGAGGTGCCGATGGAGCGCGCCGAGCCGGTGCGCCACACCTTCGGCACGGCGAAGACCAGCCAGCGCGACTTCGTTCCCGCAATCACCGACGCCGATGTCAGCGACAGCCGCGTCGATGGTCGGCGTTCCCCGGCGCGGAAGGGCTAAGCCATGCCCGATCTTATCACGCCGGTTCCGGACGCTACGCCGATCGGCGAGCTGATCGGCGGCAAGCTGCACGGCTACGTCATCCTGCGCGACGCGAACGGCGCCGACATCCTCGGCCTGCTGACCGCCACGCCCGCAGCGAACACGATCGGCGCGCGGCTGAAGGCCATCGCTGACAATACCGATGGCCTCGAAGGCTTCGTCGATGGCATCGAGGCGCTCATCACAGCGACCAACGCGGCGCTGACGACGCTCAACGGCTACAACGACGCCGTCGAGCAGCTGCTGGGCACGAACAACAGCACCACTGCGTTGACCGCGCCGGCCGACGATCTCTTTGCGATCGTGCCGAGCGACACGGTCGACCTGGCGACTGTGCCAAAGGCGCTATACTGCGCCGTCGCCGGCAACGTCGCGCTGCGGGGGACCGGAAACACCACGATCACCATCCCCGTGGTCGCGGGGCAGATCGTGCCGATCCGCGCACGGCGGGTTATGGCAACCGGCACGACCGCCACCATGGTGGGCCTCGCCTGATGATCGCGCAGCTGATCGCGATCGGCGTCTTCTCGGCAGCCGCTCCGCCTACGTCGGGCGTGGTCAACGTGCCGGACGAGCGGACGGCGCTCGTCGCGCGCGTCCAGGCCAGCGCGACGATCGCTGCCGGCATCCCGCTCGGCGCCGTCGAGTGGGAGCAGCCCTACGATCCGGCCGATCACGCGCGCTATGCCTTCAGCTGGGCGACGCTGCTGGAGCCAGAGGAGCAGGTGGCCGAGATCCTCGCCATCCGCGTCTCGTCCGCGGCTGCCGCGCTCGGCATCATGGTCGACCAGTCGGTCGGCCACTCGCCGCTGATCGATTCCGTTGAGGGCCGGAAGGTCCAGCTGTGGTTCGTCGTTGCCGAGGCGATGCAGGAGGCGGCCACGTTCCTGGGCGCCGGCGTGAAGATCCCCATCACGATGAAGATCCTCACGACCCTCGGGCAGCGCTTCGAGCGCACGAACGTGCTGACGGTGCGGCAGCTGTGAAGATCGAAAATGGCCGGCGCGTGCCGCTGGAGATCGAGGGCGTCTTCTCCGGCTTGGCCGGCGTGCGCGGGCCGTTCGTGTCGTTCATCCCGAATAGGGTGGGCAAGCGGGCCGACGCGGCGCGTGGCGGCATCCTCGACGGCAAGCCGGTCACGCTTAATCCGATGAAGGATCCCACGGGACCGTTCTGGACCTCGCGCTTCGAGGTGCTGGCGTGACGATCGAGGAAATGCGCGCGCTGCTCGGCCTCGGTCCCGAGTTCTCCGACGCCTATGTTGCGAACGCCTACGCCGAATATATCGGCGCGGGCGGCGGGGCTGCCGGCGACGTCGAGCTTATCCCGCTGGCGATCGTGAAAAAGCACCTGCGGCTGGAGGCCGACGACGACGCCGAGGACGATCTCGTCGCGCTCTATCTGGCTGCGGCCATCGCGCATCTCGACGGCCGCGACGGCTGGCTCGGCCGCGCTCTCGTCGAGCGCGTCTATGTGCAAACCTTCGCCGGCTTCGAGTGCGCCGGTCGGCTGCCCTATCCGCCGCTGGTGGCTGTCACCGGCGTGGAGCGGCGCGAGGGCGATCTCTGGCTGCCGATCGCGGCCGATCAGTGGGACGTGGTCGACGATCGCCTGGTGCCAGTCGGAGGCGGGCGGTGGCCAGCTGGCGCAGCACGGGTCACGTACCGCGCCGGTTACGACCCGGAGGCCGGGCGCCCGCTGCCGAAGGCGTTGCAAGCCGCCATCCTGATCATGACGGCCGACCTCTTCCGCAACCGCGGCGAGGTGGCGTCGACCACCACCTCGCGGGTCTCGATGTCCGCATCGGTGGAAGCGCTGCTGTCGCCGTTCCGGATCTGGCGCGTCTGATGATGGGGCTGGATGCCGGCGAGCTGGACCGCCGGGTGACGTTCTACCGCCGCCCGGTCGATGACGACGGCTTCTCGTCTTCGCCCGGAGCGCCGGTGGAGGCGGGGAAGCGCTGGGCGAAGAAGACCGACATCGGCGATGCCGAGCGGATCTCCGCAGCGGCGCAGCAGCAGGTAGTCTCGACACGCTTCCTGCTGCGCTACGACGGCCTGACCCGGCAGATCGCGCCGGAGTGGCAGATGGTCTGCGATGGCCTGCGCTACGAGGTGGTCGGGATCAAGGAAGTCCGCGGCACGCGCGTCGCGGTCGAGATCACGACGTCGGCGTTGCGCTCGTGAAGACCGGCATGAAGATCGAGGGCTTCGAGGAGGCGGACGCCAACCTCGAAGCCTTGGCCGCGCTCAGCGACGCCGAGGCGCTGGTGGCGCTTGGGATCGATGCCCTGCAGCCCGTCGCCGACACGGCGCGCGGCATAGTTCGCCGTCGCACCGGGCGGCTGGCACGGTCGATCGGCGTGGGCACGCGGCTCAGCCCGCGCCAGGCCGCGCTGAGCGCGCCCGAGCGGGGGACGGTCGAGATCTACGTCGGACCGGGATCGATGCCGCAGGCGATCACGGAGGAGTTCGGGACCGTCAACGAGGCCGGGCATCCGTATTTGCGCCCAGCCTGGGACACGCGCCTCGCCGATGTTCTCGCTCGCCTCCGGCAGGGAGCGGCGACGCGGCTTCAGCGGATCACGAAGGGCTGACGCGATGGAGGAGGCGTTCCGTGCCGCGCTGCTGGCCTACAACGGGCTGACGGCGCTCGTCGGCACCCGCATCGACTGGGGTGAGCGGGCTGGGCAGTTGCCCAGCATCCGTCTTCTGCTGGTCAGCGGCGTGCCGCTCTACACCTACGGCGGCCGGGTGAGCCTGACGCCGTATCGCGTCCAGGCGGACTGCTTCGGCGCGCGCTACGGCGTCGCCAAGGCCGTAGCGCGCGCCGTCCAGGGCGCCTGCGACACGCTGTCGCGCCCAGTCTGGGATGCCTGTTTCGTCGAAGCCGAGCGCGACGATCAGGAGAGGGATGCCGGTGGCACCCTCGTCCATCGCACCTCGCTCGATCTTCGCCTCTGGCACCACTCGTAAGGAAGGAGTCCCGCTATGCCCGCCACCACGGCCATCACCGGCCTCGGCATCAAGTTCGGCATCAAGGCCACGGCGAACGCCACGACCTACACCGACGTCGCCGAGGTCTTCGACATCACCCCGCCGCAGGAGATGGACGACGAGATCGAGGCGACGCATTACCAGTCGCCGGACGGGTTCAAGGAGTTCATCGGCGGCCTCACCGATCCCGGCGAGTGCACCTTCTCGCTCAACTACGTGCCCGGCAACTCGGCGGAGCAGCTGATCCTGGCCACGAAGACGACGCGCAAGGCGCGCGGCGTCCGGCTGACCTGGCCGAACGGCTACACCTGGACGTTCGATCTGCTGATCCGCGGCTTCCAGCCCACCGCGCCGCTCAACGATCGGCTGACCGCCGAGGTGACCGGCCGCGTCAGCGGCTCGATCGCGCGCGCCGCGGCCAGCGTCTGAGGAACGGGCGCATGGCAAACGCGATCAAGGGCGAGGTCAGCTTCCCGGCTGCCGGCAAGACGTGGACGCTCGTCTACGACTTCAACGCCCTCTGCACGATCGAGAGCGAGCTGGCCGTCGACGTCGCGAGCGTCGGCGACCGGCTCGCAAGCCCCTCCATGATCCGGTCCGTGTTCCGGATCGGGCTGGAGGCGCGTCACGGCGCGATCTCCGACATCGAGGCCGGCAACCTCATCCACGACATGGGACCGGACGCTGCCGCCGACGTGATCGCGCGGGCGTTCAAGGCGGCCTTCCCCGACGCTGCGGCGAGTGCGGAGGGAAAGGCTCAGTCGAGGAAGAAGAAGCCTGGGACTGGTCCCGAGCGCTGACGATCTGGGCGGAGCTGGACCTCGGCTCCCCCGATGCCTTCTGGCGATCCACGCCGCGGCAGATGCTCCTCCTGGCGGAGGGCAGGCGGCGAGCGGCGGAGGTGTCGCAGCAGGACCGCGCCTGGCTGGCTTGGCACATCGCCGCCTTCCAGCGCGCGAAGAAGATGCCGCGCCTGTCGGAACTGAGCGGGAAGAAGAAGGCCGCGGTGAAGCGGCGCCGCGGAATGTCGATCGACCAGCTGCAGACGATGGCCGCGATGTGGGCGGCGGCAACGCCGAAGGAAGGGGGTGACGTATGAGCCAGGGAGCAGTGATCGGCGCGCTGCGCGGCGTCCTCGTCCTCGATGCCAGCGACTGGAGTCCGGCGATCAGCCGCGCGCGCGGCGATCTCAGTGGCCTCCGCGGCGCGCTGCAGGACGTCGCGCGCGTCGTGGAGAGCCTGGGGGAGAAGATGCGCTCCGCTGGCGTCGGCCTCACCGCCGGCATCAGCGCGCCGCTGGCGGCCGTGGCTGTCACATCGAACAAGGCGGCCAGCAGCTTCGAAGCCGCGATGAAGACGGTGGAGAGCGCGCTTGGGCGCGTCAGCGGCCGGGAGCTGAAGGCGCTCTCCGATCAGGCGCGCGCGCTCGGTCCCGCCGTGGGGAAGAGCGCCGTGGAGGCGGTGGAGGGCATGGACGCGCTCGCACGCGCCGGCCTCAACACGTCGCAGATCCTGGGCGGCGGGCTGAAGAGTACGCTCGACCTCGCGGCGGCCGGCATGGCGGATGTTGCGCCTTCCGCGGCGCTCGTCACCGACGCGATGGGACAGTTCAAGCTGACCGCCTCGCAGCTGCCCTACGTCGTCGGCAGCGTCGTCGGCGCGCTCGACGCCAGCAAGTTCGGCTTCGTCGATTTCCAGCAAGCGGTCGCGCAGGGGGGCGGCGCGGCGGCCTCGGCGAGCATGAGCTTCCGCGATTTCTCCACCGCCATCGCCGCGACCAGCACGCAGTTCTCCAGCGGCAGCGACGCCGGCACGAGCTTTAAGACCTACCTGTCCCGCCTGGTGCCCGCCTCCAATGAGGCCGCCGCGGCGATGAAGGCGCTCAACATCAACTTCTTCGACGCGGACGGGCGGATGAAGCCGCTCGCCGATCAGGCCGAGCTGCTGAAGACGGCCTTCGCCGGGCTGTCCGACGAGACGAAGAAGTCGGCGCTGACGAAGATCTTCGGCGACGATGCGTTTCGCACCGCGCTCGGCCTCATGGAGCAGGGGCGGCAGGGCGTCGAGCGCCTGCAGGAGACGATCGCGAAGGGTGACGTCGAGGGCAAGATCGCCAAGCGCCTCGAAGGCGAGGCTGCCGCGGCGAACCGCCTGTCGAACGCGTGGGAGTCGGTGCGCATCTCGATCGGTCAGGCGGGGCTGACCGAACTCATCACGTCGGTGAAGAACGCCTTCGCCGGTATGCTGGAGTCGTTCGCCGCGGCACCCCCGCTGATCCTGAAGATCGGCGTGGCCTTCGGCGCCATCGCCGCGGCGGCCGGCCCCCTCCTGCTGGTGCTGACGCAGATCGGCGCGTTCATCATTCCGCTCGTCGCTGCTCGCTTCGGCCTCCTCGGTCTCGCGCTCAGCGCGCTGGTCAATCCGCTCGGCACCGTCGCCATGCTGGTGGCGCGGCTCATCACCACCTTCGCGCAGGGCGCCATCATCGCTCGCACCGCGGCGTTGATGGCGGGTCTGCTGTCGCCGATGATCGT
Source organism: Sphingomonas corticis (assembly GCF_012035195.1). Taxonomy (GTDB): domain Bacteria; phylum Pseudomonadota; class Alphaproteobacteria; order Sphingomonadales; family Sphingomonadaceae; genus Sphingomonas; species Sphingomonas corticis. The sequence continues at coordinate 23,539 of NZ_JAAVJH010000018.1, forward strand.
GGTGACCGCCGCGCTGACCGCGCTGACCTACGCCTGGCAGGCCAACGAGGCGCGGGTCGCCGCTTCTCGCGCCGAGCAGGACCGCCTGCGCAACACCATGAACGGCGCGAAGCCAGCGCTCGACAAGGTGGCGCTCGCGGTCGCCGACATGACCGGCAAGACGGGGGAGGCGGCGAAGGCGGCGCGCGACCATGCCAACGCGCTGCTGTCGGAGGCGCGGGCGGCCGTGATCGCGGCGCAGGCGCTCGCGCGCAAGCGGATCGCCGCGGCGCAGGCGGCCGTCACCGACGCGAAGACGAAGAAGGCCGAGGTAGATGAGCGCGTGTCGCGCGGCGGCTTCCTGTCGAAGGGCGTCAACGCGGGCGCCCGGATCGAAGCGGTGAACGCGGAGAAGGCGGCGCGGCTGGCGGTTGAGGAGATGAACGCCGCTGCCGATGGCTTCCAGCAGGCGAAGAGTGCCTGGTCCGACATGAACAAGGCGATCAACGCGCCAGCCCCCACCGTGCGGACGGTCAGCCTCGAAGAGGTCAAGGCGCCGAAGACGCCGAAGGTCGCGAAGACGGCGGTGCCGGGAGGCACCTACGCGGCCGAGAACCGCGAGCAGCTGCAGCTCCAGGCCGACCTCGACACGGCGCGGGCGCGCGGCGACCGGGCGGCCGAGAAGGCGTTGCAGGATCGCATGGCGCTCTCGCAGCAGATCGAGGCCTATCAGCGCACCGGCCTTTCGCTCGACCAGGCGCGCGTCGCCGCGCAGCGAGACATGTCCGCCATTGCCACGGCGCGTGGCGAAGCGGTCGCGCGCGAGATTGCCGAGACGCAGGCGGCCGTGGCCGTCGAGGCCGCGCGGCTCGGCGCCGATCAGCAGGTGATCGAGGCGCTGGAGCGGCAGGAAGAGCTGAAGCGCCGGATCGCCAGCTATTACGAGCTGACGAAGAACCTCGCCGAGGCGACCCGGCTGGCCGAGGCCGACCAGGCAAAGATCGACGGCGCGCGAGCGGCGGTGCGCCAGCGCTGGTTCAAAGACGATGCGCGGGACCGCGCCGTGCAGCTGGCGCAGGCTCGTGGCGACAGCGAAGAGCGCATTCGGCAACTCCAGCGCGAAGTGGAGCTGCGCCAGCGTGCGCGCGACCTGCAGGGGCAGGGCGTCCCGGAAGCGGATGCCATGGCTCGCGCCACCACGGAGTGGGACGAGGAGAACCGCGCCCGCATGGTCGGCAACGTCCGCGCGACCTTCCAGGAGGGCATGCGCGCGGCGATGGACGGGAACATCGGCGACTTCATGAAGAACTGGTGGCGTGACCGCGTGGCGAAGGGGATGGAGGAGGCGATCAACTCGCTCGCCGACCTCGTGTCGCGGCTGTTCTCCAACATCGGCAAGGGCGCCAGCGGCGGATCCTCGGGCGGCGGCATCCTTGGCGCGCTCGGGTCCGTGTTCGGCTTGATCGCCGGCGCCAAGGGCAAGTCGGGCGGCTTCACCAATGTGCCCGCGTTCAACATCGCCCCGCCGATCGTGGCGCCGATCGACGTCACGTCCTCGCTGCCGGGCTTTGCGACCGGCGGGTCGTTCCGCGTCGGCGGGATGTCGGGGGTGGACCGCAATGTCATCGCCTTCCGGGCCACGAAGGGCGAGATGGTGGACATCCGGAAGCCTGGTGCCGACGCCGGTGTCCAGCGCCTGATGGTCGTTCCATCGCCCTATTTCGACGTCGCCGCGGCCGACGCTGCAGCCCCGTCGATCCAGCAGATGGGCGTCCGCGCTGCGGCCGGCGGTAGCGCGATGGCGCGTGCCGACATGGCCCGCTCGGCTCGGCGGAAGATCCGCCGATGAGCGTGTTGCTGCCCACCACGCCCAGCCCGACCGATGGGACCGAGCCGTCCTATCTCGATTGGGGTGGCACCCTACGGCCGATCTTCGGCGGCTCGCTGCAGAAGCTGCGCCGGCTCGGCGATCGGTTCGCGCTGTCGGTCGTGATGCCGCCCATGTTCACCGCGGAGGCGGGCATGCTGTGGGTGGCGCGGCTGATCGCGGCGCGGCGCGCGGGCGGGGCGGTGCTGCCCTGGCCACAGCCGGGCTTCACGCCGCCACCCTCGGGTGCACCTCGCGTCGCCGGCGCCGGGCAGAGCGGCTCGCTGCTGACGATCGAGGGGTTCAATCCCGTCGACTACCTCGTCCGCGAAGGCCAGTTCTTCTCCATCATCCACGGCGGTCGCCGCTACCTCCACCAGGCGGCGGAAAGCCGGGCCGCGGTTGACGGTAGAATTACCGCCCTGGCGATCCAGCCCATGCTCCGCATCTCGCCCGCGAACCTCGCCGTCTGCGAGTTCGACGAGCCGAAGATCGAGGGCATGCTGGGTGGCGACGAACAGACGTGGACGCCCAGCACCGCGCGCACGATCGGCCTGACCTTCAGCATCACGGAGACCAAATGAGCCAGCTGACGCCGCAGCTCGACGCGAAGCTGCGCACCGATGCGCCCGTCGTCTTCGGCGCGGTGACGGTTTCGCTGCCGGACTATGAGGTGAACCTGCTCGACGGCTCCGGCGTGCTGGCGTTCGGCGGCCGGACCTACGTCGGAGACGACGCCACCTTCGGCACGATCTCCGAAGTCGAAGACCTGACCGATGGCGCCGGCGACAGCGCGCCCGCGTTCAGCATGACGCTGCTGCCGGCGAGCGACGCAGCAGCGGCGACGCTCGCCCGCCCGCAGATGCAAGGCTCGCCCGTCATGGTGTGGATCGGCGCGGTCGACGAGCTGACGGGCATGGCCGTGCCCGACCCGCACCTGATCTTCGTGGGCGAACTCGACGTGCCGACGCTCCGATCGTCGGAGCATGGCCGCGCGCTCGACTATGAAGTGACCTCGGTCTTCGAACGACTGTTCGAGGATGACGAGAGCGCGCGCCTGTCGCCCGGTCACCACCGCAGCATCTTCCCGAATGAGGCGGGGCTGGATTACGTGACCGGCGTGTCCCAGCCGGTCTACTGGGGAATCGCGGGCAATCCGTCCGCGATCTCCTACCAGAACGGCGCTGGGCTGCTCGGCGGGGTGGGCGGCGTCTTCCTCGATCGCATCGCGGAGATGCAGTCGCGATGACCGATCCGCTGGTGAGGCGCACGGCCGCGGCGCAGAAGACGCTCGACACCTGGTCCAAGCGGCCGATGAAGCTGGGGTCTTCCGACTGCGTCCGTATGGCCGCCAGCCACCTGCGGCTGCTGGGCTACAAGGTGCGGCTTCCGAACTCCGGCTCGTACCGGACCGTGCGGAGCGCCACGAAGGCGCTCCAGGCGGCCGGCTACGCCAGCCTGGAGCAGGCGCTCGACGCGCATGGCCTGGAACGGATCGCCCCGGCCGCGGCGATCGTGGGCGACATCCTGATGCTGCCCGGCGTCGACAAGCTGGGCGGCCTGACGGTCGCGCTTGGCAACGGCCGCGTCGTCGGCTGGCACGAGTGCGCGGCCGGCGGGGCGGTGGTGCTGCAGCCGGTCGAATACGTCGCCGCCTGGCGCGCCGATCCGCGGTAGGAGCTGGCCATGTCCAAGGTGGCGAAGACCGCGGCGATGGTTGTCGGCGCGGTGGCCCTGGTCGCGACCGGCGTGGGCGCGGCGATCGGCGCCGGCACGATCATCGCGGCAGGTGTCTCGGTTGGCACCGTCGCGACCGTCGCCAACGTGGTGGCAGGGGCGCTGACGATCGCGTCGGCGGTGACCGCGCTCAAGCCTTCGTCCACCGTGTCCGGCTCGCAGACCAGCTTCTCGGCCAACCCCGATGACGCGCTGCCGCTCGCGATTGGCCGCACGGGGACCGCCGGCAAGATCACCTACCGCATCGGCTTCGACACGCGCGACGCGGGCGACAATGATCGGCAGGCGTTCGTCGTCACGCTGTCCGTGGGACCGATCGCGGCCATCGAGGGGCAGACCGTCGACCAGGCGCCGGTCACCTACTCGGGCAGCGGGGCGGCGGTCGGTTCTTACGCGGGATGGATGTGGAGCCGCGCCCAGCTCGGCGCGCTGCCGGAGGCGTCCGCGCTCGGCTTCGGCACCGGCGCCGGCACGCCGCCCGGCTGGACCAGTCAGCACAAGCTGTCGGGCAAGGCGGCGGTGACCTGGACGCTGCGCTTCGACACGAAGGGCAAGATGTTCCAGGGCGGCGTGCCCGCGCCCATGTGGGTCGTGCGAGGCATCGCCTGCTACGATCCGACGAAGGACAGCACCTATCCCGGCGGCAGCGGACCGCACCGCATGGCCGATCCCGCCGACCGCGCGGCCTACGACGCTGCGATGGACACCTGGGAGTATAGCGAGGATCCGTACCTGCTCGCGATGCGGTGGGCGCACGGCATCTACCAGCGTGACCGGAGCAACCCGGCGTCGACCTACGAGCGCGTCATGGGGATCGGCGCGCCGTGGGCGATGATCGACGTCGCCGCCTTCGTCGAAGGTCGCAACCTCGCCATGGCGAACGGCTGGAAGGCCGGGGGCATCATCTATTCCACGGACGGCAAGTGGGACACGATGAAGCGCATCCTCCAGGCGGGAATGGGCGAGCCGCTGGCGCTCGGCGCTCGGATCAGCTGCCTGGTCAACACGCCGAAGGTCAGCCTCGCCACGATCACCGCCGATGATGTGGTCGGCGCGGCCAGCGTGGGCGGAACACAGCCGCGGCGCGACCGGATCAACACCATCACGCCGCGCTATCGGCTGGAGGCGAACAACTGGCAGTTCCTGCCCGGCCCGCCGATCAGCGTGGCGAGGCACGTCACCGAGGATCGCGGCAAGCGGTCGCGGCTTCAGGACTATCCGTTCATCCAATCGACGGCGCAGGTCGCGACCGCGGTCCGCTACGACATCGAGAACGCGCGCGAGTTCGGGCCGATCGTCCTGCCGCTGAAGCTCGTGTGGATGGGCTTCAAGCCCGGCGACTGCGTCACGGCGACGCTGCCGGAGCTGGGGCTGAACGCACAGCCCATCCTGCTGCTCAATCGAGACCTTGCCCCGGCAGGCGGCATCGTCACCATGACGGCGCGCTCGGAGACGGCCGAAAAGCATCCGTTCGCGTTGGGGCAGACCACCACGCCGCCCGCAACGCCGGGCGTGACCGCACCGCCCCTCGTCCCCGTGCCGCGTGACGGGGACTGGGCGCTGACCGCGCTGCCCGCAACGGCGCAGCTCGTCACGCCCACGTTGGCGATCACCGGCGCCGCGGCGGCAAACGTCGACGGCATCGTCTTCGAATACCGTGTCTTCGACAGCGGGCAGCTGTGGACGGCAGCGGGCAGCGACGCGGCGGCAGCGACCTACCGAGAGATCACCGGACTACGTGCAGGGACCGATTACGAGATAGCGGTCAGCTACACGAAGCGGGGCATCTCCGGAGACAGGCGCATCATCGGGCCGGTCACCACGGCGATCGTGTCGGTAGCAGGTGAGCAGGGCGTGCCCGGTCCTCCGGGTGCCAACGGCCAGACGAGCTACGTGCATTTCGCCTATGCCAACGCAGCGGATGGCTCGGTCGATTTCACCACAGGCGACGCCGGCGGGCGCTTCTACGTCGGCGTCTACGTCGACTTCAGCCCGGCCGACAGCGATGATCCCGCGGCGTACACCTGGTCGCTTCAGCGCGGCGCCAACGGCGCGAACGGCATCCCAGGGCCGCCCGGCGCAAACGGCCTGCCGAGCTATGTCCACATCGCGTATGCGAACAGCGCGAATGGGCAGGCAGACTTCCACGTCTCCGACCCGACCGGACGGACGTACATCGGTGTCTATTCCGACCAGACGCTGGCCGACAGCGATGATCCCGCGGCGTACACTTGGTCGCTGATCAAGGGGGCCGATGGCGTGCCGGGCGCGCAGGGTCCGCAGGGATTGCCCGGCACGAACGGAACGCCGGGTGCGCCGGGCGCTCCTGGGGCTAGTGGCGCCACCAGCTACGTTCATTTCGCCTATGCCGACAGCGCGGACGGATCGGTCAACTTCACCACGGGTGCGGCTGAGGGGCGCTACTACGTCGGCGTCTACGTGGACTTCGTCGAAGCCGACAGCGGCAATGCGTCCTCGTATACATGGTCCCTGCTCCGGGGCGCGAACGGCGCGAACGGCATCCAGGGTCCGCCGGGAGCGAACGGGCAGACGACCTACGTGCACGTCGCGTATGCCAGCAGCGCGGACGGATCGGTCGACTTCAGCGTCGATGATCCGACCGGCCGGACGTACATCGGGGTCCGCACCGACTATGTGCTGGCCGACAGCGGCTTCTATGGCGATTACACATGGTCGCTGATCAAGGGCGCGGATGGCGCACCGGGCAGCCCTGGCAGCCCCGGCAGCCCCGGCGCGCCTGGTGATCCGGGTGCACCCGGCACGCCCGGCGCGCCCGGTGCGCCCGGTGCGCCCGGCCCGCAGGGGCCTTCGGGCGTCACGGCGCCGAAGCCTGTGCAGATCGGCACGGGCACCAGTAACGGCGAGCAGGTTCTCCTCGCTGTAGGGCAGGCCGTCTCGCTCAGCGCTCGCGTCCGATCGAACGGCACCGTGAACGGCGGAACGGCAACGATCCAGATCCAGATTGCGCCCGCAGGTTCGGGGGCTTGGGTGGTGGTGGCATCCGACACCGAGGATTTCGGGCCATCCGAGCCTTACACGGTCGCGGTGGACGGCACCTACACGAACAACGGGGCTGCCCGCCTCTTCGACGTCCGGGTGGTCACCAACGCGCCCGGCGGCGGCGATCCGTCGCGCTCCTACCTTCGCTACTCCTGACGGCCTCCGCCGTCACACGTCCCCTCAGCAACGGAGAACGAACATGGCGACGACCAACGCCGGCGCGGACGCGCCCGAGAAGACCGAGAAGCAGATCGCCGCGGAGGCGCTCGTCGCCCTCATGGCGCCCGGCAAGGCAATCTCGCAGATGAGCGTCAGCGGCGACGCGGCCGGCGAGCCGACGATCATCGCGATCTACCTGACGCAGCCGGTCGGCTGACGTGGACGAGGCCACGCTCGCGGCGCGGGCCGTCGCGAACAGCCCCAGCCCGACCGCGCCGGCGGCCTTCAATGGCGTGGAATGGCTGATCGCGCTCAACCTGTGGGCGCAGACCGCGGCGTTCCTGGTCGGCGCCATGGTGATCTACAAGCTGCTGAGCGACTGGCGGCGGCATCGGCACCGCGACGCCCCCGGCATCTCGCCCGCGCGCGTGTGGCGGGTCACGGGCCTGCTGTTCGCGACGGGGATCACCCTGCGTTGCGGGGCCGGCGCGCTAGTGCTGTGGGGTTGGGATCCGGAGCAGGCGGAGAAGACCGGCGTGTTCCTCTTCGTCCAGCGCCTGGTCGATCCGATCGCGATCGCCTTCGGCGTGTCCGGCCTGATCGTCTTCGTCCTCTCGCTTCCCGGCATGTTGCAGCAGCTGCGACAGGAGCCGCTGACGCTCGATATCTGGGAGCAGTGGCCGATGGTCCGGCGGATGATGGCCGTTGCGGGGCTGTGCTTCGTCGCGGCGGTCGGCGTGACGGTGACGCGATGATCCGGCTGGGGGCAGCCATCCTGACCGCTGCGGCACCGGTGGTGGTGGCGGCGGCCGAAGTCGACAGGGGAACGCGCGTGACCGGTCCTGTGGTGTGGCACCTGCTCGGCTATCCCTTCGAGGCGGGCAGCATGATCGCGGCGCTGTGCGCCTGCCTGGCAGTGCGCTTCTACGTCGTGCAGCACAGCGCCGGCACGAACCGCTGGATCCTCGACATTCCCGTCAGCGCGATCTCGCTGATGTTCACCGCCGGCATCATCGTGACGGCTCGCCCGCAGCCGCTGACCGCGCTGCTGTTCGGCACGGGACTGGGCGCGATCGGCGCCGGCCTGATCCGCATCGCGAAGAAGCACGTCGATCGCTTCCTGGGCGAGACCACCGGCGGCTGAGCCGCCACAGCAAGGGACACCACCGATGAACGCAACCCTGAAAGTGGGGCCGAAGGCGCTTGCCCTCGCGCACCACTTCGAGACCTGCCGGCTGAAGGCGTATCTCTGCCCGGCGCGCAAGCCGACGATTGGCTGGGGGATGACCTATTATCCCGATGGCCGAAAGGTGAAGCTGGGCGATCAGATCACCCAGGCGCAGGCCGACGCGATGTTCGCCGAGCTGCTGGAGCGCGACTTCGCCGCACCGGTGCGCGCGGCGCTGGGCGCGGCGGGCACGTCGCCTGCGCAGTTCGGCGCCATGGTCGCCCTCGCCTACAACATCGGCACGGGCCCTCGAGTGTGGGTGCCTGGACGGGCGAAGGGCTTCCGCCAGTCCGAAGTGCTGAAGCGGCACAAGGCGGGCGACTTCGCAGCTGCGGGCGGCAAGAGCGGGGACGAGCCGACGTCCGGCGCATTCGGCGGCTGGGTGCGCGCGGGCGGCCAGATCATGGCCGGTCTCGTGCGACGCCGCGCGGCCGAAGCGGCGCTCTACCGCAGCGACTTCGCGAACCTGAAGCGCTTCACCAACGGAGAGGTTGCATGAGCGACAAGCATCGCAACCGCGCGATCCGCGAGGCAACGCGTGCATACTGCGAGCGGCTGCTGCTCGACATTCTTCCTCCGATCCGAGAGGTGGCGCACGACCTTGGATACGCAGTCGCTGTCCACGGAAGCCTTGCCAACGACATCGATCTCGTCGCGGTGGCGTGGGTCGATCACGCTCGAGATCCAGACGAGCTAGCTCGGGCGGTACGTGGCGCAGTCTCCGGCGTCGTAGGACGCTGCAACATCATGTCGAAGCAGGGAGAAAAGCTGTACGGCGAGAAGCCGCACGGGCGCCGCGCCTACACCCTGATGATGCATCCGCTCAGCTACATCGACCTGAGCGTCATCGGGCCGGTGGGAGCGTCGGCGTGATTGGCCTGCTTCTTCCCCTCGCCGCCCGCATCGGCGTCGCGCCACGCTTCCAGCGTCTCGCCGCCTGGGCGTTCCTGCTCCTTGCAGCCGTCGCGCTCATCTTCGCCGTCCGCGCCGCGTGGCGCGGGTGGCTGGCCGATCGCGACGCCGCGGTGGTCCAGAGCCACGACAAGGACCTGACGATCGAGGCGGCGGCCCGCGTCACCGCAGCCGATCGCGCGGCCGACGCCGCCATGCGCAACCGCGACGACGCCTTCGACAACAGCCAAGCCACCCTCAAGGACAAAGCCGATGAAGCTGCTCGCACCCGTCGCTCTCCTCTCGACGCTGTGTTTAACGGCATGCGGTAAGCCGCCCGCGCGCGCAATCGTCCTGACGCCGGACCCGGCGAAGCTGACGATGTGCCCGCGGACCTACCCGACCCCGCCCAAGCTGCCGCCGCTGATGCAGTTCACGCTGCCCGACGGGCGCGAGGTCGTGCTGCTCGACACCGTGCTGGAACGCGACGGGCTGACCGCCAGCTACGTCATCGCCGGCCGCGGCGCCTGGCAGGCCTGCAAGAGTCCGGTCGAATACGTCGAGGACTGGACCGCGTCCGTCCAGCACCCTGCCCCCAGCAACTGATCTCCCGGAGAACGACCTATGCGACTTGGCTTCGGGCTGGGCGTCACCGCGCCAAGCGTTCTCGCCCGCGTGTCGGCCGTGGCCGAGTTCACGATGACCCAGCTGGCGAAGGCGAACCGCAACTATCAGCGCACGTCGAGCACCGGCGGCGAGCAGGGCAAGGGCTCGGGTACGATCCCCGTGCAGGTCAACGTCACAACCGCCGGTCCCATCTTCCGTCGCATCCGCTCGCAGGGCGACGACAGCATCCTCCAGGCCGCGGCCCTCGTCACCAACGCGAATGCCGGCGCGCAGACCCTGCAGGTTCCGGTGGACGTGCGGCTCGGTTGGTTCTTCGTCGATCTTGCCCCCACGGCCAACGGCCCGTGGGTCCTCGGCACGACGCGCGTCGGCATGGGCGGCGCCAGCCTGTGGACCGGTCAGTCGCAGATGTCGCGCTCCATCGGTCGCACGTCGGGCGCGAGCGGCACGATCGCCGGCAACGGCATCACGGTCAGCGCATACGGCACCGTCTACGCCACCTATGCCGACACCCGCACGGTGACCTCCCCGGCATGGGCGGTCCCAGCCGACGGCAGCAACTACGACGCGACCGCGGTGGCCGAGTTCCTGCGTCTCAAGATCGAGGCGGAGGGCTGCAACTGGAGCGTCATCGGCCACTCGGTCGGCGGGTCGACGATCAACGGCTGGCAGCCGGGCAACACCCACTTCAACAACCTCCTGCCGATCCTCGCAGAGGAGGGCGGTTTCGAGGAGTGGTGGAGCTACCTCGGCGGCACGGATGCCGGCGCGGGCACGACCGGCGCGGCCTACAAGACTGGGCTGACCAACGTCTTCAACGAGCTGGTGAATCGGAACCTGCTGCGCGGCTCCAATTTCCGCAAGTACATCGCGGTCGCCGGCACGCGTCTCGCGGGCGGTGACGGCACGGCGGCACAGGTCACCGCGCTGCGCGTGGCCGGCAAGGAGTGGGCGGCGGAGAACGGCGGCGTCTATCTGGAGCCGCACGACATCACCCTGCTCGACGACGTCCATCAGGATCAGGCGGGCGGCGTGACGCTCGGCCGTCACATTTTCCGCGCCACCACTTCGGGTGACGTCGGGCCGACGATCACAGGCGGGTCCCGCACGGGCACTGTCATCACCCTGCCGGTTCAGCACGCCTCGGGCGCCACGGCGCTGGTCCGGGCAGGCAACCCCGCCTCGCGCTTCAGCGTCTATCCGGCGGGCACCGTCACGGGCGCGCTGGCGCTGGCTTCGACCGACGGCGTGACCGTGACCGCCAACGCCATCTCGCTCAACCTCGCCGCCGACCCCGGCGCCGGCGTGGCGGTCGACGTGTACGCGCTGCGGCACCCCGATCCGTCCGGTTCGACCCCGCAGTCGAATATGGTGTACGACAATCGCAACCCCGAGGGGTTCGCTTTCGGCCGTCACGTCCAGCCGACGCACGTTCCCGTGCAGGTTGCTGCGCCGGGCGGCACCGTCGTCGCGCCCGATGCGCCCACTGCCACGGCCACGGCTGGCAGCGGCCAAAATGTCATCGCCTACGCGGACGGTGCGTCCAACGGCGGCGCCCCGATCACGGCTAGGCCGCTCTACCGCAGCACCACCGCCAACTTTACGCCGGGCGCAGGCAACCTGCTCCAGGCGAACCCGACCTACCCGTTCACCGACGCAGGCCTGACGAACGGCACGCCGTACTACTACAAGGTTGGCGCGACCAACACGGCCGGCACGACCTACTCGGGCGAGGTGGCCGCCACCCCGTCGGCGTCGGCAAACCTGCTCGACACGTTCACCGACACTGACGGGGTGGCGCTCTCCGCACACACGGGCGAGAGCGGGCACACGTGGTCGACCACGAACGGCACCGACGCGGCGATCCGCAGCAACCGCGTTGCCGCCGCCACCGTTCCCTGCAACCTGTTGAGCAGCTTCGTCCCGGCGAACGTGATGCAGTCGATCGTGGCGAGCTTCACCGCGCTGAGCACGGCCGCGCAGAACACCCTGATCCGCTTCCGCATCCAGAGCGACAACACCTACTACTACGCCGGCAAGGTGAACAACGGCACGAACAAGTGGGTCATCGGCTACACGATAAACGGCACCACGAATAACGCCGCGATCAGCACCGCTGACATCCCCGGCACCACCGGCACCACCTACTCGGTGCGCGTCGAGGACGGCGGTGTCGGCGGCCTAATCCGGCTGCTCATCAACGACACCGTGGTCGCGCAGCTGACCGACAATCAGGCGGCGCTGAACAACAAGGGCCGCATCGGCCTGCGCTACAGCCTTGCCGCCGCAGGCACGGGTGTGGGGATGCACGTCACCTCGATCCGCACGGAGTCGACAGTGGCGTCAGCGGGGGCGTTGACTGTCGGCACAAGCAGCCGAAAAGCGACGATGCAGCCCGGCGATGTCGTGGCGCCGGTCAGCGGCTCATTCGCTGATAGCCTAGTCGCGATGACAGGCGCAGCATACGACGCTGGCTTCCTTGATGTGAGCGAGGACGGCAGCGCCATCGTCGTGGGGGTCAACGGCCCCGGCGTGCTGGGCGACACGACGGGCACCTATTCCCTGGTCCACGACCGGGCGGGCTACACGAGGCAAGTCTCCGGACCTTTCCCGTCGATCACCACGACGCAGGACTATTTCCCTGTTACCTCCACCAACGCCATCGCGCGCTCGGCGAACGCCAATCTTCAGCCGTCGCGCCCTGCGGGAACGGTCGATCAGGTCATCGCCGTCGCGTTCTTCTCCGTCCGCGACATTCCCGCTACATCGCGTTCGCGCTTTGGCCTGCTGGCGAGCGATGGAACGTCCATCCCTCCAGAATGGCGGATCAACACGACGACGGGTAACGTCTCGTTCCGCGCGAACAACAATTCCTACAGCACCACGCTGGGAGTGGCGCAGGTCGGCAAGTTCCAGCAAGCCATCGTGCAGATGAATATGACGAACGGTCACGGGACTGCTGTGGGCGACCGTGTTCGCGGATGGCTGGATGGCGAGCCGCAGGTTTCACAAACGATGGAGACCGTTGAAAAAGGCTTGCGCGAAATCGGCGTGGCGGATGGCTGGTGACGCCGGCCACCGGGGATACGCCGCGTATCAGGCCGCCGCGGCCTGCCGGGCGAGCAACTGAAGGTTGTATGCCGCG
>NZ_JAAVJH010000019.1 GCF_012035195.1 Sphingomonas corticis
GGACGGCCGGGCCGCAGCGGCGGAGGCCGCGCGGCTCCAGGCGGAGGCGCAGGCGGCGCGCGCCGCGGTGGCGCTCGCCCGCGCCGACCGCACCACGCACGACCGCGCGCTCGCCGCCGCGCGGGAACGGCGCGAGGGCGCCTCGGCGGAGGCGAAGGGCTGGCGTGCCCGCGCGGGCGAGGCGGCACGCCGCGTCGCCGACATGGACCGCCGCGCCGCCGAGGCCACGGCCGAGATCGCGCGGCTGGCCGGGCGCCCGGCGGAACTGGCCGACCGCATCGCCATATTGGAGGCGTCGCACGGCGGGGCGCAGGCGGCGGCGCAGCGCGCGCAGACGGAGGAACGCGACGCCGAGACGGCGCTCCGCGCGGCGGATGCCGGGCAGTCGCGCGCCAACGAGGCGCTCGCCGCCGCGCGCGAGGCCCGCGCCGGGGCGGCGGCGCGGGCGGAGAGCCACGAGCTGCGCCGGGTGGAGATGGGGCGCGTCGCGGGCGAACGGTTCGAATGTCCCGCGCCCGTGCTGCCGACGAAGGCGGGGTTCGACAGCGCCGGGGTGGGCACGCCGCAAGCCGAGTCGGCGGCCCACGAGCGGCTGACGCTGGATCGCGAGCGGATCGGGCCGGTGAACCTGATCGCCGAGCGCGAGCTGGCGGAGATGGAGGCGGCGGCGACGAGCAACGCCGCCGAGCGGGACGAGCTGGGCCAGGCGGTCCACCGGCTGCGCGGCTCGATCGGCACGCTCAACCGCGAGGGGCGGCAGCGGCTGCTCGCCGCGTTCGAGGCGGTGGACGGGCATTTTCGGGGGCTGTTCACCACCCTGTTCGACGGCGGCAACGCCCACCTCGCGCTCGTCGATTCGGACGATCCACTGGAGGCCGGGCTGGAGATCATGGCGCAGCCGCCGGGCAAGCGGCTCTCCGCGCTGACCCTGCTGTCCGGCGGCGAGCAGGCGCTGACCGCGGTGGCGCTGATCTTCGGCCTGTTCCTGACCAATCCGGCGCCGATCTGCGTGCTGGACGAGGTCGACGCGCCGCTGGACGACGCCAATATCGAGCGCTTCTGCGACCTCCTTGACCGCATGTCGCGCGAGACCGACACCCGCTACCTGATCGTCACGCACAATGCGGTGACGATGAGCCGGATGCATCGCCTGTTCGGCGTGACGATGATCGAGCGCGGGGTGAGCCGACTGGTGTCGGTCGACCTGCAGGCGGCGGCGGCGCTGGCGGCGGAGTAGGTCCGGAGCGAAGGCGCGAAGACGCAACGAGGGCGAGGTGGGTTCACGCGGAGGCGCGGCGACGCGGAGGGCGGCGCCAGCCGCACGATTCCGCGCCGCCCCGGGCGGCTCAATGATCTTGTCTCGCCGACAAGACCCGGGGACCCACAAGCACCACCCCTCTGCGCCTCCGCGCCTCCGCGCCTCCGCGCCTCCGCTTGAATACGAACCCGCCCGCGGCGGCACGATAAGCTATCCCGCCGCGCTCGCCCTTGGCGTCTTCGCGCCTTCGCGAGAACCAACCCATCGCGGCGGATCGTCGCGGACCGCCGCGTGGATCAGCCACAGCATCGCAACCCCCCGCACGATCGCGGCGCTAGCGACATCGGCCTGTGTCGCGGACGGATGCGCCCCCTCCATGCCGGCGAACAACCAGAACTCGGCGAAATACGCCGCCACGTCGCCGATCAGGAACAGCGCTACCGGTCGCCAGCGCGTCGCGAACAGGACGATGAACGGCCACAGCCACAGGTCGAACTGCGGCGAGTAGACCTTGTTCGTCAGCAGGAACCAGGCGAGCACCGGCAGGAACAGCATCCACGGCCGCGCGCCGTGCCGCCGCCAGCCCGCGGCCACGATCGTTACGGCGCCGCCCCCGAAGGCGAGGAAGCTGAGGAGGTTGCGCGTCGGCACGTCGGTGACGAGCCAGCCGAACTGCGCCAGCAATTCCCACACGCTCGCCGCCGTCCCCGCCCGCTCGCTGGAGAAGGCGTAGAACTCTCGCCAGTTCCCGAACGCGAACGCCGCCACCGGCAGGTTCACCGCGCCCCAGGCAGCGACCGCCACGACGACCAGCAGCGCCGCCCGCGCCACCCCGCGTGCGGACAGCGCGCGCAGTCCCAGCAGCGGCAGCAGCAGGACGGGGAACAGCTTCGCCGCCGCACCCAGCGCCGCCAGCGCAGTCGCGCGCACCTCTTGCCCGCGCGCCGCCGCCAGCACCGCCGCGACCGCGATGGCGGCCGCCAGCAGGTCCCAATTGTGGCCGAGGTACAGGACCAGGGGCGGTGCCAGCGCCCAGGCATATTGCCGCCGCAGCGACACCCCCGCGTTGCGCATCATCTCCAGCACGGCGAACGCCAGCACCGCATTGCCCAGCGCGACCGCGTTCAGGAAATCCGCCGCATCCGCCCGCGCGCCACCGGTCGCCCGCGCCACCAGCCCCTCGAACCAGATCAGCGCGCCGGTCAGCACCGGATATTCCATACGGGCCTGAAAGTACGGCACCTCTCCCGCCGCCACCCCGCGCAATCCCCAGAACGGGACGGCGTCGCTGTAGCAGCCGGTCACATATTGCTCGCTGCCGGTCCACGCCGCGCCGCAATGCGCCTTGAAGCCCCAGCCGAGGAAACAGGTCAGCGCCAGCATCAGATAGGGTCCGTGGGGACCGAGCCTCTGCATCGCGCGCGTCATCGACTTGATCCATGGCAGTCCACTTGCGCCTCGACAAGCCGGCCGAGCGAACATACATGGAACGAATGGCGCAGCTCGACGTCAGGCAGAAGCTGGAAATCCTCGCCGACGCGGCGAAGTATGATGCTTCCTGCGCGTCGTCCGGCACCGCCAAGCGCAACAGTCGCGATGGAAAGGGGATTGGCTCGACCGAGGGCATGGGCATTTGCCACGCCTATGCGCCCGACGGCCGCTGCATCTCGCTTCTGAAGATCCTGCTGACGAACAGCTGCATCTTCGACTGTCATTATTGCATCAATCGCAAATCCTCGAACGTCCGTCGCGCGCGCTTCACGGCCGAGGAGGTGGTGAACCTGACGCTCGCCTTCTATCGCCGCAACTACATCGAGGGGCTGTTTCTCTCTTCCGGCATCATCAAGTCGTCCGATTATACGATGGAGCAGATCGTGGAGGTCGCTCGATCCTTGCGCGAACACCATCACTTCCGCGGCTACATCCACCTGAAGACCATTCCCGACGCCGATCCGGAGCTGATCCACCAGGCGGGGCTCTACGCCGACCGCGTGTCGATCAACGTCGAACTGCCGACCGTCAGCGGGCTGAAGCGGCTCGCGCCGGAAAAGGACAATGGGCGC
Organism: Sphingomonas corticis; assembly: GCF_012035195.1. Taxonomy (GTDB): domain Bacteria; phylum Pseudomonadota; class Alphaproteobacteria; order Sphingomonadales; family Sphingomonadaceae; genus Sphingomonas; species Sphingomonas corticis. The sequence goes on from NZ_JAAVJH010000019.1 coordinate 3,322, forward strand.
ATCGAGGGCGCGATGCGTGGCATGAAGACCGCCATGCTCGACGCCACCGACGCGAAGGCGCGCTACAAGTCCGCGCCGCGCTTCGCGCCCGCTGGTCAATCGACGCAGATGATCGTCGGCGCCGACGCCGCGACCGACGGCGATATCGTGAGCAAGGCGTCGACGCTGTACGACCGCTTCTCGCTTCGCCGCGTCTACTACTCGGCGTTCAGCCCGATCCCCGACGCGTCGGCGGTGCTGCCGCTGCAGCGTCCGCCGCTGATGCGTGAGCACCGGCTGTACCAATCCGACTGGCTGATGCGCTTCTACGGCTATGACGCGAAGGAAGTGGTCGCCGCCGCCGACGAGCGTACGGGGATGCTGCCGCTCGACATCGATCCCAAGCTCGCCTGGGCGTTGAAGTTTCGCGAGCACTTCCCCGTCGACATCAATCGCGCCCCGCGGGAGATGCTGCTGCGCGTGCCCGGCCTAGGGACCAAGGCGGTGAAGAACATCCTCGCTGCGCGGCGCTGGCGCCGATTGCGGCTGGACGACGTCGCCCGGCTGACCGTGTCGGTGGCCAAGCTGCGGCCCTTCATCGTCGCTGAGGACTGGCGCCCCGTGCTCCTGACCGATCGGGCCGAGCTGAAGCCGCTGGTCGCGCCGAAGCGCGAGCAGCTGGAGCTGTTCGCCGCCTGAGCGGTGAGAATGACTCGCGGGTGAAACGCCGCGTCCGCTCGCGCGTCGTCGACCGCGAAGGAGACCAACATGGCGCAAGCGGACATCTACGCAGACCTGAAGCGCGATCACGACAAGCATCGCGAATTGCTGAAGCAGCTGGCCGAACTGAAGGGTGACGGCGCGAAGCGCCAGTCGCTGTTCGAGACGTTCCGGCTGGAGATCGCCGCCCACGCCGCGGCCGAGGAGGAATCGCTCTACGCGACGATGCTGGGCAATCCCGACCTGCGCGACGAGGCGCGCCACTCCGTCGCCGAACACAAGGAGGTCGACGATCTGATCGGCGAGATGATGGACCTCGATTTCGCGTCGGACGAGTGGGAGTCGAAGTTCTTCCACATGCGCCACCGCTACGAGCACCACATCGACGAGGAGGAAGAGGAAATGTTCCCCGCCGCCGACAAGGAACTGGACGCGGAGACCGAGCGGAAGCTCGCGGCGGTGTACGAGGAGCGCAAGCCCAAGGAACTGGAACTGGCGAAGGCAGCCCCCGCGGGAGGGGACGAGCGGGAGTGAGCGGGTTGGTCACCCTTACCCTTCCCACGCCGCGTCGCGGCGCGGGCGCCTTCCCTCTCCCGGTGGGAGAGGGAGGGAGCGGCGAAGCCGCGGAAGGGTGAGGGTGGCCTGATCAGATGCGCGTCGTCACCCTCCCCGCGCCCGACGATTTCGACGCCTGGCGCGATGCCGCGCGGGCGCTGGTGGCAGACGACGTGCCACCCGACCTGGTGGTGTGGCAGGTCGGCGACGAGGCCACCGACCTCTTCGCCACTGCGCCCCCGCCAGCGGCGCCGCGGCACGACCCGACCGGCCCGGCGCTGAAGGTGCCCCGCGCCTTCCTCGACCTCGCACGCAACGCGCTGCTGGCGAGCGACGCGGAGCGGTTCGCGCTCCTCTACACGCTGCTTCATCGCCTGCGCCGCGAGCCGAAGCTGACGGAGGATCACGCCGACCCGCTCGTCCGCCGGATCGAGGGACTGGCGAAGGTGGTCCGCCGCGACATCCACAAGATGCGCGCCTTCCTGCGCTTCCGCGAGGTCACCGACGATGTGGGCGCGCGCTTCGTCGCCTGGTGGGAGCCGGAGCACCACATCGTGCGCGCCAACGCCGCCTTCTTCGTCAACCGCTTCGCGTCCATGCACTGGTCGATCCTGACGCCGGAGGTGTCGCTCCACTGGGACGGTGCCGCGCTCTCGGAGGGGCCGGGCGCGAGCAAGGCGGACGCGCCCGACGGCGATCCGACCGAAGAGGTATGGAAGACCTATTACGCCAGCATCTTCAACCCAGCGCGCGTGAAGGTGGGCGCGATGCTGAAGGAGATGCCGCGCAAATACTGGAAGAACATGCCCGAAACCGCGCTGGTGCCCCAGCTGCTGGCGACGGCGCAGGCACGGGAGAGCCGCATGATCGAGACGGCGAGAACCGAGATCGGTGGCAATGCCGAGGCCGCGTGGGCGGCACTGCGCGAGGAGGCGATGGGCTGCACCCGCTGCCACCTGTACAAGCCTGCGACGCAGACCGTCTTCGGCGAAGGCCCGGTGGATGCGACCATGATGTTCGTCGGCGAGCAGCCGGGCGATCAGGAGGATCTGGCCGGCCATCCCTTCGTCGGCCCCGCCGGGCAGGTGTTCGACCGCGCGCTCGCCGCCGCGGGCATCACCCGGGCGGAGACGTACGTCACCAATGCGGTGAAGCACTTCAAGTTCGAGCCGCGCGGTCGACGCCGCATCCACGCCAAGCCCGACGCGGGCGAGATCGAGGCGTGCCGCTGGTGGATCGAGCAGGAGCAGATGCTGCTGCGGCCCAAGGTGACGGTGGCCCTGGGCGCCACGGCGGCGCGCAGCCTGTTCGGCAAGGTGATGACGATCGGCCGCGAGCGCGGGCGTGCCCTGCGGCTGCCCGATGGCGGGGAGGCGTGGATCACCGTCCACCCCAGCTACCTGCTTCGCCTGCCGGACGAGGCGGCGAAGGGGGCGGAATACGCGCGCTTCGTCGAGGACCTCAAGATGGCGCACGCGGCCACGTCCGCCTGATCGGCGCCCCTCTCCGCTCGCGCCTACGGCGAAGGGGAGAGAAAAAGCGATGTGGTCAGAACCGCAGCGGGTCCGGCCCGATCCGCCCGCCGGGATCGTCCATCGCGTCGATCGTCGCCACGTCTTCGTCGGTCAGCACCACGTCGCGCGCGTGCCAGTTGTCGGCCAGGTGGTCGAGGTCGCCGGCCTTGGGAATGACGGCGAACCCCTTCGCCAGGTGCCAGGCGATGATGACCTGCGCCGCGCTGGCGCCCAGCCGCTCCGCGATGCCGACGATCCGCTCGTCCTTCAGCGTCTTGCCCTGGCCAAGCGGGCTCCAGCTCTGCGTCACGATGCCCTTGTCGGCATGATAGGCATGCAGGTCGCGCTGCTGGAAGGTCGGGTGGAGCTCGATCTGGTTCACCGCCGGCACGACGCCCGTTCCCGCGACGATCGCGTCGATATGCTCCGGCAGGAAGTTCGACACGCCGATCGACCGCGTCTTCCCCGCCTCGCGCAGCCGGATCAGCGCCTCCCACGCGGAGACGAACAGCCCGTCGTCGGGGCGAGGCCAGTGAATCAGGTAGAGATCCACCGCATCCAGTCCCAGCAATGCCAGGCTGGCGTCCAGCGCCGCCGTGGGATCGCGCTGCGCGTCGTTCCACAGCTTGGTGGTGACGAAGGCGGTCTCGTCCACTCCTTCGCCCACCCCGCGCTCATTGTGGTAGACCGCGGCGGTGTCGACCAGGCGGTAGCCGAGATCGAGACCGGCGCGCACCACCGACGCCACGTGCGCGTCCGGTATCTGGTAAGTGCCGAGGCCGAGCCGCGGCATGGCGTGCCCGTCGTTCAGTGTGATGTCGTCCTGCATCCGCGTCGAACCGTTGCCGCTCCGCCCGGTTCCCCGTTCCCGCTTCCACGCGGACGCGCTTCGGGCTAGCGCGTGCCGCATGATCGGGCAGATACTGGAAGCGCTGGCGCGGTTCACCACCGCCGTCATCGAGGCGGGCAGCTATTGGGGCATCGCGCTCCTGATGGCGATCGAGAGCGCCTGCGTGCCGCTGCCCAGCGAGATCATCATGCCGTTCGCGGGCTATCTCGTCTCCTTGGGCAAGATGGACCTGTACCTCGCCGCGACCGCGGGGGCGATCGGGTGCAACCTGGGCTCGATCGTCGCCTACGAGGTCGGGCGGCGCGGCGGGCGGCCGATGGCGGAACGCTGGGGCAAGTACCTGCTGATCGGCCCGGGCGAGCTCGACGCCGCCGACCGCTTCTTCAACCGCTGGGGTTCCGCCGCCATTCTGATCGGGCGGATGCTGCCGATCATCCGCACCTTCATCGCCTTCCCGGCGGGCGTGGCGCGGATGAAGCTGATCCCGTTCCACGTCTACACCTTCCTCGGATCGTGGCCCTGGTGCTTCCTGCTGGCGTGGCTGGGCATGTGGCTGGGCGACAAGTGGAACTCGGACCCGCGGGTGAAGGCGATCTACCATCAGTTCGAGATCGCGATCGCCGTCGCCATCGTCGCGGCGGGCGCCTTCTTCCTGTGGCACCGACTGAAAGACATCCGGCGCGTGCGCTGAGCGGACTCATTTCCGTTCGGGCTGAGCGACGCCGAGGCTCGCACGCCGGCATGCCGTTCGACGTCGCTCGGGGCGCACGGATGGAGCTAGAAACCGCGACGACGTGCCAGATTGAGCAGCCGCTCGTCGCGGTCGGGCGCCAGTGCCGCCATGCGGCGCTCGTAAGCGTCCATCAGCCCCGGGCTCGCACGCTCGGGCGAACCCGCATCGAACGGCGGGTCCGGATCGTACTCCAGGCTCAGCTGCACCAATTCGGCGTGCTGCTGCCCACGGATCAGCGCGGTCAGCCGCAAGGCGAAGTCGATGCCCGCGGTCACGCCCCCGCCCGTCACGCGGTTGCGATCCACCACCACCCGCTCCGCCACCGGCTCCACGCCGAACAGCGGCAGCATATGCCGCTGCGCCCAGTGGCAACCGGCCTTGTAGCCGTCCAGCAGCCCCGCGGCGCCGAGGACGAGCGAGCCGGTGCAGACGCTGGTCACCCATGTCGCCCCCTCGCCCACCCGCGTCACCCAGGCCATCGTCTCGTCGTCGGCGATGACATCGTGGGTGCCGAAGCCCCCCGGCACGCACAGGATGTCCGCCGCGGGCACGTCGGCGAAGGTGGCGGTGGGCAGGATCGAGAAGCCGGCGTCGGTGGGCACCGGCTCCAGCGTCTTCGCGACCAGGTCGAGCCGCGCGTCGCCCAGCCGCGACAGCACCTGCGCCGGCCCGGTCAGGTCGAGCTGCGTCACCTGCGGAAAGAGGAGAAAGGCGATTCTCGTCGTCATGCGCGGCATCCCCTGCGTTCGAAGGATCGCCCAGGCGCGCGGCATGAGGACGGCCGTGCTCCCATGCGGTGCTCCGCGATTGCGCCAGTCACACGGTCGGGTGACAGGATAGCGGAACCGCCGGCACGGGACCAGCCGCACCGCGCCGAAAAAGGCGAGCGCTACGGCAGGTCGGGCGTCGCCGCCTTCTCCTCGGCCTTGCGCTCCGCCTTGCCGGCGCGCACGAACTGCGCGTTGCAGCCGATCTGCCCGCCCGCGCCCACCGTGGAGCAGCTGCCCACGCCGACGTTGCCGACGGTGCGGTTGGCCGCTTCCTTCTGCGCCCAGGCCGCGTTCTCCGGCGTCACTTCGAAGTTGCGCAGCTCCTTGGGAATGCGGAACTGCTCCTCCGCGGAGCGGCGGACGCAGACGACGATCTCCTCGCCCGCCTTGTTGGTCGGGCAGCGCTCGTTGCCGTAGAGCGTCAGGACGCCGTTGACCGGCGCACTCTTCGACACGCCCTCCGCCGCGGTGGTCTTCGCCACCCGCGTGGTGCCCGGCGACGGCGGGCCGGACTGGGCGGCCGCGGGAGCGGCGGTCAGAAGGAGGGCGGCGAACGCAACGAAACCCATGAATCAGATCCTCTTGGCGGTGGCGATGGCCACGCGGCAGCCGAGCCGGATCAACGCCGACATCAGCGGATAGGCGGGCGCCCGCTCGGCGCCGTGCGCCAGCGCGGTGTCGCGATGCTCCAGCTCCTCGGCCTGGAACTCCGCAATGGCCGTGGACAGCTCCGCGTCGCTGTCGCCCAGCTCGCGCAGCTGCTCTTCGTAATGCTTGTCGATCTCCGTCTCGACCGCGGCGGTGCAGGCCATCGCCGCCTCCGGCCCGATCGCCGCGGTGACGGCGCCCAGTGCGAAGCCCGCCACGTTCCAGAACGGCTGGAACAGCGTCGGGCGCACGCCGCGCTCGGCGATCAGCCGGTCGAAGAAGGCGCGGTGCCGCTCCTCCTGCAACGCCATGCCCGCGATCTCGCGCGCCATCGCCGAGCGGTGACCCATCACCGCCAGCTGCCCGGCATAGATGCGCGTGGCGCCATATTCGCCCGCCTGGTCGACGCGGATCATCGCGTCCGTGGCCGTCGACGGTCGCGGCGCAGGATCGCCCGGTTTCCAGCTCATCCGCGCCTCCTCAACTGCCACACGATCGCCGCCGCTCCCGCGAACGAGAGGATCGCGTTCCATCCCGCCAGGCTGATGCCCGCAAAGCTCCACTGCGCCTGGTCGCAGCGCACGATGGGCGCCGCCATCAGCCGTTCCAGCGACTGCTGCGTGGTGAGGCCCGCGGTGCTGACCGTCTGCGTGCAGGCGGTGATGCCCTGCCACCAGTGATATTCGACCCCGGCGTGAAAGACGCCGATCAGGCCAGATACGCACACCAGCGCCGCGGCGCCCGCCACCAGCGTGCGCGTCGTGCGCGGGCCGCCGGCGACGAACGAGAGGAGCGCGAAGGCGAGCGCGGCATAGTGCGGCCATCGCTGCCAGTGGCACATCTCGCACGGAAAGAGCTTGCCGACGAGCTGGAACGCCCAGGCCCCCGCCAGCAACAGCGCGGGGACGAGCACGGCGAGGATCCGCGCGCGGCGGAGCGAGGCGGTCACTTGGTCGCCTTCGCCGCCGTCGCGCTCGCCATCGACTGGGTCACCGCGGCGACCTGCTGCTGGCCACCCAGACGCGCCACCGTCTTCAGCGCGTACCACAGTTGGAAATCGTCGATGCCCTGCTTCTTCAGCTGTTCGGGCGTGGCGGCGAAGCGGGGATCGTCCTTCACGTCCTCCTCCAGCACCTTGTTGTCGGGCGACTTGATCTCGTTGATGAGGTGCCGGCGCAGGTCCGCCTCCCGGAAAACCGGGCGCGTCTTGTAGTCGGGATCGGATAGCTGCGGCACGCGGATGTCGGGCTCGATCCCGCCTTCCTGCACGCTCTTGCCCGATGGCGTGAAGTAGCGCGCGGTCGTGAGCCGCAGCGCGGTGCGCGGCCCGATCTGCAGCAGCGTCTGCACCGATCCCTTGCCGAAGGTCCGCTCGCCCATCACCAGCGCGCGGTGGTGATCCTGCAACGCGCCGGCGACGATCTCGCTGGCCGACGCGGTGCCCGAATCGGTCAGCACGACGATCGGCAGCCCCTTGGCGTCGTCGCCGGCCTTCGCGAAATAGCGCTCGATGTCGCCCTTCTCGCGCCCGCGCTGGCTGACGATCTCGCCGCGGTCGAGGAACGCGTCGCTCACCGCGATCGCCTGGGTCAGCAGCCCGCCGCCGTTCTCGCGCAGGTCGACGACATAGCCCAGCGGCTTGCGGCCCAGCGCCTTGTCGATCGCCATGATCGCGGCGCGCGTGTCGGCGCCGGTCTGCTCGGAGAAGGTGTTGATGTTGATGTAGCCGACCTGGCCCTTCACTTCCCATTTCACCGGGCGCTGGACGATCACCTCGCGCACCAGCGTCACCTCAATCGGCTTGTCGCGTCCCGGTCGGACCAGCGTCAGCGACACCTTGCTGCCGGGCTTGCCGCGCATCTGCGACGTCGCCTCGTCCAGCGTGCCGCCGTAAATCAGCTTGCCGTCGATGTGCGTGATATAGTCGCCCGACTTGATGCCCGCGCGCCCCGCCGGCGTGTCCTCCTGCGGCGCCACCACCTTCACGGCGCCGTCCTCCATGGAGACGGTGAGGCCGAGGCCGCCGTAATTGCCCTCCGTAGCGATGCGCATATTGTCGAAGTCGCTGGCATCGACGTAGCTGGAGTGCGGATCCAGGCTGGACAGCATGCCGTCGATCGCGCCCTTGATGAGCTGCTCGTCCGTGACCTTGTCGACGTAATCCGCCTTGACGCGGTTATAGACGTCGAGGAACTGGTCCATCGCGCGATAGGTGGACGTGTCCACCGCCGCCATCGCGCCGGTCGCGACCGGAACCATCGCCACCGTGGTGACCAGCGCGGCGGCCTGGAGCAGACGGGTCTTCATAGAGCGACGGAATCCTTGCGTGCGACCGGGCGGATGTAATGCAAAGCGTACGCCGATCAAAGCGCATCGGCGCTGAACCACGGATGAGCGCCGTCGCGCCGGCGCTAGCCGAGCAGCGCCACCAGATCGACCGGCCGGCCGCGGCGCCGCAGCTCGACGGTGACGTTCGGGGCGGCGCTGTCGCCGGCGCGGCCCAGCAGCGCACCGGCCGCCACCTCGCCGCCGCGCGCGACGGCCACGCGGCCCAATCCGGTGACCAGCGTCGTCCACCCCTCGCCATGGTCCACGATCACCGTCCCGCCGAAGCCGCGGAACCGCCCGGCATAGGCGATCCGCCCCGCCGCGGGCGCACTGACCGGCGCGTCCGGTGCGACGGCGAAGGTCAGTCCGCGCGCGCGCACGCCATTGTCCGACACCTCGCCCAGCCCGGTCACCAGTCGCCCGGCGACCGGCAGGCGATAGACCGTGCGGCCGGGCGCCGCCGCGGCGGCGCTCACCGGCGGGCCGGGCAGTACCGCCAGGTCGGACAGGGTCGCCTGTCCGGCGCCGATCGTGCGCAACTCGGCGATCAGGTCACGCGACCGCTCGCCCAGCGCCAGCGCCTCCTCGTCGTCCCCCGACAGGGCCGCCAGCCGCTCGCGCGCGTCGACCAGCCGCGCGTGGCCCGCCTGCAGGCTCTCCGCCGCCAGCGCGGCATTGGCCTGAAGCGCGCGCGATCGCGTCAGGTCGTCGCGGATCTTCACCGTGCGGGCGGCGACCGCGGGCAGCGTCGTCGCCAGCACCGCCTGCACGTGGACCAGGTCGGCGACGCTGCCCGGCTGCGCCAGCGCCGCCACGGCGGGGCGGCGGGCGAGCCCGGTCAGCATCGCCAGCAGCCGCGCGACCGGGCCCTGCTCGGCGGCGAAGCGCGTCCGCTGCGTCGCGATCTGCGCCTCCACCAATGCGGTGCGCAGCCGGGCGGCGGCCAGCTCCGCCTCCGCCCCGCGGACCCGCGCGGCCACGGCGGCCCGCTCCCACCGCGCGCGGGTGGCGGGATCGTCGCTGGCGGCGGCGCGAGCCTCCAGCCGCTCGGCCGCCTTCGCCGCCGCTGCGACCGCCGCGTTCGCGCGGCGCAGGTCGGCGGGACGATCCTGCGCGGCGGCGACGCCGACCGCACCGAGCGCCAGCAGCAGGACGAGCCAGCCGCGCATCCTCACCCCTCGCGATGATAGGGATGGTTGGCGAGGATGCTGGTCGCGCGGAACAATTGCTCCGCCAGCATCGCCCGCGCCAGCAGGTGCGGCCAGGTGGCGCGGCCGAACGAGAGGAGCAGGTCCGCGTCGCGTCGCTGGTCGTCGTCGAACCCGTCCGCCGCGCCGATCAGGAATCGCGCCTCGCGTACCCCGTCGTCGCGCCACCGGCCGAGCCGCCGCGCGAAGTCGACGGAGGCGAGCACCTCGCCCTTCTCGTCCAGCAGGATGCGGCGCGCGCCCCGCTCGCGCTCCGGCTCCCTCCCGCCCGCGTCGGGCAATTCGGTCAGCTTCGTCGGCCAGGCGATCCGCTTCAGATAGCGGTCGACCAGGTCCGCCTCGGGCGATCGCCCGATCCGCCCGCGCGCGACGATGTGCAGCAGCATGGAAAGGCGCGCGGCGGCGCGACCGGTCAGGCGGTGCCGGCGGGCGGCGCGTCGCCGAACGACCACATCCGCTCGAGATTGTAGAAGGACCGCACCTCGGGCCGGAACAGGTGGACGATCACGTCGCCCGCGTCGATCAGCACCCAGTCCGCGTTGGTCAGCCCCTCGATCCGTGCGGGCCGCCCGGTCTCGCCCTTGATCTTCTCCGCCAGCTTGGACGCCATCGACGCGACCTGACGCGTCGACCGGCCGCTGGCGATCACCATATGGTCGGCGATGCTCGACTTGCCCGCCAGCGGGATCGACACGGTATCGACCGCCTGATCATCCTCCAGCGACTGCAGCACCAGACGGTGCAGGCCCTCGACGCTCTGGTCGTCGGATCCCGTGGGGGGCGGGGGGCTGGCGGGGTGGGTGGCGGGCAAGGGTGCTCCTTCAGCGATCATGCGTCAGATATGGGTGGAGGCGGCGGCGCGTGCCAGGGGATCGGCCCGGTGGAGTTCGGCCCAGTCGGGATCGGCGGCGCGGATCGCCGTGGCGGAGGTCGGATCGGGTCGGAACCGCAGCAGCACGAGGGCCGGCACACTCCATTCGGCCCAGTGTTCTGCGTGGCTTGCGGGCCGCCGAAAGCGCCGCAGCCAGGCCATCGCGGGCCCCGCGAGGGCGGCGCCATCATATCCCGGCCGCGCCACCACCGCAATCGGCATCGTGCGCGCGATCGTCCGCCACTGCCGCCAGCGGTGAAATTGCGCGAGATTGTCCGCGCCCATGATCCACACGAAGCGGATGCGGCGGTGGCGTCGCACCAGCTTGCGCAGCGTATCGGCGGTGTAGCGCGTGCCCAGCCGCGCCTCCAGGTCACTGGCGCGGATCGGCGCGCGACGCGCCATGGCGCGCGCGGAGGCGAGCCGCGCCGCGAACGGCGCCATGCCCGCGGCGGGCTTCAGCGGGTTGCCCGGCGACACCAGCCACCACGCCTCGTCCAGCGCGAGCCGCCGCACCGCCGCCAGCGTGATCGAGCGATGCCCGCGGTGCGCGGGGTTGAAGGACCCGCCGAGGAGGCCGACGCGGCGGGTCATGCCGGCGAACGACGCCAGTCTTCCCAACCATGGTGGACGCGCAGGATCTCCACTGCGTCGGACCGGATGCGATAGATCAGCAAGTGCCGGGTGCCGGGAACGCGCCACTTGCGGATATCCTCTGCCATCTTCGGTCCGGCACGCGGGTGATCGGCAAGGAACGCGCCGGCTCGCACGGCCAGCCGGCCGACACGATCGGCATAATCCGCATCGAGAATGGCGTAGAACTCGTCGATCCGCGCGAGATCGTCGCGCGCGGCACCGGACCAGATCGCGCGGCTCATTCGCCGTGGCGAGCCGCTACACGCTCCTCGAACCATGCCGCGACGTCGTCCTGGCCGTGGACCTCTCCCCGCTCCAGAGAGGCGATCCCCGCCTGCACGAATGATGCGAAGTCGACCGGCTCCCTCGCCGCCTCCCGAATGGCCTCGGCCGCAAACGCTGCGCCGGTGATGCCGCGGGCACGCGCGAGCTCCTCGACCTTCGCGAGCGTCTCCGTGTCGAGCGGAGCGGTGATCGAGACCGGCGCGTTCATGCCAGCAGCCTACGCGCCCCGCCCCCGCTCCTCAACCCCGCCCCTCAACCCCGCACCTGCCCCGTGCCGCGGCCAACCCACTTGTACGTCGTCAGCCCCTCCAGCGCCACCGGACCGCGCGCGTGCAGGCGGCCCGTGGCGATGCCGATCTCGGCGCCCAAGCCGAACTCGCCGCCGTCGGCGAACTGCGTGGAAGCGTTCCACAGCACGATCGCGCTGTCGACTTCGGCGAGGAAGCGCTCGGCGACCGCCGCGTCCGCGGTGACGATCGCGTCCGTGTGACCCGACGCGTGGCGCGCGACGTGCGCCAGTGCCGCGTCCACGCCGTCGACCAGCGCGACCGAGCAGATCGCGTCGAGATATTCGGTGTCCCAATCCTCCGCGCTCGCCGGCGCGACGATCCCGCCGATCGCGGCGTCCGCCGGATCCCCGCGCACCTCGCACCCGGCGTCGAGCAACGCCTGGACCAGCGCGGCGGGCGCGGCGAAGCCGCGGTCGATCAGCAGCGTCTCCATCGCGCCGCACACACCCGTGCGCCGCATCTTCGCGTCCAGCACGACCGCTCGCGCCATCGCCGGATCGGCGTCGGCGTGGACGTAGACATGGTTGATGCCGTCGAGATGCGCGAGCACCGGCACGCGCGCCTCCGCCTGGACGCGCGCGACCAGGCTCTTGCCGCCGCGCGGCACGATCAGGTCGATCGCGCCCTCGGCCGCCAGCATCGCGCCCACCGCGGCGCGGTCGGTGGTGGCGACCAGCTGCACCGCGTCCGCGGGCAGGCCCGCCGCGGCGAGCCCGCGCACCATCGCGGCATGGATGGCGCGATTGCTCTCCACCGCCTCCGACCCGCCGCGCAGGATGACGGCATTGCCAGACCGGACGCACAGCGCCGCGGCGTCTGCGGTGACGTTGGGCCGGCTCTCGTACACGATGCCGATCACGCCGATGGGGATGCGCACGCGCGACAGCGCCAGTCCGTTGGGCCGCACGGTCCCGTCGATCACCTGCCCCACGGGATCGGCGAGCGCGGCGACCGCCTCCACGCCGTCGGCCGTCGCCGCGACGCGCGCCGCGTCCAGCCGCAACCGGTCGAGCATCGCCGGGGACAGGCCGTTCGCCGACGCGCGTTCCATGTCGAGCCGGTTGGCCGCCACGATCGCGAGCGCATCCTCGCGCAGCGCCGCGGCGGCGGCGCGCAGCGCGCGCTCCTTGTCGGCGGCGGACGCGCGGGCGAGCGTGGCGGCGGCCGTGCGGGCGCGGGCGGCCATGTCGGCGATCAGCGTTTCCATGCGTCAGGCGGTATCAAGCCGTGCGACGCATCGCCAGCGTCAGTTCGGCTTCTCCGCCGTCGCGCACTCGCCCTCGCGCACCACCGCGGCGGGCCGGGCGCGGCCCATCGTCCAGTTCGCCTGCAACCGCACCCGCGGATTGGGCGCGCACCAGATCTCGCCCGTGTCGTTGATCGCCGTCACCCAGATCAGGTTGTGCTCTTGGCCGTAGTCGATCACCGCAAAGGCATAGCCCGCGCCCTTGTCGAGGACGTGGACGGGAATGGGCGGGTCGAGCTGCTGGAACGACATAGACGACAAGCGCGCCGGCGCGCATGACGGTTCCTCTACCCGAGCAACTATTTTGACCTATATCAGCCGCATGGATCATCAGCCCCACCGCCGCCGCTTCCTGTCGCTTGCCGCCGGCACGGCCGCTGCCTCCGTCGTGGCGGCGTGCGGTGCGCGCCCGGCGGAGGCGGAGCGGTTCCCCGTGACGAAGCCCGATGCCGAGTGGCGCCGCCAGCTCGGCACGGCCGCGTACAACGTGCTGCGGCACGAGGATACCGAGCGTCCGTTCACCAGCCCGCTGAACGACGAGCATCGCCGCGGCACCTTCGCGTGCAAGGGGTGCGCACAGCCGCTGTTCTCCAGCCGGACGAAATTCGACAGCGGCACGGGCTGGCCCAGCTTCTATGCCCCGCTGGCAGACGCGGTGGCGACGCGGCGCGACTCGACGCTGGGCATGGTGCGCACCGAGGTGCATTGCCGCCGCTGCGGCGGGCATTTGGGCCATGTCTTCGACGACGGGCCGAAGCCGACCGGGCTGCGCTATTGCATGAACGGCGTGGCCATGACCTTCCGCCCGGCCTGACGCATCAGTCGGCGACGGGCAGCGCCCCCTCAACCGGTGCGACGGCCGCGGTGGCGATCACCGGCATCGGCAGGTCGGCGGGGGCGGCGGCCGGCGCCTTGCCCGCGTAGATGAAGCCGGCGAGCGGGTAGACCGTGGTGCCCAGGTCGCCGGCGCCTGCGTACCACACGCGCACCTGGCTCCAGTCGCCCGCCGCCGACACGTCCACCGCGCGCACGTCGCGCTCGATCCCGCCGCGGCGCGACCAGTTGGCGTGGGTCAGCAGCACCTCGCGCTCGCTCACCACCTTGCTCACCATCGCGACGTGGCCGACCGGCATGGACCGGATCGCCTTGAACGCCATCACCGCGCCCGCGACCGGGGCCTGCCCGCGCTCGTAGCGGCCGGCGGCCTGGCTCCACCAGGTGTTGGCATTGCCGTGGATGGCGATGCCGGAGACCTCGCGGGCGAAGGGCGCGCATTGCAGGAAGCGGGCGTGGGCGGTGCCGACGCCGAAGAAGGCCGTCGTCAGGACGCAGGAAACCACCAGCGCGAAACGCGCTGCCAACGATGTCGACTTCACTGGGCGACCCCCCGGTCTTTCGAACTGGTGAGTGTCGGCTAGCCGGCAAAATCGCCGGCTCCAACCGTCGCGGGAACCTTTTCGGATGAAGCGAGTGGGCGCGACGGCGAGTTGCGCCGCCCTCTTGCAAATGGGTCAGCGGAGCTGCCGCGATGTCCTAACGAGACCTTTACGCGAGCGGGTTGCGCGGCGCCGAATCGATCTCCGGCTCGCCCGCCAGCCTGGCCATGCGCAGCTGGTGCTCGGCCCGGCCGAAGGGGAAGCGGGTGTAGAAGAAGGCGGCGAGCAAGTAGAAGACGAGGATCGCGCCGGCATAGATCAGCGTCAGCCGGTCCAGCGTCGCCGCCGGCACCGCGCCCGGCACCGCCTTCGCCGGAAATCCCGCGGCGGCCAGGATCAGCCCGCACACGAAGATGCCGATGCCGCTGGTGCATTTCTGCACGAAGAAGCCGCCGGCGAAGAACATCCCCTCGGAGCGGCGGCCGGTGCGCGCCTCCGAATCCTCCACCACGTCGGCCAGCATCGATGCGCCGAGGATATAGGCGGTGACGCCGAAGGCGGTGGAGAGGCCCGCGCACACGAACAGCGCGGGCAGCATCGCCGCGCTGCCGAGCGGCGGGAACAGCCCCGCCAGCCGCAGCCAATAGGGCGTGGTTCCGATCGCGACGCCGAGCAGCGCGGCGATCGCGGCCGCGTGCGGCTTGCTGAAGCGCGCGCCCAGTCGCGGCGCCGTGACGAAGGCGATGCCCACGCCCACGAACAGCGACAGGCTGAAGTAGACGAAGGTCATGCCGGTGAAGCGCCAGACGAAGCTGTAGAGATAGTTGGACATGGCATAGGTGATGCCCTGGCCCGTGTAGGCCGCGATCCCGGCCAGCATCAGGATGACGAAGGCGCGGTTGCGCACCGTCTCCTTGATCTGGCGGAAATTCTCTCGCAGCGTCTGCCGCTTCGTGTCCGGCTTGGGCAGGAAGGGGATCTGCCGGTGCGTACCGATGGCGGAGACGAGGATCGTGACGCCCATGAACAGCGCCCCCGCCAGCGCGAAGCCGCGATAGCCCGCGGGATTGAGCAAGCCGTTGGGATAGCCGGGCGCGGGCGCGAGGAAGTAGATATAGGCGGAGATCAGCATCAAGAGCCCGCCCGCCCAGCCGAACAGGTAGCGATAGGCCATGATCCGCGTGCGCTCGTCATAGTCGCCCGACAGTTCGGCGGCGAGCGCCTGGCTCGGCACCTCGTAGGCGCTGACCGCGCTGCGCACGAGCACCGCCAGCACGAACAGCCAGCCGAGCGCCGCCTGCTGCGAACTGGTGGGCGGGTTCCAAAGGAGGATCCAGCCGAGCATGATCGGCAGCGCCGCGCCATACATCCACGGGTGGCGCCGACCCCAGCGCGTGTTCGTCCGGTCCGACAGGAAACCCACGGTAGGATCGACGAAGGCGTCGATGACGAGCGCGCACATCACGACGAAGCCGACCGTCGCCGCGGGTACGCCGACGACCTGATTGTAGAAGAGCAGCAGGAAGGTGCCGAAGCCCGAGTCCTTCACGCCGTACGCCGCGGCGCCGACACCGTAGCTCGCCATCGTCCCCGGCGTCAGTCGCCGCTGGGCCGGCGCGTTGCCGGTGGGGGCGGCCGCCGGGTCCGCGGTCATTGGAACGCCTCCAGCGCGGTGAAGAGCGAGGGCGACTGCGGGTCCCAGCTCGCGCGCGTGCCGACCGTCATGCCACCGTCGACCAGGATGTGCGTGCCGGTCACGAAGGCCGCGTCGTCGCTGGCGAGATAGGCGACCGCGGCGGCGATGTCCTCCGGCCGGCCCGCGCGCGCGACCGGCTGCGCGCCCGCGGCGATCGCGGCGATCGCCTGGTTGGCTGCCTGCCGCTTCTCCTCCGCCACGTCGAGGTGGCGGGTGAAGATGTTCGTCGTGATGAAACCGGGCACGACCGCGTTGACGCGGATGTTGTCGCGCGCCAGCTCCGCCGCGGCCAGCTTCGTCAGGTGCAGCACCCCCGCCTTCGCGGTGGAATAAGCGATCGGCGCGTAGCCGGTGCCGAGCGCGGACACGCTGGACGTGTTGACGATCGCGCCGCCGCCCGCCTTCGCCATCAAGGGCGCGGCGTAGCGGATGCCGAGTGCGACGGAGCGCAGCAGCAGCGCCTGCGTCCGGTCCCAGTCGTCCGGCGCGATCTCGTCGATCCGCTCGCGCGCGCCGCCCGCGCCGGCGTTGTTAAAGACGATGTCGAGCTGGTCTGGCGCGGCCATCAGCGCCTCGATCTGCCCCGCGTCGGTGACGTCCGTGCGCAGGAAGCGGATGCGCCCGCTTCCCTGCGCGACCAGCGTCTCGCCGCCGGTCGCATCGAGGTCGCCGACCCACACCTCGGCGCCTTCCGCCACCAGCCGGAGCGCGGTCGCGCGCCCGATGCCCGAGGCGCCACCCGTCACCACCGCGCGCTTGCCATCCAGCCGCATCGTCGCTCTCCCGCTCTTTTCGGCAGCATAGTATGGCGAATTACCGGGTCAATCGAAGGCGCTTAGAAAGTTGGGTTTGGCAGGTCTTGCAGCTGTCCATTCGGTGCCCTAATCCCTCCGGGACGATGCGAACCAGCCGTTCATGCTGAGCGAAGTCGAAGCACACGCGCTGCGGCTGCCCTTCGACTGCGCTCAGGGCGAACGGCGGCCGGAGACATTTTACATGCCCCTCGACACCGATACCTTCGACGCGCTGATCGACCATCTCCGCCGCTTCGTGGCGGAACGGCTGCGCCCGCTGGAAGCGCAGGTGGAGGCGGACGACGCGGTTCCGTCCGAGGTGCTGGCGGAGATGCGCGGGATGGGGCTGTTCGGCCTGTCCATCGCGGAGGAATATGGCGGGCTGGGCCTCTCCATGCTGGAGGAGGCGCGGATCGCGATCGAGATGGGGCGCACGACGCCCGCCTTCCGCTCCGCCTTCGGCACCAACGTCGGCATCGGCTCGCAGGGCCTGGTGATGGCCGGCACCGACGAGCAGAAGCGCGAGTGGCTGCCCCGCATCGCCAGCGGCGAGATCGTCACCAGCTTCGCGCTGACCGAACCCGACGTCGGCAGCGACTCCGGATCGGTGAAGACCCGCGCGGTGAAGGACGGCGACGTCTATCGCCTGTCCGGCACCAAGCGCTACATCACCAATGCCGACAAGGCGGACCTCTTCACCGTGATGGCGCGCACCGGGGAGGAGGCCGGCGGGCGCGGCGTCTCCGCCTTCCTCGTGCCCCGCTCGCTGCCCGGCGTGACGATCGGCGAGCCGGAGAAGAAGATGGGGCAGAAGGGCGCGAAGGTCGCCGACGTCAACTTCGACGACGTGCCCGTCCCCGCCGGCAACCGCCTGGGTGCGGAGGGCGAGGGCTTCAAGATCGCGATGCGCGTGCTCGACCGCGGGCGGCTGCACATCAGCGCGGTGTGCGTCGGCGTCGCCGAGCGGCTGATCGCCGATTGCGTCGCCTATGCCACCGAGCGCAAGCAGTTCGGCAAGGCGATCGCCGACCATCAGCTGATCCAGGGCATGATCGCCGACATGAAGACCGAGGCGCTCGCCGCGCGCGCGCTGGTGCTGGAGACCGCCGCCGCGAAGGACGCCGGGACCGACGTCGTGATGGAGAGCGCCGCGGCCAAGTATTTCGCCAGCGAGATGGTGGGCCGCTGCGCCGACCGCGCGGTGCAGATCTTCGGCGGCGCGGGCTATATCGCCGACTACGGCATCGAGCGGCTGTATCGCGACGTGCGGCTCTTCCGCATCTACGAGGGCACCAGCCAGATCCAGCAGATCATCATCGCGCGCGAGACGATCAAGCGCGGGGGATAGCAGAAAAGAAGCCCTCTGCCATGCGGGGAGAGGGTGGGGCGGAGGGGCAGCCACGAACGACACCGTCCGGGGCGGCTCCTCACCCGCAGGGAGAGGGAGCTTATCGAATGGACACCACCAACCTGTTCCGCCTCGACGGGCGCGTCGCGCTCGTCACCGGGGGCTCGCGCGGTATCGGGAAGATGATCGCCGCGGGCTTCATCGCGCAGGGCGCGAAGGTCTACGTCTCCAGCCGCAAGGCGCCCGCCTGCGACGAGACCGCGGCCGAGCTGGGCGAGAATTGCGTCAGCCTGCCCGCCGACGTCTCCACGACGGAGGGGATCCGCGCGCTGTCCGCAGCCTTCGCCGAGCGCGAGGGATCGCTCGACATCCTCGTCAACAACGCCGGCGCCGCCTGGGGCGCGCCGTTCGAGGAGTTTCCGGAGAGCGGCTGGGACAAGGTGATGAACCTCAACGTCAAGTCGCCCTTCTTCCTCACCCAGGCGCTGCACCCGGCACTGAAGGCCGCCGCGCGCGCCGACCGCCCGGCGAAGGTCATCAACATCACCTCGATCGACGGCCTGCGGCTCAACCCGTGGGACACGTACAGCTATCATGCGTCCAAATCGGCGCTGATCTACCTGACGAAGCGGATGGCGGCGCGGCTGGTGAAGGACGCGATCAACGTCACCTCGATCGCCCCTGGCGCCTTCGCCAGCGAGATGAACCGCGCCGCCCGCGATCACGGCGACGCGGTGGCCAAGAACATCCCGGCCCGCCGCATCGGCGTGGACGAGGACATGGCGGGGACCGCGATCTACCTCGCCAGTCGCGCGGGCGACTATGTGATTGGCGAGACGATCGCGGTGGACGGCGGCATCGTCAACGCCGCGCTCGGCACCAGCGTCGATCCGTAGGAACGCGCGGCGGCCGGGCATCGTTGTGTTCTTCGAGGAGAGTGACGATGCCCGACGAGCCGATCAAGCCCACGTCCGAGACCGATCGCCCCAACCTGTCCACCGAGCACCAGCGCGACGGCGACGCGCGCCGTCCCAGCGACACGCTGGACAAAGGGCAGCCGAACGAGGAGACGATCCCGCGCAAATCGTCACTGACCGGCGGGGACTGAGCCGGCGGCCGGGACCGCGGGACCGATCGCGCTATCGATCCGGATCGACGATGGCGGCCACCGCACCGATCGCAACGGTCAGCGGATCGCGCCCGCCGCCATAACCATGGGCCAGCGCCTCCCGCTTGGCGCATCGGCGCTCGCCAGCGAAGATCCCGCAGCGACCGGCCGGGGTGATCGCCGCCAGGCCGCCCGCTTCCCTGGTGCCGTCCGCCGCCGACGTCTCCCGCGGTAACGGCAGGCGGTGGCGGTCGGCTCTCGAACCGCACACGACGACTTCGCCGTTCCCCACCGGCGCGCATGGCGGGGGCGCCGACGGGCGGGCGCGCGCGAGATCGAAGCCGATGCCGACACCCGCGCTTACTTGCAGGAGGAGCAGAAGGAACATCGAGGTGACGGTTGCCGACGATCGTGTCGTCGCAATGGCAGATTGGCGCGACGATCCCGCTTTCCGACAATCGCGCCTCGGGTGCAGGAAGGTGCCGGGGGTTCTGTTGCCCGGCCCCCCGGCGGCCGCTGGAATCCGATTCTGTTGCCCGGTTCGGTCCGACCGCGCTATCTTGGTGTAACCTTAGGCCGCGAGGCCCTCAGTTACGCCGCAATCGCGAGTGCTTCGTTATCGTTGGCACTTGTGTAATGGGCCGTTGCGGTGGTCCCATTCCGAGCGAAAACAGCGCTTTTCAACACACGTCGATCCTGGTTCGGCCCCGTCATCGCGGCTGGGTGACGCGATGCGCCTCAGCTGCGGTGGTGGAGCCGCCGGGTACTGCCCCCGGGTCCGCTGCGTCTATTGTACGCCGCAGTTTATCGCCATAGCCGGGTGAAACCCGACGCCACGGATATAGGCCGTCCCAGCGCTTTCTTCAACGCCGCCATGTGCACGCCATATTGTCGCAGGATAAGGTGGGATATGTTGACCCAGCGGTCCCGTTACGCGTTGCGTTCCATGCTGTACCTGGCCGGGGCCGAGCCCGGTTCGCCCCCCATTCCGATGACGCGCATCGCGATGGAGGCGAACGTGCCGCGCAAGTTCCTCGAGCTGATCCTGGCCGACCTGCGCGACGCCGGGCTGCTGCATAGCCACCGCGGCAAGATGGGCGGCTACCGGCTTTCCCGGCCGAGCCACCTCATCTCGCTGGGCGAGATCATCCGCGTGATCGAGGGGCCGCTCGCGCTGGTGCCCTGCGTCAGCCGCACCGCCTATCGCCCGTGCAAGGATTGCAAGTCCGAGGCGGATTGCGCCATCCGCGACGCCATGGCCCGCGTCCGCGACGAGACCGCGCGCATTCTCGACGGCACCAGCCTCGCCGACGCGACGTCCGAGGCGCTGGTCGCCGCCTGACCCGGCGGCGCGGGCGCTAGCTTCGCGTGACGCTCTCCGACCGTTGCTGGACGTGGTTCCGGTTGGCGGGCAAGCGGGCGACCAGAGAGTGTCGGCCGTTCCCGGTACGACCAGTTGCGACGCCGTGAGCAGATCCGCGACCCGATCAGCGGTGTAGGGGCCGAATAGGATCCGGTGCGGCAGATGCCGGGTCTCAGGCAGGTCTCGCTCTCGACGAACGGCTTCTTCCTCTCGCGTCTCGCACCGCCTTCGATGTCCGGTTGGCGAACGGCGGATAGGCGATGGCGCGCTGGTCGGCGAACGGGCGGTCGACGCTGACGTAACCCTCCGCCGTAGGAGGGCAATGGAGCAGCTGGAGCGGCCGTGGTGCCGACTGTGCGGAAGGACAAGCTCGCCAACAGTTGCGCGGCGAACTCGCATCGCTGCCGGTGCTGTGCGGTTGTGCCGCAAGCACGAACGCCCCCTGGCGGTGTGCCGGGGGGCGTGGTGTGTTGGTTGCGGGGGCTGGATTTGACCGCTGCCGAACACGCGTGGCGCTACCTGCACGTACGCAGCTGGCAGCTTTCCACAGCGCGGCGGCCCGGCGAAGATCATCATGACGCCCTTCAGCATCTCCGAGGCGGCCCTCCGCCTTTTCCGATCGGCCGACATCGATCCCGCCAGGATCAACGACGTGATGGACCGTCGGGCGGCGGCCCGCACGGCGACGATACTTGGGCCGGGAGACCGCCACCCCGTTCTCGTCCGGCAGCGGACCGGCGTGCCGCTCATGATGATCAGGCGCAGCCGCCGGCATCTCTACGTCACCGTGGAATGGCGGATGCCGCTTGTTCGATACGTCGAGTACGGTCGGGAGGACTGCCGGCTGCTCATTCTGCAGGCGATCGCCGAGTCCGTCCAGGTCGCCGCCACCGGTCGATCCGTCGACCGGCTCGTCGCGGGCGTGCCGTTCCTTGAGGGACAGATCTGCGAGGAAGTCCGCAGCTGCGAGCCGTTCACCGAAGCGAAGATCAAGGTCGCGTGGCTCAGATGGACGGGGTGCGATGCCGAGGCTAAACAGCGGCGCGCATGGCATGCTGTGCGCCCCCGCTGCGCCGAGCACCACCCCGTGAAGCATCTCGAAAGCAGAGAAACTCGATGACGAGCGCCTCCGAGAAGCCGACCTGCATGAAGGTGGAGAGCGGGGGCAGCGGGATGAAAGCGGATCAAGATGCCAAAACGCCTTCAGAGGATGCGGGACTGCCGCCAAGATCCAAAAGCCCACGTCAGGATGGAACCCGCACTTCGGCAAACCAGCCGCAGGAGCGGGTGACGACGTCCTGCCTGCCGAGATCCAACCCCGGTGAAGCAAACTGGCGGTTGGCCCGGACTACCGCCGCCAGCGAAGCCCGCCCCATCCAGACGGACACGTCGAACCGTTCGATTTTTTCTGAGGTTCGTGCCGGATTATAGTCTCGTTAAGATGTGCCGCTTACTTGATCTAGTACTCCGGCGCATATCCATCCGCCGAGCGGTTCACCACGTCTGTTCGCGACAACGAAACGGCCTTCGCCGCACAAGCGCCTCTCAACGATGGGAGGACGACGACATGCCGCGTTTCGACTGCAAGGGCCACTGCTTCACGCTGACCGGCGGTTTGCGCCTGCTCGTGATGAGGGTGAACGGCTTCATCTGGTTTCGACTGACGCGCCGCGGCGACTGTCACGACGCCGCCTGGCTGGCGCAACTCTCCGCTCTGAAGCTCTCCCGTCTGATGGGAGCGAGGAGCGTCGTGGTCGCAAACAGCAGCGAGCTCGTACGCAATCAGTGCAGCGGTCGTTTCCGTGCCCGCAAGGCTCGCATGCGGGCTCATCGCGACCGCTGCCTCGCCGTCGCGCGCCCGATGCTGGTGCATTGGGCCTGATCAGGCGCCCCTCGCGCGGCTGCGGCCAAGGCCGCAGCCGCGCGAGGGAATCATGAAGCGGCCGTCGCGACCTCGCGTTTCTCGAGCCTCACCTGGAGTTCCAGGACGCCCGGGTCCCGTCCCGGCAGCGCCGACGTCTCCGTCCAACGAGACTCCTCGAACTCCGGGTCAAGCGTCACGATCGTGGAGACCTCCCAGGCGTCGAGGGGTTCCTCCCGTTCCGAGAGGATGCCGCCGATCTCGCGGCCGGTCTCCGCGTCGCGGATCCTGACGCCGAGCAGACCCGCCGGCAGTGGGGTTCCGCGCACCTCGTCGGCGATTTCCAGATAGTCCCGGCCTCGCAGGCCGGTGAGCTTGGCGCAGAACGCAAGCACTTCCTCGTCTCGAGGGGCTTGCCCGACGCGGGCTGCGCGCGCGAAGCCGTTGGCGATTCCCGGGACGTCCGTGATTGCATCGATGACCTGCTCCAACATGGTAAAAGCCTCATTTTTTCCGCCCTTCCGATCAGGACGCCTTCATCCGCCTTGAAGAGGATCTGGCGAGCCGCGCCCCGTCGGCCGGCCACGCACGTCCAGGGACTTCGCGTGCGAGGTGTAGGTTTGCGCTTTGCGTTGGTGTCGACTTCAGGGTCGCCATCGGCGCGACCAGCGCCCAGGTCGCGGGGCGCTCGAGCATGGTGACGAGGATGATGCCGTGCAGGAGCTCCGCGAGGCGGCGGCCCGCCTCGGATTGGGGGCTCTCGCTCTCTCCAAGGATCTTCGCAGAAGCCACGGCACACCAGGAGCTCGACTCGGAGTCGACCGCGTATTTCAGGCGGCAACTGAGCGCTCAGGCGCGAGGGGATCCCCAACGGCGGTCGCCACCCGGGAACTCACTGCGCACGGCCGCTGGCGAGTGCCCTAGAAGCCCGCTCCTGCTACCCGGTTGATTCCTCGTCGAAGTGGTCGAGGACGCCAATCGTCAAGACCAGTGCCCGTCCGCGTTCGGCGCCAGGATGGCGCTCGCGGGGGCGATCGGCTCAGCGGATCGAGTCCGAAACGGCAAGACCTAAGGAGTGTGAAGAAGAGGTTGATCCTCCGCGGACTTTCCGCGCGATTAATAGATCTCCGCTGCCAGTAAGCATAGGGTGCAGCATACCGCGGTGCAAAGCAGAAATCGCGGCCATCCACAGGACGGAGGGACAAGGAAACTCACCAGTTCATGCTTGCGATACTGGCCGAAATTGTCTCGGCCACCGATTGTTTGATGTGCTGCGTACGGTTCCTCGCAGAAGTGGAAACAGCTTCTCCGATCAGCAGGAGGGTCGGATCGTCGTCGCTGATCGTCTCGACCAGGAACGCCAGTGCTGTCAGCTGCCCGCGAACAGTTCGCTCGTCCGGCAGAGATGCGTTCACGACAATCAGCACCGGCGTGGCGGGGTCGCGGCCCGCCCCGATCAGCCCGGCCGCGATCGTTCCCGCAGCGGCGCGGCCCATATAGACGGCGAGCGTGGCCTGCGGCGCGGCGAGCGCGGACCAGTCGAGATCGATCGCCTCACCGGCGCGCGTATGCGCGGTCACGAAGGTGAGCGAGCGGGCGACGCCGCGGAGCGTCAGCGAGGCCGCGCTCGACGCCGCCGCCGCACTTGCGGCGGTGATGCCGGGGCAGACATGGACCAGGATGCCGCACGTGGTGAGGTGATCGATCTCCTCGCCCGAGCGGCCGAAGATCGAGGGATCGCCCCCTTTCAACCGCAGGACCCTGCGGCCGTCGCGGGCGGCCGTCAGGAGGAGGTCGTTGATCGTCCCCTGGTCCTTGGAATGTCGGCCGGATCGCTTGCCGACCGAAACCCGTTCCGTGCCGGCGGGGATCAGGCCGAGCACGCCCGGGCCGATCAATGCGTCATGAAAGACGATGTCGGCGGCTTCGATCAGCCGCATCGCCTTGCGCGTCAGCAGGTCCGGGTCACCGGGGCCCGCGCCCACCAGCCAGACAGTGCCGGGGGCGAACTCAGGCGCGAGCGGCATCGACGGTCTCCTCGGCTTGGGTGATCAGGCGCCCGAGCGCCGGTCGGCACGAGCCGCAATTGGTGCCGGCGCCCAGCGCGCGGCCGATCGCGGCGACGTCGGCCAGGCGCTGATCGGCGATGGCGCGGGTGAGGGTGAGGAGGCCGACGTTGAAGCAGGCGCAAACGATCGGTCCGCGCTCCACCGCCGGGCCGGGTGCGCGGCCGGCGAGGAGGGTGGGCGCCGCCTCCTGGCCGAGCTGTTCGATCAGCCATTCGCGCGAGGGCAGCGGCCCATCGCGCGAAACGAGCAGAACCGCCGCTACCCGACCACTCTGCAGCACCGCGACCCGCCAACTGCCGCGGGCGTCATCGCGCGCCTCGATGCGATCGCCTCTCGGCAGCAGGGTTCCGAGCGTAGCCGGGTCGCCGTCCCCGGCAAGCTCGAAGAGGCTCCCGCCGGGCACGGCAATGCGCGTCGCCCAGAGGGTATTCGGCAACGGCTGGAGCGCATCGCGCCCGATCAGGAAGCCATGCCAGGCAGGCACCAGCGGCTCGATACGGGCCGGCGTATTCTTGAAGCCGGGTTGGCCCGAATGCGGGTCGTTGAGCGGCCGGGGCAGCAGGCCGGTGCGGCCGGCGGTGGAGGTCCGGTCGGTCCAGTGGATCGGCACGAACAGCTCGCCGGGCCGCTGGCCTGCGCTGATCGCCACGCGATAGACGCTCTCCCCCTGCGGCGTGCCCACGCGCGCGAGGCTGCCGTCGACGAGCCCCAACCGGGTGGCATCGTCGGAGTGAAGCTCGACGAGCGGCTCCTCGCGGTGGCGGGCGAGCTTGGGCGAAAGGCCGGTCCGCGTCATGGTATGCCAATGATCACGATACCGGCCGGTATTGAGGGTCAGCGGCCAATTGCGCAGCGACGGCTGGAGCCGCGCCTGCCGCACCGGCACCAGCCTCGCGCGGCCGCTGGGCGTCGGATAATGGCCGTCGGCGAATGGCGTGCCGCCCCAGCGGAACGGCGCCATCACCGCATAGTCGTCGTTGGAACGGCCGGCTTCGCCCGGGAGCGTGAACAGGCGCTCGCCGCCATTTTCGTAGCGCGAGAGGCGGACATGCTCGCGCCAGATGTCGGCCGGGCGATCATAGGAAAACGCGTCGGCCCAGCCCATGCGCCGCGCCACTTCGCTGACGATCCACCAATCGGGCCGCGCCTCGCCCGGCAACGGCAGTACAGCGCGCTGGCGGCTGACCGTGCGATCGGAATTGGTGACGGTGCCGTCCTTCTCGCCCCAGGCGGCGGCGGGCAGGCGGACATGGGCGTGAAGGCTGGTGTCGGTGTCCGCGACCACATCCGACATCACCACGAACGGGCAAGCGGCGAGCGCCTCGCGCACCTGTGCGGCATCGGGCATCGACACGGCGGGGTTGGTGGCCATGATCCACAGCGCCTTGATCCGGCGCTCGCCCACGGCGCGGAACAGGTCGACCGCTTTCAGCCCCGCCCTGGTCGCCATCCGCTCCGCGCCCCAGAACCGGCCTACCCGCGCGACGTGCTCTGGCGCGAAGTCCATGTGGGCGGCAAGCGTGGTGGCGAGGCCCCCGACCTCGCGGCCGCCCATCGCGTTTGGCTGGCCGGTGATCGAGAAGGGCGCTGCCCCCGGCTTGCCGATCCGGCCGGTGGCGAGGTGGAGATTGAGGATCGCGTTGACCTGATCGGTGCCGGCCAGCGACTGGTTCACGCCCTGGCTGAACAGGGTGACGGTATGCGGGGTGGCGGCGAACAGCTCGAATAGGCGGTTGAGGTCGGGAGGGGGAACGTCGCACGTCCTGGCGGTCGTCCAGAGATCGGTGTCGAGCGCGTCCCAGAAACCCTCCGGCACGTCGAGCCCGCGTTCGTCGACCAGCCCCTCGCGGCGGCAATGCGCGAGGAGGCCGTTCATCAGGGCCACGTCGCTGCCCGGGCGGATGGCGAGGTGCAGGTCGGCCTCCTCGGCAGTCTCGGTGCGGCGCGGGTCGATGACGACCAGCTTCGTGCCGCGTGCCACGCGCGCCGCCATGATCCGCTGATAGACGATGGGGTGGCACCAGGCGGTGTTCGATCCGACCAGCAGGATCAGGTCGGCCGCATCCAGGTCGTCATAGCTGGCGGGCACGATGTCCTCGCCGAACGCGCGGGTGTGGCCGGCCACCGCGCTCGACATGCAGAGGCGCGAGTTGGTGTCGATGTTCGCCGAGCCGATAAAGCCCTTCATCAGCTTGTTGGCGACGTAATAGTCCTCGGTCAGCAGCTGGCCGGAGACGTAGAAAGCGACGCTGTTCGGCCCATGCTCGGCGATGGTGCGGCGGAAACGGCGGGCGACGAGGTCGAGCGCCTTGTTCCAGCTCGCGCGGCGGCGGCCGATCAGCGGATGGAGCAGGCGCCCCTCCAGCCCCACCGTCTCGCCAAGGTGGGTGCCTTTCGAGCAGAGGCGGCCGGCATTGGCAGGATGATCCGGGTCACCCCTGATCTCCAGCGTGCGCTCGCCGGTGCGGGTCGCCAGGATGCCGCAGCCGACGCCGCAATAGGCGCAGGTGGTGCGGACCGGATCGGCCATGGTCAGGCAGCGATCGCGGCGGCGACCAGCGCCGCGCGCGCGATCAGCACGCGGCCGGCGTCCACCCGCACCGGGATGGTCGGCGTGCAGCCGCGGTCGTCGCCGAGCGCCTCGCCCGTCTCCAGCGAGATGCGCCAGTTGTGGAGGGGGCAGGTGACGGCATGGCCGTGGACGATCCCCTGGCTCAGCGGCCCATGTTTGTGCGGGCAGCGGTTGACCAGCGCGAAGACGCGCTCGTCATGGGTGCGGAAGAGCGCGATCTCGTCGCCGCCCTGCACGGGCACGGTGCGGCTGCCGCGCGGCGGGATGGCCTGGACGGGCCCGACGTCGATCCAGTCGGCAATCATGCGCGTCACTCCGCGGCTTCGAGGACGAGAGGGCGGAACTCGCCCAGATGCGCGTGCTGGTCTCGCTCGGCGCCGGCGGCGCGCTGCGCCCAGGGATCGTCCTGCGAGAAGAGCTGCGAATGGCGGAAGCGCGCGGCAAGCGCGTCGCGGCCCTCCGCGTCCGCGACGATGCGAGCCTTGATGTGGTCCAGACCGACCCGCTCGATCCACGGCGCGGTGCGCTCCAGATAGCGCGCCTCCTCGCGGTAGAGCTGGATGAAGGCGGCGCAGTAGTGCATCGCCTCGGCCTCGGTCGCGACCTTGCAGAGCAGGTCGGTGGCGCGCACCTTGATGCCGCCATTGCCGCCGACGTGCAGCTCGTAGCCGCTGTCGACGCAGACCACGCCGAAGTCCTTGATCGTCGCTTCCGCGCAGTTGCGTGGGCAGCCCGACACCGCGATCTTGAACTTGTGGGGCATCCACGATCCCCACGCCATCCGCTCGATCTTGACGCCCAGGCCGGTCGAATCCTGCGTGCCGAAGCGGCACCATTCGGACCCGACGCAGGTCTTCACCGTGCGCAGTGACTTTCCATAGGCATGGCCGGAGACCATGCCGGCGGCGTTCAGGTCGGCCCAGACCACCGGCAGGTCCTCCTTGCGGATGCCGAAGATGTCGAGTCGCTGACCGCCGGTCACCTTGACCATCGGCGCGTTGTATTTCTCCACCACGTCGGCGATGGCGCGCAGTTCGCGCGGGTTCGTGAGGCCACCCCACATGCGCGGCACGACCGAATAGGTGCCGTCTTTCTGGATGTTGGCGTGCAGCCGTTCGTTGACGAAGCGGCTCTGCTGGTCGTCGACATATTCGCCCGGCAGTGCGCAGAGCAGATAGTAGTTCAGCGCCGGACGGCACGAGGCGCAGCCGTCGGGCGTCGACCAGTGCAGCCGCTGCATCACCTCCGGGATGGATCGCATCTCCTGCGCGACGATCTCGCGGCGGACGTCGTCGTGGCCGAAGCTGGTGCATTTGCACATCGTCTTCGGCCCGGCCTGGACCTCGTCGCCGAGGGTGATTGCCAGCAACTGCTCGACGAGGCCGGTGCACGAACCGCAGCTGGCCGACGCCTTGCAGCTGCCGCGCACCGCATCGAGACTGCACGCGCCGCCCGTGATCGCGGCGACGACCTGGCCCTTGCTGACGCCGTTGCAGCCGCAGATCTCGGCATCGTCCGAGAGCGCCGCAACGGCCGCCTTAGGGTCCGCCTGCCCACCTCCGGAGGCGAAGGCCTGGCCGAAGATCATCACGTCGCGGATGGCCGCGACATCCTCGCGCTTCTTGAGCAGGTCGAAGTACCAGGCGCCGTCGGCGGTATCGCCGTAGAGGACGGCGCCGATCACGCGATCCTCCTCGAGGACGAGACGCTTATAGACGCCGCGCGAGGCGTCACGCAGGACGATGTCCTCGGCACCGTCGCCCCCGGAGAAGTCGCCGGCGGAGAACACGTCGATCCCCGACACCTTGAGCTTGGTAGAGGTGACCGAACCGCGATAGCCGGTCGGCCGCCCGACCAGCCCGTCGGCAAGCGCGCGGCACATCTCCCAGAGCGGCGCGACCAGGCCGTAGACCTGCCCGTCATGCTCGACGCATTCGCCGACCGCGAGGATGTCGGGATCGCTGGTGACCATATTGTCGTCCACGCGGATGCCGCGGCCGATCTCCAGCCCGGCCTCGCGCGCCAGCGCCACGCTGGGCCGAATGCCCACCGCCATCACGACGAGGCTGGCCGGGATCACGCGGTCGTCCTTCAGCCGTACCCCTTGAACGTGCGTGTCGCCGACGATCTCGGCCGTATCGGCGCCGGTCAGGATCGTTTGCCCGCGCGCCTCCAGCGCGGTGCGGAGCAGCCAGCCGGCGGCCTCGTCCAGCTGCCGCTCCATTAGCGTGTCCATGAGGTGGAGGACGGTCACCTTCATGCCGCGCAGCGTGAGGCCGTGCGCCGCCTCCAGTCCCAGCAGGCCACCGCCGATCACCACCGCATCGCCGCCCTGCGCCGCCGCGGCCAGCATGTGACCGACATCCTTCATGTCGCGGAAGCTGATGACGCCCGGCAGGTCGCGGCCCGGCACCGGGATGATGAATGGGTCGGACCCCGTGGCGATCAACAGCTTGTCGTAGGCGGTCGTGCGGCCCGAACGGGCGCTGACCGTTTTGTCGGCGCGATCAATCGTGACGATCGGATCCTCGGTGACGAGCCGGATGCCGGCGTCGGCATACCAGGCATGATCGTTGATGACGATCTCGTCGAACGTCTTCTCGCCTGCCAGCACCGGCGAGAGCATGATGCGATTGTAGTTCACATGTGGCTCGGCGCCGAAGATCGTGATGCGGTAGCGGCCCGGCTCGCGCGCCAGCAGCTCCTCGACGGCGCGACAGCCGGCCATGCCGTTGCCGACAACCACGAGGTGCGGACGCGGATCGCCCGCGGGAACCGCATCGCGTGAGCTTTCCTCGACCGTGACCTGACCCTGGAAGTCCATCGTCGCAAACTCCGGAAACGAAAAAGGCCGCCATCTCGGCCCCGCGGAACGGGGGCGAGATGGCGGCCTTGCCATCATCGTGGACCGGCAGCGGACGGCGGCCGGGGCGATGCGCCTGCCATGCTCCAGCGGCGGAGCGGGCGGGCTATGTCGATGCGGGCAGCATTGCTCGCGTCGCATGAGTATTCCTCAACTTCGCGTGGCGCTCAACCCCCTTTTTTGCGCTGCAGCAACTACAGCGCCCAATCGAGCTGCAGCCACAGCTTGCTTGTGTCGGTGGCGAAGCTGCGAGCGTCGTAATCGGCATAGCGAACCGAGGCGGTGGTCGGACCGAACTTGGCGGAGGCGAGCAGGTCCCACTCGCGGCCGTAGCGGCGCCCCAGCCGATCGCTGCGGAAGTCGTGGAACACCGCTTGGACGGTAATGTCCCGGGCGGGGCCGATTGCCTTCCAGCCGGTGCTGACCTGACCGTAGAGGTCGCGTACGCCATCGGGCGGCGTGGTGAGGAACTTGTCGGCCCAGCCCTGGAACTTGAAGTTGGTGCCGAGCGGCGTCTGGAAGCTGGTGAGCGCGCGCCCGTCATCGGCGCCGAGCACTTCAAAGCCGCCGCCGAACCTCAGCCGCCACACGTCCAGCGCCGCATCGATGAGGTAGTATTCGGCACGATAGGCGTTGGGATTACCGCCATAGTCCGCCTGACGTGCGTAGCTCGCCTGGTAGGAGAGCTTGGCGCCACTGCCGATCGGCCGGGCCCCGGCGAAGCGCACGCCATAGGTCTGGCTGGACAAGCGGTAGCCCTGCACCGCCGCCTCGTCCTGATCGACGAGGTAGGCGAAGCCGGTGAGCAGGCCGACCGGCGTCGCGTAGGAGAGGTTCGCAAAGACATTGTCGCCCGATACCGCCGACTGGCGCGCGTCCCTCCCGTCGTTTCCCCAGATCGTCCGCACGCTCCAGGCATAGCTCAGGTCCAGCTTGAGCTTGGGCAACGGCGTCCATTCGGCGCGGACCGCGTCGAAGGTCTGGCCGTTCTGGCGAAAGCCGATCGCGCCGACGAAGCGCTCATCGTCCAGGGCGATGCGCTGGCGGCCGGCGGTCATGGTCAGATCGTCGGCGCGATACTGGAGCTGGGCGCGATACAGCGCCACATTCTGTGGATCGGCGACCAGCGGGCGGTCCGCCGCGCCCTCCAGCCCGTCGAAATAGCGGTCGACGACGCCCAGCGTGCCCTGCCCCTCCACCAGCGCCGACCAGCGTTCGACGCGCGCCTCCACGCCGGCACGCAGCCGGATCGTGAGCGCGTCTGCGTCCCGCGGCAGGCCGTCCTGCTCGACCGTCTCGTAGCGGGTGCGCGCGTCGGCGAGCGGCTTGAGCGCGACCGATTGGGCATGGAGCGGCTGTCCGGCGGCGATCAGCGCCGCCGCGGCGAGTGCCAGGCGCATGATGTTCCTCCTTGAAGGCGGGCGAGCCGTGGCCCGCCCGCCGCCCGCTTCAGATCCGCACGCCGCCGGTCGCCCATTCGCTGCGCCACCGGCGCTTCACCAGGCTGAGCCCGGCAAATGCGACGAGCGCGAGGACGGCGAAGATGAGGAAGCCGTAGGAGAAGCTGCCGGTGAGCTGGCGCGCGAGGCCCAGGCTGGAGGCGAGATAGAAGCCGCCGATGCCGCCGGCCATGCCGACCAGCCCGGTCATCACCCCGATCTCCTTGCCGAAACGCTGCGGGACGAGCTGGAACACCGCGCCGTTGCCCGCGCCCAGCGCCAGCATCGCGAGCACGAACAGGCCGAGCGCGGAGCCGACGCTCGCGGCGGCGCTGACGCCGACCAGCGCGACCGCCGCGACGAGATAGACGGTGGTCAGCGTTCGCGCGCCGCCGATCCGATCGGCGAGCGCCCCGCCCAGCGGCCGCACCAGCGAGCCGGCGAACACGCAGGCGGCGGTGCAATAGCCCGCAACCACCGTCGTCAGGCCGAAACGGTCGGTGAAATAGATGGTGAGCGAGGAGGACAGCCCCGAAAAGCCGCCGAAGGTGACGCCGTAGAACAGCATGAACCACCAGGCGTCGGCAGTGCGCAGCGGCTCCAGATAGGCGATGACGGGCTTTGGCGCGGGCGCGTCAGGCGCATCCTTGGCCATGACGAGGTAGAGGGAGAGAACGAGCACGAGTGGGATGCAGGCCAGGCCCAGAACCGCGTTCCAGCCGAACAGCTTCGCCAGCGTCGGCGCGAACAGCGCGGCGAATACCGTCCCCGAATTGCCCATGCCGGCGATGCCCATCGCCTTGCCCTGATGCTCGGGCGGATACCAACGGCTGGCGAGCGGGAGCGCCACCGCGAAGCTGGCGCCGGCGAACCCCAAGATCACACCCAGCGCCAGCGTGCCCGAGAAGCTGTGTACGCCCAGCAGCCACGCCGTCATCAGCCCCGCGATGACGATCACCTGATTCAGCGCGCCGGTCCGCTTGGGGCCAATCCGGTCGACCAGCAGCCCGACGACGAGCCGCAACACCGCGCCGGCCAGGGTCGGCGTGGCGACCATCAGGCCCTTCTGCGCGGGCGACAGCGCAAGTTCCCTGGCGATGTCGGGCGCAAGCGGGCCGAGCAGCACCCAGACCATGAACGCGAGATCAAAATAGAGGAAGGCGGCGATCAGCGTCGGCCGATGCCCCGCCTGCCAGAAGCCGCCGCCGGCCCGATCGGTCGTATGTCAATCGGCGTCCAAAAAGGACCCCCTATCGGCGTGCAAAAGGGACCCCCTTCGTCAAGCAGCGTGACGGGTATGGGGGTCGCACCGTTCGCGCTGGTTGCGGCGTAGGGCGGGCGTAGCCCG